>NZ_JAVDSX010000001.1:0-1133464 GCF_031455525.1 Phyllobacterium sp. 1468 | reverse complement strand
TCATTCATATTCAACTGACGGAAACGACAGGGCATTGCATCCTCCTGAAAACAAAGAGGGTTTAGTATCTGTTGCAGTTGAAAATAGAATGTGCCGGCCGCGATGGTCCACGTCGCATAACGCCCATTATGGAACTGATATTTCCCGGCGGACTGTCAGGGTAAAAGCGCACTATAGAACCGCAACCGCGCTCTGAACGCTCTATTGCAAGCTGATGATCGAGGTCGGCGCGAAGGTTTGCATCTTTTTCACCCCCGTCACCATGTCCTGGCCGTAGATTGGGGTGCCGACCGCGCCCTTCAGCCAACACTCGCTTTTGCGCTTGATGAAGGTAAAAGCGATGCAGCGGTTGTCGGCAACACACGCCAAACGACACTGCTGCGCCGTGCCGTTCTTCTGCGCCGGCCGCCTGGAGAGATCGCCGCCGGGTAAATCCACGTCCTTGAACAGAGCCAGTTTCGGGTCGATCGTGCCCATCGAGAACTGTTGTGGGTCCGGATCGGCACTGCTGAGAAACTTACCGGAGACCGCAACCGCGTTGCCGTCAGCGGTGCCTTCACTGGCTTTAAGGAAACAGTTTGGGCCACGTGCCACACGCGCATTGGCGTTAAAGGTGAATGCCTTGCATTGTCCGTTCATCGCAAGACAGCTCCTGGCGCATTGCGCCGCATCGCTGGTGCGCACCGACGAGATATCATCGCCAAACAGATCAAGGCCAGTGTAGACTGCCATGCGCGTTGGCCGTTTGGCATATTGTTCGATCGCCGACAGCTTCGCCTCGGCTTGCCCGCTCAGCGCTTCCGGTGCGGTTTCTGTTGGACCACTGGCAGGCGCCAAAACCACCGGCGTTGTTGGGTTCGTTGCAGCCCCATCGGGTTCGAATTCGTGTTCGGCTGTTTTCACCGCGTCAGCGGGCGCTTGCGTTCCCGGCTTACGATTGATGTGAAAGCGCGCAACCTCCTCTGACGTAAAGACGTGCATGTCCTTCGGCGGCGTTTTGAACATGACGGTAAGAACTTCAATAGGTGTATTGAAGCGGTTTAGGACATCAAGAATGTCCGAAATGGAATATTGCGCACTAACCAGGTTGCCACTGTCATTTGAGATCTGGTGAACGCCGAGTTCGCCATCAACCTGACGCTCATTTCCAGCAAGAAAGATGTAGGCACAGGCAGAGTAGCAGCTGGAGCCTTTGGGAATAAACGTCGCAAGATTGCGCTGTTGCACATCATCGGCGATGAGCAGCGCCATCGCCACTGTCCCGCCTGGGCTGTTTAACACGAAAAGTTTGGCGCTCGGTGCTGCTTGCAGCACGCGGCGAAAATCGAGCGCTGCGCCAACGCCGATTTCGCCATTCAAGGCAATGACATCTGGATGGCCGTCATCAACTGAGAACGGCCCAAAGGTTCGTTCTGCCGCAAAACCAGCCGTAGTGAAGAGTGTCAAAAAGCAAAGAACCGACCAAAGTCGGCGGACCCCAACGCATATACGCATCACTCACGCCCCCCGGCGCTATTTTTTCTTATTAGAGCACCAATTATGGGCGTATTTCAAGTTGTAGACACCCTATCCCTTTGGATCACTCCTTCTCGTGACTGCGAGACTCGGATCCAGGGGGCACCACGCCACGCCCAAGGTCCAAACGGCCATTGCCCGAGACATTAAGTTACCGTGACGATCTCCAAGCTGGTCCGGCGTCCAATCATCCACGCCTAAGACCTGCTTTGTCGTGTCGAAGGACACGATCTTGTTTTTTTCCGCATAAATGTCCTTCTTTCGAGTAAATGAGAAATATTGCGCTCGGTAGTTTTTCGTCCCAGCCAGAAGGGCAAGATTGCCCAGCCTGTGCAGCCAAGAGCGGTGTTCTTCATCTGTGAACCTGTCTGACCAGTATTCGTCCTTCAAGGCTTGAGGAAGGACGTGTTCAATGGTGATTTTCCCTCGATATGTCTTTGTAACGGACTCATCTTGATCGGCTTCTTCTAGTCGCATCAACACTGCGTGCGCGAACGGCCGACCATACACCTCGCCATCGAGCAGTGACCTAAATTCCGTGTCGTTAGCACCGCCACGGAAAATCGAGATGATCTCTTCGGATGTTTTGCCGTCTCGGATCGCATTGATGAGCTGAAAATAAACCGTTAAACGGGCTGTGAAGGCCAGTCTCCGTATCCAATTTTGATAGGTAATTTTCTCAAGAAGCACCACGAATTCACCCTCGCTCATATTCGGAACTGGTTGATTGAGGAAAGTAAGAAGCGGTGGTATCCACTCTTCGAAAGCAACACGGTGGAGGGAGCGTAGCGACCTTAACGCCATGCTGTCATCGAAGTTGGCTTGCAGAATGCGCACGTAGTTTTTCGCAGACGCAATGATCTGGTCCAGGAACATAAACGGACTAGCAGATCTCTCAATTATGGGCTCGAATTCTTCGTGAAGGGCTTTTCGTGACTTCACTGCTACGAGTGAGGAGCGATGATGGGCAAAAAACTGATCAAGCCGATCTATCCCGATCGTTTCCTCAAGCTCTAACCAACGCTCTTCAAGCTCCTCACTTTTTTGCCCTCCTTGAAGACGCGCGAAAAGGAGATTCTTGATCAGGTCGGCGTTCGAAAGTGGCATGCCACGCGCGTTCAGCACATTGAACAGGCGATAAGCCGATTTCATTGATTGCGTCGCAACCATGACAACGAAGACGCGGTCGAGGAGATAGTCTTTAAACGCTTGGATAGTCTTTTCGTCTTTGCCTTCACAGAAGCGGTCGATCGCTTCGATATTCTCAAGAATATTGAGCTTGGGCTTATCCTGTGACTTCTCCAGCTCGCGCCGGTAAACGGAGCTTACGGGGTGTTTCTCTAGGACATGCTTTAGATAGAAGGCCTGGTCTCGGCTGCGTAAAGTGAGCCGCGCTTTGCTCTCGTCATCCTTGTTCTTTTTTGGGAGACGAACGCGTGCTTCAAGGTCCACCATAGCATAGGGGTCGCTCATTTTGTCGCGGAGCCTAGCGAAAATGAGATTGAGCGTTGTCAGACGTTGCTGGCCATCTACGACGTCGTAGAGAGCACCCTTTGTCCGCTCAATTGTAATAAGCGAACCGATAAAATATTCTTCGTCGTCAGCTTCATACGCCTCCCAAACGTCGTCGAGCAGCTGTTCAACATTACCCTTCTCCCAAGAGTAGGGCCGTTGATAAGGCGGGATTTCGTATCGAATTTGTTCGGTCAATATTTGCGAGATAGTGCGCTCGGAAGCTTCCATACTGTTTCCCTCAATCCCCATGATAGCAAAAATTAAGACAAGCATGGTCGGAGCTAAGTTGGGTCCAAGCAAAGGACGCACGCCGAATCAACCATTCCGATTTCGAAACTAAGCCAAGAGACAATGATAAAAAAGATGCACCGGCAGGTTGATGCTCCAATGGTGCGCTGCCCTACTGGGTCCATCCCCCGTTTCAGAAATTGTCAGTGGCAGGTCAGTGAAAGAGGTCTAGCTTAAAGGCATAATTCAACCCTGCGCTACTTCCACAGCGTCGCCGGTCGACCACACGTTCATTCTACCGCACCAGTAAATAGTTCAGCAACGTCTCCATCCGACAATGGTGGAGCCAGCATGTCCCGCGACAAGCTTCGTTTACGATTGAGCAGGGCATCTAGTTTCATATCGAACGATGTGTCACCCAGTGCCGGATGCACGGCGATCGGCACATGAATGGTTACAGGCTTCGTCTGACCAATACGGTAGACGCGGTCATTGCACTGGTCTTCAACAGCCGGGTTCCACCACCTGCTCAAATGAATTACGTGGTTAGCCGCCGTGATCGTAAGCCCGATGCCTGCGGCTTTTGGCGACAGGACAAGTAAGCCGAAACCCTTGGGCAAAGACTGGAACCTATCGACAACCTCTTGCCGCTTTTCACCTGCCAATTCACCATTAATGATATCGGGTTCTCGGTCCAATCCAAGTTCAGCTGCAACAACTGCGGCGAATGCCGCCTGAACCGCACGATCTTCGATGAAAACGAGAGCCTTGTCACCTGCGAGTTGAATGGCAGACAGGATTTCAAGCGTCTTTTGCACGCGCGCTGACTGCCCGATCCATTTCTTACGGAACACAGCGTCGTAGACGTCTATGCCGCCGTTTCCATTTGGGTGCAGAGAAATGCCACGCAACGCCTGGATTGCTTTGAGCATAGCACCCATTGTGCGTGCACCATTTTTGGCAGCGGCAACTGCCTTCGCATATGCTGCCGATTGCTCCAGCGGCATCGAAACAGGGTAAATCTTCGAGGTTTTAGACGGCAGGCCCTCGAGAATGTCCTGCTTCATCCGGCGCAACATGATCTGCGGATGGTTACCATTTGGTTGATCGAGCTTGGCTTTCAATTCTTTTAGTGTTTCGGGCGAATCAGTATTGTAGGTCTTGGAGAAATCACGCAAGCCTCCCAGGTAACCCGGTCCCACTCGATCCAAAATGCACCATAGATCTTCGAGGCGGTTCTCGATCGGTGTGCCGGTCATTCCCACAACAAAATCAACGTTCAGTGCCTTGAGCGCATGAGTATTGAGCGTATCAGGCGACTTAACCTTTTGCATTTCATCAAATACGCCGACCGAATATGGAACGCGTGCGAAGGCCCGATGATAAGTCGCTAGGGTCTCATACGTGGTTAGAATCCAGTCGGCGCCTCGGAGGGCATCGATATCAAGAGCATCCTCTGGGGTCCAGGCTGCACCTTTTTTCGTCTTGAGCCGAGAAAGGCCGGTTCCAAATACTTTCAGACAGTCACCAAGACAGTCCTCAACTAAATGTAGTTTGGCCTCTGCTTCCCAGTTCATTAATAACGCCGTCGGCGCGACGATGATAATCGGACCTTCAAACAAACGTCCCCGACGAGCAGCTGCTCTTTGGTTGGTTCTAAACCAAGCAAGAAAGCTAAGTGCCTGAAACGTTTTGCCAAGGCCCATATCGTCGGCAAGGAGCACACCAGGCGTTCCAGAAAGCCACGATCGAACAAGCCAGGAAAATCCCTGTTCTTGATGCGGTTTGGGTTTGTTGGAACGTAAAAGATCGGTTGGAAAAGTGTCGAACATCGGCGCTATGCGCTGTGTAATTTTCGCAGTGAAGCCCACGCCTTCGATATGATCGTCGATCAACAGAACATCGGTGTCCAACGCTCGTGGACTTTCTTCTATTTCAAGTTGATCGACGGAGTCATCGAGAATTGGTTGAACAGCTTCGGCAAACCCCTGCAGACTTTCAAGAGCGTCGATTGTTTCGAGTGTCCCCAAAGTTTTGTCTTTGTAGACAATGGTTTCGGTAAACGTGGCGGTCGCCTCCTCCACTGCGTCTTTCAGCGTTTCCACATCGTCAGGTGACATTTCGAATTTGAAATCGCCTATGGCGAGTTGAAACTTTTCGGGCAGCCAACCCGTGCTATGCTTGGTAAGCCAGTCGAGACTAGGCTTTTCCCAGCGACCTAAACCTAGCACGCGGGCTGAATATTGATGGGTCTCCACAAAGACCGAGCCCGTTTCGCCTTCGGTCATATCCCCTAGCTCGCGATCGAGAAAGGCACGCGGGTTCGTGATAAAACTGCGACGTTCTGTGGCGGACGCGTTCCGCGCCGCCTTTACGACATCCAGGGCGTTTTGCAGCTCCGGCTCAATCAATACGAACGTATTGCGTCCCAAAGCAAATGCGGGACGAGTTCTTCCGGATTGCCCGACGAATTCGGCGGCGAAAGCCTTTTGTAATTCAGGGACCAGCAATGCGTCTGTTTCATTGTCTGGCAGGTAATCGGAACTGCTCGAAACCATCGCTTCGCCATCGACCGTTTCCGGTGCGTCCACCTCATCGGCAAGAGATCGTCGCATCGTATGCGCCATTAGTATCGGTGTAATCTGTGGACCGCCGGCCGCCTCCCGCACGTCGAGCGCAAAAGCACCCGCTTGATAAATACGCAAGCTTTGTAACGTCTTGTCTGTGGCAACTGCTTCCCCAGTGACAAGCTCAAGCGCGCGCTGCACGCCAAGCCATGGTCCGATTCTCTCCTCTCCTGGGTGACCCAAGGATTGATTATACGCGTGCACCGCATCAAGCAGGGTGAAAACAGGTGCCCCGAAACGCCCTGTCTCACCACCGATTGTCGCGAATGGTCCTGTAATAACCGGCGTGACACGGCGCATATTGCGATCTTGCCAAACGAAGCGGATAAGCCCGTCCGAACTTTCCACCCTTCCTAGAATCGTCAACGTCAAAGTGAGTGAAGCCAATACAGGAACAGCTAGGCAGCTCGCGATTAAGGCTGGAAGGGAAACAATGCTTGCAGCATCGACCGCTAACCCGTCATTAACGACATGCGCGTGACCTTCATCGAGCAAACGCCTGAGGTAACGGACGGCAGCGAGGGATGTTTCGTCATTCGGGCTCCATGACTCAAACGGAAGGGCTTTACTGCGAAAGAAGGACTTGTCGCAAAGGCTAATCGTGGCGCCCGTTTGCGTGGGTATAGTCGAGAAAGACGTTGCCATCAGGGATACCTGTAATCCTTTTGTTGAAGGCGTATGCCAGTCATCCCATAAAGCCGCTCGGCCACCTTGCTTTGCCAGTTATAGGTCTGAGAACTCATATGCATAAGGCTCAGCAGCGACTTCGTCTCATAATTGCCGGTTCCTTTGTGAATTCGAATTTCGTCCGAGCCATAAGCCCTTTTGAAAAGCTTCGGCACCCCTCTTTGAGAACCGTCAGACCAAATGTTGCATTTGCCATTGTGGCTCCAATCGGCCACCACTCCATCTCCGATGCGAAGTAGGAGCACTGCATGACCTGATTCAACTTGACGGCCCTCAGCTTGTAGTGTGGCGAACTCAGCACTTGAGCCGAAGACTGAACGTGCTAATCGTATTCCGTCAGGGCCGAATGCCACCCACGCCTCTTGTATTAAACCTTTGTCATAGACTCCTTCCCAGAAGGCTCGTCGATACGGCCACATATTGTCGTCAGCTATACGATCAACGATGTCGAGGAATTGTCGCAAGGATTGTTCGGTCAGCCAGCGCTGAACCAATTCGCGCAAAGAATCCGGCACAAAAGCCCAATTACCCGGTTTCAAACGAGGGTCGCCCAGCAATGCAAGCACAACTTTCAGAAATGCGTCACGTATTGTCTTTTCAATCTTGCCCTGTTTGAAGGGTCGCAGCAGTGCTTCGATTAGGTTCGGTCGCAGATCATCGTAGATTGGCTTGCCGTCACTATCTAAAGCGTAACGCCGTATACGCGCGAGCCGCGTGAGATGATCGAGATCTCGATCCACGGCCAATCTGTCAAGCAACGCACTTGTGACGGCTTTTGCGTAACCTGATTGGGCATTCATTGCACCAAGACCGGCATCCTTGAGAATGTCAGATGCCGCCTTATCCTGTTCAATTACTGCTTCGGCCAACAGCTTGGGCCCGACGTCCAGATCGAAAAGTTGAAAGTTCTCATGTAGAATCCCCCAAGGTCCGCCCCATGATCCCGCCAGTTTCGCCAACATAGCAGAAGTCTCCACCTTGCCAGGCATTTCACTTGTATATGAGGCCATGAATGACGATGCTAACGTGCGAAACGGTCGGGCGCTATCCGCGGAGGCGAATTGAAGAAGCAACGCTTGCAGGACCTCCGGTGCGTTCGATAGGGCCGGTGTCGTGGACCACAAACACCACGCCGCGTCCTTCAGTTGGCGATTGTTAAGGGTCGCTCCAGCTTCCAGATCACGTTGAAGTTGAGAAGCGACCGCATCAAAGTCCTTTTCTGGTCGCCGCTCCGTGTTGCCACCGGATTGTTCAAGCTTGTCTGCTAGACGTGAGAGGGGCGTGGTTGCAGGGATGGGTCGTTCCAGAACGGCCAGCCTTTGAAGAAGAGCGTTGCAGGCATCGCGAAGACTATTGGACATCGGCGGCATCGATGGCGGAACGGAGGTTTTTCAGCTGCCCTTCCATCTTGTTGGTCAGCTCCAATACCTCTCTCAGTCTTTTCCCGTCATCAACCTCCATAACAAATCGCAAATCGATGCGTCGATTGGTGTCGTAGGCTACAGAGTTTTTTTCATCGATCACTGGTCGGGTAGATGAGTATCCGGAGACGGATACAATCTGACGAGCAGCGCGGTTGGTGAGACTGCGTAACAATGGTTGCGCTTCGGTCATCAAGCGGTAGGTGTTCACCGCCCGCTGTGTGGAGAGTTGCCAATTGGCCTCGTCTGCACCAGTCACATCTGTGTGGCCCTCGATAAATACAGTTTCAACGGATGTTGCCTTCGGGTCGCGTGAACAACTAGCTTCCTTTACGGCGCACGATGCAAAGGAAGGCAAGACTTCTCGCAGCACCAATGCAATCTTGCGGACGTTAGCGGATGCGAGGTCATTGAGAATGGGACTGCTCGTCGGAAAACGGACGGCGTCCTCGGTCAATCGTAGGACGCCATTAGCCAGATCGATCTCAACATCAAGTCCCTGTGCGGCTAGACGCGTGCGAATTTCCTGCAAAAGAGCCGATCTAACCTGATCAGATTTATCGATCTGCTGCAGTTCTAACCGCACTTCTTCTTTCAGTGCGTCGAGTTTGTCGGCAACGATTTCCGCCTGCCGACGCGCCTGCTCTAGACGCTCAATCTGCTCAACCGACACGTCGGTCTGTTGCTTGAAATTCAATGCAAAGACCATGAGCATAATGATGAAGATAAAAAGAATACCGACCATCATATCGGTCATCGAAATGAAATAGTTTTCGTCTTCCTCGGCGTGGTGATCTGGTCCTGAACCCGTCTCGTGGATGAACGCCATTGCAGCTACTCCGCCGCAACGCGGGTTGTGGTCTTGGCGAGGACGTCCACACTGTCGGCGATCGATTCTGTATTTTGCTCAAGACCTTCCAGCAATGGCCGAAGGCTATCCATCACTTTGGCCAAGTCCACGTTCATGTCTTTGGCATATTTTCCGAGCGTAGCTGCTTGAGCATCTGTCGCAGTTCCAAGCTCATGCACCGCGCGTCCCAATGCCTCGTCAACATGGTCGAAATGAGCTTTGTAACTGTCCCAGATACCTTTCAGCTCTTCCAGTTGCCCCGTAAGGGACGAGGCTAAAGCTATTGTCGCCGTGTTCGCTCGTTCTAGGCTGGTCGTTGCAAGATCGATCGAGGCTCCCATTTGCTCGGAGGCCGTTGCTATGCGATCGCCCGATTCCAAAAGAGGACCGCTGGCAGCGCGGACGTCGTTCGCCGTCTGGCTGAAAGAACCGGCAACCTGACGAGTTTGTTCGGTGGCACTACCAATCGCCATTGCCTGCTCCGAAAGTGCAGCCTCTCCTGATCGCATTGCAACGGCAAACCGCTCGATCTCGCCAGCGACCTTCGCCAGCGCTTCGGCCAATCCGGCTTCCAGCGCTCTGGCCGCCTCAGTTGACGCTGAAGCAATGCTCGCGACAGCCGCATGTTGCGCCTCGGCTACTTTGCTGCGCGTCTCATCAAGATTGGTGGTATTCGAGGTGCCGAAATCAGCGAGCCCAGTCATAAGCGTGCCAATCTGTCCTTCCAAACGTTCCATCACACGGCCCATGGCATCCTCTACCTTGGCTGAAGCGCCGGATGCTGCTGACCCGAGATCCGTGTCCAGTTTGGAATTCGCTTGGTCAAAAGTTTCGCGCAGCGCGTTGGCGGCTTCTGCCATCCGCATGGCAAATTCTTCTCCAGTGCCTTGCAGTCCTTTCTGTGTCGATTCGAGAGTCACATGCATACGAGCGAGCGTTTCGCCCAATTGCTTAAGTTCGGTGCCGGCGCTCCCTTGAACTGATGTCGAGAACCGATCTATTAATTCTCCTACACCGCTCTCACTTCGGTTTGCCATCGTTCGCATTGCTTCGCTGATACTTTGAGTCATGGGCTCAATGGCGCCCGCGAACGCGTTGCTAATTTGAGGCGATAACTGTTCGCCCATCCGAGTGAAAAATCGGTCGCTGTTGATCTCTTTGAGTTGGGCGGTTTGCTCTTTCGCGGTCTCGTTCATTTCTGCCGCAATTGATTGCGGCGCAGTATAGCGAAGTTGGGTCTCAACCTGGTCGCAAAATCGCGTAAAACTTGCTTCAATGCCGATAACCAACACTTTGAACACAAGGGCCAGAAATATCGAGACGCCTAGACCAGCAATGGAGGTGACAAATTTGAACGACGCCACGCCCAATAACTCGGTCATTGCCTCCATCATCGCTGGTGTGTCGTTGTTGAGAAGAGAAGCGGTGGTAGCATTGCTCGCTTTGGACAAGGCCAAAACAATCCCGGCAAACGTCAACAATAGTCCGATGCCAACGAAATATCCCGGAATGCTGCCGACCATTTTCAGACCCGTCAAGCGCTCGCGAACAAGACCATAACTGATGAAGCTCTGAGGTCGAATCGTGTTGCCGATAACGCCGCCGGTTTCGATGTCCTGTTTGAGAAGTGTCTCGTCAAACTCACGCCACGCGTGGCCAATCAACGGGTGTCCGATCAGTGCGGGGTAGACGCTGGTTTCATAAGCCTTAGCAAAAGCGGGACGATCCCTGAAGGTCAAGAGAACCTTCCTGGCGCGCCAAAGCGATAGGCGTATCGCAACAGCGTGCATAATAGCAAAAGCAATTAGCAGGCCGAAACCAAGGGCGCAAAGCGAACCGGCAAGTGCAAAGGCAAAGTCTGGTTTACTCAAACCGGCAAGTGCAGCTTCAGGTATTTGGCTGCCATGCACCGCGGGAACGACAGCAAGCACGCGCTGCAAGATAAGACCTAGATTCAGACCGGTGAAAGTATCTAGGGCAAACAAAGTTGCCCCAACTATCATCCAAAATATAAATACGCGAAACCAACTGCGCCAAATTAAATTCGCCACCCTAGCCCCCAAGAATAACTTCGACCGTATCGTTCGGCCACCTCGTGGCGATCACAGATAAATTCATCACGCAGACGAGCCCCGTTAATACTTATCGCTTGGACGAAAGTAATGGAAGTCGACGAATCACTGAATTGCGCCGAACTGCAGGAATATTCGAGCGTGTGATATTTCGAACATCAGTTCGATAAGGAGTAGACTTACAGAGTTGGCGCGGACCTCGTTTGTAAGCCGAGTGCTGCCTTATTAAGGTAGCCCTCTCTGAATCGCCATTGCAGAGGAACTCCTTGAGCTAATTGGGAGGCCCCCCTCCTAATCCTTGCAAAGCCATTGAAAACACATGACTTTTCCCTTTGTTTTCTAGGGATTGTGATCACTCAACGATAGAGCCATGACGTTTCAGACACACTTACGCCACTCGTAAGTGTCGGCGCTGTGCAACGGTTCTAGGGAAACTTCTGTCTTGGATATGCTAGGCGTTCCGGTCCCGGGAGCACAACGTCGATCGAGTTCTGACAAGGGCTTTGGAGGATGCTATACTGGGAGGACTTTCCATTTCTTCAATGAGGGATCGATTCCTTGCCAGGAAAATATCTCACTGGTCATGAGCAAATAGAAGCCCTTTGCGAAGCCATCGATGAAATGCGCGCGGACACGCTTGCACGACATGAAATTGATATCCCGTCAGTCGCAGGTCGTCTCCGGCTTAACCCAGAATTTCTAAAACGGAAGTGGGAAGAACAATTTCCCGCGGGCGTCACGCCCTACCTTCCCAGCCAGGCGGATTGCAATTTTGAAGAACAAAAAAAAGCGGCTAGAGCCCAGAAGCAATACGATGGAATACCTGGTTCGGCGCTGGTATTGGCTGAATACAAGAAATTTAAAATTTTCATAATGGGCCGATACAGCACACCTTTTAATGACAAAGAGCCTGATGAAATTTACTATTCCGCATATAGCCTGAAGGGAAATAGACACATTGCCGCGAAGCATAGCCTCATCAGACGGCATAAAAACGCAAAAGGGGAATGGGTCACAACAGACAAGCCAATTCGAATCGTGAAATGCGATTGGTAAACATTGCTCCCTTAACCAAATTGCGACGGTGTGCAGAGGGGCGTATATAATTGCGCATAACCCATGTGACACTATCCGTTGGGTTGTGGGGTAACAGCCCGAAGCAGTCAGCTCGGCGATTGCATCGACAGCGCGTCGGTATCTCGTCGTTAATGTTCAGGCTGCCTGCAACCGTAAATAGATCGCAGGTTGAATTGTTGCTATAGATTGAAAATGAGGACATCTGAGAATCAAATCCAGTTGAGCGCGACTGATCTGATCGGCCATCTCAATTGCCAGCATTTAACAGCTCTTGATCTTCGGGTAACTTCTGGCTCGCTTGCGCGACCGACACGATATGATCCATTGCTCGAAATCCTTCGAAAGCGTGGCTTCAAACACGAAGACGAATTTGTTGAGTATTTATCGTCGACCGGTCTTTCAACCGAGCGAATTGAGTATGTCGACGTTTCGGATGAAAGTGTCGGCGCGACTGTTAAAGCGATGGAAACAGGGCGCGACATCATCGTTCAAGGAGCACTCCGCCACGGGCGATGGTCAGGTCGAGCGGATGTGTTGCGCAGGGTGGAAACCCCAAGCGTATTTGGAAGTTGGTCCTACGAGGTAATGGACACAAAGCTCGCCCGAGAGACCAAGGCAGGCACCATCCTACAGCTATGCCTTTATTCCGATCTCCTAACCGATGTTCAAGGACGGCAGCCTGAAAACACCTATGTCGTTGTCCCTTGGACGGAGTTTGTCCCTCAAATTTTCCGCGTCACCGATTTTTCAGCCTATTTCCGCAAGGCAAAAGCAGCAGTGGAGGTGGCAACGCAGGGTCTAGAGGCAGCAGAGACCTATCCCGAACCGAATGCGCATTGCGACGTTTGTCGTTGGTTTGACGACTGCGACAAGCGCCGCCGCTCAGATGACCATCTTTCTTTTGTTGCAGGCATTTCGAAAAATCAAATAGCTGAACTGCGCGAACGCGGGATTTCACGGCTCAGCGAACTTGCCGAGCCCGCACCATTCGCTTGGAAGCCGAGACGTGGCACTATTCAATCTTACGAGAAGGTTCGCGATCAGGCACGTATACAGTTTGAAGGAAGGACAGATGGAGCGCCAAAATACGAACTTCTAGATCTTCTACCCGGCTACGGTTTGTCCCTACTCCCTGCCCCCAGTGCCGGAGATATTTTCTTTGATCTCGAAGGAGACCCCTTCGTTGGAGAGCACGGTCTCGAATACCTCTTCGGCTATTGTTATCTCAATGCAAACGGTGAGTTAATTTACCAGGCCGACTGGTCCTATACACAAGAGCAGGAAAAGCTCGCATTTGAAGGCTTTATTGACTTTGTAACGCAGCGACTAGGGGCCTTTCCCGACCTCCACATTTATCATTACGCGCCTTATGAGCCTGCAGCATTAAAACGCCTAATGGGGCGTTATGCGACCCGCGAAATTGAGATAGATAACCTCCTACGCGGACTTAGATTCGTTGACCTTTATAGCGTTGTGCGAAACACGCTTCGGGCGAGTGTCGAAAGTTATTCCATCAAACGCCTCGAAGTTTTTTATGGCTACGAGCGCTCTGTGGCACTGAGGGACGCGAACATTGCGCTGACGTCATTGGCGGCGGGACTTGAACTCGGAGACGTAGCATCCGTTAGTGACGCTGATAAAGCCACCGTTCAAATCTACAATCGGGATGACTGCCTTTCGACGGAGGGCCTGCGATCGTGGTTGGAGAGGCTGCGCGCCCAGATCATCGACGCTGGGACGGATGTGCCGCGACCCGCAAGCGGCCAGGATGCGCCCAACGAAAAAGTCTCGGAGCGACAGGTGCGGACAGACGCATTGGCAGATCTCCTATGTGAAGGCATACCCCTCGATCCAAAAGAACGGTCCGAAGAACAGCAAGCAAAGTGGATTCTGGGAAACATCCTCAATTGGCATCGGCGCGAGAACAAAGCGGTCTTTTGGGAAAAATTCCGACTCGAGGCCCTTACACCGGATGAGCTCCTCGACGAACGCGATGGGCTTTCAGGATTGATGTTCGTTGGTGAGGTGCCTGGTCCCGGCCGGCTTCCGACGCACCGTTACGGCTTTCCACAACAAGACACCGACATCCGTCCGGGAGACAAACTCCGATCGGTAGGTGGTGCGCCGTTTGGCGAAGTTATCGACGTTTCGACCGCGGACCGCACCATCGAGATCAAAAAACAGGGTAAGAGCGCTGAACTTCACCCCGCGGCAGTTTTTACGCATGAAATCTTCGGTTCCGACGAACAGGCTGATTGTCTGTTACGGATCGGAGATTATGTCGCCGATCACGGATTGAACGGAAACGGTCCCTATCTCGCGGCACGACATCTGCTCCTTAGACAACCGGCGCAGCTCGGTGGTCACTCCATCACTCAAGAAGGAGAGGACACGCTTGAGGCCGCAATTCGGCTAGCCGAGCACATGGAGGGCGGCGTTTTGCCGATTCAGGGGCCGCCAGGCACCGGCAAGTCTCATACTGGCGCCAGGATGATTTGCAGATTTGTTCAGCTCGGCCTGAAGGTCGGCATCACCGCCAACAGCCATAAAGTGATCCGCAATCTTCTCGACAAGGTGAAAGAAGCCGCCGATGAGTTGAAGCTGGAACTGTGTTGCGTCCAAAAAGCGAAGGAGAAAGAGGACAATAACGACCGACATATCTTCGCAAAAGACAATGAGGCCTTGCTGAGCGCATTGGCTTCGGGACAATGTCAGGTGGCAGGCGCAACGGCATTTTTGTGGGCTAGAGAGGAGGCGTTCGAAACGGCCGATGTGATGGTCGTTGATGAAGCGGCGCAATTGTCGCTGGCCAACGTGCTTGCGGTGTCGCATGCAGCAAAGCGATTGATATTACTCGGCGATCCGCAGCAACTTGATCAACCGAGCCAAGGCACACATCCTGATGGCACTGATGGCTCAGCCTTGGCGCATATTCTCAATGGCAAGCAAACTATAGAACCCGATCGCGGCCTTTTCCTTGGACAAACTTGGAGGATGAATCCCGAGATCTGCACTTTCAATTCCGAGTTGTTTTATGAAGGCAAGCTTCACCCCGTCGACGGGTGCAAAAATCAGATCATTCATTCTGATGGTGCAATAAGGGGATCAGGACTACGGTATGTTAGCGTGCCCCACTCTGGTAATAAGAGCTCTTCCATTGAGGAAGCCGATGCAGTGGTGCAACTGATATCGTCGATGCTTGCTGGCAACACCCGATGGGTCGATCGACACGGCAAAGAGCGGCCGATCACACTGGAGGACATTGTCGTTATCACGCCCTACAACGCGCAGGTATTTGAAATTCAGCAACGCATACCTGCCGCAAAAGTTGGGACGGTTGATAAATTTCAGGGCCAAGAAGCGCCGATTGCAATCTATTCTATGGCAACGTCGAGCGCGGCTGATGCACCAAGGGGCATGGAGTTTCTTTACAGCCCCAATCGATTCAACGTGGCCATTTCTCGAGCGAAGTGCCTTGCAATCCTTGTAGCCTCACCAACGATCTTCGAGGCAGAATGCAAAACTCCCAAGCAAATGCAATTAGCGAATGCGTTTTGCAGATTTCAGGAATTGGCTCCGCCAAGGTAAGTGTTTCTGGTTTCCGAACGAAGAGTTAATGATACAAAGTCGGAACGCAAAGTCGTTATCGGAAGAAACCGTTGGGAAGAATAAAATTCGATACGGATCAAAAGGCATGAATCAAGAACATAAACTGCTCTTAGAGGACGATCCTAAATTATTTATGGATATCGTTTTGAACGATGATCCGCGCGCACGTATGTATGGCCTTCATACTTTCGATGACGCGGTGGTATGCGAAATCTTACGTCACGGCATAAGAAACGATTTCTCAGAACTACCGGCGTTAGTGCAATTCTATAACAGCTATTTATTGCCGTCTCCTGTTGAAAGGCGCAAGGAGATTTATGCGCACGTTAAGAACATTGTTCCCTTGCTCGGTGGACATACGGCACCAGCGTTCAATCCCTTTATGATGCTCGATACTGACACGGGCATCGTATCAACTGCCACAGTGGACTACGCCAGCATCGGCAAATTGATTGAGAATGATCCCATGACCCGTCCGAGGGACGCAATGGATATGGTCGCCAATGCATCTCCACGGAACCCGGCTGCCATTGTCGGTGGGCTGCTTTGTTTGGGAGATCACCGAGTCTGTGCACTGGTCACTCCCATGCGACGCGCATTGGACATAGCGCAGGTAAAGATCGTCTCAAATTGTTATACCGGTTATACACATCGATGTGTGGTTGAATTCTATCTTGATTGGTTAGATGAAACTCTTTCCAATCAAAATGAGGACAGCCAAGCGTCGTTTGGACACATCGCGGCTGGGCTTTACCGGCTTGCTTTCGGAGACGGTGACGCAGTTCTGGACGGTCCGCGCCCATTTCCATTCGACTACGAGGAATTGCTATCCGGACGGCGCAAAATTGATCCGAGAGAGTTCGCCAGCTCGATAGAAGACAGGCTTTATAGTATAGAGCAGCGCGAGGCGGCGCCCAAAGTAATGCCGCACGTGATACGAGCATTCAATCTCACGCCGAGGTCACATCAAACGCTCTGGAGCACGTTTCAGCGCGGCACGCTCCACCATTAGCGGCAGCGCCTACGGCCGCCTAGGGACCGCGAGCCAAATCTTGGCCGCGCTGTCTCTCCCCCACGGTCCCCATTGGCTGCAAATCTGCCGCTGAGCAACCTCCTGTGGGCCGCCAGGATCTCGACGCATGGATCAAAAAAACGCAGTTCAAATAGCGCTGAACGCCCCTACCTCCTTGGATTCGAGCAATTGATGACGTCCTTCCCAATACAGCGCTAGTTCAATTCTGCGAACCTTTTGAGATCCTGTCGGTATCCCTGCTCGGTTAAGCGCGAGGTCTAACCTAGCCGGCATGATCGCTATTCTTAGCCAAGCATGAACGGCTCGAAAATAAGCACAATATGCTTCAGTTTTGGCGTAGTGATTGCGGGACGGAATGCCGAATGTTCGTGCCACCAACGAGTCCCAGATCGGAAAAACTTCAGGAACTGCAAAATGGAGAAACTTGCTTGTTCCAGTTACTGAGTTATTCACCACCTTTAAACAGTGGGTCCAGTTTTCGATGTCTAAGCCGTTTAGCTTCGATCTCGCCTCCTCGATCAGAGGACCTAGTTTTTGTGCGCCAGCCTCATTGGGAAGTGACTTTAGTATGGTAGGCATCCATCCGTAAACGGCGTATGCGCCGGCGTGAATATCGTGCAGATTGGAAACATCAAGTCGTTCGCGAAATAGGTGGAGCAGTGCGGGATACCCCACAATATAATCCGCCATACTACCCGGGGAGATGGATCCACGATCTGCCAATGAGGCAAGACTTTCGGAAATTCTATCGACAGTGATAACATTCCGTAGATCCTTCAATCGCGACCTCCATCCTTGCACTCTGGGTCATAGTGTATCGATGAACAGCTACAACAATCAATAGAAAGCTGCCTTACTAAGACAGCACTCTCTCAGCAAATCCTGCACCGGAACTCATTGATTTCATTGATAGCTGACGGGCCAGAGTGCTCATTGATCTGCGTTTGGGCTATTGCGGCACAAATCCGTCACACTGGACCGAGCGCCGCACCTCGCCGCGCTCAGCGTGCATCATCACGACATAAAAACATAACGGCGTCTATCCCGCATCCTGATTGAACGCGGCCTCTGACTTACGAATATCCCGAATAGTTTCGTATCCTCCCTTGGCGGGGTGCAGGGGGCGTCCTACGCGATAGAGGCACGATTTCAGGAGGTGCTCTATGGCAACGATCCGAAGACTCAGAGGGCGCTGGCAGGGTCAGGTAAGACGTAAAGGTATGCAGCCGCGCGCCAAGAGCTTTGACAGCAAAGGCGAGGCTGAAAAGTGGGCGCGCAGTCTGGAGGCAGAGTTGGACCGTTGCGGATCCATGCCCGATACGCGGCTCGCTGAGCAGATGACAGTCCACGCTCTCCTGACGCGCTACCGGATGGAGATCACACCTCCAAAGAGAAGTGCTCAAACAGAGTCAATCCGGATTGGTGCCATGCTGAGGCGCGAAATTTGTTACCGGACGCTGGCAATACTGAGCCCCACAGACATTGCGGTCTATCGAGACGAGCGCTTGAAGGTGGTCGCTAGTTCAACGGTGCTGAAAGAGCTCAATGTTCTCGGCCACGCTATTGATATCGCCCGTAAAGAATGGGGTGTGCATCTACCGCAGAATCCCTGCCGGATGATCAGACGCCCTGCCCCGCCGCGTCCACGGGATCGAAGACTGGAGGCTGGTGAAGAGCAGAAGCTTTTGGATGCTGCCGATACCGGCCGCAATCCTTACATGCGCTCACTGATCATCCTTGCGCTCGAAACAGCGATGCGTCAGGGCGAGCTACTGTCGCTTTCCTGGGCCGACGTTGATCTAGAACGCAGGATCGCGCATCTGGACATGACGAAGAATGGTGAGAGCCGCGATGTCCCTCTTTCCAAACGCGCCATAGAGACCCTTCAGCGGCTCGCCGATGAGAGCACGGCTGATTTGGTGTTGCCAATTTCGAAAAGCTCAGCAGGGCAAGCCTGGGGACATCTCAGAGGACGCGCTGGATCCCGCAACCTTCACTTCCATGATCTGCGCCACGAAGCGGTGACGCGACTCCTGGAGCGTGGTTTCAATGTCATTGAGACGGCAACGATCTCGGGTCACAAAGAACTCCGGATGCTGCAACGCTACTCTCATCTGCGTGCCGTCGATCTGGTAGATAGATTGGGTTGACGCCGAATAGTTGCCGACACCGTGTTGGCTCCGTCCTATGCAGTAATGAAATTGACCCGAATTGGAGCCGTAATGATGATCACGACGACCCACCCCAAGCGACCACTTCTGAAGCACATGTTCCTGGCCGGCAGTCTCTTCGCAGTCAGCGTAGCAGCTTCTGGATCGACGCACGCACAAACGCCTGATCGCCTCGACGTTCAAATCGCAATCAATACCGCAGCTTCGAAATCCATCGTCGACTACGAGAACAGACGTTTCAATGTTGAGCGTATCAAGATGCCCCGCCAGCACGAACTTGGTTTTGTCTGCGGTAGCATCGATCCGGTTGGGAGCCCTCGTTTCAAAGACGATGTGATCTCGTATAAAGCGTCACTTTATTTCCGGGACGGCAGTCTGTTCGCAAGTGCTCTCGCACCCTTGTATATGCCGATTGACGAACTTCTGTTGGAAGCCACCTGTAAATAATGACTGCCCGATGAAGTCCTAGGAATTTCCGTCTTAAAGCGATGGGGATGGGTCCTGCTGCCTGATGCATTGTTTTTTCGGAGCACCCATTCCGATGGGATGCAAAGATCGCATGTCAACTTGAGGTTCGTTGATGTCAACTTGGCAGGCAAATATGTCAACTTGCGCAGCAAAAAACGGTCCTAAAAGGCCTCCGATGTAAACATTCTTGTAAAGTCACCTTGTTCAGATAGGAACAATGTTTACCTGTGGTTGTCGTGATGTTGACATCAAACCTTCAAAACACGCGTATTCCGATTCTGGTTTACACTGACAACTTGCAGCATTACGAACGCATTAAGATGATGGTCCAATACGCCGGCGGGATTTCCAGGATAGGACAGTTGACGGTTGAATAGTCCTCACCGATTTGCCTCGTGGCAGCATAGTTTCGGTCAGCGGCTGGATGAACCGCTTTGGGGAAAACGGCGAATACGTATTTCTTGGGCTCGGTGAACAATCCACTTCCAGCAGCTTGTCGTTGCCCTGATGTTTCAAGACCAGCTCTAGTTCGCTCGATACGCATCGCTGTAAGGCGCCGCATATCAATCCCAACATGGCTTCACACGATAGGGTCAGTGCCATGATTGGCCTGAGGCTCCGCGTTGTTGGAGCATTCTCCTCGACAGTTGATCGTTCGGCGCACCTCGCCCGAGTAATTTAACCCCTGAACCAGCTTACCGGTGATGTTTCGGTATAAGCTACTCCAGGCACTGCGCCGCATCCCCTCATCGTTCGTTTAACTGGCTTGATAAGCCTGAAAGAGAACCCATGTCTTTTAACAAGCCCAAAGTAGAGAAACGCCTTTCTTCACTGATCGACTTAGCAGGGCGCCTAGATAAGAAAATACTCAGCCGCGAGCTGGATCTCATGATAACTAAATGGTCCGATTATCGGTTTCTGTCTCCCTACGAAGCAACCAACGTTTTCATTGCTGCATACCGGAATGCCTTTAAGTCCGCAGTGAGAACTCATTGTGATATACACGAAGCAGCGAATTCACGTGGCATCGACTTGTTGGCGTTGCGTAAGGCAACGCGTTCGACCGAGTTCACCCAATTGTGGGTAGCGCGGCAAAATGCTGATTCCGTCGGGCTCCCTTATGACGTGTATCTTCAATTTTGTTTTGATTTCGCAATGAGGAGAAAACGCCGTCGGCTTCCAAGGCCAAATCAATTGTTTTGGAATAAAGAGACACAAATCGCATGGAAGGCAACGTTTGCCGAGTTCATGACGGATGCTCTAAACGGAGGCGTGCTTCGTCCTGGTGCACTTCCGCAATATCGTATCGAGACTTACCGCGGCTTGTTGGCTCAAGAACTGTTTCGGTCCACTATTATTGAGCTCACCAAGAAGGGCAATCGCCCGCTACGCCACATTATCGAAGATCGATCTCTCATCAAGCGCCAGGTGCCAGCCGAACTGTTTTCAGAGGTATACGGCGCGTATGCATTTGAAACTGCCGTCCGCAGTTTGCATCAACAGATAAAGCACCACCCTATACAGGTCGATCCTTACATAGCACCTGATGAAGTCGATCTCTGGCAGAGTTGTTTTGCCGTTCCATGGGCGCGCGATACGCAAGGTCCTATTTGCTCAGTATGTCCCGCAGCGGAAGGTTGTGGAAGGTTGGGAAACTATGTGCTGAGTAAGATTAAACGCAAATACGGCACGGACGATCCTATAGCTGAGATGGAAAAAACTGGCGCTAGGAAGCGCCAAGCCCGAAAGCGGGCCCGTGACAAAGTGAGCGGGGTAAATCCATCTGGAACATCTACACTCCATGCCGGAGGAGCAAGCTCATAACCGGAAGTTAGTCCTGGTGAGAAAATCCGTCACGCCTCCCTATATATTTCACGGTTCTCTAGTAAGTGTATTATAGAATAAGAAAGAGAATTGGGGAGCGTGACATTTCATCGAAATGAATACCCTCCGGCTGATCTCAGGGCTTCGCCCTTCGTCGCGCGTTTAGGAACACGGAGCAGCTGCGGCACAAAGTTTTGCGTCCCGGACGAAGTTCTTCAAGCGTGACAGATGGGCTCTATCCCGGCCTAGATCACACTTCCGGATTGCCGACCAGACTGACAGCCCGTCCGCGCGACAATAGTGCAAAGCATCATAGGCAGTCCCTGGAACGCATTTCGATCTGGCTGCATCAACTTGCGCAAACCAGACAAAGGAACTCTTCAGCGCCCATCCTCGAGTCAGTGGCGCATTATCGATAGCCCTTCCCGCGCTCTCAATCTCATTGGACTCAATTTACAAAGATAAGGAGGCACACATTGGGAGAAGACTCGAAAAGGTGTGCAAGAAATTTAATTGCTGCTAATCGGAAACGACTCTTGCTCCCGAATGCGGTATGCCACGGAGGTTGGGCGAGAATGAGACATGGACGCGCTGGAACGGGCCAGTTGATAGTCGGGTCTTCTTAAGGACTTGGTGGGGAAATGCCGATAGCAAATGTAAAACAGTTATGCGTGCCCAATGCGATTGTTACGAGTGACAGTCTCGTAGAACAAGTCGCTCAGCTTGAAGATTTTGCGTCAAACAGAATTGACGGCCGGGAATTCTTCCGTCGCAATCATTTTACGGCTGGATTGGACGTGCTTGTAAAGCGCGGGTTCGAGCGGCTGGGAGGCGCGTCCGACGATGGCGCATTCTATTTGACGCAGGCTATGGGCGGTGGCAAGACGCATAGTTTGATTGCCTTTGGGCTTCTCGCTGCAGACCCCGAACTTCGGAGAGAAATTCTTCCGAGTTTGCCGTCATCCAGCGCATTCGGCTCTGCGAAAGTCGTGATATTCAACGGCCATCAGAACCCTGACAGCCTTCTGTGGGGCTATATTGCTGAAAAACTCGGCCGGCCGAATGTTATGGCGCCATTCTGGCAAAAGGGCGCTCGATCGCCTGGCGTAGATGAGTGGGTAGAGCTCTTAGGCAATGAATCGGTCCTGATACTTCTGGATGAGCTGCCGAGCTACCTTCAGATGGCACAGGGCGAACCTGTTGGAAACACCACGCTCGGCGACCTAACGATCGGCGCGCTAGAACGTCTCTTCAACGCTTTGCCGCGTTGCCCTCGCGCCTGCGTCGTCGTAACGAACCTGAAGGATGACGTGTATCTTGATGGTTCGGGCCAGCTTCGAACGCTTATCGAGAGCTTGACCAAGCACTACGACAGGAACGCGCAGGCCATCACCCCGGTCCAGCAAAACACGGGCGAGGTGTTTGCGATCGTGCGGAAGCGCCTCTTCGATGAACTTCCCTCTTCTGACCGCATTGATGAAGTCGCTCAGGCTTATGTAGACGCACTCCAAAAAGCGAAGCGTGTCGATACAATCGCTACCACCCCTGAGACTTTCATCGAACGCATCCGCGAAACCTATCCATTTCATCCTTCGATACGCGACATCGTTGCCCGCTTCGCGGAAAACCGTGGCTATCAGAAAACGCGCGCGCTCATCCGCTTGCTGCGCCTAGCGGTGCGCGGCGCATTCGATTCCAACGACAATGTTTTTCTTATCGGCCTCCAGCATCTAGATTTCAATGATCAAGGAACGCTCGAGGAAATCCGGAAGATCAATCCGGCCTATTCGAATGCGATTTCACGCGACGTTGCCGATCGAGGCAATGCTCTAGCCGAAAAGATTGCAGCGGCGGACGGCGTTCCGACAGCGTCGGCCGTCGCTAAGGTATTGCTGATGTCGTCGCTATCGACAGCCGAGTCCCCACTTCGTGGCCTCACGGACGGCGAGCTGATCGAAATGCTCGTTGATCCCTTGCTCGAAGTTTCTGAGATCAAGGCGGCACTCGGCCGAATCCAGGGCCAGGCTTGGTATCTTTTCCAGGGCGTTGATCAGCGCGTGTTCTTCGGCCAGACCGCCAACGTTACGGCCGAAATCACCGAGATCGCTTCTAATATCGCCAAGGAACAGGTCGATCAGACGCTCCGAGGGAAGCTGCAAGACGTATTTAAACCTCGCACCGGCTCCCTATATGCCGATCGCATGGCGATCTTGCCCGCGCTCGACGAAATCCAACTTGATGACGACCGCCCGACACTGGTTATCCTGGAACGGGCTGCCGACAAGCTGCCCCAGGACTTCGTCGATTGGTGGAATAGACAAGATCACCAAAACCGCGTTCTAGTGCTAACCGCCGACCCAAACGCGGTTTCGACTCTCCGCACAAGCGCAAGACGCATGCGAGCCATCGACAAGGTCGAAGAGCGGATCAAGGCGCACCACGGCGCGTCGTCGTCGCAGATGCAGGAGCTTCAAGGCGTTAAGGAACGCGAAGCCGCAGGGTTCACCAGCGCCCTTCGCGAAACGTTCAAGACAATCATGTTTCCGACAGGCAAGGCTCTACGCAAAGTGGATGACTTCCGAATGGAGTTCGACGGGAATGACTACTCGGGCGAGCAGCAGATCGTCGATACGCTGACGAAGCGCGGCAAGTTCATTCCAAGTGACAAGTTCGACGCCGAGTTCGAAACCCTCCGCCTCGATGCCGAGGAAATCCTCTTCGATGCCGATGCTGTTCTACAATCCTCCCTGAAGCGCAATGCCGCCGTGCGATCCGGGTGGTTCTGGCTGCCGCGTGGCGGGTTCGATCAGCTTGTGAGAACCGCCGTGCAGCGTGGTTTTTGGCGCGAACGCGAGGGGCTGGTCGCAAAAAAATGGGAACGCAAGACCAAGGTTTCCGCTCGCCTGGACGATTTTGGCCCGAATCCTCTCGAAACCGGCCGATTCCAGATCAACGTTACGCCGGAAGATGCCGACATAATCTATGTGTCCGAGAATGGGGTGCCTGATCCGGCAATGGCAACGAAGCTCAATGGCCGCGTCCATGAGACTGCGGCGGCGGCCGCATGGTTCCTTGCAGTGGATAGCAAATGTGTGGCAAAGACCGGTGACGCGTTCGAATGGCGTGCGCCGATTCGCGTGAAGCCGGATGTGAAGAGGGTTTCCGGCGGACATCACGTCACCTTCGTCGTTAGCCCTCGTTCAGCGGTTGTCCGCGCGACATTCGATGGCTCCGATCCCAAGGTCGGTCCGATAGTCGGCCCCGACATTGAAGCCCCAGCTGGAGCGACTCGCCTGCGAGCCGTTGCTGAGATCAGCGGCCAGTTCAGCGAGGAGGAAACAGCACCTCTGCAAGGAGGCGTGCGCGATTCGGGAAACGGGACTTACAGCCCGGTCAAGCCGGTGCTGAAGCCCGACGCGCCCGCTACCATGACCTCACGATTCGAGCCGAAAGACACTGCCACAGCTTTCTCATCACTCGATCGACTGGCCAAAACGCCTGATGTCCATGTCCTCGGCGGATCGATCGAGGTTAACGGCTCGCGATCCGAAGCGGACTTCCTCACCCTCCGCCTTGGGCGCGATGTCGCCGTGCCGGCAGCCGATCTCGATGCGCTGGTGAAGGCGCTAGTGGCTAAGCTGAATGCCTCGGCCCCGACTGTGAAATTGCGCTTGGATGGTGTTGCATTCCCATCAGGACGTGAACTCACTGCATTTTGCGATGCGGCAGGCGAGGATTTCGATCGCGTAACGTGGACGCAGGAGTGAAAGATCGCGTAGGTGTAGCTCATGAAAACCGTCACCCCGAACTTTGATTGCGCCGATATCTACCAGGAACATGGCTATCTCGTGCGCCTGACGAAGGGGCGTGACGCGAAGGTGCAGGTCTTCGAGGTCTTCGGGCGACCGCCGACAGAGCGCGAAGTCCAGTGGGCGCCGGAAACGATTATGCGGTGCGAGACCTCGCGAGAAGTTTGGGATATTATCTCACCAGAGCTGCGTTCGGAGTTCAATCGCCGGCTGAAGACAGAGGACAAACCTGCCGGGCGCTGGGGTGCGGATGAAACTGCCGTTCAGCGGCTCCTCGGTAAGGAGCTCCTAGTCTTGCTTTGGGCGGTTGAACTGGCCGACGTGAAGCCCGAAGAAACCGTCGTGGCGATCCGCAACTGGATCGGCCTGAAGGCCGAAGAACGCTGGTGGCTCTATACGATGACGGCGGCGGCGACCGGCCTTGCGCATCAATATGGGATGGGCTGGCGGGGTGCTTTGCGCTGCGCGCTCTGCTTCGGCACGCGGAACGACGCCTTCCACCTCGGCGCGGTCGCTGGGCGCGGCACCCTGTCTCCCCGCACAAACGAAGGGTATGCAGCGGATGGCGGAAAGCCTAAGCGTGCGAAGCCTAAGAAATCAACGCCGGATGATCCGGGTTTCCTTTTCGCCCCGTCCCTGCCTGCCGAATAAGCCCGCAGCGCCAATCAGATCCGGAGTTTCGATGACTGTAATCGCCCCCACCAGACAAGTGGATGCCATAGGCCTCGCACCGTTCTCGCTGAAGGATGCCCCTTCTTTCATTGAGGCAGAGTTTCCGGTCGGACGCATTTCGGCGGAAGCTTACAAGGAGCGGAAGGCCGGCGCCGGTCAGACGCTGACGGCCCTCGGGTCCTATTGGAAGGGCCGCAAGCCTCTGATTCTCGTGCGCGCTGTGGTGCTAGGCAGCCTCCTGCCCGCCACCGGTAATCCGACCGCGGATCTCGATATCTTTTTGAAGCTGATGGCGATGGACGACGACGCCTTCGCCCGGCGCTTTGGCGGGAGCGCCTCGGAATTCGCCCGGCTATTCCCGGCCTATGCCGAGCTAGTCACTGAGGAACTCGGGCGCCGGCACGCGTGGCGCGAGGATGTTACGGAGGTCGAGCGGCAGGTGCGCGTTGCGGAAGCCTTTGCTAGCCTCCCCTATGCCGACCGGCTGAAGCATGTGCGCCGGCCGGAGGAATGCGATGAGTCCGAGTTGTTGGTCAGCATCTGGCCGGCGGTTAACCGGCATCTCGGCACGAACGCGCGCTCGATTCCTGAACTTGTCGAGCAATTGGGCGTTGCTCGCTTTGGCCGTCGACCGAAAGTGGCGGACACATTCTGCGGTGGCGGGTCGATCCCATTTGAGGCAGCGCGTATCGGCTGCGATGTCTATGCTTCGGACCTCAACCCCATAGCCTGCATGCTCACCTGGGGAGCGTTCAATATCATCGGGGCGTCGTCGGAAAAGCGCGCAGAAATTGAGGGTGCGCAAAAGAAAGTCGCCGTCGCCGTGGACGCAGAGATGACGCGACTTGGAATCGAGCACGACAAGCATGGTAATCGGGCAAAAGCCTTTCTCTATTGCCTCGAAACCCGCTGTCCTAAGACTGGTTGGATGGTGCCGATGGCGCCTTCTTGGGTGATCTCAAAGACGCGCAACGTGGTAGCGAAGCTCGTGCCGGATCAGGAAACTAAGCGTTATCATATCGAGGTCGTCACCGGTGCCTCCAGCGCCGAAGTGGCTGAGGCCGAGCGAGGAACCGCACGGGATGGGCGATTGGTTCACCCCATGAACCCCGAGCGCTCCGGCGTGGAAATCAAAACGATCCGGGGTGATTATCGCGATGCGGAAGGAGTGAACCGCAATCGCCTACGACTATGGACGAAGTCGGATTTTATCCCGCGCGCGGACGATATTTGGCAGGAACGGCTCTATGCGATCCAGTGGATAATCAAGGATAGTCTCGGCAAAGGTCGACAAGAAACCTATTTCGCGACCATCACCGAGGACGATATCGCCCGCGAGCGGCAGGTCGAGGCTATCGTTCGCGAGAACCTGCCCTCGTGGCAGGCAGAGGGCCTCATATCTGACATGGCAATAGAGCCGGGCGATAAGACAGATGAGCCAATTCGGACACGAGGCTGGACACATTGGCATCACCTGTTCAGCTCAAGACATTTGCTCTTAATCTCTAAACTTCGCGAGGCTACTGCAGGGCAACCCGAACAACTGCTGCAGATCGCAAAATCTTTGGACCGCAGCTCGAAACTCTGCCGATGGACACCTGGTAGCCCCGGGAAGCCGGGGGTAGCTGTAACAGCTGAAAAAGTCGGACAGGTTTTTGACAATCAAGCTCTAAACCCCCAGGTTAACTACGGCGAACGTAGCAGCTACGAAATTCTCGCTTATCTTAGCCGATACGAAGTTACGAATTTCCATATTACTTCAAAGACACAGGTAGATAACTTTGCAGCGATGAATTGTTCTGTTGAAAGCGATCTATTTGTAACGGATCCACCATACGCAGATGCGGTAAACTATCATGAGATAACTGAGTTCTTTATCGCCGCCCTTAGGAAACGGCCGCCTAGCCCTTTTGCCGCTTGGATTTGGGACTCGCAACGAAGCCTCGCCATTAAGGGGAAAGACGAGCAATTTCGCCGCGACATGGTTGCCGCCTACGCCGCCATGACTCGCCACATGCCAGACAATGGCATACAAGTCGTAATGTTCACCCATCAGGATGCTGGTGTCTGGGCCGATCTTGGGTCCATCCTCTGGGCCGCTGGCCTCCGAGTGTCTGCGGCTTGGAACATCGTCACTGAGACGGAAAGCTCCCTTAAAGAAGGCAATTACGTCCAAGGGACTGTCTGCCTCGTGCTGCGCAAACGGCTAAAAGAAGCTAACGCACGTCGCATGGAGATCGAAGCTGAGATCGAAGACGCCGTCCGGGCGCAGCTAGACCGCCTCAACGCTCTCGACGAGGCGTGGACCGCCGAGACACTCTATACCGACGGCGATTTGACGCTTGCGGCCTATGCCGCCGCTCTTCAGGTGGTGACGTCCTATTCAACGATCGATCGCCAGCCGCTAGATCGCGACCTTTATCGCAAGCTCGCCAAGGGTGAGCGCACCATGATCCGAGATCTGGTCGATTACGCCGCTCAGGTGGCGAACGGTATGCTGGTTCCGACCGACTTCCCGCGGGATATGTGGAGCGATCTCGGCGCGCCCGAACGCTTCTATGTTCGGATGCTCGATATGGAGTCGAAGGGCTCGGCTAAGGTCGCCGATTTCCAGAATTTCGCGAAGAGCTTCGCGTTCGGCGACTATACCAGCGTGATGGCGTCGACTACAGCCAATGCCGCCGCACTGGCCGGCGCGGCGGACCTTAAGGGGGCCAAGCTCGGTGGCGAGGGCTTCTTTGCCACGCAACTCCGGCAGGTTCTATTTGCCATCTGGAAAACTCTCGAAAAGGGCGATCCTAAGCTCGGCGTCACCACCCTTCGGACGGAATATGCCGTTGACTATTGGCAGCGGCGCCAAAAGCTAATCGCCCTAGCCGCCTACGTCGCTGCAAAGACGAAGCATACCCGGCCAGAGGAAAGCGCCGCCGCACACGAGCTTGCCGAAGCCATGAAGCTCGATCGGGTGTAGCGGCATGGGTATCGAGCGCTTTTCCTCGCGGCGTCAAGCGCTCGGCACTGTTCTGGGCGAGCGGCTCAACGGCGCTACACGCTATCTGCGGATCGCGGGCTATTTCCGATCGTCACTTCTTGAAGTCGTCGGCGAAGCGCTCGATACGGTCGGCGAAATTCGGGTCGTCTGTAACGGCGATTTGGACCCGTTTGATGTGAAGGTCGCTAAAGCGGCACGCGACGGGCAGAGCGCGCTGGCGCAGACGCTGGTTTCGAGCTGGCAATCAACGGAGGACGGTCTTGATCTCCTGTTGGCGCGTGAACGCTATCGCCGCCTTCACGATCTGCTGGGTTCTCGACGCATGAAGGTGCGCGTGGTGCCGCGCGACGGTGACAACGTATTCGTTCATGGCAAGGCTGGCGTGATTGAACATGCCGACGGCAAAGTCTTTTCCTTTGTCGGTAGCATGAACGATTCCGCCTCTGGGTTGCGCCACGCCTATGAAATTATCTGGGGTGATGAAGACCCGGCCGCTGCCGATTGGGTGCGCGACGAGTTCGAACACTTCTGGGCACAGGGCGTCGATCTTCCCGATGCGGTTGTGAAACACGTCGCGGCTATGGCGAGCCGGACGGAGTATCGCTCCATTGAAGACGCTCGAGACGCGACCGGCGAGATCTCACCTGATGCCGTCCTAGCCGAACGACCGATATACAAGGGCGGCCAAATCCTCCGGCCTTGGCAGAAGCGCTTTGTCCAGACCTGCGTCGACGATCACCGGCTTTATGGCCAAGCACGTTTTCTGATCGCTGACGATGTCGGCCTCGGAAAGACGCTCTCCATGGCTGCCGCTGCACTGGTTCTTTCGATGCTGGACGATAAGCCAGTGCTGATCCTCGCGCCGGCAACTCTGATCTGGCAATGGCAGGAAGAGCTCGAAGACAAACTCGGCATCCCCGCCGCCGTCTGGTCGTCCCAAAAGAAATGCTGGCTTGACGGTGAGCGCCGTCCGCTGACGCAAAAGGGAGATCCGAGCTTTGTAGCCCGATGTCCCTGGCGCATCGGAATCGTCTCAACGGGATTAATCGTAAATGGCGACGACAACGGTGAACGGGGGACGCTGACAAAGAAGTCCTTCGGTGTCGTAATTCTCGATGAAGCCCACAAGGCGCGTGCTTCGCGAGAAACGCGCCGCGGGCATACCACGGCGACGCGTAACAACCTGCTGGATTTTCTGCACAAGGTGGCGCGGAACGCGACAAATGTGATTCTCGGCACCGCGACCCCGATCCAGCTTGACGCCGTCGAACTGTGGGACATCATCGCCGCCCTGAGCCAGGGTGCGCCGCAGGTGCTCGGCACCCCCTTCGATGGCGGCGAATGGATGCGGGATGATTCAATACGGTTGCTGACAGGCGAACGCCCTTGGCCTCAAAACGAGACTTCCCGCTGGGGCCTGTTCCGAAATCCATTGCCTCCCGCATCAGAACATTCTGTTTTTCGTGATGTGCGAAACGATGCCCGACTGCATGGAAGAGAGGTCCTTGGACCGCGCTTCGACGAACTCGGACCAGATGTGCGCGATGACTTTCTGCAGGATTTCAATACGCTGGCCGAGCAGCACAACCCAATTGTCCGTCGAATTGTGCGTCGAACGCGCCCGATGCTTGAAGAACGCGGTCTGCTGAAGCGGATCGGCGTGATCACCCACCCCCGCTCAGATGATGGCCTGTCAGCATCGTTCTTCAACGGACAGGGCCTCGTTATGGGTCTTGCTTTCACCGCAGCCTACGAAGCTGCGGAAAACTTCAGCCGTATCTACGCTGCGCGCCGGCCGGGTGCGGGATTCTTAAAGACGATTTTGTTGCGGCGGATTGGTTCGTCCGCACGAGCAGGTTTGGAAACAGCACGCCACCTCCTAAACCGCATCGACACCGGAATTATTCCCGAAGATGAAATCGGGGATGAAGCAACGCCAACCGATGACACTCCTCCTGATCCACAAGAGATCCATTTCTTACGCGAGGTCGAACGTAACCTTGCGGCCGTCGTGGATGGGAGCGATGTTGATCCTAAAGTGCAGGTGATCTTGCACTATCTAAGGGAACGCCGTTGGCTGGAACTAAACGGCGCAATTATTTTTAGTCAGTATCGAACTACGGCCGAGTGGATTCTCGAAGCTCTCTGCGCTGCGTTTCCAGATGAACCTGTTGCACTTTATGCTGGCGGATCGGCGTCTTTCGTTCAACGTGGAGTGGATCGCCGCACGGCTGCACGCGAACAGATCAAGGGGTCGATTCAGCGGGGCGATATACGGCTTGTGTGTGCCACAGATGCTGCCTGTGAAGGTCTCAATCTCCAAAGACTCGGCGCACAAGTGAACGTCGACCTTCCGTGGAACCCTTCACGGCTTGAACAGCGAAAGGGTCGCGTCCAACGGATAGGCCAAGTTCGAGATGAAGTTCATGTATTGAACTTGCGCTATGCCGGAACTGTAGAAGACGATGTTTATGCGGCTTTATCGGATCGTTTTGGCGATATCTTCTCGGTCTTGGGGCAGCTGCCTGATGGCTTCGAAGATCAATGGATCGACGCGGTTCTGCAAGATAGGCAGGCTGTAAAGAATTTCTCTCAGCGAGTTGAGAAGGCCAAGCCGCCGATGGAATTGCGCTACCTTCGAGACGTGGCAGACGACCGTGGGCTGGATTGGGAATACACCGAGCGTGTTCTGTCTTCGAGAGACCTCGATGAATGGATGCGCCGGGGCTGGCCGTAAAAAATCGATTCCATCCAACTGAGGACTGCGTCTACGTCCGGCCAAAATGGGCTAGTCTAAAGGATATCTAGTGAGTGACATTAAGCTATTTCATTTCAATGCCGGACAGATGCACGAACTTGCCGGCACGGCCGTCCAAGTAGAGAAGTCGTTACAAATATTATTCGAAACCAATTTAGAATCGTTGCTTGGCATTCGCTTTCTAGCGTCAGAACACACGACCGGTTCCGTTCATGGTGGAAGGATCGATACACTTGGTCTTGATGAGGACGACTGCCCGGTCATCATTGAGTATAAACGCGCCGTCAACGAGAACGTTATCAATCAGGGGCTCTTTTATCTGGATTGGCTGCTGGACCATCGCAAGGAGTTTCAGTGGCTAGTCTTGGAGAAGCTTGGAGCAGAGGCAGCGAAGAATGTTGATTGGTCGGCTCCGCGTCTCCTCTGCATTGCTGGCGACTTTACCAAATATGACGAACATGCGGTTAAGCAAATTGCCCGCAACATCGAACTTATTCGATACCGCCGGTTTGGCGACGATCTGCTCATGATGGAGCTAGTGCACACACCTAAAGTCGCCAGAATTAACCTATCCCAATCTTCGACCAACAAGCCATCAAACCCTCAGATAACAAATGACGACGGTAACAGTGCCTCTGATCCATACTGGGCCAACCGGATGGCACACAAGCTCTCCCAGTCTTCGTCAGAACTCCGAGACCTTTATGAGGCAGTCCACCAGTTCCTGATTGGGCTGGGCGATGACGTCCAGGTTAAGGAATTGAAGCAATATACTGCGTTCAAACGCATCAAGAACTTCACCTGCTTGCAAATCTATCCTCAGGCCAGGACGCTGACCGCTTATGTCCGGCTGGATCCTTTTACGGTCGATCTGAAACCTGGGTTTTCGCGCGATGTTACAAGCGTAGGGCATCACGGCACCGGCGATCTCGAGCTTTCATTGAAATTAATGGCCGATTTTGAAAAGGCGCAACCGCTATTCCGACGCGCATACGAAGGGTCGTGAGCAAAATGAAGCCGAACCGTTTCTCCGTCATCGGCTTCGATTCTGCCTGGACCGACAAGCCGAAGGCTCCAGGAGCAGTGTGTGTCATTCGGTCCAATTCTGACGGAAAGCTGATCTACTCCGAACCGCAACTCGCCTCGTTCGCGCAAGCGCTCGATATCATCCACGATGAGCAGAAGCGAACGGAGCTATGTCTTGTCGGGATCGATCAACCGACAATCGTTCCCAATCTGAATAGTTTGCGGCCGGTAGATCGCATTGCTGGATCCCTAGTCTCTTGGATTGGCGGAGGCGTTCAACCTGCTAACCGGTCGAAAATTGGAATGTTCGACGATGCCGCTCCCATTTGGAAATTCAAGGAGGCGCTCGGCGCAATCGAAGACCCTGAAGCGGCGCGTGCTGCGTCTGCCGGTTTATACATCATGGAGGTGTTCCCGGCGTTGGCGCTGGCAGGATTGAACAGCGCATTCTGCGATCGTCTCAAAGGTCCTCGCTATAATCCGCAACGGCGGAAGACATTTCAACTTACACATTGGCACGATGTCATTGAGACCATCAGGCGTTTCGGCACGCTTGCAGCGATAGAGCAGATCGAAGATTGGTGCAACGCGAACCGATCCCTCCCACTGCCCAGAAAGGCTGATCAGGACAAACTCGATGCTATGATCTGCGCTTTGGTAGGAATGCATTGGCTAACCGCACCGCGGGAACAATCGATGATGATTGGCGATTTAGAGTCCGGCTACATGATCGCACCTGCCATCGATGGAGTTCATGATCGGATAGTTGCAAAGGCACGGGAGATTGGGGTGCCCGTAGACGGTCGCGCTCAGCGCTGATGCGGAATTAAGTTAACCCCATGCGCAAAGGGTGCCCGTATTCATCTGTGAATGGGAGCTGCTATTCCCACTTGATGTCGGGTGCATCGTCTCCTAAGTATAAATTTCGGTTGTTGCGTCGAACCCCATCTGTCCAAATGTCTTTAGGGCAACACTATTGCGGGTATCGCGAAAGTGTTTCCATTCATCTATCGCACTTCCTGTTACAACCGCTATTGGAGCAGCATGTCCGAACCTTTCCAGAAATTGAGAAAGCAACCTCAGACGAGCATAATCAACCTTTTCATTATTCTTTAGACTTAGAAGATACTCTGCATGTGGAAAATCCGTAAGTTGACATAGTTCCCGGCGGCTAAATACTGGTTTCTCGCTCTCGGCAGATACGGCAATTAAGATCGTCCGAACACACCAATTTATTCGCCGATTTAGAAACGCTTGATCTTTAAAATCCCTAGCATGACGCAGCAGGAACCGTGCCAAGTCGGAAGCTAATTTAATCTCCCTGCTATAGTCTTTGCGATACACGAAGCTATCCAATAATTTACTATGGAAATCCGCGTCGTCGTAGGTGACAACCGCCTCCCTTATAATGTGCATCGCGAAAAGAGCGCCCTCGCGTGCGTCCGCAATCAACTTTTGAGCGGGATAAAACGACACGTTCAACCTCCCACGGCTAAACATATCGAAGTGGTCCTGATCAGTAACTGCGAGGACATCAATATCGGACTCATCGGAATAATCCATGCGAGCATGACTGCCGAATAGGTATTGCGCAATAATACTCACTATCGCACTCGACTCACTCTATTGATAATGGTCGGAAGAAAAATTGAATACCATATCAACCCAGAAATCATGTTAAGTGAGAACACAAATTTAGTTCCAGATGTCAAGTTATTTGCAGCATGTTTGGTATACCCAATCAGCAACGTTATGTCTATACTCGCAGACAAAGCTCCTAAGAATGTTTCTCGTATACCAGATACCCAATATAGGAAAGCAAAAATAGCGATAAGCAACGCACCAATCAATGTTGGCCTAGCAATACTTGCGCCCCAATTATTCAATTTTCCAGCAATATTTATTATTACACTTTCAAAGCATAACGTTACGAGGTCTATAATATTAATTACGGATTCGTCTAAGCCAGTGTTTTCAGAAAGTTTATATTTAACTTCCATGATCTTAGCTTTTATCGAAATATTTTGGTATAGCTCTATGCTTTTGTAGTAAGTTTTTTCGTCCCCATAGGTCATCATATTGTTCATTATTGCACGTGCAACTGTTGCCCGTGTTCCTTCCAATCTCATTATTTGATATTGCCGGATAACGCCTCTACCCCTCGTTTTGAGAGTTTCTTCATCAACGCAGACGTAAGCAGCGTTAATAAACTCAGCAGGATTGGTGAAAGTCGATCCGATCAGAAGGGTTTCGTTGCCTGACAGGCCTATCTCGCTGAATTTGCAATCTCGAAATTCACATCCCTCAAAGGTCGCTAACGTTAATGAGCAGCGGTAGAATTTACATCCCTTAAATTTTGCGCGGCGCCACTTCGTTAGGCCAAAATCGCAACGATCAAACTCACAGTTTTTGAATGTAGGGGTTGCGCTGGTGAAATCGCCAAGGAAATCACATTTGTCGAAGATCACATTCGAAATGACGATTTTCTCGTCGCGTTGCCATGTCTTCAGAAACTTACCACTCGTTAAGGTGACATGATCTTTTCGTTGATTCGGGGTTTTTGGCCAAGTATCTTCGGGAAAGGGTTGTGTATCAGTTGGATCGTATATTGGCTCAAAGAAGCTACCGCTCCTCTTTTCTCGGACAGCTCCAACACCGCTCTTATTTGTTGGTCGTTGGGTTGCTACCATCGCAATTTATCGCCTCATACTCGAAAGGGGTCTCTAGCTAGTCAAACGGGAAACTCTTCTGATTTACTACCTATCGTTCAAAAAACTAAACGACAACATCATAAGTCGATGCCTCTTAAATTTGAAAAGCTTGATTATCGAAATCGTCAGCCTTTATACACTCGCGAATGCGAATCTCTCGCATGCAACAGTTTTTGACAGGAACGTCTTTATCCTGCCGGTTTTGAATTAGTCAATCTTGGCAAACGGCCACATCTTCGGCACATCCAGCGGGGCGTCATTTCCGGGCTGCTTAACCTGTCGCCCAATCTCGGGCTCATCACCGGCGTTCCGTCATGGGCGCCGTGTTCGCATTCGCATCAGCGACAATTGACATCACGACGGCGAGTCCCGCTTTGTCGCTGGCGAGATTTCGGCAAGGAATGAGCTTGCCTACCTCCATGTGTATGCCACAAACACGCCCGCCATTTCGCTTTACAAGGCGATGGGTTTTCGCGTGCGCTCCGAGATGAACTTCGCCATCATCAAACGTCCTGATCAAGCGTGACGATGAATGCCCTCCATTTCCCGACGCACAACTGAAATTCGCCATTGAAGCGGCGGGCCGCATCGGTTAGAAACGCTTCGCGCATATAGGGTCAACGCCTTATCAGCACCCGTAGCTCAGCTGGATAGAGTGCTGCCCTCCGAAGGCAGAGGTCACAGGTTCGAATCCTGTCGGGTGCGCCAGTCTTTCTAGGCTTTAGGATAGTTTCCCCACCCCTTCAAAATCCTACACTCACCAAATACTCACAAGACACGTGGATTGACGGAGTCTCGGGCCTCTGCGAATTTGATAAGGCCAGGGGGATAATTATGAAATCTTTCATTTACCCGATCGCGACAGCGATGGCGAGCGCCAACAACATTCCGCCCATTTTGCGGATCCTCATCGAAATCTATTCGCAGGGCGTCACTTCCGAATGATTTTGGGCGCGCGGATATAGGCCTTTGGCAAGAGTTCGCCGATCCGGCCGTTCTGATGGCTGTTGACGAACTGGGTTGGCGATATTTCTTCCCACATTCATATAAAGATATGAGTTGCGAGCCGGATTGTATAACATAGGAAGGGCGCACGCAGGCCAACCTGCACTACAAGGCATGCCCATGAGCGCGTTATTCAACGACCCTGGGGGACAAATGAACAACGCCTCAAATTCCGAACAAATTACATCGGCTGGGCACAAACTCAGCGCCGGCCGACACCTTGACGTCCATTACCTTGCGCTGAAGGACGAGTATGATGCCACTCTTCGCGCTGCCGGCATCCGACCCGGCTGGTCGGTGCTCGACGCAGGTGCAGGGAATGGTGTCTTCCTGCCTTTGATGGCGGAATTGCTGGGTGCCGAGGGACATATCGAGGCCCTGGATTTGGCGCAGGAAAATATTGAAGCAATCGAAACCTTGATTGCAAGCCAACGGTTGGCCTGCCCGATAAACACCAGAATTGGCGACATGACCGCGCTGCCGTACGAGACGGGCACGTTCGATGCGGTATGGAGCGCGAACTCCACCCAGTATCTGAGTGACGAACAACTCACCCGGGCAATCGAGGAGTTCCGCCGCGTCGTAAGACCCGGCGGGCTTGTTGCCGTGAAGGAGGTCGACATCTCGGTTTGGCAGTATCAACCCCAGGACCCCAAACTTGTGTGGCGCCTGCTCGATGCGCTATCTGACGATACACAGATCTCCGGCGCCATGAGGGGAACTCGCTTGTCAGCCTGGTTTAGTGCGGCGGGCCTTGAGAACGTTTCCGCCATCACAACGGTGGCCGAGCGCCGCCAACCATTGCGGGTTGTGGAGCGCGAATACATCGGCAACAATCTAGCATTCTTATCCGGGCTGGCCCGAACCCGCGACCTGCCGGAAGCGGATCATCGGCAATGGCAAGCTGTCGGAGAAGATCCAGAGCGCCTGATTTCGGACCCCGGCTTCTGCTATCGCGAAATGTGGGTGCTCAGTTTGGGTGTTCGGGTATAGGCCCAGGTCAGAAGTTCGTCATGAACCGTCACCCGTGAACCGCTCGTCGTTGAATGGCGGGTCGCCGAAGTCTGTTGCGCTATAAAGTGCGATCAACTGTCCCTCACCTTCATCGGGTACGCCTGAGAACAGAAATACCTCACCGAGTTCCGGATGATGACCATGGACGCCGTTAAACGGGAACTCGTTGGGATCCGAGGATTCGTGAATGGTCACGTCGTCAATATGTTCGCCCTGCACATGATTGACGATTTCCGCAGAGCCGGAAAGCTCTTGCGCATCCGTCAAAGCCTCCCTGACCTCCAATTCAAACTCTACATCCCAGCCTTCATTTCCTATGAAATTCTTATCGCGGAACCTGACTTTCCATGGCATGGCTCACTCCTCCGATCAGAGCAGTAGAGGCTGTTCTTCCTCTGCCTCCGGTTGTGGCAAAACAATCAGTTCATTATCGGGCAGGGGCCGTTGCAACTTCAGCGCTTCCTCAACCGGTGCATCCATCCAAATGGCGATTTCTTCCGTGGTGCGCAAAATAACCGGCATCGCCTGTTCATGGATCGGTTTGACGACGGCATTCGGAAAGGTCGTCAGAAACGCGAAGATATCGGCCTGGACCGGCCCTTCCTTCTTCTTCCGCACGCTGTACCAGCTCGTCCAGATGCCCGCGAACCAGAATAGCGGTTTTTCCTCGTTGAGGGCAAACCAGTGCAATGGTTTCTTTTTGGTAACAGGATCGGGGTGAGGACCATACTCGGAAAAGCTCGTCGCCGGAACAACGCAACGGTTTGCCGGACCAAGCCAGTCGCGCCAGTGCGGTGATTTCAAGTTGCGAATGTTGGTCACACCGTAATCGACTTCGCCTTTCAGAAACTGCGGCGGTGTCGGCATGCCCCAACGGGCGATTGCCAGTTCACGGTCACCGTTGGCGTCCTTGCGACCAATCGGGGCAGGATAGTCGGGAAAGACATCCATCTGCGGTGTCAACCGATTGGTCAGGTCGTTGATCGGCAGAAACAACTGCCGCATCGCTTCGTGGGTGGTGGTGACGTTATAGAGGTTGCACATGGGCTAATCTCTCAGCTTGTTCCTGGCACCGATCCTATTCATTTCCCGCGATCCGCAAACACCGCATACGCGATCAGCAAGCGCCGCGACCCGGGACGATGCCATCGCCGACCTGCGGTGCCGCGCGGACACGATCATGCGGGATATGAGCTTCCATTTCTCGCAGGCAACCGCAGACGGCTGCGCGTTATTCCGGGTAGGCTTCAGCCCCGCTCGACGTCGCCTGATCGAACAGAATGAAGGCGAGCACATTGCCGGGCTCCGACGTGGCGTCGCTCCGCAGACCGCCAATCTCACCATCGACCGGACTGGTATACTCCGCGACAATCTCGCCGAACATATCGCGCTGGATTGCGATTTTCTGGCCGGGGCTGACCGTGTCCGTAAGCTTCACGAGATGTTCGACAATGCCGCCTGCAGTCGCAAGAACCGGGAAGAGGCTGTTGCCCACGAAAATCCTCGTATCGCGTCCGGTGCGTCTCATCGGGCCGTCGATGATGCCGTGGAGCTTGAGCACGTTCATCGTGCCCTCCACAAAGAGAGGGATCATCGTCAGATCAAGGCGCCGGGCATTGCCGATCTCGGGCGTGAAGGCTGGAATACCCACCTGATCGAGGGCGTCCGTCAGAAGACCGGGATACCCGGGATTGTCGAAGATCTGGTCGATCGGAAAGAGTTCCGCCATGGCCCTGACCTCAGGCACGTCCATTTTCGCCAAGTGAAACGCTGCGGCATCGAGGCCCGTCCCGGCGGTATGAAAATCAAGGACATAGTCCGAGTTCGGACGGATCAGCCGATTGAACAGCAGACCGGCATGGCGCGCCGGCGCGCCCGGCCCATTCTCGTCGCCCGGCCAGACACGGTTGAGATCGACCAGGTCCGCACCGCGACCGGAGTTCGGCCAGCGCCGGCCCATGCTTTCGATCGCAGGGCGGGAAACATCGAAGACCGCCATGACGGTGCCGCTCATCGCGGCCGGGTCGAGCCCCTTGATGATGGTCTGGACGGCGTGGATCGAGCTCATCTCGTCGCCGTGGACGCCGCTCACCAGCGTGACGCGCTTGCCCGGTTTCGCTCCCCGCAGGACGGCAACCGACACAAGCCAGGGCTGGCCCGAGGGGCCCTTGACACCGCGGAAGTAGAGGCGGTGGAGCTTCCCCAGCTCAAGGTCGGCAACGCCGAGCGTGCTGACGACCAGCTTTCCGTCCACGGTATCGCCCGTGTAAACCGTTCCTCCCGCCAACTTGGCCGTCGCGGTTTGTGCCGAAGCATGATCCGAAGCAAGAGCAATCGACGCCGCGGCGCCGCCGACGGTTGCGAGCATGAAATCGCGACGATCCAGGCTCATCTGTCATGGCAAGATCCTCCGGACGATACATCGATCGCATCCATTTAACACAACACTGCAAATGTGTCCTGCACACCTTTGTGTCAGAGGAAGGTGCGTTCTCCCGAAGGTCTCTTCGCAAAGGGACACCTTGAATTCTGAAAAACTTGATCTACACGCTGGAGTGATCGGAAGAACGCCTGAAAGCTTCCAGTAGCTCGTCGAGGCGTCGGTGCCCTTTTGCTTGGCGTCAGCGAAGCTGCCGCGCAGCGGGCAGGCTTCTTGAAGGCCGAGCTGACATCAACTCTACCTGCCGTGTCCTTCTACGCGGCTTCTGGTTATCGCTCAAAAGGCGCCTTCGAATTGCCGCTGCCGAGCGGATCGACGCTTCGGTTGGAGTTGATGACAAAGCGCTTGGCTTGACGCCGGAACCGGCAGGCAGGAATGCCATAGCCAGATACAAATCTGGGATGCAGGAACGGACATCGCCCGATTCATTGAAAGATTACGTCCACGGGAAATTGCTGTTGCAGGGCGGCGGTATTGCGTGGAGCAGCATCACGATGCAACTGCTGTCCCATCGACCTTGCGAGAGCAGGCTGCTGGTTCCAGCCGTTGCCGAACCGCTTCTGGTTTGGATTGTGGGCGACAGATCGGGCCTGCTTGACGGCCAGTATCAGGGCGCGTTACGGTCCGGCGGCTAGCGACCCCATGTCGGTCACATGAACTGTCAAAAACGCCGCCGAATACGACCCGCGTCCAAAACCTCAATCCGACTACGTTGGCGTCCAGACAGCCCGCTCTGCACTCAGGGCCACCGGCAGGAAACCTTTGCACGAGTTAACCGTTGTTCTCTAAGACAGCCGGAGAAGGTTAAATGGCATCTGTCCGATACATCGTTGCGGACGTCAGCGAGGCAGTCGCATTCTATCGAGACAATCTCGATTTCAAGGTCGACAAGCACAATCCGGGCAAGTTCGCCGCGCTGCTGCGCCAGGACTTGACGCTGTATCTCAGCGCCCCAGGCGCGGGGAGCGGTGGTCAGGCGGGTGGCAATCCGAAGCCGGGCGGATGGAACCGATTTATGATCGTTACGAACGAGATCGAAGTCCTCATTGAGCGGTTGCGCCGGGCTGATGCGAGATTCCGCGGCGAAATCAGCGACGGCGGTGCCGGCCGCGCCATCTTGGTTGAAGATCCCTCTGGCAATGTCATCGAGCTATTCGAGTTCAAGAAGGATTGAGCCTGGCCCAAACTGATGGCGGCTGTCGGTTTTGATGCGCCTCCTCATGTCATGCCACGTTCCACCGACGATGGATTTCTACCGTCTTTGACCCCAAGCGGGCGGCCGGAAGCCACCTCGTCATGGACATTGCGGTAGCTTAAGCGCACCAGCAGTTTTCAGGAATCGTCGGACGGCTTGAAGGGCGAAAGCGAAGGCGCAAAGCAGACGTTGCGTCGACACGCGTGGTTAGATTCCCGAACCGTCGAGCTGCTTGGCGTCATCGCCTTCCCAGGGTGGAGGCATCAAAGTGCGATCCAGACTAGCCGAGGGCATCGGCATCCAGCACTTCAACTCCGGTTCGGCGTATTCGACGATGCGGCCAGGCGAGGAATCAGAGGCGCGCCAACCTTCGGAACCGAACTGGTCGCCATTAGACCAATAAGCGAGATCAACTTCTGCCGGCCCCTGTTCTGAAGGGCGGATTGTGACAAGGATTCGACTTCCGTCTTTCGGCGCGCTCGCCATTTGGCGCCAGCGGTTTGCCTCGTCCATCCTCTTTCCTCTTGCATTGCTACGAGCCGCAAATGTCGCTCGACTAGATAATGCCGTCAACACAACTTTTTCACAGCCATCCTGGAATTTCGTGGATACTGCCGCTTCACGGCTGAACCAAGCGTTCGTGCGTCTTCTTCATTAGGTTTCTCTGGCGTGGTCGACGGCCGAGATGCGGCCGCGAAGCAGTCGTTCGTTAGGCCTCTTTCATCCCAGTTTTTGCCAAATTATAAATAGTCGGGGACAACCAGCGGGTCTGCGTCACGCGCGATTTACGAATTCAGGTTATTGACGTTCCACGTGAGAAATCTCAAACAAATGCCGGATTCTTTTCACCAAGCCCGGCACTGCATGAATGCCCGCAATCTCCGCACTGTTACCGAAGAGATGCTTCTCGGCTTCGGCTCGCCGCGACAGAATAAGACCGAGTTCTTCTACCAGGCTTGGTCGATCGTGCAGCAGCGGGGCCAATGTGGACTTGGCGATCTCGTAAACGACAGTATAGGCAAGGGCACGCACGGTACCAGTCTCTCCAGCTCCAGTCAGTAGGCTGGCTTCGCCAAAGTAATCCCCAGGCGCGAGCCTGTTCAATTCCAGCTGCCGATGTGGTTCCTTGCGAGTAACGACCAGAACACCCGTCCGAACTATCACCAATGATTTCATCTCGCAGCCCTGTTCGGCAACAACGTCGTCTTTGTGAAAGGTCCGGCGCGACATGGCGTTGGCTAATACTTCCTTTTCGTCCTCGGTGAGTGTTTTGAAGAGTGGGATCGCATCGAGCAACCGCATTTGTGTTGAGCGCATGCTGGACGGCGTGTCCTTGGCCGGCAGGGAGTCATGCTCGCCTATGGCTGACGCTAACGGTATGCCGGCTGCCATACTATGCCGATAGACCAGATCATATATTTCGTTCTGCGCCGCTCCGGCCCTAGCGATATCGGCCACCCGAAACGACAGTTCCAACTCAACCGCCGAACCATCGAGCGATTTGATCTGAATACCTGGCTCGGGAGAATTCAATATCGTGGTGGAACTCAATAGAACCGAGCGCATGACATCCAGAATAGCCGCCGGCGCTGCGGTGGGCGAAAAGCGCACAGCGATGCTCACGCCGTGGCTCCGGTCAGGGCTGCTCATATTGATCAACCTTGCCTTGGCAAGATCGCTGTTTGGCAGGATCACGAGGTCGTTCTTGCTGTTGAGAAGATGCGTTGCCCGCCAATTGGTTTCGACAACCCTGCCCTCGGTGCCATCGCCAAGCACGATAAGATCGCCGATGACATACGGCCTTCCGAGATTAAGTGCGATGCCGGAAAAGACATCACTCAAAGTACTCTGCAGGGCAAGGCCAAGAATGATGGCAAGAACGCCGGATGTGGCGATAAGTGTGCCGACGGGAAGGCTGAAGACATTGGCGACGACGGAGAGAACTGCGCCCAGATAGATGATGCCGACGACCAGATCCTGAATCAGCCGCCCCTCACGTGGACGTCTTTCAAAGATCAGGAACACGCGTGCGAATCCAACGAGGGCCCACGCAGCGTTGATCCACCAGATGACCTTAGCAATTCCAATGAATATTTTCTGGACGCCGGAGGCCGTGGGCGGGCCTGCCTGATACGGCACTATATCGTGGTAAAGCAGCAGCACAGTCAAAACCACAAAAAACGTAACCTGAAAGATCAGGTGCCATGTCGGGTTGTTGCGTAGCGCCACCCTCGATACAAATGCACCCGCGGCCGCAAGTGTTCCGGCCTGAATAGTGGGATCGGTGATCACGTCGGAGAGCGTCATTCTAAAAAGCACGCTAGAACGCTTCCGCTCCACCTACAAGCGCCCTTCTCACGAAGCGCTCGCTCGCTGCGGTCAAGCGGCCGCTCCTGGTTGGAGTTCTTCAAACCGGAGCGCGGATCAACAACAAAACAGCCATTTTCGGCATGTTCAAAGGAAAAGTTTCTCCGCGGGGCTTTTGCAGGGACGGGGGAGTTTTGAAATTGTTTGACTTTGAAAGCGCTTCGGTGGCGATATTTCGCCGCCGAGCAGTTGCCGGCTCGGTTCATTTCGCACTTGCCTAAACTTGGACCGGCGAAGAGGCCAGCGTCGACGTGCCTCCTACATTTCGCGCCAAGAAAGAATGGATCTGCGCAATGACGGCCGCGCCTTCCCCGACGGCGGCCGCGACCCGCTTCGTGGACCCGGCCCGTGCGTCTCCAACGGCAAAGATGCCAGGGCAGCTCGTTTCGAGCGGCAGTCGCTCCCCATGGCCGATGCGGTCCCCCGTGAGAACGAAGCCTTTTTCATCGAGCGCGACACAGCCGTCAAGCCAGTTGGTATTGGGGTCAGCGCCAATGAACAGGAAGAGATGGCGCGACGCGCACTCCTCCGTCTCGCCGGTTCGGACGTTGCGGAAGGTGGCCCCGGTCAGACCTGTCTCTCGGTCGCCATGCAAGCCCACAATCTCGCTGCCCAGATGGAGTTCGACATTGGGCAATGCCGCGATCCGATCGATCAGATACTGGGACATAGTCTGTTCGAGCGGTCGCCGAACCACGAGATGCAAGTGCCTGACCTGCGGTGCGAGGAAAGCGACGGCCTGGCCGGCCGAGTTTCCGCCGCCGACGAGAGTAACTTCCTCTCCGGCACATAGACGGGCCTCGATCGGCGATGCCCAGTAGGAGACGCCAGCTCCCTCCAGCTCTTCGACATTGGTGATATCAGGCTGACGGTAGCGCGCTCCTGATGCGATCACGATGGAGCGTGCCCGTGCGGTACATCCATTGCTGAGCTCTAGAGAAAATGGAGATTCAGACTCAGGTCCATAACAGCAAAGCTTTCCGACGGTCAGCGGGATCGCTAGCTCGGCACCGAACTTCGTAGCTTGATTGAAGGCCCGGCCCGCAAGAGCCTGTCCGGAGATACCCGTTGGGAAGCCGAGATAATTTTCGATCCGGGCGGATGCGCCCGCCTGGCCGCCGAAAGCCCGCGAGTCAAGAACCAGAACAGAAAGTCCCTCAGATGCCCCATAGACGGCGGTGGCCAACCCAGCTGGCCCCGCTCCGACGACTGCCACGTCATAGACAATATTCGGATCGAGATCCGGCATGATGCCGAGACAGGACGCAGCATCCGCGTCGCTCGGATTCCTGAGCAATGTGCCGTTTGGACAAATCATCAACGGTAGTTCTTCAGGTGCGATGCCGAGCCGTTCGACGAGCTCGCGCCCCTCTACCTCGCATGCGGCGACAAGGGCGTGGGGATAGCCGTTGCGGGTGAGAAATCCTGACAGTCTCACGATGTCGGGGGCGTCCCGGCGTCCAACCAGAATTGACCCTGCGCTGCCGACCCGCCCTTCTTCGATCAGCGAGACGCGACGGAGGATGTAGGCGCGCATGATCGCTTCACCGACATCCGCCGACCCGATGACTAGCGCGCGAAGATGTGGTGCATCAAAGGGTACCGCAATAACGCCCGTCTCGCCCGCGACCACCGATGCCAGCGATGCATGGCCAGACAACTGATTGGTCTCACCGGTGAACTGGCCGGGACCGTAAGTGGCGATCACCGACGCCTTTCCAGCGGCACCGCGCTGAATTGCATCGGCCGAGCCCTCTAGAATAAGCCAGGCAGGTACGTTGCGGGTGCCGATCTCATAGAGGATGTCGCTAGGGCCAAAGCGACACGGCTCGCCGCTCGCAAAGCGTCGAGCCATTCCGATTTGGAAAGCCGAAAGTGTTGGATATGCCTGCTCCCGCCGCGCATCGCTGATCGCCATCGTGTGAACTCCATATCGGCTATGCTCGTGGGCGACGGCATCCCGATTAACTCGTCAGTTTATCCTGTGCGCGACAAAAGCCAACACTTTCCGCGGGCTCTCTGCCTGCGGACATTTTCCACGCATCATAACCTGGAGGCCACGCTATCGCGGAACGACCCATGGAAAGTCACCTCGGCGGACACCTGGGGAAACGACGCAGCGTCGACGAGGTCTCCGATGAAACCAGCAAACCAGCAATAGCATAGCCCCAGCCGATCGCCAGTAACGCATCACAGTCATGCCTAGTCCGGACAGGGCTGGCCAGCGGCTCCCCAAAGAGCCATGTCTTTGACGTGATCCTCGAAGGTTCCCGGCGGAGTCGTGCGTCCAGCGCCAGGCGCCCACGCTCTCGGAATAAATCCGCTAAGCGATGCGTCGTGCCTCAAATGCTCGAGGAGACCGGCAGCGTCGCGGCCGCCATTGCGTTTGGGATCCTTCAGTTGGGCACAAATGTCGGCGCCACTCTTGCCAAACCAGATGAATTCCACCGGCGCAAGCTGCCAGTCGATGCCTGCATGCAAAGGCGCCGGTGCGGGGTCGTTCGGCGTGGTAGAAGTGACGTGACACGTCGAACATGGGATTGTCTCTGCCCCTATGCGGCTTTCTCCACCATGAATATTCATTCCGTGCACTCGGGGCTTGCTTTCGCCAGCCGGTGTCCAGATCGGAATTGCCTGCGCGTCGACGTGGCAATTGGCACAACGCGGGTGTGTCACCACCGCTTCGATTCTCTTCCAGGCCTGCAGTCCCTCGGCGCTGCTGATGCTGCCAGGCGGCAGCGCGTCTTTCGCCTCCTCTTTAGCCAAAACCATTCCCATCAGGGCGAAGATCGATGAACTGGCAAACGTGAGCGCGATCAGAGTTATCCTCATGGCGGGCCCTCACACGAAATCGATGAACTTGTTGAACGGCATCTCGCGGATACGCTTGCCGGTCGCAGCGAATATGGCGTTGGCGAGCGCGGGAGCCGCAGGCGGTACGGGCGGCTCGCCAATGCCCCTGACCGTATAATCGTTCTCCAGGCCACGCACCTCGATCACCGGACACTGATACATGCGCATGGCCTCGTGGTGGTTGTAGTTGGTCTGTTGGACAGCTCCCTTGGCATAGGTGAGTTCGCAGTTCATGGCATGGCCAAGGCCCCAGATGACACCGCCCTGAACGAGATTCTCGAAGTTGACAGGATCAATAACCTTGCCGACATCAGCGGCCACCCAGACCTTGTCGATTTTGATGCCCGCGTCTGTCATAGTCACTTCAACGATCTCAGCCACCGCTGTACCAAATGACTCGACAAACGCGACACCACGACCTTTCCCGTTTCCCAGCGGTCCCTTCCAGTTCGACATTTGCCCCACCGTTTCCATGAGCTTTCGATAGATCGGGATTTTGCAAATATCGATGCGTGCCAGGAGCGGATCCAGCCCCGCCGCATGAATCAATTCGTCAATGAAACTCTCGGTAAAGAAGCCGTTAGCGGACGCTCCGACCGACCGCCATGTGGTGGAGGGAGATAGCCCCTGTACCTCGAAACTCGTCGCACGATAGTTCGGAATGTCATAGTATACATTCCATATGCCGACGGCGAGCTGAGCATCAGGGTCTTTGGGTGGCGAACCCATCCTCCCCAGCAACTCTTTGAATGGGGGAGTTGCCGCCACCTGAAAGTCAGCCGAGATTATCTTGCCATCCTTGACACTTCCCCTATACCTGCCCATCGCTATCTGCCGCGGAATATCCTGCCGGAAATCCTCCTCACGCGAGAAGATGAGCTTTACCGGCGTTCCGGGCAGCTGCTTTGCGATCTCTGCAAGCACTCGGACATTCTCGAATTCAAGGCGGTGCCCGAAACTTCCACCTGACCACTCGTTATGGAAGGTGATCTGCTCGGGCTTCATGTCGATCGCTTTTGCGGCAATGTACTGCACAGATTGCGGCGTTTGATGACCGACCCAGATTTCCATTCCTTTATCGGTAACGATGCCTATGCCATTGAGCGGCTCCAATGGTTGATGCCCGACATAGGGGGCGCGATACTCTGCCTCAACAAGCGCGCCCTCGTTCAAACCAGCGCCGACGTCGCCATCGTTGCGCCATTGCTTGCCGAGGAATTCCGGAGCAAAGGAGGAGCTCACGACGTCCCAGTGGTCAGCTTGCTCAGCCGGGTATTTGGACGGCTCCCACAGGCAATCGACAAGCTCGGCCGCCTTCATGGCATACCAGCTGTTTGTCGCGATCACGGCGACGCCGTTCGATATCTTGAGTATCTTCTGTACCCCCGGCATCGACTGAGCTTTGCTCGCGTCATACGACTTGATCGGCTGACCCTTGTTGGGATTCAGCTTGACGGCTGCGTACACCATGCCGTCCATTGTCCGATCGATGCCAAACTTCATTTCGCCGGTAACTTTCGAGCGGATATCGAGCCGTTCCATAGGCTTGCCAATCAATCGCCATTGCGACGGGTCACGAAGCTTGACGTCCGTTACCGGTGGAATCTTCGCCGCGCCCGCCGAAAGCTCGACGTAGGGGATTTTCGTACCATCCGGCAGGATCACGTTGCCGGCCTCGGTGCGTAAGTCACCTACGGCGGCTCCGCTGCGCTGAGCTGCAGCCGCTTTCAGGGTTTCTCGCGCAATTGCGCCCGCTACGCGCAGCTTTTCATAGGTATCCGGGATCGCACTGGAGCCTCCGGTCATCTGCAGGCCTGATTGCCTGAGCCATTCCAGTGCGGCCCCGCGTGCCTTCTCTGCTTCGGGACTTTGGTCTGCCGCCATGAATGGAGCAAGTTCGTGGGCGAACCCGCTATTGAAATAGGCAGGACTAGGTCCGGCGAAACGAATCTCAAACTGGCCCGGTTCGAGGTCCAGTTCCTCGGCGATCATGAGCGGCTGGATAGAACCAACGCCTTGACCAATGTCCGCATGCTGGGCAATGAGCGTGATTCTTTCCGGACTGATCTCGACCCATGGATTGAATGTAACCGAATCCGGACCGAGGCCTGATGCCAACGGATTCGTGGCATTAGTGGAAGAAGGTGGCTGTTGCGCCCGAGCATACGATCCGAAAGCGACACCTCCAGCGACGGCGACAGTGCTGAAAATGAAGGCTCGGCGGGAAAGACCTGGGATCTCGCCCATCTCATTTCCCTCCCATCTTCTCGGCGGCCGCGTGGATCGCGACACGAATACGTTCATACGTTCCACATCGGCAGAGATTGCCCGACATGACCTCATTGATGTCTTCATCGGATGGATTGGGGATCATCTCCAGGAGCGAGATCGCCTGGATGATTTGGCCGGTCTGACAGTAGCCGCATTGCGGTACCTGATGCTCGATCCAGGCCTCTTGCACCGGGTGCAGCTTGCCATTGCCGACGGCTTCTATCGTGGTTATCGCCTTGCCCGCAATATCAGCTATGCGCGCCTGGCACGAGCGAACGGCTGCCCCATCAATCTGTACCGTGCAGGCGCCGCAATGGGCTATTCCACAACCATATTTTGGACTGGTTATGCCAAGCTCATCGCGCAAAACCCAGAGCAAAGGCATCTCGGGAACCACATCGACTCGGTGCCTAATGCCATTTACCGTGATATCAAACATCGCAAGCCTTCCCAAATTTTCCAGGACTTCGCTATGGCATCAACCGTACTCGCGGCTTCCGGAGCTGCAAAGAACAGTTGGTCAGAATTTACCTCTTTTAACCGGCGGTTCAGTATCGACAACGGTCAACGAGGGGTCCGTCTTCGGTCGGCTATTGGCCGTTCGATAGGCTCTATGAAGCGGGGCTCGCACCAGGGGGCGCCCAAGCACGATGTCTGGAAGTGGCCCCTAGTGGTAGCAAGGAGAAGGCGCGCCGAGGCGGGCGATTAGCGATGCGCTCCGCTTTCAATACCCATGAATCGTTCAGGCGTTGCTTGAATTGAGTGCCGCGATCGCCGCCTCGGTGACTGAAATATCCTGTTCGACCGTTCCGGCGCTCGCGCCCACCGCACCAATGATTTCACCGCCGATGCGCACCGGAGCGCCACCGCCGAAGATGATGACCCGTCCGCCATTGCTGTGCGCAATACCAAAGAGGGGCGAGCCAGGCTGCGCCAGTTCGCTCAGATAGGCGGTTGTCTTGTCGAATAAACGGGCCGTCACTGCCTTGCCGATTGCGAGATCGATGCTTCCGATCAGCGCACCATCCTGGCGGCTGAACGCAATGAGCGCACCGCCTGCATCGACGATGGCGATATTGTAGGCAATGCCGATACTGACAGCTTTTGCCTCGCCTCCTTCGAGCATATGCTTCGCGTCTGAAAGCGTGAGGGAGTTGAACCTTCGTGGCATCGTATGCGACCTTTCTTTGATCGAGCTTCCCACTGAACAGGGATGGATGCGCGGCACAGTCCTTTGGAAGTCGCGTCTTCGAAGATCGAGGCGCTTATTCAGATTGGTGGGCACTTCGGTCGAATTAATCGAAAGGCGGTATGATAGGCGTCTATGATTTGAAACTACCACCACAGTCAGCGTCTGCGTGGTAAAAAGAGGTAAATCGGGTGCGGAGGACAGCTACCAATCAATCATGGATTGGCTAGGGACGGTCCACCACTACAATCGGAGAGCTACCAGTATCACCGGCCCACGACGCGCACTCTCGCCTGTCTATACGCGAGCGGATTAAGAGGTTAAATTAACCGGCACGCCAAAGCTCGCCAACCGAGCCTGGCGTACGTTCTGGCAGATCCAGGAGTAGCTACTCGGAACAGCGTGTTCATGACGGAGTCATTCGGGGGTGCATGGAACGATCCGGCAAAATAGACAGTAAGATATATTGCTTCGGGGACTATCGGTTCATTCCAAACCGACAATTGTTGATGCTTGGCGACAAACCGGTGCGGGTGGGAGCCCGAGCTCTCGATCTGCTCCACCTGCTCCTCATCCACGCGGGAGACGTCGTCGGCAAGGATCAGCTGATGAGCTTCGTCTGGCCGGACACCTTCGTGCATGAAAGCAACCTGAAGGTAAACATCGCCGCCTTGCGCCGTGCTCTTCGGCGAGAAGCATCAGGACTATCGTGCATCGCCACGGTCAGCGGCCGCGGCTATCGCTTTGTCGCGCCGCTGCGGGTCTATGGAGGAGATCACTCGCCGTTGCCTTTCGATTCTGGCAAGGCGCCAGCGAGCGAACTCCCGGACATCGCGCCGATTATTGGTCGCGATCATGTGATCGCCGCGCTCGAAGCCAAGCTTCCGACGGAAAAATTCGTGACTGTTGTCGGCCCGGCCGGAGTCGGCAAGACCACCGTCGCATTGGCCACCGCGATCCGTCTCCTCCGACGTTATGGCGATGGTGTTTGCTTCGTAGATCTGGCCACCATCGGCGACCCACAGCTTGTGGACGCCACGATTGCAGCCTCGTTGGGCATCAGCGGCAAGTGGACCAATGTGCTTGCTGGCATCGTCGAAACACTGCGAGATCGAGAAATGCTGCTTGTGCTCGACAATTGCGAGCATGTTCTTAGCACGGCCTCGGCCATTGCGGAGCATTTGAGACTCGCGGCTCCCGGCATCCACGTCATTGCGACGAGCCGGGAACCCCTCCGCTCGCGTTCCGAGAACGTCTATCGCTTGTCCCCCCTCGCGTATCCAGACGAGAACAGGGGCACCACCCGAGAAGATGCCTTGGGCTTTGCTGCCGTGGAGCTCTTTGTCAGGACGGCGCACGAGGCGTGCGGGTACCAGTTAAATGACATCGATGCGCCTAAGGTTTCGGCCATTTGCCGGCGTCTCGAGGGTATCGCGCTTGCCATCGAACTCGCCGCATCGAGGCTGGTGACTATGGATCTGGCAACCTTACTCGGTCTTCTGGAACGCAGCTTCGAGCCTCTCAACGCAGGAGCACGCGATACTTCAGCCCGCCACCAGACGCTGCTTGCGACCATGGATTGGAGCTACCAACTTCTCTCCCGGGATGAGGCCCGGCTCCTGCGGTTGCTTTCGGTCTTTTCGGCAAGCTTCTTTCTATCCGACGTCATCGGTGTCGCCGGTCGCATCGGCGGCGGGATCGAGGAGATAGCGGCGTGCACTGAAAGCCTCGCCGCGAAATCACTCCTGTCGGTCGCGTATGATGCGGGCGTGCCGCGCTATCGCCTGCTCGACAGTACTCGCAGCTTTGCGGCCGAGCGGCTAAGCACGAGTGGAGAATCCGCCGAAGCACAATCCAGCCATGCGCGCCATCTTCTTCAACTGTTCGAGCAAGCCGAGGCGGATTGGCAATGGCAACCGAGGAACGAATGGACTGCCTGCTATGAACCGCGAGCGAACGACTTGCGGAAGGCGATCGACTGGACCTTCCGCGACGGTGCTGATCCCGAGGTCGGTGTACGTCTTACCAGCGCGGCAATCCCGCTTTGGGACGAGTTGTCGACCGTAGCGGAAAGTCGCCGTCGCGTGGAACGGGCACTGGAATCGGTTGAAGCGCTGTCGCGGTGCGACCCCGCCGTCAAAATGAAACTGATAGCGTCCTACGCCTCGGGCCTCAATTTCTCCGATCATTTGGGCCCCGAAGCCGATGCGGCGTGGATGGAGGCCAACCAATTGGCGTGCGAGATCGGCAATGTCGACTACCAGCTGCGTACATTGTGGGGACTCGGTATCCTGCAAAGCTTCACCGGACGGCACCGGCAGGCAATCGCGACTCTCAAACAGTTCGCCCAGCTCGCCGAACGGGAAAATGAACAGGCGGTCGTAGCGGAGGGCGAGCGCGTAAGGTCAACGGCCGCCTTTTACTGCGGCGACGTCCGGCTTGCGTACCATGACCTGAAGAGGCTCTTGCGCGAGCATGCGATCACCGCGAAACGATCGGCCGTCACCCGATTCCAGATGGACCGGTTTGTGTCGATCCGGGTGGCGTTTGCGACGGCGGCCTGGGTGTGTGGCGATCGAAGCGAAGCGACGACGGCACTTCAGGAGGCGCTCGATCACAGCCTTGCGCTCGATCACTTGGTTTCGCATTCCAACGCCCTCGCACAGGCGGCGCTGCCTATCGCGCTGTGGTCCGGCGAGAGCGAAACTGCGCGCCGACATGTTGCGATGCTAACGCGCAACCTTAGCTTGCGCGATATCGCCATCTGGCGACCCGTCTGTCAATTCTATGAGGGCGCCGTGAGGAGCATGGACGGCGAAGGCGAAGGCGTTGACATCATGCACCTGGCGATAGGCCAGCTCATTTCCAATAATTTCCTCGTCCGGGTGCCTTTCTATCTCGCTGTGCTGGCGGAAGCCGCACTCCATAATAAGCGCATCCCGCTCGCCCGTGACAGCCTGAGCGCTGCCTTCGATCATGCCGACCGCCAAGGTGAGTACTGGTCCCAGCCCGAGTTGCAGCGCGTACGCGGGTTGCTGCAATGGTGGGATCGCGATTTGCCTGGCGCCTCGGAAACGTTGATGCTGGCCGCGGAAACCGCGCGAGAAAGCGGCGCGCTTTTCTTCCAGCTTCGGGCCTCGACGGCTCTGGCCCAACTTTGGGCCGAAACCGATCGCCGCGTGGCAGCAGCCGATCTCCTGTCGCCCATCTGCGCCGAGTTCGATAACGTACCGCCCTGTGCGAACATCGCGAAGGCGCGTCATCTGCTCGAGACACTTAGGCGATAGACCCAGCCCGGTCGATGGTGGGTCTTACCAGCCATTCTTGTTCGCTACCAGTGCGGGCTCGAGCACAATGGCGTTGCGGTCGGCAAGGTCGTGGATTTTCGACAGATAGTTCTTGAAATGCGGCGTCTCGTGGTGAGCCTCTACCGCTGCATTGTTGAGATAGAGCTCGTCCAGCACGTACCGGTCGGCTTTTGTTTGATCCCGCCAGATGTCCCATCGCAGATTACCCTGCTCGGCTCTGCAGTGAGGCGCCATGCTGAAGAGCAACGCCTCAAGCTCTCCCGCTTTCCCAGGTTTTGCAAGCAACGTCCCCATAATCTTGATGTGAGCCATGATCAGATCTCTCAGTCGGCTATTTCGTACGGCTGGCAGTTTCAATGAAGGCTGCAACCTCGCGCGGATGGGAGAGCATCACGGCATGGCTGCTATCAATCTCCATGGTTGTAGCGCCAGCCCGCTTCGCGAATGCCCGCTGGAAGGTAGGCGGAATCATGGAGTCTTTGGTGGTTACCATGAAATGCGACGGCTTGGCCTTCCACGCGACCTTGGTGATTTTTGTCTGCACTGCTTCTAGCCCCCACGGCACCTGCGCGGCGGCCATAAATCGCGTGATCGAAGCATCGACATCGGCCGCGAAAGCACCCGGGAATTTTGACGGGTCCACGAGCAGATAACCGTCGTGGGGCGGCAGCAGCGGCGCGGCCGTTTCCCCCTTCGGCGGCTTCTGTTCCGCAAGCGATGCCACCGACTCCCCTGAGTCTGGCGCAAAAGCAGCGATATAAACCAGACCTCGTACCTTCGGATTGTCACCGGCCTCCGTGATGACCATTCCACCATAGGAGTGGCCAACGAGGATCACCGGATGTCTTGCCGCGGCAATCACCTGATGCGTGGCCGCAACATCGCCACTGAGGCTGATCGTCGGATTCTGGACGACCAGCACCTCGTATCCTTCGTTAGTCAGTGTGTCGAATACCGCCTTCCAGCCGGAGCCGTCGACGAACGCGCCATGCACAAGAACAATCGACACAGGCTTTTCGCCAGACTGCGCCAACGCGGCGGCAGGAGCGATCAAGGACAACAGGAGGACTAAAGCAATGCGCACCATAAAACCAGCTCCATTTGATTGAGGGATCTACACGACGAGATACTACGCCCCAAATGCTTCACAACGCCGGATTGGCGCGATCGAGTGCTTCGATTAGCTTTGCCGCGATCGGATGATCGGAGCGAGGATTCTGGCCCGTAATGAGCTCCCGATCGACGACCACATGGGGCTCGAAATCTGGACCAACCGTCGTCTTGGCGCCAGCCAGGTCCAAGGTTTCGGGCATATTGAAATAAAGCTTGCCGTGCAGGATGTTATCCTCGATGGGTTTTTCCTCGCTCGCTGAATAGACCGTCATCCTGTAGCCCGCATATTGCCATCCCTTCGCAAGTTCTGCGGCCTTAACTCGGTCACCCTGGATCAGCGACGCGCGAAATTCCTTCGCCTGAGGCATTGCGGATATTGAGACGATCGGGCCGTGGCAGAGCAAGGCGGTGGGCTTTCCGGCCGCGTGGAAATGCCGAAGGATCTCTCCCGCGTCAGGATCCTGCATGAGATCGACGACGGGGCCTTGGCCTCCGGGCGCGAACACCCCAGCATATTTGTCCAGCCCCTCCTCGATCACAGATCTCAGGGTGCGGCCCGTGTTCGTTGAGGGATCGTTGGCGAAGAACTCTTTGCCGCGAAGATACGCTGTCTCGTCGTCGAAATGCTGGACCGCGTCCGATGCCGGGTCAATGTAAGGCTTGGCCCCCGAGGGAGTGGCAAGCAGAACTTCATAGCCCGCACCGACAAGCGCCAACATAGGCACCACTGTTTCATTGAGATATTGTCCCGTAGGCCCGGTGCCGCCTCCCCGAATTTCGATACGTGTGGCGTTTGAGCCCATCACCAGCACTTTTCCTTTGCTCATAAACCCGCCTCCTGATGTTTCACGGCGGATGGCGGAGCGAAGCAAGCCATCCGGACTGCAGGCATGATAGCGCGGCGCTTCCCTGCTGGCTGGTTAAGAAAGGTTAAAACTCACATGGGTGGTCCTGACGGCCAAAATTGATCCGGCGATCTAGGCGAACGCCTGGATCTTGCGGTTCGGATAGGGCCCTAGGAGAAGAATCGTTGCCGCGCCAGCCACAAGCAGCAGCGCACAGGCCTTAAGTAGTCCCGAATAGGTGCCCGTACTGTCGAACGCGTAGCCGAACAGGCTGGGACCTACAAAAGCGCCCACCACAAAAATTCCGTACAACGTGGCGTAGGTCGTGGCATAGCTGCGCATACCGAGATATCGGGCAACCAGGTAGGCCATGAGGTCGAATTCCACCCCAGAAGTTAGGCCGAGCAATATTATAGCGATGCACGCCATGGGAAAGTTCACCTGGCCTAGCGAAAGGATGAGGCAGGAGACTGCTCCGAGGGTCAATATGACCGTGCCGACCGCCGGTGCCCAGAAGCGATCGACAAGAATACCGCCAAGCAGTCGGCCCACCACGGCCGCTATTCCGACAAGCGAGGCGAGTTGGACGATTTCGCTTGGCGAGAGGCTCAACGAGCGAAGTATGTTTTCGATGTTGGGCAATGGCGCGGCGATAGCGAGCGACATCGGCACAAAAACGATCGCCAAGATCCAAAAATAGCGGGACTGGAAGGCCTCACGAGCGGTCATGCCATCCGACACCTCGTTCATCGCCAACTCAGTGCTGGCATTCTTACTTGGCAGCCTGGCAAAGCCCCAGAGGACCATTGGGCACGCGATAAATATGGGCAGTGCCCCGATCACCAAGATAGCCACACGCCATCCACCAGTTTCGATCAACAGTTGTGCCAGCGGTTTCACCACGAACGCGAACAGGCCCGCGCCAGACAGCGCGATGCCAAGGGCAAGACCTCGGCGTTCTTCGAACGCATTGTTTATCACCCGCGTGAAGACGACGGGTGTCGCTCCCAACCCGAAGATCGCGATAGCCAGCCACGACAGATAGTATTGTTCGATAGAGCCGTTCGATGCCGCGAGCGTCATGTAACTCAGGCCGAGGCACGGCAGCGAGACCGACGCCACCAGGCGCGCACCAAACTTGTCGATCAACGTCGCAAAAAATGGACCGACGATCAGAATTGCACCGGCCAACAACGACAGACCGCCAAAAATAATCGCAAAGGACCAGCCGAATTCCTCGGCGAAGATCGGCGCGAAGACGCCAATCGTGTAGAACGGAATGGCGGGCATGCCCAACGCCGTTCCGAGCAAGCCGGCCAACACCAGGCGCCATCCAATTCCGAACTCGTTAAAGTCTATTTCTTTCAACGGGCACTTCCTTTTGCCGGAACCCAAAGTTCGGCAATCGCGTCGCTTGGCAAAGGCACTATGCGCAATGTAGCCCGGTCTGCAACCCATGCAAGTTTCGCGACAATCCTCCAAGCAACGTGAACGCGATCAATGCACCCTTGCGCAGTGCGATGCCACAATCCTTGGGCATCGATTGAAGTAAGCCGCTATCACGCGACGATGATGTCCAGTGCGGCAACACGGCCCGTCGGTGACAAGCTTCGTCAATTGCTTCGGAGGTGCGACCTGCGCTGTCGCGCGCCGTCCAAACTTCGATTGATCAGACCGATGTCCATTGCATCAATCGCGGAAATTCCTGCGGCGCTTCCGCCGACTTTCGACAATGCTTTCATGGATGGCTTGTCTTAAATATACTTCTGACGAAGAATGCGCTTCGGCCTCTCAAGAAAGTAGCGCCCATGTCCCGGCTAAAACTTTTGCAGATCGTTTTGTTTGCCTTCGGTGTCGTATTCTGCCTGCTTTATCCGCTCGCGATTATCTGGCCGTCAGGCTGGGCCTGGCATGATGGCCCGCCCAGCGCTTCGCAATATTTCATGATGATCGTGGGCATATACGCAACGCTGGGGATATTTCTGGTCCGTGCGTCGCGCAATCCCATGGCGCATAAGTCCCTGATAGAGTTTACGATTTGGTCGAGTGTCGTGCACGCGCTGATCATGGCGGTCCAATCCTACAGCCCCGGCGCGCATATGGGCCATATGCTGGGCGACGTGCCGGCCTTGCTGTTCGTGGCAGCGGTACTCGCCTGGTTGACCTATACTCACACTGCAGCGAACGACGGCTAGAGGCCGGAACGTCGGCATCGCACGTCCGTCTACATCTAACCGCGACTTGCGGAATCTGACGTCACTGCGCCAATCCCGGTTGAATGGCCGACGCTCGCCGATCGCCCCCTGCCGGCCTCCTCCAATGCAAGATCAGAGCGGTCCCGATCAGGAATCTCTCTAACCAATAAGGATGAAGGGACACTTGTCCCTATCGCATGTACTATGTTCGGCTTCAGATGGGGGTCCGATGCCGTACTCGCGTGCTGCCGCCGTAGCGGCGCTCAGTATGATCCTTTCAAGCCCGCTGCCGACGATGGCGGCGGAGCCTGTCGGCGAGGCTGTCCTAATCAAAACGGAAGTAACTGGCGGAGGTGGCCCTATCGCTGTGGATACGCCAGTCCATCGGGACGAAAAGATCAAGACCTCTCAGTCAGGTCTTGGTCAATTCCTGTTCCGTGATGGTACCAAGCTGGCGGTGGGCTGGGGCTCGTCAGTGACGATCGATAAATTCGTCTATGACGATACCAGCTCGGTCAAAAATCTGACGATCAAAGCTGCCAAAGGAACGTTTCGCTGGGTTAGCGGCAATTCAAAATCGTCGGCCTATAATATCTTGACCCCGGCCGGAACGATCGGCGTACGTGGCACCGCATTCGACTTCTACGTGGGCCCGGACGGAACCACAGCGGTCGTCCTGTTGAATGGTTCGGCGCGATTTTGCGGCGCGGGCGGCTGCAAGGAAATGAAGCGTCGTTGCGATTGTGTCGTTGCCAAGCCCAATGGTCAAATAACCGACACCCGCCGCGTCGATCGGAACATATTCAAGACATTGGGCAGTACGAAGGCACTCCCCTTCCTGTCGGGTAGTCAGAAGCTCGCGGGAGGATTGGGAATAACCGGCACAGGGTGCGGCCTTTCGATGGCAGCAGCCGAGCCCGCGGATAAAGGCTCGCTTCCTCCAGCCAGGGCACCCGGTCCTGCCCCGCAAAGTCCGCGAGCTCCTGATCCGCCTGCTCCTCAGAGCCTCCGGGCCGCTGATCCGCCTGCTGCAGCCCCACCCGATCCGCCCGCGCCACCGGCTACGCCAAGGACGCCCGATGCGCCATCCAAGCCGGACGACCCGGATCAGCCTCCTAAGCATGACAAGCACCATTATCACGACAGGCACGATGGGAAAGACCGTCATCACCACGACAGGCATGATGATGATCGGCGCGGTAGAGATCGTCACGATCACGATGGAGGCCGCAACAACCGGAGCGGCAATGGGTCAAGCTGGAACAACAACTAACCAAATATGATCAAAGGTCAGGGGACCGGTCCTTCGCCGCCGGCTGATCAACAAAGTGATCGGATCGGCGCGATATCCGGCGATAGAATTCCGGCAGACCACTTGTGAGTTCCACCGCCTGCAATTTCACGATCCGCAAGAATTTACGACTGGTTGGAGACCGCAACCGCAAGGCTTCGATGAGTTGGGCATGGACAGCCCGCAGTCGCACGAATTCGGCAGTTCCGCCGATCTTTTCATCACCGACAACCGCGAAAAGCCTGGTCCGCATACTTTTCCCTTTCAAGGCAAGGGCGCCTGCTTCAAGCAAGGCGTAACCCGGCAGCATTTCGGCGGTGCTGTCTGACACAAGAATATCAAAGCTGACCTCCTTGCACGAGGATTCGATGCGCGCAGCAATATTGACCGCATCGCCAATGGCGGAATAATTGAAGCGTGTTTCCGCGCCCATGTTTCCGACGCATGCAAGTCCCGTATGGATTCCAATACCTATTCCGACCTTCTGTTCGTCTCCAAAGCCAAACGCATTATCCTGATTGAGGCGCGCGAGTGTCTCACGCATGGCCAATGCGGCATGAACCGCTTTGTTGGCATGATTGGCCACATCCACAGGGGCGTTCCAGAAAGCCATTATCGAGTCGCCGATAAACTTGTCGAGAGTCCCTTCGTTGGCGATGACATGACGGCTAAGCGCATCAAGAAGCGTATTAAGGAACAAAACGACTTCTGCCGGAGTCAGGCGCTCACTGATTTCAGTAAAGTTGCGGACGTCGACAAACATGACCGTCAGTTCCCGGTCGTCTCCTCCAAGGCGCAATGCATTCTGCGTGTGCTCGATTCGATACAGCAGCGAAGGCGAAAGATAGTGGCCAAATGCGCGTCTGACAGCCCGGCGTTCGCGGTCGATCACCAGAAAGCGAAACGACGTCGCTGCGAAATGCGTTATCGACCCGCTGACGATGGGTGCCAGCGGATCAAATAAAAGGCCGGCGTAGAAAAAGGCGAGCCACGACGCGACAAGCGCCATGACCGTGATCAGCAGCCCGCAAACCAAGGCGACGGCCGGACTAACGAACGTCGTCAATATCACAAGCAGACTTCCCATCACTGCGATCGACAGGATTTCGAGACCATTTGCCCAATCGGGACGCGAGAGAAACCGTCCCGACAATATCTGCTCGACGGTTTGAGCGTGCAGCGAAACGCCCGGTACGTTCTGTCCAAGGGCAGTGGTACGGATGTCCTGAAGCCCGGCAGCGGATGTCCCGATAAATACGATACTGCCATCGATAGCATTCCTTATCTCGGGAGCGGCGCCTCCAGGTGCCAATACCTGCTTGGCTGAAATATATCTCTCGGCAGTATCGGGAGTGATATAGAGCCATAGTTCGCCCTCGGCAGTCACCGGAACCATGAATTCCCCGATTTTAACCATGGTTATGGTATTAGGCACGTTGGTTGCGCCTGCCAGCACATAGGTGGAAGCGCCTTGGGCGACGCGCAAAGCTTCAAGCGCGAGGTTTGGATAGAGTTGCTCGCCATCGCTCAGGAAAAGCGGAACCGCGCGAACGACAGCCGATGGATCACCGGGATTGAGACTGATGTGCCCAATGCCGGCTGCATTCGCTTCAAATTCCGGTCGCAACGGTGTCGCAGCCTTGATGCGGGGAGGCGCGCCGGCAGGGTTTTCCCCTGTGAAGGCAAAGCCGGCCTTCACCTGTGGGCGATAATTCCCTTCGTTGGACAAGCCAAATCCCAGGACGACCGGTTTGCCGGCAATCGCTTGAGCAAAAATTTCATCATTATCTGGCAGTTGACCGAGCAGCGAGGGATCAATTCCGGCAACGTCTCGCACGACAGTACGCGGCGACAGACGGTCCGGCTCAGCGAAAAGGACATCAAACGCGATTGCAGATGCTCCCATTTCAGTGAGCCTATCGACCAGGGTGGCGAGCCGGTCGCGCGGCCACGGCCACTGACCGAACTCCCTCAGCGAGGCTTCATCTATATCGACGACCTTGACGGGCAGGTTTTCGTACGTCCGTGGCGCGATGCGCTGGTATTCGTCGAATGTGAGGTCGCGGGCCTGCTTCAGAAGCGGCGGGTCACTTGCCCGCAGGATCGTGAGCGCCGCTACGATCGCTAAGCCGATAAGTACGCCAACTTGCTGCGCGCGCGTCATGGATGCCGTATCAGACCCTTCTACCGAAAGCCTGACGACAAGGAGTCCTCATCCGGAGGAGTAAGTCCGATCCGATGGCCTGCCGCCGCGCCCGAAATGGTATGCTGCATTTTTCTTAGCTTCTATGCAATCGGGACATCATTTGCCAAATTGCAAGGAGGCGCGCACCCGGATGTGATTTGACGAAAGGGTCGCCGAGAATATCCCGCCGCCCTCCCTTTGGTACGGAGGGTTCGGCGCTTGACCCACGGTCAAGAAGGTCTTTCGGCGGGGCCTCGCCTCTAGCCAGCCATGAACCGAAAATGACATCGCACGGTTGGTAGCGTGCATACGACCAGACAGAAATCTCAGGCTGTGAATTCACCAAATGTTTCTTGTCGAAACATCTTGCGCGCGCTGGCGCGCCAAGGGTATGATAGCCGATGAAAACCACTTCCGCTAAAACCTTACCTGCAATTGGCTCGGGCGATCGTCCTTGGCTCAAGATCCTTTCCAGCTACCGTAAACCGCACAGAGGGCGCAGCGCCTTCGAACTCGCTGTTACTGTCATTCCGTTCGCTTTTTTCTGGGCATTGACCTGGGCCGCCGTGCACTACGGATATTGGTGGGGTCTGATATTGATTGTTCCCGCTGCCGGCTTCCTGCTTCGCCTGTTCATGATCCAGCACGATTGCGGTCATGGCTCTTTTTTTGCACATCGTCACACCGATGACTGGACCGGCCGGGTGATCGGCGTTCTGACTCTGACCCCATATGACTACTGGCGTCGTACCCACGCATTGCATCACGCTTCGGCCGGCAATCTTGACGAGCGCGGCGACGGTGACATTACGACGCTGACCGTTGCGGAATATCGCGCCCTGTCGCGTTGGGGCCGGCTTGGGTATAGGCTGTATCGCCATCCAGCCGTGATGTTTGGCATCGGGCCCATCTGGCTTTTCATATTCAAGCAGCGACTACCCTTCGGCATGATGCGCTCCGGCCTGGAGCCGTGGGTTTCGACGATGGCAACCAATCTCGGAATAGCCGTTCTGGCGATAGTCCTTATGTGGCTGGTTGGCGTCGGTCCGTTTCTCCTGATCCATCTGCCGATCGTCACTCTGGCCGGCGCTGCCGGCATCTGGCTGTTCTACGTGCAACATCAGTTCGAAGAAACGCATTGGTCATCCGGCCCCGAGTGGCAATTTGCAGAGGCCGCGCTGCATGGTTCTTCGCATTATGTGCTGCCGGGCGTGCTGCGCTGGATGACCGGCAATATCGGCATTCATCACGTGCATCATTTGTCGTCGAGAGTTCCCTGTTACCGGCTTCCGGAGGTGCTGAAAGACTATCCGGAGCTCGGCGATGTCGGCCGCATCACCATTATGGAAAGTCTTCGCTGCGTTGACCTCGTCCTTTGGGACGAACATCGTCGCAAGCTCATCTCGTTTCGCGAGGCCAAAAAACTGGCTTGAAGTGAGAAAAAAGCTCGGAACCATGCTACAGCCGGGCCGTTGACCTTCTGGAAAGTGTGAACCGTGTCAACCGGACGCGATGGCAAGGCGGACAGGAACGTTTTTCCGGTTTCCAATCCTGGCCAACGAAATGGCAGACGAGCGCCTGTCCCATCCGGTCCACGCTTTCCTTCCAAGCCCTTAAAACCCCAAAACGTCTGTTCCAGTCAGTCCGCGGCGGTCTGGATGAGACAGAAGAATGTTGACGGTTGGTCCGGATGCTGAAATTCTAACCCTGGAAACGGTGGGCCAATGATTATCAAAGAGATGACACAGCAGGAAATCCGGGAATTGCTCGAAAGAGCGACGATCGGCAGGTTGGCGTGTGCCAAGGACGATCGGCCTTACATCGTGCCGCTGACTTTCGCCTATCATTCCGTATTTCTCTATTCATTCACGACCGCCGGGCAGAAAGTCGACTTCATGCGCGCAAATCCGCATGTCTGCGTTGAATTCGATGAGATATCCGCGACGAACAATTGGCAGAGTGTCATCGTGACGGGCAAGTTCGAGGAACTTACGACGGAACCCGCTCACATCGACGGCAGAAACACGGCTCATGCACTTTTGAACAAGAGCCCCGAATGGTGGCAGCCTGCTTATGTGAAGACCGTCATTGGAGACCATGAACGAGCCCTGGAGCCAGTTTACTTCCGTATTTCGATACTGCAAACCACCGGGCACAAAGCGGTCAAAAGCGAATAGGCCTGCTGGTAAAGCTTGTTCAGTCAGGCGATGGACAGTTGCCGCTTGTTGGGCGACCCGGCCAGCCGCATGACAACCAGCCCCACGAGCGGAAATATACCGCCGATCCAGCCAAGATATGCGAGGCCGGCATTGGCAATGATCAGCCCGCCGATCATCGAACCGAGGGCAACGCCGAGATAAAGTGCCGAGTAGTTGAGCGACAGAGCCAATGGCGCGCTTTCCGGTGCAATGGTCAGAACCCGGCTCGCCTGTGCTGGCGGGAACATCCAGGCGATGACGCCCCAGACCACCATGATTGCGATGAGAGCCGGACCGGCAATATTGTCAGGCAATTGCATGATCCAGCTGACGGCCATCAGCACGATGGCGTTGAGCACGGACGCCGTAACGACCGTTTTCTTCGCCCCGAGACGATCCGAGAGCTGTCCCCCGAGGATGTTCCCAAGAGCAGCACCAATCCCGAACGTCAGCAATACCACTGGCATCATCGAATGGCTGAGGCCGACGCCTTCGACGGCGATTGCCGCTACATAAGTGTAAACCGCAAATGCGCCGGTCATATAAAGCAGCATCGTCAAGAGCGCCGGTGCCAACCCGGGATGACGAATGACCGCCAGACGTTGCGTCAGGCTCAATCGATCCGCATAGAGTCCGCGCGGTACGAGGAACCAGACGATCATAGTGGCCAACGCTCCTATCGAAGCGATGAAGAAATAGGTGCCGCGCCACCCTGCCAAGTCGCTGATGAAGGCGCCAAGCGGTGCGCCAAAGGCAACGGCCAGCGTCGTGCCCCCGACAATTGCGGCGATGGCGCGGGCGCGGTGATGCGGCTCGGAAATGGCGACTGCCGTTGCCTGAGCCGTCGCTGCGTAAAGACCCGCCATCACAGCAATCAATATACGTGCCGCCATAAGGAGGCGATATGTCGGTGAAACGGCGGCAAGAATTGCTCCCGCCACAAATATGAGGGCGCTGCCTGTGAGAACGTTGCGCCTTTCGAATGCACCCGTGAGTGCAGCAGCGATCGGAGCGCCGATTGCATAAGCCAAGGCATAGGTCACGACGAGGTAGCCGGCCTGCACCAAGGTAACACCCGTGTCCCCGGCGATCTGTGGCAGGAGGCTGGCGACAACGAAACCCTCAATGCCGATCGCAAATGTGCCGAGAGCCAATCCGACGAGACGAATATCCATGGGAGCACCTTAATGTTCAATGATCCTTGAACTAATGAACCCACTCTCTTCGGGTGTCAAGAATAAAGTTCAACAAACATTGAACATTGAAATCTCTCCTGACAATTGCTATGAGAACTGCCATGACTGATTACCTCCCGCATCCGCCGGTCGAGTACATCGCGCTGCCTGCCGTGTTGAGCGCACTTGGCGATGAAACGCGCTTGGCGATCATCGCCATTCTCGCCCGCAATGGCGAACGGGCGATGACTTGCGGCCAATTTCTGCAGTTCGGCTCAAAGACAGCCATCAGCTATCACGTCGCCAAGTTACGTGAGGCCGGTATCATCCATGTTCGCCCCGAAGGTACAAAACGGCTACTGACACTTCGACGCGGCGATCTGGAAAGCCGATTTCCCGGTTTCCTCGATACGGTGATCGCCTCCACCGCAGCAACACTGCCATACGACAACCTTGGCACGCCGGAAGCGGCTCAATTTGCAGGAGAATAGGAAATGGACATCAAGCAATCCGGGTCGGTCCCGACGCGCCGCGCTTCATCCGACTGGTTCTCGGGCACCGTCTGGATGGAGCCGATTATCGATGCGGGCGCACCTGCACGACTGCAAGCAGCCCTCGTGCGCTTTGAGCCCGGCGCGAGGACTGCATGGCACACGCATCCGCTCGGCCAGACACTGCACGTGACATCCGGATCGGGTTTAGCCCAGGTCTGGGGTGGACCGATACAAAAGATCAAGGTCGGCGATACCGTATGGATTCCGCCTGGCGAAAAACACTGGCACGGCGCTGGTCCCGAAAATTTCATGGTCCATATCGCGATGCAGGAAGCCCTGGACGGTAAAACCGTGGAATGGCTGGAGAAGGTCTCCGACACGCAATATTCCGGCCAGGATTAGAGCCTCCGGGGATCATATTGGCCGGGTGAGTTTGGGCCAAATCCATCGGGCTCCGGCATCGTCCGATGGATAAACATCGGCCTCGCCAAACCCCTTGACCTTGTCCACGAATTGCCGCCCGCAGAACGCGTCAATATTGTCGTCCGGGGCTCTTATCTGGTAATGTAATATCTGCAGTGCATGTGAAAGGAACCACCATGGCGTTCGAAGACATCAAGGCCCGGATCGCGCTTCTGGTCGAAGAGATGGTGCGACGGCCAACGGATGCTCATGAGATTCACGAGACGCTGCGCGAACACCTCAACGAGTTGAAGGCCATGGGCATGCCACTGCCCGATGACCTTGTTGCGCTTGAAAAACGCTTGGAAACCGACTTCGATTCTTGAACATCGCGCTATAAAAAACGCTTGGGACGGTCTTTGAGCAGATCGCTCAGATCGTCATGGTCTGTTCGTTGGCCTCTTATGGCCCGGCCATCATATATACCGATGTCCCTGAGCATGTGATCGGAAAAATCCTCGGTATCCATATTGGCAGGCTGACTTTCGTCGTTATCGGGCTTCCATGGATTTGCAATTCGGCTCCACCATGAAGCATGGCTTGATAAGCGCGATGTGGATGCTACAGGGTTCATAACTTCGACTCCAAATGTTGTGACGTTTTGCGTCCCCGTTGTAGATGCGCCCTTCTGCGCTTGTTTTCCAACAAAACGCCGAGTAGCATGCATAAGGACAGCTTATGCGAGATTATCGATGAACCTGCCTCCCCTAGCCGCCATTCGCGTCTTCGAAGCTGCCGCGCGGCACGGCAGTTTTACCAATGCGGCAGAAGAACTCGGGATGACGCAGGCGGCAGTGAGTTATCAGATCAAGCTTCTGGAGGAGCGGATAGGCGCGTCACTTTTCCTGCGGCGGCCACGCCAAGTGATCCTGACTGAAGTTGGAGCGCGGCTTTCACCGGCAATCAGCGAGGCGTTTGACATGATGCGCGCGGCAATTGCCGCCACTCGTGAAAACGCCGATGGTATTCTTACGATCACGACCATTCCGACATTTGCGGCAAACTGGCTTGTTCCCCGTCTCGGTTCGTTCCAGTTGGCGCACCCTTCCCTTGCGGTGCGGTTGCAGGCAACGCGCGAGGTGATCGACTTCGCCCGTCAGGACGCCGACATCGGCATACGCTCGGGCGGGGGGCATTGGCCGGGCATGGTCGCTCACAAGATTTTTGGAGCCGATTTCGCGCCCATGCTCAGCCCCGTGCTTGCCGCAACGATTGGCGGGGTAAACACCCCGATGGATCTTCTCCAGTTGCCAATTGTCGATCCAAGCGATCCGTGGTGGAAAATTTGGTTTGCCGCGGTCGGAGTGGCGGATCCAGACCTGCGCGGTAATCCACGCGGCCGCTTTGGCGATCAGCATCTTGAGGGAAAGGCAGTCATTGCAGGCCAAGGAGTGGGCATTCTCACGCCGGCCTTTTTCGAAACGGAGCTCAAATCAGGCCTGCTGATTCAGCCGTTCGATATTGTCGGCAATGACGATCATTTCTATTGGCTGGTCTATCCGGAAGCGCGGAGAAATACGCCGAAGGTCCGGGCGTTTCGCGACTGGTTGCTGGAACAGGTGACGGATAAATAAAAGCCGGGCGGAACAAAATATCCCGCCCGCTGAAAAACTTAAAAAACGGCGAGATAGCGCAACAATGAAATTATTCCGATGACGACGACGATGACCTGGGCGATCTGTTTTGCCCGCGCGTCCAGGGGCAGCATCTGTACGAGATAAAGAACAAGAAAGATCACCAGAACGGTGATCAGGAGACTGATCAATATGGACATTTCAAACTTCCTGTTTTCGGGATAAAGGCAAGTGTAGCTCAATACAACTCACAGTTGGGTGATTTGGTTCCCCTGAGCAGAAGTTGAAACCTTGTATTTTCTGCAACCTTTCATTGTCTGCTTGGATATCTGCTGCTAGGTTCCAGCGCACTCCCGCCTCACCAGGATATCTTCAATGCGTTCATTGTTTCATCTTGCCTATCACGTCACTGATCTCGACGATGCAAGGCAATTTTACGGTGGAGTTCTCGGATGTGAAGAGGGCCGCAGCACCGACACCTGGGTGGATTTCGACTTCTTTGGCCATCAGATTTCACTGCATCTGGGCAAGCCTTTCGAAACAACGAACACCGGCAAGGTCGGCGACCACATGGTGCCTATGCCGCATCTCGGCGTCATCCTGCCGCTGAATGACTGGAATGCCCTGGCCGACAGGCTGGAACAAGCGGACGTCGATTTTGTCATGCCGCCGGTTGTGCGATTCAAGGGTGAGCCCGGCGAGCAGTGGACGATGTTCTTCCGCGACCCCTCGGGCAATCCAATCGAGGTCAAGGGTTTTGCCGATTTCGCCAGCGTCTACGCGAAATAACGCCCGTTCATCGTGGAAGTACAGCAGTCCAACCTGAAAGCAGCGTTCTGGATGACCGGTTCGCTCACCGCCATCCTGCTCATGGCGATTTCCGGCCGCGAAGCCTCGAGGGAGCTCAACGTTTTCCAGATCATGGAAATGCGCTCGGTCATCGGACTTGCGATGCTCTATCCCTTGATCCGCTCATCGGGTGGTTTCAGGGCAATGAAGACCGCGCGTATCTGGCAGCACCTCGGACGAAACACGGCGCATTATGCCGGGCAGTTTGCCTGGTTACAGGCGCTGTCGATGATCCCGCTCGCACAGGTCATCGCCATCGAATTCACAACGCCGGCCTGGACAGCCGTAATGGCTGTGGCCTTTCTCGGCGAGCGATTGAACATCTGGCGGGTCCTGACGATTGCCCTCGGTATCATCGGCGTCATCATCATCGTCCGGCCTGGCATAAGCACGGTGGAGGTAGGTCAGCTCATCGTGCTCGGCGCTGCCCTCACCTTCGGCATATCGTTCACCATGGTCAAATCTTTGACCCGAACGGACAGCGTTGTGAAGATCATCTTCTGGATGTTGATCATCCAGTCGGCGATAGGCCTTCTGCCCGCCATCTACGTCTGGCACTGGCCCTCACCTCATGTCATGCCGTGGGTGGTGCTCATCGCTTTCACCGGTACATTTTCGCATTTTTGCATGGCGAAGGCCTTGCAATACGCCGATGCCACCGTTGTCATTCCCATGGACTTCTTGCGTGTGCCGCTGACGGCCGTGCTCGGCTGGCTGATCTATTCCGAGCGGATCGATATTTTCACCGCTCTTGGTGCGGCGCTTATCCTTTCGGGCAATCTTCTTAATCTCAAAAATCGCACCCCTGCGCCGATAGGGGCGTAATTTCCCGCAAATTCTTTCGTCTTACCCGTTACTATAGGCAATAGGACTTCCTACATAGCCATAGGAAGGACATAAATATGCGGGATGATAATCGTTCGACGGCGGACACATCTCAATATCTTGATTGATATATACAATATTATAGCAATCAGTGTCTTGCGCAGTGCAGCGACTCATCCGACACTGTGTCCATTCGGCATGCAATCCTCTGAGCGAGGGGCGGCCCCTTCAGCTCAGATTCCACTGAATTTGCACGTGGCTGGAGGTAAACATGACTACGCAAGCTTCTGACGTATTTAGCCTCTTCTCTGAGATCTATAGCAGCGAGAAGCAGGAAGAAATGAGCCTGCAGGAATATCTCCTTGCTTGCCGCAATGATCCAAAGATGTTTGCCACCGCTTCCGAACGAATGGTGGACGCTATTGGCGAGCCGACCCTGGTCGATACCAGCGACGACGAACGCCTCGGCCGGATCTTTCTCAACCGCACCATCAAGATCTATCCAGCCTTTGCCGATTTCTACGGCATGGAAGATACGATCGAAAGGATCGTCGGTTATTTCCGCTATGCTGCCCAGGGTCTCGAGGAGCGCAAGCAGATACTTTATCTGCTCGGCCCCGTCGGGGGCGGCAAGTCTTCGCTGGCGGAGCGGCTCAAGCAACTCATGGAACACCGGCCCATCTACACGCTGAAGGCCGGAAACCAGATCAGCCCCATCTTCGAATCTCCGCTGGGTCTTTTCCACCCGGAACGAATGTCCGGCCTGCTCGAAGACAAATATGGAATAGCCCGTCGTCGTCTCAATGGTCTGATCTCGCCATGGGCCACGAAGCGGCTTGACGAGTTTGCCGGCGATATCTCCAAATTCAGCGTCGTTAAGATCATGCCGTCGCGATTGCGCCAGATCGGCATTGCCAAGACGGAACCCGGCGACGACAACAACCAGGATGTCTCTTCGCTGGTCGGCAAGGTCGATATTCGCCAGCTCGAAAATTTCAGCCAGGCCGATCCTGACGCCTATTCCTTCAGTGGCGGGTTGAACCGGACGACGCAGGGCATGCTTGAATTCGTCGAAATGTTCAAAGCGCCGATCAAAGTGCTGCATCCTTTGCTGACGGCGACGCAGGAGGGTAATTACAACGGGACCGAGAATTTCGGTGCCTTCCCGTTCCAGGGTATCATTCTTGCCCACTCGAACGAATCCGAATGGCTGCAATTCAAGAACAACAAGAACAACGAAGCATTCCTTGATCGCATGTCGGTGGTCAAGGTTCCCTATTGCCTGCGGGTCACCGAGGAAAAGCAGATCTACGAAAAGCTGCTGCGTGAGAGCGAGCTCTTGAACAACCCATGTGCGCCGGAAGTGCTGGAGATACTTAGTCGGTTTACGGTCTCCACCCGCATGGCCGAGCATGAAAACTCGCCGCTATACACGAAGATGCGCGTTTACGACGGCGAGAACCTGAGGGAGTCCGATCCGAAGGCCAAATCCGTGCAGGAATATCGCGATGCGGCCGGTGTCGACGAAGGCATGAATGGCATCAGCACGCGATTTGCCTTCAAGGTACTTTCGGAAACCTTCAATTACGATACCAAGCAGGTGGCAGCCGATCCGGTGCATCTCATGTATGTGCTGGAGCAGGCAATCAAACGGGAGCAGTTTCCCCAAGAGATCGAGGCGAACTACCTCGATTTCATCAAAACTGAACTCGCCTCGCGCTATGCCGAATTCATCGGCCACGAAATCCAGAAAGCCTATCTGGAATCCTACAGTGAATACGGCCAAAACCTGTTTGACCGTTATATCGCCTATGCCGATGCGTGGATCGAAGATCAGGACTACAAGGATCCCGACACGGGTCAGATACTCAACCGGGGCATTCTCGACAGCGAATTGTCGCAGATCGAAAAGCCTGCGGGCATCGCCAATCCAAAGGATTTCCGCAATGAAGTGGTAAAGTTCACCCTGCGTGCCAAAGCCAAGAACAATGGCCGCAATCCATCGTGGACAAGCTACGAAAAATTGCGCGAAGTCATCGAGAAACGCATGTTCGGTCAGGTGGAGGATTTGCTCCCGGTTATCAGCTTCGGCTCGAAGAAGGACGGCGCCACCGAGAAGCAGCACACGGAATTCGTCCAGCGTATGGTCGAACGCGGTTATACGGAGCGGCAGGTTCGCCGTCTGGTCGATTGGTATATGCGGGTAAACAAGGCCGGCTGACCCGCCGAAGAGAGGTGCGTGAATGCCGAACTTCATTGATCGCCGCCTGAACCCGAAAGACAAGAGCCTGAGCAATCGCCAGCGCTTTCTGAGGCGCGCGCGCGTGGAGCTGAAGCGGGTCATCAACGAGAAGATATCGACTGAGAAGATAACGGATGTCGATGCCGGGCACGCTATTTCTCTGCCGGTGAGCGGCACAAGTGAACCGAGCTTCGCACCGGACCGTGCTACCGGCCGACGCGAATATGTCCTGCCAGGCAACCGGGAGTTCGTTCTAGGCGATCGCTTGCCAAAGCCAGGCGCCGGTGGCGGCGCGAGTGCAGGCAAAGGCGGCGCGGCCGATCTTGAACTCGAAGACGATTTTCGTTTCGTGCTGTCGCGCGAGGAGGTCCTCGACCTGTTTTTCGAGGACCTGGAACTGCCGGACATGGTCAAGTCGAGCCTGAAGGAAGCCATCGCATTCAAGCCTCGGCGTGCTGGCTTTACGACCGCCGGAGCACCGACAAACATCAATGTCGGACGGTCCATGCGCAACAGTTTCGGCCGGCGCATTGCCCTAAGGAGACCGAAGCAAGCCGATCTCGACGCCATCGCAGACGAGATAGCCGTACTGGAGGCGGAGGCTAAACCTAGTGCGGTATCAAGCGAACGCCTCGCGGGACTGCGCCAAGACCTTGAGGTCCTGCAACGGCGACGCAAATTGGTGGCCTATATCGATCCCGTCGATATTCGCTTCAACCGCTTCGAGCCCATGCCGGTGCCGAACGCCAATGCGGTCATGTTTTGTCTGATGGATGTTTCCGGTTCCATGGGCGAGCGCGAAAAGGACCTCGCCAAGCGATTTTTCGTCCTCCTGCACCTGTTCCTCAAGCGGCGGTACGAGCGCATCGACATCGTCTTCATCCGTCACACCCATCAGGCCCATGAAGTCGATGAGGAGACATTCTTCCACAGCACACAAAGCGGCGGAACGGTCGTATCCACAGCGTTGGAGGAGATGCAGCGTATCATCGAGGAACGTTATCCCAGCAGGGACTGGAACATTTATGCGGCTCAGGCCTCGGATGGAGATAATCTGACGGGCGATTCCGAAAATTGCGTCAATCTTCTGAATAACGAGCTGATGAAACTTTGCCAATATTATGCCTATGTCGAGATTCTCGATGAAAGGGAAAGCGCGATTTTCAGATCGACCGATAATGGTACCTCGCTTTGGCGCTCGTATCGCCTTGTCGGAAAAAACTGGCGCAACTTCCAGATGACGCGAATAGCCAAGCCCGGGGATATATATCCGGTGTTCCATCAGCTTTTTGCCAAGCAACCAAAAACAGCGAAAAGCGGTTAAAGGGCGACGGCGGATGAACAAGCGCGCAGACACTTCGAACCTTCTGTTTCAGAGTTCCGAATGGAATTTCAACACGCTGTACCGCACCTATGACGCGATCAAGGAAATCGCGCTGGATGAGCTCAATCTTGATGTCTATCCCAACCAGCTGGAGATCATTTCATCCGAGCAGATGCTTGATGCCTATTCCTCCAATGGCATGCCGCTGATTTATCGGCACTGGTCGTTCGGCAAACATTTCGTTTATGAAGAGCATCACTATCGCAAGGGGCATCGTGGACTTGCGTACGAATTGGTGATCAATTCCAATCCCTGCATCACCTATCTGATGGAAGAAAACACCATGTCGATGCAGACATTGGTGACCGCACATGCCGCCTTCGGCCACAATCATTTTTTCAAGAACAACTATCTTTTCAAACAGTGGACGGATGCCGATGCCATTTTGAATTACATGGAGTTTGCCAAAGGCTATATCGCACGCTGCGAGGAAAAATACGGCCTCGCCGCGGTGGAGCCCATTATCGATGCCGCCCATGCACTCATGGAACAGGCGGTGTTCCGGTATAACCGGCCTCCGCGCAATTCGCCCATGAAAGAGCGTGCGCGGGTCCGCGACCGGCTGGAGTATGAGGAGCGCGCCTTCAGCGACCTATGGCGCACCCTGCCGCAGCGCAAGGCCGACGAGGATCCTACCGAAACAGAGCGGGACCTATCCGAGCGCAAGAAGACACTCAATCTTCCAGAGGAAAACCTTCTCTATTTCATCGAGAAAAACAGCATTGTCCTCGAACCCTGGCAGCGGGAAATCCTGCGTATTGTTCGTGTCGTCGCGCAATATTTTTACCCGCAGCGCCAGACCAAGGTGATGAACGAGGGCTGTGCCACGTTCGTCCACTACACGATCATGAATATGATGTTCGACAAGGGACAGCTCAGCGAGGGCAATCTGCTCGAGATGCTGCACAGCCATTCCAACGTCGTATTCCAGCCCGGTTTCGATGACCCGCGCTTTTCCGGTCTCAACCCCTATGCGCTTGGTTTTGCCATGATGCAGGATATTGAACGGATCTGCACCCAGCCCACTGCGGAGGACCGCGACTGGTTTCCAGAGTTTGCCGGCAATGGCGACTGGCGCGGGACTTTGCTCGACGCCTGGGCCAATCACCGTGACGAATCGTTTATCCTGCAATATTTGAGCCCGGCGCTCATCCGCAAGTTTCGATTGTTTGCTCTTGAGGACGAGACCAAGGAAAATCACTACAGGGTCGCATCCATCCACAATGAACGTGGTTATGAGAGTATCCGCAGCACCTTGGCGCGGAGCTATGACATTGGCGTGAACCAGCCGAACATCCAGGTCGTTGATGTGGATTTCCGCGGCAACCGGCATCTTCACCTGCAACACACGGTGCGAGATGGCATTGTTCTCGACGAGCACGCGCGCAGCGCCACCTTGCGGCATGTCCGCCGCCTTTGGGGTTATGATGTCAGTCTTTCCGGGGTCGAAGCGGGCTCGGATAAGATCCTTTACGAAACCTCCTCTGCCAAGCTCGCGGAGTAGGGTCAGGACCGGGTCGTGACCTCGACTGCAACCCGTGGACACGGCGAAACATCCGGCGTATCTTCGCTGAGGATTTGACGAGAGCGCAGATGCTCTCCCCCGACTTTTTAGCTCGTGTCAGCTCCATCTTTCCCCCTGCCCCAGCCACCCTCGAGGAAGCCATGGCCTATAGTCTTAAGATTAACGGAACCGCTCACAGCGTGGACGTCGATGACGACACTCCACTCCTGTGGGTAATACGCGACGTGCTCGGCATGACCGGCACAAAGTTCGGCTGCGGCGCTGCCCTTTGTGGTGCGTGCACTGTCCATATCGACGGCATAGCGACACGATCCTGCATTACCACCGTCGACAGCATCGGCGACAGCGCCATCACGACAATCGAAGCGATCGGAGAAACGCCGCAAGGAGCGGCATTGCAGAAAGCCTGGCTAGACCTTGAGGTCGTTCAATGCGGCTACTGTCAGTCCGGCCAGCTCATGTCGGCCGCCGCCCTGTTGACGGAAACCCCTAAGCCCACCGACGAGGACATAAATAGCGCCATGTCGGGCAATGTCTGTCGTTGCGGCACCTATCAGCGCATTCGCGCCGCCATCAAGCAAGCAGCGGAGGCCTGAGCCATGGATACCCTTAATCTCGACGCACCAACCTCCGGACAGAACACCACCTCGCGCCGCACCTTCCTGAAAGGAGGCGGACTGCTTCTCGGCTTTGCCCTGCTTGGCAGCACGACGACATCGGTGTTTGCAGCAAACCCGGCGCAAGTGACCGAAGATGAAGTAAAGGCACCCTTCGCGCCGAATGGCTTCATTCGTATAGACCCCAAAGGTACGGTCACACTGATCATGCCGATGGTTGAAATGGGCCAGGGTACATATACCTCCCTCGCCATGCTGTTGGCCGAGGAACTGGAAGTTGATCTCGATCAAATCCAGGTGCAGCATGCACCGCCCAATGACGCGCTCTACGCCAATTCGATCTTGCATATCCAGTCAACGGGCCTTTCTTCATCGGTGCGAGCGTTCTGGACACCCCTTCGTCAGGCGGGCGCCGTCGGCCGCACGCTTTTGATCGCCGCTGCGGCCAAGGAATGGGGCACTGAACCTGCGACCTGTAAAGCGGCACATGGCGTGGTCACAGATGCATCCGGCTCGAAGCACCTGAGCTATGGCGAACTGGCGGAGGCCGCGTCGAAGCTGCCCGTACCGGCGGCTGACAGCGTCAAGCTGAAGGAACCAAAAGATTTCACCCTGATCGGCACACCTGCCAAGCGAGTCGACACGCCCATGAAGGTCGACGGGCGGGCTATCTATGGCATCGATACCAAATTGCCTGGTATGAAGGTCGCGGCAATTGCAATTTCCCCTGTGTTTGGCGGCAAGGTGAAGGCGGTCAACGAAAAGGCGGCCCTCGCCGTGAAGGGCGTGCACCAGGTCGTCAAGATCGACGAGGCTGTAGCGGTGGTCGCCGATCATCTGGGTGCGGCCAAGAAAGGGCTGGAAGCCGCTGCCATAGAATGGGATGACGGGCCCCATGCCAAGGTAAACAGTGCGGACATCGTCAAGGAGCTCGAAGAAAAATCGAAACAGCCCGGCGCGGTCGCACGCAATGAAGGCGATGCGGAAAAGGCACTTGGATCGGCGGCACAGCGCATCGATGCCATCTATCAGGTGCCTTTCCTTGCCCATGCGACAATGGAACCGATGAACTGCACAGTCCATATGCAAAAGGACAGCTGCGATATCTGGGTCGGGACACAGGTTCCAACATTAACGCAGATGTTCGTCGCCGGCGTGACAGGTTTCCCAAAGGAAGCAATCCGGATCCACAACCATCTCCTCGGTGGAGGGTTCGGCCGGCGTCTCGAGCCCGATGGTACGGTGTTGGCCGTGAAGATTGCAAAGCATGTGGATGGCCCGGTCAAGGTCGTCTGGAGTCGCGAAGAGGATATCCAGCACGACATGTACCGCCCGTATTACTATGACAGGATGTCAGCCGGACTGGATGCTGATGGCAAGCCGGTCGCATGGACCCATCGTATCGCCGGTTCCTCCATATTTGCGCGCTATGTCCCGCAACTATTCGTCAACGGGCTTGACCCCGACGCCGTCGAGGCGGCAGCCGAACCGCCCTATGCCTTGCCGAATATCCATGTGGACTATGTTCAGGTGGAGCCTCCCGGTGTACCTACCGCGTTCTGGCGGGGTGTTGGCCCTACCCACAATGTGTTCGTGGTCGAGAGTTTCATGGATGAACTCGCCCATGCTGCCAAACAGGATCCGGTTGCATACCGCAAGGCGCTGCTCGCAAACAACCCGCGTGCGCTCGGCGTATTGACCTTGGCTGCAGAGAAAGCCGGATGGGGCACGCCCTTGCCCGATGGCCAAGGCCGCGGCGTTTCGGTAGCCTTCATTTTCGGCTCCTATGTGGCCCAGGTGGCCGAGGTGGAAGTCGGCCCTGACGGAGCCGTAAAGGTCCATCGCATTGTCTGCGGACTCGATTGTGGTATGTCGGTCAACCCCGATACGATCAAAGCGCAGATCGAGGGCGGCTCCATCTTCGGCCTTACCGCGGCCCTGCACGGTTTGATCACAATAAAGGATGGCCGGGTGGAGCAGAGTAATTTCGACAATTACCTTCCCATGCGGATCGATGAGGTGCCTGTGGTCGAGACCCATCTCATCAAAAGCTCGGAGGCGCCTGGCGGTATTGGTGAAGTGCCGACCTCCATTGTCAGCGCGGCCGTGACGAATGCCATATTTGCCGCCACCGGCAAGCGTGTCCGCACACTGCCTGTCGATCCGGAAATGCTGAAATCATCCAGCTAGAACGACTGCACAAATGCATCGGGGGTAATTCTCCCGATGCATTGACAAGATGTTACTCAATCATAGGCCAATGCCCAGCCGGCACCCTTGAGCCAGCAGCGATCATCCTCGATGTCGCCGCTACGGTGGAGGCGCGTGACGCGATCCCAGCCGCCATTCGCAAAGGCCATTGCGAGTGCATCTTCCGATTCTTCGTCGCGCAGTCCGGCACATGGATAGATGGCGACGCCTGACACCCAACGCGCCGCAAAATTTTCGCCTTCACGCGTGATAACGAACACCGCACCGCGCGGCCTGCTGCGCCGGCCTTGGCTGGAATATACATCGTCGGTGGTCATGGGCAGAATCAGCCGCCCGCCATCTTTGAGCCGGTCCAGCCAAATATCGGCGGGGCGCGTTGCCCCCGCGTTGACATAGATTATGTCCGCCGGTTCGAACTCGACTTTCGTACCGTCGCCTTCAATCACTTCGACATTTGGGTAGGCAAAAAGATTGGACTTGGCGCGTGCCGCGAGGTCAGTCTCCAACTCAATTCCCGTAACGTGCCCGGACGGCCCCGCCAGATGTGCCATGATCGCAGTGTAATAGCCGACCCCCGCGCCGACATGGACAATGTGTTCGCCTGCAACTGGATGGGCGCACCATAATAGATGCGCATGCAATGACGGTTCACCATTGTTGATGTGCCGCTCCGGCGATATCCCGACCAGATCGTCCGTGTAGAGGTAAACGGGATCGGCGTTTGGCGTATCGACATAGCCAATACCGAAACGGCGCATCGGCCACGGCCCGGGTCCGAGAAAATCCTCACGCGGAACGTCCGCAAAGGCATTTTCGATACGGTGATCCTCAACGCCAACGCTCGCCAATATCTGCTTGGCGAATGAGCGGCGAACGATCTTCAGTTCGTCAGGATCGGTCATCCATTGCATTCCGGTTGGACTACGACATAGCTATTGTAGTCTTGTCATGCCGGAAGGTTCAACTTCAATGATCACAGCTCGTTGGCCAGCGCCGGTAAATGCTTGTCGGCACGGCATTTCGGGCTTCGCCCGATGATCGGGCTCGCGCTCATTCGTTATATTTTTGATATAACGTCAAGGGAAAGTCATTCACGCGGTCCCGTTTGCGTTCCTAAATTCTCGGTCAAAAAATCGACGAAGCTCCGGACACGCGCTGCAAGGTACTCATGACCGACGAACACCGCATGGACGAGTTCAATATCACCCGGGTTGTAGTCCTCAAGCAACGGGACCAGCCGCCCGGCCTCAATGTCGGCTCTGACATGAAAGAGGCCCAGTCTGGCGATACCAAGCCCCGCCACGCACATCTGCTGTGCGGTCGATCCATTGTTCGAAAGGAAATTTCCGGCGACCGCGGTCGTATCGATCTCCCCGGTTTCGGGGTCTCGAAACGGCCACTCATTCAGTATTCGGCGAAAATTGAAATTGAGACAGTTGTGATGCTCAAGGTCGCGCGGGTGTACCGGGGTCCCGTACTCGGCCAGATAGGCTGGTGAAGCGATGACAACCACCCGGCTCTCGAAGAGCTTGCGCGCCTTCAGGCTCGAACTGCGCATGGGACCGACGCGAATGGCGACATCCGCCCGCTCCTCGATCAGATCGACCACACCGTCGCTCAGCGAAACGTCGAGTTCCACCTCGGGATAGCGCCGCAGAAACTTGGGAACGAGCGGCAAAATGCACATCGTCCCGACGGGCACGGAAGAGTTCACGCGCAACAATCCGCGCGGTGCCGCCGATGCCCCTGAAGCGACGGCCCGTTCCGCCTCGTCAATCTCGGCGACAATACGCAGCGCTCGCTGATGATATATTTCACCTTCCGGCGTCAGTCTGAGGGTGCGGGTCGAGCGCACGAGCAGACGGGTCCCAAGCCTTTCTTCGATACGGCTGATGATTTTACTGACGGCTGATGGCGTAAGGCCCAGGCGTCGCCCCGCGGCGGAAAAGCTGTTGAGGTCGACCGCCTGAACGAAAACTTCCATTTCACCGGCTCGATTGTCCATGTTCGCTGCCACCTATGAATTCGTTTCATAAGTATTGAGCAGTATGCGGCGATTATCAAGGTAATGACGATGAGCCATATTCCCGTCAGCTTTCATCAATTCTCCGGCTGACTCCCGAGCAGCCCGCAAATCAAAGGACAAGACAATGCCTCTCGCTCTTCTGGCGTTGACTATCAGCGCCTACGCCATCGGAACCACGGAGTTCGTCATCGTTGGTCTTTTGCCCACAGTCGCCGACGATCTCCACATTACGCTGCCGCTCGCCGGTCTTATCGTCAGCGTTTATGCACTCGGCGTTACCTTCGGCGCGCCGATCCTCACCGCTCTGACAGGCCGTATCGAGCGCAAGCCGCTGCTGCTTGGTCTGATGGGGCTTTTCATCATTGGCAATACCGCTGCCGCACTCTCGCCGAGCTATGAACTCTTGCTCGTCGCCCGCGTGCTAAGCGCTTTTGCCCATGGCGTATTCTTCTCGGTCGGCGCCACCATCGCTGCCGATCTGGTGGCGCCAAACCGCCGCGCTTCCGCCATTGCCATGATGTTCCTTGGTCTGACCGTCGCGATCGTTACCGGGGTACCGCTTGGCACCTTCATAGGCCAGCAGCTTGGCTGGCGCGCGACATTCTGGGCCGTATCCGGACTGGGTGTCATCGCCTTGCTCGCCATCGCATTCCTGTTACCGTCGAAGATCGCCAAAGCAGAACCTGCGCGGCTTATCGATCAGCTTCGAGTGCTCGCCAGTGGCCGCCTGCTTCTCGCCTTTGCCATGACTGCGCTCGGTTATGGCGGCACCTTCGTCATGTTCACGTTCCTTGCGCCAGTCCTGCAGGAAATCACAGGCTATGCCGGCTCGACCGTCAGCTTGATCCTTGTTCTCTACGGTCTTTCCATTGCTGTGGGCAACATGGTCGGCGGGCGCGTCGCCGACGGCAATCCTGTCGGTGCCCTTGCGGTCATGTTCACGCTGCAAGCGGCAGTGCTGGCGATTTTCACCTTCACCTCGGTCTCGCCTCTCTGGTCTCTGGTGACGCTTGCCGCCCTCGGTGCGCTCTCCTTTTCCAATGTCCCCGGCCTCCAGCTCTATGTCGTGCAACTGGCCAAGATCCACACGCCTGAAACGGTCGACGTTGCCTCGGCACTGAACATCGCCGCCTTCAATCTCGGCATCGCTGGCGGCGCCTTCTTCGGTGGTATCATCGTCGCCTCGCCGCTTGGGCTCGGAGCAACACCATGGGTTGGTTCGCTGCTGGTGGCTGGCGCACTCGGCCTGACGCTCTGGAGTCAGATGCTCGACCGCCGCGCATCGACCCAAGCGGTAGCCGCCTGCTAAAGGGAAAATGATGGGCGGGTGACAGAACAGGATAATTTGCTAAGGTCGGCATGAGATTCGCGAAAGGTTTTCCATGCTGGCCGAAGTGGCATTGCCCATCAAGCTGACATTCAGGCTCTGGTTGCGCTTCTGGCCACAGCTCGTCGCTGTGGTCCTCCTAGGGCTCACCCTTTCGGATTTGCTGATGTGGGTGGCGGTCAAAGCCGCCTATATCAACCACTATGCCGGTCTTGGACTGTTGACCCTCGTTGCGCTCACCCAGCTCGTAACGACGGTTTCCATGATCCAGATCGTGCGACCGGGGCTGCCCTCCGTCAACGCCGCACAAACCCGGGCGGATCAGCAAGCGGCTAAGAGCGAATTCGGCCTGTCTCGCCTCACCACGATCATTGCCGTCGCGCTGCTCCCGTTCTTTGCCTATTACGCAGCCTGGGGTTTTCTTGGCGACACCGTACGCCAATATTCGCGCCTCGCACTTGAGCTGCGGCCATTTGAAGGTGGCGGCGGCAGCGTGCTCGATGTCCTCGACTCGAAATGGATCCTTCTGTCAGTTGCCATTTCGTGGATCGTGCGCAGTTTCGCAAAGGCCATGAAGGAACGCACCAAGCGCTCGGTCTGGGATATCATCATGGTCGTTTGCGAGACCAACTGGATATTCATCGGTCTGTATATCATCAGCCGCTGGAAGGATGACTGGTTGCAGGCACTGGTCGAAGGGCGGTTGTGGTCGTGGTTCGAACAATTCTTCGCGGCACTCGCCTTGCCGGTTTCATCGGCCTTTGCCGCCACCTTGATCCCGGTCGAACAGGTTCCGGAGAACCTCGGTGCGGTCGTGGTCAATCTGTTCTTCCACGCACTCCTGCCGGTGATCTGGCTGGTCATGGTCGCGCTTGTCTACGGCTATGACGTCCGCGATCAAAAAGAACTCATGCGCATTCACCATCGCGTCGAACGCTTTGGCGAGCGATATCAGGCCATTCCGAAATTCCTGCGCGATTTCATCGAGCATTTCATCAGCGGCTATCGCTCAAGATATTTGCCCATCGCGAATGGTGTAAGGCTCACGCTGAATTCCGGACTGCTGCTCATTATCACCTTGATACTCGGCTACCGTTTCATCGAATGGGCTGCGGCCTGGTTATGGCTCGGCACCGCGCACCTGATAGGCCCGCATTCGATCGCCGTGTGGGAAGTCCTTGCGAATGGGGTAACTTTCCTGTTTGGCAGTCCGCTCCAGGATTCATCAACCGGAATTCTCGTAGAACCCTTGCGTATCTGTTTTCTGGCGGCCGTCCTCGAAACAGCCTTTTCGATGACAAAGAGAGCTAGGTCGTAAACCTGAGATAGAAGGGCCGCTCGCTGTGCATCCCTAACGTCGGGACGAGTTCGTCTGCGACATCTGCTGGAACGAGATAATTCTCCTCGATCACTCTACGCTCCCCCTTCTGCGCCCCGGAAAACGCGGTGGAACTGCACGTTTCAATGCCCGGTTGGGGCGAAGGTATTCCCGGCACGCTGGAGGGATACCAGGTGCGTCCCGCACGATCTGTCAGCTTGATAGCACACATAAGCCAGAGATTTTGAAGGTCGGGATCACCGATCTCGACCACAAAACGCGCGATGATTGGCACTGAACCGGCGGGAAGGCGGCCGGGTCTTATGCCTTCCACCCTGCGCAATCCCTGAAACTGCCAGTCGCTGCCGCCATAGCGTTTGGTCTCTCCTGCAGCGACGTCGACAGGCAGCATATCGCGGTACCGGATGAGTTCATCAATGTCTCTGTACGAGATAGACAACAGCGAAATCGGAACGAGGAATAGCAGGGCCCACAGGCTGCGCTTGCGCCATCGCCGCTCCAAAGCAGTCTGCTTTTCCTCAATCAAGTCCGACATCTCATGTTCCTGTTAGCGGCCGCAGCGGATCGTAACTGTCGATAACCAGAGGCTGCCCATCATTGAACGTCTTGAGATCATCGATCGAAATGCGCGCTTCGGAATCCAATGCCGGCTCTACCTTGCCCGAAAGAACCAGCGTTGCCCCGTTCACCTGATCCGGCGTTGTCTCAAAGATGAATCGCACCTTCTTGGGCAATCCCGGAGCAAGCAGGTGCGGCGGCATGCCCGGCGCCCAGCCGATCCGGCCGGACGTTGTGAACTTCAAACCTGTCGGCCCGAGCCAGGTCGCCGCTGCAACGCTTGTACTGCTGGTCGTGGCCGCAAGCTGCGCGGTGACAATCACCCAAAGACCCGAAGTCGTCAGCGTTTTCTTCTCGCCATACCGGGTGAAGTCCAGTTGGCGCGCGAAAACGACCTGATCCAGCGTCACATCGAACTCGCGAGTATGAACTCGGTCGTGCATCTTGCCGTAGACGGGAATCGGCGCCGTCAGTTCACCGAAGCGCGGCTTGGTTTGTTGCATGCCGTAAAGTACGGCGACCGCAAGGATCAAGGCGAAAATATTGGCGAGCCGGCGCACTAGCCTTCCTCCGAGAGCGGCAGGCTTACGGTGCCCGCCGGAGCCTTGCTCCACCAGCCCGGCGTGCCGGTCAGATTGTTGCGCAGCTTGAACTTCCATGCCTCGATACCAAGTTCAATCGTGCCGGTCGGAACGGCATCGGCTGGCACCACCCAGACGTAAGTAATCTTCTCGGGCATTCCGGGCTGCAAATCGGGCAACGACGATCCATCCCGATCAAGATAGGCAAGTGGCTGCTCGGCGATTGCTTGCAATTTCCCAAGCAGATGAAACGTATTGGCATAGCCGCTGTCGGACTGGATCGTACGGTTCATCAATTCGACTGCGAAAACGACGGCCTTCTGCCCTTCCTTCGGCGTTACACTGAAGATCTTCTGGTCGGTCACCCAAGCTTTCAAGGGTTTGATCAGCCATTTGCCCGCATCGAGCGACTCGCCGGCAGTGATTTGCGGCAGTTCCGGTTTGTCCGCTGCCTCGAATGCCCCGAGGGCGAATGCAGTTGCCAGTGCTGCAAATGAGCCGATGCCCGCCGTCAGCCAGGCGATTGCTTTGGTGCGCAGGTTCAGGAAACGGGATCGCATCGGCCCGGTCGTTCTCCTCACGATCTTCGGATTCAATGATGAGTCGCTGTCGCCACGCACCATGCAATGTTTGCGGGGAGAATTTCAAGTCTTGGGAGTTAACGCGCGGCAACTTGTTGAAGGCAAGCGCGCGTCCCCGCAGGCTAGGTGAGTGAAGGAAATCGCGTCACGTCCCTCAGAACCGTGAGGCAACCTGAGGTAGGTAAGCGTTGACCAGACTTACAACTTGTGCGTCGCGGCTTCGTGCCGTCTCTCCGCCCATGACCACTGCCACAAGCTGCCGTCCATTGTCGCTGATGGATGTGACGATATTGAAGCCGGAAGCCCGCACATACCCGGTCTTGATGCCATCCGCGCCGTTCAACTGCGCTAGAACGCGGTTATGCCCGCGGATCAACTTGCCGTTATAGACGAAATCCTGGGTGATGAAATAATAGTATTGTTCAGGGTAGTGCCTGCGCAGCGACATACCAAGCAGTGCCATGTCACGGGCCGTCGTGATCTGCTGCGGGTCGGGCAGACCGGAAGCGTTGTGGAAGTTCGTGCCCCGCATCCCGAGTTGACGTGCCTTTGCCGTCATCTGCGCTGCGAACTGGTCTTCCGTGCCGCCGAGATATTCGGCTAGAACCACGGCGACATCATTGGCGGATTTGACAACGATCGCCTTGATCGCAGTATCGACGTCGATCGTCTGACCCGGCTTCAAACCGAGTTTGCTCGGCGCCTGTGATGCAGCATGAGCGGAGACCGGCAGGAGAGTCGTCTTGGAGATCCGACCGGATTTAAGCGCCTCGAAAGTGAGGTAGAGAGTCATCATCTTGGTCAGCGAGGCAGGTATCCGCGGTAGATCGGCGCTTGCCTGATAAAGAACCGCGCCCGTGCTGCCATCGACCACGATGGATGCGGATTTTTCTGACACCGGAGCAACCGTCGGGGTAACCGTGCTCAGCGTTGCAGCGGTAGTACAACCGCTGGCAGTGCCAAGGATCACCCCTATCAACGCCACTACTTTCGAAAACGAATAGAACGACATAAGAACTCGCGGCACGTTTAAATTCCGGACATAATGCTTATGCGAAAGAGAAGATGTCTAGCGCAGGAGAAGTTAATAATTCAGCTTAGCCCGCTTGTTAGCCGATTTGCGTGCATCGGCCAAGCGTAGTCTCTCACACCAAATTGTCGCGTTCTACGCAGTGAGCACCACCTTGACGCTGCGCGAGCGGTCCAGAGCCACACCAAACGCTTCAGGGGCATCCGCGAGTTTGAACTCGCTGGTTACCAGCCGCAGCACATCGATCTTGCCCTCGACGATCAGTTCGACCGCTTCGAAAAACTCCTCGCCAAAGCGGAATGTCCCGATCAGATCGAGCTCTTTCGACATCACTGCATTTGCAGGAACGGGAATAGATCCGCCCGCAAGATTACCGACTTGAACCACTGTTCCGCCGCGCCTGACCGTGCGAATGGCTGAGGCCAGTCCCGCCGCCGTTCCGGAAATTTCGAAGGCGATATCGTAAGGCGTGGCGGCTGCAAACGTCGCCAGCTGTTCCTCGCCTTGTGACAGGTCTATCGTCTGGTCAGCGCCAAGTTCTTCTGCGAATTTCAAGGGTGCGGCGGCAACGTCGACCATGGCGACCGAACCTGCACCCGCATGTTTCAGTGCCAGCATGGTCAACAGACCGATGGGGCCCGAACCGAATATGATGGTCGACGTTCCTTTGACATGGCCGGCACGGCGTACGGCGTGCAGGCAGACGGCCAGCGGTTCGGCGAGGGCCGCTGCCTGATAGGGCAGGTCCGCTGGGACCTTGACGCATTGCGATGCAGTCGCATCGAACAGACTGGCGAACCCGCCCTGCATGTGCGGGGTTTTCGAAGCCGAGCCCATGAAATAAATGTTCTCGCAAAGGTTTGGCCTACCTTCATGGCAATAGGCGCAGTGTTCGCACCAGCGCGACGGATTGACCGCAACCCGTTCACCAACCGCTACTCCGGTCACGTTGCTCCCGATCTCGACGACCTCACCCGCTACCTCATGACCAAGTATGAGCGGCGAGGTAACGACGAAATCGCCGGTTCTCGCATGACGGAAATAATGCATGTCGGAGCCACATATCCCGGCAGCTCCGAAGTGAACCCGCACCATGTTCGGCGCGAGCTCGCCAAGTTCGATATCGACGACACGAAGATCTTCGGGGCCGAAGAGAGTTGCAGCAATGCCCATGGTACTCATTTGATCAGACCCAGTTGTGTTGGCAGCCAGAGGGTGATGGCCGGAATGAATGTGATGGCGATCAGCGCGATGAACAGTGGAACGAGCCAGGGCAAGATTGCCATTGTCGTGCGCTCGACCGAGAGCTTCGCAACGCGCGACAAGACGAACAATACCATGCCAAGCGGCGGATGCAGCAGGCCAATCATCAGGTTCAATGTCATGATCAAGCCGAAATGCACAGGATCGATGCCGAATTTGAGCACGAGTGGCAGCAGGATCGGGACGAGGATGGTGATGGCGGCAATCGTATCGAGGAAACAGCCGACGAACAGCATCAGCAAGTTTACCAGGATCAGAAACACCCATTTGTTCTCGGTAATCGACAGGATTGCCGTCGACAGGAGCTGAGCCGCCTGGCTCACGGTCAAAAGCCATGCGAAGACAGAGGCCGCCGTCACGATGAACAATACCGAAGCGGTTGTCTCGATTGTATCGAAACTCGCCTTGGCAAGGCTCTTCAAGGTCATTGTCCGGTAGCGCACCAAGCCGAGGAACAGCGACCAAAGGACGGCCGCGACCGCCGCTTCTGTCGGTGTGAACCAGCCCATGGTCATGCCGCCGATGAGGATGACCGGCGTCATCAACGCCATAACGGCGGAGAAATCAAAATACCAGTCGGCGGCGAGGAGCAGCACCAGCGCGATACCGACTGATGCGTTGATGGAAAGGCCGGTGAGCATCAGCAGATAGATGACCACGGGAACGCAAGCGACCACCACGATCTCGAGCGAAGCTTCCAGAAGTTGCTTTATCTCGAACGGTGCGTCGGAGCCCCAGCGCTTCACATAGGCAAAGACGGCAACGGTGACCATCATCAGCACGGTCATGACGATGCCGGGCAGGATGCCAGCCATGAAGAGTGCGCCGATGGAGACGTTGGCCATCATTCCATAGATGACGAAGGGCAATGACGGTGGGAAGATCGGTCCGAGCGTCGCGGAAGCCGCGGTAACGCCGACAGCCGCCTCGACGGGATAGCCGTGGTCCTTCATCGCCTTGATTTCGATAGTGCCGATACCTGCCGCGTCCGCGAGAGCAGTTCCGGACATTCCCGAGAAGATCACGGAGCCGATGATATTGACCTGCGCCAGACCACCCTTCATCCAGCCGACGAGCGCGACGGCGAACGAATAGATGCGGCCGGTGACGCCCGCTGAATTCATGAGATTGCCGGCAAGGATGAAGAATGGCACCGCAAGAAGCGGGAAACTCTCGACACCGGCGATCATGCGCTGCGCCACGATGATATCCGGGGCTACTCCGAAGAAAACGAGATAGAGCACCGAGGCGACGGCCATGGAAATGGCGACCGGCACACCGACGAGCATAAGAATAAGGAAAGTTCCAACAAGCAATAACATTGATCAGTCCTCGATCTTCTGGAATTCTTCGGGACGCTCCAGGACGGAATAGCCCCGGCGAACATTGCGGATGAAAACCTGAACGGCGCGGATCAGCATCAATATGAATGCGACGAGCACGCTGTAAAAAACGATGTTGCGCGGAAGATCGACTGTCACCATGCGTTCTTCAGCAACGATCTCGACGTATCGCCACATCAACCAGACCGCATAGGCAAAGAAGCCGATGCGCACGATATCGACGAAGTTTGACAGCGCGCGAGCGACACCTGCCGGCAGGTAATGATAGAGCACGTCCACCTGAATATGCCGCGAGACGCGCACGCACATCACAGAACCGAGAAACACGACACCGATCAGACAATTGATCGCGATTTCTTCGGTCCAGGCATAGCTGTCGTTCATGACGTATCGCGTAAAGAATTGAAGGAAGACGCATCCTGTCATCAGCCAGAAGACGATCAGCGTCAGCCAATCTTCAATGGCATAATCCGACAGATCAGCCACCGGCGCAGCATCTTCAAAGGAATGGGCAAGCTCTTCGGCGGTTACCGGGGTATGAATTTCATTTGACATGTTCCGTCTCCGGTTGGCGTCAGCATGGGAGGGGGCGGGGCGATAGCATCACCGCCCGGCCCCGTCGGATCATTCCTTGATCGCGCGAATGGCTTCCCAATCGGATTTCTCATAGCCGAAATCCTCGAACTTGACCTTTTCCACCACGTTCTTTTCGAAGTCGGCCTTGTCGACTTCCGTTACGTTGAGGCCCTTTTCCTTGAATGTCGCGACGAGTTCCTTTTCCTTTTCGGCAATCTTCTTGGTCGTGCGTTCGGCAGCTTCCTGCATCACGTCACCGAAGATCTTCTTGTCTTCATCGGAAAGACTGGTCCAGAGCTGCTTGGAAATCACCGTGTTCAAATGATCGACGATGTGACCGGTCAGAATGATGTTCTTCTGCACCTCGAAGAACTTCTTGGCTTCGATCGTCGTCAGCGGGTTTTCCTGCGCCTCGACTGTGCCGTTCTGCAGCGCCAGATAGACTTCCGCGAATGCAATCGGCGTGGTGTTGGCGCCGCAGGCACGCGGCATGGCGAGATAGGCAGGCACATCCGGCACGCGGATCTTCAGACCTTGCATATCCGAACACTTGGCAATCGGCCGGTTAGAAGTCGTGTGGCGCGTTCCATAGTAGCTGACCGCCGCAATGTGGTTGCCGGACTTTGCCTCGTAGCCAGCAGCAAGACGCTTGAAGACGTCACTTTTCGTATAGGCGATCAGATGATCAGGCCCGCGAAAGATATAGGGGAAATAGGTGACGCCGATCGGCTTGTAGTCGCGGGCGGCAAAGCTCGATCCGGAAATGATGATATCGACGGTGCCAAGCTTAAGCCCCTGATTGATATCGGCTTCCTTGCCCAGCTGTGAAGCCGGGAAAACGTCGATCTTGTAACGTCCATTGGTCCGCTTGGCGATCTCTTCGGCCGCCCAGACGGACTCCGTATGGAACGGCTCCGACGTTTCGTACACATGCGCCCATTTGAGCGTCGTTTGCGCCTGCGCCACCACGGCCGATAGCGCGAGAGCGGCAACCGCCCCCAGAATTGTCGTCAGTTTGATCTTCATATCCTAGTCCTCCCAGATTGAATTCAGATCTTGGTACTTCTGCTCCGGCCTCCCGCGGGATGGCCCTTCTCACTTTCCAATTCCTCATCGAAGCTCTTGGAAAATCTCACTTGCGATTGCAGCAGGTGATGCTGCATCGCCGATTTGGCGCGCGCCGGGTCGCCCGAAGCGATGGCGTCGCGGATGGCCCGGTGTTCCTCGAACGCTTCGCGCCAGGAAGCGGGGCTTTCGAAATAGCTAGCAAGCTTCTCGAAATAGGGCGTCATCCTCTGATCGAAGAGCTCACCGACAAATCGATTGAGCGCGGCATTTTCGATAATACCGGCGATCGTCGTGTGAAAAGTCCGGTCAAGCGCGATGGATGTGCGTGGATCGTTGAAGGTACTCGCCATCTTCGTCAGCACATCATCCAGCGCATCGATATGGGCGGGCATAATTGCCTTGGCCGCCTCTTCCGCGATCGCACATTCGATTAACGCACGGGCGCGCAGCAGTTCGAATGGTCCTTCCAGATCTTCCGCTTGTGCAGGTGCAGGCTTCTCGGGCCGGCGGGTGACATAGATGCCAGAACCCATGCGAATATGCACAAGCCCTTCAACCTCAAGCGCAATCAGCGCTTCGCGGATGGTCGGACGGGATACGCCTAGTTTTTCCGCAAGTTCGCGCTCACCGGGCAGCCGCTCACCCACGGCAAACTCGCCGCTTTCGATCAGCGTGCGTATCTGGTCTGCCACCTGCCGGTACAAGCGGCGCGGCTGGATCGCTGCAAACATCAGGCCGTAAACTCACAAATCTGGTAGAAATGGCGCCTGATACGGCAAGAAGATGCGAGGAGAAGCGCGAAGGGCGGGGTCTTTCCCCCGGCCGAGCGGTTCGACACTGCAGCTTGCAGCCGGATCAGTGTCCGCAGGATATGGTCCATCTTCCCGGCAACAGCGTCGCAAGGGACTTGAAAGTGGATAAACATTGTCTTCGCCCTTGCTCCTCGTATCCGAAAAGATGGCCTCATACCATTTCCATCAGATTTATGAGTTCACGGCCTAGTCCTCCCCGCACGGCTCTCCCTTCCGCACTCGACTGGTAAACTGGCCTTACCAATATACAACTGATACATTGATATATATGCTGGAGTCAAGGCAGGCTTGATTCGACGAAAACTCCAAAGGTGCACTGTAAAATGGAGTGCTGTATCATATTGTTACTCGTTGTATTGGAAAGTGATTGCCCCACGCGCCTGCGAACAAGCTATGACAGCTTAACATCTGCCTCGTCCATTCGGTGACCAATGCTTTTTGATATTCGATTGCCGCGCGCCTTTGCCTGCCTGAGCCTGGCTTTGGTACTCGGCGCTTGCACGACAGCCGATCCGAAATTGCCCAATGCAGCGTCCATTCCGCTTCCCGAACCATCGCCGCGGCTTGCAAATGCCGTAGACGCCAAGCCACTACCGAAATCTTCGGACAGGTCGTCCGTCGACGGTCTGATCTCGAAATATTCCGTCGCCTATGCCGTCCCGGAATCGCTGGTACGCCGTGTCGTGCAGCGCGAGAGCCGATTCAATCCGGCTGCCCGCAACGGTCCGTATTGGGGCTTGATGCAGATGCTGCCCGCGACCGCGCGCGGTATGGGACATGACGGCAGCGCCAAGGATCTTCTCGATGCCGAGACGAATCTCAAATATGGCGTGAGATATCTGGCCGGGGCCTACAAGGTCGCTGATTACAATCCGGACCAGGCTGTGCGGCTCTATTCACGCGGCTATTATTTCCAGGCCAAGCGCAAGGGCATGCTCGACGTGCTCGAGCCGGCATCGCCGGTTCAAACCGCTGCCGCTTCCGATCCTGCTCCGGTTGCGGGCAATGCTGCGGTGGCTGTGACAGCTCCAACGGCAACCCAACCGTCCCCACCAGCATCTCCGGCCACCGCGCAACTCGCTTATGCGAGCGATCAAGTCGTTCTCCCCGCGATGGTCCCCTTGCCGTTCGAGCGGCCCGAAATGATCGACGCCGTCATGCCGGCCACCAGCGGTGGAAGTGGTGCACAGGTCCGCGGCCCCGCCCCACTTTAAGTGTTTCGGCCGCGGCAATCGCCGCCGTCAGATAGTCTTTCGCTTCAGTTACAGCCTCACCTACACTGAGACCTTTGGCCAATCCGGCGGTTATCGCAGCGGCCAGAGTGCAGCCCGTGCCATGGTCATTTTTCGTGATGATGCGCGGGGTTGAAAAGCGCCGCATCGCGGCACCGTCGAACAACAGGTCGGTGCTCATCTCGGATTTCGCATGGCCGCCCTTGACCAGCACCGCCGCGGCGCCAAGCGCCAGCAGTTTCTCTGCCTGCCGGGCCATCGCGGCTTCGTCCTCTGCCATGGACTCACCCGTCAGCAACGCCGCTTCCGGCAGATTGGGCGTCAATATCAAGGCGCGCGGCAGAAGCAGCTGCCGCAATGCTTCAATAGACTCCGGCTGCAACAGGCGGTCGCCTGATGTAGCGACCATAACCGGGTCCAGTACCACCCTGCGGTTCCAATGCTCCAGCGCGCCGGAGATTGCCTCGATCGTTTCGACCACGCCGACCATGCCGATCTTGATCGCCTGCACGTCGATATCCGACAGGACAGCATCGATCTGCGCGCGGACGATGCCAGGCGAGAGGTTCTCTATAGCAGTCACCCCGCGTGTGTTCTGGGCGGTGATCGCCGTCAAAACACTGGTGCCATAAACGCCAAGCGCCGAGAATGTCTTCAAGTCCGCCTGGACGCCTGCGCCTCCGCCGCTGTCCGAACCGGCAATCGTCAATGCAATTGCAGTCATGCCCGTTCCTTCAACGCCTCATCGACCGCCGCCAGCAATGCAGCGGTTGCGCCTTGCGGATCGTCCTGCCGGAAGATAGCCGAAATTACCGCGACGCCATCGGCTCCCGCGGCAATGGCCGGCGGCGTTCGCGCAAGATCGATGCCGGCGATCGCGCCGATCGGCAGGTCGGGCTTTACCTTACGAATGATTGGTGCCAGACGGCTGAATCCTTCAAAGCCGATAGGTTGCAGATTGTGCTTTGCCGGTGTCTCGAACAGGCCGCCAATACAGGCATAGTCGATGTCAGCCTCGATGGCCGCCTGGGCGTCTGCTTCGTCTTTGACCGTCAGGCCGATGATCGCGTCCGGTCCTAGCAGACGACGCACGTCTGCCACGCGCATGTCCTCGCGCCCGACATGCACGCCTTCGACGCCGGCGGCGAGCGCCACGTCGATACGGTCGTTGACGACAAGCGGCACCCCGGTCCCGTTCAAAGCCGCGTGGATCGTTCTCGCCCGCTCGACCATAAGGCGCGTCGGCGAGTTCTTGTCACGATACTGGATGATCGTAGCGCCACCACGCGCAGCGCTAAGCGCAAGCTGGCCCAGGTCCCTGCTCCCGCCGATAGCATCGACATCGACAATGGCGTTCAGCCGGTAATCTACTTTTGGCATAAGTTCTCTCTTTGAGTTGCAATATTCAGTTTAATTCCACAGCGATGTCTTCGATCTTTGGGACGCTCTTGATCAGCCCCGCATCGTGCATGAAGCCGCCGAACCGTTCGTAGCGGCGCCGATCCAGCGCAGCCGGCCGCTTGGCAAAGCGCGGCAGCGTGTCGATCCAGGCCTGCTTGTTCAATGGATTGTCCAGGTCCGGATAGGCCTGGATAAAAAGCTGCCAGGATTCGTCCGGGTGGTTGGTCAGAAAGATCGCGCCCTTCTCCACGGCAGCGAGAAAGCGCTGTAACCGGTCGTCCTTCAGCAAGTCCGGGTGCGTAACGAAAATAAGCTCGTCATAGGGAGGCACGCCATGTTCTTCCGGGAAGAAGGCGAGCCCCTTGTGCCCTTCCTGCGCCATCTGCGTCAGCTCGAAATTGCGATAGGCACTGACGGTCGCGTCGACCTGCCTAGAAATCAGCGCGGTGGAGAGGGCAAAGTTGACATTGATCAACTCGACATCCCTGGTCGACAGGCCTTCCTCCTTCAGCATGGCGCCCAGCATGGTATCTTCGAAGCCTGCGACCGAGAAGCCAACCTTCTTGCCTTTCAAATCCTTCAGGCTCTTGATTGGCCCATCCGCCAGCGTCATGACCGTATTGAGGGGTGTTTCGACCAGCGTGCCGAACCGAACCAGCGGCAGGCCTTCATCATGGTCAAGAAAAAGTGTGGGCTGATAATGGATGGCGATGTCCGCCTGCTTTGCCGCAACGAGGCGCGGCGGTGCTGCCGGATCGGCCGGCGGGATCAGCTCGACATCCAGACCGGCTTCCGCGAAGTAGCCCTTCTCTTTGGCGATGACCAGCAGCGCATGGTCGGGATTGACGAACCATTCCAGAAGAATCGTCAGCTTGTCGGCCGCGATGGCCGGGCCGGAAATGCCGATCGCAGAAATGGCGAGACAGATCATGAAGATCAGGGGATGAATGCGAAACATCGAAGGTCCTTTTACATGCTGTGAATGGGGAATTGTCATGCCTCACGCGCCCATGGCGTCAGCCGTTTTGCCAGCGCATCCACAAGGAAGCGCAGGGCGATAGTCAGCGTGGCGAGAATGATGAGGGCAGCAAACAGCGTATCCGTCTGCATGCGTGCATTGGCCTGAAGCATGACGAAGCCGAGACCGCGCGACGAGCCGACCCATTCGCCGATGACAGCGCCGATCGGGGCAAAAACCGCCGCGACGCGCAAGCCGGAACCCAGTGCGGGCAAGGCGCTCGGCACACGTACAAGGAACAGTGTCGCGAGGGGAGATGCCTGTGTCAGCGCTGCCGCGTCGAGCAGATCCTGATTGGTACGCTGCAGACCGTCAGCAAAGGCCGAGGCGACTGGAAAGAAGATGATGAGGCTTGCCATGACGACCTTGGAGGCAAGGCCGAACCCGAACCACAGCACCAGCAGCGGCGCGATCGCGAAAACTGGCAGGGCCTGCAGCACGAGCATCAGAGGCCAGACGATCTGCCGGAAACCGGGCAGGGCACTGACGAGGAGCGCGGTAAGGATGCCTGCCAGCGCCCCGAACATCAGCCCGAGGACGATTTCCATCAGGGTGATGACAGCGTTGGCCAGCAGATAGTTCTGCTCGTCGGCCAGCGTAGCAATAACCGTCAATGGTCCCGGCAGGATGAAACGCGGAGGCACCATCACCCAGACGATTACTTGCCAGCAAAGGACCACCGCCAGCAAAGCTGCGGTTATCTGTAAAACCAGGCGCATGGCGCTGTTCACGCCACTACCGTTTCTGCCGGAGCGTATTTAAGGGAACGGGCACGGTCTGGACTCCATCATGATCGGAGATCCGGATATGTGCGAAGACAAGACTTGAGATGTGCGAAGAAAGCTCAATTCCCGTTCCTACGCCGGCATAACCCGGATCAGGTTCAAGGGTCCAGCTCGACGCTATCTCAGCACTGTACAGTGCCCCCCTCGGAATGAAATCATGATGGAGCGGCGCAAGGACAAAGTCAATTGCGCCGCTGTGGTTGTTTACGAACCTAGTTTGTCAGACGGACGTTCTCGCCATCCACGGATTTACAGGCGGCCTCAACCTGGTAGAAAAAGTCCTGCTGTGCAAAGCCACCACCATCTTCCCAGGCGTGATCTTGCTTGCCACCGCAGTTGAACAACGAGTCCAGTGGAGGCGTGGAACCCTTCTTTAGCTGCACGCCCTCGACGAACAGATAATCTACCGTATTTGGATCGTCGGTTCGCAACGTCAGGTTATAACTGCTGGAGGAAGCGCTCGGTACGCAAAGAGTATGATTGGAGTCCGCAGGATCGGCTGTGTACTTGTATCCAATGTCGCAACCATCGTTTTTGACTTCCATCTTGAGATACAACTTGTCGTAATCTCCAAGATTAATGGTCGTATTGTCTGGCGGCACCTGGGTTTTGACACCCGTACCACGACCATTCGCGCTGTTGGGTCCACTTCTGTAGGCACTAGTGTAGGTTATGGTTCCCACCACGGTTTCCTGGCCGTTCTTCACGACCACAATGGAAACCTTCTTGAAGTACCAGCCGTACATGTCACCGGGAATAAATTTCGCCGTTGTCGGTTTCAATGGCGCCAAAGCCGTTGCATTCACACCGATCGCCACCTTGTCCTGCTTCAGCAGATGCATGAACACTGTGTTTGTTCCGCCGCTGATTGCGACGTTGACCTTTTGATCGGCCGCAGTGAATTTGATGGTAACCTTGTCCGCTTCCGCACCGAGATTGGCCTTGAGGTAGGCTTTTGCACGCGCTTCTGCCGCCGCAGAATTCGACCCGGTGAAAACCGAAGCGCCGGCCAATGCTGCTGAGTCAGCGGCGTTCTGCAATTTGGACCGCTCATTGCTCGCGAGGCTGTAATCCACGGCCAGCCCGGTCATCCCCATGATGGGTATCAGCAGCAATCCGAAGGTTAGCGCTGTTGCCCCGCTGCGGTCTTTCAGGAAATCTCGAATTTTTTTCATTGGCCCACTCCGTCGTTACATGGACCTTTGAATCTGCGGCGTAAATTCGTGCTTAGGAAATTCGTTCACATTTTCACGATCATGCTGGGGCAGCACGATTTGTGTAAAATGATTGTCGGAATGGTAAAAAACCAATGAAGATTGTTAGAGCCCAGGCTGGATATCCGGCCGGACGAAACCTTGACTCGCGACGAGAAGATTGCGTGTGTAGTCCTGCGTGACCTTGCGTTTGGCAAGTTCTGATGCCGTCAGCCGCTCCACTTCGGCACCATTCTGCATGACCATCAGCCGGTCGCACATATGGGTGACCACGGCCAGATCATGGCTTACCATGAGGAAAGTCAGTTTGCGGTCGCGCCTGATCTGCTCGAGCAAGTTCAATACCTCAGCCTGAACCGAGGCATCGAGCGCCGAGGTGGGCTCATCGAGCAGCAGGATCGACGGTTCGAGGATAAGCGCCCGGGCGATGGCGACGCGCTGACGTTGACCGCCCGATAGCTGGTGGGAATAGCGGAAACGGAAGCTCGATCCCAATCCCACTTCATCGAGTGCGCGCAAGATGCGCTTTTCGATATCACCGAAACCATGAATCACCAGCGGTTCCAACAATAACCGATCCACGGTCTGGCGTGGGTGCAGCGAGCCGTAAGGGTCCTGGAATACCATCTGCACTTCACGGTAGAACGTCTTGGTGCGGGACGAACCCAGCGTTTTGCCGTTGACGGTAATCGTTCCGGCGCTGACCGGCGCGAGACCTGCGACAGCGCGCAGCAATGTGGATTTTCCCGAACCGGATTCCCCGACGAGACCGAAGGATTCGCCCGGTGCCACATCGAGGCTGACGCCGCGCAGGGCGAGAAAGCGGTCGAATTTCACTTCAAGCTTTTCAATGACCAATGCCTGGGACCGGGTTGGTGTCATGCGGTCCACTCCGGCTTGCGGTCGAGTACTGGCAGCGGATGCCGGTCGGCCCCGATCTGCGGCATGCAATTGAGCAGGCCTTGCGTGTAGGGATGCTTGGCATTGTGCAAGTCGGTGGCGGCAATTTCCTCAACGATCCGGCCCGCATACATGACGATGACGCGGTCGCAAAACGATGAAACGAGCCGCAGATCATGCGAAATGAAGATCAGCCCCATGCCGCGATCCCGCACCAGATTGTCGAGAATCCTCAGCACGTCGAGTTGCACGGTAACATCCAGCGCCGAGGTTGGCTCATCGGCGATCAGCAATTCCGGCCCGGTGATCAGCATCATGGCAATCATTGCGCGCTGCCCCATGCCGCCCGAAACCTCATGCGGATGCAAATCGTAGACCCGCTCCGCATCACGGATCTGTACGGCGGCAAGCATGTCGAGCGCCCGTTTGCGCGCCTCGGCTTTGCTGACCTTCTCGTGCGTCCTGAGCGTTTCGACGATCTGGCGGCCGATACTCATGACAGGATTGAGCGAATATTTCGGATCCTGCAGGATCATGGCAATGCGGTTGCCGCGAAGACTCCGCCGCTGCTTCACCGACGCGTCAAGCAGGTCGATGCCGTCGAAGTTGAGCTTCTGTGCAGTGATCTTCGCATGTGGTGGTGTCAGCCCCATGATGGCGCGGCCGGTCTGGGATTTGCCTGAACCGGACTCGCCGACGATCCCGAGCCGCTCGCGGCCAAGCGTGAAGGAAACGCCGCGCACCGCATCGATGGTGCCGGTGCGGGTTGGAAACTGCACGCGAAGGTCCTCTACGGTCAGCATCGTGCTCATTGGGTGCTGCCCCGCGGGTCGAGTGCATCGCGCAAGCCATCGCCTAGAAGATTGAAGCCGAGGCTGACGATCAGGATGGCAAAGCCCGGCGCTGCCGCAACCCACCACTGATCCATGATGAAGCGGCGTCCTGATGCGATCATCGCACCCCATTCCGGCAAGGGCGGCTGCGCACCGAGGCCGAGAAAGCCAAGCCCGGCGGCAGTCAGGATGATACCCGCCATGTCCAGCGTTACGCGCACGATCAGTGATGAGAGACACAGCGGCATGATGTGACGCAGCACGATCCTGATCGGCGACGCACCCATCAACCGCACCGCGGCAATGTAGTCGGAGTTGCGCACGGTCAGCGTTTCGGCGCGCGCGATACGCGCATAAGGCGGCCATGAGGTGATCGCAATGGCGATGACGGCGTTCTCGATACCGGGCCCGAGCGCGGCGACAAAGGCCAAGGCAAGAATAAGCTTGGGAAACGCCAGGAAGATATCGGTGATGCGCATCAGGATTGAATCGGTCCAGCCCCCGGCATAGCCCGCGATGGTTCCAACCAGAAGCCCGATAGGCGCTGCGATGATGGCAACCAGGATGACCACATAGAGCGTCAGCCGCGAGCCATAAATCAACCGCGAAAGAATATCGCGGCCTTGGTCGTCGGTGCCGAGCAGATATTCACCTCCCGGCGGCAACAGGCGCGCATTGCGCAAATCGCCGACCACCGGAGAATGCGGCGCAAGCACATTTGCAAAAGCTGCGACAAGCAGAAGCGCAATGATGATACCGAGACCAACGACCGCCAGCTTGTTGCTGGCGAAGCGGCTCCAGACCAGATAGGCCCGGCCCAGTCGTGCCTGCATGCGCGATTGCGGCCGGTCACTCATCAGCCATTCGCGGCGAGAAAGGGGACGTGCTGTCATCTCAATACCCATGCAATTGGGCAGAGGGTGGCGAAAACATGGATTTTATAGCACCGGAACGCAGTACGTCTGGGTACGTGTGCACCGGAGCACAGAAAATTGACGTTGGCGACCCGCTCTGGCAAATTTTTCATCGTGCGCGCGTCCGTGGGTCAAGCGCCCGATACAAAAGATCGGACAAAAGGTTGATGGCGACGAAGACAGTGCCAATGATGATTGTGCCGCCCAGCACTGCGTTCATGTCGGCGTTCTGCAATGAATTGGTGATGTAGAGCCCGAGCCCCGGCCATGAGAAAACCGTCTCGGTCAGCACCGAACCTTCGAGCAACCCGGCATAGGACAGCGCGATCACGGTTACCAGCGGCACCGCGGCATTGCGCAGGGCATGGCCCCAGATGATGCGCGTTTCGGAAAGACCCTTGGCTCGCGCCGCCACGATATATTCCTGCTCCAGTTCATTGAGCATGAATGATCGCGTCATCCGGCTGATATAGGCCAGTGAGAAGTAGCCGAGCAGCGAGGCGGGCAGAATGATGAAGCTGAAAATGTTGCGAAACGCTTCCCAGTTCTGCTGCAGAACCGCATCGAGCAGGTAGAAACCCGTGATCGGCGTGAAAGTATATTCATAGACGACATCGATGCGGCCTGGACCGGAAGTCCAGCCGAGCTTGGCGTAGAACACGACTAGTCCGATCATTCCAAGCCAGAAGATCGGGACGGAATAGCCGATGAGGCCGATGACGCGAACGATCTGATCGATAATGCTGCCGCGTTTGACCGCCGCAAGAACGCCTAGCGGCACCCCAAAAACCGCCCCGATGAGCGTGCCGAAAGTGGCAAGCTCCATCGTGGCGGGGAAGACGCGTCTTATGTCCTGCATGACCGGGTTGGTAGTCAAAACCGAACTGCCGAAATTGCCTTCCAACACGCCTTGCATATAGATGAAGAACTGCCGGTAAAGCGGCAGATTAAGACCGAGTTCTTCTCGCACCCGTTCGACCACGTGGGCAGGCGCCCGGTCGCCAACTATGGCCAGAGCCGGATCGATCGGAATGACCCGTCCGATAAAGAATGTGACGGCAATGAGCCCCAGAAAGGTGATGATGCCGATCAGAACGAATCTGCCGGCGGCCAAAGCGAAGTTCGAAGCCCAGGCGCCCGAGCGCCTGGACTCCAGTTGCATGTCGGGATTGGTCAACGGTCCGAACCCCGGATCACTTCGAGATATTGAAAACGTAGTTCGTGTCGAATGACGGTCCGAGTTTGAAGCCCTTGAGGTTAGAACGATAGCCCGCGACCTCGATCTGCTGGAAAATCATGATGAAGGGACTGGTTGCGAGAACCTTTTTCTGCAGCTCCTGATACATTTTTGCCCGTTTGGCACCATCTCGCTCAAGCAGCGCAGCCTTGGTCTCCTTAGTCAGGTCCGGCACATCCCAGGCGTTGCGCCACGCCAATGTCTTATTTGTGCCTTCGTCGGAATTGTTGGGGTTGTTGGTGAAGGTGTCCGCGTTCGAGTTCGGATCCCAATAATCGACGCCCCACTGGCCGATATACATGTCATGGGTTCGAGCCCGATACTTGGTCAGCGTCTGCTTACCATCGCCCGGAATGATCTCCATCTTGACGCCGCCCTGCGCGAATGTCTGCTGCACGGATTCGGCAATGCCCGTCACCGGCTGATTGTTGCGCACGTCCATGGTAACGGTGAAACCATCCTTCAGGCCTGCCTTCTCAAGCAGTTGTTTGGCCTTCGCGACATCGAGCTTGTAAGGATTCTCGTCGAGTTCGCCAAGCATGCCCTTTGGCAAAAATGTCTGGTGGATTTCACCAATGCCCTTGATCAGCTTTTCGCCGATAGCGTCGTAGTCGACGAGATACTTCAGCGCCTCGCTCACGCCTGGCTTGGCAAGATCCGCGTTTTTCTGGTTAAGGCTGATGTAATAGACGGTGCCTTTCGGCGCGTTGGTGGTCGCGATGTCGCTGTTCTTGACCACCTGCTCCAGATCATTGGGCTCGAGATTGCGGGCAATGTCGATATCGCCCTTCTCAAGCAGCAGACGCTGCGCCGCGCTTTCCTTGACGTGCCGGTAGATGACCCGCATGAGAGGCGCCTTGGTGCCCCAGTAGTTATCATTGCGTTCAAGCACGATGATTTCGTTGGCCCGCCAGTCGCGGATTTTCATCGGCCCCGAACCGGCATAGGCGGTCTTCAGCCAAGCCCAGCCGAAATCATCATTGACCACATGCTCGGAAACCAGCTTCTTGTCGACAACCGAGGCGACTGTCGCCGTCAGGCAGTTCAGGACGAAGCTCGGTGCGTAGGGCTGATCAACTGTGAACACGAAGGTCGAAGGATCGGTTGCCTTGGCCTTTTCGGTGACATTGTCGGGCTTCAGGCCAAACTGGGTCAGGATGAACGCCGGGCTCTTGTCGAGCTTGACGGCACGCTCGAACGACCAGGCGACATCGTCGGCCGTTACCGGATTGCCCGACGCGAATTTCAGACCCGGCTTCAATTTGAAAGTATAGGTCAGGCCATCGTCGGAAACCGTCCAGCTTTCGGCGACATCGGCAATGATCTTCGAAGGATCGTTGATGTCGAGCCGGACCAGTTTGTCGTAAGTGTTGCCGTTGATCTCACCGGTGGTGAGCTCGAAGGCTTCAGCGGGATCGAGCGTTATCACATCGTCGATGGCGAAGGCTTCGACCAGGGTATCGGCTGGCGTCTCGGCCCAGGCCGGTACGCCGGAAAGCAACATCGTGGACAGCGCCGCGCTGCCGAGCAGAAGCCGGAATTTCGGGTTTATCTGATTCATCAACATTGTTCTGGTTCCCTGTTTATGAGCAATTCGATTTTTTTAGTTTTCTTCGTGCCACGCCGACCGCAAGACCCGCAGCCAGTTTTCGCGGCATATTTTTGCCAGGTCATCTCCGGCATAACCAGCGTCCCGCAACGCCGCGACAAGGTTTTGATTGCCGCTCGCATCGGCTATCTCGCCGGGGATTTTAGCACCGTCGAAATCAGAGCCAAGTGCTACGCAATCGATACCCATGCGGTTGACCATGTAGTCGATGTGGCGGACCATATCGGTCAGCGGCGTATCGGCGTTCTCACGCGCGTCGGGGCGCAGCATGGCGACCGCATAGTTCAGCCCGACGAGACCCCGGCTGTCTCGTATGGCGTCGAGCTGCTTGTCCGTCAGATTGCGCGCGACAGGCGTCAGCGCGTGTACATTGGAGTGACTGGCGACAAGCGGCTGATCGCTGATCCGCGCCACATCCCAGAATCCCTTTTCGGTGATATGCGCGAGATCGATGAGGATGCCGAGACGATTGCAGGCCTTGACCAGCTCTTCGCCGACCGCGGTGAGTCCGGGTCCCGTATCCGGGCTCATCGGATAGGCGAAGGGCACGCCATGGGCGAAGATATTGTTGCGGCTCCACACAGGACCGAGCGAACGCAAGCCGGCGGCGTAGAACACATCGAGCGCGGCAAGATCAGCGCCAATCGCCTCGCAGCCCTCCATATGGAGCACCGCAGCGAACATGTCGCTTTCCATGCACTCGGTAATCTCGGCCGTGCTGCGGCACAATTTCCAACCGCCGGACCGCTGAAGCTTCAGCGCTATCGAGGCCATTTCCAGCGCAATGTCGAGGGATGGGGCCCGCTCCAACGGCGCGGCGAGCGGCGTAGAATAATGGCCATTGGCGTCTGGCGCCTTGAAAGCGAGATCACCGGATGGAACATAGATGGCGCAGAGCCCGCCAAACAACCCGCCTTTGAGCGCCCTGATCTTGTCGATGTGCCCGGAGGTGGTGCCTTCGATGAACTCCTGAACCGGATCTGCTCCGTCTTTCGAATGTTTCCACAACCGGTAAAGCACATCGTTGTGACCATCGAAGACAGGCTGCATTTCAATTCCCGATCAGATTGACTTGAAAAAGGTCCCATGTTCGCCGGGTAATCTTCTGTCTACCCGTCGGCGCCCATCGCCCTTTTTCGACAAAAGATCATGATGCCCGCGAACAGGCAAGAGAGTTGTTGTACAAAAGTATAATAAAAAGGCGCTTGCCGAGGCCGACGCCCAACTGGCGCAACTTACAGATCGTCGTGGGCCTGCATCGAAGCCATTGTCCGGGTGAATGGCGGCCGTTTGGCCGCCCGGAATGTGCCGATTTCAGCACAACCGGCCTGGACCTCATCTCTCCTTGGGAAAGATAGGCAAGAATCTCTCGAGGCCGTCTCAAACTTACGATGTCACTTAGAGCCTTCCATAGCTGGATGGAAACGTTCTGCCGGAGGGAAATTGGTTCAAGGTCGAGGGATTTGGCGAGGGCGATGCCTTTCCATCGGGCGATGCCGAAGCCGAAGGATTTGGGTCAAATTCACCCGGCCCACTGGTCGAACCGCATTTCGCTCGAAATGCGGGTAATTCGACCAGCGGGGTTTGAAAGCTTGTTGGTTTGCAAAGCAAACCAACGGACGGGTTTCCGGCTGGCGGCCGACCACTTTGTCAGGCGGCGTCGGACGATGGAACGACATCGACCTCGCCACGTTCCGCGTGGTTTGTCTCGCCATCCGGGAAACAGAACTGCTTCCAGCTAACTATGAAAGGCTCTAGACATCAAGATTAGCCACGCTCAGTGCGTTATCCTGAATGAAATCACGGCGGGGCTCGACATCGTCGCCCATCAATCTTGAGAACAGACTGTCGGCGTCGGTGGCATCATTCACCTTCACCTGCAGCAGTGAGCGCGCATTGGGATCCAGCGTCGTTTCCCAGAGCTGGTCTGCATTCATCTCGCCGAGGCCCTTGTAACGCTGCAAGGAGAGACCCTTGCGCCCGGCGGCAAACACAGCCTCCAGCAGGGCAATCGGTCCTGCAACGGAGTCCGATTTCTCCTTGCGCCGCAGAACCGGCGGCTTGGAATAGATGTCATGCAGACGCGCCGAATAGCGGTCGAGCTGGCGCGCATCGGCCGAACCGATCAGCGCCATATCGAGCGTGACAGTTTCCTTGACGCCGCGCAGCGAACGCTCGAAGACGTAACCGTCGACGCCGTCGTCTGGCGTCGCCAGACGGCCGCTCCAGCCCTTTTCGGTTTCCTCTGCGATTAGATCAAGACGCCCGGCAACCTCGTTCACGAGCGCTTGGGCTCTCGCCGTGTCGGAAATGACTTCCGGGTTGAGCGCACCGGCAATCGTCGCCTGTTCAACGACCGCGCGATCATAACGGGTGTTCAAACCCTGCAGCAGATGACGAACAGCCAATGCATCGGTGATGACGGAGCGCAGGTCGGGACCCGTGCGAACCTCGCCGGAGTCCAGCTCCAGCGCAGCCTCTTCCAGCCCGGAATCGATCAGAAATTCCTCATAGGCGACTTCGTTCTTGATGTACTGGGAGGATTTCCCGCGCGAAACCTTATAGAGCGGCGGCTGCGCAATATAGATATGACCGCGCTCGATCAGCTCAGGCATCTGGCGGAAGAAGAACGTCAAGAGCAATGTACGAATATGCGCGCCATCCACGTCAGCATCGGTCATGATGATGATCTTGTGATAACGCAGCTTGTCAGGATTGAACTCGTCCTTGCCGATACTGGTGCCGAGTGCCAGGATCAGCGTCCCGATCTGGTCGGATGACAACATGCGGTCAAGCTTGACGCGTTCGACATTGAGAATCTTGCCACGCAGCGGCAGGATCGCCTGGTTCTGGCGCGAACGCCCGCCCTTGGCGGAGCCACCGGCGCTGTCACCCTCGACGATGAAGATTTCCGACTTGGCCGGATCTTTTTCCTGGCAATCGGCAAGCTTGCCCGGCAGCGAGCTGATGCTCAGCGAATTCTTGCGGGTGATGTCGCGGGCTTTACGAGCAGCCTCGCGAGCGGACGCAGCCTGAATGACCTTTTCGACGAGCACCTTGCCCTCGGCCGGATGTTCTTCGAGCCAAGTCGAAAGCGCCTCGTTGACGAGGCCCTCAACCACTGCGCGCACTTCCGACGAAACAAGTTTGTCCTTGGTCTGCGAGGAAAACTTCGGGTCTGGAACCTTGACGGAAAGAACTGCAGTCAAACCCTCACGGCAATCATCGCCAGTGAGCGTCACCTTGGCCTTCTTGGCCTGGCCGGTGTTTTCCGCATAGCCGGTCATCTGACGGGTCAGAGCACCGCGAAAACCGGCAAGGTGTGTGCCGCCATCGCGCTGCGGAATATTGTTGGTGAAGCAGAGAACATTCTCGTGATAGCTGTCATTCCACCACATAGCGACTTCAACCACCGTGTCGTCACGCTCGCCGCGAATATAGATCGGCTCGCTGATCAGCTCTTTCTTGGCGCGGTCGAGATACTTGACGTAGGCTGTCAGTCCACCCTCATAGAAAAGTTCGAGATCGACAGGATCGGCATGGCGGCGATCGGAGAGCAGGATACGCACACCCGAATTCAGGAAAGCGAGTTCGCGCAGCCGGTGTTCGAGTGTCTTGAAATCGAACTCCACCATGGTGAATGTGTCGGTCGACGGCAGAAACGAAACTTCCGTTCCGGTCAACCCATCGGAATCGCCCGTCTCCTTCAATGGCGCATCGGCGACGCCATGGGTGAAGCTCATCTCGTAGATTTTGCCCTGGCGGCGAATCTTCAGTCTCAGCCAGACAGACAGCGCATTGACGACGGAAACGCCAACGCCATGCAGACCACCGGAAACCTTGTAGGAGTTCTGGTCGAACTTACCGCCGGCGTGCAGCTGGGTCATGATGACTTCGGCCGCCGAGACACCTTCCGAGTGCATATCGGTCGGGATGCCGCGGCCGTTGTCGGTCACCGTGCAGGAACCGTCCGGATTCAATGTGACGGTGACACGCGTCGCGTGGCCCGCGAGGGCTTCGTCTATCGCATTGTCGACGACTTCGTAGACCATGTGGTGAAGGCCGGATCCGTCATCCGTATCACCGATATACATTCCAGGGCGTTTGCGTACAGCATCCAACCCCTTGAGGACTTTGATGGACTCCGCACCGTATTCCGGTGAGGATTCGACTGTCATCTCGGGTGTATCACTCATATAAAATTCAATCTTTCCTGACGCCTGAACTGGCGCGCCCGTCCTTATAGCATAGCTTGGGCGAATCATGGCCCCATTACCGCATTAGATATAGTGATTAATGCAGGTTTTTCCAATTCTGGAGGGCTTGATATCCACGGATGATGGCGGGATTTTGCCCAGGGCGGCGCGACGTGCCTTCAGGCCACACCGCATGAAAGCAGACTGGCACTTCCTGGCGTGTGTCTCATTTCGCGGCAAACGGTATCCCCTACCGCCCGGCAGTTCCCCTAAGGCGCACGGGCAGCCGGCAATTCCCGCACGGACTCAAATCATTCGATGACCTGCACGCTGCCCTCGGCGGCCGGCTTTGCAATGGGCGATTGCGCATCGAGGAAACCTTCCACCTCGCCGAAAGTCAGACTGCCATCATCGTCACGGTCCATTTCATGGAATTGGCCAATGAAATATCCAACACCCGCCTTGCCCGCCGACGCGATTGTTACACGACCTGTCGAGGGGTCAACCGCCCGGTCGAACATCGACCTGATCCGTGCATCGACTGCATCCTGCACGGACTGGGGCGAGATTGGCGCCGGCACCTTTTTCGCAGGGCCATCGCGGCGATGTGGCATGCGCACTATCATGTGCTCAGGCGGCTGGCGCAGAACGATCGTGTCATCTGCACCTGCAGTCGATATTGGCGATCCCGCCGCAAGACATCCGGCCAATACAAGAAACAACCGTTTGCTCATTGCATTCCTCCCTTGATACCAGCCGCCCTGCGATCGTCGGCAACCTGATTCTGGCCATGCAAATCACCCATCCTCAAATTCACATTGCTCGCGACAGTTGATGCCACCCCAGGCGGCCGGTCATAGAAATCCTTAAGGTCCATAAGAACGCGGTCTTCGTCATCGGTGGACGAAGGGGCTACGCCATGACCGCCCTCATAGAGTTTTACCGGTATGCGCGCGGACAAATGCGCATTGGCGATATTGATCTCATTTTGATGAAACGGTGTGTTGAGGTCATAATAACCATGTTCGATAAGAACCTTGAGCGCCGGATTGAGTGTCAGACTATACGCCAGGTCGTTGACACTGGTTTGGGTGCGGTCTCCATTGTAAGGAGCCGGCAGCCCATGGTCCGCAGTATAGTCCCAACGATCGATAATTTCTCCATTGACCCCCAGATAGGGCGAAACCTGATCGTAGCCAATGAACTGTTTCTGATAGGCCTTGATATAATCATAGGCATAACTTGTGCGATCCAATGACGGATCAACCTTTTCAACAGGGATGGCCACTCTGCCGTCCGTAAGCTGAAGCTTGAACTTGGGATCAAACAGCTGGGTAAACCTCACAGGATCCATGTTGGGATTCTCGACCCAGGGATTGCCGGCCGCACCGTCGCCTGGCTTAAAAAGCTGGCCTATTCCTGTGTATTTATAGAGCTGGTTGACAAAATCTGTCCCGTCTTGTGTCTGAAGATAGGCATCCCATCCGGTCCTGTCCGGTTCTTTCCTCAGCATGCCTTTGAATTCGGCGCCAGCACGCTGGTTGAATTTGACCGCAAAGTCACGAACATCGTCCACATACGCGTCTGCGGCCCTGCCGTTTCGTTCCGTGGACTTCTTGTGATAACTCGCAACCATTGCGTAAGTCGGCAAGACGCCTCCGCAAGGAGCACTATAATAACTCAAACAGTCCGTAGTCAGGTCTAATAGGGGCGAGTTTAGAATCAACCCATTGAGAATATTTGGGGACTCCTTATCGACCGCATATTTGTCGGCTTTGCTTTCAAGCAGCAACTCGCCCATGATGGGGACACGAATGCCACCATAGGAAACGCCGTAGATATACTTCGGTGATAGCTGCCGGTTGTTGACGTTAATATATCGGGTAACAAAGTCGCTCAGGATTTGAGCGTCCCGTTCCACACCCCAAAACCAACTGTTCGTTGCGGGAAATACGGCTGCAGAATAACCGGTACCGACCGGGTCGACAAACACGAGATCGGTTTTGTCGAGCAATGTGTCGGGATTGTCAATCAGCTGCAATGGTCCGCTTGCGGGGAGCGGGAGCTTGAGGCCCTTGGGACCGAGGAAATCAAGATCGAGGTCTGCCGAAGCACCACCCGGCCCTCCATTGAAAACGAATGTGACTGGCCGCTTGCTTTTGGGCAGGTCATCACGCGTATAGGCTGTATAAAAAATCGCAGCCGCACCGTAAGGGTGCCGCGAAGGGAGTATGGTACCGCCACCAGGAGCCTGGCCCGTAGAAAATCTCCCCCATCCGTCGGCAGATGCCTTGAGATGTCCAGCCGTCGCCGTAAAGGCGATGACATTACCCTTCAAATTGATCGTCTGCGCCCTGCTGGTTCTTGTCTCGTAATTGGCCGAAATAGCAATGGCATCATCAGGCCCATATTTGAACTCGGTGCTTTGCGAGTCCCCCCATGGAGGACCCCCATTGCCACCGGATATGGTCGTTGTCCGGTTTGGACCCGGAAGCGGGAACGTACCGGCATCCTCGTCCCCGGAGTCCGAACTCCCGCTGCAAGATGCCAGAAACAGCGCTAGAAAAAGCCAGCACAGGCGAAAATGCATGGTGAAAGCCTCACAATATCGATCTAAATATGTTTCTGGTATGTTCTTAAAAGAATGATGCGTAAAATAGACTGCCGAACCTATTCAGGCTGGACCAGAACGCATCTGCCTCTTTGCGTCAATGTAGCAATTAGTAGGGTAAGGAGCCGCCAATTCCGGTCAATTGGTAGACTTTTTGCCCGCTTGTCCCCACATCCATGGCGGAGGTGATGAATGGATACGATACCGACCGCTTTTGTCCCGCCGGCGCCAGTACCCCGTACCGGTCCGGTTGGCACGTTGCAGCTTATCCGCACCATTTACCGCAACCCGCTCGAATTGTGGGGCGAGCCTTCTTACAATGAACCATGGGTTTCCATCGACTGGTCATTCGCCCACACGATCATCGCCAATGATCCGGGACTGATCCGTCATGTGCTCGTCGACAATGCGAAGAATTACAAGATGGCGGCGGTACGCCAGCGCATCCTGCGCCCCATCCTGCGTGATGGGCTGCTGACAGCGGAAGGCGATGTCTGGCGGCGTTCGCGCAAGGCGATGGCGCCGGTTTTCACGCCGCGCCACATCGATGGTTTCGCGGAAAGCATGAAGCGGACAACCGATGTTTTCGCCAATCGTTACGACGGTTTTACCGGCACGACCGATGTGTCGCGTGACATGACCATGCTGACCTATGACATTCTTGCGGACACTTTGTTTTCCGGAGAAATCGCCGGTGATCCGGATCAGTTTTCCCACGAGGTCGACCGGTTGTTCGAAACCATGGGCCGTGTTGATCCTCTTGACCTTCTCGGGGCACCAGCCTGGTTGCCGCGTTTCACCCAGATCCGTGGACGCCGCGCGCTCGCCTTCTTCCGGCAGATCGTCGCTAATACGATGGAGATGCGCAAAGCCCGAATGGCAAGGGAAGGTGACAAGGTCCCGAACGATTTCCTGACGCTACTGCTGAAAGCCGAGGGTCCGCAGGGGCTTTCGCGCGCCGAGATCGAAGACAACATCATCACCTTCATCGGCGCCGGCCATGAAACCACGGCTCGGGCACTCGGGTGGACGCTGTATCTCCTGGCAAAGGCGCCTTGGGAACGCGATCTGATCGAGCAGGAGATCGATGCCTTCATGGATCAGCGCGAGGTCCCCCCACCGCATCAATGGCTGGACGTCCTGCCCTTCACCCGCTCGGCATTCGAGGAGGCCATGCGGCTGTATCCGCCCGCGCCGTCGATCAACCGCGAACCGATCGAGGATGACCAATACAAGGACCTGGTGCTTCCGAAGGGTGCAGCCGTCCTTGTCATGCCCTGGACCGTGCACCGGCACCGGCTCTACTGGGAGAACCCCGAGGCGTTCATGCCATCGCGTTTCCATCCGGAAAATCGCGACAGGATTGATCGGTTCCAATATCTGCCATTCGGTGCCGGGCCGCGTGTCTGCATCGGCGCAAGCTTTGCCCTGCAGGAGGCGATCATCGCTTTGGCGACCCTGCTCCATCGCTATCGCTTCGATATCGCAGAGGATATAAAGCCATGGCCCGTGCAGAAGCTGACGACACAACCGGACGGTGGATTGCCGATGAGCGTGACTGCAAGACGATGACCTGCAGAAACGGAGTGCGTGGTTCGACGGGGCTCACCATGAGGAAGATTTTTGACTGCAGGGAGTGTTGCTTTCAACGTTTGCCGCACGTTTTTGCAATGACACGACTTTCCTCATGGTGAGCCCGTCGAACCACGCACCATAGATATGCAACCGAGAACTTGATTTCACCAGAAATTTAATGTATATTTATTTCCAGTGAAAGGACCCTCCATGCGAACCACCGCGCAACCCATTATCGACACCCCAAGCAAGACAGCCGTTGTGTCCAAGGCGCTGCTGCGTTCCGCTGAATTGCTCGGCCTGACCGCAAGAGAGCTGTCAACCGTCGTCGGTCTGTCCGAACCCAGCATTTCCCGGCTCAAGCGCAGCGAAGATGGCAGCGGCCCGCTCACCGGCAAGAGCTATGAACTCGCGCTCCTGTTCATCCGACTCTACCGCTCGCTCGATGCCATTGTTGGCGGCGACGATAGCGTAGCGCGGCAGTGGATGCGAACAGACAATACCATGCTCGGCGGCAAGCCGCTCAACCGGATCAAAACCATTGACGGTCTCGCCCATGTCCTCGCCTATCTGGACGCCCGACGCGCTCCGATCTGAATCGCGATCGCTGCATGGCGCATGCTGGCGTCTGGTCGAAGCCCAGCACCGCGTTTCCACCATGAAGCTGGTCGACACGCTCGACGAGCAGGCACTGCTTGAAGACGAGCTTGAGGCCACCAAGCCCCCGCTCCCGCCAGGGTGCGTACATCTCGATTACCTGTTGGCGACGCCGTTTCGCTATGGCCGCTATCCCGGCAACTCGCGCTTTCGGCGCGAAGGTTATTCACCCGGGGTCTTTTATGCCAGCGAGAAGGTCGAAACCGCCGTCGCGGAAACCGCCTTCTACAGACTGCTGTTCTTTGCCGAAAGTCCCGCCACACCTTGGCCGCGCAATGCACTGGAGTTCACCGCCTTCGAAGCGCGCTATGCCACCACCAGCGCAATCGATCTGACTGCAGCGCCCTTCATCGCGGAGGCCCCGCGGTGGACGCATCTGACTGATTACTCCGCTTGCCTCGATCTTGCCGACAAAGCGCATCAGGCGGGCATCGGCCTGATCCGCTATCAATCCGTCCGCGATCCACTTGGCGGGATCAATCTTGCGCTGCTTTCATGTCACTGCTTTGCCATGCCGAACCCGACGCGCATGACCACATGGCGGCTGCATTTCTCCAGCCACGGCGTCAACGCCATTTGCGACCAGCCTCAAGTCAGGCTTGGGTTGAGCCGGCAGATCTTTGCCAACGATCCGCGACTGGCAGAAAAAGCCAAATCATAATTTCATTTTTCGGCTTGACAGATTCATAACTGCATAGCTATGGATTAATTCATAGCTCACGGGTTATCAATTATGGACGCAACAGCCGACAGTATTTTCCGCACTCTCGCCGATCCGACACGCCGCGCGATTTTCGAACATCTGATGCGGCAGGGCGAGCAAAACGTGCGGGTGTTGACCGAATATTCTGGCATCTCCCAGCCCGCCGTATCCAAACATCTGAGTGTGCTCAAGCTTGCCGGCCTGGTGCGGGACAGGCCCGACGGGCGCCAGACCCACTATAGCGCGGAACCAAAAGGGCTCGCGCCGCTGATCGACTGGATGGGCCTCTACGGCGCATTCTGGCGGGAGCGGTTCGATCGTCTCGAAGATTTGCTAAACAGGATGGACCAATGACTGAACATGCCACAGCTACAGCCACACGTTCCCTCGTCGTCGAACGGGAAATGCCGCACGCGCCGGAAAAGGTCTGGCGCGCACTCACCCAAGGCGCTCTCATCGCTGACTGGCTCATGAGCAACGACTTCCAGCCCGTCGTCGGTCACAGGTTCAACTTCCGTGCCCGCCCATGCCGAACTGGAACGGCGTCACCGATTGCGAAGTCCTGGCGGTGGAACCGCAGGAGCGCCTTTCCTATAGCTGGAACGCCTCGGGCGATGAAGCCGCAAACGGCGTCAAAACGATCGTCACCTTCACGCTCACCCCGGTCAATGGCGGCACATATCTGCGCATGGAGCAATCCGGCTTCGGTCCAAACGAAGAAGCCAACTATCGCGGCGCACAATATGGCTGGCAGAAATTCATCGGACAGCTCGAGCAAGTGGTGGATAAACTCGCCTGATACCGAACAGCGCAAAAAGCTGCGGCCATCTCATATTGGTTGAGATGGCCGCAAACCTTTAAGACAGTCTTTCCGCGTGCCAGGCGATATGATCGGCCATAAAGGTCGAGATAAAGAAATACGAATGGTCGTAACCGTCGCGCATGTTGAGCGTCAGCGGGATACCGGCTTTGGCACAGGCCTCTTCCAACAGCCAGGGCCGAAGCCCGTCATCAAGAAAGCCGTCGGCCTTACCCTGATCCACCAGCAATTCGGGCACGCGGTAGCCGTCCTCGATCAGCGCCACGCTGTCATAGGCGCGCCACGCCGCTTCATCGCTGCCGAGATATTTCTCGAAGGCGGGACGCGACCAGCCTGCAACCATCGGCCGTGCAATAGGCGCAAAGGCGGACACCGACCTGAAGCGTTCCGGATTTTTTAGAGCGAGAGTGATAGCGCCGTGCCCGCCCATGGAGTGGCCAAAAATGCTCTGGCGCGTCACGTCGACCGGAAACTGCGCGGCTACCAGTTCAGGAAGTTCATAGGCGATATAGCTCGCCATACGATAATTCGTCGACCAGGGCGCCTCTGTCGCGTCGAGATAGAAACCGGCGCCGCTGCCGAATTGCCAGTTGTCCTTTTCGTCGGGGACATTCTCGCCGCGCGGGCTGGTATCCGGGCAGATTATTGCAATGCCAAGCTCGGCGGCAACGCGGCGGTATTCGCCCTTGTCCATGACGTTCTGATGGGTGCAGGTCAGGCCTGACAGATACCAGAGCAACGGCACCGGATGCTCTTTTGCCCGTGGCGGCAGGAAAACCGCAAAGGTCATGTCGCACTGACAGGCGTCGCTGCGGTGGCGATAGACGCCCTGGATACCCTCAAAGCATTTGGCAATCGATAGCGTTTCCATAAACTCCCCTGACTACTGGCCCAGCGAAACGATGACGTTGACGGCGGCCGCGACAAGCACGGTGTTGAAGACGTATGAGACGATGGCATGTAGCAGATTAATCTTGCGCATATCTGTACTGGTGATCGCCGTATCCGACGTTTGGGCCGTCATGCCGATGACGTATGAGAAATAGAGAAAATCATAACCGCCGGGCTCATTGTCGCCCGGGAAGTCGAGCCCGCCGACATGTTTGCGCGGCGACCGCTTTGCACCCTCGGCCGTCTCGTCCGGCTGCCAGTAGAGATGAGCATAGTGGATGGCCGCCATCATGTGCACGGTGAACCAGCCCAGCGGCACTGCGGCGAGTGCCAGCGAGAGATCAAGCGGATGCGGATCCTCGCCGGAATTGATCAGCACGAACAGCGAGCTGACGGCGACGACGACCGTGCCGAAGGTCACCGCAAAAATGATCCACACCGGTTCATCGGATTTGGCCGCGTTGCGCTGCAGGTACTCCGGCGTCAATTTCCGGACCTTGATGATGGAAAGAACCAAATAGATGACGAAGAAGACGTTGGCCGCGACGACATAGGCATTGCGGGGCGCGAAGAACAGCGCCAGAGCGAGAGCGACAAGCCCGAGAGCCGCTGCAAGATAGAACGGATTATGCCGCTTCCACATCGCTTGTCACTCCGTGGTCAGCGCCGCGGGGCGCTGCATGTCGACATGAGGAATCCCGTCTTCGAGATATTCTTCGGTGACCGGCACGAAACCGAAGGATTCATAAAACCGCAGCAACTGGCTTTGCGCCGAAAGTTTGATCGGGCTTTCCGCATAAAGCCGCTCGCATTGTGCGATGGCCTCAACCATGAGCCTGTCGCCAAGCTTCTTGCCGCGGTGCCCAGGCGCAACGACAACCCGGCCTATCCGGGCAGCCGGATCGGTCTTCGCGGGTTTGCGGATTCGTGCGCTCCCGACCAGATTGCCCCCGGAAAGCAGACGCAGGTGGAGCGCATCCAGATCCTTGCCGTCAAGCTCGGGATAGGGGCATTTCTGCTCGACCACGAAAACATCCACCCGCAATTTCAGCATGTCATAAAGGTCACGCGGGCTAAGCTCGTCCAGCCCGCTCAAGACGACCTTGACGTTCTCGTCCATCAAAATGTCACGACGCTGCGGATCGACTTGCCCTCATGCATGAGGTCGAAGGCGGTGTTGATCTCGTCAAGCGGCATCGTGTGGGTGATGAGAGAGTCGATGTCGATCTTGCCCTCCATGTACCAGTCGACGATTTTCGGCACATCCGTGCGCCCGCGCGCGCCGCCGAAGGCCGTGCCGCGCCAGTTGCGTCCGGTGACGAGCTGGAATGGCCGCGTCGAAATTTCCTTGCCGGCTTCCGCAACACCGATGACGATACTGGTGCCCCAGCCGCGATGACAGCATTCGAGCGCCTGGCGCATGACATTGGTGTTGCCGGTTGCATCGAAAGAGAAATCCGCTCCGCCATCGGTCAGGTCCTGAATCGCCTGTACGATCTTGTCGTTGCCAACCTCGTTCGGATTGACGAAATCTGTCATGCCGAACTTCTTCGCCATTGCCACTTTGCCCGGATTGAGATCGACTCCGATGATCTTGTCCGCGCCGACCATGCGGGCGCCTTGAATGACGTTGAGCCCGATACCGCCGAGGCCGAACACCACCACATTGGCGCCCGGCCAGACCTTGCCCGTATAAATGACAGCCCCGATGCCGGTGGTGACGCCGCAGCCGATATAGCAGATCTTGTCGAAAGGCGCGTCCTCACGCACTTTCGCCAGCGCGATCTCCGGCAGCACCGTGAAATTCGAGAAGGTCGAACAGCCCATATAATGGAAGACTTCGCCGCCATCGCAGGAGAAGCGGCTGGTGCCGTCGGGCATGACGCCCTGGCCCTGCGTGGCACGGATCGAGGTGCACAGGTTCGAGCGCTGCGACAGGCACGTTTTGCACTGGCGGCATTCGGGCGTATAGAGCGGGATGACGTGATCGCCGACCTTCAGCGAGGTGACGCCCGCGCCGATCTCGCGCACGATGCCTGCACCCTCATGGCCAAGAATGGCCGGGAACTTTCCTTCCGAATCGAGGCCGGAAAGCGTGTAGGCGTCCGTATGGCAGACACCGGTCGCCATGACTTCCACGAGCACCTCGCCGGGCCTCGGTCCGCCGATCTCGACGGTTTCGATGGTCAGTGGCTTCCTGGCTTCCCAGGCAACGGCAGCGCGCGATTTCATGAAAGTCTCTCCTAATGCGTCCCGATAATGCAACATAGTGATTTGCTCGTTGCACTATCAGGATCGCACCGGGGATCGTCAATCGGACCGGCGGCATTTCGAGATGAAATGCCGCCATCACGTCAAGATGCCGTTCGACCCGGCTCGTTCCAGCTACTCGACGACCTGGACCTTGGCGGCCTTGCGCTTCAAAGGTACAGCCGAGCGCCCGTCAAGAAACGCCGATATTTCCGCCAGGCTGGCAGCCCCGTCCTTGTTCCGGTCGATCGCTGGCAGATTATCCGCTACAAAACCCCAGCCGACGGCATTGGCGCGCTCGGCCGTCAGCCGCTTCGTGCCGTCCCTGGTCGCGTCATCATATTTCTCCTGCAATTGCAGATCGACCTCTGCCTGTATGTTTTCCTGGTTGAACGCGGGCCGCACGGTTCCAGGGGGTGGCGGCGGCGGATAGGCCATACCGTCGGCAATTTTGACAATCAAGTTTCTGTCCAATGCGATCGCCCTCTCGGGCAGTGCGCCAGCCCCTGCCAGACCGGGCCAGACCCCCACAGCCATAACACTTAGAAAATAAATGCTTTTCATCGAACTTCCCTACTTCAAGGTTACGGATTGCGTCTCAGCCGAAGGCGGCCCGGAATAGGGCGGCGCGGAATAAAATTTCACCAGATCGCTTTTCAGTTTTATGCGGGATTCTTCCACATAATAGAGCATATGCCCGCCTTCATAAGTTGTGAGCGGAATGCGCTTCGTCAAATTCACCGTGCGCAGATCAAGTTCGGTGGGGTAAAATGGCGTCACCATGTCATAAAGACCATGGACGATCGTCACCTTCCATGAAGGGTCTACCCGCAGGGCCCCCTGTATGTCCGGCACTGCTGTCGTTACCGCCCTGCTTTCTTTCTTGCCTCGATTCCAGTCCCAGAGAACATTTGGCGACTGGCCTCCGTCGACACCATCATTATTCAAATGCGTGTAATAGGATCCATTCTTGTAACCGATATAGACAGGGAGAAATTTGGCAAAGGCATTGTGAAAACCCGTATGCTCATAGTAGTTAAAGTTGTAAGGGATGTTCTTAGCAAACGATCCGCTCTTTATTTTCATACGCCCGTCGTAAACGTTGAGCAAATAACCGGGGAGAAGATTATTCGTTCTAAAAGCATCAACACTTAAATATGGCCCGCCTTCCCAATCTCCAACGCCGGTGAAATTTTTCATGTCAGTGGCAAATGAGGAAGGCGGCTGGATAAATGCCGGCCATTCCCCAGCCTTATAGGCTTCGAATGCCCGAAAAAGCTCACGATCCGCATATGCTTTTGCCTTCTCGATGAAATCCGCGACGGACAGATTTCCTCGCATGGCGCCCTTTTTGTGATAATCCGCGATCAGTGAGAATGTCGGCAACCACGCTCGACATTTGTATTTCTCCGACTCTACCACCTGCTGCGTGCAATTCTTGCTCATATCCAGAACCGGCGAGAGCAATATCGAACCGCTTAGAAAAATCGGCGGCTTGCCGGACGGATCGGGATCATAGCGGCTGCCCGCGGTATTGAGCAGCAGCTTGGAAAGGATCGGCACCCGCACGCCGGCGCCATAGGATTCACCAAACAAATATTTGGGCGAACTTTGGCGGTTATGCAAATTCACATAGCGGATAACGAAGTCTTGCATAAGCTCCGCGTCTTTCGTCACGCCCCAATAGTCCCGGTTCGTGTGGGCGACCACAGCCTTGGGGTTGTCGGATTTGTCATAAGTGGTAATGGCCACCGAATGTCCCGTTCCGGGCGGATCGACGAAGACGAGATCCGACTGATCAAGCAGGCTTTCCCTGTTTTCGAACAATGGAAAATCCTTCGGAGCCTCTTTTTCCGAAGATTCGGGCACTTCCGGCAAGCCGGTTTGCAAGCGCCAAGGGCCGAGCGCTCCCATATGCAGCCAGATCGAAGCGGAGCCGGGTCCGCCGTTGAAAAAGAACGTTATCGGTCTTTTTTCATGGGGCTGCTCGTCGCGCGTATAGCTGGTATAAAAAATTGCCGCTTCGGCTTCCTTGGGTTTTTCCGGATGATCGGCATCTTTCGGCGCATAGGCGATCAAATGGCCCGAGGCAGCCGTAAATTTGATGGATTGACCGCCAATCACCATTTCGTGCCGTTTCGTTGCGGGAGTCTCGTCCACCGAGGCCAAATCGATCGTGCCATCCTTGGTCGTATCATAAACGTTCGGATCATCCACCGCATGATCTTGCGGCGCGGCGAGATCAAACGCCTCGTCCGTCAGCCCCGCCGCCTGTAAAATGTCGACTGCTGCTTGAATTTTTCCGGCAAGCCTCAGCTTTTCCGCCTCCTGCCGGGCATTTATCTCAGCCTCGATCTTATTCAATCGCCCTTCGGCGTCTGCAATAGAAGTGTTGAGCTCTCCCAGTCTTTTTTCAGCTGCTGCTATTTCCTGATTTTTTTCTGCAAATTTTTCTTCAAATGCTTTCAGCCTATCTTCGGCCTGCTTTAATTGCTCGCTTGTCGCGTTATCATCGGCCTTCAGTTGGTCAAGCTCAGTCTTGGCCGCCTCGATCTGATTACCCAGTGTTTTCAACTCTTCTCTGGCAGCAACAAGCTTTTCGGACTCATCCTCGATCGTCTTCAATCGCCCTTCGGCGTCTGCAATAGAAGTGTCGAGCTCTCTCAGTCTTTTTTCAGCTGCTGCTATTTCCAGATTTTTGGCTTGAAACTTGTCTTCAAGTGCTTGCAGCTTGTCTGTGGCCAGCTCTATCTGCTCGCTTGTAGCGCTGTCATCGGCCTTCAGCTTGTCAAGCTCGGTCTTGGCTGTCTCGATCTGCTTGCCCAGTGTTTTCAACTCTTCTCTGTCGGCAACAAGCGCGTCCGACACAGTTTTTCTCTCGGCCCCAAGACTTCCGGTTTCTGTCTTGATCGCCGCCAACCGCTTTTCTGCCTCGGAGAGTTCGGTCTGTTTCGCCCCCAACTCCGCGGTGGTCTTCGTAAGCTCGAGTTTTGCATTGTTCAGTTCGGCGAATGTTCCATCCGTTGTTTTGGTTTCGGTGACCGATTTATTTTCCGGTGAGTTGGAGCCATCGCAGGCGGCAATAAACAGCAAAGACGCAAGCGCCAGTTTTCGAAAATTCATACTTGAAAAGCCTCTCTTAAAAGGTTTGAGGCTCCCAGTTCGGCCAAAGATCGTCAATTCGCCTAAAGTTCAATCTTGCGCATTTTCCCGTTTCGATGAGCCGGATGCTCGCCCTCGGCCCTCAAAAATTGATGGACTTGAGACCCCAAACCCTGTCAAAACGCCGCGATTGCCACCGAGTGGATGAACCCTTGAACGCGCTTCCTGCCCTTCCCGTTACGGAGATCTTCGGCGCACTCGATGCCGCGTTGGAAAAAGGCAATGCTGCGGTGCTTGTCGCACCGCCCGGCGCGGGCAAGACGACGCTCGTCCCGTTGCATCTCCTCGGCCACCCATGGCGCGGGGACCGCACAATCATCCTGCTTGAACCGCGCCGCCTCGCCGCCCGCGCCGCCGCCAGCCGCATGGCCAGCCTTTTGGGGGAAGAGCCAGGCATGACCGTCGGCTACCGCATGCGGCTTGAAAGCAAGGTTTCCGCCAAGACCCGCATTCTCGTCGTCACCGAGGGTGTCTTTGCCCGCATGATCCTCGACGACCCTGACCTGAAAAATGTCGCGGCAGTGCTCTTCGATGAGTTTCATGAGCGTAGCCTCGATGCGGATTTCGGTCTTGCACTGGCGCTCGACGTGCAGGGCGCATTGCGCCCGGACCTGAAGCTTCTGGTCATGTCGGCAACCCTGGATGGCGCTCGCGTGGCGCATCTCCTGAACGATGCCCCTGTCTTGGAAAGCAAAGGCCGCTCCTATCCGATTGACATGCGTTACCGTCCCCGCAATCCCGATGAGCGGATTGAGGATGCCATGGCAAAAGCAATCCGCGAGACGCTTCTGGATGAGACCGGCAGCATCCTAGCCTTCCTTCCCGGCCAGCGCGAGATCGAACGCACGACTGAGGCGCTGCAGGGCCGTGTTGCCGCCGATGTGATGATTGTGCCGCTTTATGGTGCGCTGGAGGGCCGCGATCAGGACGCGGCAATCAGGCCGGCACCTTCCGGCAAACGCAAGGTGGTGCTTGCCACGTCCATCGCCGAGACCTCGATCACTATCGATGGCGTACGCGTTGTCATCGATAGCGGCTTGGCGCGACTGCCGAAATTTGAACCTGCCACCGGATTGACGCGCCTGGAAACCGTGCGTGCTTCCCGTGCGGCAGTCGATCAGCGAGCCGGCCGCGCCGGGCGCACGGAGCCCGGCATCGCACTGCGTCTCTGGCGAGCCGAACAGACGGCGGCGCTGGAAGCCTTCGCCCCACCGGAAATCCTCGAAGCGGATTTGACTGGCCTCGTTCTCGATTGTGCCGCCTGGGGTGTTGCCGATCCGGCGAGCCTTGCCTTTCTCGACGCGCCCCCCGTCCCTGCCATCAAGGAGGCCAAGGCGCTGCTGGAAAATCTCGGAGCGCTGGAGAGCAATCGCGTCACGCCCATGGGCGACGCGATGCGGAGGTTGGCTTTGCCTGCGCGCCTTGCCCATATGGTGCTGACTGCACGCGAACGGGGGCAGGCATACAGGGCGGCGGAACTTGCCGTCCTGCTCACGGAACGGGGCCTCGGCGGCAATGATATTGATCTTGACGTTCGCCTCTCGCGCTTCCAGCGCGAACGCGGCGATCGTGCAACGCGGGCGCGCGGGTTGGCAAAGCGATTGGCGGGAAATGGCGGCGTTGCACCTGAACCCGACAGTGTCGGGCGTCTGCTCGTCGGCGCCTATCCCGACCGGATCGCCAAGGCGCGCGGCAATGGCCAGTTCACCCTGGCCAACGGGCGCGGCGGCGAGGTCGATCCAGCCACTTCGCTTGCGAAGTCGCCATGGCTCGTTGTTGCCGATCTCGCCGGGCGAGCGGGGCGTGCACGCATCCTTGCCGCTGCGGAAATAACCGAAGCCGAAATCCGCGAAGCGCTTGGCGGTAGCATCGTCAGCGGCCGGCAGGTGACCTACGATCCCGCGCGTAATGCCCTGCGTGCACGCGATGCCACCCGGATCGGCGCCATCGCATTGTCCGAAAAGACGCTGCCAGCGCCCATAGGCGAAGAGGCTGACCTTGGCGTCATCGCCGCCCTCCGTACGCATGGTCTCGAGATTCTGTCATGGTCGAAGGAAGCGACGATCCTGCGCCGCCGGCTTGCCTGGCTGCATCAGGGGCTCGGTTCGCCCTGGCCCGCGATGGATGACGATGGCCTCATCGCGTCGCTGGATGACTGGCTGTTGCCGTTCCTCAAGGGTTCGGCAAATTTGGGCCAGATCCCCGCGCATGTGCTGATCGAGGGGCTGCGCTCCGCTGTTCCCTATGATCTCCAACGCAAGATCGACACGCTCGCACCGACCCATTTCGAAGTGCCGACCGGCTCGAACATCCCGATCCGTTACGATGAGGGGGAACCGGTGCTGAGCGTGCGCGTGCAGGAATTATTCGGACTTGGTGTTCATCCTTCGATAGCCGGTGGTACCATTCCTCTCCTGCTTGAACTCCTGTCACCTGCACATCGCCCGATCCAGATTACACGCGATCTTCCCGGTTTCTGGAAAGGTTCCTGGGCCGATGTGCGCAGCGATATGCGGGGCCGCTATCCGCGTCACGTCTGGCCGGAGGATCCCGCAAATGCATCGCCCACTGCCCGGGCAAAACCGAGGGGAACGTGAGAGCCGCAGCCTCATCTCTCCCCTTGCGGGGGCGATAACGCCTGAAGACTGCACAATTCCCTTTGCACGCCATTTGTTCTAAAGCTCCCGCATGGTTCAGGATTTCGGCATACGCTCATCTTATCTGTCGCGTCGTTTGCGGCTGACCACGCTCATTCGTCTCCGCTGGCTTGCCGTTGCCGGCCAGAGCATTGCGGTGCTTTTCGTGGCGCTCTACCTTAAGTTCCCCTTCCCGGTCAGCATCTGTTTCGCGATGATCGCCTGTTCGGCGTGGTTGAACCTCCTGATGTCATTCCGCTATCCGATCAACCACCGGCTCGAGCCGCGCGCGGCGGTTACAGTCCTCGCCTTCGATATCCTCCAGGTGGCGGGTCTTCTTTATATGACCGGCGGACTGCAGAACCCCTTCGCGGTGCTGATGATCGTCCCCGTGATCATTTCCGCCACCTCGCTTCCGGCCTATGCGACCATAGCGCTCGGCCTTCTCGTCACCATCTGCGCGACGGTCCTTGCCAATGTCTACCTGCCTCTGCCCTGGTACGAGGGCGAGAGCATGCAACTTCCCTTCGTGCTCATTGCCGGCGTCTGGTGTTCGGTGGTCTCCGCCCTCGCCTTTACCGCCGTCTATGCCTACCGTGTCGCCGAAGAGGCGCGCCTCCTCGCCGATGCGCTGACTGCGACGGAGTTGATCCTGCAGCGCGAGCAACATCTCTCCGCGCTGGACGGCCTTGCTGCTGCCGCAGCGCATGAGCTCGGAACACCGCTTGCGACGATTGCCCTCGTCGCCAAGGAAATGGAGCGGAGCCTGAAACAGGACGACCGTTTTGCGGAAGATATCGAGCTTTTGCGTTCACAGACCGACCGCTGCCGCGAGATTCTGAAGCGGCTGACCAGCCTGTCCTCGACCAGCGAAGAACACATGTCGCGCTTGAAGATCTCATCGCTCATCGAGGAAGTCATCGAGCCCAACCGCAATTTCGGTATCAATATCGTGGTGAAGAAGCTGAGGGGCGACGGTGTCGAACCGGTCATCCGGCGTAATCCGGGCATCATCTATGGGCTGGGCAATCTGGTCGAGAACGCGATCGATTTTGCCAGGGCGACAATCGAGGTGAGCTGGGGCTGGACCGACAGGACCGTCGAGATCATCGTCAGCGACGATGGCCAGGGTTTTGCCGCCGAGATTCTCGACCGGATCGGCGAGCCCTACACCACCGGCCGCGACCGCGAAATCAATGAACATGGCGGCGGGCTCGGGCTGGGCCTGTTCATCGCCAAGACGCTTTTGGAGCGTTCGGGCGCGACGATTACCTTCCGCAATCGCAACGATCCGGGCCAGGGTGCGGAGGTCATCGTGAGCTGGCCGCGCAATCAACTCGCTGCCGATTGATAATCTTTGACTTTTTCTTCATTGCGAACCATTAACAACGAATAATATGAAAAAAAGAGCAGGAAACCCTGATGGAAAACACGGATCAGGACGATATTGCAGCCATAGGCGGCGATCCGACACTTCTTCTTGTCGATGATGACAAGCCGTTCTTGCAGCGTCTTGCGCGCGCCATGGAAACGCGAGGCTTCACCGTCGCCATTGCCGATTCGGTCGAAGCCGGACTTGCCAGCGTCAGGACCCACGCCCCGGCCTATGCGGTGGTCGACATGCGGCTCGGCGATGGCAACGGCCTCGACATTATCGAGGCTATCCGCGCCCGGCGCGAAGACACGCGTGCCGTGATCCTTACCGGCTACGGCAACATCGCGACCGCGGTCAATGCGGTCAAACTCGGCGCCATCGATTACCTGTCGAAGCCAGCCGATGCCGATGAGGTCTTTGCGGCATTGACGCGGCGTTCCGGCGAAAAGGTCGCTCCGCCAGAGAATCCGATGTCGGCCGACCGGGTTCGCTGGGAACATATCCAGCGCGTCTATGAGATGTGCGACCGCAATGTCTCCGAAACGGCCCGCCGCCTCAACATGCACCGCCGTACGTTGCAGCGTATTCTGGCCAAACGCGCTCCGCGTTAAAAGTGCCGCCTCTTGCCCTCCCCCTAAGGGGCAGGGCTAGGCATGGACCCTACTCCACATCCGTTTCAGGCAAATCGATCCCCGACAGCTCGGCCAAGGTCATGCGCGCTGCACTGACGCGGGCAAACCGCAGCGTCATCGCCTTGCGGGTTGCGCTTGCGAGCTTGTGCTCGGGCGCATCGCGGATGATCTCGGCGCCATAACCGTCCGAAAGAATGAATCCGCAATCCGAGGGAAAAATGTCCGCTGGAACACCCGGATGCGTAGCAAAGAACAACCGGTCGCAATGTTCGCGGTAGATCGGCCATTTGCGATCCACCCTCCAGTCCTCGATCGAGGATTTGATCTCGACGATCCAGATTTCTCCGCTGCGCGTCAAGGCAACAAGGTCGGCGCGACGGCCGGACGCCAGAGGCAATTCCGGCATCACCGCAAGCCCGAGTTCGAGAAAAAGTCGCTGCACACCGCGGCGTACCAGCATGGCGTTTTCCGATTGCCGCCCATCGATGAGCGGGCTTGTCTGACCCAGGCTGACTAGAGGCATGATCCGCAGATTATCGGCAAATTTGCAACCATGGCAAAAAAACTACACCGCCCGGTTGAGGATTGACAGGTTAACGAAAAACTTCGCTTTACGGTTAATCAGCCATTAACAATAATGGCGCTAGAGAGGCAACACAAGAAAACGCACATAGATTCGCTTTAACATTGGGGTGACCATGCAACTCAAGACTATCGTCCTCGCAGTTGGGCTGATGGCTACAACTGCCTTGACCGGCTGTTCTACGATCGGTTTCAGCTATTCCACCGCCTCCTATAATTCCGTTGTCGATGCCGGCTACGTGATACCCGCCGTTCCCCGCTCCAAGATCCCGCCGCAGTATCTGCGCCAGGAAGTCAACTATGATGGCAGCGAAGCGCCGGGGACGATCATCGTCGATACGGGTACGAAATATCTCTATTACGTGCTGGGCGGCGGCAAGGCGATGCGCTACGGCATCGGCGTGGGCAAGCAGGGTTTCGAATGGCATGGTACCGCGCGCGTCGCGATGAAACGCGAATGGCCGACATGGACGCCGCCGCGCGAGATGATCCAGCGCCAGCCCAAGCTTGCGGAATTCCGCGACGGCATGGACCCGGGCATCACCAACCCGCTCGGCGCCCGCGCGCTTTACCTGTTCAACAAGGGTGGCGACACCGGCTACCGCCTGCACGGCACACCGGAATGGTGGTCGATCGGCAAGGCCATGTCTTCCGGCTGCATTCGCCTGATGAACCAGGACATCATGGACCTTTACAATCGCGCGGAAGTCGGCGCCAAGGTCATCGTCAGATAATTTGCTGGCTCAGCAACCCGTCTAAAAGGCCGCTCTCGAGCGGCCTTCATTCGTTCCAGGGATTGAATACCGGTACACCGGTTGTGGCGAAATCCGCCACATTGCGGGTTACCACGGTCATGCCGTGGACAAGAGCTGTCGCGGCGATCATGGCGTCTCGTTCAGACCTCGGATTTGGCACATGCAATTCCGCGCAACGCAGCACAGCCGCAACGTTTAACGGAAGAATTCTTTCCTCGAACTTAGGCAGAACCCAGCCATAGAGCCAAGAGCTCAGAACCGCGCCCTGCGCTTTGTCGCGGCGCTCTACCCTTAGCGCGCCTTGTCGTATTTCCAGCAGCGTAACTGAAGACAGGAAAAACTGACGAAATGGAACCGTCGATGCCCAGCCCATGACTCTTGGATCCGCTTTGTCAAGGAGGAACATCATGGCGCCATCGAAATTCTGTCGTGTTGACCTGATACACGACCGGCCCCATAGATTGTTGCAGACGCTTAATTGAGACTGGAAGCCCATCATGTTCAAGACCGTTGCCACCAAGCCATTCGACGACCAGAAGCCCGGAACATCGGGCCTGCGCAAGAAAGTCCCGGAGTTTCAGCAGGAAAATTACGTCGAGAACTTCATCCAGTCGTTGTTTGATTCGCTTGAAGGCTTCAAGGGCAAGACATTGGTGATCGGCGGCGATGGCCGCTATTACAATCGCGAAGTGGTGCAGATCGCCGTCAAGATGGCGGCCGCCAATGGTTTCGGGCGCGTTCTTGTCGGCAAGGGCGGCATCCTGTCGACGCCGGCAGCCTCCAATGTCATCCGCAAATACAAGGCGTTCGGCGGGCTCGTCCTGTCGGCCAGCCATAATCCGGGCGGTCCTACCGAGGATTTCGGTATCAAGTACAATATCGGCAATGGCGGACCTGCTCCCGAAAAGATCACCGAGGCGATCTTCGCCCGCTCCAGGACGATCACGCGCTATATGATCGCCGATGCGCCGGATATCGATATCGATACGATCGGCACGCAGAAGATCGGCGAGATGGATATCGAGATCATCGATCCCGTCGCCGATTATGCCGAACTGATGGAACAGCTGTTCGACTTCGATGCGATCCGCGCCTTGATCAAGTCGGGCTTTACCCTGCGCTTCGATTCCATGCATGCGGTCACGGGCCCCTATGGCAAGGAAATCCTCGAACATCGCCTCGGCGCACCGGAGGGCACCTGTATCAATTTCGTGCCGCTCGAAGATTTCGGCGGACATCATCCCGACCCCAACCTCGTCTATGCCAAAGACCTCTACGATCTTCTGATGTCGCCAAATGGTCCTGATTTCGGCGCGGCCTCCGATGGCGATGGCGACCGCAACCTGATCATCGGCAAAGGCATCTTCATCACCCCATCCGATTCACTCGCCATGCTTGCGGCCAATGCGCATCTCGCGCCCGGCTACAAGGCGGGCCTCAAGGGCATCGCCCGCTCCATGCCAACCAGCGGTGCAGCCGACCGTGTCGCGGAGAAGCTGAAGATCGGCATGTATGAAACCCCGACCGGCTGGAAATTCTTCGGAAATCTACTCGATGCGGATATGGCTACGATCTGCGGCGAGGAAAGCTCCGGCACCGGATCCAATCATGTGCGCGAGAAGGATGGTCTGTGGGCGGTGCTGCTCTGGCTCAACATCCTTGCGGTGCGCAAGGTCAGTGTCAAAGAGATCGCGCACGAGCATTGGGCGACCTACGGCCGCAACTATTATTCGCGCCACGACTATGAGGGCGTCGATACGGCCGGCGCCAACAAGCTGATGGACGATCTGCGCGCCAAACTGCCAACGCTGCCCGGCACCTCCGTGCAGGGCCTCAAGATCACACATGCCGATGACTTCGCCTATCACGATCCGGTCGACAAATCGGTGAGCAAGAACCAGGGCATACGCGTCCTGTTCGAAGGCGGCTCGCGCGTCGTCTTCCGCCTGTCGGGCACCGGGACATCCGGCGCAACCATTCGCGTCTATATCGAGCGCTACGAACCCGATCCGAAGCGCCACGATCTCGAAACGCAAGGCGCGCTAGCCGACCTCATCCGCGCCGCACACGACCTTGCCGATATCAAGGGACATACCGGGCGTGATGAGCCAAGCGTGATCACGTGAGGATTTTGGCAGTAGGATAGATTGCATCTATGCTCTTGCGTGGTTCGACAGGCTCACCATGAGGGAGTGTGGTGGACTGCAGAGCGCTCCATTCCGCAGATTCAGCACGAGCCTTGACGTAGACGGTATGTGTGCAATCCATCACACGCCCTCATGGTGAGCCTGTCGAACCACGCACAACGCCGATGCATTGCAAAGGACCATACGCGATGCCAGCAACGCCTACTCGAACACGATCGCCGGGGCGGCGCGTCCGCCTTTCGTCGCGGAAAGCTGTTCCCAGACTTGTGCCGCGATCTCGCGATAAGCCTGTGCCTGCGGACCATCGGGATTGCTGACAACGACGGGCGTTCCGGCATCGGAGGTCTCGCGGATTTCCATCACCAGAGGCACCTCGCCGAGGAAGGGAACGCCCAGGCGCTCCGCCTCCTTGCGTGCGCCGCCGTGGCCGAAGATGTCGTAACGCGTGCCGGTGTCCGGTGCGATGAAATAGCTCATGTTCTCGATGATGCCGAGCAGCGGCACCTCGACCTTCTTGAACATGTTCAGACCCTTGCGCGCGTCGATCAGCGCGAGGTCCTGCGGTGTCGAGACGATGACGGCACCGGCCAGCGGTACTTGCTGCGCCATGGTCAATTGCGCATCGCCGGTGCCGGGCGGCATATCGACCACAAGTACGTCGAGGTCGCCCCACTGCACTTCGCGCAGCATCTGCGTCAGCGCCGACATGACCATGGGCCCGCGCCAGATCATCGGCGTTTCCTCATCGACGAGGAAGCCGATCGACATCACTTTGAGGCCGTAGCCCTCCATCGGCTTCAGGACGCGGCCGGACACAACCTCCGGCCTGCCGTGCAGGCCAAGCAGACGCGGCATGGAGGGCCCGTAAATATCCGCATCCAGAATGCCGACGCTGTGGCCGTTGGCTTTAAGCCCCAGTGCGAGATTGACGGCCGTCGTCGACTTGCCGACACCGCCCTTGCCCGAGGCGACGGCGATGATCGCGCCGACGCCGGGCACGCCTGCCTTCGCCGGAGCGCCGTGGCTGTGGCCATGCGCCTGTTGCGCGGGTGCACCCTGACCTGCCGCGCCGCTCTGGGCCACGACCCGCGGTGGCGGAACCGCCCCTGCCGGCGCAGGACGTTGTGCCGGGCGCGCTGCGGGTGCTGGCCGCGGCGGCGCATCATCGCTTGTCGGCCCGCCTTTCTTCTCGGCGGTCAGCGCGACGATAGCGCCGTTTACCCCCGGCATCGCCTTGACCACACGCTCGGCGGCGGCGCGCAAAGGTTCGAGTTCCTGCGCTCGCGCTGCCGGCACGGTTATCGAGAAGAACACCTTGTTGTCGGCGATGAAGATATCCGAAACCAGCCCGAGCTCGACAATGTTGCTGTTGAAGTCCGGCCCTGTGACCGTTCTCAATTGCTCGAGCACCTGCTCCTGCGTCACGCTTGCCATTACGATTCCATCCCTGTCATTCCTTCCAACTCAAATAGTGCAGTTGGAGCGAATCGCCAATGGTCATTATCCGCGCAAGTGCCGTCAGATTTTCGCGAGGATCGGTGCCAGGCGCGTCTTGTAGGCCTCGAAAATCGCATCCCGGTCGCGGTGCCGGCCTTCATGCACCACATGCCGTCCGGCTGACCAGACATCGCTGACCGCGTGGCGGTCGCCCGCGAAGATCCAGCCATCGAGCAGCCGGTCGCCCTTCAGCCCCAGCAGGGCGGGGTTTTCGGCATCGAGCGCGATCATGTCGGCCCATTTGCCGGGCGCCAGGCTGCCCGCGTCGCGACCGAGAGCCTGCGCACCGCCGGCGAGCGCCGTATCGTAGAGCGTGCGGCCGCAGGATTTGCCATTGACCGAAAGCGTCACCCGGGAGACGTCGCGCAGGCGCTGGCTGTATTCGAGCTGGCGCAGTTCCTCCGAGGGTGAAATGCGGATGTTGGAGTCGGATCCCGTGCCGAAGCGCCCGCCTTGGCTGAGATAGTTCACCCCCTCGAATATGCCATCGCCGAGATTGGCTTCGGTGATCGGACATAGACCGACAACCGCGCCGCTTTGCGCAACGCGCTCTGTCTCTTGCCGGTTCATGTGCGTCGAGTGGATCAGGCACCAGCGATCACCGACCGGCAGATGATCGAGGAGCCATGTCATCGAGCGCTGGCCGTAGGCTGCCTGCACCTCTTCGATTTCCGGGATCTGCTCGGCAATGTGGATATGGAACGGGACCTTCGCAAAATGCCTTTCCAGCGCTAGCAGATCGCCTTCGTTGACGGCCCGGATCGAATGCGGCGCGACGCCGAAGCCCGCATCGGCACTGACCGATCTTGCTGCTTGCTCCGCCTGCCCCGCCAGTTGCACGTAGCGGCCGAAATCATTGCCGAAGCGTAATTGCCCGCCCGCCAGCGCTCGCCCGTCTACGCCGCCTTGCATATAGGCGACCGGCAACAGCGTCAGGCCGATGCCGGTCGCGCTCGCCGCAGCCGCGATCCGTTCGGACAACTCGGCCAGATTCGCATAGGGATGCCCGCCCGGCTGGTGATGCACATAGTGAAATTCCGCAACGCTGGAATAGCCGGACTCCAGCATCTCGACAAAGGCGAAGGCGGCGATCGCCTCGATATCCTCAGGATCCAGAATGTCGAGGAAACGGTACATGATCTCGCGCCATGTCCAGAAGCTGTCGCGCCCCGCTGGGCTGCGTGCCTCGGAAAGCCCGGCCATCGCCCGCTGGAATGTGTGGCTGTGGAGGTTTGCCTGCGCCGGCAGCAATATATCGACCGCAAGGGCGTTGGGCAAAATCGGACTGCCGGGCAGTACGGAACCAATGCGTCCTGCACTGTCGATCTCGATCAGCACATTGTTCTCCCAGCCATTTGGCGTGAGCGCTGTCCGGGCGAACACCGATTTTCTGGCCTCAGTCATTTCTTTCCTCCCGCCGGATTGACACGTTATGTATATACATATTAACCTTGCGGGCAAGACCAAAAAGGGAGCGGGCTGCGGCCGATGAGGAAAATTCTGTCCGGATTGAGGATCGCCACGCTGGAACACACCGGCGCGCCTTATGGTCTCGTCGAAGATGGCGCGATCGGCATTGATGGCGTGCGGATCGCCTGGGTTGGAAAGACTATCCCCATCGACTGGAGCGATGTCGAGCGCCAGGATTTCGGCGGCAGGCTGGCAACCCCTGCCCTCATCGATTGCCACACGCATCTTGTCTTTGGCGGTAATCGCGCCCGCGAGTTCGAGATGCGGCTCGAAGGCGCGACCTATGAGGACATCGCGCGTGCAGGGGGCGGCATCGTCTCCTCGGTCAAATCGACCAACGCCCTCAACGAAGAGGTACTCCTTGCGCAATCCCTGCCGCGGCTCGATACCTTGCTTGCCGAAGGCGTCTCCACCGTCGAGATTAAATCCGGTTACGGGCTGAATATCGGCGCCGAGCTGAAGATGCTGCGCGTCGCTCGCCGCCTCGCCAAAATGCGCCCCGTGCGCATCCGCACAAGTTACCTCGCGGCCCACGCGACACCACCGGAGTATAAGGGCCGGCCCGATGACTATATCGCCGAAGTTGTCCTGCCCGGTCTCGATGCCGCGCATGCGGAAGGTCTCGTCGATGCGGTGGATGGGTTCTGTGAGGGTATCGCCTTTTCGCCCGCCCAGATCGCCCGCGTCTTCGACAAGGCGGAGTCACTCGGCTTGCCGGTCAAGCTCCACGCCGAACAGCTCTCCAACCTTGGCGGGGCCAAGCTTGCAGCGTCGTATGGCGCGTTGTCCGCCGACCATCTCGAATATCTCGACGAGGAAGGCGCCAAGGCCATGGCGGCTGCCGGCACCGTCGCGGTGCTTCTGCCGGGCGCGTTCTATGCCCTGCGCGAAGAGCGCGCCCCGCCCGTCAATATCTTGCGCGATGCCGGCGTCCGCATCGCCGTCGCCACCGATTGCAATCCCGGCACATCGCCGCTCACCTCGCTGCTCCTGACAATGAATATGGCATGCACGTTTTTCCGGCTGACCGTCGAGGAAGCGCTTGCGGGCGCCACGCGCGAAGCCGCGCGCGCCCTTGGTTTGCATGAGGAAATCGGCACCATTGCGCCGGGTAAGCGGGCCGAGATCGCCATCTGGAACGCCGAGCAACCAGCGGAACTTTGCTATCGCATCGGCTTCAACCCGCTCCACCAGCTCGTTTTGAAAGCATAATCGACGATGACAATAACACTCCATCCCGGCGCAGTGCCGCTTGCAACTCTCGAAGCGATCTACTGGCAGGGCACGCCGGCAAAGCTTGATGGGTCTTTTCATGCCGGGATCGAATCGGCAGCGAAACGAATTGCCGAAATCGCTGCCGGAGATGCGCCGGTCTATGGCATCAATACCGGGTTCGGCAAACTTGCCTCGATCCGGATCGATGCTGCGGATGTCGGAACGCTGCAGCGCAATCTCATCCTCTCCCATTGCTGCGGCGTCGGCAATGCGCTGCCGGAAAACATCGTTCGCCTCATCATGTCGCTGAAGCTCATCTCGCTCGGTCGCGGCGCTTCCGGTGTGCGCCCGGAACTCATCAGCCTGATCGAAGCCATGCTGGAGAAAGGCGTGATCCCGGTCATTCCGGAGAAGGGCTCCGTCGGCGCCTCCGGCGATCTTGCGCCGCTCGCCCACATGGCGGCGGCGATGATCGGTGAAGGCGATGTTACTTTCCAAGCAAAGCAGATGCCGGCCGCCGAGGGCCTTGCCGGAGCGGGCCTCAAGCCGGTCGTGCTCGCAGCCAAGGAAGGCTTAGCGCTCATCAATGGCACGCAGGTCTCGACCGCTCTCGCTCTTGCGGGGCTGTTTCGCGCCCACCGCGCCGGCCAATCCGCGCTGATCACCGGCGCGCTTTCCACTGACGCTGCCATGGGTTCGTCAGCACCGTTCCATCCGGATATCCACACGCTGCGCGGTCATCGCGGTCAGATCGATACGGGCACGGCGCTTCGGCGACTGCTCGAAAACTCGCCCATTCGCGAGAGCCATATCGAGGGCGACGAACGCGTGCAGGATCCCTATTGCATCCGCTGCCAGCCGCAGGTGGACGGCGCCTGCCTCGACCTGTTGCGCATGGCGGCGCGTACGCTCGAAATCGAGGCCAACGCCGTTACCGACAATCCACTGGTGCTCGGAGATGGCTCCGTCGTCTCGGGCGGCAACTTCCACGCGGAGCCGGTGGCCTTTGCCGCGGACCAGATCGCCCTCGCCATTTGTGAAATCGGCGCGATAGCCCAGCGCCGCATCGCCCTTCTGGTCGATCCGGCCTTGAGCTACGGCCTGCCGGCGTTCCTTGCCAGAAAGCCCGGCCTCAACTCCGGCCTGATGATTGCAGAAGTCACATCCGCCGCGCTCATGTCGGAAAACAAGCAGATGTCACATCCGGCATCCGTGGATTCTACCCCGACCTCGGCCAACCAGGAAGATCATGTATCGATGGCCTGCCACGGCGCACGCCGCCTGTTGCAGATGACGGACAATCTGTTCTCGATCATCGGCATCGAGGCACTGACCGCCGCACAAGGTATCGACCTGCGCGAACCCTTGCAGACCAGCCCGGAACTCACCCGCGCGCATGGCGTTGTTCGGGTCGCAGTACCAACACTCGACGAGGACCGTTACATGGCACCAGACTTGAAAGCCGTATCCGACCTTGTCGCTTCGGGTGCGCTAAACGCGGCGATTTCTCCTGATATTCTGCCGGTTCTGGATACACAACTATGAACGTGGTTGACGTCAAACAGGGGTCATCCCCGATTATCCTCGGCTTTCCGCACACGGGGACCGAGGTGCCCGCGGATATTTACGCTCGGCTGAACGAAACGGGCCAGATGCTCGCGGATACGGACTGGCACATTGACAGGCTCTACGACGGCTTGCTGCCGGAGGTCACGACCGTCCGCGCCACCTTTCATCGCTACGTGATCGATGCCAATCGCGATCCCTCGGGCGTCAGTCTTTATCCCGGTCAGAATACCACCGGCCTCATTCCCGACACCGATTTCGACGGCAAGCCAATCTGGCGCGATGGCGAGAAGCCGACGGCCGCGGACATCGAATACCGGCTGAAACAGTTCCACAGCCCTTATCATGTGGCACTGGCCAAGGAGATCGAGCGCGTACAGGAAGCTCATGGCCTTGTCGTTCTGTACGATTGCCACTCCATACGTTCGCACATCCCATTTCTCTTCCAGGGCAAGCTTCCGGATTTCAACATCGGCACCAATGAGGGCAATAGCTGTTCTCCGGAAATCGCCTCGGCAGTTGGCCGGATCGCATTTGCGGCACGCGGCTATGACGCCGTGATAAACGGCCGGTTCAAGGGTGGCTGGACGACGCGGCACTATGGCCAGCCAAAGCTCGGCATCCACGCCATCCAGATGGAACTGACACAGTCCTCGCATCTGACGAAGGAAGCGCCGCCTTTCGCTTACGACGAAGCCAAAGCCGAACGGCTGCGCACACATCTCAAAGACATTCTCGAAATCATCCGACAGACCGCGATCAAGCTGGGGAGCAAATAATGAACAATCCGAGGCATAGAGCGGTTTGTGACCATATTGGATCAATCCTGTTTCTCGGATGGCGAGACAATCCACGCGGAAGGTGGCGAGGTCGATGCCCTTCCATCGTCCGACGCCGCCTGACAAAGTGGGTGGCCGCCAGCCGGAAACCGATAAGGCCGGGTGAATTTGGCCCAAATCCTTCGGGCTTCGGCGTCGTCCGATGGGAAGGCATCGGCCTCGCCAAACCCCTCGACCTTGAACCAAATTCCCTCCGGCAGGATGATTCAATATGATTACAAACCGCTCTAATATCCGCGAAGTGCGCGCTCCGCGCGGCGACAGGCTGAATACCAAATCGTGGATGACTGAAGCGCCGCTGCGCATGCTGATGAACAATCTCGATCCCGATGTCGCGGAAAATCCCAACGAGCTCGTGGTCTATGGCGGCATCGGTCGTGCTGCCCGCACGTGGGACGATTTCGACAAGATCGTTTCCACCCTCAAGACACTGAACGAGGATGAAACGCTGCTCGTCCAGTCCGGCAAGCCTGTCGGTGTGTTCAAGACCCACGCCAATGCGCCGCGGGTGTTGATCGCCAATTCCAATCTCGTGCCGCATTGGGCGACCTGGGATCATTTCAATGAGCTCGATAAGAAGGGTCTCGCCATGTACGGCCAGATGACCGCCGGCTCGTGGATCTATATCGGCACGCAAGGCATCGTGCAGGGTACCTATGAAACCTTCGTCGAAGCCGGGCGCCAGCATTATGGCGGCAACCTCAAAGGCAGATGGATATTGACCGGCGGACTTGGCGGCATGGGCGGGGCACAGCCGCTGGCGGCCGTCATGGCCGGTGCCTGCTGTCTCGCCGTCGAGTGCAACCCGGACTCCATCGATTTCCGCCTGCGCACCCGCTACGTCGACGCTAAGGCCGAAACGCTCGACGAGGCGCTGGACATGATCGACCGCTGGACCAAGGCGGGCGAAGCCAAATCGGTTGGTCTGCTTGGGAATGCCGCCGACGTCCTGCCCGAGCTCGTCCGCCGCAATGTGCGCCCGGACATTGTCACCGACCAGACCTCGGCTCATGATCCGGTCAACGGCTATTTGCCGAAAGGCTGGACTATGGCCGAATGGCGCCAGAAGCGTGAAACCGATCCTAAAGCCGTAGAGAAAGCCGCGCGTGCTTCAATGCGCGAACATGTCGAAGCCATGATCGCCTTCTGGGAACGAGGAATTCCGACACTCGACTACGGCAATAACATACGCCAGGTCGCCAAGGACGAGGGGCTGGAAAACGCCTTCGCCTTCCCCGGCTTCGTCCCGGCCTATATTCGTCCTCTGTTCTGCCGGGGCATCGGGCCATTCCGCTGGGCGGCACTGTCGGGCGATCCCGAGGATATTTACAAGACCGACGCCAAGGTGAAGGAACTGACGCCCGGCAACACGCATCTGCACAACTGGCTGGACATGGCGCGGGAACGCATCGCATTTCAGGGTTTGCCGGCACGCATATGCTGGGTAGGCCTCGGCGACCGCGACCGGCTTGGACTCGCTTTCAACGAGATGGTGCGCAGCGGCGAGTTGAAGGCACCGATCGTCATCGGCCGCGATCATCTCGATTCGGGCTCGGTCGCCTCGCCGAACCGCGAAACCGAAGCCATGAAAGATGGCTCCGATGCGGTTTCCGACTGGCCGCTGTTGAATGCGTTGCTCAACACCGCCTCCGGTGCGACCTGGGTCTCGCTGCATCATGGCGGCGGTGTCGGCATGGGCTTTTCCCAGCATTCCGGCATGGTGATTTGCTGCGACGGAACGGACGACGCGGCGGAACGCGTCAGGCGCGTTCTCTGGAACGACCCGGCAACCGGCGTTATGCGCCACGCCGATGCCGGCTACGAGATCGCCATAGAATGCGCGAAGGAGAAGGGCCTCAACCTGCCGGGCATTCTCGGCTGATGCACGTTCTGCGCGCCAGCAATCATCGGCAAATGCCGTGGAAGAATGGCGGGGGCGTCACGACCGAGATCGCCGTCGCTCCTCCGCTCGCTTCTGTCGCCGATTTCGACTGGCGCATCAGCATGGCGACTGTTGCGTCCGATGGACCGTTTTCGCGGTTCGAGGGCATCGACCGCACGTTGACAGTGCTCAGCGGCGAGGGTCTTGAACTCGCGGTCGAGGGCCCACCCGTTCGGTTGACCCCTGCAAGCAAGCCTTATCCATTCCCGGGAGACGCGCCTGTATCGGCAAGATTGATCGCTGGAGCGGTCACCGATTTCAACGTCATGACACGGCGGGGGCGCTGGACTCACAGGGTCGACAATCTGTCCATCGACGGAACACGGGTTCTGCCCGTCACTGTGGATGCCTGCATCGTCTTCTGCCGCAGTGGCCAGATCACCGTTGATGGGTCGTCAGTGCTTGAGGCGCATGATGCCGCTTTGATCGATGCTTCTGCCGATACGCTAGAGATTTCCGTTGGCGGGTCGGGAAAGGCAATCATCGTTCACCTGTCGCAAACCCTATCGCCCGAATAAGGGGGTCGCGTTGGATCAGTTGGAAAATCCCATCACCGATACGCCGAAGGGTCAGCTCTCCGCCCGAATCCGCCACGACATCGAACAGCGGATACTGCTCGGCGAGTGGGCTCCCGGTTTTCGCATTCCGATGGAACGGGAATTGATGGAAACCTATGGTTGTGCGCGGATGACCGTGAACAAGGCTCTGTCGGCACTTGCCGCTTCCGGACTTATCGAGCGCCGCCGGAAGGCGGGAAGCTTCGTGTCGCAGCCGCTGTCGCAATCTGCCGTTATCGAAATTCCCGATGTGCGGGCCGAGGTCGAGGCCATCGGGCAGGTCTACAGACTTGAGGTGATCTCACTGCAGCAGCGCCGCTCGACCAGAGACGACATGGAACGCCTGAATGTGCAAAGCCCGCGTCAGGTCCTGGCGATTCACTGCCGTCATTTTGCCGGCCGGCGCGTCCACGCTTTCGAGGACCGGCTGATCGATCTCGTCAGCGTTCCGGAAGCCGTGGATATTTCCTTTGCCGACGAACCGCCGGGCACTTGGCTGCGCGGTCATGTGCCGTGGTCTGAGGCCGAAAACCGGATCAGCGCGTTCAATGCGGATTCCATGCTTGCCACTCGTTTGGACGTGAAGGAAGGCTCGGCCTGTTTGCAGGTCGAACGATCGACATGGAGAGGCAAAAGACCAGTCACCGCCGTGCGGATGTTTTACCCGGGTGAAACCTACCGGCTGGTCGCCCATTTCAGCCCGAAGGGCGCCATGCCGCGCCGCGATTTCGCCTAAACCGGAATTCGGAAGCAGACGGGCCTCAGCAGACACATCTGTTGCGCAGGAATTGGCGAAACTCATGCAAGAATTGCCGAAAATGGCGCAAGAATCATCGAATCTGGCGCAAGATTTTCCATCATCACGGGAAATTTGGGTGTGCTCAGTTGCATTCCTCTTTGCCGCATGGATTTTCAGGCCTGGCTCCTGTATCTAGACTGCAAAGTGAAAATGAGGCGGTAATGCGCAATATTCGGAAGGACTGGCGATTGGCGGTGCGCATGCTTTGCGCATTGGCGCTCGTGTTCGTCGCCTTTGCGCACCAACCCATTTCGGCCTCTCCAGCCAGTGATATCGACCTTGCCGCGTATACCTTGCCTGACGGGTCGGTGCCTGTTCTTTGCCTCGACAACAAGGTGGATCAAGGCTCGCACAAAAGCGCCTGGCACGGCAATGGCTGCGAGGCCTGCCGTCTTTCAGCATCCGTCATTCTGCCGGTTCCGCCTATGGCATCAGGCTTGAAAAACGAGCCGGTTCAATCACTTACGATAAAGCGTGAGGCGGTTCGAATCGCGCGCAGCCTGTTCCCGCCGTCGGCTCCACCGCAGGCTCCTCCCCTCGTCTGACATGGAAAGCGCCCGCGATGGCGCCTCGCGGCGGCCTGCTCCGGCGGTGCCGCTACCCTTGTTGTCAGACGACTGGAACACATATGACCGTCTCAAGCATGGCTTCCGGGAAGCCCTACTATCTCAGCCTTTCACTCTACCGCGCCATCTGGCGCTGGCATTTTTTCGCTGGCCTTCTGGTCATCCCCTTCATGCTCAATCTCGCCGTCACCGGCAGCCTCTATCTGTTCAAGGACGAGATCAACAACACTGTATTCGCCTCTCGCAATGTGGTTCAGCCGCGCGGCGAGGCTCTTGCCCCTTCGCTTCTGACCGACAACGCGAAAGCGGCGGTGCCGGGATCAAAAGTGCTGCGATATCAATCGCCTGGCGCTCCAACGCAATCGGCAAAAGTCACCGTCGGCACTCCCGGCGGGAACGTTCTGGTCTTCGTCGATCCCTACAGCGGCGCGGTCCTTGGCAAGGTCGGCGAAGAGCAGGAATTCAGCTGGGTCGTCAGGAAAATTCACAGCCTTGAATATTTCGGTCTTGCCTTCAACCGTATTGTGGAAGCTGTGGGTGGGCTTGCGTTAGTCCTTGTAATCACAGGCTTTTATCTGTGGTGGCCGCGTAGACAGACGGGTGGTGTCGTCACTGTCCGCGGAACTCCAGACAAACGCGTGTTCTGGCGGGATCTGCATGCCGTGACCGGCGCAGGTGCCGGCGCATTGATCTTCTTTCTTGCGATATCCGGCATGCCTTGGTCCGGCTATTGGGGTGACAAGCTGAACACGACTTTGTCGGGCCATGGACTTGGCTATCCTGTTCAGCTCTGGGAGAATGTCCCGGTTTCAAAACTCCAGACAAAACAAGTACTTGGCAATTCCGGATGGACTGTCGAAAACGCGCCTGTGCCAGCGTCGACGTCAGGCGGGACCCCGGTCGGGCTTGACCGGATTGCCGCCTCCTCTGCGTCAGCGGGCATGGCACCGGGCTTCGAAATTTCGCTGCCTTCCGGCAAGAAGGGGGTGTATACCGCAGCCGTCTTCCCCGACGACATTGCCAAGCAACGGACGATCCACTTCGACCAGTATAGCGGTAACCCATTGGTCGATTTGAAGTTTTCCGATTATGGAGCTGGAGCCCAAGCCATCGAGCTGGGGATTGGCGTGCATCAGGGCCAGTACTGGGGCCTTGCCAATCAGCTCGCCATGCTAGCAACATGCCTTGCGATCATCCTCGCCTCTGTTTCTGCCGTAATCATGTGGTGGAAGCGGCGTCCTTCAGGACGGCTCGGCGTGCCGCCGATGCCGCAGCAAAGAAGCGTCTTTGCGGTATTTACCTTGATCCTATTGGTATTCGGCATGGCCTTTCCACTGACCGGGTTCGCAATTCTCGGCATGCTGATCCTCGACCAGTTGATCACGCGCATCCCTTCGCCTTTGCAACGTGTATTCTCATAAGAAATATGGATAGGAGACGCCTCATGAAATCTTTTTCCAGAATTGCCGCCGTCGCACTGGTATTTGCGGCAATCTCGTCGGCTCAGGCGCACGATCATTCCAAGATGATGCAGGGCGCCGCCATGAGCGACGATAACTCGATGGCCCCCGTAAAAGCGGGAGATCTGACCTTGAGCGGGGCCTTTACCCGCGCCACCCTGCCCGGTGCGAAAGTCGGCGGCGGCTATATCAAGATCGAAAATCATGCCAACGAACCGGACCAGCTCCTTGGCGGTTCCAGCCCTGTTGCTGCCCGGGTCGAGGTGCATGAAATGAAGATGGATGGCAACGTCATGCAAATGCGCAAGCTGAAGGACGGACTTGAGATTCCGGCTGGCGGCAGCGCCGAACTCTCTCCTGGAGGCACTCATTTGATGTTGATTGATCTTTCATCACCTCTGAAAGAGGGCGATATGGTGCCCGTTACGCTCGATTTTGCCAAAGCCGGCAAGGTCGATGTCCAGTTCATGGTCGGGCCGGCAGGCGCAACAAGCATGGAGCACAATTGATGAATTTCCGTCTCTTGCGCTATGCATTATGGGCACTGATCGCCGTATTGTGCGGCTTCCTGGTTTTCACTTATGTCAATGCTCGAAACGGCGGCAACGGGCAGGCGGTGCAGCTCGGCGTCCCGTTCAACCTCGTCGACCAGGACAAAGCTCCGATTACCGAGACGGCTTTCAAAGGACACCCGACAGCTCTGTTCTTCGGTTTCACCCATTGCCCCGAGGTATGCCCGACAACCCTCTTCGAAATGGCCGGATGGCTGAAGACACTTGGCGAGGAAGGGAAAGACCTGCGCGTCTTCTTCATTTCCGTCGATCCGGAGCGCGACACTCCGGACGTCATGAAGGGCTATACATCGGCCTTCACAGACAGGATCACCGGCATTACCGGCAATCCGCAGGAGGTCGAGAAGCTCCTCAAGGCCTGGAAGATTTATGCAAAGAAGGTCCCGACCGAAAACGGTGACTATACCATGGACCATACGGCGTCGGTAATGCTGCTTGATCGCGACGGGCGGCTAAAAAGCACGATCGACTACAAGGAAAGCCCGGACGTTGCGTTGAAAAAGCTTCGGCTGCTGATTGCTGGATAAGCTATGTGCCGCTCTCCTCTTCCGGCCCCGGTCCGGAAGAGATGAATATACTCTTCGCGGGTCGATAAGAACATTTGTATACTAAAAAACTCATAATTTCCTAGAATAATTCTAACCTATTGATATTTTTATAGGTTTTAAAGATTTAGCATTTGACATTGAGATTTTAAGAAGCCTTTATGCGAAAGTGCAAAAGCACATCCCTTTGATGTCTGGGCCTTGAACCCTTTCGATTGGAGGACCCTATGATAGGTCTTTTTCTGCCACGCCTGCGCGTGGTTTCCCTGCTGAACCATCAGCAGCTGCCATCTGTCCCTGGCCGTAACAGCCTCAGGCAGCCGATTACCCGCAGCCACCGCAATGGCCCTGTCGCCCTCATCCGCAACAACGAGCAGGATGGGAGCAGCGATGTATCCGCGCATATCTGAAGCCGGCAACGATGCAGATCGCTATTTCGACCGCACACCGGAAAAGCTGGTGCTCGAAGGCTACCGGCGTTGGACGGCGGGTTTCGAAACCGGCTCCGTCATCGCATGGGAAATGTCCTACGGGCTCTATAGCGAGCTTCTCGGCACGCGCAACGGCAACCGCGCTCTGTCCGAACTGTCGTTCTTCATCCGGACCCTGCGCCACTGCGCATTGTGCCCGCTCAAGACTTTTCCATTTGGTTCGCACCATGTCTGCCGCGAGGAATGCATGACTTTGGGGCTTATCGCCGGGATACAAAATTGCGACATGGTTGCGGCGCGAACCTGCCTCAATGCCATGGCATGTCCCTCTCGCCATGAGGAAGTGGAGAACGCAGCGATCGGTTTTGCCGAAACGCTGGCCGAGATGGATCAGATGCTTTTGCCGATCCCGAAATCCGCAATTGTGGACATTATTTCCCGCCCGTTGCGGGCGAACTTTCACTGAGGAGAGAAAGCGCATGATCATCACTTCACGTATGGAACGCCGCCTTTCCATAGCCGCCACCGCCTTGTTGACCGCCGCGATCTTTGTCTTGCCAATCAAAACGCGCGCGTTCAACGACGCCCGGACCATTCCAGCCAACTATACGCGGCTTGCTGATGCAACGCCGGTGAAAATGTTCTTGGGCAAATAACATCCGAGCGTGTCTACGCAGCTTGGTCGGCCGAAGAGACGCGGCCCCGCTCGTGTCTTTTGGGGGCGGGATGATTATTCCAGCGCGGTCGCATTTTCCAGAAAAGACCGCAGCGACCTGTTCAATCGGCCCCAAAGGGTCGTGGTATTTAAGTTTGAGAGAATCCTATGCTCGCACATAATAGACGACCGTTTCGGTAGACTATGCCAATCCGGTAGAATATTCTAATTTTTCCCTGTAAAAGGAATTCTTTCTAACGCCCCTATTTGGGAGCGCTCTGCTACGCTTCAGTTCTAATCATACGGAGGCAGGCATGAAACATTCCCGATTTTCCCTAGCACTGACGGCTGTGTTGCTTGCAGCAACGGCCGCTATTCAGCCGATGTCTGCTGCCCACGCGGACACCACCCTTTTGAACGTGTCTTACGACCCGACACGCGAGCTTTACAAGGATTTCAACGCGGCGTTCGCAGCCAAGTGGAAAGCCGACACGGGCGAGACAGTGACGATCCAGGCATCACACGGCGGATCGGGTGCGCAGGCGCGTTCCGTCATCGATGGGCTTGACGCAGATGTCGTGACGCTGGCGCTTGAAAGCGATGTGAATGCCATCGTCAAAGCGAAGAAAATCAATCCCGACTGGATCAAGAAATTTCCGCACAACTCTGCGCCCTACACGTCGACCATCGTTTTTCTCGTGCGCAAGGGCAATCCGAAGGGTATCAAGGATTGGGGCGACCTCGTCAAAGATGGTGTAGAAGTGATCACGCCTAACCCTAAAACGTCCGGTGGCGCCCGCTGGAATTACCTTGCGGCATGGGCTTGGGCCAATGCGCAGTACGGCGGCGATGAGGCCAAGATCAAGGAGTATATTGGAAATTTGTTCCAGCACGTTCCCGTGCTCGATTCGGGTGCACGCGGCGCGACCAACACATTCGCCCAGCGCGAACTCGGTGACGTATTGCTTGCCTGGGAAAATGAGGCCTACCTGGCATCAGCGGAATTCGGCGATGACAAATTCGATATCGTCGTACCACCCAGCTCGATTCTCGCCCAGCCGTCGGTTGCCGTCGTAGATGCGAATGTCGATGCAAAAGGCACACGCAAGGTAGCCGAAGCCTATCTTGGATATCTGTATTCCAAGGAAGGCCAGACGATCGCAGCCAAGCACTTTTATCGACCCTCCGAGCCTGAACTGGTAGCGCCGGAGTTGATCAAAAAATTACCGGAGTTGAAACTGGTTACGATCGATGATCCAATCTTCGGCGGATGGGCAAAGGCACAGCCCTATCACTTCGGAGATGGCGGAACGTTTGACCAGATTTACAAGCCGAAACAGTAACAGCATGACATCCAACCTTGCGAAAGCGGGTTGGCGGTTTAAGCAGCCGAGCGTTATTCCTGGATTTGGAATGACGCTCGGCTTCACTCTTGCCTACCTCGCCCTCATTGTTCTCATTCCTCTAACGGGCCTTGTCTTGCGCTCGGCTTCCTTGGGTTTTCCCGGATTTTGGCACGTAGCGACTGATCCACGAACCGTAAATGCGCTGAAAATCAGCTTTGGGACATCCCTTATTGCAGCTGTGATCAACGTCATCTTCGGTGTCATCGTTGCGTGGGTACTGGTGCGCTACCGGTTTCCGGGCCGTCGAATTGTCGATGCCATCGTCGATCTGCCCTTTGCGTTGCCGACGGCGGTTGCCGGCATTGCGCTGACGGCGCTTTATTCCAAAAACGGCTGGATAGGTCATTGGCTCGACCTGATCGGGATCAAGGTTGCTTTCACGCCGATCGGCATAACCATCGCCCTGATCTTTATCGGACTGCCCTTTGTAGTTCGGACCGTTCAGCCGGTGATGGAAGAAATCCGCAAGGAAGTCGAAGAAGCTGCAGCGACACTCGGCGCCAATCGCTTCCAGACGATTACGCGGGTGCTCTTACCGGGCTTGCAGCCGGCCATCCTGACCGGATTCGCGCTGGCATTTGCCAGGGCGGTAGGTGAGTATGGTTCTGTGATCTTTATCGCTGGCAACCTTCCTTATGTCTCAGAAATTGCACCGCTTTTGATAGTGATCCGACTGGAGGAATTTGACTATGCCGGTGCGACTGCGATTGCTACGATCATGCTGCTGATCTCGTTTTTCATGCTTTTCGTCATCAATCTCATTCAGGCCTGGAGCCGGAGGAGGTATGGCTATGGCGCTTGATCCTGTTCAAATCACAGATCCAACAGCCACGGCACGGCACGCGACCACCGAGCGGCGCACGGCGCGCTTTATCTTGACCGGGATTGCCTTGGTCTTTCTCGCGCTGTTTCTTGTGCTTCCGCTTGTATCGGTTTTTGTCGAAGCGTTTCGCAAGGGCCCTGCGGAGTATTTTGCTGCATTTTCAGAACCGGACGCCCAGGCAGCCATTCGTCTGACACTGCTGGTAGCTGCTATTGCGGTACCGCTCAACGTTGTTTTCGGCGTTGTTGCAGCGTGGGCAATCGCCAAGTTCGAATTCAAGGGCAAGGCTTTCCTGACCACATTGATCGATCTCCCGTTCTCGGTATCGCCGGTCATTTCCGGTCTCGTATATGTACTGTTGTTCAGTTCGCAATCCGCACTCGGTCCTTGGCTAAAGTCACATGGCATCGAGATCCTTTTTGCGGTGCCGGGAATCGTGCTGGCGACTATGTTCGTCACCTTTCCATTTGTTGCGAGGGAATTGATTCCGCTGATGCAGGAGCAAGGTACGACCGATGAAGAAGCCGCGTTATCGCTCGGAGCCAATGGCTGGCAGACGTTCTGGCACGTGACGCTTCCAAACATCAAATGGGGCTTGCTCTACGGCGTACTTTTATGCAACGCCCGGGCCATGGGGGAATTTGGCGCAGTGTCTGTCGTTTCAGGACATATCAGGGGCCTCACCAACACGATGCCGCTGCATGTCGAAATTCTTTACAATGAATATAATTTTGTCGCTGCTTTCGCAGTGGCTTCGCTCCTGGCGCTTCTTGCGCTGGTAACACTCGTTCTCAAGACTCTGCTGGAGCTGAGATACGGCGCGGAGCTACGTGCAGTTGGCGGGCACTAACGGGGAATAGAATTTATGGATGTTCGCGTAAGTGGTGTACGCAAGGAATTCGATCGGTTTCCAGCGCTGCACGACGTTTCACTTGATATCAATTCTGGCGAACTCATTGCGCTGCTCGGTCCATCCGGATCTGGCAAGACCACGCTGCTACGCCTGATCGCGGGACTTGAAACTCCCACCGAGGGCAAGGTTTTTTTTGGCGACGAGGATGCTTCGCTGAAGTCCGTGCAGGAGCGGAATGTCGGTTTCGTCTTTCAACATTATGCGCTGTTCCGCCACATGACGGTGATTGACAATGTCGGCTTCGGCCTGAAGGTACGTCCGGGCTCAAGCCGGCCCAGCAAGGACGAAATTCGTCGGCGCTCGGCGGAACTTCTTGACTTCGTGCAGCTTTCCGGCCTTGAGAAGCGCTATCCCGCGCAGCTCTCGGGCGGCCAGCGTCAACGCGTCGCTCTCGCCCGTGCCATGGCCATCGAACCACGTGTGTTGTTGCTGGACGAGCCCTTTGGCGCGCTCGATGCGAAGGTGCGCAAGGAGCTTCGCCGCTGGTTGCGTGAGATTCACGACAAGACCAAGCACACGACTGTTTTCGTGACGCACGATCAGGACGAGGCGCTGGAATTGGCCGACCGCGTCGTGGTCATGAGCCAAGGCAGGATAGAACAGATCGGTACCCCCGATGAGGTTTATGATCGGCCGAATTCACCATTTGTCTACAGCTTCATCGGCGAGTCGAGTTCTATCGGCGTCCAGATCAAGAACGGCGAATTATGGCTTGATGGCCAAGCGTTGAGTATCTCGAGTGAGCGACCTGACGGCGAAGGACAGCTGTATTTCAGACCACACGATGTGGATCTTATTGAGGGCTCCGACGACGGCATCGCCGGTACAGTCGTTGCAAGCCGCCGTGTCGGTGCAACGCGGCGCATCGAGTTGCGAATAGCTGGGGTAACCGATCATGTGGAGATCGAAATTCCCGCGGACCATCCGGCGACGGAAACAAGCCGCATCGCTTTTCGCCCCAAACATTGGCGCGTGTTCCCCAAGAGCTGATGCGACCTAGCTGAGCGAAAGACCGGGATGGCCAAATCCCGGTCTTTTTTGCTGCAGTTGGTGGCCTTATAGTGATCGCCAAGCGTTGGGTTGTTCGGCGGCGACACGCCGGTACAGCGGCTTTCCCTCTGTGCAGAAGCTTCAAAATTGCGTACAAAGGCTAATAGAAATCTGACTCATTTTCATCAAAACTGATCGCTAACGATAAAAGTGGTGATAGCTTAATTGCCATGACCTGATTAGACCGTAAACTGAACGTGGGACGATCGGCCCCTGATCGCCTTAGTGCTGCAATCCCGAAGATTCTTTCTTCCAAACTGAAATGAAAACAATGCCCGTATTGAGCTTTTTTCAAGCGTTTGCATCCCAGAAGAAGACTGTTGGTCAGATTTTTGCTGTCCAACCCAACCCCATACGGGCTCATTATAAATCAATCGACGATTTGAGGGATCTTGGGACCCGGGTAGCAAAGGGCGAAGACGTCCGGTTGCCCGATTACGAGCCGATGGTTTTCGAGCAGCGAACAGTCGAAAACGCCAGGTTGATCCTGCATTCCTACCGTTCCTCCGATGCGGCAGCACGCAACGGCGAAACGATTACACCAGCGGCCCAGTGGCTTTTGGACAATTATTACCTGGTCGACCAGAACATACAGCAGGTCGAGCGCGACCTGCCCAAGAAATTTTTCAGGCAGTTGCCGCCCCTTGCGAGCCAGCCCAACATCCCGCGGGTAATGGCCCTGGCCTGGCTTTACGTCGCGCATACGGACAGCCAGTTTTCGCTGAATAGCCTGAGCGCCATCGTTGAAGGCTTCCAGACCGTCGAACCTTTGCATATCGGCGAATTGTGGGCACTTCCGTCAGCCGTTCGCTTTATTCTGATCGAGAATGCCCGGCGACTTTCGTTGCGCGTCGAGCGTGCCCGTCGCATGCGAGCCTATGCCAATAGCGTTGCCGACGAAATCACACTGAACGCTGACAAAGATACCCTCCCGCAGCTTTTGGCACAGTATGCGCCAGCGGCCAAGGACAGCACTTTTGCCACCCACCTGCTTTATCGTTTGCGTGGCGGCACTGCTCACTCCGGAGCTGCCGTCGCGTGGCTCGAAGACGAGCTCGAAAAGAATGGCAGCGATTCCGAGGATGCCATCATTCAGGAACATACCCGCCAATCGACGGGCGGCGTGAGCATGGGCAATCTCATTCGCAGCCTGAAGGCGATCGATGACGTCGACTGGATTACCTGGTTTGAGACAGTTAGCGGCGTCGATGCCGTTCTGCGCGACAACTCCAATTTCGACGCGCTCGACTTTCATTCTCGCAATGCCTACCGCGTTGCCATTGAAAAGATTGCTCGCCGCTCAGGCAAGAGCGAACACGACATCACGCAATCCGCTCTCGAACTCGCACATAAAAGTGCTGAAGAGACCGCTGGCGCAGGCGGTGTCACGGAGCAGCGCAAACGCGATGTCGGCTATTATCTCGCTGGAGACGGCCGTCCGGAACTTGAAAAGACGTGTGGCTACAAGCCGACAGTGCTTATTCGATGGGTACGTTTCTACCGGAGCTTGGGTCTCGCCGGCTTGTGGGCGCCGGCTTCGTTCTTCTCCATCGCCATCCTCTTACTGATCAATTATTTCCTGCGCCGTGCCGGATTGTCTGACGGCATGACCTGGCTGTTCACTTTGCTGGCAGTGTTCCCCACGATGGAAACAGCCAACGGCTTCGTCAACTGGATCATACCGATGTTCATGCCGCCGACGCGGCTAATCGGCTTTGAGTACAAGAATGGCCTGCCCCCGGAGGCAAAAACCCTCGTTGCCGTGCCGACGCTGATCACGTCGCGTGACTCCGTAGATGAGCATATCCGCAACCTCGAAGTTCACTATCTCACAAATCCGCGCGGCGAGGTCTATTTCGCTCTGTTGACGGACTGGGCCGACAGCAAATTCGAACAGACCGACGATGATCTCGACATTTTCGACTATGCGCGGGAGAAAATCACCGCGCTCAATGAGCACTACACGCAAAACAATCCCCGCTTCTTCCTGTTGCATCGCAAGCGCCTGTTCAACGCGCAGGAAAACCGCTGGATGGGCTGGGAGCGCAAGCGTGGCAAGTTGCACGAGCTCAATATGCTGCTGCGCGGCGACAAGGATACGACGTATTTCCCGTCGAACGAGGAAGTCCCGACCGACATCAAGTTTGTGATGACGCTCGACTCGGACACCCGCCTGACGCCGGACTCCGTCAATCGTCTGGCCGGCAAGCTTATTCATCCGCTCAATCGACCCATCTACAGCGCCAAGGCAGGGCGTGTGGTTAGCGGCTACGCTATCCTGCAGCCTCGTGTCACCCCCTCGCTGACGACCGGCGACGATGCTTCGTTCCTCCAGCGGGTCTTCTCGGTCAATCGTGGCATCGACCCTTATGTTTTCGCGGTTTCCGACGTCTATCAGGACGTGCTGGGAGAAGGCACGTTCACCGGCAAGGGTCTTTATGACATCGATTTCTTTGAAGCTGCACTTGACGGAAAGATCGGCGAGAACGCCGTTCTGAGCCATGACCTGCTCGAAGGCGGCTATGCGCGCAGCGCGCTCGTAAGTGATGTCGAAGTGGTCGAGGACTATCCCACCGGCTACAATGTCGATATCTCGCGCCATCATCGCTGGACGCGCGGCGACTGGCAGCTCCTGCCTTATCTTTTCAGCACACGACCGGGTGTCACCGCGGTCACGCGCTGGAAGATGGTCGATAATCTTCGCCGCTCGCTTACGCCGATCTTCTGGATCCTGGCCTCCATCGCAGGCTGGACATTGCTGCCGCCGGGGCTAGCTACGGTGTGGCAATGCTTCATGATCTTCAGCATGTTCATCGTGCCGACGATGATATTATTTACGAACCTGGTGCCGACAGACATGAACCTGTCGCTCAAGGGGCACTTCCAGGCGATTCTCACGGACATTTTTGCGGGGGCAGCCGATATCGCCCTGCGCATCACCTTCATCGCAAACATGGCTTGCCTGATGCTCGATGCGATCGTCCGGACGCTTTATCGTCTGTTCATTTCGCGCAAACATCTGCTTGAGTGGCGCGCTGCGGCCCAAGCAAAGACGAGTTCACCCGATACGCTGAGCTACTACCTGCAACTCATGTGGCCCGCGATAATTGTCGCCCTGATCGCTATTGGCCTTCCCTTGGCGACTCAAAGCCGGGCTTGGTTTCTCGCTGTTCCCTTCGCACTGATCTGGCTGCTGTCGCCGGTAATTGCCTGGCTCGTCAGCCGCTCAGCCAAACCGCTCGATGATTTGAACGTACGCTCATCGGACAAAGGTGAGCTGCGGCGTTTTGCTCGCCGTACCTGGCACTACTACGATACATTTGTCACCAAAGAGCAGAACTTCATTCCACCGGACAATTTCCAGGAGGATCCGCATCCCGTTATTGCGACGCGCACGTCGCCGACGAATATCGGAATGTATTTGCTTTCGACCGTCGCAGCCCGGGATTTCGGCTGGATCAGTTTCAACGAGACACTGACGCGTATCGACCAGACCCTCGAAACCCTCGAGAAGATGGAGAAATACCGTGGCCACCTCTACAACTGGTACGAAACGACAACTCTTCGCCCACTGCTTCCACTTTACGTTTCGGCAGTGGATAGCGGCAACTTGGCGGGCCATCTCGTCGCTTTGTCTTCCGCGCTGGAGAAATGGGCCGAGGCACCCTCGGTTTATCTGCAGAGCGATCTCGACGGCGTTCTCGACGTCAGCGATATTCTTGAGGAAGCCATCAGTGACATTCCGGATGATCGCCGTGTTTTGAGGCCTCTGCGCCGTCGCCTTGAAGAGCGCGTTTCCAATTTCCGCCGGGCAATCACGACGATCAAGGAGGAACCCGAAACCGCATCCCTGCGCACGATCAACCTTGCTCTCTTCGCAGGCGATATCCAGCGCCTGACCGAAGAATTGCATGGCGAACTCGAAAGCCCGATTAGCGCCACCGCCAATGAGTGGGCGCTCCTGCTCGTCAAGACGTGTCAAGGACATACGGACGATGCAATCGGCAGTCACGAGAGCACCGACATTTTGCGCGAACGCTTGGGTACCCTCGCCACGCGGGCGCGGCAACTCGCTTTCGATACCGATTTCACCTTCCTGGAGCGGAAGGAACGGCGCCTGCTATCCATTGGCTTCCGTGTGGAAACCAACGAGCTCGATGCCAGCTGTTATGACCTTCTCGCCTCCGAGGCGCGTCTGGCGAGCCTCTTTGCCATTGCCAAAGGCGATATCCCGGTGGATCACTGGTTCAAGCTCGGGCGACTGCTGGTCCCCGTTGGCTGGCGTGGTGCGCTGGTCTCCTGGTCCGGGTCGATGTTCGAATACCTCATGCCGCCGCTGGTCATGATCGAACCGCTGGGAAGCATGTTGGATCAAACCAACAAGTTGATCGTGCAACGGCAGATCGAATATGGCGAGTCCAAGGGGCTGCCTTGGGGCATTTCCGAAGCGGCCTATAACGCCCGCGACCCGGAGATGAACTACCAATATACCAATTTCGGCGTTCCGACACTCGGCCTCAAGCGTGGCCTTTCGAAAAATTACGTCGTGGCGCCGTATGCCAGCATTATGGCCAGCCAGTATCAACCGGCAGCCGCTGTCAAGAATCTGCAACGTCTGCGCGCCATGGGCGCACTGGGACAGTATGGTTTTTACGACGCCGTGGACTTTACCAAGTCACGCGTCCGCGAAGATGAAGAATATGCCGTGGTCCGCAATTACATGGCCCACCATCACGGTATGTCGATCGTTGCCGTCAACAATGTTGTGTTCGAAGGTCGAATGCGTGAGCGTTTCCACGCGGATCCTGTCATCGAAGCTGCCGAGCTGCTTTTGCAGGAGAAAGCTCCACGCGAAATACCGGTTCTGCAAGCCAAAGCAGAGAACCCGATGCGCAAGGCGGTGGAGAGCTCGGAAGAAACCGCCTCTATCCGCTTCATCCAGAATCCGTTGAGCGCGCCAAACGCAACGCAAATAATGTCGAATGGACATTATTCGGTCATGGTGACTGCCAATGGCGGCGGGTACAGCCGGTGGAATGGCCTTGCCATTACGCGTTTCCAACCCGATCCACTCGAAAGTGGCTATGGTACGTTCCTGTTCCTGCGGGATCTCGAAAATGGCGAATGGTGGTCAGCAACAGGCGATCCAGTGCGGGTTGCGGGCGAGAAGAGCACCACCATCTTTGCCGACTACAAGGCGGAATTCGTCAAGGAGATTGGCACGCTCCATACCACCGTAGAGACCATCGTTGCCTCGGATTCCGATGGCGAGGGCCGCCGCATCGTTATCACCAACACGGGCACCAAAGATCGCATCATTGAAGTCACCTCTTACGCAGAGCTGGTATTGACGAATGACGATACGGATACTGCTCACCCGGCCTTTGCCAAGATGTTCGTGGAAACCGAGATCGACAAGCGTGGCGATGCGATCTATGCCACACGCCGCAAGCGGGGCAGTGACGATCCGGATATCCATGTGGCGCATGTCGTAAGTGACAGTTCTGGTGCGATGCGTGAAATTCAGGCCGAAACAGACCGGCGGAACTTTATCGGGCGCGGACGCACTCTGCGCAATCCGGCGGCCTTCGACGACGGTGCAACCCTCAGTGGCAGTCATGGTTTCGTACTCGATCCCATCGCTTCGCTGCGTTGCCGTGTCCGCGTTCCCGCGCACAAGAAAGTAACACTGGTATTCTGGACTCTCGTCCGCCCAAATCGTCAAGAGCTTGAAGAGGTCGTCTCCCGCTTCCGCCATCCGGATTGCTTTACTCGTGAATTCTCGCTGTCATGGACGAGCTCGCAGGTTCGCCTCCACCACATCGGCATCAATCCTGACGAGGCCGCTGAATTCCAGCGTGTCGCAACCAGCCTGATCTATCCCGACAAGGCACTGCGCATGCCGTCGGAAAACATCGCAAACGGTCTCGGCAGTCAATCCGAGCTCTGGCCCATGTCGATCTCCGGTGACTTCCCGATCCTTGCGCTGCGCATCGATGATGAAGCCGATATGGAAACCCTGAGGAATCTGTTGAAAGCGCACGAGTATTGGCGCGCCAAGGGTCTTGTTGTCGATGTTGTCGTCATCAATGAACGTTCCTTCTCCTACGCACAGGATTTCCAGCGCGGCTTGGAGGCGATCTGCGAAAATAGCCGGGCCCGGGGCGCTCAGCTTGGACCGCGTGTCCACATCTTTGCGGTGCGTAAGGATCAAATGAGTGACGCCAGTTACAACACACTTCTGGCTGCGGCCCGCATTGTCCTGCACGCGCAAAATGGTTCGCTTTCCGAGCAGCTGAAACGCATGGAAGGTCTAAGTGCTGATCTGGTCCCGATCACGGAAACCAGGGGCAAATCCATCATAGCCGGTGACATTGAAAACAGCGATTTGCGGGGAATCGCGCCTGCGCCAACGCAGCTCATGAACAAACGGCGCCCCAAGATTTCTGCAGACGATCTGTCATTCTGGAACGGGTTTGGCGGCTTCGACATGAAGAACGGCGAGTATGTCGTTCGTCTTGGTGGATTGGGCAGCACCCCACAGCCCTGGATCAATGTGATTTCCAACCCGAATTTTGGCTTTCACGTATCAGCCGAAGGCGCAGGTTTTACCTGGTCCGGCAATAGCCGTGACTATCAGCTGACACAGTGGTCGAACGATCCGGTCATCAACCGGTCCGGTGAGGCGATTTACGTGGTGGATACGGATAAGAACACCGCGTTCTCACCGACGGCGTCGGTGCTCCGCGATCCCTCCGTCCAGTACGAGACCCGCCATGGACAGGGCTATTCGATCTTCGGTTCGCGTCACGGCAATGTAGGACTTGAACTCACACATACGATCGATCCTGACCGGCCCGTTCGCCTGTCGAGCCTCAAGATCACGAATAATGGCGGTACTGCCAAGCAACTTCGTGTTTACGGCTTTGTTGAATGGGTGCTAGGCAATGCCCGGGCAAAAACCGCGCCGTTCATCGTGCCGTCGTGCGATCCTGAAACGGGCGTTTTGTTTGCCCGTAATCCATACGGCACGGACCGGCGGGAGCGTGTGGCGTTCTATGCTGCCAGTGTAAAGCCGCAGTCCTATACAGCCGACCGTGCTGAGTTCTTCGGAGCCCTCGGTTCTGTGGATCGTCCAGATGCGGTGCTTCAGGCAAGGATGCTGTCAAACCTGGTCGAAGCCGGCGGCGATCCCTGTGCTGCACTGGCCGTCGATATCAAAGTCGCCGCGGGTGAAACGCAGGAGCTGGTCTTCTACATGGGCGATGCCGGCAGCCGCGAGGAGGCCCGCGAGATTCTTGCAAGCCATGGCAAGCGGCCGTTCAAAGACACTCTCGCATCCTCGAGAGCGATCTGGACAGACTTCCTCGATGGATTGCAAGTCGACACCCCGGACGACGCTTTCAATGTCATGGTGAACCGCTGGCTGCCTTATCAGAGCCTCGCCTGTCGTATCTGGGCACGTTCGGCATTCTACCAGGCGAGCGGCGCCTTTGGCTTCCGCGACCAGTTGCAGGATACCCTATCCATGCTGGTCCTGGATCCATCGCTCGCACGTCATCAAATTCTCAATGTATCGGCCCGTCAATTCAAGGAAGGCGACGTTCAACACTGGTGGTTGCCAACCACTGGCGCAGGCGTTCGCACGAAGATCTCTGACGATGTGGTCTGGCTCGGCTATGCCATTGCCCACTACACCTCGGTGACCGGCGACATGAGTATACTGGATGAGCAAGTCGCATTCATCGAAGGCAGAGCACTCGAGAACGGCGAGCATGACGCCTTTTACCAACCGACGATCTCTGACGAGAAAGTCAGCGTCTATGAGCATGCAGCCCGCGCGCTTGACCTCGCCGTCGCCCGCACAGGCTCCCACGGCCTGCCGCTGATGCTGACAGGCGATTGGAACGACGGCATGAACCGCGTCGGCGAGGACGGCAAGGGCGAAAGCATATGGCTTGGGTGGTTCCTGATCAGCACTTTGCGCGATGTCTTGCCGATAGCAAGACATTTCAAGGACAAGGAACGCATCCAGCGATGGGAGGCCCATATTGAAAGTCTGAAAACCGCTCTCGAGAAGGACGGTTGGGATGGCGAATGGTATCGTCGCGGCTACTTTGACGATGGTGCTCCCCTTGGCTCGAAAAAGAGCGATGAGTGCAAGATCGATTCGATCGCTCAATCCTGGAGCGTCATATCCGGCTATGGTGATCCAGAGCGAAGCAAGCGGGCCATGCACTCGGTCGCAACGCATCTTATCGACGACGAAGTCGATATCATCAAGCTGTTCACGCCCCCCTTCAACAAAACGCGACATGATCCAGGCTATATCAAGAGTTATCCGGTCGGTGTACGCGAAAATGGCGGGCAATATACGCATGCCGCAACTTGGGCAGTTCTTGCGATGGCCAAGCTCGGCGATGCGGATGAAGCGTACCGCTGGTTCAAGAAGCTAAACCCCATCAACCATTCGCTGACGATGGACAAGGCCGAGTTTTATCGTGTGGAACCTTACGTAGTGGCCGCAGACGTTTATTCGGTAGATCCTATGCGCGGACGCGGCGGCTGGACCTGGTACACCGGGTCCGCCGGCTGGCTCTACCGGGTGGCAACAGAAGGTATCCTCGGTATCAGTCGCCGAAATGACAGGCTGTTCGTCGATCCTGCGCTTCCCTCGGAATGGAGCGGCTTCAATTTCGTTCTGCGCAACGGCGAGGCCCGCTATTCGATAGAAGTCAAGGCGACGTCAAAGGGTGCCGGTAAGATCACCGTCAACGGTAAAAAGCTTACAAAAGCGGAAAATGGCATTCCATTGGAGCCCACGGGTGAGCACAAAGTCACTATCGAAGTGCTCGCGCCCTAACGCTAGCTTCGGCGTTGTTACACTCCTGCCGCCTATGACATTCATGGGCGGCGGTCTTGTTTCAGGCTAAAGCGCTCCCTTGCAGTCGGATTACCAGTTGAGAATCTTTGCAACTGGCATCGATCTGGCGCATAGTCGACGTTATGAAGCATGCATTGAATCAGAAGCCGGACTATGAAAAAGAACTGCGCAAGGCTGGTGTTCGTATCACCAGGCCTCGGCGGATTATTATCGACATTCTGACATCCACCGAAGATCACCCTGATGCGATGAAGATTTTCCATCGTGCCATAGAGATCGACGACAGCATTTCTCTATCCACCGTTTACAGGACCATGAATCTGCTCGAAGAGATGGGTGCCATCCATCGCCATGCCTTCAATGGTGGACCATCGCGTTTCGAACAGGCCCACGGCGAACACCATGATCATCTGATCGATATCGATACTGGTGCGGTAGTTGAATTCAAGTCAGACAAGATTGAAAAACTGCAGGAAGAGATCGCCAAGTCGCTCGGCTATGATATCGTCCATCACCGACTGGAACTCTACGGACGCAAGACCCGCCGCTCCTCATAAGCCGCTCAAAAACGGCGGCTTATGAGACAGTATTCAGGCGGCGGTAGACGCTGGCGGCGATGTCAGCAGTTCGTAGATCAGGCCCGCATCGTGGGCGGTGCGCAGTTTTGCAATGCGCTCAGGATCACGCAGCATGCGCGCAATGCGGGATAATGCTTTAAGATGATCGGCCCCGGCATTTTCTGGCGCCAAGAGCAGGAACACGATATCGACCGGCTGGTCGTCCAGCGCTTCGAAAGCGACGGGCGTTTCGAGCTGAGCGAAAACACCGGCAATCCGCTTCACACTATTGATCTTTCCATGGGGAATGGCAATGCCGTCGCCAACGCCTGTTGAACCCAAGCGTTCACGCTGTATGATCGTGTCAAATACTTCTCGTTCGCTCAGACCGGTCAGGGCGGCCGCCTTTTCCGACATGATCTGCAAGAGTTGCTTCTTGGAATTGACTTTTAATGCGGGCAGGACAGCGTCGGGCTGAATGAGATCACCCAGATCCATTATCTCTCTTCCTTCCAAACCACCCGCATACCGACCGTACGCGGGCGGAAGTTCAAAATTCGCTATGAATCCGCTTCTTCACGTCGGAGCAACGTTTTCACCCGCCACTGTCGATGGATCGATCCAGCCAATATTTCCATCGGCGCGGCGATATACAATATTTACCTGCGTACTGCCAGCGTTTCGGAAAACAACGACGGGACTATCCTTCAAATCGAGTTCCACCACCGCGGAAGCCACACTCATGCTTCTGAGCGCCATCGACGTCTCCGCAACTATGGTTGGCGCGTAATCTTCCGGAATATCCTCATCATCATCCGGTACGGGCGCCATCACCGTGTACGAAACATCATCGAAAACCCCATTTGAACCTGGAGCCTGATGCGACTTCAGGCGTCTCTTGTAGCGCCGGAGACGCTTGTCCACGCGTTCACCCGCTGCGTCAAACGCAAGCAATGGATCCTGCGCTTCGCCCGCCGCCTGCAGCACCGTACCGGTGTCGAGGCGGACAAGACAGTCGGCAATAAATCGAGATCCCTGCTTTTCCACCGTGACATGACCGGTATATCCGCCATCGAAGTATTTGGAGACCATCTCCCCTATCCGCTCCTCAATACGAATGCGGAAAGCGTCACCAATGTCCATATGTTTCCCAGATACACGCAGACTCATGATACCTCACCTTCATTGCGATTTCTTCATTGCCCGAACCAATCTACACTGTTGTGGGGAGGCGAGCAAAGACATCCCGTACAACCTGTGCGAGCGTTTCATCGCGTTTTCGATTGCTGATTCTTCATTCAAAGGTGCGCTTTCACTTCAATTGTTGCAAATTACCGGCGCTTGTCTCCATGACCAGACTTCTTCGGTCCGGTTCAATTACCCACTCAACAAAATTCTACACCCACGTGCCGGATGAATCCAGACTTTCCATCACCCTTCCCCGCCGATGCCTGAGCTTTTTTTTCTCGCCGCCGTTGCACAGAGGAAGCAATATTCATCCCCTCTCGGTATTTTGCGACGGTACGCCGTGCAATCTCGATCCCTTGCTCCTTCAACAAATCCACGATTGTATCGTCCGATAGAATGTCGTCAGGGGTTTCCACGTCGATCAGCTGCTTGATCTGATGACGTACCGACTGCGATGAATGCTGCTCCCCGCCTTCGGTTGCCGCGATCGCCGCATTGAAGAAATACCGCAATTCGAACACCCCCCGCTTCGTCAGCATGTACTTGTTTGCTGTGACCCGGCTGACCGTAGACTCGTGCATACCGATTGCGTCGGCAACATTGCGCAAGTTGAGCGGTTTCAGATAGGCAACGCCGTGACGAAGAAATTGTTCCTGCTGGCGAACAATCTCAGTGGCGACCTTGAGAATTGTTTGTGCCCGTTGATCAAGGCTACGCGTTAGCCAATTGGCACTTTGCAAGCATTCGCTGAGAAACGTCTTCTCGGCGGGAGAGGTTTTCGTTTTCGCTATTGTCGCATAGTAGCTGTTGTTGATGAGCACTCGTGGCAGAGCATCGGGATTGAGCTCGATTCGCCAACTTCCATCAGACGCGGTGTCCACCTGTACGTCGGGCACAATGCTATCCGCTACACCAGAGGAAAAGGCTGTCCCAGGCTTTGGATCAAGATGCTGGATTTCCTGCAACATAGCCAGAATATCCGCGTCACCGACATGACAAAGTCTCTTGAGACTGTGAAAATCCCGTTTGGCCAATAAATCGAGATTTTGCAACAAGGTTATCATGCTCGAGCCCAGGCGGTTTTTTGCCCGCAACTGGAGTGACAGGCACTCCGCAAGGTCGCGCGCGAACAGCCCTGTGGGCTCGAACCCTTGCAAGACTGCAATCAGTTTCTCGATGTGACTGGCATCGGCACCAAACCTTGCGGCGATTTCGCCTACGTCAGCGCGCAAGTAACCTGTCTCATCGAGATGATCGGCAAGCTCAGCGGCGATAAGACGGTCGCCGGCCGATGCAAAGGCGAAAATAATCTGCTCGGCGACATGGTCCCGAAGGGTCCGCGGGGTTGCTGTTACCTGTTCAAGGTTATATCCCTCGCCGCCGGTTGAAACATAGCCATCACCGGAAGACGACTTCCACTGTGAAGCAAGATCGCCGGCAATAAAATCATGTGTCCCAGGATCGTCGGGAAAGATGTTCTCGAGAGAACTATCAAATGTATCCGACATGGAACCAGAACTCGTCGATTCACCGCTCATCAGCCAATGATCGGCTTGCCCGTCCAAAGGGTTATCAGCTTCGGCACCGGTGCTCACCGCTCCTCTGCCAAATTCGCGTTCATCACTGGAAATCCGATCGGTGCTGAAGCCCCGATCATCAAGCGAAAAGTGCTCGCCCGTTGTATCATCGCGCTCCAGCAGGGGGTTCTTTTCGATCTCCTGCTCTATGAATTGTTCGAGCTCGACATGCGTCAGCTGCAGCAGTCGAATCGACTGCATCAGCAGCGGCGTCATTACCAGTGCCTGGGATTGCCTGAGATCGAGCTTTGCCGACAGTGCCATGGTGGGCGCGGGTACTCCCGTACGATTTTCTTTGCATCTGTACAGAACTGGCCCAATCCTTGCTTGTCAATCATAAGCAAGTGAAAAACGTGTTGGTGCGGCAATTTTCAATCTAAAGACGTAGAGAAATTGGTAATTCTTGCGATTGAAGTCGCGAAAACGGGAAAATCAGAGCTTGAACTGATCCCCAAGGTAAAGCCGTCGAACGTCCTGATTGGCAATAATTTCATCCGGTCGACCGTGGGTAAGCACTTGTCCCGCATGGATGATATAGGCCCTGTCGATCAGCTTCAGGGTCTCACGGACATTATGGTCGGTGATCAGCACACCAATGCCCCGACCCGTCAGATGACGCACCAGTTGCTGTATATCCGCAACGGCAATCGGATCCACACCTGCAAAGGGTTCGTCCAGAAGCATGAAATTAGGGCGAGACGCCAAGGCGCGGGCGATTTCCAGCCGTCGGCGTTCGCCACCGGACAGGGAAAGCGCGGGAGCCTTGCGCAGGTGAGCGATGTGAAATTCCTCAAGCAACGAGTCGAGCTCCTGAGCGCGAGCACTCCGATCTTTCTCGACAACCTCAAGGACGGCCTTGATATTGTTTTCCACCGAAAGACCGCGGAAAATCGAGGCTTCCTGCGGCAGGTAACCGATGCCCAGCCGAGAACGGCGATACATCGGCATCGTCGTTACGTCGAAACCATCGATTTCTATCGTGCCCTTGTCGACCGGGACCAGACCAGTCACCATGTAGAAACATGTCGTCTTGCCAGCGCCATTGGGGCCCAGGATACCAACAGCTTCGCCGGCCCGCACCCCAAAGGAAACACCGTTGACGACCTGGCGGCCATTGTAGCTCTTGGTGATGCCACGTGCGACAAGCGTGCCTTTCATACGGTCGACTGCCGCAGGGTCGGCAGGACGCATTTCCTGGGAGATGGTAGAGTCAGGCCGAGCGGAAAGCTTGCTTGAAGAGCGACGCGAAAACAAGGACACTATAGGCTCAGTTCTTCGGCGCGTTCTTGGGAGCAACAACGATAGAGACCCGGCCTGTCTGACCACTCTTGCAGCTTTCAAGCTGGGCCTCGCCCGTTTTAAGCTGCGCTGTCAGCTTGCAGCCGACGGCAACATTGTCGCCTTGGGAAAGAACAACCTTGTTACCAGTCAAAACCAGCACTTCCGTTTTCATATCGAAAGTGCCGTGGTCACCAGTGGCGACCTGATCTTCGGATTTGACGTAGACTTTGTCGTTGACCTCCAGGTGATCGATGTCCTGGGCTCCGGCACCGGTCACTCCCGTGGTTTTTGGCGCGTCAGCACCGGTCGTGTCTTTGCCGGTCGCGTCTTTCTTGGCGCCTTTGACGTAATAAACAATCATGGAACCCGCTTTAAGAAGCGTGGCACCTTGTACGACGGTCACATTGCCTGTGAAGGTAGCAGTGCCCTCATTGTCATGTACAACAAGCTTGTCAGCATCGATCTGGATCGGCTGGTCGCCTGACAATTTTATTCCGGTTGTTGCTGTGGCAGCATCCTGGGCGAGGACGGGAGCCATCATCATGGACGATGCCAACAGGCCCAACGCAACGGTCGAAATGCTGATCAGTTTTGCCCCGCACGACATCGTCTTCTCTCCTAAATCCGGGATTTCCCTTGAAATCAGCAGTAATCCCCAGACGTTACTCTGACGATTTGATTTCCTTGTCACCTTCTTGCAGCTTTGTAGGCTGAATGACAAGCCTTACCCGCTTTTCAAAAGTCATTACCTTGCCGCTTTCGGTAATTTGCATACTGTCCGCGGTTATACTCGACTTGCTATTTTTTACGCTGACCGGATCGTCAGTCGACATCGTGTTGCCAGCTATATCTATATTGGCTGATTGCAGCAGGGCAGTAATGCCATCGGATGTTGTCAAGCTTATGGCGCTGTCGAGCTTCAACTGCCGGTTCGCATTGTCGTATACACCCGATTTCGCAGTGACCTGCGCACGCAGTTCCTTGCCAATCGGAAGCTCCGCACTAATCCCCTCCAGAGAGATGACATTGCTGTTGCCCACGTCCTGCAATGCCTTTACGGCGCTCATTTTGTACGGAAGCTTGTCCTTCGTAAATCCGTCAAGTTTCGGGTTGGTCATGACAAGTTTACCGTTTTCCATCCCGGCATTATCAAGCGAAATATTGCTCGGCACGCTCGATGTGGAAAAGAAAGTGAACCAGGAGAAAACAGCAGCACCGATCAACGCAACAGCAGGCAAGGCAAACTTCAAAAACCGGACGCGCCGAGAGTGGCGTTCCGCAGCACGAAACACCATGGAGTCTTTGTCAGAGCCAGCGAACTGCCGGGCGACCGCAGCATGATGGTCGCTGTCGGCGGTGGCATCGCGCCCCGCATGGGTATCGTTTCTTTCGATGGACATAGGTCTGGTTGTGTTTACCGATTACAATATAATGGCTAGTTGAACGCCAATATGGTTATTTTTCGATGAAATGGACAAGTACCTGTCACACAAGTTGCACTCGGTGCAACAAGTATGCCGTCGTTTGACGAGATACAAGGTCCAAACTGCCGAGCAAGTGCCGGCGGCAAGTCTGGACATGGGCGAAATGATATCGCAAAGAATAACTGACCCTGGTTTGAGAGCGAATGGATAGGACGATGGCAAACGCTGCTGACGCAATTATCGATAGACGACGGCTTCGCAGGAAATTGACATTTTGGCGCGCGTTCACACTCCTGCTCATCGCCCTTGCATTGATTTCACTTTATTTTTTAAATGCTGGCTCCGATGGGTTTTCCGGTAGATCAGCGCCGCATATCGCCAAGGTTCGCGTTGAGGGCACGATTTTTGAAAACGAGGAACTGCTTAAGCGTCTGAAGGAAGTGGAGGATTCCGCCGCGGTCAAGGGCGTGATCCTTTCAGTCGATTCACCGGGGGGTACAACAGCCGGCGGTGAAGCTATCTATGAGGCCGTACGCAAGCTTGCCTTGAAGAAGCCTGTCGTTGCCCAAGTTGGAACGCTGGCGGCTTCGGCCGGATACATGATTGCGAGCGCGAGCGATCACATCGTGGCGCGCCAGTCCTCGATTATCGGCTCCATTGGCGTGCTTTTCCAATATCCTGATATTTCGGAGCTCTTGACCAAGATAGGCGTGAAAGTCGAAACGATCAAATCCAGCCCGCTTAAGGCAGAGCCCAATTTTTTCAATCCGGCCAGCGACGAAGCAAAGGCGATGATCCATCGCATGATCATCGATTCCTATGACTGGTTTGTCGGCCTGGTTCAGGAGCGGCGCAAGTTTACGCATGAACAAGCTCTGGCGCTGGCGGACGGATCTGTCTTTACCGGTCGCCAGGCAGTTGCCAATAAACTGATTGACGAACTTGGCGGCGAAGACAGGGCAATCGCCTGGCTCAAAACAAAGGGTATCGATGCCAAGCTTCCAGTCATCGAATGGAAGCCCGTGGAGAAGTCCTCCCTCGGTATGTTTTTTTCGCATTCGGCCCTGAAAATGCTGACCAGATATCTCGGTATTCCGGAAGAAAGTGGAGGGGTGCTGCGCGAATTGACAGGTGATCGCATGTTCCTTGACGGACTCGTTTCTGTTTGGCACGTTGACGGCAAGCCTGTCGGCGCGCAATAAGGATATTAAACTCATAAGATCAGTGACATAGTATTCAGGTTAGTGCTTTTTGACCTTGTCCTCCTGATCTTGAACCGGAAGGGATTTTGCTGTGATCAAATCAGAGCTCGTGCAGATCATTGCTAACCGCAATCCGCATTTGTTTCAGCGTGATGTGGAAAACATCGTCGGCGCCATCTTTGACGAGATCACCGATGCGCTGGCCGAGGGCAATCGGGTCGAGCTGCGTGGCTTCGGTGCATTTTCCGTCAAGAACCGCCCAGCGCGCAGCGGACGTAACCCGCGCACCGGCGAGAGCGTCGACGTCGAGGAAAAATGGGTCCCTTTCTTCAAGACCGGCAAAGAATTGCGCGACAGGCTGAATGGCAACGGCTAGGGACGCGTCCCCCGAGCATCGGCGTTGCAGGAGAGAAATATGATCAATCGTATTGTCATTGTCCTCATTCTGGTGCCGCTCGCCGTCATTCTGATCGCCTTGTCAGTGGCCAATCGCGCGGCGATATCATTCACCATCGATCCTTTTAACCCAGGCAATCCTGCCCTCTCCTACTCTGCGCCGCTGTTTGTCTGGCTGTTTGCCTCCCTCATCCTCGGCTTGATCCTTGGGAGCTTGGCAACTTGGTATAATCAGGGCAAACATCGAAAACTTGCTCGTCAGCGCAAGCTTGAAGCTGAGTTACTGCGCAAGGAAGCCCGCAAGGCGTCAGCCGAGACACCGTCTACGCCAAACCTTCCTTCACTCCATTAAACAACCGCAAGGATATGAAATGAAACTGATCTCCCCGGCCGAGGTCGATGGGCTATTGAAGTGGCCGGATATGATCGACGCGCTCGAACAGGCTTTCCGTCAGGGAGTGATCCAGCCTGTTCGCCATCACCACACCGTCGCTCGCCCGGATGGCGCCGCTTCCACGATGCTGCTGATGCCTGCCTGGTCCGACTTCAATGCCTTGGGGGATTCCTCAAAAGGCTATATGGGCGTGAAGATCGTTACCGTTTCCCCGGACAATGGTGCAATCTCGAAGCCAGCCGTTATGGGTGTGTATCTTTTGCTTGAGGGCAAGACCGGCGAACCACAGGCGCTCATTGACGGACAGCGCCTTACCCTATGGCGCACTGCCGGTGCATCGGCACTCGCGGCGCGGTACCTGGCTCGTGAAGATGCTTCCAATCTCGTGGTGCTCGGAGCCGGCGCGCTTTCCAGTTTTCTTGCACGCGCGCACAGTGCCATCCGTCCTATCACGAAGATCTCCATCTGGAACCGCAACTTCGCCGGTGCCGAGAAAGTAGCCGCAGAACTCGCTGCGGATGGCTTCAATGCCGAGGCAGTGAACGACAAGGATGAGGCAATAGCCGAAGCCGATATCATAACTGCGGGCACGCTTTCCACTGAACCGTTGATCCTTGGCAAGCATTTGAAGTCCGGCGCCCATGTGGATCTGATTGGAGCATTCACGCCTTCCATGCGCGAAAGCGACGACGAATGCGTCAAACGGGCGCGCGTTTTTGTTGATACCAAGGACGGTGCACTGAAAGAGGGTGGTGATATCGTGCAACCGATCAAGGCGGGCGTCGTCAATGAAAGCCATGTCATCGGCGATCTTTTTGACCTGACGCGCGGCACGATCAAAGGGCGTCAATCCGCGAGCGAAATCACGTTGTTCAAGTCGGTTGGCGCCGCTCTGGAAGACCTTGCAGCGGGCATTTTGATCTATGAAAGGGCGATCTCGGCTTCCGCCTGAGCGTTTTTGCTTTCGCCTTCCCTTCTCTTGCCATAGGAAACATCCAATCAACCACGAGGGTGCACGGCTTGAAATCGTCTGGCGGAAAAATCAGGAAGGCAAAAGGGGCCGGTTCCAAAACGAGCGCTTCGCAAGGAGCGGCGCATCGGCAGCCCGCAGTGAAGCCGCGGCCGCAATTTGCCAAAGTCCCCCGCTCCACCGATAGCGATCCTCGGCAAAAATCCGCGCCACGTTTGGAACCGGCTCCAAAGCGCGTTTCGACTCGCCGTACCGGCATACGCCCACAGGAACGAACCGGCCTCATCCTCGAAACCTCACCTTCCGACGACTATGCCCTGCTTGACAGCGGCAATGGCATCAAGCTGGAACAATACGGCGCCTACCGCATCGTGCGCCCGGAAGGTCAGGCAATCTGGCACCCTGCCTGGGACAAAACGGAGTGGGACAAGGCCGACGCGATATTCACCGGCAATACGGATGAAGAGGGTGTCGGACGTTGGCATTTTCCTAAAGTTCCGCTCGGCGAGACCTGGCCACTTGCCTTTGACGGCATCCCGTTTTTCGGGCGTTTCACGTCGTTTCGGCACGTCGGCGTTTTCCCCGAACAAGGCACGCATTGGTCTCACATGGACCAGCTGATCCGCAACGCCAAACGCCCGGTCAAGGTACTTAATCTCTTCGGTTACACAGGAGTCGCGTCCCTGGTGGCGGCGCGAGCGGGCGCCGAGGTAACGCATGTTGACGCGTCGAAGAAAGCTATTGTCTGGGCGCGGGAAAACCAGGAGATGGCAGGGCTCTCAGGCAAACCCATTCGCTGGATATGCGAAGACGCGATGAAATTCGTCGCACGCGAAGAGCGGCGAGGCAGTGGCTACGACATCATTCTTCTTGACCCGCCCGCCTATGGACGTGGGCCCAATGGTGAAGTGTGGCAGCTGTTCGACAACCTGCCGGATATGGTCGATCTTTGCCGCTCGATTCTCACGCCCAATCCACTCGCGGTGGTTCTGACCGCCTATTCGATTCGCGCTTCGTTTTTTGCGATCCACGAGTTGATGCGCGATGCTTTTACCGGGCTTGGAGGAAAGGTTGAGTCAGGCGAACTTATCCTGCGGGAACGCTCATCCGATCGTGCCCTTTCCACGTCTCTTTTCAGCCGCTGGAGCGCTTGATGACCAAACAGGATGATCACCGGCGCGACAACGGACTGGTTCGCCCTGGCAGGGTCAAGGAGGTCACCAGCCTGACCAATCCGATCGTCAAGGATTTGCGTGCGCTGGCGATCAAAAAATACCGTGACCAGCAAGGTGTTTTCCTGGCCGAAGGACTGAAACTCGTCATCGATGCCCTTGACCTGGGCTGGATCATCAAGACCCTGGTCTACTCAAAGGCAGGCAAGGGCAATTCACTGGTCGAACCGATTGCCGCGCGCACGATCGCCAAGGGTGGCGATGTTCTTGAGGTCAGCGAAAAAGTCATTGCTGCCATAACGCGTCGCGATAACCCGCAAATGGTTGTCGGTGTTTTCGAACAGAAGGTGCAGTCCTTGCCGGCGATCAAACCGCAAGGCAGCGAGGTCTATGTGGCGCTTGACCGTGTGCGCGATCCCGGAAATCTCGGCACAATTATTCGAACCGCGGACGCAGCGGGCGCAAAAGGCATCATACTCATTGGGGATACCACTGATCCGTTCTCGCTGGAAACGATCCGGGCCACGATGGGTTCGGTTTTTGCAATGCCTGTCATACGTGCGACTGAAGCCGAGTTCCTTTCCTGGCGAAAAGGTTTCCCCGGGCTCGTTGTCGGAACGCACCTGAAAGGTGCCATCGACTATCGAACGATCCCTTATGCCAATAAACCAGTCGTTTTGTTGATGGGAAACGAGCAACAAGGCTTGCCGGATCAATTGGCTTCATCGTGCGACAAGCTCGCGCGTATTCCGCAGGAGGGCCGTGCCGATTCGCTCAATCTCGCCATTGCGACTGGCGTCATGTTGTTCGAAATCCGACGCGACGCATTGAAACTTGCCCCCGAAGCTTGAGAAAATGGATCTATGAAAAGCAAAGCAATTTACAGTCTTCTGGCCATCATTGCCTTCGCCGTGGTCAGTGATCAGATCGTCAAGTATTTCGTCGAGACTGGCATGGACTATCAGCAGCAAATCGATCTCTTACCTTTTTTCGCGTTGTTTCGCGTGCACAATGACGGAATCGCCTTTTCGATGTTGAGTGGGTTCGGAGATACGGCCCTGATCGCCCTGACGATCATCGTGATTTCTTTTGTCAGTTATCTGTGGTGGAGCACGGCGTCCACGCGCTGGATTTCACGGTTTGGTTTTGCCCTTATCATTGGGGGTGCGATCGGCAATCTCATCGACCGCATCCTGCATGGGTATGTCATAGATTATTTTCTTTTCCACCTGCCATCATGGTCCTTTGCCGTCTTCAATCTCGCTGACGCCTACATTTCGGTTGGCGCAGCATTAGTTGTGATCGAGGAATTTTTTGTATGGCAGCGCGACCGGCGGACGGGCGGCGGGCAAACCGGCAAAAATTGAAATGAACCTGGGTAATTAGCCCATTGTCGCGTCATGTAGCCGTCATCCAATTGTTGTATTCAACGAACGAACGAATACCGATAAATCTCCTGGATGAGCCAAATCGATATGACCATCGCCTTGCTTGAGCCTGCTTCAATCACTAAAGATCAACAGATGATGTCGCAGGTTGATTCAACTCCCTCGCCGTTTACGGCGCCACACCTTGCGTCGGTGCTTGGCCGCATCGGCACGATGGAGGTTTGCCTTGCACAATCGGAGGATGAAATAGCTTCGTCACAACAACTGCGTTTCAAGGTTTTTTTTGACGAATTGGGTGCCAAAGGCTCTGCCATGATGGAGCAGCGTGATGCAGACCGTTTCGATCCCTTTTGCGATCATCTCCTTGTCTATGACACCTCAATTGCCGGCCCAAAACACAAGCAGATTGTAGGTACCTATCGGCTGTTGCGCTCCGAAAAAGCTTTCGAAACCGGCGGTTTTTACTCAGCCAGCGAATTTTCGATCGAAAGGCTGGTTAGTGCCAAGCCGGAATTGCGCTTTCTTGAGCTCGGCCGCTCCTGTGTCCTCCCGGAATACCGGTCAAAACGGACGGTCGAATTGCTCTGGCAAGGTATCTGGACCTATTGCCGCCATCACTCGATTGGCGTGATGTTCGGTTGTGCATCCTTCCAGGGAACAGTTCCCGCCGCACACGCGCTGCCTTTGTCCTTTCTGCAGCACAATTGCCGTGCGACACCCGACTGGGACGTTCGCGCCTTGCCCGCGCTTTACCATGCGATGGATCTTGTTCCGAATGAAGCGATCAATCCGAAAGTTGCCCTCTTCGCCATGCCGCCGTTGATCAAGGGCTATTTAAGGCTTGGCGCGATGATTGGCGATGGCGCGGTGGTCGACCACGACTTTGGTACAACCGATGTCTTCATTATTTTGCCAGTCAGCCGTATTTCGGAACGCTATGTCAGCCATTACGCCGCTGAAGCCAAGCGCTTCGTCTAGAGACGTTCGACTTGGACCGATCATCTGTGGAGAAAAGCCATGGATGAACTCGGAAGAGGTGTGTAAATTCCCCGTTAGCGAATAGATTGCTCCTGATCGAAATCAGGAGAGCGTCTTGGCCGAACTGGCAGCCATCATCGAACAGCCCCCTTATGACGTCGACATATCGGCGCGTCCCACGCCGATGATGGAGCAGTATATCGAAATCAAGGCGACGAACCCCGATAGTCTCTTGTTCTATCGTATGGGCGATTTCTATGAATTGTTTTTCGATGATGCGGTCGAGGCATCGCGCGCACTCGGCATCACGCTTACGAAGCGCGGAAAGCATCTCGGCGACGATATTCCCATGTGCGGCGTACCTGTTCACGCCGCCGACGACTATCTGCAGAAGCTGATCGCGCGCGGCTTTCGCGTGGCGGTATGCGAACAGATTGAAGATCCTGCGGAGGCCCGGAAACGTGGGGCAAAGTCCGTCGTCAAACGTGATGTCGTTCGATTGGTGACGCCCGGCACGATTACCGAGGAAAAACTGCTCGACCCATCCGAAGCCAATTATTTGATGACGCTCGGGCGGGTGAAGGGTTCGGATAAAGGTCATTTTGCGCTTGCCTGGATTGACATATCAACCGGCACATTCCGGGTCAGCGAAACGGATCCTGATCGGTTGCTCGCAGACATCCTGCGTGTGGATCCACGCGAATTGATTGTCGCAGATCCGGTATTTCATGATCTGGAAATGCGCCCGATCTTCGACGTCATCGGCCGCGCGGTTAGTCCGCAGCCGCCGAGTTTGTTTGACAGCGCTACGGCGGAAAGCCGTATTCAGCGCTATTTCGACGTCAGCACCCTGGACGGATTTGGTCAATTCTCGCGTGCCGAGCTTTCAGCCATTTCCGGCGCTATCGCCTATGTCGAAAAGACACAGATTGCCGAGCGCCCGCCGCTGATGCGGCCTGAGCGGGAGTCGGAAGGTTCTTCGCTTTTTATTGACCCCGCAACGCGCGCCAATCTTGAACTTCTGCGCACGCTTTCTGGAAAACGGGAAGGAAGTCTGCTCCGAGCGATCGACAGAACGGTGACAGGTAGCGGGGCGCGGCTCCTGGCGGAACGGTTGACCTCACCTCTGACTGATCCGGCAGCGATCGCGGAACGATTGGATTCGATCTCGTTTTTCCTCCTTCGCCAACCGACGGCCGATTTGGCGCGTGAAGCGCTGAAAGGCGTGCCCGATATGCCCCGCGCCCTGTCGCGGCTCGCAGTCGGTCGCGGCGGTCCGCGCGATCTGGGCGCACTCGCCCGCGGCCTTGAAGCGGCCGGCGATATCGCACAATTGTTGGAGCGTGAAGAACTGCCGGCAGAACTCGGGCGGGTGAGAGACTGTCTTCGCCAATTGCCGCTGGAATTGGCCGCACACCTTGACAGGGCGCTTGCAGACGAGCTGCCGCTTCTCAAACGCGACGGTGGGTTCGTCCGGCCAGGATACCATGCCGAGCTTGATGAAATGCGAGCACTGCGGGATCATTCGCGCCGCATCATCGCCGGTCTGCAAGCCGACTATATGGAAACGACGGGCGTCAGATCGCTGAAGATCAAACACAATAATGTGCTGGGGTATTTCATCGAAGTGACCGCCAACAATGCCTCGGTCATGACCGATACGGATGAAGCCAAGAGCAAGTTCATTCACCGTCAGACCATTGCCAACGCGATGCGGTTTACGACGACGGAACTGGCGGAGCTTGAGACAAAAATAGCAAATGCCGCCGAACGCGCGCTTGCAATCGAGCTTGGCGTCTTCGACGCCTTGACCAATGAGACCGTGACCAACGCCGACACTATTCGCGCAGGCGCTGCGGCGCTGGCGGCCCTTGACGTCTCTATATCTTTAGCGGTGCTCGCCGAAGAGCAAGGCTACTGCCGACCGCTGGTCGATGACAGCCTAGCATTCGAGATTGTGGCCGGACGGCACCCGGTCGTCGAGCAATCCCTCCGTCGGCAAGCGGCCGCTCCCTTTGTTGCCAATGACTGCGATCTTTCTCCAGAAGGGCCCGGCAAGGGAGCAATATGGCTGCTGACCGGCCCGAACATGGGCGGCAAGTCGACCTTTCTGCGTCAGAACGCATTGATTGCGATTCTCGCGCAGATGGGTTCGTTCGTTCCGGCCGGCTCTGCTCATATCGGCATTGTGGATCGTTTGTTCTCCCGCGTCGGCGCTTCAGACGATCTTGCGCGGGGGCGTTCTACCTTCATGGTGGAAATGGTCGAGACCGCCGCCATTCTCAACCAGGCCAGCGATCGTTCGCTTGTCATCCTCGATGAAATCGGCCGCGGTACCGCTACCTTCGACGGCCTTTCGATTGCATGGGCCGCGGTCGAATACTTGCATGAAAAGAACCAATGCCGGGCGATTTTTGCGACGCACTTCCACGAGATGACCGCACTTTCAGAAAAACTCGAACGGCTCAGCAACGTGACCATGCGCGTGAAGGAATGGGACGGCGATGTCGTGTTCCTGCATGAGGTCGCCAAGGGGGCTGCTGACCGATCATATGGTGTGCAAGTAGCTCGTTTGGCTGGTCTGCCGGAAGCTGTTGTCAACCGCGCCCGCGACGTGCTGCATCAGCTCGAAGCGGGAGAAACCTCTGGCAAGGCCGACAAGCTGATCGACGACTTGCCGCTGTTTTCCGTTGAAGTGAAGCGCCAGGCACCCAAGCCTGTCCAGGGTAGGGACAGTGGCCTGCTCGCAGCCATCTCCACCATCAATCCGGACGAGATGACACCGCGTGAAGCGCTGGAAGCACTCTACCGGCTGAAGGGCCTCGTCGCGAACACGACATCTTGAATGGCGTCTATATCAAACACGCCAAATGTAATCGTTTCGTTTGAAGCAAATTCGCGCTATAGCGTGCGGCCATTATCCATAAAGACGTATTCATGAGCGCTTCAGACCTGAAACTGGAACAGATCGTCAACCCGGCCAAGCTTCATCGCCAATTTGAAGAGTTGGTCACGTCAACGAACAAACTAGGCACCGCCACCGTCGAACGTAACGACGTGTTGCAGCTTGTGAAACAGACGCTGGCCACTGGTCGCAAGTCGGCGGAAGACATGCTGATGAAGGACGCCAGCGGGACACACTGCTCCATGCGGCTTTCCTATCTGATGGACCAGATCATCTCTGCGCTCTATGACTTCGCAATTACCCACGTCTATCCCGCTGTGAATCCATCTACAGCGGAACGGATGACGGTCGTGGCGGTTGGCGGTTACGGTCGCGGGGGACTGGCACCCGGTTCCGATATCGATCTGTTGTTCTTACTGCCTTACAAACAGACACCTTGGGGCGAGCAAGTTGTCGAATACATTCTGTACATGCTGTGGGACGCCGGTCTCAAAGTCGGCCACGCGACGCGTAATCTGGATGAGTCCATCCGCCAGTCGCTGGGCGATATGACGATCCGTACCAGCATCCTGGAAGCCCGTTACCTGTGCGGGAATGAAGACCTTTTCGCCAAACTGGTGCAACGCTTCGATGACGAGGTGGTCAAGGGTACCGGGCCCGCTTTCATCGAGGCCAAGCTCGCCGAACGTGACGCGCGTCACCGCAAGGCGGGCGAGACGCGGTATCTGGTCGAGCCAAACGTCAAAGAGGGCAAGGGCGGCCAGCGCGATCTGCACACACTGTTCTGGATTGCAAAATATTACTACCGGGTGAAAACGAGTGATGAACTGGTCGACCTCGGCGTTCTTTCTCGTGCGGAACACAAGATCTTCCGTAAGGCGGAAGATCTGCTTTGGGCTGTGCGTTGCCATATGCATTTCTTGACGGGCAAGGCAGAGGAACGCCTTTCGTTCGATATCCAGGGCGAGATCGCACGGCGGCTAGGCTACACCGCCCATCCCGGTCTGCGTGACGTGGAGCGGTTCATGAAACACTACTTCCTCATCGCTAAGGAAGTCGGTGATCTTACACGCATCATCTGCGCCGCTTTGGAAGAGGAGCAAGCCAAGCATGTCCCCGGTTTCAACCGGATTTTCCTCACGTTTTCGCGCCGCAAGCGAAAACTTCCCGGCACGAGTGATTTCGTCGTCGACAATCACCGCATCACCATCGCCAATGACGACGTCTTCCGGAAAGACCCAGTCAATATAATCCGTCTGTTTCGGCTGGCGGACCAGCATGGCCTGGAGTTCCACCCGGACGCCATGCAATTGGTGTCGCGTTCTCTGTCGCTGATAAAAGCTGATCTGCGGGAAAATCCTGAAGCGAACAGGCTTTTTCTGGAAGTGCTGACCTCGGAGCGCAACCCCGAGCTTATCCTGCGGCGAATGAATGAATCCGGCGTACTTGGCAAATTTATTCCCGATTTCGGCAAGGTCGTCGCGATGATGCAATTCAACATGTATCATCACTATACTGTCGATGAACATTTGTTACGCTGTATCGCAGTCATGTCGGAAATCGACCACGGTGATCTCGGCCAGGAACATCCTCTTGCCAATCAGATCATGCCCGGTTTGAAAAAAGACCGGCAGGTCCTCTACGTGGCGCTACTTCTTCATGATATTGCCAAGGGAAGGCCGGAAGACCACTCCATTGCCGGTGCGAGGATCGCCCGGCGGATTTGCCCGCGCCTGGGCCTTTCCCAGGCCGACACTGAAACCGTTGCCTGGCTCGTCGAACAGCATTTGACGATGAGTAGAGTGGCACAGTCTCGCGATTTGAACGACCGCAAGACCATCGAAGATTTCGCTGAAATTGTCCAAACCCTCGACCGGATGAAGCTGCTGCTGGTTTTGACCATCTGCGATATCAAGGCAGTCGGACCCGGGGTTTGGAATGGCTGGAAAGGCCAATTGCTACGTAATCTCTTTTACGAAACGGAATTGATGCTGACTGGCGGATTTTCGGAAGTCTCCCGCAAAGAGCGCACCGATCACGCCCGCACCCAGCTCGACAATGCGCTGTCATCCTGGCCGCAGATTGAGCGCCAGTCATATCTTGCATTGCATTATCAAAACTACCTGTTGACGGTCAGCCTCGAAGACCAGGTTCGCCACGCCAATTTCGTGCGCGAGACCGATGCCAGCGGCAAAGCACTCGCCACCATGGTAAAAACCCATGATTTCGAGGGTGTGACAGAGATTACCGTGTTGTCCCCCGACCATCCGCGTTTGCTTTCAATCATAGCGGGCGCCTGCGCCGGGGCCGGCGCCAACATCGTCGATGCGCAGATATTCACGACCAGCGACGGGCGCGCACTTGATACCATCCTCATAAGCCGCGAATTCCCGACCGACGATGATGAACGGCGGCGGGCCATGCGCGTCGGACGCCTGATCGAAGATGTGCTTTCCGGCAAATCGTACCTGCCTGAGATGTTGGCAAGCCGCACGAAACCGAAACGCGCGGTCAAGGCCTTCCGCATCACGCCGCGTGTCGAGATCAACAATACGCTGTCCAACAAATTCACGGTCATCGAAGTGGAGGGCCTGGACCGTCCCGGTCTTCTATCTGAGATAACCGGTACTATCTCCGATCTCTCACTCGATATTGCCTCTGCGCACGTAACGACCTTCGGTGAAAAGGTCATCGATGTGTTCTATGTTACTGATCTCGTCGGTCACCAGATCACCAATACGACACGCCAGAACCGTATTCGCAAGAAGCTGCTTGCGCTGTTTGGTGAAGGTGACATCACGACCGCCCAGCCGCAACGGCAAAACATCCTCATGACGGCTGAATAGAGCCTTCGCGTGGATTGCCTCGACAGCCGAGAAACAGAACACGGCCAATATGGCCGGAAAGGGCTCTAAATGAGCTTGGTCAAGAAATTTGCGACGGTTGCGTCCGGCACGTTGATGAGCCGCGTCTTCGGTTTCACGCGCGAAATGCTGATGGCCTCTGCGCTGGGCACAGGACCTGTCGCCGACGCTTTCAATGCCGCCTTCCGTTTTCCTAACACCTTCCGGCGGCTTTTCGCGGAAGGTGCGTTCAACTCTGCTTTCGTGCCCTTGTTCGCCAAGGAAATCGAAGCCAACGGGCTCGATGGAGCGCGCCGCTTTTCCGAAGAGGTATTCGGGGTCCTTTTTACCGTGCTGCTCGGCCTGACGATCCTTATGGAACTGTCAATGCCGCTGATCGTACGCTTCGTCATAGCTCCGGGCTTCGTGGCTGATCCGATGAAGTTCGATAACACCGTATCGATGGCCATCATCATGTTCCCCTACCTCGCCTGCATGTCGCTCGCCGCCATGATGAGCGGGATGCTCAATTCCCTGCATCGCTATTTCGCTGCGGCGATCGCTCCAGTTTTCCTGAATGTCATTCTTATCGGCGTGCTCGGCTATGCCTGGTGGAGGGGCGAAGACGGCAGGGCGGTAGGCTATGCGCTGTCCTGGGGTGTCATGGTCTCCGGCGTGGTTCAGCTAGCCATTGTCTGGTTTGCGGTGCGTAACGCCGGCATTTCCATCGGATTCCGCTTGCCCCGTATAACCGCCAACGTCAAACGCCTGCTGATACTGGCTTTCCCCGCCGCCGTAACTGGCGGCATCACCCAAATCAATCTGTTGATCAACACGAACATCGCGTCAGCCAAATCGGGCGCCATCTCGTCTCTGGCCTATGCTGACCGTATCTATCAATTGCCGCTCGGCGTCGTCGGCATAGCGGTCGCGACGGTTCTCCTGCCCGAATTGGCGCGTGCGCTGCGCTCAGGAAATCTGAAGGAAGCCGGTAGTCTGCAGAACCGCTCGGTCGAGTTCACACTGTTTCTTACGCTTCCTGCTGCTGCGGCACTGTTGGTAATGTCCGAACCGATCGTTCGGATGCTGTACGAACGCGGCAATTTCTCCACCGCATCGACGCACACTGTCGGCAATATCCTGGCGATCTACGGGCTTGGCCTGCCGGCATTCGTCTTGATCAAAGCTTTCTTGCCGGGATTTTTCGCCCGCGAAGATACCCGCACACCGATGATCTTTGCGGCCATCGCCGTCATTGTAAACGTCAGTCTCGCACTGACGCTGTTCCCGATCATGGCAGAGACCGGCATTGCAACGGCCGAGATCGTCGCCGGGTGGACAAACGCAATCCTGCTTTTCGTTACCCTCGTCTGGCGCGGACATTGGGGGCGCGACATGCCTTTGCTTACTCGCATCCCGCGGCTGGTTGTTTCCGCCGGACTCATGGGCCTTGCACTCTATTACGCAATTCGCTGGATGGGCCCGGCACTGGAGCCACATGCGCCTCTCCGTACGCAGGCCATTGCAATCGTCACGCTGGTCGGATTGTCGATGGTCCTCTACTTTGCGCTCGCTTTCGGTACAGGTGGGGCCAGCCTCGGAATGATCCGCCGGAACGTGAAACGGGGAAAAAAAGCGCCTGAGGACGCGTCGTGAGCCGGTTTATCGGCATGGTTACACTTGTCGTGCGCGATTATGACGAGGCGATTGCCTGGTACACCCAGATGCTCGGCTTTTCGCTTGTCGACGATACGGCGCTCTCCGAAACAAAACGTTGGGTTGTCGTCGCGCCCGAGGGTATTGGGGCCCGGCTGTTGCTGGCAAAAGCGGATGACGATACACAGAAGGCCAGAATCGGCAACCAGACGGGCGGACGCGTTGCACTGTTTCTGCATACCGATGATTTCCCGGTGGACTACGCGAAGATGGTGAAGGCGGGCATACATTTTCTTGAAGAGCCCCGCCATGAGCCCTATGGCAGCGTCGCAGTGTTCGAAGACCTCTACGGTAATAAATGGGATCTGCTGGAGCTCAAATGAAGGTTGGTATCGATTGGGCTTGAATAGAGCGTCTCCCTCTGCCAAAAGCTCGGTTTCATTGCTGTCGGAGCCTGCAAGCCCGATCCCCGAACGATCAAGGACGATTTTATGAGCACGTTTGAACCGCTCGTCTTTTCCGGTGTCCAGCCTACCGGCAACCTGCATCTTGGCAACTATCTCGGCGCGATCCGTCGCTGGGTTGCTTTGCAGGAAAGCAGCAAGTGCATCTACTGTGTTGTCGACCAGCATGCGATTACCCCTCCCATCTCCGTCTGGGGCGGGCCGGCCGAACTCATGCGCAATACACGTGAGGTCACGGCAGCCTTCCTTGCTTCTGGCATCGATGCAAAAAAGAACATCGTTTTCAACCAGAGCCGCGTGCACCAGCATGCGGAGCTGGCATGGGTTTTCAACTGCGTTGCCCGGATGGGTTGGCTCAACCGCATGACCCAGTTCAAGGACAAGGCCGGTAAGGACCGTGAAAATGCCTCCGTCGGCCTCTTCGCATACCCGAACCTTATGGCGGCGGACATCCTCGTCTACCGTGCCACGCACGTGCCTGTGGGTGAGGATCAGAAGCAGCATCTGGAGTTGACCCGCGACATCGCTCAGAAGTTCAATACGGATTTTTCGGACAGGATCGCTGAACTTGGGCTTGGTGTTGAAACGCAATCGGGGGATGAAACGATTTCCAGTTTCTTTCCGCTGACCGAACCAGTCATCGGCGGGCCCGCAGCACGTGTCATGAGCTTGCGCGATGGTACCAAGAAGATGTCAAAGTCCGATCCGTCGGATCTCTCGCGCATCAACCTGACCGACGATGTGGACACGATCTCGAAAAAGATCCGTAAGGCCAAGACCGACTCCGAACCCTTGCCATCGGAGCTTGAAGGTTTGAAGGATCGGCCCGAAGCCGACAATCTCGTCGGTATCTATGCTGCATTGGTCGACAGCGACAAGGCCACCGTGATCCGCGATTTTGGCGGACAGCAATTCTCAACCTTCAAGCCCGCCCTTGCTGACCTCGCGGTAGAAAAACTGGCGCCGATCGCAGCGGAAATGCGGCGAATTTCTGCTGATCCCAGCTTTGTCGATACCGTCCTCAAAGATGGCGGTGAGCGCGCGAGCGTTCTTGCTGAGAAGACGATGCGCAATGTCCGTGATATTGTCGGATTTCTGCAGAACTAGTCCGCCAGGGAAGACCTTGCGGACGATCGATGCTTAGGGCAGGTTGCGCACATGGTATCAAGACGTCTTAGCCGCGAAGCCGGCCACCGCCGCAAATTTCTGGCCGTCATTGACGAAACGCCGGAATGCGAGCGGGCAGTTGCCTATGCCTCGCGCCGGGCCAAAACGACCGGCGGCGTACTCCTGCTGCTGTTCGTTATCGATTCGGCAGACTTTCAGCAGTTTCTGGGGGTTGAACAGATCATGCGTGCGGAAGCCCAGGAGCGGGCCAATTCGACGCTCAGCAAGTTTGCCGCCAGTGTCCGGGAAACGATCGGGATCGAGTCGGAACTTGCTGTTCGCGAAGGAATTACATCCGAAGAGATTCGGAAGCTTATCGAAGAAGATCAGGATATCGCCATCCTCGTCCTGGCGGCTGGTTCCGGCAAGGATGGGCCTGGCCCGCTTGTTCAATCGCTGGCAGGACGGGAATCCTTTTCCATTCCAGTTACGGTCGTACCCTATAATCTATCGGATGAGGATATCGACGCGATTACCTGATTAGGTCGACCAAACGTGATATAATCCTGACTTGAAGAGAATGGTTTAAAGGCCTATATGGCTATTTGAATAGTTCTAAACTAGATACGCGAGATCTGCCATGTTCATCCAGACCGAAGCAACGCCCAATCCAGCGACCTTGAAGTTCCTGCCTGGAAAGGTGGTGCTTGAAGAAGGAACCGCCGATTTCCGCGACGCAGCAAGTGCTGGCGAATCTTCACAGCTTGCTGGCAAGATTTTTGGCGTCCCGGGCGTCACCGGCGTATTTTTTGGGTATGATTTTGTCACCGTCACCAAGAGCGAAGGCCCGGAATGGCAACACCTGAAGCCTGCCATTCTAGGCGCGATCATGGAGCATTTCATGTCCGGCGCACCGGTCATGGCCAATGTCAGCCAAATCGCTGATACCGCCCAGCGGGAGACCGATGGTGAATTCTTCGACAGCGCCGATACCGAGATCGTCGATACGATCAAGGAGCTTCTCGAAACCCGCGTCCGTCCCGCTGTGGCTCAGGACGGCGGCGACATTACATTCCGGGGTTATGAAAACGGCACCGTGTTTCTGCACATGAAGGGCGCTTGCTCGGGTTGCCCTTCATCCACCGCGACGCTGAAGCATGGTATCCAGAACCTTTTGAAGCACTTCGTACCGGAAGTTCAGCAAGTCGAGTCAATCTAAATATCGGTTTGATGATTGAAAAGGCCGCTTTGAGCGGCCTTTTTTGCTTTAGTTCACCGCGCCAGGTCCCGGTATCGCACCGGGCGGGCATTTGCCAAGGATGATCATGCCGAGCACTTCGTCCTCGTTGACATCGCCAACCCTGGCGGTGCCGACCACTTGACCGTTTTTCATCACCGCCACGCGATCGGCTAGGTGGAAGACATCATGGATGTCATGGCTGATGAGAAAGATGCCGATGCCTTCACTTTTCAATTGCTTGATCAGTTCGCCGACTTGGGCGGTTTCCTGCGGTCCTAGCGCCGCAGTCGGCTCGTCCATGATGAGTATCCGGGCGTTGAACAAGATGGCGCGCGCAATCGCCACGGATTGCCGCTGACCGCCCGAAAGTGCCTTGACCGGGTCTTTGAACCGCTGAAACCGTGGATTGAGCCTACCCATGACTTCGCGCGCGCTGTGCTCCATCGCAACGTCATCGAGAGTGCCCCAGGGCGTCATCAATTCACGCCCGAGATAAAGATTGGCGGCCGTGTCGACATTGTCCGCCAGTGCCAGGGTTTGATAGATCGTTTCGATACCATAGGCCTTGGCATCACGCGGATTGTTGATCGCAGCCTCTTCGCCGTTGACCTTGATCGTACCATTGTCGCGCTTGTATGCGCCCGAAAGGATCTTGATCAGGGTCGATTTTCCGGCACCGTTATGACCGAGAAGCGCAACGACTTCGCCCGGAAAAAGATCGATCGAAGCTCCATCAACTGCACGGATGCCACCAAAGGCAATTGAAATATCTTCCATATGGATGAGAGGCGTTTGTGTATTGGTCATGATTGTTCCTCCCTTAAGCTGTACGGCGGCGATAGATTGTGTCCAGCCAGACGGCCACGACAAGAACCAGACCGACAACGATATTCTGCAGTGGCGTATCGAGACCGAGCAGCACCATGCCTGAGCTTAGGGATTGCATCAGGACCGCACCGATCATGGCGCCGGCGATCGTGCCGACGCCGCCAGCCAGCGACGTTCCGCCGATAACGGCTGCCGCGATGGTCAGGAGTTCGTCGAGGGTGCCTTGTGCATTGGTTGCCGCGTTGAGGCGAGCGGTGGAAATAGCAGCTGCAATGGCACAAAGAATCCCCATAATGATGAATATCTTCATCGTCACCCAGCGCGTATTGATACCCGCAAGGTCTGCCGCTTCGGGATTGCCGCCCATGGCGAAGACATAGCGGCCGAAGCGGGTGCGCGTCGAAAGGAAGGTCATGATGAGACCGGCGGCAACAGCGATCAGCACCGGAATTGCAATTCCGTGTGAGATGAACAGCCCGCCATCGGGAATTGTGATGTTGTTCGCTTCGGCATATTTACGGACGATACCGATCGGCCAGTAGTATGCATTGGCAATGGCGACTGCGCCGAGAACAAGAACGCACCCCACGGCAGCCATGAAGGCTTCAGCCCATATGGGACGACGGGGAAAGTTGAAACGTTTACGCTGGCGCCGGCTGTTAATGATCATCCCGACGATGGCGGCACAGGCGACGACGCCAACAACCCAACTCCAGAATGCACCGATTGAACCCTCGGGACCTCCGCCCATAAGACGGAAAGTCGAGTCCATTGGCGCAACCGTGCGGCCCGAGGTAACCCACCAGGCGGCGCCGCGCCATACCAGAAGACCACCAAGCGTAACGATGAAAGCAGGCACCCCGAGGAATGCAATGATAAAGCCCTGAAACCCGCCAATGAGCGCGCCGGTGATGACGCCAACACCAAGCGCAATGATCCATGTGGCCGGGTGCTCGAAGCCAATAAGCCTTGGCAGGAACTCCGCTTGCGTCACGCCCATTATCATCCCGACAAAGCCGAGAATCGAACCAACCGACAGATCGATGTTACGGGTAACGATGATCAGCACCATCCCGGTCGCCATGACAGCAACCGACGACGTCTGAACCGACAGGTTCCAAAGGTTGCGCGGCGTCAGAAACTGACCGCCAGAGAGAAACTGGAAGGCAAGCCAGATAATGACCAGCGCTGCGATCATGCCGAGAAGACGCGTATCAAGCTCAGTCGCCTTGAAGAATTTGGCGACAATGCCGAGCTCCGACGAACGGGCCCGATCGAGGCTGATGGCCGGATCACTCATTGTACTCTCCCAGTTTTATTGTCTTCTTAAAACGCCGCCGATCTAGTAGACCAGCGGCGTTCGATTTTAACAGATTTAACGATGTTACTTGCAGGCCGGTACCGAACCTGCCTTCACGCCCTGACAGACCACGTCCTTCTTCACCCAGCCAGCGTCGATGACGACATCGAGATTATCCTTGGTCACGGGAACGGGAGTGAGGAAGACAGCGTTAACCTCAACTTTGTTAGCGCCGCCAGCAAACTTCTGAACGTTCGGGATTTCCTCCATCTTCTTACCATCTGCGAGGGCCGAGGCGATGCCTGCGGCTTGCTTGCCAAGTTCGCGGGAATCCTTCCAGATCGTCACGGTCTGCGTGCCGAGTGCTACGCGGTTAAGTGCGGCGAAATCGGCATCCTGACCGGAAACAGGAACAGTGCCGGCAAGGCCCTGAGCCTGCAGCGCCGCGATAGCACCCCCGGCTGTTCCATCGTTTGCGGCAACGACGGCATCGACCTTATTGTCATTTGCGGTCAGGAACTGTTCCATATTCTTCTGGGCGTTGGCAGGAAGCCAGCCATCGGTGTAGGCTTCACCGACGTTCTTGATCTTGCCGGAGTCGATGGCTTCTTTCAGCACTTCCTGGGCCCCGGAGAAAAGGAAATCTGCGTTCGGATCAGCGGAGCTACCCTTGATGAAGACGTAGTTGCCTTCAGGCTTGACGGCAAACACGCCCCGCGCCTGCATGCGGCCCACTTCCTTGTTGTCGAACGTAATATAGAACGCATCCTTGTTTTCGATCAGGCGGTCATAACCTACAACCGGAATGCCTTCGGCCACGGCCTTCTCAACAGCAGGTCCAATGGCGCTCGAATCCTGCGCCAAAATGATAAGGGCGTTGGCACCCTGCGAAATCAGGCTTTCAACGTCGGTCAACTGCTTGGACGCCGAGGACTGTGCATCTGCCGAGATGTACTTGTCGCCATTGGCTTCCAGCGCTTTCTTGATGGCGGCTTCGTCCGTCTTCCAGCGTTCTTCCTGAAAATTCGACCACGATACACCGACGATCTTGTCCTTCGCCAGAACAGGGCCGGCAAATGATACAGCAAGGACAGCAGCCCCCGCCAATGCGGTTGCATATTTCTTCATGGTAACCCTCCCGGTGCATTTAGCACGTTGACTGAATGGATGCAGGCACATCACCTCCGGCCGACATCCAAACCTCTTTAATTCGAGGCTCGAAAAAAATAGTGACTTAAAAGCATTTACGTGTCAACTTAGTTTTTCCTGGCATGGCACACCGCGCTGCATGGGGTATTGTAGTGCACTGGAATCGGGTTTTTGGGAGGAAATCGTTTGTTCCTAGATGAGATTGCGCGTCCTGACGACGTCAGGCGGCAGAACCGACGGCTAGTGCTCGCTGCGTTGCGGCGTCATGGACTGCTTTCTCGCACAGACATCGTCGCGCAGACCGGACTCAGTCCATCCACCGTCTCAGCCATCACGACCGCGCTCATTTCGGAAGGAATTATAGCCGAGAGCCGCGACGGCGATACCATCGCCAATCGGCGTGGACGTCCTCAGGTGGCACTCACCCTGAACCCTGCGATAGCGACGGTTGCAACCGTGGAACTCGCACTCAATCTCGTTCATGCCGTTCTGTTCGACTACAAAGGCCAGATGATCGCCGAGGAATTCCGCCGCGTTTCAACACTCGATGCAAAGTCGGATGATCTCATCCATTCCATATGCCTGATGCTTGACAATCTGCTCGAGAGCCGTCCGCCCAAGTCAGGCCGTCTCATGCATATGTCGATGGGCGTGCAAGGCGTGACCGACGCGGCAAGAGCAACAATGCTATGGTCGCCGATCACTCCGGATAGCAATATCGCCTTTGGAGATGCGCTCTCCAAGCGATATGGCGTTGCAGTCGCTGTTGCCAATGACTGCAACATGATTGCCGAGGCGCTGCGCTGGATCGATCCAGAGCACTACGCAGAGGATTTTGCGGCGATCCTCCTCTCCCACGGGATCGGCATGGGACTTTACCTGAAAGGCAAGCCCTTTCTCGGTGCTCACTCCTCCGCGGCGGAGTTCGGTCACATGTTGCATGTACCAAACGGCGCACTTTGCCGTTGCGGACGTCATGGTTGTATCGAAGCCTATGCCAGCGACTATGCCATTTTGAGGAGGACATCCGGACAGGATGAGAAACACCAGCCGGCACAGGATGTGGATTCGGCAATCTATGACGAGGTTGCAAACCGGGCGCGCACCCGCGACGGCCAAGAACGCGCTGCCTTCCGCAAGGCAGGTCAGGCAATTGGTTCAGGTTTGCGGAGCCTGTTTTCCCTGATCGACCCGATTCCGGTCGCATTGGTTGGATCAGGCGCAGCTGTCTTCGACCTTATCGAAGACGAATTGCGCGATATCGTTTCCGGCACCTCCGGCTGGGGGGCAGCGCAGGAGTTGAGCATACGTTGCTACCCGGATGAACATCCGCTGATACTGCAGGGCTGTATGATGACTTCACTGCTTCACCTCGACACACAGGTTTTCGCCCCGGGCGACGCAGGTGATACGCCAATTAAACGGGCGATCTAAACAGAATTCAGGAGGAGAATCCATGTATCTTGGCCTTGATTTGGGCACGTCCGGCGTCAAGGCGCTGTTGATTGGAGAAGACCAATCGGTCATCGGGTCCGGTACCGGGACGCTCGATATTTCACGACCGCATTCCGGCTGGTCGGAGCAGGATCCATCGCATTGGATCAAGGCCACCGAAGACGCAGTTCAGGCGCTCAAAACCACGCATGCAAAGGAACTCGCTGCGGTCAAAGGTATTGGCCTATCCGGCCAGATGCATGGCGCGACGCTGCTCGACGGCAATGATCGCGTACTTCGTCCCTGCATCCTGTGGAACGATACCCGCAGCCACCAGGAGGCTGCCGAACTCGACAGCGATCCGAAGTTTCGGGCGCTGAGCGGCAACATTGTTTTTCCAGGGTTCACCGCACCGAAGGTCGTTTGGGTCAGGAACAACGAACCGGAGACGTTTGCCAAGCTGCGCCGCGTGCTGTTGCCAAAAGATTATTTGCGGTTGTGGCTCACCGGGGAACACGTGTCGGAAATGTCGGATGCGGCGGGAACGTCATGGCTCGATGTCGGCAAGCGCGCATGGTCGCCGGAGCTTCTCGCAGCAACAGATCTCGATGTCAGCCATATGCCTTCGCTGGTCGAGGGGACCGAAGTCTCCGGGACCCTGAAAGCCGATATCGCTTCTCGGTGGGGTGTGGGCAGCAGCGTTGTTGTTGCCGGCGGGGCGGGCGACAATGCCGCTTCCGCCTGCGGCATGGGGACGGTCGGTGAAGGCCATGCCTTCGTCTCGTTGGGAACATCCGGCGTGCTCTTTGCTGCCAACGGCTCCTATCTGCCAAACCCCGAGAGCGCAGTTCACACATTTTGCCATGCCCTGCCCGATACCTGGCACCAGATGGGCGTTATCCTGTCGGCCACCGATGCCCTGAACTGGTACGCAGGCATTACATCACGCAAACCTGCCGAACTTACCGGAGAACTGGGCGATGACCTGCGTGCGCCGTCTGGCGTGACCTTCCTGCCATACCTATCCGGTGAGCGTACGCCGCTGAACGATTCCGCTATTCGGGGTTCGTTCCAAGGACTCGAGCATGCCAGCGACCGCGCAGTTCTGACACAGGCGGTCTTGGAAGGCGTGGCTTTCGCATTTCGCGATTGTCTGAACGCCCTTGCCGCGGCGGGCACCAAACTCGATCGTGTTACCGCGGTCGGTGGCGGGTCACGTTCAACCTATTGGCTTAAAGCCATCGCAACCGCGCTCAATATTCCCATCGATGTGCCGGCCGATGGCGATTTCGGCGCGGCTTTTGGTGCCGCACGCCTTGGATTGATCGCTGCCGAAAAGGCCGATCCACGGGCGATTTGCGCCGCGCCGGCAACAGACTACACAATCGAACCGGAAGCCAAACTCACCGGCGATTTCGACGCGGCGTACCATCGCTACCACAATCTCTACCCAGCATTAAAAGGAGTTCAATCATGAGCAGCGGATTTTTCGCCGACGTAAAACCAGTCAAGTACGAAGGGCCGGACAGCACCAATCCGCTCGCCTATCGCTTTTACAACCCGGACGAGATCGTTCTTGGCAAACGGCTCGAGGACCATTTGAGATTTGCCGTCGCCTATTGGCATTCGTTCGTATGGCCAGGCGGCGATCCGTTCGGCGGACAGACCTTCGAGCGTCCCTGGTTCAACGATACGATGGATGGGGCCAAACTCAAGGCAGACGTGGCATTCGAAATGTTCTCGATCCTCGGCGCGCCCTACTTCTGCTTCCACGATGCCGACGTGCGCCCGGAAGGCGACAGCATCGCGCAGAGCGACAAGCGCCTGCATGAAATCGCTGATTATTTTGCGGCAAAGATGGAAAATACCGGCACCAAGCTTCTGTGGGGCACCGCCAACCTGTTTTCCAACCGCCGCTACATGTCGGGCGCGGCGACCAATCCCGACCCGGATGTCTTTGCCTATGCCGCGGCGACGGTGAAGACCTGTATCGATGTGACGCAAAAGCTGAAAGGCGAGAACTACGTTCTGTGGGGCGGACGCGAAGGCTACGAAACGCTGCTCAACACCGACATGAAGCGCGAGCTCGACCAGATGGGCCGGTTTTTGAGCCTCGTTGTCGACTACAAGCACAAGATCGGCTTCAAAGGTGCGATCCTGATCGAACCCAAGCCGCAGGAGCCGACAAAGCATCAGTATGACTATGATGCCGCGACGGTATATGGTTTCCTCAAGCGCTTTGGCCTTGAGAAAGAGGTCAAGGTCAATCTGGAACAGGGCCACGCCATCCTGGCCGGGCATTCCTTCGAGCATGAAATCGCGACGGCGGCGGCGCTTGGCATTTTCGGTTCGATCGACATGAACCGCAATGATTACCAGTCCGGCTGGGATACGGATCAGTTCCCAAACAACGTGCCAGAAGTTGCGGTCGCCTACTACGAGATACTCAAGGCTGGCGGCTTTACGTCCGGCGGCACGAATTTCGACGCCAAGCTGCGCCGCCAGTCGCTTGATCCGCAGGATTTGCTGATCGCGCATATTGGCGGCATGGACACTTGCGCGCGCGGCCTCAAGGCAGCCGCGAAAATGGTCGAGGACAAGGTTTTGACCGGGTTTGTCGATGATCGCTATGCCGGCTGGTCGAAGCCAGAGGCGCAGGCCATGCTCTCTGGAAAGGTCTCGCTCGAAGAGATCGCAAAGCAAGTCAACGACAGAAACCTGCAACCGCAGCCGCGCTCCGGACGCCAGGAATATCTGGAAAACGTCGTTAATCGCTACGTTTGACGCTGCTCGTGAAAGGAATAGGTTCTCAGTTGAGAACTTATTCCTTTGCGCTTTTGGGGATTTGGCCGTGTGAATTTCTGTCTGATCCACACCCGATTTTTGCGCAAAAACCAGCATTTTTTGCGCCAATTTCGCCAAAACTTATCCCGAATTTCGTGGCGATACCGTGGCGTTTTAGGGGCGTTGCGCCGCAATTGGCGCCCGGTCAGACCGCTCTAAACGTGCTGGCCGCCGTTGATGTGGATCTCGGAACCCGTCACGTAGGATGACGATTCGGTGCACAGGAAGTAGATCGTTTCAGCCACTTCGGCCGTCTTGCCGAGCCGCCGTAGTGGTAGATGCGCAATCATTTTGTCGGTGCCGGGAGACAAAATTGCCGTGTCGATTTCACCCGGTGCGATTGCATTGACGCGAATGCCATGCGGGCCAAAGTCCGACGCCATTTCGCGTGTGAGAGATGCCAGCGCCGCCTTGGACGTGGCATAGGCGGTGCCCGCGAAGGGATGGACGCGGCTGCCGGCAATCGATGTTACGTTGACCACCGACCCTTGCGCCGCCTCAAGTTCGGCGAAGAGGCCACGCGCCAGCATGATGGGCGCAAAGAAATTCACCTGGAACACGCTCATCCACGTCTGCATCGGCGTCTCGATCGAATCGAGACGGGCGCCCGAACTGTTCTTCGGTGAAATACCGGCATTGTTGACCAGCGCATTGAGCTTGCCGCCCTCCACAGCGAGCCTTTGCCTGATTTCGGCCACCGCATGATCGACATCGGCGGGGTCTGCGAGATCGACCTTGATGTGATCGTCGGGACCAGCCGGCCAAGGGCAATTATCGTCGAAGCTTTGGCGGGAACAGGTGATGACACGCCAACCGGCGCGCGAGAAGCGTTTGACAGTGGCGTGGCCGATACCGCGGCTCGCGCCGGTCAGGACAAGTACCTTGCGTGGTTCTTCGTTGGTCATGGGAAATACTCCGTTGCACCAGCAATAGCTTATCGCACTGCAAAATTCGAGGCATATCATGTCGCAACGATTGATCCGCCCGGGCGAAGCCAATATCGTGGCGCGCAGATCAAGGGGGGAAGCATGAACGGTTATATTCTGGCCATCGACCAGGGAACGACGTCGAGCCGCGCTATTGTTTTCGACAAGAACCGCAAGGTTACAGGCAAGAGCCAGCAGGAATTCACGCAGATCTATCCGCAATCTGGCTGGGTGGAGCATGATCCGGAGGAAATCTGGCGATCGGTACTCAAAACGTGCGAAGTGGCGATCGAGAACGCCAAGATAGAAGCGGGCGACGTTGCGGCGATCGGCATCACCAACCAGCGTGAGACGGTCATTGTCTGGGACAAGGAGACCGGCAAACCAATTCACAATGCCATCGTCTGGCAGGACAGGCGAACGGCGCCGCTCTGCCAGAAGCTGAAAAAGCAGGGCCTCGAAAAGACGTTCACGAAGAAGACAGGCCTGCTGCTCGATCCGTATTTTTCCGGCACCAAGCTTTCATGGATCCTCGACAAGGTACCCGGTGCACGCAAACGCGCGGCAAATGGCGAACTGCTGTTCGGCACGGTCGATAGTTTCCTCATCTGGCGGCTGACCGGCGGCAAGGTGCATGCAACCGACGCTACAAATGCTTCGCGGACGTTGATCTTCAATATAGCGACGAATGAATGGGACAATGAGCTCCTCGAGATTCTTCGCATCCCCCGCGCCATGCTGCCGGAGGTAAAAGACTGCGCCGCAAATTACGGCGCTGCTGAAGCCGACATCTTCGGCGCTTCAATTCCCATTCTCGGCGTGGCGGGCGACCAACACGCGGCGACGATCGGGCAAGCCTGTTTCGAGCCCGGCATGTTCAAATCCACCTACGGAACCGGATGCTTTGCCGTTCTCAACACAGGCAGCGACATGGTGTTGTCGAAGAACCGCCTGCTGACGACAATTGCCTACCGTCTCAATGGCAAGACGACCTATGCCCTCGAAGGCTCGATTTTTATTGCCGGCGCCGCCGTGCAATGGCTGCGCGACGGGTTGAAGATCATCGGCTCAGCGCCCGAAACCGGCAAACTCGCCGACCAGGCCGATCCAAACCAGAATGTCTATCTCGTTCCTGCCTTTGTCGGCCTTGGCGCACCGCATTGGGACGCCGAGGCGCGCGGCGCTATCTACGGCCTGACCCGCAACACCGGTCCGGCGGAATTTGCCCGCGCCGCTCTGGAATCGGTTGCCTACCAGACGCGGGATCTGCTCGATGCGATGCGCAAGGACTGGAAGTCGTCCGGAACGAAGACCGTTCTGCGTGTCGACGGCGGCATGGTCGCGTCCGACTGGACCATGCAACGTCTCGCAGACATTCTTGATGCGCCGGTGGATCGTCCGACGATCCTCGAGACCACAGCCCTCGGAGCCGCATGGCTGGCGGGCTCGAAGGCGGGCATCTGGCCGGGCAAGCGCGATTTCGCCAAAACCTGGGAACGCGACATACGGTTTGTGCCGAAGATGGACGACAAGACGCGAAAGGTGAAAATCGCCGGATGGCGGGCGGCGGTGAAACGGACTTTGACGAGTTAGAGCAAAACTTGCTCCACGTATCTCTCCGCTTGCAGGAGAGATACTTACGATGCTCAATTGCCCATGATCAGATCGAACAGCGTCGTCTTGCGGCCCTTGTGGCCAACCTCGCCGGGAGGCACGGGCCGGGTCGAGCCGGTTTGATCACCGAGATCCGCGGGAGGAATCGGGCCGACCGGATCGAGTTGCGCGGAAGGCACGCCCTCCGCAGCTGGCACCGTGGGATCGACCCCGGACGAGGGCAGGATATCGTTGCCGTCATTGACCTGCTGATGCAGCTGATAGTCACCCGGCAACTGCGCCACCGGCACGCCCTTGTGCGCTGCGACCATGAAGTCTTTCCATGCGATAGCGGGCAGCGAGCCGCCGGTTATCTTCCTGGTCGGCTTGCCGTCATCATTGCCGAACCAGACGCCGGTCGTCAGGTTCGATGTGTAACCGATGAACCAGGCATCGCGAAAGTTCTGGCTGGTGCCGGTCTTGCCCGCTGCCGGCCAGCCGAATTTGGCTTTCGTCGCCGTGCCCGTATCGACTGTCTGGCGCAGCATGGCGTTCATCATGCCGACATTGCGCGGATCGATGACCCGATCCGTAGCGGTGTTCTTGTGCTGGTAGAGCACCTTGCCTTCAGTGGTCGTCACGCGGCGGATGATATAGGGCGGCGCCCTGTACCCGCCATTGGCAAATGGCACGAAAGAATCGGTCAGTTCCAGAAGCGTGACTTCCGATGTTCCAAGTGCCAGCGAAGCATTTGCCGTGAGGTTCGACTCGATTCCCAGGCGATGGGCTGTCGATACGACCGTCGTCGGGCCGACTTCCATCACGAGCTGCGCCGAAACGGAGTTCAGTGAGCGCGCCAGTGCTTCGGCCAGGGTGACCTTGCCGAAATACTTGCCGTTGAAGTTGCCGGGCGTCCAGTTGCCGATGCGGATGGGCGCGTCGTTGCGCACGGATTCGGGGGTGAACCCTTGTTCAAGCGCGGATAGATAGACAAACGGCTTGAATGCCGAGCCCGGCTGACGCTTGGCCTCGCTGGCACGATCGAACTGGCTGTTGGCATAGTCGTAGCCGCCAACCAGCGCCCGCACCGCACCGGTGCCATCCACCGAAACCAGGGCGCCCTGCGAGACATTGAGTTTCTCGCCATTCTTGCTGATCAGATCGCGGATCGACGCCTCGCCGAGCTTTTGCAGCCCGAGATCGACAGTCGTGTCAACGATCACGTCACTCCGTACATCGCCGATCAGATCCGGCAATTCTTCGATGACACGATCGGCGACATACTGCTCCGAACCGCTCCAATAGGAGGCGGCGCGGGTTGCCGGCTGTTTCATGGCGAAGTTGAGTTCCTTGTCGCCGATCATGCCCTGTTCGCGCATGGCGGCGAGTACGAGCTGCGACCGTTCACGCGCGGCTTTCGGATCACGCGCAGGCGACAGGCGCGACGGTGCCTTCAACAGCCCTGCAATCAATGCGGCTTCCGGCAGGGTCACTTCCTTGGCCGATTTATTGAAATAGCGCCGGGAGGCGGCGGCAACGCCATAGGAACCGGAGCCGAGATAGACCCGGTTCAGATACATTTCGAGAATTTGATCCTTGGTGTATTTTTGCTCGAGCCAGAGGGCGAGCATGACTTCCTGCACCTTGCGTTCGATGGTACGGTCCGGCGTCAGGAAAAGGTTCTTGGCCAGCTGCTGGGTGATGGTCGAACCGCCCTGAACCAGCCGTCCAGACATGACATTGGCAGCCATCGCGCGCGTGAAGCCGATCGGATCAACGCCGAAATGCGAATAGAACCGGCGATCCTCGATGGCGACGACGGCTTCTGGCAGATAGGGCGACATGTCATGCAGGCTGATCGCCTCGCCGCCCGAGGCGCCTCGATTGGCAATCAGGTCACCCTCGACCGAAACGATCTTGACGTTGGGCGGACGATCGGGAATGGCCCATGTGGTCGTCTGGGGCATCTTTGCGGCGAAGTAAATGACCGTGCCGGCCAAGGCGACACCACCCCAGATGCACAGAACCAACGACCAATAGAATAGACGGCGTAGTGCGCCGAAAAACCCGCGGCCGCTGCGAACGCGGCGTGATCTGCCACGCTGCGATTTCCCCGGTTTACGTGCCGTCTTGCGTTTTGCCACAGGCCTGTCCTCCGGATCTGCGCGCAAATCACCGCCCGAACGGCGGTCCGTACCGAACCCCGGCTCAATGCGCTGTCTGCCCTTGTCGCGTGATGCCATTGATGAGAAGTCCTGCCCCCGATGAGCCCGAATAGTTGCAAGCGCCCCGTTGCAGGGTAAATGCGGCGATTTAAGGTGCGGTTAAGACCGGATCTGCGATGTGGATCGAGGACTATCGCGATTGAGAAACCGGCCAACCGGCGCTAGAGCAAATTTTGTCTATTCAGAGCCATTCTGCCGGAGGGAATTTGGTTCAAGGTCAAGGGATTTGGCGAGGCCGATGTCTTTCCATCGGGCGATGCCGAAGCCCGAAGGATTTGGGCCAAATTCACCCGGCCCACTGGTCGAACCGCATTTCGCTCGAAATGCGGGTAATTCGACCAGCGGGTTTGAAAGCTTATTGGTTTGCAAAGCAACCAACGGCTGGGTTTCCGGCTGGCGGACACCCACTTTGTCAGGCGGCGTCGGACGATGGAAAGACATCGGCCTCGCCACCTTCCGCGTGGATTGTCTCGCCATCCGGGAAACAGAATTGGCTTTGAATAAACAAAACTTGCTCTAGTCTGGGCGGAGCAATCTCACGGAGTACATGATGCGTTTTGTCGTTTTCGCAGGTTTGGTGGCGATTTTGAGCGGTTGTGGCGGTGGCGCGTTCCAGAGGCTCAATCCAAACCCTGACGCGGAAGCGCAGTATCGCCTCGGCGGCTGTCAGCTGCGTGGACATGGCGTTTGCAAAGATCTGCAGGAGTTCGCCGTTCCCAGCCAATAAATGCAATAATATCGCGGGTTTCAGGTAGGTCGCGAACTCCTAAATCATCGCACGCGTAAAATATTATTTTGCAGCCCTTGAAAACTTGCCCGGGTGGTTCTACTTTAATCCTTGCGTAACGAGTGGTTCTCCTCCCATTTTTCACTCGTTGCGTGTTCCCCTCTGGACGCTTTAGCGTTCACAATTCGCCGGGCTTCTGCCCGGCTTTTTTGTTTCCTGGATTTCGGCGCGTTATCACCCGAATTTTACTTTCCCTTCTCAATTTTCGCGTATCAAAGGGAAATGGGTTCCGGGGTACAAAAGTTATGAGCACGGGTGAAAAAGCGCGCGTCGATTGGGTCGACATCGCCAAGGGTATCTGCATCATCTTCGTCGTGATGATGCATTCGGTGCTCGGCGTCGAGAACGAAGCCGGCATGCGCGGCTGGATGCACCCTGTCGTCGCTTTCGCCCAGCCTTTCCGCATGCCGGACTTCTTCATGATCTCCGGTTTGTTTCTCGGCCTCGTGATCGACCGCCCGTGGCTGCGCTATGCCGATCGCAAAATCGTGCACTTCGCCTATTTCTACGTGCTTTGGCTGACCATCCAGTTCCTGTTCAAGGCGCCAGGCATCGTGGCTGAGAGCGGCACAGGGGGAGCATTATCCGCCTATCTCCTCGCTTTCATCCAGCCATTCGGCACGTTGTGGTTCATCTATCTCCTGCCGGTTTTCTTTGTCGTCACGCGCCTCGTCAAAGGCGTCAACGTCTGGCTGGTCCTGCTGATCGCTGCCGTGCTCGAAACATTGCCGATCCATACGGGCTGGCTGGTGGTCGATGAATTCTGCAGCCGTTTCGTTTATTTCTTCGCTGGCTATGCATTTGCGCCAGCGATATTCCGCCTGGCCGAAGGGCTGCGGCAGCGGCCTGTTGCAGCCCTCCTCATCCTCGGCGGATGGGCATTGATCAATGGCTTGCTGGTGTTCACTCCCGCATCCGAGGGATTTGCCGCCTGGATACCCGCGGAGGCCTATACGTCGGGCGGGCTTGGCGGATGGGCTAACGTGCCGCTCATCTCACTCGCAGCCGGAGGTGCCGGAGCGCTGGCGATCGTTTCCGTTTCCGCGCTGATTGCCCACATGGCGCAGTCCGCGGAAGGCATCGTGAAGCCTCTGCGCTGGCTCGGCGCGCATTCGATCGTCGTCTATCTCGCCTTCTTTTTGCCGATGGCGCTGGCTCGTACCGTTCTCCTGAAGAGTGGCATTATAACCGATATAGGAACGATCTCGCTTTTGACCGTCGTCTGCGGCGTGATCGGTCCAGTGGTCCTCTATTGGCTGATCCAGTGGAGCGGCTATGGCCAGTTTCTGTTCAAGCGGCCGCAATGGGCCCATATCGATCGCGCACCGGCTCCAAGGGAAGCGCTGGCTTCAGCCGAATAACAGGTTTCCGCCTAGCTATGCGCGAAGATATCCTGTTCATCCCATCCCATCAGATCAAGCCTGGAGCGGGTTGGCAGGAACTCAAAGCAAGCGGCCGCTTCCTCCGAACGCCCGTCGCGGATAAGCCGCTGCTGCAGGATCGTGCGCAAACGATGCAGATAGAGGACATCTGAAGCAGCATATTCAAGCTGCGCCTGCGACAGGTCGGGAGCTCCCCAATCCGATGATTGCTGCTGCTTGGAGAGATTGACTTCCAAAAGCTCGCTGCAGAGATCCTTCAGGCCATGGCGGTCCGTGTATGTCCGCACCAGACGCGAGGCGATCTTCGTACAGAATACCGGCTTCGGCATGACCCCGAAAGCGTGGAAAAGTAACGCCAGATCAAACCGTCCGAAGTGGAAAATCTTGGTGATGGCGTCGTCGCCAAGCAATCTGACGAGATTGGGCGCCGCTGCCTGGCCCTTGTCGATCTGGATCACATCCGCCGAACCGTCACCCGGTGATATCTGCACGACGCAAAGCCGGTCGCGATGCGGGTTGAGCCCGAGCGTTTCGGTATCGATTGCGACAGCATCGACCTGATAGTGCTTGAGATCGGGCAGATCATTGCGGTGAAAGCGGATGGTCATCGTCGTTTCCTGTCACTTCTATTGTTGTGTACACAGTTCCGATTGGTAACCGCTTCACACTTTTCCCGGAATTGCCAAAGCGTCGAGTATGCGCGCCCAGGAGCGCTGACCCTTATGGAACGAGGTCAGCTCGTATTTTTCATTCGGAGAGTGGATGCGGTCATCTTCCAGCCCGAAGCCGACAAGGAGCGATTCCATGCCGAGCATACGCTGGAAATCCCCGACGATCGGAATCGATCCGCCCATGGCGATCAAAACGGCAGGCTTCGGCCACTCGTCGCTCAAAGCATCCTTCGCCTTGGTGAGCAGCGGCGATTCGTAGGAAAGCTGGATTGCGGGCGATGCTCCGTGCTCGTGGAACTCAACCGAGCAATCGGCGGGAACACGTTCGCGGACGAAGGCACGAAATGCTTCGCGGATTTTCGCCGGATCCTGCCGGTGCACAAGCCGGAACGACACTTTGGCAGAGGCTTCAGCCGCGATCACGGTTTTGAAGCCCTGCCCCGTATAGCCGCCGGTGATGCCATTGAATTCGGCTGTCGGGCGAGCCCAGATCAGTTCGAGCAGCGAACGACCCTTCTCTCCGGATGGTATCGCAAGGCCGACTGGCCCCAGGAAATTCTCCGGCGTGGCATCGAGCCCCTTCCACATCTGGAGGATCTGTGTCGGCGTTTCCTCAACACCGTCATAGAAGCCGGGGATGGTCACCGCCCCATTCTCGTCGTGGATATCGGCGAGAATCTTGGTGAGGATGCGGATCGGGTTGGCGGCAGCGCCACCAAACATGCCGGAATGCAGATCGCGATCCGCCGCCTTGATGACGATTTCTTCGCCGACAAGACCACGCAGACCAACCGAGATCGCCGGTGTCTCTTCATCCCACATGCCGGTATCGCACACGAGAGCAAAATCCGCCTTCAATTCGTCCCGGTGAGCGTCGAGAAACGGCTTCAGCGATGGCGAGCCCGATTCCTCTTCGCCCTCAAAGAGAATGGAAATCTTGACCGGCAACTTGCCGTGCACTTCCTTGTAGGCGCGGCAGGCTTCGACGAACGTCATCAGCTGGCCCTTGTCATCGGATGTGCCGCGCCCCGTCAGGATCTTGCGGCCATTACCGGCCTCCTTGATAGCCGGTTCAAACGGATCGTGATCCCAGAGATTGAGCGGATCGACGGGCTGCACGTCGTAGTGCCCATAGAACAATACATGAGGGGCCTCGGCGCCCGGACCTTCATGATGGCCAACCACCATGGGATGGCCCGGCGTATCCCGGATGCTGGCTTCAAACCCGATCGATTTCAGGTCGGCAACCAGCCATTCGGCTGCCCTGCGGCATTCGGATTTGAAGGCCGGATCGGTCGAGATGGACTTGATTTTCAGGAGATCGAAAAGCCGCTCCAGGCTTTTATCCAAATTATTATCGAGCGTATTCAACACAGGTTCGAGAGCTGACATGCTATTTCCTGAATGGCTGGAATTCGTGAAGGGAGTTCTTCTTAGCGCATTTTGGATGCAGCGGCACATAAAATTGCTGCGGTCCATCGCCCAAAAGAAATGGCCGCCGTGGCGGGGGGACCACAGGCGACCAGATCACTACACTCACTTTGCGGTCAGCCCTGGAGAGGGGGATGAGGCTGGCCGCAAGTCCGGTGTTAGGCGGGGGACGAGCCTTATAAACCGGACATCGATCTAACGTCGACAAGTATGGATTTGGGGGGCAAACCGTGGCAATTCAAGGGCACAGGAGATTACATATTTGTAACAAAGGTGTGATGCGTAAATGTCAGGATGATTGTGTTTCCAAGGCTAGAGCAAGCTTTGTCTATTCAAAGCCAGTTCTGTTTCCCGGATGGCGAGACAATCCACGCGGAAGGTGGCGAGGCCGATGTTTACCCATCGTCCGACGCCGCCTGACAAAGTGGTTGGCCGCCAGCCGGAAACCCTGGAGGGCCGGGTGAATTTGGCCCAATTCCGTCGGGCTTCGGCTTCGTCCGATGGGTAAACATCGGCCTCGCCAAAGCCCTTGGTCTTGAACCAAATTCCCTCCGGCAGAATGGCTCTGAATAGACAAAACTTGCTCTAGTTTCCGCGAAACCGAAAGACACCGCATTCCCTTTTCCCCGATCATCATTTAATCGTAGGCGCCATGAAAAAAGGTGATCATCTCTTCCTCGTCGACGGTTCCGGTTATATCTTCAGAGCCTATCACGCATTACCTCCTCTGACCCGCAAATCCGACGGTTTGCCGGTCGGCGCTGTGTCGGGTTTCTGTAACATGCTGTGGAAGCTGTTGCGGGAAGCGCGCGACACCTCCGTCCGCGATACGCCCACGCACTTTGCTGTGATCTTCGATTATTCGTCGCATACATTCCGCAAGGAGATCTATCCGGAATACAAGGCGAACCGTTCGGCACCACCGGAAGATCTCATTCCGCAGTTCGGCTTGATTCGCCAGGCGACCAAGGCCTTCAACCTGCCCTGCATCGAAAAAGACGGCTACGAGGCGGACGATCTGATCGCCACCTATGCCCGCCAGGCCGAAGCGGCCGGCGCGGAGGTCACTATCATTTCTTCAGACAAGGATCTGATGCAGCTCGTCACGCCGATGGTGACGATGTACGACAGCATGAAGGACAAGCAGATCCGCATTCCCGATGTAATCGAGAAATGGGGCGTACCGCCTGAGAAGATGATCGACCTGCAGGCGATGACCGGTGATTCAACCGACAACGTGCCGGGAATTCCCGGTATCGGACCGAAAACGGCCGCGCAGCTGCTGGAGGAATTCGGCGATCTCGATACGCTGCTTGCACGCGCCGGCGAGATCAAGCAGCAAAAGCGGCGCGAGAACATTATCCAGTATGCGGACCAGGCCCGCATCTCCCGCCAATTGGTAACTTTGAAGGCAGACACCCCGGTCGACGTCGGCATCGATGATTTTAGCCTGGAACCTCAGAACGGGCCCAAGCTCGTCGCCTTTCTCAAGGCCATGGAGTTCAATGCGCTGACGCGCCGTGCGGCAGAGGCAACGGGCGTCGAAGCCAGCGAGATCGAACCGGCAAACGTGCCCATTCAGGCTGTTGCGGAGGCGCACGGGCCGGACCTCGATGTCGCATCCGAAGCCGATCTCCCTAGCCCGCCTAAGCCAACCTCATCCGCACCAAACGGCGCCAAACCGGCTTTTGGCAATGTCGAGGGCACACCCGCCGGGTTGGTGAAGGCCCGCACCGACCAGGCGCTTGCCGCCAAGATCGATCGCAGTTCCTACGCAACCATTCGGGACGTTGCCGCATTGCAGGTCTGGATTGACGAAGCGATGGCATCGGGTGTCATCGCTTTCGACACGGAAACCACGTCCGCAGACCCTATGCAAACCGAAGTCGTTGGACTGTCGCTGGCAACGCGGCCGGGACGTGCTGCCTATATCCCGATCAATCATGTTTCCGGCGACGGCGATCTTCTCGGCGGCGGGCTGGTCGAGCACCAGATACCCGAGCGCGAAGTGTTTCGCATGTTGAAGCCGCTTCTCGAAGACGCGTCAGTCCTCAAGATAGCGCACAGCATGAAATATGAGTGGCTGGTCATGCACCGCTACGGGATCGATCTCCATCCACTCGACGATACGATGCTTATCTCCTATGTGCTCGATGCCGGTGAAGGCAGTCACAGCATGGATAGTCTTTGCGATCGCTGGTTGGGTCACAAGCCGCTCGCCCACAAGGAGTTGATTGGCTCTGGCAAGTCATCGGTCACCTTCGACAAGGTTTCCATCGAGCGCGCAACGGAATATGCGGCGGAAGATGCCGATGTCACCTTGCAGCTCTGGCGTCTGCTAAAGCCTCGTCTCGTCGCTGACGGGCTGGTGTCGGTGTACGAGCGGCTGGAACGGCCGCTTATTCCCGTGCTCGCGCGCATGGAAGAGCGCGGCATTTCCGTCGATCGCCAGATCCTTTCGCGCCTGTCGGGTGATCTTGCTCAATCCGCCGCTGCGATCGAGGAGGACATCTATCGGCTCGCCGGCGAGAAGATCAATATCGGCTCACCGAAGCAGATGGGCGATATCCTGTTTGGCAAGATGGGCCTGCCCGGTGGATCCAAGACGAAGACCGGCCAATGGTCCACCTCGGCCCAACTCCTGGAAGATCTTGCAGCTGAGGGACATGAACTGCCACGCAAGATCGTCGATTGGCGTCAGCTGACGAAGCTTAAATCGACCTATACGGACGCCCTGCCCGGCTATATCAACCCCCGGACCAAGCGTGTGCACACCTCATACGCCATGGCTGCGACCTCGACGGGCCGCCTGTCGTCGTCCGAGCCGAACCTGCAGAACATTCCCGTGCGCACGAGTGAGGGCCGCAAGATCCGCACCGCCTTTATTGCGGAGCCGGGAAACAAGCTGATTTCCGCCGACTACAGCCAGATCGAATTGCGCGTGCTGGCTCATGTCGCCGAAATTCCGCAATTGACGCAGGCTTTTGCCGATGGCATCGACATTCACGCCATGACCGCCTCCGAAATGTTCGGCGTGCCGGTGAAGGATATGCCTTCGGAGGTTCGGCGCCGCGCCAAAGCGATCAACTTCGGCATCATTTATGGGATTTCGGCTTTCGGTCTCGCCAACCAGCTGTCCATCCCGCGCGAGGAGGCCGGCCAATATATACGCACCTATTTCGACCGCTTCCCTGGCATCAAGGATTATATGGAAGCGACGAAAGCCTTCGCCCGCCAGCATGGCTATGTCGAGACGATCTTCGGACGGCGCGCGCACTATCCGGAAATACGGTCGTCCAACCCGACACATAGGGCATTCAACGAGCGCGCAGCGATCAATGCGCCGATCCAGGGCTCAGCCGCCGATATCATTCGCAGGGCGATGGTGCGCATGGAACCAGCCTTGAATGACGCCAAGCTTTCGGCTCGCATGCTGCTGCAGGTACATGACGAATTGATCTTCGAGACCGCCGACGAGGAGGTCGAGGCGACTATTCCGGTCATTCGTCATGTCATGGAAAATGCTGCAATGCCTGCAGTGTCGCTGTCAGTGCCGCTGCATGTCGATGCACGCGCGGCGCATAATTGGGATGAGGCGCATTAGGCTTCGGGGGAAGAGATAGTCGGACCCGTCACTTTTACTGAAGCGAATCAAGCACTTTCCGCTGGGCATGCATTTCGAGGAAAATACGGTAATCCCTGTCGAGACGGCTGCGCGCGGCAGGGTCCGGTTGGCGAGGCCGACCACCCTGTTTCATGGCCATGCAAGCAGAAGGCAAGTCCGGATAGAGGCCGGCTGCCGTCGCAGCGACCATGGCCGTGCCGAGCAGTACGGCATCTTCGGCGGCCGACGTGATAACCGTGCAGCCGGTGGCGTCCGCATAAAGCTCCATTAGCAACGGGCTTTTGGTATGACCGCCCGTCACATGCATCGTATCGATGGCATAGCCCTTGTCATTGAGCGCATCGAGAATGTGCCGGACACCCAGCGCAATACCGACGCAGGTGCGCCAATACAGGCGGCAGAGGCTGTCGAATGATGCATCCAGTGTGAGACCGCTGATCACGCCCACCGCATGCGGATCAGCGAGCGGCGAGCGGTTGCCATGGAAATCCGGTAGAACATGCAGGCGGCTGGCGAGATCCGGCCCTTCTCTTTCGCGCAGTTCCATGATCCGCTCGGTGATTTTCTTGTGTACGGCTGCATTCGGATCGCCGACGGCTCCATGCCAGCGGGTGATATGGTCCAGCAACGCTCCGGTAACTGACTGGCCGCCTTCGCTGAGCCAGCAATCCGGCAGGGCAACGCCATAATAAGGCCCCCAGCCGCCGCTGAATGAAATCGGCTCCTGCGATAGCGCCATAAGGCAGCTCGATGTACCTGCGATCAGTGCGAGGTGGCGATCGATCTGTGACAGATCGCCGGCAAAGCCGCCGAGTACGCCGAGCGCACCGGCATAGGCATCGATCAACCCTGCCCCAACGTGACAGGACGTGGTCAGCCCGAGCGCCTTGGCAGCTTCGGGCGTCAACCGTCCGACATCCGCTCCCATGGGACTGGCACGCTCGGGCAGATTGCCGCGCTCGACCAGATCTTCCAAGCCGATGGTTTCCAGGTAGTCCGGCTGCCAGCCTTCCGGCTCATGCGCAAGGTAGGTCCACTTGCAGGTCAGCGTGCATTGCGAACGGGCCAGTGAACCTGATGCTCTCCAGCTCAGGTAATCGGCAAGGTCGAAGAAATAACCGGCTTTGTTCCATGTCTGCGGCAAATGCCGCTTCAGCCACATCAGTTTTGGTGTCTGCATTTCCGGCGACATGACGCCGCCAAGATAGCTCAGCACCTTGTGGCCGGTCGCCGTGCATTCATCCGCCTCATCCAGTGCGCGGTGATCCAGCCAGACGATTGTATCCCAGCGTTTTTCGCCGGAGGTCGAGACCGTCAGCTGACTGCCCTGTTCATCTCGAACGACGAGCGAACAGGTGGCATCAAAGCTTATGCCGACGACATGGGAGGGATCGACCTTGGACGCAGCAACGGCGCCCTGTACGGCGATACATACGGATCGCCATATGTCTTCCGAATCATGCTCTGCATGACCGGCAAGCGGCTGGTTCATCAGGATTGGATGTTCGACGCGGCCAAGGAGTTTTCCACTGGCATCGAGAATGCCCGCACGCGCGCTACCTGTCCCGACATCTACAGCACAGACGAATTCCGGCATCAACGAACTTTCGGTGTGGCCTGCGTGAGCAAGCCCGGCAACTCCAACATGTCGCTGAATATACGGTCTGGCTTGCGGGACGCAAGTGCAGCCTCGAGCCGTCCGCCACGCGAATGCGTACCGCCTGTGAAAGCAAAGACCCGCATGCCGGCGCTCTTGGCCGCTTCGATCCCGGCCGGGCTATCCTCAATCACGAGGCAGTCTTTTGGCTCGACCTTCATCGTTTTCGCAGCCAACAGAAAAAGATCAGGTGCGGGTTTGCCATGTTTGACCATCGTGGCGCTGAAAATATGCGGATCCAGTAGGTCGAGCAATCCCGTCAATTTCAAGGACAGGCGAATGCGATCGGGCTGGCTTGATGAGGCCACGCAGCGCGGCACATCAAGTTTGCGCAGAGTCTCGGCGATACCCGGTATCGGCTGCAGATCAAGCTCAAAGCGAGCGAACAGATTGGCCCGCATCTCTTCGAGATCCGCCTCGCTTGCGGCGAAACCGTAATCCTCATGCAGTACCTTGCTGATCGTCGTCATGCTGCGCCCGAGGAAGCGGTCATAGGCGTCATCCTCCGACATGACAGTGCCGTTCTTGGCGATCATCTCCAGCAGGACGGCGATGGAAATCGGTTCGCTATCGACGAGAACGCCGTCGCAGTCGAATATCACCAGGTCTGGTTTCGCTGTCGTCAAAGCTTGTCATCCAGGTAGAGCCTGAGAGTCTGGCGCGCGCCCTTGTCCCAGAGCGTCCGGAGGATGCGCGAGAACGATTCGGCGAAGATCGGCGATGTGCCGACCTCTCCGAAAATATCGGTCATCGCGAGGAATGCCTTCGGGTCATCCTTGGCCTTCAAAGCTTCAACTTTCAAGCGTTCAGCGCTGGCGTCGAGATAGTTCGTCGGCTTGCCTGTATCAGTGGTCCCTGCGCAAAACCGGCACCAAAGCGCCGAAACCAGCGAGAGGCCGGTGATGCTCTTGCCGGCTTTCAGCCGGTCTGCCGTTGTCGGCAGAATAAACTTAGGCTGGCGATTGGAGCCATCCTGGCAAAGGCGCTGGATCGTATCGCCAATCTTCGGATTGGAAAAACGCCGTATGATGAGGTCGAAATAGTCCTCGAACGGCATATCCGGTACGGGCGGCAGGACCGGAATAATCTCCTCCCGCTCAAGTTTGGTCAAAAATTCGCGAATCAATGGTTCTTCCATGGCCTCGTGGACAAAGTGAATATCCATCAAAGCTGCGGGATAGGCAATCGCTGCGTGGCCACCATTGAGGATGCGGATTTTCATCAACTCATACGGTGCGACGTCCTTGACGAAGGTAACGCCAACTTTTTCAAGCGCCGGCCGCCCGGTGGGGAAATGATCCTCCAGAACCCATTGCTTGAATGGCTCGCAGAAAACCGGCCAATTATCGTCTATGCCGAAATCCGTCGCCAAAAGCTTGCGCTCGCGATCGGTGGTCGCAGGAGTGATGCGATCGACCATGCTGTTGGGGAACGCCACGTTCTGCGGGATCCATTCGGCCAGATTCGCATCAACAAGGGCGGCCAAGCCGCTGACGGCATCGCTCGTTACATGGCCATTGCCTGGGATATTATCGCAGGACATGACGGTGAACGGTGCGGTGCCTTCGTTGCGCCGGCGAATGAGCCCGGCAAGGATCAGGCCAAATACGGTTTTCGGGTTTGCCATGTCGGCTGCATCGGCCACGATTGCAGGATGCTGCGGATTGAACACGCCGGAAGCCGGATCGATGAAATAACCACCCTCGGTGATGGTCATCGAAACGATGCGGATTTCGGGATCCGCAAGCCGTGTGATGGTGTTTGAACTGTCGCCGGGCTGCAAATAATCGATCATCGACGACGTGACATGGGCGACCCGGTGTCCGCTGTCCTGTTCGACCACCGTGGTCAGCCAATCCTGCTCCTTCAACTTCTGCCGCATGACCTCGTCGGAGGCAAGCACACCTGCACCGACCAGACCCCATTCATGATCTGTCCCGGCGTTGAACAGCGCATCGAGATAGACCGCCTGATGTGCACGGTGGAAATTGCCTATGCCGAAGTGAATGATCCCGGCCTTCAGGTCGGACTGGCTATAGCCTGGAACGCCGACATTCTTCGGCAGCTTTTGCAGCGCGGATTTCGAAAGTTTTACAGTCATCGGGCCTAACCCTTCTATTCTTATAGGTTGCGTGCACCGTTCAGCGCTGCGGAAACGTCAGCTCATCCAGTTGCCGCCGTCGACGTTGTAGGTCTGCGCGACAATGTAATCGCTCTCGCTGCTTGCGAGGAAAATCGCCATGCCAGTCAGATCTTCTGCCGTGCCCATCCGGCCATAAGGCACGGCTTCACCGACGAGGCGTTTCTTCTCGCCGCGCGGCCTGTTTTCATACTTGGCAAAGAGGGCATCCACGCCTTCCCAGTGCTCGCCGTCAACCACACCCGGCGCAATGGCGTTCACATTGATGCGGTGTTCAATGAGGTTCAGGCCAGCGGACTGGGTAAGGCTGATCACCGCAGCCTTGGTGGCGCAGTAAATCGCCACGAGTGGCTCACCGCGACGCCCTGCCTGACTGGCCATGTTGATGATCTTGCCGCCTTTGCCGCGCGCAATCATCGCCTTGGCAACAGCCTGCAAGGTAAAGAGCGTGCCTGAGAAATTCACCGCGAACAGCTTGTCGTAACTTTCGCGGGTGATTTCGACGATGGGCGCAAGATCGAACAACGCGGCATTGTTGATCAGCACGTCGATGCCGCCAAACTTGTCGACCGTTTCCTTGACCGCGGCAACGATAGACACCTGATCCGTAACATCGAGGCGGACGGCGTGCGCCTGGCTGCCAAGTTCCCTGGCAGTCTCCTGCGCACGCTCGAGGTTGATGTCGGCGATCACCACATGCGCGGCGCCTTCGCGTATATAGGCCTCGGCGAACGCACGCCCGATGCCCCGTGCCGAACCTGTGATGAATGCCGTCTTGCCTGCCAGTCTGTTCATTTCATTGTACTCATTATCTCTGTTTTATTTCGCAATTCCCGGACGGAAAACCGGTTCCTGCCCTTTCTGGAATTGCTCAGATTGCCTGGCCGTTCGCATCAAAGCGATGCAGCCGTGCCGGTTCCGGCGTGAGAAACACCTGCTGGCCGAAATCGGTACTGAAATCGCCATCCGTCCGCACGGTGATCTTGCCTACGCCCTCGACCTGCACGTGGATGAACGTGTCGGAGCCGAGGTGTTCCGTCACGCCCACAGTGCCCTTCCAGGCGCCCTCTGTTTTCGAGATACGGACATGTTCCGGTCGCACGCCAAGTGTGACCGCATTATGCTTGGCAGCTTCCTGGCCCTCGATAAGGTTCATGCGGGGTGAGCCGATGAACCCGGCAACGAAAACGTTCCTCGGGCTGCGGTAGAGGTCAAGAGGCGATCCGACCTGCTCAATGCGCCCGGCATTCAGGACGACGATCTTGTCGGCCATCGTCATCGCCTCCACCTGATCGTGGGTGACGTAAATCATCGTCGTTTTCAGCTGGTGATGCAGATCGCTTATCTCCAGCCGCATATTGCCGCGAAGTGCCGCATCCAGATTGGATAGCGGCTCGTCAAAGAGAAACGCCTTGGGTTGGCGCACGATTGCACGACCGATCGCGACACGCTGGCGTTGGCCGCCGGATAGTTGTCCGGGCCGGCGATCGAGATAGTTGGTGAGATTGAGGATATGCGCCGCATCCTTGACCTTTTTGTCGATGGCAGTCTTGTCCTGGCCGTCCATCTTCAGGGGGAACGCGATGTTGCCGTAGACGCTCATGTGTGGATAAAGCGCATAGGACTGGAATACCATGGAGAGGCCGCGTTTGGCGGGCGCCTCACTCGACATATCCTTGCCATCGATGATGATGCGGCCACCGCTTAAATCTTCAAGTCCCGCGATCATTCGCAGGAGTGTGGACTTGCCGCAGCCGGAAGGCCCGACGAAGACAACGAATTCACCATCGACGATTTCAAGGTCGATTTCCGGAATCACCGCTGTGGTTCCAAATGATTTCGATACTTTTTCGAGTGTAATGCTTCCCATAATATTTCCCCCTTATTTCACAGCGCCGAAGGTCAGACCCCGTACCAGCTGCTTTTGCGAGAACCATCCCATGATCAGGATCGGCGCAATCGCCATGGTGGATGCAGCCGACAATTTGGCCCAGAACAGGCCCTCGGGACTGGAATAGGACGCAATGAAGGCGGTGAGAGGTGCTGCGTTTGCGGCTGTCAGGTTCAGCGTCCAGAACGCCTCGTTCCATGCAAGAATAATATTGAGCAGCATGGTCGACGCGATTCCGGGCACGGCCATCGGCGTCAGCACATAAACGATCTCCTTCATCAACGAAGCGCCATCCATGCGCGCCGCTTCGAGGATTTCACCCGGGATTTCCTTGAAATACGTGTAGAGCATCCAGACAATGATCGGCAGGTTGATCATGGTCAGGACTGCCACAAGGCCAAGACGCGTGTCCAGAAGCCCCCAATCGCGGAAGATGAGGTAGAGCGGAACCAGAACGCCAACCGGCGGCATCATCTTGGTGGACAGCATCCACATCAACACGTCCTTGGTGCGCTTGGTCGGTGAGAACGCCATTGCCCATGCCGCGGGAATGGCGAGAGCGAGGCCTATGAGTGTCGAGCCGACGGAAATCACCACCGAATTCGTGACGTGTTTCATATAGTCCGAACGGCTTTGTACCTCGTGGTAGTTCTCCAAAGTCCAATCGAAGAACAGGAACTGCGGCGGCGTTGCGACCGCCGCTCCTTCCGTCTTGAAGCTGGTCAGGAACGTCCACAGGATCGGAAAGAAGATCAGCAGACCGATTGCCCAGCCGAGGATCGTGAACGTCAATTTGCGGCGATTTGTGACTGCTCGGGCCATGGCTCTACCTCTCCAGATTCTTGCCGATGAGGCGGATGAGGAAGAAAGCGACGATATTGGCGAGGACCACCGCGACAATACCGCCGGCCGAAGCGCCACCGACGTCGAACTGCAGAAGCGCCTGCGCGTAGATCAGATAGGTGATATTCGTCGTCTGAAGTCCCGGACCGCCATTGGTCGTCACCAGAATTTCCGCAAACACGCTGAGTAGAAATATTGTCTGGATGAGAATAACGACCGTGATGGCGCGGGACATATGCGGGAGGACCAGATAGTAGAACCGCGAAAGCGCGCCGGCACCGTCCATCTCCGCAGCTTCGATCTGTTCGCCGTCCAGCGATTGCAAAGCGGTCAGCAGGATCAGTGTGGCGAAAGGCAGCCATTGCCAGGCGACGATGAGAATGATGGAAAACAGCGGCAATTCGGCAAACCAGTCGATGGGCTGGAACCCGAAGGAGCGGGCGATCCACGCGAACAGGCCATTGACCGGATGCATCAACATGTTCTTCCACACCAGTGCCGAAACTGTCGGCATGACGAAGAACGGCGCGATAACAAGAAGCCGGACGATGCCCTGGCCCCAGAATGGCTGATCCAGCACGATCGCCAACAAGATACCGCCAATAACCGTGATCAGCAGGGTGCCGCCGACGAGCATGAGCGTGTTTCCAAGCGCCGTGAAGAAAGCCGGATCGGTGAGAAAGTACTGATAATTGAGAAAGCCGATAAATTCCTCGGTTCCAGGCATCAAAAGATTGTAACGCAGGAACGAAAAATACAGCGTCATGACAAGCGGCACGATCATCCACAAAAACAGAAGGATGACGGCGGGCGACATCATGAGACGGGCGGTTGCACGTGTCTGAAGCGTAGCCATGGTCAGGTTCCAATACAGCAATCATCAAAAAGCGAGAATGCAAAGAGGAGGCCCGGGCGGCGCCTGACATTCGCGTCAGGAAACCGTCCGGGTGCCTAAGAGGCCTCTACTTGATGTAGCCGCCCTTGGTCATTTCGCGAGTCGTGAGCGCTTGCGCACTCTGCAAGGCCTGATCAACCTTCATCGAGCCGGCAAGCGCCGCCGAAAACTGCTGACCCACGGCTGTGCCGATACCCTGGAACTCGGGAATGGCAACGAACTGGCCACCCGTATAAGGCACCGGCTTGACAGTCGGCTTGGTGGTATTGGCCGCATTCATCGCATCGAGCGTAATCTTGGCGAAGGGAGCTGCCTTCTGATATTCAGGGTTGGCATACAGCGACTTGCGTGTACCGGGAGGAACGTTGGCCCAGCCCTCCTTGCTCGCGACAAGCTCGGTATAAGCCTTGTCGGTCGCCCAGGAGACGAACTTCTGCGCGGCTTCCGCCTTCTTGGTGCCTGCCGGAATGCCAAGGTTCCAGGCCCACAGCCAATTGCCATGGTTTTCGACGCCGCCCGTCGGGAACAGCGCGTAGCCCACCTTGTCGGCAACCTTGGAGTCCTTCGGGTTGGTCACGAAGGAGGCAGCCACCGTCGCATCGATCCATATGCCGCATTTTCCGGTCTGGAACAGCGCGAGATTTTCATTGAAACCATTGGACGAAGCGCCGGGAGGGCCGGCTTCCTTCATCAGGTCGACGTAGAAAGTCAGCGCCTTCTTCCATTCAGGCTGGTCGAACTGTGGCTGCCACTTTTCATCGAACCAGCGCCCGCCAAACGAATTCGACATCGCGGTCAGGAGCGCCATGTTCTCGCCCCAACCGGCCTTGCCGCGCAGGCAGATGCCGTAGGTCTCTGTCGACTTATCCGTCATTTTCTTCGCCGCGTCGGCGATCTCGTCCCAGGTCGGCTTTTCCGAAATCTTGACGCCGGCCTTCTCGGCAAGGTCCGTGCGGTACATGACCATCGCGCTTTCGCCATAGAACGGCGAGGCATAGAGCTTGCCGTCAACGGAGACGGCGGCATCGATAGCCGGCAAAAGGTCGGCCTTGTCATAATCGGCGCCAAGGCCGTCGAGCGGCAGTAGCCAGCCCTGCTTCGCCCAGATCGGCACTTCGTAGGTGCCGATGGTCAGGACGTCGTACTGGCCGCCTTTGGTGGCGATATCGGTGGTGACGCGCTGGCGCAATACGTTTTCTTCGAGCGTCACCCACTCAAGCTTGATGTCCGGATTTTTCTTGGCGAAATCGTCGGTGAGTTTCTGCATGCGGACCATGTCGCCATTGTTGACCGTGGCGATGGTCAGCGTTTCCGCATGCGCGAAACTCGACATGGCGAGTACCGACGCCGCGCCGAGCAGAAGCGTTCTTGATAACATCTCATTCCTCCCGAATGTTATGAGCAATTGCTTGTGGTATGGGCAAATACTCACACAACGGCAAAACAAGTCAAGAGCAATTCGTCGCTGCACTGCAATAATGAGGAGATGCTTAGAGCGCCAGCAACGTTTCCGCTGTGGCCTCATCGGTGATCAAGCCATTGATAAGGCTACCTTTCAGCGCCGCCTCGATGCCAGGCAGCTTTTTCGGCCCCTTGGCGATGGCGATGACCATGGCTGTGTCGCGCGAGGGGATATGCGCGCTGGCGACACGGTCATTGGTCAAGCCCTTGAGCGGCACGCCGTTGCGGTCGAAGGCGCGTCCGACGATTTCGCAAACCCCGCCGGCCTGTCTGAGTGCCAGAAGTTCCTCACGCGAGATGAAGCCGTCGATGAAGAGGGGCGCGTCCTCCGACAAGTCTCCGATGCCGACGAAGGCGACAGTCGCCTGCGCCGACAATTCCAGTACCGGGCGGATCATCGCCTGACTGTGCAGGAGCTCGCGCTCCTCCGGCGACGAGGCGATGACCGGCAGCGGCATAGGGAAACTGCGCGCCTTGATCTTGTCGGCGATATTGAAAATGACGTTGTAGAAAGCCGCCGAGCCATCCGGCGCGATATTGCCGGTCAAGGACACCACCTTGTGCTGCGGACATTCGATCGGCGACAGAAGCTCGATTGCAGCCTTGAGCGTACGGCCCGTGCCGATGCCGAGGACAATCGGCGTTTCCGATTTCAGCCAGCGCGTCATCTCCGCCGCCGCCGCATCGGCAACGCCGAGCGTCGTCGAGGTCGAGCCGGGATCGGTCGGCACCACTTCCGCCATCTTCAGGCCGAAGCGCTGCTTCAGCTGCTCGGCGAGATCGAGGCAACGGGCAATCGGGTGGTCGAGCCGGACCTTGACCAGCCCTTCCGACACGGCGAGCGAGACCATGCGCTGCGCCGACTGGCGCGAAATGCCGAGCTTGGCGGCAATCTCGTCCTGCGTGTTGCCAGCGACATAGTAGAGCCAGCCGGCACGTGCAGCATCGTCCAATCTCGTTGTGGTGAGGTCGGGCTTACTCATGAAGTCTTGGCCTTATGCCCGTCCGAGTGGCCGAGATCGCGCTCCGGCCAGACGATATCCCGCACCTTTTGCTTCAGGACCTTCGCCTCGGGAAAGCCGCCGTCGCGCTTGCGTTCCCAGATCAGATCGCCGTTGACATGGATCTCGAAGATGCCGCCGGTGCCGGGGATCAGCGCCACCTCGCCAAGATCCGCGCCGAAGGTGGACAGCAGTTCCTGCCCCATCCAGGCGGCGCGCAGCATCCAGCTGCATTGGGTGCAATAGGTGATGGCGATGCGCGGTTTTGTTGTCATGTTTCGTCTTCTAGCATTTCCGCACCCGGATGTAAGCTGCCGTCTGGCTCAACCATTGCAGGATGGTTCGCGCCAGGAGGAAATAGCTACACCCAACGCACCTGAAAATCCCCGACTTCCTGACATCCTCCTGACAGTAGGTTGTCAGTAGTCCTGCGCTATATCTATCCACGAAACGGGATGAAATGACGGGAGGACGGCATCATGGACGGAGCGATCGATACCCTTGGCAGCGCGGCGGATTTTGATTTTTTCATCGGCGACTGGAACATCCGCAATCTCCGCCTGAAGAAACGTTTCGCCGGCTCCGATGATTGGCATATCTTCCCCGCCACGTCGAGCGTGCGCAAGATCCTCGAAGGCGCGGGGAATTTCGAAGAGATGCATATGCCCTCGCAGGGCTTCACCGGAATGACGCTGCGCCTGTTTAATCCGCGTGATGGATCATGGTCGCTGCATTGGGCCGATAGCCGCTCGAATGTGCTGTTTCCGCCGGTGATCGGCCATTTCGACAATGGCAAGGGCGTGTTCTACGGCGAGGATACGGATAATGGCGTGCCGGTGCGCGTGCGCTTCCTGTGGACCCCCGCGCCCGAAGCGCCGCTCTGGGCGCAGGCGTTTTCTAAGGATGGCGGCGAGACCTGGGAAACCAACTGGGTCATGGAGTTTACGAGGGCGTAGCTGGAACTTAACGCAATTCCGAACGGGAAACCGGTTCCCACTTTCCCTGGAATTGCGTAGCTGGAACTTAACGCAATTCCGGACGGGAAACCGGTTCCCACTTTCCCTGGAATTGCTGAGCGCCCCGCGCCTCAGGCCGGGCCTCATGGAACGGGCGGCATCCTCCCAAGCCTGCCCCTCCATCAGAGCCCGGCTGGGGCGCAACAATCAGCGGCGCGACATCTCGCGCGCGATGCGGGCGAAATCCGCCTGCTTGATGCCGATATCGGCGCGGTCCGAAGGACTCATGCCCTGCAGCATGGCAAGCGCCTCGCGATAGGCACTGTCATTGGCGCGGCGGCGGGTGGCGAAATCAATCAGAAAGCTCATGGCCTGTTTCCTGGTGGCTTTGTTTCAACAGCCGCAAGGATAGGCGCAGGTGCGGATATTGTGCAGTGCAATATCCGCATGGGTGGTATGTCACAAATCCGATCTGAAGTTTCTTGAATAGTCTTGCTTGACTACCCCCCGAACTGCTCTTCCTGCTCAACCGTCAGCGGCTTGATGCCGGGCGTCGGGGGTTCGGGCTGATCGCCGCCCTGCGCGACGGGTGTCGCCGCGGGCGGGGTGCGCGGCTGGGTTGTGGTGCAGCCGGTCAGCGCCGCGCTGCACAGGATCAGGGCGAGAAGCGAGGGAGTGGCTCGGCGCATCGGGGTCACAGAGACGGGGGGTTAAAGGCCGCAGCCCTCAACTATCACCCATCTTCAGCGCCTGGATGAACGCTTCCTGCGGAATTTCGACCTTGCCGAACTGCCGCATGCGCTTCTTGCCTTCCTTCTGCTTTTCCAGAAGCTTGCGCTTGCGCGAGACGTCACCGCCATAGCACTTGGCCGTCACGTCCTTGCGCAGTGCCGAGATGGTCTCGCGCGCGATGACCGTGCCGCCGATGGCGGCCTGGATCGGGATCTTGAACATGTGCTTGGGGATCAGGTCTTTCAGCTTTTCGCAAAGGTCGCGGCCGCGCTTTTCGGCGGCGGCGCGGTGCACCATCATCGACAATGCGTCCACCGGCTCGCCATTCACCAGCACCGACATCTTGACGAGATTGCCCTCGCGGTAATCCGACAGATGATAATCGAAGGAGGCATAGCCCTGGCTGATGGACTTCAGCCGGTCGTAGAAATCGAAGACCACCTCGTTGAGCGGCAGGTCATAGGTGACCATGGCACGCTTGCCGACATAGTTCAGGTCGATCTGGATGCCGCGGCGGTCCTGGCAGAGCTTGAGGATCGAGCCGAGATAATCATCGGGAGTGAGGATCGTCGCGCGGATCCACGGCTCCTCGATGGACGCGATCTTCATCACCTCCGGCATGTCGGCGGGATTGTGCAATTCGCGCTGGGTCCCGTCGGTCATGTTGAGCTTGTAGACGACGCTTGGCGCGGTGGCGATGAGATCGAGATTGAACTCGCGCTCCAGCCGCTCCTGGATAATCTCGAGGTGCAGCAGGCCCAGGAAGCCGCAGCGGAAGCCGAAGCCAAGCGCGGCGGAACTTTCCATCTCGAAGGAGAAGGAGGCATCGTTGAGGCGCAGCTTGCCCATGGCGGCGCGCAGATCCTCGAAGTCGGCCGCATCGACCGGAAAGAGGCCGCAAAAGACCACGGGCTGCGCCGGCTTGAAACCGGGCAGGATCTCGGCGGTCGGGCGCTTATCCTCGGTGATGGTATCGCCGACGCGGGTGTCGGCGACTTCCTTGATCGAAGCGGTGATGAAGCCGAACTCGCCGGGGCCAAGCTCATCGACGGCGAGCATCTTCGGCGTGAAAACGCCCGTGCGCTCGACCGGATATTTCGCGCCGGTGCCCATCATGCGGATGGTCTGGCCCTTTTTCAGGACACCATCGATGATGCGCACGAGGACGATGACGCCGAGATACGCATCGTACCAGCTATCGACCAGCATGGCCTTCAGCGGCTTGGTGCGATCGCCCTCGCGCGGCGGCGGCAGCTGGTTGACGATGGCTTCCAGCACATCCGGAATGCCGAGGCCGGTCTTGGCGGAGATGAGCACGGCCTGGCTCGCATCGATGCCGATGACTTCCTCGACCTGCTCGCGGATACGCTCCGGCTCGGCGGCGGGGAGGTCTACCTTGTTCAAGACCACGACGATCTCGTGATTGTTGTCGATTGCCTGGTAGACATTGGCGAGGGTCTGCGCCTCGACGCCCTGCGAGGCATCGACGACGAGCAAGGAACCTTCGCAGGCGGAAAGCGAACGCGATACCTCATAGGCGAAATCGACGTGGCCGGGCGTGTCGATCAGATTGAGGACATAGGTCTCGCCATTGTTGGCCTTGTAGTTCAGCCGGACGGTCTGCGCCTTGATGGTGATGCCGCGCTCGCGCTCGATATCCATCGAGTCGAGCACCTGCTCCTTCATGTCGCGCAGCTCCAGCCCGCCGGTCGATTGGATCAGCCGGTCGGCAAGGGTGGATTTGCCATGGTCGATATGGGCGACGATGGAGAAATTACGAATGTGATCTAGTGGAGTGCTCATCCGCGCCACATAGAGCATTTCGGGCGGATTTGGAAGGGTGTGCGATCGTCCGCATCAACGCGCAGCTCATAATACTTTAGGCTTGGTCCAGGGTATTCGGCACGAGTATTGCTTACAGCTGATTGTTGTAACTTGCGAATTTATGCATGCAACGAGCATTTGTGGCCTTGTACAGGGCAAAAACTTCATAGTGTCGGTGTTTTCAACGGTAATTTTTGAACAAATCAATTAAAGGAATTTCTTAAAATGATGCAATGGAAAAGGGCAATTGCAACCAAGATATGCCTGTTTGGTGTGCTGGTTGCCGTTTTGGCAGGCTGCAATGACAGCAAAAGTAGCCAGGCGAATAAGGATCCGGGGGCATTTCACGTCGAAACTGGCGGTGGTGGCGGCACAGGGGGTACGGGCGGTGGCACCGGCACAGGTGGTGGCACCGGCACAGGTGGCGATGGGATTGGTAACCAAAAGGTCATTGCTGATACGACAATCGTTGCTGGATCTGGTGACAATGGGGACGGTAAAGGCGGCGGCAATCCGACACCACCGGATGATGGGCTCAATCTGCTTGATATCCTCAAGACAACGCGTTTTACCGAAACTGCACCTGATACGATTGGTGGCGCGACCTATCAATCCTCACCCATCATAGACTATGATATGGGCAATCTTGTTGCGCAATCGGGCGATGATAATACGATCTTCCTTACCAAGGCCAAAGGCCAGCTACGCTTTCCGCAAACAGCTTTGAGCACGCCTGGAAACCAATCGCTCTTTCCGATTATCGTTTTTCTGCATGGTAATCATGATCCTGCAGCTCCCAGTTCCCAGGGCTATGATTATATAGCAGAAGATCTTGCCAAGCATGGCTATGTCGTTGTCTCGATTGATGCAAATGACATTAATGTCGCCGGAGATGGTGACGATTCCAGTCAATCGCGCGCGCAATTGCTTCTTGGTACATTAGATCGCCTGCATGATATTAATCTCAAAGGGCAAATGGATGCCAACAAAAATACGGGACCGCTTGATGTCTTGAAAGGCAGGCTTGACTTTGCCCGGATCGGCATTATGGGCCACTCACGCGGCGGACAGGGTGTATCCAATGCCATCAAGTTCAACCCGACAAGGGTTGGGACGAATGAAAAAGACCTGAGAAATACCATGCTGCAATTTGCAGGCGCCATAAAATCACATAGCGATGACGATCTCGAACTGGCTAAAAAATACGTTATGTCCAGGCTCCACGGAGGAGGCACAGCTACTGCGGCCTATGAAGCTCTAGCGAACCATATTACACATAGAGATGATTATAAAGAAGCATTTAAAACTGTTTTAAAGGAGCATCCTTCTTGTGAACAATCCATGCATAGCTTCCGCAATAACACCTGGTGCAGTACGATGGCATCTGAGCTCCTTGAATCAAAATTTGATGCAGAAGTTCCGCCGTTTGTGGCTGCCGTCTTTTTTAGAGAGGTTTATCCAGAACTATTTAACTCTATTGTGTGGGACACACCGAAAAAAGATCCATCGGCGTCAAACCCTCAAATAGATGACGCCAAATTTAATGCTGCCAAAGTAAAGTACAATTTATTCTACGCAGCCGGTAAAGAAACCGTGAAGCCTTATGATTTTAAGGGGGCTTTTAGGCTAGCACCGACAGACACTTTGGATAATCTTGGTGTTAACAATGTTCCATTGGCAGTCTTATTGCCTTCTTGCGATGGAGATGTATCCGATCTTGCAGGGTCTCATACCTATGATCACAATCGGTTCGGACCTACCTCAGACATGGCCCCGCGCTATCAGATCCTGGTGAAAGGTGCCAACCACAATTTCTATAACACGATCTGGTCCGGTTATGATGATGGTAGTGCAGAATCTTATGATAATGACGCCTTCTACTGTAAGGATCGCCCAGACACAATTCGTCTGCTTCCTGAAGATCAACGACGTGGGGGCAGTTTTCTCCTCAGTTCGTTCATGCGCTATCATGTGGGTGGCGAGGAAAAGTTTGCGGCCTATTGGAACGGCATGGCTCAATTGCCCAATGCAGCATGCCCCTCAACCGATGGACCTTGCGATGAGCGTATCGTCCTGACCATCCAAAAGGGTGACAAACGCCGCGCATTGATCCAACGATTTGAGGATGAAAAGAGCCTGGAGAAGAATGCCTTGGGTGGGCAGACAGTGCTATCAGGGTTTGAGACAATGAGCCGCTGCAATACGCCCGTCGGTTCACATGATGTCTGCAACAATCTGCAAGGCCTCAAGTCTCTCGCAGATCATGCCGAGCTTGCCTGGTCAAAACCCAACCCGACATTAACAACCGACCTGACGGGGCTCTCCACCAAGGGGATGGATTATTTAACCTTCCGTCTTGCAGTGGCTGCGCCTATTGGCCAGGAGGTGCTGGTGACGCTCACCGATAGTGTTGGTAAAACGGCAACCATCACAGCGAGCGATTATAGTGATGCGCTCTATAATGCACCACGTGCCAAGGCAAACGGCATGCCAATGATCGATGACCCGCGTGATACGCCCTATGCGGATAAGGGCAAGATCAAGACCTTGCTTAACATGGTGGCGATTCCACTGAAGGCGTTTAAAGGAATCGACCTAACCAGGCTGAAAGAATTGAAGCTCACCTTCCCCAAAGAAAGCGGCAAGGTTGCAATCACCGACATCGAATTGCAAAATTTTGGTCGCGACCAGGCCGAGCAGGTGTTTTTCTCGCGCAAATAATGATCGAAGGCCCTCTGCCTTAGCAGAAGAGCCCGCCAACGCAAAAGCCCGGCTTCAGAAATCTGAGGCCGGGCTTTTTATCGGATCGAATGCGCACCGGGCGTGCGCGCCCGAGATCCTTGTTACTTTAAACGCCGATCTTGCCGCCGCCCTTTTTTGTGATGGCGAGGACAGAGGGACGGACCGGCATGTCGTCCTTGAAGTCCGGCCAGCGGGTCGACAGGTCTTCGTAATAGGATGGACGGCCGAAGGGCTTCCAATCGTCGCCGCCGTCACCGGGATGCTGGACCGCAACCATGAATGTTGCCATGTCCGGCAGCATGAGCGGGCCGCACATTTCCGCGCCAACTGGCACGCGGAAGAACAGTTTGGACGTGCCACGGGCGGGACCGTCCGTATCCACGGCCCATATGCCATCGGTGCGGCCGGTTTCCTTGGGGGAATTGCCGTCCGTCGCTACCCATAGGCGTCCATCCGCATCGACCGAGCAGTTGTCCGGCATGCCGAACCAGCCATTCTTGGTGGTATCGGTGGAGAAGGATGCGCCGACATCTGCGACTGATGGATCGCCGCATTTCAGCAATATTTCCCACTTGCCCTTGGTGGCGGCGAAATTGCCGTCTTCCTCGGTAATTTCGACTATATGACCGAAGGCGTTCTTGGCGCGCGGGTTGACCGCATCAACCTGATCGTCCTTGCGCTTGGTGTTGTTGGTGAGCATGACATAGACTTTGCCATTGGCGCCGTTCGGGCCAATGTCTTCCGGGCGATCCATCTTGGTCGCGCCGAGCAGATCACCAGCGCGGCGGGTTTCGATCAACACGTCTGCCTGGCTGGCAAAGCCATTGGCTTCCGTCAACGGCCCCTCACCAAAGACAACCGGCAGCCAGTTCACCGAACCGTCAACATCGAATTTGGCGACATAAAGCGTGCCGTCATCGAGAAGATCCATATTGGCGGCGCGGTCATCCGGGTTGAACTTGCCGGTGGTGACGAATTTGTAGACATATTCGAAGCGGGAATCATCACCGAGATAGAAGACGACGCGGCCATCCTTGGCGACGATGGAATCCGCACCCTCATGCTTGAAGCGGCCGAGTGCCGTGCGCTTTTTCGGAATGGAGTTGGGATCGTTCACATCGATCTCGACCACGTAGCCAAAGCGATTGGCTTCGTTCGGGTCCTTCGACAGGTCGAAACGATCATGAAACTTGCCCCAATCATAGGTGGTTTCCGGGATGCTATTGCGCTTGTAATTGTCGGCTTCCTTGCTGTCCTCGGGCAATTTACCGAGGAAGTAGTAGTGAACATTTTCTTCGCCCGAAACATAGGTGCCCCAGGGCGTAACGCCGCCCGAGCAATTATTGATCGTGCCCAAAACTTTCTTGCCGGACGAATCGGCGTTGGTCTTGACGCGGTCATGGCCGGCAACCGGGCCGGACAATTGCATCTCCGTGTTCGCAGTGATGCGCCGGTTGAGCTTGCCGTCCTTGACGACCTGCCACTTGCCGTCGGTCTTTTTGATTTCGACAATGGTACCGCCATGGGCGGCCATTTCGATATCGACACGCTTCTTGTCAGCTGGCGCAATCTCGATCTTGGCGTCGCCTTTATCATCCTTGACGACTTTGACGATACCCGGGAACATCAGATGTTCATTGGTGTATTCGTGATTGACGACGAGCAGGCCATGCTCGGAAGAACCGTCGATCGGAATATAGCCGACATAATCATTGTTGTAGCCGAATTGCTTGGCCTGGGATTCCGGTGTCTGGTTCAGCGGATCGAACTCGGGCGAATCGGCAAAAATGCCATCACCCCAACGCAACAGGACATCAGCGTCATACCCGGGGGCGACATGGTGCGTCTCATCGATGCCGGCCTCAACTTCGTCAAAAACGAAAGCCGATTTGCTCTCGGCGCGCGCATCGTCAGCCATCATAAGCGCCATGGGGCTGACGGTTGCGGCGATGGCGGATACGGCGAGCGAGCCCTTGAGGAAACCCCGCCGCGAGAAGCGCGCTGCAATGAGCTCACCCATGGTGGCATTGTCGGTCGGGTTGTTTCCCGGGCCGTCATTTTCCTCGATCTGGCTGGTACGGAATGGCTGAGACTGTTCGTTCATGGCGCTTACCTCTGGCTATATGGCTGGGTCTTCAACGTCTCTTAAACGTACTTCCCCGCTATGACGCCAGAGTAACAATATGATGACAGACGCGCGCGTATTGCGCCCCTGAGACTAAGGTCTAGGCTGCCGCGATGAATTCGCCATAGAGGTCGAGATCGACATTGCCGCCGGATAAAACGACAGCAACCGTCTTGCCCTCGATATCGACTTCGCCGCTTGCCAAAGCCGCAAGCCCGACGCAGCCGCCGGGCTCTACGATCAATTTCAGGTGGTTCGCCGCATCGCGCATCGCAGCCTTCACCGCATCATCGGCGACCGCGATGGCACCGGCAAGGTTGCGCTTGTTGACCGGGAAGGTGAGATTTCCCGGTTGCGGCGTCAAGATCGCGTCGCAGATCGAACGATGGCCGGGTTCATTGGCGACCGGCTGACCCGCGATCAGCGACCGGCGCAGATCATCGAAATTCTCCGGCTCAACGCCCCATATGCGCGTTCCGGGAGAACCAGCCTTTACTGCCACGGAAATGCCGCTGATAAGGCCGCCGCCGCCACTCGGCACGAACAATTCGTCGAGCGTCAGACCGCGCTCATTGGCATCGGCCACGAGTTCGAGGCCGATCGTTCCCTGCCCCGCCATGATGGATGGATCGTCATAAGGCGGCACAAGGATCATGCCGCGCTCCTCGATATAGGGTGCAGCAACCTCATCGCGCGTTTGATTGTAGCGGTCGTAAAACACAACTTCCGCGCCATAGGAACGCGTGTTGGCGACCTTTGTCTGCGGGGCGTCAAGCGGCATGATGATAGTGGCATGAATGCCGAAAAGCTTGGCCGAGCTGGCCACGCCCTGGGCGTGATTACCCGAGGAATAGGCGATGATGCCGCGCTTGTGTTCGTCCCCGGTGAACTGGCTGATACGGTTGTAGGCACCGCGGAATTTGAACGAGCCTGTGCGTTGCAGACATTCCGGCTTGAACAGGATACGCGCCTTGTACTTTGCGTTCAGTGCTTCGGATTCGACAAGCCGCGTCGATACGATCTGGCCTTTGAGCCTCGCTGCGGCGGCCTCGACGTCTCCTATGTTAATCGCCAAATCCTGACTGTCCATGCTGCCCTCGCTCCAGGTCGTACAATGCGTAGGATTGATAGCACCGCGATCCGCAACGGGCACTCAAATCATTGTCATCATAGCAATCGAAGAGGGCGGTGCTTTTAGATTAAGACTAGGATTGAGCCCGCTTGTCCAGAAACTGCGGCAGTTCGGCGATGGAACCCAGGATAGCATCGCTGAGATGCGCAAGGTCATCCAGCGTGCTGTTTCCGGACAGGACGCCGATGGCAAGGCCGGCGCCGGCTGCATGGGCCATCTCCAGATCGTGTGCATTGTCGCCGACCATGGCGATAGAATTGGGCTCAAGGCCCGTCTTGGCCGCAAATAAATGCAGCTGGTCCGCATGGGGCTTGGCGCGCGCCACGGAATCATAACCAATGACCACGGTGAAGAACGCGGTCAGGCCGAGCGCTTCCGCCGTTGCTCGCGCACCGGCTTCCGAGTCGTTGGTGGCGATGCCGAGGACAAACCCCTGCGCCACCAGCGCTTCCAGCGTCGCGTGCAAACCTTCGATGCCGATGGCGCGGCGCGAACCCTCTTGCACGGCATAGGCGTTGTAGGCCGTGATCCGCTCGCGCTTTTCCTCGAGCGTCAATTCGGGATGCCACAGATCGACAATGTCGTTGACAGTTCCCGCGGCGATGACCGAGCCGCCGCGAAACTTTTCCATCTCCCAATCATAACCGCCCGCTTCGACCAGTGCCCGCGCCCGTGCCTCATCACCATCGGCTGCCTTGTGCGCCAATTCCATGGTGATTCCGAACCAGGTGCGGTTGAAATCGACGAGCGTGCCATCCTTGTCGAAGAGGATGCCGCGGATCTGGCATGGACCGGCCGTCGGCATCAGGCTTCCAGCGAGCCCGGCCGGGCGTTTTCCGAACGCTTGCCGCCGAGGAGTTTCAACAAATCATCGCCGCGACGGGTATAACGGTGGCTCCGGCGCGTGAGAACGCGCCCCGCCTGCGGTGCGGTCAGCGTCATGTCGCCGCTTGGATCACCCGGAACGGTCACGATCGTCACGAGCTTGGCGCCGGCTTCGACCTCAGTGCCGATATCGACGTGGAACAGGACCATCCCGCCCCGCGGCGCACGGATCATCTCGACATTTTCGAGTGGCGTCACCGGGCCATTGAAATCGACATTCAGCTTGACGCTGTCGTCGATGATCACGCCGCGATGGACCAGGAACCTGTACAGGCCCTCGGCGTCGTTTTTGCCGGTTTCGATGTCGACATCGTTCAGACCGCGAAACTCGACGGTGGTAACCGCGCGGGCCTTTCGTTCTTGCTCGGACAGATGCAACGCCGGATGCGCGCAGGCCTCCTCGAAGGCGGCATCGGCCGTGCTATCCCATGAAAGGATGGCGGTCGAACCGAGCGCGGAAGCGAGATCATACATTTCCGGCAGAAAAGCTCGATGGATATAGAGGTAGTTCTCGCTCTCGTCGTCACAGTGGAGGTCAAGCACGATTTGGTGCGGCAACGCGAGGCGCAAGAGCTGCGCCTTTAGCCGCTCCGCCAAAGACTTCGGTGCATCGATAGCGGGGAGCCCGGAGGTATCGAATGTTTCGAGCAACGGGAAAGAACGGTTGAAATTAACGCCGGAAAAATAATCGAAACGGCCGAGATGCTGATGCGCCTGCCATTGCGCCGATCCGACCGGATTTGCCTGCGGAACGACGGTGATATCGCCCGCGACGCGGCCTTCCTTTTCGGCCTTCTCGAGCATTGGAATGAGGAAATGCAACGCGGCCTGTCCCGGCAGTTCCGAACCATGCAGCGACGACTGCAAATAGGCGCTGATGGCGTCGCTGTTCTTGCCTTCAAAGCGCAGCACGCGCAGTTCAATGCTGTTGCCGGGCACGTCGCCGGGCAGCGAGATCATTTCCGTCTTCATCATTCTTTTCCGATTATTTCGTGTGACTTTAGCTCTATTTACCGCGGCGCTTGCGCAGGTGCGCGACAAGACCTTGCGTGGAAGCGTCCTTGTCCTTCGGCTTTACCTCACCGGAGACCACCGGCAGAAGTTCCGTCGCCAGTTCCTTGCCAAGCTCGACGCCCCACTGATCGAAGGCATTGATGCCGTAAAGCTGCGCCTCGACGAACACACGGTGCTCGTAAAGGGCAATCAGGCGGCCAAGTGTATAGGGATCGAGAATGTCATGGATGATGGTAATTGATGGGCGGTTGCCGGTGAAAACCCTGTGCGGCGCTATGCGGTTCACCTCGGATTTGGGCCGGTTCTTTGCCGCAAGTTGCGCCTTGGCTTCGTCCAGTGTGCGGCCGCGCATCAAGGCCTCCGATTGGGCGAGGCAGTTTGCCAGCAGCATTTCGTGCTGGTTGTCGAGATGCGGCTCATGACCCTTGGCCGCAACGATGAATTCTACTGGAATTGTATCTGTACCCTGATGCAAGAGCTGGAAGAACGCATGCTGACCGTTAGTGCCAGGTTCGCCCCAGACGACGGGTCCGGTCGGCCCCGTAACCGGCTTGCCATCGATGGTCACGCCTTTGCCGTTCGATTCCATGTCGAGTTGTTGCAAATAGGCAGGCAACCGGGCCAGCCGCTGGTCGTAAGGGATCACGGCGCGGCTGGTATAGCCGGAAATGGCGCGATGCCAATAGCCGACAAGGCCGAGCATCATCGGCAGGTTTTTGTTCAACGGAGCTTTGCGGAAATGCTCGTCCATCGCATGGGCGCCATCGAGAAAACGGCCGAAATTCTCCGGTCCGATGGCGATCATCAGCGGAAGACCGATCGCCGACCAGATGGAGTAGCGGCCACCGACCCAATCCCAGAAACCAAAAATACGGTCTGCAGGGATGCCAAAGGCGTCGACCTTGTCGAGCGCGGTGGAAACAGCGGCGAAGTGTTTGCCAACTGCCTTCTCGCCCAGCGCATCGGCGATCCATTTGCGCGCCGCCTTGGCGTTGGTCATGGTCTCGATGGTGGTGAAGGTTTTCGAAGCGATGATGATCAGCGTTGTCGCGGGATCGAGACCCGCAAGCGTATCGGCGATATGCGCACCATCGACATTGGAGACGAAATGCGCTTTGGGGCCATCATGGTAAGGCGACATGGCCAGAGTGGCCATGGCCGGGCCCAGATCGGAACCGCCGATGCCTATATTGACGATGTCAGTGATCGGCTTGTTCTTCGCGCCCTTGATTTCGCCGGATCGCAGACCGTCGGCGAATGCCGCCATGCGATCGAGCACCTCCTTGACCCCCGGCATGACATCTTCGCCATCGACCTTGATCGGCTTGCCCGAGCGATTGCGCAGCGCTATGTGCAGGACTGCCCGGCCCTCCGTATTGTTGATTGGTTTGCCGGCAAACATTGCATCGCGGCGTTCTTCGACCTTGGCAACTTTGGCCAGATCCCCAAGCAGCGACAGCGCTTCGTCGTCCACGAGGCATTTCGACCAGTCGAGGAGCAAATCGTCCAACTGAAGTGAATAGCGGGAGAAGCGCTTCGGGTCACCGGCGAAGGTTGCGCGCATGTCCTTCGGCGCACCCTTTTTCCAATGTGCTTTCAATGCCAACACCTGCCGCTTGAGGTCGTTCGCTTGTCCTGACGCCATGTCTGTCTCCTGAAATCACGCTTGATGGTGGGCAAACTGCCACCGGAATCGTTTTAGTTCAATCAACCGGAGAAAGAATCTTGGTCTTTCCATGATACGGCAAGTCTGTGCGGCAAATGCTGACGGAACTGCGGCGCTTCAAGCGCTTCTATTTGCCCGAATAGTATTCTAGTTTGCTCCAAAAGGGAGGGCTGAGCATGGACTTGACCGGAGAAGAACGCATTGCCGCATCGCGCGACACTGTCTGGAAAGCTTTGAACGATCCGGTGATATTGAAGGCCTGCATCCCCGGATGCGAAAGCCTTGAGAAAATCTCGGATACGGAGCTCGAAGCCACCGTCGGCGTCAAAATCGGTCCGGTCAAGGCACGTTTCAACGGCAAGGTGGAGCTGACCAATCTCAATCCACCCTCTTCCTATACCATCTCCGGCGAAGGCAAGGGCGGGGTTGCCGGATTTGCCAAGGGCGGAGCCGATGTGATCTTGACCGACGAGGGCAACGAAACCGTGTTGGCATATACGGTCAATGCGGATGTCGGCGGCAAGATCGCCCAGCTCGGCAGCCGGTTGATTGCCTCGACCTCCAAGAAACTCGCCACGCAGTTTTTCGAGAACTTCAACGCAGCGGTAAGCGGGACGTAGGAAAGGACCATCTGTCGCAATTTCCATAAGCCATGGCGGAAAGCCGTTTGGGTTTAAGGAGTCGAAGCCGGATATCCTGAACGCATGCAATAACGCATTTGGAATGGCATGCATGCGCTCCTTTGATTTTGTCATTGTCGGATCTGGATCGGCTGGATCGGTGGTCGCGGAGCGTCTTTCAGCAAGTGGACGACATTCCGTGCTGGTGCTGGAAGCTGGCGGCTCGGACCGGCGCTTCTTCGTGACCATGCCGCTCGGCTATGGCAAGACGTTTTACGACAAATCCGTCAACTGGATGTACCGCGCGGAACCTGATCCTGGCCTTGATGGCAATGCCGACTACTGGCCGCGCGGCAAGGTGCTTGGCGGATCGAGTTCGATCAACGCCATGGTCTATGTTCGCGGCGCCCCCGAAGACTTTGACGAGTGGCGCGACAGGGGCAATCCGAGCTGGGGCTACGCCGATGTTCTTCCGGTATTCCGCTCGCTTGAGGACCATCACGGGCCAGCACAGAGCCTTGGCAAGGGTGGGCCGCTGCATGTCAGCGACTGCTCAAGGCTGTTTCATCCGCTTGCCAATCAGCTGATCAATGCAGCGCAGGAAGCCGGACTTGTCTATAATCCCGATTTCAATGGCGCGCGCCAGGAAGGCGTCGGACCTTTTCAACTGACGACGAAAGGCGGAAGGCGCATGTCTGCGGCACGGGCTTTCCTGCGGCCTGCGATGAGGCGGCCCAATGTCACCGTCATCACGCAAGCGATGGTGACGCGCATTCTTTTCGATGGAAAAAGCGCCTCTGGCGTCGAATTCATTCGGAATGGCAAGAGCGAAACTGTAATAGCTGGCCGCGAAATCATCCTCTGCGGCGGTACGATCAATACGCCGCAGCTCCTGGAGCTGTCGGGTATCGGCGATGCCAAGCGTCTGCGCGATCTTGGCGTTACCGTGGTGCACGACAACGCCCAGGTGGGCGAAAACCTGGCAGACCATCTCGGTATCAACTACACCTACCGGGCCAATGTTCCGTCGCTCAACCAGGTTTTGCGGCCGTGGTGGGGGAAGGCGCTTGCGGGCATGGAATACCTGCTGCTGCGGAGCGGACCCCTGTCAATCAGCATGAATCAGGGCGGCGGCTTTTTTCGCAGCGATCCATCACGCCGGCGCGCCAACATGCAGCTCTACTTCCAGGCGTTTTCAACGCTGGTCCCCAAGAATGGCGAACGGCCGATCCTGACGCCCGACCCATGGCCAGGCTTTTCCATCGGGCTCTCCAACGGCCGTCCGACTAGTACCGGTTCGATCCACATTCGCTCAAGCGACCCGATGGAGCAGCCTCGCATCGTGCCGAATGCGTTTTCCACTGACCATGACGTGGCAGAGATGCTCGACGCCGTGAAATTCCTGCGCAAGATCGCGGCAACGCCGACAATGTCCAAGCTGATCGTGGAGGAATTGCTGCCGGGCCCAGCCTGCCAGCGTGACGAAGAATTGATCACGGATTTCCGACGGCGCAGTGGCACGGTCTATCATCCTGTTTCCACCTGCCGCATGGGCCCGGATGCAACGCAATCGGTGGTCGATCCGCGTTTGCGGGTTCATGGCGTAGAGAGACTACGCATCATCGACTGCTCGGTATTTCCCAATATTATTTCCGGCAATACCAACGCCGCTGCCATGATGGTGGGTGCCAAGGGAGCAGACCTTGTTCTGGAAGACAGTGACTAGCACTGAATAGCACGCTCGAATTCGAAAAAGCTTCCCGCGCCGCCGCCATACCGTTCCAACGAAAGCCGTTGGAACACTGTTGCCGCCGCGCTGTCGCCAGCGCCCGCTTCGGTAATCGACACCCCGCAACTTGAATGGGAGGACCTATACCGGGGTATGGCTCGCCCTACCCCTCGACCCCAATTTACCGGGAACACGCCTCAACGTAGCCTCGTCGATGCCGTGTGTAAGGCGGCGGTCAGCAAACACAGGAGGCAAACATGAACCTGCAACACACTTCACATCCCGCCAGATCGGCCCCAGACGAGTTGGTTCCATCGCGCTACGCGTTGAAGATTGGCGAGATCGACGTCATGGTGATCAGCGACGGGGTACTGCCGTTGCCCGGCAAGATGCTGGGCCATAACGCCGATGCTGCCGACCGGGCGGCTTGGCTCAACTACAATTTCCTGCCGACGGATAAGCTCGACTGGGGACTGAACGTGGTCGTGGTGCGAAGCGGCGGCAAGACCATCCTCATCGACGCCGGGCTGGGAGACGACCCCAACTTGAATTTGCCGCGGGCCGGGCAATTGGCCCATCGGCTGGAGGCTGCCGGCATCGATCTTGGGGCCGTGACCGACGTGGTGCTTACCCACATGCATATGGATCACATTGGCATGCTGCTCGTCGACGGGGTGAAGGACCAACTGCGTAAGGACTTGCGGATCCACGTTGCAGCCGCCGAGGTCAAGTTCTGGACGCACCCGGATTTCTCCCACGTTTCCATGCCGGAGGGGTTCCCGGACGCGCTTCGGGCCACCGCCAAGCGGTTTGCGGAAGAGTACCGCAGCAGTCTGCAGACGTTCGAGGAGGAGTACGAGGTTGCGCCGGGGGTGGTCGTCACCCGCACCGGCGGCCACACACCAGGGCACAGCGTGGTGCGGCTCGCGGACGGTGGCGACCGGCTGATGTTCGCCGGAGACGCCGTGTTCGCGGTCGGATTCGAGCACCCCGACTGGTTCAACGGCTTCGAACACGACCCCGAAGAGGCGGCGCGTGTGCGCGTCCGACTTTTGAAGGAGCTGGCGGCGAGCGGCGAGCTGCTGGTGGCCACTCACTTGCCGTTCCCATCCGTCGGTCATGTGGCAACCGACGGGGATACCTTTCGTTGGGTACCGATATTCTGGGACTACTGACCCTTGTTTGGTTAGGAACCGCCCTGGGGCTCGTACTTCTAGTCCTTCCGTGCCCTAGGGTCAGGATCCATTTATGGTGGTGGGAGGCCATTTGTTCGGATACGGGGAACAAAGGCGAGGGCAATGTTTATCCATTGTCGCGTCTTAGACTCCGCCGTTCCCAGCTCCTCGCATATTCGTAGCGCCTCAGCCGCCTTTTCGATCATATGAATGAGCCTGGCCCTAGTCAGCTGAATCTTGCCTCGAGCAGATCTATATCGCGCACCATTTTGCTGGCGACGGTGCTTTCCAGCCGCCGCGCCCGCACCAGACGGTAGATTTCCTGCCGCTCTGCCTTCAGCGCGGTAATGTGCAGCTGTTTTCCGATTTCCTCGCTTCGTGCTACCTGTTCGCGTTCCTCACCAAGATGCATGCGCCCGTCGATGCGCTTGCGATAGAGCTCCATGATCTGCGTGGCCACATCGGTGAAAGCATCGGCGTCGGCACGGCCGGATGCGAGTTCGTGCTGGGCCTTTTCGATTGCCATGATCGCGGCTTCCGCAGCGGCAATACGGGCGTAATCCTCCTCCCGCTGGTGGGAATCCTCTACCGGCAGGTCGATATTCTTAAGCACGCGCGGAAGACAAATGCTGGCCATGATGAGGGACAGGATGATGACGCCTGCCGCCAAGAAAATTACAAGATCGCGGGCGGGAAACAGGCTTCCATCATTGAGGAAAAACGGTAGCGTCAGGATACCCGCCAGGGTGATGGCACCACGAACCCCGGCAAAGGACATGGCGGCGACGAGCTGCCAACTTGGCCTCACGCCAAGCTGTCCACTTTTGGGAGACCGCCGAAAGGCGAAGCGCCAGGAGACCCACACCCATGCAAAGCGAAGCGCTACCAGCGACGCATAAATGATCACCACATATACCGGCAACCACCAGTAGCTCGCCCTGCCCACGTGATGGACGTTATCGACCGCGCCCGAAAATATGCCTGGAAGCTGCTCGCCCAGAAGCACGAAAATGGCGCCGTTGGCTGCAAATTGTGCCGTGTCCCAGACAGCCGTGCGTCTTACCCTCGTCAGGGCCAGAGACTGGCCGGTGTTCTCGGCGTAGCTCATTGTTATGCCGGCAGCGACGGCTGCAAGAATGCCCGATGCATGTACATGTTCTGCCAGAAGATAGGCGCCGAAGGGGATGAGCAGGCTGATAAGGATTTGCGAGCCGCTTTCTTCACCAAGATGCCGGGTCAAGAACGCCTTGCCTCTTGTGACGCCAAGGGTGACACCAACACCGATTACAATTCCCGCAAAGGCCAGCCAGAGGAATGTCAGGAATGCCGCCTGCAGCGAAAACGCGCCGGTAAGCATGGCGGCAACCGCAAAGCGCATACAAACAAGGCCGGACGCATCGTTCAGCAGCGATTCGCCTTCGAGAATATGCATCATGCGCGAGGGGATTGGCACGCGTGCCGCAATGGCGGAAACGGCGATAGGGTCGGTCGGCGAAAGGATTGCGGCAAGCGCAAAGGCGACCGGCAACGGCACGGACGGGATCATCCAATGGACGAAGAAGCCGACGCCGATAACCGTAAAAATAACCAGCCCCAGCGCCATTTCGAGAATGATGCCCTTGTCGCGGAAGAGTCCTTCCTTGGGGATGCGCCAGCCATCGAGGAACAGCAGCGGCGGCAGAAACAGCAGGAAGAAGATGTCCGGATCAAGCTGGACGCGAATATTCGTCACCGAGGCGATCGCCGCTCCGAGGCCGATCTGCACCAGTGGCAGCGGCACTGGAAGGGGAAGAACCCGGATGATGGAATCGCTGACCACCACGGCCAGGAGCATCAGCAGGACAATGGTTATTGTTTCCACGGAGAATCCAGTTTTGATCAGTAACAGGATGAAGGAAGTGTTGGTGCTTTGTCGAGCCGAACCTTGGCGACTTTGTGCCCAGATAGCGCCAAAGAGGTGAAATGCACGATTTCGTCGAAGGATCGGGCAGCATGATTTTACGTTTACGTCAATGTAAATACTTGCAAGCAGCCTGCCTCTCGCAATAGATAAGGTTGTTAAGTAGCATGCGTGCGGGTTTGGAGAACTGGGTGCAGGCTTCAAGGAAAAATCAACTGGGAGGTTAATGTGGCGAAAGAGACAACACCGGCAAGAAACAAGAACGCGGCAAAAGCGCCAGTTGCTAAAGCGGTGAAAACCGCCGCGCCAGCTTTGAAAAAGCAAACCGGTAATGTCAGGAAGGTCGTCGCAACGGACAATTCAGTAAAAGCGCGTGCGGAACCGAAAAACGCAGGCGCGTCAAAGGCGCCCGCCCAGGCAAAAGCCGACGCCCTTACCGAAATCGCCGCGACGTCTGCGAAGGCCAAACCGGCGGCAAAGGCAAAGGCGGTGACTGTCAAGGCAGCTACCGACACTCCGGTTAAAGTCCCATCAAAAACCAGAACTGCCCGCGCGTCCAAGACAACGGCGGTCCCAACAAAGTCCGTTGTTGCGGAAGCCGCTGCTAAACCAAAGCCGACGCCTGCCAAGGCAAAACCGAAGGCAAGGCCTAAGGCGGCAACTGCCACGGTGGCAAGCGCCAAGCCTACGCCGCGCGAGTGGGTGAACTCCTATCCGGAAGGTGTTCCGGCAGAAATATCTGCGTCGCAATATGAATCCATTGGCGAGCTGCTTGCGAGGGCTTTCAAGCAGTATGCCGACCAGCCCGCATTCAGCTGCATGGGCAAGAGCTTGACTTATGCCGATCTCAATCGCCACTCGCGCGCCATGGCCGCATGGTTGCAATCGCGGGGACTGGTCAAGGGGGATCGCGTCGCGGTCATGATGCCCAATATTTTGCAATATCCAGTCATGATCGCCGCAATCCTTCGGGCGGGCCTGACGGTCGTCAATATCAATCCGCTCTATACGCCGCGCGAGTTGGAACACCAGTTGAAGGACAGCGGTGCCAAGGCAATTGTTATTCTGGAAAACTTTGCCTCAACACTGGCAAAAGTTGTCACCAAAACGCCTGTTCAGCACGTCATCGTAGCGGCGATGGGCGATATGCTGGGCCTGAAGGGTCACCTCGTGAATCTCGTCGTGCGGCGCGTCAAGAAGATGGTGCCCGCATGGTCTTTGCCGGGCCATACGCCATTCAAAACAGCACTCGCTCAAGGTGCAGCTCAAAAGCTGAAACCCGTTGAAGTAACCGGGAGTGACATCGCCTTCCTGCAGTATACCGGTGGCACCACAGGCATTTCCAAAGGCGCAATCCTTACACACAGCAATATCGTTTCCAATGTCGCTCAGATGCGCCTGTGGTGCGATGTCGGGTTTCGCGTAAAAGGACGCCCTAAGGACATTGTCTACATTTGCGCGCTGCCGCTTTATCACATTTTCGCTCTGACCGTGAACGCAATGATGGGCATCGATCAAGGTGCGCTCAATGTGCTCATTCCAAATCCCCGCGATATTCCAGGCTTTGTCAAAGAGCTGCAGAAGTACAAGTTCCACATTTTTCCCGGGCTAAACACGCTGTTCAACGGCCTTCTCAATAATGAAGATTTCCGCAAGCTCGACTTCAAGGAATTGATCCTTTCGCTTGGCGGCGGCATGGCGGTGCAGAAGCCGGTTGCGGAGCGCTGGAAGGAGGTAACCGGCTGCCTGATCACGGAAGGCTATGGCCTGTCCGAGACATCTCCGGTGGCTTCGGCAAACCGGCTCGATGCAACCGAGTTCTCAGGCACGATCGGATTGCCGCTCCCCTCGACGGATTTCTCCATCCGCGATGATGAAGGCAAGGAGCTTCCATTGATGGAGGTCGGCGAGATCTGCATCCGCGGTCCGCAGGTTATGGCAGGCTACTGGAACCGCCCGGATGAAACCGAGAAGGCGATGACATCGGACGGCTTTTTCCGTTCGGGCGACATGGGATACATGGATGAGCGCGGTTATACCAAGATTGTCGACCGCAAGAAGGACATGATCCTGGTCTCGGGCTTCAATGTCTATCCGAACGAGATCGAGGAAGTTGCGATGGAGCACGCCGGCATACGCGAAGCGGCGGCTATCGGCGTGCCAAATGAGCATTCGGGCGAGATCGTCAAACTCTTTATCGTCCGCAAGGACCCGGCGCTGACCGAGGAGGCCGTGAAAGCCTTCTGTGCCGAACGGCTGACCAACTACAAGCGCCCGCGCATTGTAGAGTTTCGCGATGAGTTGCCGAAGAGCAATGTCGGCAAGATATTGCGGCGGGAACTAAGGGATTGATCGAGCGGGCATCAGATTGCATGGAGTGGAGCGTACGGGACCCTCACGCCGCCTTGTCGCGAACCTGATAATCCTTGATCGCAGCGAAGCGGATCGCCTTCCAGCGCTCTGCTTCATAAGACAGCGAAAACGTGTTCTGAGCCAGAAACACCGGATCATTGTCGAGATCATGCGCGATATCGGCGCGATGTGAATTGATGAAACGCTGCAACTCTGCCGGATCATCCGCGGAAATCCAACGCGCGACTGTAAAGCGGGCGGGTTCGAAGCCAACGGGGAGTGTATACTCGACCTTCAACCGCTCGGTCAGAACGTCGATCTGCAGCGCGCCGACAACGCCGACTATAGCGGGAGAGCCGTCATCCGGCAGGAAGAGCTGGACTACGCCCTCCTCCGCCATCTGCTGCAGAGCTTCGCGCAGCTTTTTCGCCTTCATAGCATCATCAAGACGCACCCGACGCAGTATTTCCGGCGCAAAATTGGGCACCCCGCGGAACAGAAGGTCCTCGCCCTCGGTCAGCGTGTCGCCGATACGCAGCGTCCCGTGATTGGGAATGCCTACCACATCGCCGGCCCAGGCCTCATCGGCGATCTGGCGGCTGCGCGCGAAGAAGAACTGCGGTGCAGACAAGCTCATCGGTTTGCCTGTGCGCACCAGCTTGGCTTTCATGCCGCGCGACAGTTTTCCCGAGCAGACACGCAGGAAAGCGATGCGGTCGCGATGGTTGGGGTCCATGTTCGCTTGAATCTTGAAGACGAAGCCGGTCATCTTGTCTTCCGTTGCCTCGACCTTGCGCGTATCGGCATCCTGCGCACGGGGGCTCGGGCCATAATCGCAGAAGGCTTCGATCAGATCACGTACACCGTAGTTACGCAGCGCCGAACCGAAATACACAGGGGTAAGATGGCCTTCACGGAAAGCCTGCAGATCGAACGGGTTGCAGGCATCGCGCGCCAGAGTCACCTCGTCAATCCACGCTTGACGTTCATTTTCCGGCAGAAGACCGGATGCAGCGGAGGATTCAGGGCCATTGACCGGCGTCGGCACCTCTTCCTCGTCGCGTCGGCGCACCGTATTGTTCTGTAGATTGTAGGTTCCGGCAAAGCTCTTGGCGCGGCCGATGGGCCAAGTGATTGGCGCGGTGTCCAGCGCAAGTTTCTGTTCGATCTCGTCGAGAATTTCGTAAGGGTCGCGGCTTTCCCGGTCCATCTTGTTGATGAAGGTAACGATCGGAATATCGCGCATGCGGCAAACTTCGAAGAGCTTGAGCGTACGCGCCTCGATACCCTTGGCGGCATCGATAACCATGACCGCGCTATCGACGGCAGTCAGCGTGCGGTAGGTATCGTCGGCGAAGTCTTCATGACCAGGCGTATCGAGCAGATTGAAGATGCAATCCCTATACTCGAACGTCATGACCGAGGTAACCACCGAAATACCGCGATCACGCTCGATATTCATCCAATCGGAGCGTGTCTGGATCCGGTCCTTCTTGGCCTTGACCTCACCGGCGAGCTGGATCGCTCCGCCGAAGAGCAGCAGCTTTTCGGTCAGCGTGGTTTTACCGGCGTCAGGATGTGCGATGATCGCGAAGGTACGGCGCTTGGAAACGGGATGGTCGGCAGAAGACATGGAAGCTCAACTCGTGAAGGAAAGGTTGCGCGCCTTCTATCAGCCGAAGGCTTCGCAGTCGATGGCAATTCCAGATGGTCTTAGACGGAGGTCGTATCACTTCACGATACATCTCGATTGACTATAACTTGTATCAACATATGATACATACATTTGAGGCGATAATGATATGTTCGTTCAAAGACAAATTAACGGAGGCGGTTGCGAAGGGAAAATTTCCGAGAGCGTTGCCACCTGACATTTGTCGACGGGCTATCCGTAAATTGACCATGATAGAACATGCACAAAATTTGGAGGATCTTCGCGTTCCACCCGCCAATCGCCTGGAAGCACTCCAGGGTAACCGGAAGGGAGAACATTCGATCCGTATCAATGCGCAATGGCGCGTTTGCTTTCTATGGACAAAAGACGGTGCGGAGCAAGTGGAAATTACTGACTATCACTAGCCCTCAGCCGAGTAAGGAAAATGAGCATGACATCGAGACTCAATCGCCCCGAGCGTCCCGGAGACTTGCTGCCTCCAATACATCCCGGTGAAATTCTCCGGGAAGAGTTTCTGGAACCGCTTAACATGAGCGCCGGTGCTTTAGCAAAAGCACTTCATGTTCCCCGCACCCGTATTGAGCGGCTTGTTATGGAGCGGACTTCCGTGACACCCGATACCGCACTACGGCTCGGCAAATTCTTTAAAACGTCTGCCGAACTCTGGTTAGGCATGCAGACCAGCTATGACCTCAAAATCGCCCGCCGCGATAAGCAGGCCGAGATCGAAAACATTACAGAACTTGACGGGGCAACGCACGAGGCCGCCTAGCATCTTCTTCTTGCTGCTTCCGGCGCGTAATATGTGCAAACACCTCACCCTTCATATCTTGTGAGTTGACCGTGGCGGTCGTCTGGTGAAAAAGGTCTTTTCATGTCCAAAATATCCGATTCCGCTCGCCACAAGAATCCTGCTCTCGGTATCATCCGGTTGCCGCATGGCCTGGATCTTGAATTGCCCTCCTATGAAACGTTAGGCTCCGCCGGCATGGACCTTCGGGCGGCTGTGCCGGAAGACCGGCCAATGCTGCTTTTGCCGGGTCGGAGAGCGCTCGTGCCAAGCGGCCTGATCTTTGAAATACCACAAGGTTTCGAGGCACAAATACGACCGCGCTCTGGCCTCGCACTCAAAAACGGAATTACCTGTCTCAACACCCCCGGAACGATTGATTCCGACTATCGTGGTGAGGTAAAAGTATTGTTGATCAATCTCGGCGATGACGATTTCTATGTGACACGCGGCATGCGTATTGCACAGGTCATCCTCGCTCCGGTCGTGCAGCTTGATGTCGAAGAACGGCAGCATGCCAGCGAGACAGTTCGAGGCGCCGGAGGGTTCGGTTCAACAGGTACGTCCTAGCATAAAGGACGTCCGCACTGGAGGTCGGCATGGACAAGGGCAGGGTTTTTCGTCAGCTGCATGAAGCCCCCGGGACTTTTCTCATGCCCAACCCATGGGATCCGGGCACAACGATGCTCCTGGCATCGCTCGGTTTCAACGCACTTGCGACGAGCAGCGCGGGCTTTGCGTTTTCCCGTGGTCTACCGGATGGTGGCGTGCCGTTTGACATGATGATCCAGCATTGCAAGGACCTCATTTCCGCAACAGGCCTTCCCATGAATGCCGACCTCGAAAAGGGCAAGGGTGACAGTCCAGACAGCGCGGGCGAGACGATTTTCGCTGCCGAGGCAGCCGGCCTTGCCGGCTGTTCGATCGAAGATTATTCCGGGGACGACCATAACCCCATCTATGATTTCTCGCTTGCCGTCGAGCGTGTAGCCGCAGCGAGCGAGGCAGCCAAGGCGTTGAAGGGAGAATTTGTCTTTACCGCCCGTGCTGAAAACTTCCTGCATGGACGACCCGATATAGAGGACACCATCAAGCGGCTGCAGGCATTCGAAGCGGCTGGTGCCGACGTTCTCTATGCGCCGGGCATCCGCGATATCAATCTTGTCCGGCAAGTCTGCTCGTCGGTTTCCAAACCGGTCAATGTGATGGCCGGCCCCACCCTCACGGTTGCGCAGCTTTCCGAGGCAGGCGTCAAGCGTATATCGCTTGGTCCATACCTGACGACCGTCGCCTTTGCGGCGGTCCGCAATGCGGCGCGCGAGATCCTTGACAAAGGCACTTTTGAATTCAGCCAACAGGCAATGCCCTTCGGCGAATTGCAGCAACTCTTTTCGCACGGCGCAGACAAGGACATCTGAAATAATGACAAAACCCGAGCTGGTGATCTTCGACTGTGACGGAGTTCTGGTCGATACGGAGACACTCGGCAATCAACATCTCGTAAAAATGCTCGGCGCGTCCGGCTACGCAACCACTTTCGAGGCTGTACGCAAGGATTTCTGCGGCATGCCCATGCGTGCGGTGAAAGAAAAGATCGAGGCCGAAGGCTATTGGCTCGGCGACGATTTCGTCGACCGCTGGTATCAGGCGATGCCGGTGATCTTCGAAAACGGCGTCGAAGCCATCCCGTATATCGAAGAGGTCATCGCTGCGGTCAAGAAGGCCGAGCTTTCCTACTGCGTTGCTTCATCGGCCAATGTCGAGAAGATGCACATCACGCTAGGAAAGACCGGTCTGATCGTGCATTTTCACGATGTCCTCTACAGCGCCTCAATGGTTGCGCGTGGCAAGCCATTCCCCGACCTGTTTCTGCATGCGGCCCAGGAAATGGGTTACGAGCCGTCCCGATCTGTCGTCATCGAGGACAGCGTTGCCGGAACGAAGGCGGGCACGGCAGCCGGCATGCGCGTGTTTTCCTATTGCGGCGATGTCCACGCAGACCACGAGGGTCTAGCGGCTGCCGGCGGCATTCTTTTCGACGATATGCGCCAATTACCCGCGCTGCTGGGAGTCGCCTGATGGCCGAACCGCTGATTGCTATCGACATGCACACGGGCGGTGAACCGGTGCGCATTGTCACCGGCGGCTATCCCAAACTGCCAAAGGGCACGATCCTCGAAAAGCGCGCCTATGTGCGCGACAGGCTGGATCACCTGCGCAAGATACTGATCTTCGAGCCACGCGGCCATTTCGATATGTATGGCGCCGTTCTGGTAGAGCCCAACCTGCCCGGCGCGGATCTGGCAGTGCTGTTCATGCACAATGAAGGCTACTCTACCATGTGCGGCCACGCCATCATGGCGCTCGGCCGCTACGCGGTCGACTACGGGATCGTGGCTAAGGTGGAGCCGGTCACGACAGTCCACATCGAATGCCCGTGCGGCATGGTCGTGGCATCGGTCGAAATACGCGACGGCAAATCCGGCGGTGTCTCATTCGAGAGCGTGCCTGCCTTTCTCTATGCTGGCGATCAGATGATCGAGCTGCCGGGATTCGGCAAGATCAATTTCGATGTGGCCTATGGCGGGGCGTTCTATGCCTTGGCGGACTGTCATCAGTTCGGTCTCGAATTCGGCCGCTATCCGGCGAGGAACTTCATTGACGCTGCAACTGTCCTCACCCAGGCGGTAAAGGAGGCGGTGCCGCTCGACCATCCAGACCACAAGGACCTGGCGTTTCTCTACGGATCGATCCTGACAGATGGGGCGGACGACTGGAATGAAGGTCCGACGAAGAATGTCTGTATCTTCGCCGACGCGCAGCTTGACCGCTCCCCGACGGGTTCGGGCGTGACCGCGCGGCTCGCGGCCATGTTCGCCAAAGGACAAATACGCGAAGGGAATGCGCGGATATTCGAAAGCATTGTAGGCTCACGCTTTGCGGGCTTCGTTGCCTCAAGCACCAAGGTGGGTGATTTCGACGCCATTACCGCACGTGTTTCCGGCCACGCTTATTATAGCGGCAAGGCTGAGTTTATCGTCGAGGACGACGATCCGCTCGGTCAGGGCTTTTTGGTTCTCTAGAGCAAATTCCCTCCCTTTCACAGACCCAGAACACTTGCTCGAAATATATTAAACCGTATGGTTGACTAATTTAATGTGCGATGATATTAAACCATATGGTTGAATTTCAGACACCTCACCTCGACGCCGTTTTCCATGCTCTCTCCGATCCAACAAGGAGAGCCATTCTGCATCGGCTGACCGAGGGCGAACGCACCGTCAGCGAGCTTGCGACCCCCTTTAATATGTCGCTCGCTGGTGCATCGAAACATATCAAGGTGCTGGAAGGAGCCGGATTGGTGCGGCGCCATGTCCAAGGCCGCACGCATTATTGCCAGCTTGAGGCGGCCCGCCTTGCGGAGGCGCAAGAATGGCTACGGACCTATGAGCGGTTCTGGACAACGCGTCTCGACGATCTCGAGGAAATCCTGCGCGAGGAAGATCGCGCGTTGGCTCGATCAAGCGAACAGTCGCCGTCGAGCCCTGCCAAATCTGATAAAACGTCAAGGAGCACGAAATGAACGAGCATGTCAAAAATGATCGTCTTGGTGTTGTGACAGCACCTCGTACGATTCGCATCGAACGCATCCTTCCAGGCCCAGTCGAACGGGTCTGGGCCTATCTCACTGAATCGGACAAGCGCAAAAAATGGCTGGCCGAGGGGCCTATGGCCAATTATGTCGGCGGGGATGTTGAACTAACCTTTTACCACTCGCAGTTATCCGACGAGCCCACGCCCGCCGACTACCAAAAATATGAGGGTCACACCAACAAGGGCAAGGTCACCCGGTATGAGCCGCCGTCATTGCTCAGCTTTACCTGGCCGGAATCCACAGGCGAACCTTCCGAAGTAACATTCGAACTTACGGCCTCGGGATCGGATACATTGCTTCGAGTCACGCACACACGACTTGGCAGCAACGATTCCATGGTGAGCGTTGCCAGCGGCTGGCACACACATCTGGGTGTCCTCATCGATCACCTCAGCGGCGAACGGACCAGCGGATTCTGGGACAAGTTCACCCGGCTCGAGAAGGAATACAAGCAGATCATCACCGGCTGATTGCGAAGATATCGCCTGCATAAATGTTGGCCGGCATCGTGTGCCGGCCTTGGTTCTGTTTCAATATGGTCGGAATTTGCTCTACCTACGGTCGAAATCGCCTCTCGAACATCCAGACCGGCTCCTCCGTATAGGTCGTTTCGGCAATCTTGAGGAAACCGTTCTTTTCAGCGATCCGCTGCGATGCAGCGTTTTCCGGTGATATGATACAGAGCGATCGATCGTGCTTGAAGAAAGCATCGCCCCAAGCGACCACTTTGGCGAGAGCTTCGCTTCCAAGGCCTTTGCCGTGGATTTCCGGCGCGAGAACCCAGCCCATCTCCGGCGTATCGCCGATGCGCGGTTCCATATCGCGCTCGAAATTGCCAAAGCCGAGCTCTCCAACGAAACGTCCGCTTGCCTTCTCTTGCATCGCCCAGAAACCGTAGCCAATCAGCTGCCACATGCCGGCATAACGCAAGAGTCTCGCCCAGGATTGCTCCCGCGTGGAGGGCTTGCCCGAAATGTATTTATACACCGAAGGGTGCGCCCACATTGCATGGAGCGCCTCAAAATCCTCGCGCCTGTGAGGACGCAGGACGAGGCGTTCGGTTTCAATTACTGGTATCACGATTCTTGTCTCCTGATCCACACCTAGAGCCTTTCATGCCTGGATGGAAACAGTTCTTTTTCCCGGATGGCGCGACAATCCACGCGAAAGATGGCGAGGCCGTTGTGGTTCATCGGACGAAGCCCGCCTGACACATGGTTGGCCGCCAGCCGGCAGAGCACTTCCATCCAAGCATGAAAGCCTCTAAACCTCCATCGTCTGCAATGCAGCTGCTATTTTCGCTGCAAGACGTTCCGCAACCTCCTCCTTGCTCATGTCCGGCCATTCCTCGACCCCTGAACGGGTGACGATCCGCACCGCATTGCGGTCGCCGCCCATGACGCCGGTGTGGCTGACATCATTGGCGACGATCCAGTCCGCCCCCTTCTTGTCCAACTTTCGCTGAGCATTGGCAAGCAGGTCCTGTGTTTCAGCAGCAAAGCCGATGACCAGACGCGGCCGCGATTTGCTGTGTCCTATCCCGGCAAGAATGTCCGGATTTTCGATCATCTGTAGCGCCGGAGCTTTCTCACCCGGCTTCTTCTTGATCTTTTCGCCCGCTTCGTTCGCCGTGCGCCAATCCGCAACGGCTGCGACCATGATGGCAGCGTCGGCGGGCAAAAGCTGCTCCACAGCATCGCGCATTTCGCGCGCCGTTGAGACGTGGATCACCGCAACGTCTTCAGGGTCCGGGATGGTGACGGGACCAGAGACCAGACGTACGGTTGCGCCGAGCCTGGCAAGGGCCGCCGCAATGGCGTGGCCCTGCTTTCCAGACGAGCGATTGGCTATATAACGAACCGGATCGATCGGTTCGTGGGTCGGCCCCGAGGTCATGACAATCGTTTTACCCGCCAGCGGTTTCGGACTGCGATCCAGCAGCTTTTCAATAGCCCCGACAATCTCAAGCGGCTCCGCCATGCGGCCATCGCCGCTTTCACCACTCTCCGCCATTTCGCCCTTGTTCGGGCCGACAAAACGAATACCGTCCTTTTGAAGTACAGCGCGATTGCGCTTCGTTGCCGGGTGGCCCCACATTCTCGGGTTCATCGCCGGTGCTATCAGCACGCTTTTATCGGTCGCCAGGAGGATTGCAGAGGCCAAATCATTGGCAAGGCCAGTCGCCATCTTTGCCATCAGGTCAGCTGTTGCCGGCGCGACGACGATCAGATCGGCCTCACGGGACAAGCGGATATGGCCGACATCATGCTCGTCTTCGCGCGAGAAGAGTTCCGTGAAAACCTTGTCGGCTGCGAGTGCACTCACTGCCAACGGCGTTACGAATTCTTCAGCCGCTTTGGTCAGTACCGGACGCACCTGTGCGCCACGCTCGCGCAGACGCCGGATGAGATCAAGGCATTTATAGGCTGCGATGCCTCCACCGATGATCAGCAGTATGCGACGGCCGGATAACGAGCCCGAGGCATGGATCGTCGTCAACGTTGCGGAGGTCTCCGTCGAAGCTGGGTTTCCTAGTTCCCCCAGGACAAGCCGAACTTCTTCTTCCATTGATCGGCCATGCGCCGCGGCGCGCAAACGCAGCTTTTCCTTGATGGACGCGTCAAGATTGCGGATGGTGATACTGGCCATATGATTGCGTCCACTACGATAATGATCGCTGAGATGCAATCATTGCAATCACAATAGCTGATATATACCTAGCTGAGAAGCTCGTACGTGATGATGACAAGACAAATTGCAATCACCCAAAGCGCGATACGCCCCGAGCGTGTATGGCGGGCCTCTGCCTTGCCGATAGCGTGTGCCGTCTGATCATCGAACCGCAAACCATGTTCCGCCATCCTGTCGAGTTCCTTCGACAGCCGGTCAGCGCGTCCAACCAATTCCGGCACCTGACGGGCCAGATGCAGGACTGCTTGAGCCCCCTCACGCGCATCGATGAGAATGCCCTGCGGCCCGAGATTGCGGCGAATCCAGCTCCCGACCACCGGTTCTGAAGCCTTCCACATATTGAAATGCGGATCCAGCGTCCGCGATACCCCTTCGACCACAACCATGGTCTTCTGCAGCATGACAAGTTCGGGCCGCGTTTCCATGTCGAAGAGTTCCGTGACCTCGAAAAGCAGCGTGAGCAGCTTTGCCATGGAGATAGTTTCGGCCGGTTGGCCATGGATTGGCTCGCCGATGGCGCGGATGGCCTGCGCGAAGCTCGCGACATCATGCCGGTGCGGCACATATCCGGCCTCGAAATGCACCTCGGCAACACGGACATAATCGCGCGTTATGAAGCCGTAGAGGATTTCCGCGAGGAACCGGCGTTCCTTCTTGCCAAGCCGTCCGGTGATCCCAAAATCCACCGCAACGATATGGCCCTCATCATCGACGAACAAATTACCGGGATGCATGTCTGCGTGGAAGAAGCCATCGCGCAATGTATGGCGCAGGAATGACTGGATCAGCGTTTCGGCGAGCTCGATGAGGTTGTGTCCCGCTGCGCGCAAGCCCTCTATGTCCGACATTTTGACGCCATCGATCCACTCGAGCGTCAGTACATCGCGTCCTGTGCGTTCCCAATCGACAGTCGGAACACGAAAGCCCGGATCATCCTTGGTGTTCTCGCCGATCTCCGACAGCGCAGCGGCCTCGAGGCGCAAATCCATCTCGATACGGGTTGTCTGTGCCAGTGTCCGCGTAACTTCAATCGGGCGCAGGCGACGGGTGGCGGGTACATACCGCTCCTGCCATCTTGCCACCAAAAAGAAACTCTCGAGGTCGTTGTTGAAACGCTGGCGCACACCCGGGCGCACGACCTTAACCGCGACCTTCTTGATTTCGCCATTGCTTGCAACGAAGGCCGGGTGCACCTGCGCAATAGATGCGGCGGCAATAGGTTCGTCAAGACTTACAAAAAGATCGGACACAGACCGCCCAAGAGAACCCTCGATAGCCTTGATCGAAGCGTCCATAGGGAAAAAATCGAGCTGATCCTGCAAGAGTGCCAGATCGTCTGCCACTTCGGTCCCGACCACATCCGGCCGGGTTGCGAGGAACTGCCCGAGCTTGACGTAGGACGGGCCAAGCTTGTTGATGGCGCGCGACATGCGCTCGGAGCGCCGCGCCGTCATGGCGCGGCGGCGCGCCAAAAGGCCCGCCATCCGGTGACCGAAGGCGGGGAGCCCACTCAGGCCTTCGGCTGGCAAAGCGGATATGACGCCTTCACGCGTCATGATCCATCCGGCCCGCATCAGGCGAAATATTGCTGCAGGACTACTCATTTAGCAGTCACAGCTTCCAGCCGGAATGCAGCGCCGCAATACCACCGGTGAAATTGCGCCAGCTGACCCGTTCGAAGCCGGCCTTGCGGATCATCTGAGCAAAATCGGCCTGTCGCGGAAACTTGCGGATGGATTCCACCAGATATTGATAGCTGTCCGCATCGCCGGTCACGGCCTTGCCGATCTTTGGAATGGCATTGAACGACCACGCGTCGTAAATCTTGTCGAGGACCGGCAATTCTACCTCGGAAAATTCAAGGCACAGGAAGCGTCCGCCGGGCTTAAGCACACGAAAAGCCTCGGCCAAGGCCCGATCGATATGCGGCACGTTGCGGATACCGAAGGCGATCGTATAAGCGTCGAAGCGAGCATCTTCAAAGGGTAGTTCTTCGGCATTGGCCTCTACAAACTCGGTATTGTCGGCAAGCCCCTGCTTTTCGGCGCGATCGCGGCCGACGCCAAGCATCGAACCATTGATATCAAGTATGGTCGCATGGGCATTGCGGTTTGACGCCTCAACGATACGAAAAGCAATGTCACCGGTGCCGCCTGCCACGTCGAGGACTTTCCAGCCGGCCGTTTTTGAGGGAGCGAGCCAGGCAATCATCGAATCCTTCCAGACACGATGCAGGCCGCCGGACATCAGATCATTCATCACGTCATAGCGTTTGGCGACGCGGTGGAAGACGTCATTGACGCGTGTCTGCTTTTCCCCATCGCTGACATCCTGAAACCCGAAGGACGTTTCCATGCCGCCGTGGGCACCGGTGCGTTGCTGGCTCATTGTGCTACCTGTTTTTCAAATCGCCAGAACCATAGAAGATTGAAACGCATAAGGCTATTGTCTCTTGCGCGATGAAGCGCCGCGTTGATTTGTTTTGTCGGGGGTTGACCGGGATGGTTCTGAAAGCCGAATTGCATTGCCATATCGAAGGCGCCGCCGCACCCCGCCTGGTCGAACAGAAAGCCACCAAATATGGTGCCGACGTCTCCGGATTCATCCAGAATGGCAGATTCGTCTGGCATGATTTCACCTCGTTCCTGCGCGCCTTCGATCAAGCTTCGATGCTTTTCCGTACGGCAGAGGATTACGCCGATCTTGCTGAAGACTATCTTCTGTCGTTAAGCCAGCAAGGCGCCATCTATTCTGAGTTTTTCATATCGACGGATCACGCGATTGGCGCCGGCCTGGACCCGCGGGCCTATATCGACGGGTTGGCGGAGGGCATCCAGCGCGCAAAAGCCGCGACGGGAATAGAGTGCCGGATGATTGCGACAGGTCTGCGCCATAGGGGACCGGAGGCCGTCACGGCAGCGGCACAATACATAGTGGCCAATCCGCATCCCTTGATTACCGGCTTCGGCATGGCGGGCGATGAGCGCATGCATCAACCTGGGGATTTTGCGGCTGCTTTTGATATTGCGCGCGGTGCGGGGCTCGGCATAACTGTGCATGCGGGCGAGCTTGTTGGGTGGGAAAGCGTGGCTAACGCGCTATACGCCCTGAAGCCCGCGCGCATTGGCCATGGTGTTCGCGCCATTGAAAATTCCAATCTGGTTCAACGGCTCGCCGACGAACAGGTCGTTCTGGAATGCTGTCCCAGTTCGAATATCTCGCTGGGCGTCTACCCGGATTTTCCATCGCATCCTTTAGCCACGCTTGCCGAAGCTGGCGTCCCGATAACGCTCAATGCCGACGATCCACCTTATTTCCACACGGATCTCGCACGCGAATATGAGATCGCCGCCACCTATTTCGGCTATGACGACGGGATGTTGACGGAAGTCACCGCGACGGCGCTCAGGGCCGCTTTTGTCGATGAAGACACCCGAACAGCACTGCTGGAGCGGCTCTATCCGGACAAAACTGTGCGCGTTTCCGATGAGGTCTTGGCAGGATCAGTCTCAAACAGCTAAGAGCGCGTCTTCAAACTCTGCGGTGGCGGCTATCTGACATTGTTTTCCGCGCTTCCGGTGCTCACGCACTTAATGTACGCTGCGCTCCGGTTCTCGAAGACCATTCCGTCTGACTCACCGCAGCGACTTTCAAGACAGGCTCCAAAGTCTGCAGAATTTTAAGTAAAAGAGGTTTCCCATGGGCGTGACGATTGTTTCCCACCCGCTTGTCCAGCACAAGCTTACCATAATGCGCGACAAGGATACCTCTACCGCGGGCTTCCGGCGACTGCTCAAGGAAATATCGCTGCTCCTTTGCTATGAGGTAACGCGTGACCTGCAATTGACCAGTATCCGCATCCAGACTCCTCTGACGGAAATGGATTCTCCGGTGATCGAGGGCAAGAAGCTGGTCTTCGCCTCGATTCTTCGGGCGGGCAACGGCCTGCTCGAAGGCATGCTCGATCTCGTTCCCGCTGCACGGGTCGCGCATATCGGGCTTTACCGTGACCATGAAACGCTGCTGCCGGTCGAATATTATTTCAAAGCGCCCGAAGATATCGTCAACCGGCTAATCATCGTGGTCGACCCGATGCTTGCGACAGCCAACTCGGCTATCGCCGCTATCCAGAAGCTGAAGGATCGCGGAGCCAGCAATATCCGTTTCCTCTGCCTTCTCGCGGCGCCGGAAGGCATCGAGCGCTTTACCAACGCGCATCCGGACGTGCAGGTCTTCACCGCGGCAATCGACAGTCATCTGAATGAGAAAGGGTATATCGTTCCCGGGCTGGGTGACGCCGGCGATCGCATGTATGGGACGAAATAATCAGGGTCCTACCCGGCGAAGCACCGGGGCGATCGTGCGGGGTTTGCGCTCGGAAAACCCGTAGGCCGCCTGGATTGCCTTTGCTGCGGCTGCTGCATCGGCGTCGGTCCGGGCGTGGACCAAGGCAATCGGTTCTCCCTCTTCCATTCTTGCCCCGATTGGCTGTAGCGCCGTGATGCCGACCGCATGATCGATGGGGTCCTGGGGGCGAATGCGCCCACCGCCGAGTGTAACGACAGCTACCCCGACAGCGCGTGTGTCAACGGCGGCGACATAGCCTGCCTGCGGGGCTTTGACCTCATGCGTGATGGGCGCGACAGCCAGATGGTGCCGGCTCCGGGTGATGAAATCCGTTGGCCCGCCGAGACCGGCGACCATCCGGCCGAAAATCTCCGCCGCCTTGCCACTGCCCAAGGCTTCCCTTGCCTTGTCGGTTGCGGCTCTATGATTTGGGGCAAGCTTGGCCGACACCAGCATCTCTGCGGCAAGTGCCAGCGTCACCGTTTCGAGCCGGGTGTCACGCCGGTCCCCGGTAAGGAAATCGACGGCGTTCCTAACCTCGACCGCATTGCCGGCGGCGAGTGCCAGAGGTTCGTTCATATCCGTGAGAACGGCAGTCGTTGTCAGCCCCGCTCCAGCCGCGACCGCCACAATATTCTCAGCCAACGATACTGCATCGCGGTTTCTGGTCATAAAGGCACCATTGCCCGATTTCACATCCAGTACCAGCGCATTGAGGCCAGCGGAAAGTTTCTTGGAGAGGATTGAAGCGGTTATAAGCGGTATCGATTCGACCGTCGCCGTCACGTCCCGGATCGAATAGAACCGCTTGTCGGCGGGCGCAAGATTGGCAGTCTGGCCGATGATCGCACAACCCACCTCGTGGACCACCTTGCGAAATAACGCGTTGTCGGGCTGGCTGCGGTAACCGGGGATCGCATCCATCTTGTCGAGCGTACCACCCGTATGGCCGAGCCCACGTCCCGAGATCATCGGCACGTAAGCACCGCAGGCGGCGACGATGGGCGCGAGTATCAGCGAGACATTGTCCCCGACGCCGCCAGTCGAATGCTTGTCGACGGCGGGTCCGGGCAAGTCCGACCAATCAAGAATATCGCCGGAATCGCGCATGGCCAAAGTGAGTGCCACGGATTCGTCACGTTTCATGCCATTGAAAAATATGGCCATCGCGAAGGCGGCAACCTGTCCCTCGGTGATGGACCCTGAACTCATCGCATTGATGAAAGCCGTGATATCGGCAGCGTCAAGGGTATGACCGTCGCGCTTCCGCCGAATAATTTCTTGCGGCAACAACATCGGTTAGCCTATCTCCCGGATCAGAGCGCGTATGATCTTTTGAAGACGGGCGCCGCCCTTCGGCGCAACATCCTTGGTTTCCTCGTGCGAAAGTTCCGCTCCAGTCATCCCTGCCCCATAGTTTGTGACTACCGAGCAAGCGGCAACACGCAGTCCAAAGAATCGCGCCAGGATGACTTCCGGAACAGTGGACATGCCAACCGCGTCGGCGCCCATAGTCCGTGCCATGCGAATTTCTGCCGGTGTTTCGAAGGACGGACCTGAAAACCACATGTAGACGCCCTGTTCCAACTTTTCGTTGACCTCGCCGGCGGCAAGGAGAAAGGCCTCTTTCAATTGTCTGTCATAGGCTGTCGTCATGCCAACAAAGCGTTGGTCGGACTGCTCCCCAATGAGAGGGTTCAGGCCGGAGAAATTGATATGATCATCGATCAGCATCAGGCTACCCGGTGCAAGATCGTGGCGGACCGAGCCGGCGGCATTGGTGAGGATCAGCATCTCGACGCCGAGATCGGCCAGTGCCGCAATAACCGGCCGCATGACCGAGGCATTTCCCTGCTCGTAATAATGAGCGCGCCCCGCCAGCATCAGAATGGGCTTACCCGAGAGGTAACCGGCAACGATCTCTCCCGCATGGCCGGAAACGCCACTATGCGGAAAGCCTGGCAGGTCGGCATAAGGAATGCGAACCGCGTCTTCCACTGCATCGACCAGAGAACCGAGACCGGAGCCGAGAACGAGCGCAATACGCGGCGCCAGACCGTTAAGTCTCTGAATAAGCGCGCTGGTCGCGGGCGCGATCATGCGGCACCCTTGCCCAAAACGTCCGCCTCGAAGCCGTAGGGAAAAATGTCCTTCATGGTCAGCGTTTCAACGATGCCGTTATTATCGCAAAGGTGCAGGCGGGTATCGGGCCCGGCGAACTCCGCCAAACGCTGACGGCAGCCTCCGCAAGGCGTGCATTTCGCCTTCTTTTCCGCAACGACGGCGATATCCGTGATCGTACCGCCGCCGCCCATGACGAAGTGCCCTAGCGCCGTCGTTTCGGCACACCAGCCTTCAGGATAGGAGATGACCTCGATATTGCAGCCGGAATAGATGCGTCCGTCGCTGGTACGAATGGCCGCTCCAACCGGAAATTGCGAATAGGGCGAATGCGTCTTCTGCATCGCGGCAAACGCCGCATCGAACAGATCTTTCATTATCTCTCTTTCACATAAGCGACACCGCCAGCCTTTGGCGGAATGGCCTTGCCGATGAAACCGGCCAGAAGCACAACGGTCAATATATAGGGCAGCGCCTGCATGAATTGCACGGGCACCTCGCCGATAAATGGCAGCGGATGACCCTGCATGCGTATTCCCACAGCGTCGAGAAACCCGAACAGAAGGCATGCGAACATGGCCTGAACCGGACGCCATTTGGCGAAAATCAATGCCGCGAGCGCAATGTAGCCCTTCCCGGCAGTCATGTCCTTGACGAAACCCGCCCCTTGCGCCGTCGCCAGATAGGCGCCGGCGATACCGCAAAGCACGCCGCAGCATATCACCGCGCGGTAGCGCAGCCACGGCACCGAGATACCGGCCGTATCGACAGCTGCCGGATTTTCGCCAACTGCGCGCAGTCGCAGCCCAAAGCGCGTGCGATAGAGCACCCACCATGTAAAAGGCACAAGCAGGAATGCGAGATAGACCAGCACCGAATGGCCGGAGATCAGTTCGTAGTAGAGGGGACCTACGACCGGTACACCACGCAAGGCCTCCGCACCCGGAAGATTGATCGGATTGAAACGCGCGGCATTCGGCAATGATGGCGTGCGCCCACCTTGGCTGAACCATGCCTGGCCGAGGATGACGGTCGTGCCAGCGGCGATGAAATTGATCGCAACGCCAGAGACAATCTGATTGCCGCGATGGGTGATGGACGCAAAACCATGAACGAGCCCGAGTGCGACCGAGACCAGAACTGCCGCGAGCAACGCGAGATAAGCCGAACCAAACCAGGTCGCGACTGCACCGGCGGCAAAGGCACCTGCCAGCATCTTGCCCTCAAGGCCAATATCGAAAATGCCAGCACGCTCGGAATAGAGCCCGGCAAGACAGGCAAGCAGGAGAGGCGCCGAAAGCCTGATCGTCGAATCGAAAAGCTGAAGGACCGTTGTGAAAGAATCCATCACTGGCTTCCTCCGGCAAGGGCGGCTGTGGCGGTTCGATTTTTTGCACGTCCAAGACGGTAGAATATCCTCTGCAGCGAAGGGCGGAACATATGTTCAAGGGCACCCGCAAAGAGGATGACCAAGCCTTGGATAATGACGATCATATCGCGCGATATGTTGGGCATATCGAAAGCGATTTCCGCGCCGCCCTGATAGAGCATGCCGAAGAGGATCGCCGCGATGACGATTCCGGCCGGATGCGACCTGCCCATCAGTGCGACGGCAATACCGACAAAGCCTGCACCAGCGACGAAATCCAGCTGCATACGATGCTGCGCGCCCATGATCGGATTAAGCGCCATCATCCCTGCCAGCGCCCCCGAAATCATCATCGTGATGATGATGATCCGCAGTTCGCTGATACCGGCATAGCGGGCCGCTTTCGGGCTAAAACCCATAGTACGAATTTCGTAGCCGAGCTTGGTGCGCCAGATCAGCACCCAGACCAGAAAGGCCGCCACCAGCGCCAGCAGGAAACTGACATTCAAGGGAGCCGAGCGCATTGAAAGCCCGACGAGGTCGAGCAGCCAACCGAGACCCGGCAACTGTCCGCCCTCGGCAAAGACGCGCGTTTCGGGCGCCTGGCTGCCCGCAGGCTTCAGCACCCCTACCAGCAGGTAAACCATGATGCTTGCAGCGATGAAATTGAACATGATCGTCGTGATGACGACATGCGAACCGCGCTTGGCCTGCAGCCACGCGGGGATAAGCGCCCACAGTGCCCCTACCAGCGCCGAGGCGAGGATCGCCAGAGGGAAAGTCAGCCACCACGGCAGAAAATTGCCGAGCCAGAGCCCGACCAGCGAAACGCCAAGACCGCCAATATAGGCTTGGCCTTCCCCGCCGATGTTGAACAGTCCGCAATGGAAAGCAACCGCGACGCAAAGACCGGTGAAGATGAAGTTCGTCGCATAATAAAGCGTGTATCCAACACCGTCACCCGAACCGAACGCACCCTTGACCATCAAGACAGCTGCATCAATCGGACTTTCGCCCACCAGAAGCACCACCAGTCCCGCGACCAGGAAAGCAACAATCAGATTGATCAGAGGAAGAAGGCCGTAGTCCGCCCAGGCAGGCAGTTTTGCAAAAGGTTGGCTCATGGCAAGGTCTCGATAATTTTGTCGGACGTGGTGATGCGGGCATACTCGCCGCCCAGCACGGACAGTGCCAGCGCATGTACGTCCTCAGCTGACCACAGCTTGCCGCGGTGATCCTTCCTGTCGATGCTTGCAACGGCATCTTCAGGAATAGTCACCTCAAATCCCAGGTTGGATGCCATCCGCACAGTCGCATCGACAGAGTTTTCAAGAAGTACGCCCGTCACGACAAGGCTGTGCACCTGCAGTTCATCCAAAACATCCATCAAATCCGTCCCTATAAAGGCATTGTTGGTCCGCTTATCGACGACGGGTTCACCGACTTGGGGTGCGACCTCCGATTTGAATTCGTTTCCCTCGGTGCCGGGCCTGTAGGGCGACGCCGGATCGGTGGAATCGTGGCGGATATGAATGATCGGCAGCCGCCGCTCGCGCCAAGCGGCAAGCAGCTTGGCGATCATGGCTTCGGTGTCCGGCTGGCCGCGTCTGCCCCACTTCGGATCATCGATGGCATTTTGCACATCGACGACGATAAGCGCCTGCGTCGTCATTCCGCGGCCTCCTTGTGTTCGACACCAGCCATCAGCAAGCCAAGTTCGCCTTCATCGGCGTCGGAATCGCGTTCGCCGACGATGCGACCCGCAAACATCACCAGGATACGGTCAGAAAGCGAGCGGATCTCATCAAGCTCAACCGAAACGAGCAGCACGGCCTTGCCGGCGTCGCGCATCTCGATGATGCGCTTGTGGATGAATTCGATCGCGCCGACATCCACGCCGCGTGTCGGCTGGCCAATGATCAGAACACCAGGATCCCGTTCCATTTCCCGTGCAAGCACGATCTTCTGTTGATTGCCGCCGGAGAAATTGGCCGTCTTCAACCGCGGATCACCCGGCCGGATATCGTACTTCTCGATCTTCTTGCGCGCGTCCGCTTTTATCGCCTCGAGATCAAGAAACGGCCCATTCAAATAGAGCGGATCGTCATGATAGCCGAGGATCGAGTTTTCATATTCCTCGAAGGCGAGGACGAGCCCCATATGGTGGCGATCTTCCGGCACATGGGCGAGGCCCCGGTCGCGTAATTCACCGGGATCGGCAGCGCCGGTTATATCGATGATCTGCCCGTCCATGAGCACGCGGCCCGAAACGGCAGCGCGGATACCGGCGATCGTTTCGATGAGCTGAGACTGGCCGTTTCCCGCAACACCTGCAATACCGACAATTTCGCCGGCGCGCACGTCAAACGATGCACCATCGACCATCACCACTCCGCGGCTGTCGCGCACTGTCAGGTTTTCGACGGAGAGCTTGATGTCGCCTGGCTTTGCCTCGCCCTTCTGCACCCGCAGGAGCACGCGGCGGCCGACCATCAGCTCGGCCAATTCTTCGACGGTGGTTTCGTCGGTTTTGCGTGTGGCAACGACCGCACCCTGCCGCATCACCGAAACATTGTCCGTTACCGCCATGATCTCGCGCAGCTTGTGCGTAATCAGCACGATCGTCTTGCCCTGACTTTTCAACTGCTCGAGAATACGGAAAAGGTGATCGGCCTCCGGCGGTGTCAAAACACCGGTCGGTTCATCCAGCACCAGGATTTCAGCCCCACGATAGAGCGCTTTGAGGATTTCCACGCGCTGTTGCAACCCTACCGGTAGCTCCTCGATCAGCGCATCGGGGTCGACATCGAGTTGGTATTCCCGCTCGAGCCGCTTCAATTCAGCGCGAGCCTTTGAGATGCCGTTCTTGAGCAGGGGCGCGCCCTCGACACCCAGCATGACATTTTCAAGCACGGTGAACTTTTCAACCAGCATGAAATGCTGATGCACCATGCCGATGCCGAGCGCTATGGCAGCATTGGGATCAGCGATTCTGGTCGCTTGTCCATTGATGCGAATCTCGCCGCTGTCGGCCTGATAAAACCCGTAGAGGATCGACATCAGGGTAGATTTGCCCGCGCCGTTCTCACCGATGATGCCATGGATTGTGCCTTTTTCGACACGCATATGAATATCGCGATTGGCATGAACGGCACCAAAGCGCTTATCGATTCCAACCAGTTCGATCGCCGGTTCGGCCATATCCCCATCCGCTGTTGTTCAGCTTTTCGTCTTTTCGAGGTTTCGACCCTAACACGGGATTTTTTTCTTTCCAGTCAAGAAACACAAGAATAGACAAGCTAGTGAAGATGGAGACGAGCAATGACAGCCGACGACCCGGAGCGTTTGACCCGCCTCGAAATTCTTTTGACGGAGCAGGAGAAAACCGTCGAGGAGCTTTCCGGCCAGATCGCGGAGCAGTGGAAAGTGATCGAAGCCATGCGCCGCAAGCTCGACGCACTGACGGATCGATTTCTGGTTCTGGAAGAGCAGACGGCGCCCGATGTTCCCGTGACCAAACCGCCGCACTACTGACTATGGCTTGGCCTTCAGCGCTTCGACCATAAGTTTGATACCCAGCGCTCCCATCACCATACCAGCGCCCCGATCGATCCACTGTTTCAACCGGATATAGACAGACCGCGCGCGAGAACCTGAAAAAGCAAAGGCAACGACCGCGTACCAGCCGGCTTCGACGCAAAACAGCATCGGTGGCAGCGCTAAGAGCAGCCATAGCGGCGGCGAAGGCGGCATGAGAGCGGCAAAGATGCTGGCATAGACGATCGATGTCTTGGGGTTGCTAAGCTGTGTGATCAGCCCGAGGAAAAACGCGCGGGAAACGGATATGGCCTTCGCGGTTTCGCCAGCACCTGACGTCGTCAGTGGTTCGGACGCTCCGCGCCAGATGCGGATACCGATGTGGATCAGATAGGCTCCGCCAAGCAGCTTGAGAATGAGATAAAGCCACTCGAACTGCATCAGCAACGCCGTGAGACCAAGGACGGCGAGTGCCGCAAATATGGCGCCGCCGAGACCCATGCCCAAAGCCGAAGCGAAACCATGAGTTCGCGACGATGCGATGGCAACCCGTGAGACGAGCACGAAGCTTGGTCCGGGACTCATCGCGCCAATAAAAATCGTGGCAAGGATGCTGAGAAGAACGGCAACCGCTGTCATGGAATTTCTCCTTTCATGCAACCTTCAAGCGAAACCGCCGATCGTATGACCGGCGGTTTCAATGACTGGGCAATTCCGTTTTTTTCTGGAATTGTTCCAGCATTGCTTATTTGTACGGGCAGGCATTGTCCGAGAAATAGCTGTGAACCTTGACCTTGCCGGAAATGATATCCGCCTTGGCAGCTTCGACAGCCTTCTTGACATCGTCAGTCATCAGTTTGGCGTTGTTCTCGTCGACCGCATAGTCGACGCCGCCTTCCTTGACGCCGAGAACATTGACGCCGGCGGTGAACTTGCCATCCGCAGCATCCTTGAACGCATTGTAGGTCGCGACGTCGACCCGCTTGAGCATCGAGGTCAAAACCTTGCCCGGATGCAAGCCGTTCTGATTGGAATCGACGCCGATTGCCAATTTGTCAGCGTCGGCAGCCGTTTGCAGAACGCCGATGCCCGTGCCGCCGGCTGCTGCAAAGATCACGTCGGAACCTTGGTCGATCTGTGACTTGGCAATTTCGCCGCCCTTGGCCGGATCGTTCCATGCCGCAGGCGTATCCCCGGTCATGTTCTGGATAACCTTGGCGTCTGGGTTCGTGGCCTTGACGCCGCCAACATAGCCGCAACCGAAATTGCGGATGAGCGGGACGTCCATGCCGCCGATGAAGCTGACGGTTCCGGTTTTCGACGATTTTGCCGCAATCACACCAACAAGATAGGAACCCTCATTGTCATTGAAGACAACGGAGCGGACGTTCGGCTTGTCGACTTCCGCATCGATTATGACAAATTTGGTATCAGGAAATTCCGCAGCGACTTTTTCGATTGCGGCAGCGGCGGAGAAGCCCGCGATAACGATGGGGGAATTGCCATCCGATGCGAACTTGCGCAAAGCCTGTTCGCGCTGCGCCTCGTTCTGGATTTCGAATTCGCGATATTTGACGCCCGAGTCGGCCGTATATTTTTCGGCGCCATTGAACGCGGCTTCGTTGAAGGATTTGTCGAATTTGCCGCCAAGATCGTAAATGACGGCCGGCTTGTCGTCCGCAGCAAAGGCCGAGACGGACATTGCTGTGGCAGCCAGGAGACCAAGAACAATACGCTTCATTTGATACCAACCCTCTGGATTTTGTTGAGCAGATTCAACTTCTGTCGAACCTTAAAATCGTTGCGGATGGTCACTCCCCAGCCGCCCCGGAAGCAATCTTGCATGCCAAGAAGCAAAATTCACGCGGAATTTTGCCTCTTGGTCAAAGATCCTCCAAAAATACAGTCAAGTCAGTCTGTTAGATCATTTCGCCTCCGGGTGGGACGGGGAATACCCGCTAGAGGCATCGGAAACTCAACGGGCGGCGAAACGGCCGGCCCCGTTCTCGCGCTTATAGCCTATCGCATAGAACAGAAATGCGAGCAGCGCGAAAATGACGAAGGTTGGCGCCTCAAGAATCCAAAGCATCAAGGGGTCCCATAATATAGGGTATATATGGGTTTTGATGCTTGTTTCAGCGAGGGCGAGCGAGGAGGCGGAAATAGACTGCCAGCTCTCCTGCAGCGACGTCATGGTCAATTGCGATGCCCCGACGGAACGGGCTGCATCGAGAACAGCGGCAATGATAGCCAGGCTCAGAGCGATATAGGCGAGCAGCCTGAACATAAATCGGATCACAACGGTCTCCAAAAAAGCTGCAACACGGCCGGGTCCCTCAATGATGGAATACATGGTAACGCCGGATCAAGGCCAACATGAATTCACTTTTACCGGCATTTTGACGGGATACGGTGAATTATTCGAGAAAATTCCCAGCAATTTCAGCGGGAAACCCGGCAAATCCGCACAAAGCATGATTATGTTGAAATAGGTGTTGATCAAGTGCCTGTTCTGACTATAGTGCGCGCCGCACGGGGTCGCTGTCGGCTAACCATCGACGGGCGCCGCGTGTCTATCCAGATCTGAGTGACCGATGGTTGACGGTGCTCTTGAAGCCGGTTTTTCCGGCTGCATTAAACAACCCGACCGGCAGTTGCCGGCCGAATTGCGGAGAGGTGGCCGAGTGGTTGAAGGCGCACGCCTGGAAAGTGTGTTTACGTCAAAAGCGTAACGCGGGTTCGAATCCCGCTCTCTCCGCCATTTCTGAAACCTATAAAGGCAAATCCCAGAGACATGGCTGCAACATGGATAGCGCTCCTGCTATGCAGATGCAGAGCCAATAGCAAAAAAAACTGTCACACTACGGGGTTACGACCGGGTTGCCACGAGCATTTCAGAATGCCCGACCTGACGGCGGAGTCAACGCCAACGTCCGCCATGCGGCGGATCGCAGACCGTCGCCTGTCAGGACACTCAACGAGAAAGCGGACATTTGGGCACCGGCGCCAAGTTTGGCCCAGCGGTGACAGGATGCCTGTTCTCCTGCGCTTGCACCGAGTTTAGGGCTGACCTTATATTCGATTTGGCGGCGAGGTGTTATCGGCGGCCCACTCGGCGCTCAGTGACGCCTCGACATGACACCGAAATCCGGAGGGCGCGTAGGTCATCTCAACCTGGCCGCCATGCTGCCCCAACAAGAGCCTCTGGATCAATCGCGAACCAAATCCTCTGCGTGTCGGCGGAACGACGGGAGGTCCTCCGCTTTCTGCCCAGTCCAATAGCAGCTGGGGCTCCTCGTCCCCCACTACCGACCAAGCGATGCTCACCTCTCCCGTGTCCGTCGACAACGGTCCATATTTCGCGGCGTTGGTGGAGAGTTCATGTAAGATGAGTGACAATGCGACCACCAGTTTCGGCGGAGCGGAAATTTCAGGACCTTCGATTTGAAAACGATCCGCGGGGTAAGGGGCGATTGCTTCGCGGACGAGGCGTTTCAAATTGGCACTCTGCCAGTCATCATGGGTGAGGAGATCGTGCGCTCGCGCCAGCGACTGCAAACGCGCCTCGAATGTGGCGCCGGCGAGCTCGAGGTCGGTTGCCTTACCAAAGGTCTGCCTCGCAATCGCAGTGACTGTCGCCAACACGTTTTTAACACGGTGGTTCAGCTCGGCAATGAGAACGTTCTTCGTTCGCTCAGCTTCAATGCGCACGCTGATGTCTCGGGCGTTTTTCGAAGCTCCAACGATGCGGCCATAAGCATCGTAGATCGGCGAAACGGATAACGAAACGTGGACCTCACGGCCGCTCTTGTGACGTCGCACGGTATCGTGCGGATCAACCCGTTCCCCAGCCTTGATGCGGTCGATAATTCGTCTTTCCTCATCGATCCGATCCTTAGGTATGAGGACGGTAACGGACCTACCTAAAACTTCTCCGGCTGTGTATCCGTAGACCTTCTCCGCTCCGCCGTTCCAATCGGTTATCATCATGTTCAGGTCGATTCCGAGGATGGCATCTTCCGACGATGAGATTATCGCTGCCAACCGTCGTTCGGCTTCCAATGCGCGACGACGCGCCGTGATATCGACGATGACCCCCACGGCTTCGCGAACCCTACCATCGGGATCCTTCACGGCTGAGACGTGATTGGAAACCCAGATCGGAGTGCCGTCTTTCCGTATATAACGCTTTTCAATCACGAAGCTCTCGCCCTCCAAACCAAGGTTCCGAACTTGCGCCATGTCCTCGGACAGATCTTGAGGGTGGGTTATGTCCTGCAGCGTTAGCGTCAGCAATTCCTCTCGCGTATAGCCGACAATTTGACAAAACCCTGGATTTACGAACGATAGGTGTCCTTCCAGATCAGTTTGGATAACACCAACCATCGTGTGCTCGATCATTGAGCGCAGGCGCTCCTCGCTTCTACTGAGTGCGACCTCGTACCCGACGCGATCGGTCGTCTCGTTGACGATGCAGAAAACCGCGAGCACTTTTCCATCGACGTCGAAGATTGGCGAATAGGAAATGTCGAAATACACCGTCTCTGGCACAGGACGCTCGATGTAGAAAGGTCTATCCTTCGCTGTGACGGTTTCGCCGTTCTCGAGTACGCGGCGAAGCATCGGCTCGAGGTCGTCCCAAAGCTCGGCCCAGTTCTCCCTCGCGGGTCTTCCGAGGGCGGTGGGGTGTTTGGTGCCAATGCTAGGGGCATAGGCATCGTTGTAGATCGCAACGAACTCCGGGCCGCAAAACATGACGATCTGCGCCTGGGACGGCAACGCAAGATCAACAGCGCACTTCAGCGGGAACGGCCACGAGGACATTGGACCGAGGCTTGTGGTCGCCCAGTCGTAGTCGCGGATGAGCACCGCCATCCGGTTGTCTTCGCGTGTCACGCCTGTGCGGTCGGTGAGCATCCTGCCTCCGTGGGTCTCTATTTATCTGAGGGATAGGCCCCTCGGAAGTCAATAATCAAACGATCGCACGTCGGCCACAACGAGCTCAGGGAAGCCTTCTGGCTCTCTGCCGCGGACCGGCGCGACGAGTTCCGTCGGTCTCACTGCGGGAGCGTCACAGCGATCCGCTAAGAATGCCAGAAGTTGGCCGTTTCTTGGTCAATCAGCAATCCCAAATTTGTTAACGCGCATGCCTTTGCCTTCATGCCTTCGTAAAGCAGACGAGAGGCCGCTACCGGTTCCAGATCTGATTTAGGTAGAAGCTTGAACAAACCGCCGCTTATCAAATCCCAAGACGTTAGACGCCCCATCATCGCGACCATCGCGGCGGCTAACCGCTATTCTTTTGACGTCCGTGTTTTGGCATAAGCTTCAAGTGCGCGTCGTCGGGCTGCCTGATGATCGACGATTGGGCGCGGGTAGCTGGTTCCCAAATCGACTTTAGCGGTTTGCAAGACGGCCTCCGGCGCGGCCCATGGCTTATGCAGATATCTATCGGGCATGTTTTGCAATTCCGGTATGAATTCCCTCACATAAGCGCCTTCAGGATCGAACTTCTCGCCCTGCAGGATGGGATTGAAAATGCGGAAATAGGGCGCTGCATCGGCGCCGGAACCGGCAACCCATTGCCAGCTTGCGGCATTGCTCGCCGGATCGGCATCGACGAGTGTGTCCCAGAACCACCCCTCGCCTTTGCGCCAGTCGATAAGCAGGTGCTTGATTAAAAACGAGGCCACGATCATGCGGACGCGGTTGTGCATCCATCCTGTCTGCCAGAGCTGCCGCATGCCGGCGTCGACAATGGGATAGCCGGTCTGTCCCTGTTTCCAGGCATCAAAACGATCCTGATCATTCTCCCAATCGAATTGGTCAAAGGAAGCATTGAAGTTGGAGGTATGGAGTTCGGGATTGTTGAACAGGAGATGATAGGAGAACTCCCGCCATCCCACTTCCTTGCGAAAGGTTTCCGGGCCTGAATGCTTGTCTTTGACTTTCGGGGACTTCAACGCATGCAGGATCTGAAACGGCGTAATTTCGCCGTGGGCAAGATGCGGTGAAAGCCGCGAGGTTCCGTTCGTGCCCGGCATGTCACGATCGTGTTTATAGCTACTAATCGCGTCGCTGAGGAAATCGGCGAGCTTCTCGTTCGCACCGGCTTCGCCCGGCGTCCAGTCCATGGCAAAGCCTTTTGCCCAATTGGGATGTCTTGGCAGGAGCGCCCAGTCGCCCAGCCTGTCCGACGCGATTTCATGATGCGAGGTTTTCAATTTCTTGACCGTAGGGATCGGATCGCGTGGTTCGGGTCCTGCCGTCAATGCGTGCCAAAAAGGCGTGTAGACGCGGTAATATCCTCCGGCCCCGGTTTTGAGCCTATACGGTTCATGAAGGAGATGCCCCTCGAAGCTCTCCGCGGCAATCCCACGGCGCGACAGCTCCGCCTTGAGCCCGGTGTCGATCTCGAGCCCAGGCGGATCATAGCGGCGGTTCCACAAGACCATATCTGCGCCGGTATCCTTGATCAGGGCATCGACAACCGTTTCGGTCTTGCCTCGTTTCAGGATCAGATTCGCCTCGCATTCTTCGAGGGAGGCTGCGAGTGATGTCAGGGAATGATGCAGCCACCAGCGCCGCGCACCGCCGATGGGCCGGCCATTGCGGCTCGTTTGCTCGTCCCACACAAACACTGGGATAACCGGCTTTCCGCTCTGCGAGGCCGTATAAAGCGCCCGATTATCACCGATCCGCAGATCATGGCGGAAGAGAACGATGACAGGGTTTTGGATGCTGGTGCCATTCATTTAGCGGCTGATCTTCCTGCCTGATTGGAGGCCGACCGTCGTCGTCTGCTGGGGCGTTTTCGGGCGGGGCTTTAGGCCAATTCCCTTCAACCAGATCTGCAGCGCTTCCCAATGGATTCCCGCGATCACCTTCAGCGTCAGCAGTGGAAAGGTCACTGCCAGTTTCAGCAGCTGCCTGTCCTTGAATTCCCGGCGGTTCCCCTTAAAGGCGGTAGCTATGACCAGACCATTTTTATCGCTCGCATTGATGACAATCGATGCGGTGCGTGCCGGGCTGGTAATGGTGAAGTCATAGGCGAGCTTCATATCCAGGAATGGCGAGACATAAAACTCCTTGTCACATTCCTGATAGAACACATTATTCTCATTCGCATCGCCTTCCACCGGGAAGATATAACTATGACGTTGGCCGAACGTATTGTTTACCTCGTAGATAAGGGCGAACAGTTTATCCCTATCGTCATGACAGAAATAGACGCTGAGCGGATTGAACACATAACCGAACATTCTCGGCATGGTCATCAGGCGAACTGCACAGCCCCCATGCTTGATTTCGGCTTCGCGCAAACGGCTTTCGACATAGTCACGCAGGGTCCCAGTTTGGCCACCCGTCTCGGATTTGTTGCCATGATCCCTGTCGAAGAAACTGAAAATGTTTCTGCGATTGCGAGAAAACAGCAAGTTGCGCTTGGCGATCGCATCGATCTCATCAATGTCGAGAAGCATATAGAACATGCTGTACTGCAGGAAATGCTGCTTCGGCTGCATTCGCTTATGCGTCACCTTGCCCGCATAGATCGCGGAATTCGACAGGCTCATGCTGCGATCTCCATGGCGTTTGCCACGGGTTGGCGGTAAATCCGGGCAGATTCATTCTCCACCGTCCAGGGACGGCGCATTCCCCCCAGGTCCTCAGCGACGGCCAGTCCCGATTGCAGTCCATCTTCATGAAAACCGGATCCGAAGTAGGCTCCGCAGTACCAGGTGTTGCGCTCACCCTGCAACTGCCACAGCTGTTTTTGTGCCTGCATCGCCTGGCCATCGAAGAGGGGGTGTGTGTATGTCTGCGTGTGCACTATTTTGCGGGGGTCCGGTTGACGACATGGATTGAGCGTAACGAAGAATTGCCGGTCCGTTTTCAATGGTTGCAGCTTGTTCATCCAGTAGGTGACGCAAAGCTGACTGTCGTTTTTTTCCCCCTGCCGATGGCCAAGATAGTTCCAGCTCGACCATACTGCCCGCCGAGTTGGCATCAGCGTTGCGTCTTCGTGCAGCATCGCCTGATTGACCGAATAGCGGAAAGGGGAAAGCAGATTCTGTTCCATCGGCGATGGATCGCCGAGCAATGCCAGTGTTTCGTCCGCATGGCTGGCCATAACCACGTGGTCGAAGCTGCGGGTCGTGCCGTGAACATCCGTAATTAAGACGTGGTTGCGCCCGCGATGGACGGCAGTGGCAGCGCAATTTGTCTGGATGCGATCCTTGTAACTCGCGGTCAAAAGCTCGACGTAAGCGCGGCTCCCGCCTCTGACGGTACGCCAAAGCGGCCGGTTGGAGAGCTTCAGCAGTCCATGGTTGTCACAGAAGCGAATGAAAGCTTCGGCCGGATATTCGAGCAATGTCGAGGCTGGTGCTGACCAGATGGCCGCTGCCATCGGCAGAAGATGGTCATCGCGAAATGCGTTTCCATAGCCCTCGCGTTCGAGAAACTCTCCAAGGCCTATCAGGCCCACCTTGCCCGCATGAGATGGCGTGTTGCGGTAGAAGCGCAGCAGATCGCTTAGCATCATCCAGAATCGTGGATTGAAGAGATTGCGCTGCTGGGCAAACAGACCACTGAAACCGGTCCCGGAATATTCCAACTTGCCGCTGTCGAGAGAGACGGCAAACGACATCTCGGATGCCATCGTCTCGACGCCGAGATGGGCAAAGAGTGCGGTAAGGTTCGGATATGTCTCCTCGTTGAAAACGATAAACCCGGTATCGACCGGGACGGGGGATTCGCCATGTCTGTTGACCAGGTAGGTATGACTGTGACCGCCGATTCTACCTTCCCGTTCGTATACCGTAACGTCGTTGTTCCGGGACAACAGCCAGGCCGCCGACATGCCCGAGATACCAGATCCTATGACAGCAATTTTCAACAAACTTCTCCTGCCGCTTTCACCTTGCGAAACGAACGCTGTACAGGCGCTCAGGCGTTTTTCCTGTGTTGCAATTTGTACGCTGGAGATACGAAACTGGATCAGTGATAGTTTCGGCGTGATCCAGTTTAGGCCCGCCATCGTATTGAACGGTATGAATGAAGTCGGCACCCAAAATTCCAGTAGCGTTCAGATCGCGCGGCAAACGCAGTTTCGCAGTACGTTGCATCGTGACGAACCAAAACCCGATGCTGGACGTTGTGTACGCAGAATGAAGAAGCACGATGAATATTCGGCCCGGATCGTCAGTATTGCGCAGCGCGGGGACAGATTGGCATTTGCCGAGCTGTTCAATTTCTATGGGACGCGCATAAAGGGCTTTTATATGCGTGGCGGCATGGCTGCGGGTCAGGCAGAGGAGTTGGCGCAAGAGACAATGCTGATGGTTTGGCGCAAAGCCACGCTGTTCGATCCCGCCAAGGCATCTGCTTCGACATGGATATTCACAATTGCCCGCAATTTGCGCATTGATGCCCTCCGCCGCGAGCGTTACCCGGCGCAACATCTGCTTGAGGATCACGACCCGGAACAGGAGCCGTCGCCTTCCGACGGTCTGTTGAGGGCGGAAAGAGAAGAGTGTATCCGCCTCGCCATGCAGGCACTTCCGCCCGAGCAGGCGAATGTAATCAACCTGCATTATTTTGACGACAAAGCCCACAGCGAGATCGCTAAGGCACTCGATTTGCCGCTCGGAACGGTCAAGTCCCGATTGCGCCTGGCAATTCAGCGCTTGCGGGACCTGATGGGTGAGGAATGAGTGATCATGAATAATCGCCCTACCGATGAAATCCTGATGGCCTATGCGGCAGGAACCCTTAAGCAGGGGCCTGCGTTGGTCGTGGCCGCGCATCTTTCCCTTTGTCCAGAAAGCCGCCTGCGCGTGCGCCAGTTCGAAACAATAGGCGGCATGGTGCTGGAGGATATCCCGCCTGCAGGGATGTCAGCGGATATGCTGGAAAAGACCCTCGCTCGGCTTGATGACCAGCCCGTGGCCCCTGCGATCGCAGCGGGAAGGTGGCTTGCCGATATGCCGGAAGGTATGGTGCTACCATCGCCACTGGAACATTACGACATCGGCAAATGGCGGTTTCTGGCACCCGGTGTGCAGTGGAGTTCGATCGGGAAGGGCGGACCGGCCCGGACCCGGCCGATGCTGCTGCGCTCAAAACCCGGCATGGTCTTGCCGGAGCATACACATGCGGGGACCGAGTATACGCTGGTACTGAAGGGTTCATTGCATGATGCGATGGGCGATTATCAGGTCGGGGATCTGATTATCGCCGATGCAAGCCTTGAACACGAACCCACGGCAGGTCCCGATGAAGATTGTATTTGTCTCGCCGTGGTCGATGGTCGCCTGCTGATGAAAAGCCTGGTCGGGCGAATTGTTCAGCCGCTCCTGGGCTTTTGATATTGCGCGCTTTTGCAGCAGTTACGATTGTCATCTCCACTGCACTTGGGCTCGCAGCCTGTTCGCCCGCGCGCGTTCTGAACTTCGCCACGTCATCTAATGATGCCAAGGTCGATAGAAACATCGCCTATGGAAAGGGGCCGCGCCGGACCCTGGACGTCTATGCCCCAAGACATGCAGAGGGCGCGCCGGTTGCTGTCTTCTTTTATGGCGGCAGCTGGCAGAGCGGTGACAAGCTGACCTATCAGTTTGTGGCATCGGCGCTTGCCGCAAAGGGTATCATTACCATCGTTCCCGATTATCGGCTCTATCCCGAGGTGCACTATGAAGGTTTTCTGAGCGACGGCGCAAAAGCTATGGCCTGGGCCAAGGATCATGCGCTTCAGTATGGGGGAAACCCGAGACGTCTCTTTGTGGCAGGCCACTCTGCAGGCGCTTATATTGCGGCTATGCTCGCGCTCGACGATGCCTGGCTTGCCAGGGAAAGCCTCTCGCCGGGACGCGATCTAAAGGGCTTTGTCGGAATTTCAGGCCCATATGATATCGTGCCGTTCACGGATAGGAAGATCGCCAATATTTTCAGCACTGCAAAGACGCAAGGATTGTCGCAACCGATCAACTTCGCCGGCGGCCGCAATCCTCCGGCACTCTTGCTGCACGGGATCGGCGACAAGACAGTCTATCCCCGCAACACTACGCGGCTCGCTGATAAATTACGCAGCATGGGCAGCCCTGTTGACGTAAAACTCTATTCCGGTGTCGGGCATCTCGGCATTATCGGGGCCATGGGTTCGCCCATGCGGTTTGTTGCACCCACTTTGAAAGATACAACGGATTTTATCCTTGGCGCATCGACGGATGAGTGAGGTTGTCATGTTTGTGGCGGCAGCCCTTGCGCTTTGCCTGATCATGGCAGCTGCCTGGCAAATGCAGCGGGCAAGCGGCAATGATGGCTGGGCCGATGTGTTCTGGTCGTTTGGCGTTGGCATGGTTGGCGTGGGTACTGTGCTTCTTGCGGCCGAAAAGGTTTCCCCGGCGCGGCCGACCCTCGTCGCTTCGCTATTGACTTTATGGTCGCTGCGGCTCGGCGGCCACATTCTGTCCAGAACGCTGAAGAGCGATGATGATCCACGCTATGCCAAGTTACGCAAACAATGGGGCAAGGCGGCCGCCCGCCGTATGTTCGTATTTTTGCAAAGTCAGGCCCTTGCCGGCGTCGTACTCGTCATCTGCGTCTATATCGCCGCGCGGCGGCCCGGTTCGCATCTGGACTTTTTCGATTATTGCGGTGCGCTGATCATGCTGGTGGCGCTGACAGGCGAGACAGTCGCCGATTGGCAATTAAAGCGTTTCGGCAATGATCCCTCCAATCGCGGCAAGATATGCGATGAAGGACTATGGCGATGGTCGCGGCATCCAAACTATTTTTTCGAATGGTTGGGCTGGATATCCTATGTGCTGATCGCAACCGGTCCGGGTGGTGGCTATTCCTACGGGTGGATCACGCTCGCCGCGCCGGTGCTGATGTATGGTCTGCTTCGTCATGTTTCCGGGGTGCCGCCGCTGGAAGAGCACATGCTGGCGACGCGCGGGAAGGCCTATCGCGACTATCAGCGGCGGACCAGCATCTTCTTTCCGTTCCCGCCAAATACCGAGAAAAGACTATTGAAACTTTGACAGCGCCCAGCTCGTCATGAAGAAGCTCAGGATTGCTGACGTGCCAGAGGCAAATGTGCCCCATGCCATATCGACGACGGTGACAGCCGTCGACCATTGTTTCAACGTCGCCTGACTGGTGAGGTCGTAGGTGGCATAAGCCGTGAAGCCGAAGAATGCACCATAGGTCAGCGCTATCGCCCAGCGGCCATTTTCCAGAGCTGGAACGACGGCAAAGACAACGACGCCCGCAACAAAAATAACATAGAACAGCACGGCGGCGGGATAGTTGACATCGGTGGCCATCATGTCGGGAAGCCGGGCCCGGTAGAAAGTCGTGGCCATGCCGCTCAGCCACGTGAAATCGAGAATGAAGAAGACCACGGCTGTGGAAAGGTAGGCGAGCACATATTTGAGCATTATTACATCCCCTTTGGCCATATACGTGTGCCAATCCGTCCCGGATCAAAATGGGATCCCCGGCTCTATGCCTGCAACTGACGCATGGCTTTTGCCGCTTTCCAGTGAACTAAACGGCGAGTAGACGCGTATCCCCCTCTAAAGCCCATATTTTTCAGGTCATGGGAGCCCGGCCATGATGAATGCAGCAAAAAACCTCGATTTGTGCATGCTTGCCCTCCTTTATCTCGGCAATGTTGCCGCGGCTGAGGATTTATCAGGTTCCGAGATCAAGAAGCTGCTCTCCGGCAAAAAAGTATATCTTTCCACCCCCTTCGGGATGGAGCTTCCGTTGACCTATAAAACCAACGGACACGTCGTCGGCGACGTATCCGGCGTCTCGGCTGCGAGCATGAAACCGGCAAATGGTGGATCGAGGGCAAGCGTCTTTGTCAGCAATGGCCGACCTGGTACAAAGGCAGGCAGTTCTGTTTCACAATCAGCAAAACAGGCGAGAACCAGATCTCGTGGTTGCGTGACGATGGCACCTCCGGCACAGCCCGCATCGGCGAATGAACATGCGCGATGGCGAAAGAACCCGGCTCAAGCTGAGACGATATCTGGCCTATGCCCTTCCCGCTTTTCCCATCGCCTCATTGACCCGGCCATTCTACATTATCGTGCCAGCTTTCTATGGCGGGTCATAGGCCTATCACTTGCAACCGTAGGTTTTGTTTTTATTACTGATCCGGGTGCTCAACGCTCTATGGGATCCGATTATCGGTTGGCTGGCCGATCGGTTTGCTCCCGCCTTTGGCCGCAGGCGCAGTTTCTTCATCGGGTCAATCCCTATCACGCTGCTCTCAAACCAGCATCGACTGCTGAGCGGAGATACCCGCCGTCGCGCCGTGCGATGATGCCAGGGTGACCGAGGGCATTCCGGGGTTGGCAAGGTCGCCGGCGGCGTAGATCCCGGGAAGGCTGGTTTCGCGGCGTTCGTCGACCTTGAGGGCAATGCCGAGGGGCGTATCCACCGTGGCGAGGCTCAGTGATTCATGCAGGCTTGCGGACGGCTTGTTGCGCGGATGGGCGAAGAGGATGTCGACCGCAACATTGCCGCCGGTCTCGAGATTGACGGCGGTATGGCCTCCGTTATGGGCGATCTCGTTGATCCGGCCCTCGACGACAGGTGTGTTGCGGTGCGCCAGATCGGCCCGGATATCGGGCGGAATGCCGTGACCGTCGGCGAAGACCGTCAATCTGTCGGTCCAATCGTGGAACAGCCTGACCTGATTGTGCGACTGCGGGCCGGACCAGACGAGACCCCAATGCTGGTCGGCGACTTCAAAGCCGTCGCAGTAGGGACAGGGCACAATGGACGTGCCCCAGCCTTTGGCAAAGCCCGGAACATCAGGCATCTGGTCGGCGACGCCATAGCTCAGGATCAGGCGGCGCGCCGCAAGGCTTTCGCCATCGCCAGTGAAGACGGAGAAATTGTCGATGGCGCCGGAGACGCTGTCGGCCCGGGCATTCACCAGCCTGACCGTAGGATAGCGCGCCAGCTGCCGGCGCGCCTCGGCCAAAATCTCCAGCGGTGGCTTGTGATCATGGCCGAGCAGCCCATGCGAATGGCCGGCGAAGCGGTTGCGCGGCAAGCCGGTATCGAGAACGGTGACCTTGCGGCGGGAACGGCCGAGCTGCAGGGCGGCGGCGAGACCGGCAAAGCTGCCGCCGATGATGATAACGTCATCCATGGTAGTAAGCTCCGTGTTGTGGATGGAGGGGCGTGGGCTGAGCCCGGCGCGCAATATCGTCCAGCGATACGCGCTCAAAACGGGCAGCGAGCAGGGCTTCAGCATCGGCGAGAAACTCGCCCATCACTGTGTTGACCGACCGGACGATGCCGCATTCGATATTGCCAGGCAGCGCGGATTTGGAGGACATGGTTGAAACCCACCTAATGGCTTGCACATTTTAGAAACTGCATGGTATCGTAATTCAAGAATTAGGATACTGTCAAGGACTGGAATTGTCGTGACCGAAAATAGCCAGGGCCGGCGCGGCCGGCCCACCAACCAGGCGCTTGGCCAAACGATAGTCGACGCAGCATACGAACTCTTTGTGGAATTGGGTTTTCAAGCGGCGACATTGGATAAGGTCGCCCAGCGAGCGAAGATATCCAAGCTCAGCATCTATCGGCACTTCGAGAACAAGGAGGCATTGTTCAGAGAGGCCATCGCGGCCCGCTGTCATCAGTTTGCACCACAGGCCCTTTTTGAAGGCGTCGACGGTTCGGCCGAAGAACAGCTGATGGCGGCCGGATCATCCCTGCTTCGCACGCTGTTGAGCCCGGACGTCCGCAGTGTCGAAGCCATGGTCATGGCCGACAAGACGAATCAAAAGTCGTTAAGCAAGCTCCATTACGAAGCGGGAGCAGCCCATGTCATCGCCCAAATCGAGGCCCTGTTGCGTCAGTTGCACGCCAAGGCGGTTCTGAACGTGCCCGATCCCCTTCGGTCCGCCCGCTTGTTTGCCGCGCTTTTCAAAGGATCCGATCTCCTGATTATCGCACGCTTCGATGAGGCGAGAGCAGAAGACGAAAATGAGATCGAATCCTATTGCCGGTCGGCCGTCGCCATGTTCATCGCCGCGCACGGCGGCAGCGACGCCGCGGGCGGATAGCCCAGGAGTACTTGCTTGATATTTTGGATGCTTGCATTGACTTCCACGGGACTATCATCTTGGGCAGCGGGTTGAGAGTAACCGCTACGGTTCCGTAGATCGCTGCAATCCAGTTGCTGCACAGGCACTTGTTGGACGGTCGGGCGTAATGGAAAAGCGAGGCAAAGTCGGTCACGGTATCATGATGCAAGCCGTCGGGGTTAGTCGCTATCAGATCGGGCCACCGAATTAACAGGATTCCTGTCTCCAGCTTGGCATTTGCCGCGGTTATTTCGCTGATACGGACCATCCGCCATCCACCAGCAAATTCAGTCCCGTGATGAGCGAGGCCGCCGGCGATGCCAGAAATACGACAGCACCCACGACATCGTTCGTTTCACCGATCCGGCCCATGGGAATATGCCCAAGTGTTCTGTCATAAAAGTCTTTATCAGCCAGCGCGGGCCTCGTTCCATCGGTCCATATGAATGTCGGCGCGACAGTGTTGACCGTGATACCGTGCGGCGCCCACTCAGCTGCGAGACAACGCATCAGGTGATTTATGGCGGCTTTGCTCATACAATAGATTGCTTCGCCGCGAAGCGTCACCGTACCGGCTTGGGAGCTGATGCTGATGATGCGGCCTGCCTTTTGTGCGATCATCTGCCGGCCAACGGTTTGGGTCATCAGGAAGGTGCCCTTGATGTTCACCTGGAGAATCTCATCCACATCTGCCTCAGCAACACGCTCTGCAAGATCACCGGGTGCGACACCAACATTGTTCACAAGGACATCGATCCGTCCGAAGCTCTCAATCGCCTTGGCGACAGACGTCTCTATCTGACCTCGTTGTGAAATATCCAGCTGGACGGGAAGGACTTTCCTTCCCATACCTTCTATTTCCTCAATCAGTTCCTTGGACGTAGCAACGTTACGCAATCCAAGAACAATATCTGAGCCTGCGGCAGCGCATGCAAGGGCGCAAGCTTTGCCGATCCCGCGAGATGCTCCCGTCACCAAAGTCACTTTTCCTGCAAGGCTAAAATCCGGGGCATGTTTAAGCTGATTTGCCATGATCCTCCTCCGGGGTGATGAATTCACATCCCAACCAAGCGATAAGATTATTGGCACGCCGAGTAAAGTTCCAGCTCTAGAGCGCCTACGGCAATAGTGCCGATGTTGACATATTTGGCTTGGCAATTCATCAAAGGTTTATGAAATCGCAGGAACTATTGCTCGCCTCCGAGCTCACCTCAGGTTTTCCAAAAATCCGCGCGATCCTCGCGAACCGATTTGCGGGCACGAAACTCATGATCGTCCCCACTGCGGCTTACGGCGAAGGATGGAAGCCGGATTACGAGGGCCACTATCGCCCATTTGAAGAAATCGGCTTCGAGGTTATTGACTATGACCTCGTTGGCAGGACGTCAGATGAGGTGAAGGCCGCACTCGGCAAGGTCAGTGCCGTTTACATGAGCGGAGGTAACACCTTCTACCTCCTCGACCACATGCGCAAAAGCGGCTTCTTTGATCACGTGCGCGAACGGATCAGAGAAGGACTGGTCTATATCGGCTCAAGCGCCGGCTCGATTGTCGTGACACCGGATATCGGTTACGCGGACGCCCTGGACGACCGATCAAAGGCAGAGCAAAACAACGATGTCGGTCTCAATCTGGTTAATTTTTCGATCCTGCCGCACATGGATCATGCCAGCTTCAGCGCTTTGGTTCAGAAAACCTATCATGCGTTTGAAGGCAACGGGACGATGTGCCTCGGCCTCAATGATGATCAGGTCATCCACGTTGTGGGTGATTCATTCAAGGTGATTTGAGACTGAACATTGGCTTAAAAGCTGTTACGCTCGTGATAGGTACGCAGGAACGACTGAATACGCGCGTCCTCGGGATGATGCAGGATGCGGTCGGGGCTCGCCACGCTGACCAGTTCACCTTTTTCCATGAACCCCACCTGATCGGCAACATGCGCGGCGAAACCCATTTCATGCGTTACAACCACCATCGTCATCCCCTCGCCAGCCAGCGTCCTCATAACGCTCAGCACCTCGCCCACAAGTTCCGGGTCAAGCGCGGATGTCGGCTCATCGAATAGCATCAGCTTGGGTTCCATGGCGATTGCACGGGCAATTGCAACGCGCTGCTGCTGACCGCCGGAAAGCCGCGACGGATGGCTTGCGCTCTTGTCTGCCAGCCCAACCTTGGCCAGTGCCTCGCCGGCACGCCGATCCGCATCGGCTTTCGATAATCGGCGCACTCGGACCAACCCCTCAGCCACGTTTTCCCTGGCTGTCATGTGCGGCCAGAGGTTGAACTGCTGGAACACCATGCCGATCGATCGGCGCATCTCGCGGAGCCTGCGGCCCGACATCTTCTTGTTGGGTGCATCATAGCCGATAAGCTGACCGTCAATGCGGACCTCACCGGAATCGTATTCTTCGAGGAAATTTATGCAGCGAAGAAGGGTCGACTTTCCCGAACCCGAAGGGCCAATGAGACAGGTAACCTTGCCCGGCGGTATCGATAGGTCGATGTCTTTCAACGCTTGAAAATTGTCATAGTATTTGTTGACCTTGCGCATTTCGACTGATGACGCACCAAGCATCTTACGTCCTTTCGATCAGATGTTTCGTGATGCGCGCTTCCAATCTGAGTCCGACGCGCGAGATCGTCTCGACCAGACCCCAGAAGAACAACGCCAGCACCAGATTTGCCTCCACATAGCGGAAGGTTTCGGCGGACATGCGCTGCACCTGATACAGCAGTTCGGGAACGGTTATAATCGACAGAATGACCGTTTCCTTGGTGAGGATAATCGAGAAGTTTACCAGCGCTGGCAGCGCGGAGACGAGGCCCAGAGGCAACAGGATTCGTCGCACGATATCGGATTCGGACATGCCGATCGCACGGGCCGCCTCGATCTGGCCATCGGGTACGGCGCGGAAGCCCGAACGAAATATCTCCGCGAAGTAGGGACTGCCATAGATCGTCAGACCCAGCAAGCCTGCAGGCAGCGCGTCAAGGCGCAGGCCGACGAGTGGGCCGCCATAGTACAGAACGAACAACTGGACGAGGAAAGGGGTGCCGCGGATCACTTCGATATAGGCCTGGACGATCCATGTCACCCAACGTGGCGCATAGCGTTGAATAAGCGCAATGACGAGGCCAAGCGCCATGCCGAAGACCGTGCCAAGCGCCCAGCATAGGATGGTATTGCCAAAGCCCTTCAGCAGCGAGGGGCCGTATTGCTGCAGAACGCTCCATTCCATCAGACGGCCGTCCTGTGTTCGAGATAGCGTCCCAGCGCGGCCAGGCACAGATTGATCAGCAGATAGATGCAGGCCGCCGCTATATAGACTTCAAGCGGACGGAAGGTGGTAGCGGCCTGCGCCTGGCTGGCGCGAGTAATTTCGAGAATACCGACGACCGAAACCAATGAAGACGCCTTCACAAGCAGGATGAGCTCATTGATCAACGCCGGCAGCGAAAGCGTCACAGCTTGGGGAAGGATAACCCGGGTCCATACGTCGACGGGCGTCATGCCAATGGCGACCGCAGCCTCCGCCTGCCCTTTCGGTAACGCCGCGATCGCGCCGCGCCAGATTTCGGAGATATAAGCGCTGGCGCAGATGCCCACGGTCACCACGGCGGCGACCATTGCTGGCACGTCCAGGCCGATAACCGGCAAGGCATAATAGAACACCAGCAATTGGACCAGCAGTGGCACGCCGCGCAAGAAACTGACCCAAACGGCTGCAAAGCGGCGCAGGGGCGGGTATGGCGACAGGCGAGCGGCACAAATCAGCGTGCCGATCAGAATACCCAATCCGATGCCAAGAACCGAGATCAGCAGTGTATATCGCGCTGCCCAGAACAATGGCCCGAAGCTTTGAAAGAATACCGCTAGGGAAAACATCCACCCTCACTATGCTCAAGCGCGCGGGCGGCGCCACCTCCGCCCGCGAGCGACTTATTTGGCCGGTACTTCGCGCGGCAATTCGGTATAGCTGCCCAGCCACTTTTCCTGGATAGCCTTGACCCGCCCGTCGTCTGTCATCTTGAGCATCGCATCGTTGATGGCCTTGTTGAAGCTTTCGCTATCTGCATTCTTGCGCACCACCCATGCGAAATATTTCGGTTCACCGAACTGGGCTGGCGTGAAGAGAGCAAAACTCTCCGGACGGCTTTTCACGAGATAGGTGAGGTTTGGGAGTGACCCCGCGACCGCATCCAGTCGGCCGGCGGCGAGATCGGCATAAGCTTCGTCCGTGGTGCCGTATTCCTTGATCGTCACACCGCCCAGCTTCTGGCCATAGGCCTCAAGCTGCTTGAACTGCGCGGTGCCTTGCTGGACGCCGACGGTCTTGCCCTTGATGTCTTCAGGTTTGGTAAGTTCGCTGTTGTTCGCGGCTTTGAGCAGCGAGACGGTTGCATCGGCAATAGGCAAGGTAAAGCCGTAACGCTCCAGCCGCTCCGGCGTGATGGTCACCGGGGCGATCACGATGTCGAACTTCTTGACCTCAAGCCCCGGCAGCTCGGCAGTCCAGGGGATATCCTGGTACACTGGCTCGGCCCCGATTTCCTTGGCAACCTCATCGAACAAGTCCTTGGTCATGCCCTCATAGGTGCCATTGTTCAACATGTCAAAGGGGGCGTAGTGCATGTCGGTCGCAGTGACGATCTTGCCGGCCGCCTTGATGTCCGCAAGCTGGTCGGCCCCGGCGGCGCTGGCAAAACAAAGTGCGGCTAAGCCGAGAAGTGTCCCTTTGACGGTCATGTGAATGTTCATTGCATTTGCTCCTTTTGAACCAACGGGATGGATACGGCCAACACACGCATTGCGTCGGCGTATTATAGATCAGAAAGTACCGGACCGATGTACGTGTTTTGCGCGCAATCGGCTGCTTCCACCTTCGAGCTGGCCTCAGCGTGACGCGTTCCCTTCATCGCCCGATCACTCCACAACAACAGGGGCATCGCCGCTGCAGTTTCTGCTTCGCCCACGCAAGACTGCCATGCCCCTAACGCTACGAGAAGTTCGTGTTTCCGTGATTCGGCAAAGCGACCGAACTATGGAGTCTACTCATACGTTTCAGCCAAGCGGGAAAGCAAGAAAATTGACGCCATGCCCGCATCGTTGATGCGTGCGACAAGTGGCCATAATTCCCACTAAGTCAACTTCCAAGTCCGTTTTGGCCTGCACCGGCTCCTGGTCGAAGTCTTGGTCAAAAGAGATCGCGCAGCATTTCTGCCGGATTGCTCGTCGGACCGGGAGTTGGCGGTAGAGGCGACGGTATTTTTGGCATTGTTGGGTCGGGGGTTGGCGGCAAAGGCGACGGTATTTTCGGCATCGCGGGATCGGGAATAGGGGATATCGGGGACGGTATTTTCGGAATTGTAAAATCGGCAGCGGACGGTATCGGGGATGGTGCCGGAACCGCGAGGCCTGGAACGTGCGACATTGGGGATGGTATCGTCGGGCCCGTGCCAGGAATGCCGGGCAATCCACCTAGTATCTGCGGCAAAGGCAGCTCTCGTTGCTGGAAGAACTTCACAAGCTCTTGGGTGCTGCCAAACTCGAGATCGCCGATCGTAAACGCGAAGCCAGGTTCGCCGGGGCAGTTGGTCCTGACCTGTCCTCCGGTTGCCGCGGCAGCAAGCATCCTTTCTGCGGCAGCGCGATCGTAGCCTGTCGACTCCGAGCTAAGCAATTTGATGGTCAGATTGGCTGCTATCCAAAGTCCTCCATCATCACCTTCCACCCGTCTTGGGACGAGTGCGTACTGAGCCTCGGCCCACGCCGGTGTGAACAGCAAGTTGTCTTCCCCGCCTTTGATCTGGAGCGGTTTGCCATCCGGGCCACGGCCCCGTCTTTGAAAAGGCAAATCACTCAAGAGCATCACATCCGGAGCGGTCTGCAGGCCAACCGGAACATTGATGTTTGCGCCGACTGACGGAACTGACACCCAGGCTTCCTCGAACTGTGCTTTTCTGTCCGTTTTGAGCGCCAGTTTGATGTCGCGGCAACCAATGTCGGGCTTTAGCATTACGGCTGTGTTGCCACCCACCTCCCTTATTTCGAAGCCAGCATCGAACCCGGACGCAATAGCTGTGTTTCCGAGCAGGTCGACCGTCGTACCGACACCTCTTCCTACCAACGGGTCGACATGCAGATCTAAGGACGCCCTGGCGTCGACCTGCGCATCGAGCGAAACCTTCAGGCGTCGCCCTTTGGTCCATGATATGCCGACTGCATCGACCATCAGTGTTGCCGTGACCGCTCCTGGATCAGTAAGCTCGGCGAAAACCCCGCCTTCACCTAGAACATCCGAGCTCCATTTTTGCTCGGCAAGCCGGCCCTTGGATTGCACTGACTTGACCGTCGCAGTCCTGTTTGCAGCCGGGAGCTGGTTGAGTTTGTCTTGGACCAGGTGAGCCACCGTTCCGTTTACCCAAAGAGCAATATCGGCGTCGTTCAATTTGGGTATCCGGATTCTCTCTAGATCCTTTCGCATTCTGACGATGTCATCCTGAATTTCAGGTGGGGGCTCATCTTTACTAATTGCCACTGGTTTTTCGGTAAAATCAGTCAGCAGCCATATGCCGCCCTCGAGGACGACTGCGTTGGCGGCGTGAATTTTTTGCGCCAGTTTGTTTGGCGGTACGTCGATCTGAACCTTGATCCAGTTTTCATTTTTTGGATCGCGAATTGGAACTGTCTCTGTCACATCCTGCTTCAAATCGTAGGCGAAGCTGTTTTTGAACGGGAGCTTCAAGGTGAACGCTTCGGTGAACTTTGGCATGAGACCCGTTTCAATGAGCTCGCTGGCATAGCTCCTCGACTTGATACTGGACCATCCCCATCCGAATTCGGGATCGAGTCTCAACAGAGAGAGCGAGAACACGGCTTGCGCTTCGCCATTTGCCTCTTCTTCGATGCCTTTGAAAACGAGGGAGGCTTGCCCACCAAACTTTACAGTCAGATCCCTTTTCTTCGAATAGGCGTCGAGGCGAAGGAATGCCCATGCGAAACCAGCTTGAAAGTCGACAGTAACATTCCGCAGATGGACGACGGTGTCCTCATCTGAATGGAATTCGGGGTCGTAGGCAATTTGTGCGTCCTTCAGGCTCTCCAGTGCGGTGTTCATTCCCCGCTCCGAAATAAACAAGCCCGCTGGCCACGCTTCAGGAATGGGCTTCTGCCTCAGGAGGTTTTCGGCCTCCGACAGCGACCTCCACTCCGTTAGGGTGCGGTCACGCTCGAAACTTGAATCCTGTAGGGCCAGCCACCCGACACCCATGGCTGCCAATAACGCAATTGCAATGATGACGCGTACGCCCGTTCCCATGGCATGATCCCAACGCCGGATGACTGCAGTGTCAAATAGATGATAACATTTATTGCCGGGGCCGGTAGCCCACTCCTCTGATCCGTGTGCGCGTCAGATGGCCCGATGGGTGTTCCAGGAAAGTAATCCGGGTACTTGGAAGTGACGATGTGGACAGAGGTCGCAACGCCGGTGCGATATTCAGATTTCCGGAGAACTCCATTGCAGCGCAGCTGTCGAAACGGGACTATCCCAAAAATGCAACTCTTCCTCGTCAAGCAACGACAACGTGACGGAAAGACCAGCCATATCGAGCGAGGTCACGTAGGTTCCTACCAATGATCTCGCGACACTAATGCCTTTAGCTTCGAACAGGCGCCGGACAATATTGTAGATAAGGTAAAGTTCTGGCGTCGGAGTCCCCCCAAAGCCGTTTACCACAACCAGCGCACGGTCCGTGCTTTGCTGCTCTATATCCGCGAGGATGGTATTGCAGATCATGCCGGCAATCGTGTCGGCATCGGCCAGTTTTTGCCGGGAAAGCCCGGGTTCGCCATGTATTCCAACTCCAACTTCCATCTCATCCGGGTTCAGCACAAAGGTGGAACGTGCCGTGTCAGGAACGGTGACGCCACCGAGAGCCACGCCCATTGTACGAATCCGCGTGTTCATCCGGTCACCAAGCGCCTTCAATCCGGCCAGATCCATTCTTGCCTCGGCGGCGGCGCCAAGAATCTTCTCGACGACGAGTGTGCCGGCAACCCCCCTCCTGCCGGAGCTTCGCGGCTGGCCGGCCACCGCAATGTCGTCGCTTACAATAACCGTTTCGATCACGTGCCGCCCCGTCACCGCCTCCGCAGCCATTTCGAAATTCATCAAGTCCCCGTCATAATTCTTGACGATCAGGAGGCATCCCGCTCCGGTGTCGGTTTCTTCGATGGCAGCGACAATCTGGTCGGGCGTCGGAGAGGTAAAGATATGTCCGGTACATGCGGCATCCAGCATGCCCCGTCCGACGAAGCCGATATGCATAGGCTCATGGCCGGCTCCCCCACCCGATATGATCGCAACTTTTCCTGGTATAAGATGGCTACGCCTCACAAACTTCCGGTCGGAACCGAACACGACCAGACGGTCGTGGGCCGAAACGAAGCCTTCAAGGCTTTCGGCAACCATAGAGGCAGCCTTGTTCATGAATTTTTTCATCGTGCCCTCCACTGGCATCGACTTATTCCAGCCCGGCTCTTGAGCTTACCATCAAGCCACCCTGAGGATAACGGATTAGGCCGCGAGGCCGTTCTAGCGCCCACTTTCATGACATTAATGGGCCCCGACCCTAATCTGAACTCCCCAAAAGGGTTGCGATCTTCTGGACAAAGTCTGTGATTGCTTCATCCACGAGCCGATTTTTCTTTTCGTCTCCAAGATCCGGAACCATCATTGACAGCGATCTCAATCCGTCGGTACTGCCAAAGTCCGGCAATTTTCCCGGATGCGCGGCATGATAGGCCGCCACAAACTGTTCCTGCTCGGTCGGACTAAAGTGACAAACCCTGAAAATTGTCGCCAGATGTCGCGCCGGCAGTGGCGTGGAGTAAGCGGGACTTGTAATCTGGGTGACGAAACTCCGGTGTTTACCGAGGGCCGCGGCCAGACGCTGACGGGTTCCTGAAGGGCGATTGTCGATGATCTGCGCAAGTATGGTCTTGTAGACCACAATGGGATCTTCCATGATTTCCCGCGTCATCTTAATGCGCCGCCGCCCTGCGGTCAGCGTCATTGAACTGGCGCCTTAAATTGGCTTGCAATCTAAACATTTCGGCCATCGACTTTTCCCTCGTCGAAATTGTGTTCGACCAGTTCTTTCAATGCCTCAATTGCTTCTGCCGCACCAATTCCGTCGGCGCGAATTTTCAGAACCGAACCCTTCCTGATTTTGGCTCCCATAACCTTTACAATGCTTTTGCCGTTCAGCCAGATGCTGTTACCGTTCACTTCTATCTCGATCGTGCAGGGAAAGGATTTGGCAAGACGGGTGAAAATCACGGAGGGGCGGGCATGCAATCCGGTTCCGTGCACGACTTCGATTTCGGTCTGTCGCTGCGCCGTCACGCGATCTGACTCCTGTATTCTCGCATCCTGCTTGTCGCTCATGAGGGCGAAAGTTCCTCGGCTGTAGCCACCACCTTTGCGAGCGACGCCCCCCCGGACGCTTCCGCAGCGGCAATGACCGCACCCTCGACAATAGGTGCATTGCAGATGGCGACGATCCCGGAGCGCGATTCGCCTAGCATTTCGATCGCCATTTCGCTGTTGGTCTCCGCGCCGCCGAGATCCACGAATACCGCAACTCCATGGTCGGACCATGCTGCCTCTATGGCCGCAAGAATACCCGCCGCATTGGTACCGAGACCACCCTCGGAATTGCCTCCGCACCATGAAAGCGGCACGGTATCGCCGACCATTTGGCGCACCATATCGGCAGTGCCTTTTGCAACGAGTGGCGAGTGCGATACGATGACAATACCCACATTTGCAGTGTTGCCTTTCATGCCGGACGATACTCCCTCAGGTAGCGGCAAATGGCTGTCGTCAGAAGGGCACAGCTCAATGCCCCCGGGTCGACATGGCCAATGGAACGATCTCCAAGAAACGAAGCACGTCCCCGCATCGCTTTCATGTCAGCGGTTAGTTGAGCAGATACCTCCGCCCTTTTGGCTATGTTGATCAGGGCTGATTGCCTCGCCATCTCTGTTTGAACGGGGTAAAGCACGTCCAGCAACGTTTTGTCACCTGCATGAGCACGCCCGCGCCGCGCCACTGCATCGACCGCCTCTCCGAGGATGCTCGCGAAATCCGCCTCGTTTCCCCCGACACCAAGCCGCCGCCCAATCTCTATTAGCAAGGTCCCGTACAGCGGCCCCGCTGCGCCGCCAACGCTCATGACAAGCGTCATCCCAATCGTCTCGATTGCCTGCGGCAACGGCAGGCTACAAAGCCTTTCCCGATCCAGATACACCGCCTCGCAACCGCGCCGCATGTTGGTCCCGTGATCCCCATCGCCGATGGCTCGATCGAGTTCGCACAGGTCATCAGCATTGATCACGATGGCCTCGTGGCAGGCTTCGATCAGTCCCAGCACGAGCTCCCGATCAGTCTGCAACGACGGAAGTCTCCCCTCGCGCGACTTTACCATCGATCACCTTTGCAACAGTCGCGAAAGCGGCCGCGACAGCGATGGCTCCCGGATCAGCGACACCGGCGAGGTGCCCAGCACCCACATACGATGCCCGGCCTGCTTTTGCTTTACTCATCTCCATGGTGGCATTGGCACCCGCAGCTGCCGCCCTGGCAGCGTGAGACGGTCCATTTGCCGCCAAGGCTCGCAATGCCGGATCGAGCGCGTCGACCATGGTTCTGTCACCCGGTCTGGCTCCGCCGTAAAAAGTCATGCGATCAAGGCCTTCAAGCAGCGCAGCCGGCAGATTGGTCTTCTCCTTCATTGCCTTGGCGGCGGCCGTGAAAAAGATCGAGAGCAGAACACCACTTGATCCACCCATGCTGGTTGCCAAAATCCCACCGATTGCTGCAAGCGTTCCCGCGTTGTCAGCGAGCGGCAATGATCTGATCTTGCCAAGCACGCCTCGTGCCCCCGCAGCAACTGTCGATCCCGTATCACCGTCTCCAGTGCGGGCATCCAGACGATTGAGCTCGGTTTCAAGCGAGATCAGATGCTGGCACATGGCGGTCACCACTTCTTCCGCCAACGGATCGTGGCTCGCCGCGGCAACGGCCTCTCTAACCGCGACCTTGGGCGCGGGAATAATATCCAGGCCATGCCGTAGAACTGGCGGAGCCCACGCATGAGGGTCGACGGGAGAGGCCAGCGCCGTCTCACGTTCTGCGTCGAGTCGGATGAGCGAAAGCGAAAAGCCGTTCATGTTGAGCGCTGTCATCATTGGCGAGGGACCGATCACCAGCTTCACCCGATCCTCCAGCGAAGACGCAAGAACATCATGGGCAATGAGGCTCATTTCCAACGGCGGCACAGCCCCGAGATTATTGATCAACAACGCATAATCGCCCGTCCCTGGCAGAGACGCCGCCAGCCGCTCCGCCATGATGGCGACGATCTTACCGGATTCCTGGAGCGCGATACGTTCGACGCCCGGCTCGCCATGAATACCAAGACCGAGTTCGCCCTCGTCAGCGCCGAGGCGTTGCTGCTGCTCCTGGCCCGGGATCGAGCATGTCGACAGCGAGACACCCAGCGACACAATCTCCCTGGCTGCCGACGCAGCAGATGCAGCTACATCGTCAAGGCTATCGCCGCGTTCGGCGAGAAAGCCCGCGATCTTGTGAATGAACAGCGTGCCGGCAACTCCGCGCGGCTGGGCAAGGTCGGGAAGCGCAATATCGTCCGCTACGATGACCATCTCCACCCTGAACCCTTCGGAGCGCGCTCTTTCAGCGGCGAGCCCAAAATTCAGCCGGTCGCCGGTGTAATTCTTGACGATCAGCAGGCAACCTCTCGGCCCGGTGACAGCGCGGATCGCCGTAAGCACGGCATCAACGCTCGGAGATGCGAAAATCTCGCCCGATACGGCGGCCGTCAGCATGCCCCTTCCGACAAACCCGGCGTGGGAAGGCTCATGACCCGCACCGCCCCCCGATATGACGGCGACCTTAGACTTGTCCCAGTCCGCACGCAGGATGACCTTAATATCCGGATAGCTATCAAGCCGCGCAAGCTTACCGGGACGACTGGTCAGCAACAGACCATCGAGTGACTCGGTGACTATGTTTTCCCTGCGGTTGAAAAAGTGTTTCATCGGCTTTTCCAGTCTTTCGTCTTTACGCGTTTTGAACAACCATTTGGATCCGTAATCCCTCAAACCACCCTGTTGCCATCTGCCCCGAAATAAAGCGGATTTCTCAGCGCCAGGCCAATTGGATCTCCCGGCTGCACCGGGAGGCGCGGGTTCGCCAAGGTGATCAGCTTGCAGTCGCCGACCCGTATATGCAGGTGATTCTGATCTCCGAGGTGCTCTACCCAATCGACGTGCGCATTAACATGGCCGCCTAGTGTTATGTCCAGATGTTCGGTCCGGGCCCCGACTGTTTGAGTACCCGCCGGGATGGTGCCGCCCGGAAGAAGGTTAGCCGGAAAAAGATTAATGTGCGGCTGCCCAAGCCGGGCAGCGACATGAATATTCGCCGGGTTGCTGTAGATCTCTCGCGGCGTTCCAATCTGCACCAATCGACCCTCGGTGAGAATGCCTATGCGATCGGCCATTGTCATGGCTTCGATCTGATCGTGCGTTACGTAGAGAAGCGTCGATCCGAGTTCTTTCTGTATGCGTTTGAGTTCCAGCCGAAGATCGGCGCGCAACTTGGCGTCCAGCGAGGAAAGCGGCTCGTCCATGAGATAGATCGCCGGGCGGCGTACAAGCGCCCGGCCTATGGCGACCCGCTGCATTTCGCCGCCCGAAAGCCGGGTCGAGCGGTTTTCAAGCTTGTGGTCAATGCGCACCATCCGCGCAACTTCGCGCACCCGTCTGTCGATCTCATCCTTGCCGAGACGGCGTGCCGGCGAGCGCAGAGGAAAGGCCAGGTTGTCGTAGACCGACAGGTGCGGATAGAGCGAATACTGCTGAAAAACGAACGCGACATCGCGACCCGCAGGCGCTTCTTTCGCTACATCATATCCGCCAATAACGATGCGGCCACTGTCGGGGCGCTCCAGCCCGGCGATCAGACGCAGCGTCGTGGTCTTGCCGGCACCGGTGGGGCCAAGCAGGACGACGCATTCTCCGTCGGCAACGACCAGATCCACATCCGTGACGGCACGGGTTTCGCCGAAATTCTTGTTGATGCCTTGCAGGACGACTTCAGCCATGATGATGCTCCGCATAGCGGGACGACGGAACCGCCCTGCCCGATTTGCAGTCGAAGAGAGACAGTCTGTCGTAGTTGAGTTCAAGCCCCACGGTTTCGCCAATACGGAAATGCTGGTCGGCCGGCACACGCGCCTTGACCAGTCCTTTACCCATCTCGACGGCGACGATCTGATTGGTTCCGTGATACTCGCTGCCAAAGACAGCGCCGCGCAAAGGGGATACATCGCTGAAACTTATATCTTCGGGCCGCACCCCAAGCGCGAGTTCGCTTTCCGCAAGGTCGAGATGGATTTCCGGCACAGAAATATCCACGCCATCGACGACAATGGATCGCGCGCCTTTTTGTAAGCCAGCCGTAAACCGCAGAAAATTCATTGGCGGCGAGCCGATAAAATCAGCGACATACATAGTCGCCGGACGATTGTAGATTTCCTGAGGCGTACCGAACTGCTCGATGATGCCGTGGTTCATCACCGCGATCTTGTCTGCCATTGCCATCGCCTCCAGCTGGTCATGGGTGACGTAGACCGTGGTGGCGTGGATCCTGTTATGCAACTCACGCAGCTCCCGAACCATCAGATCACGAAACTCCGCATCCAGCGTGCCGAGGGGCTCATCCATCAGAAAGCACTTGGGACGCCGCACGATGGCCCGTCCGAGCGCTACGCGCTGACGATCGCCACCCGCCAGACCCGATACCGACCGGTCAAGAATATGGTCGATCTGCAGGAGCTTTGCCGTCTCTTCTACGCGTGCGCGGACTTCTGCTTTGGCAACACCTTGCGCGAGCAGTGGAAACGCTATGTTCTTGCGTACATTCATGTGCGGATAAAGCGCGAAGAGCTGGAAGACAAATGCAATATCCCGCTCCCGGGCTCGATTGAACGTGACATCTTCACCGCCAAGGAAAATCTTGCCGCTGGTCGGCAGCTCAAGGCCCGCAATCATCCGTAGCGTCGTTGTCTTGCCGCAACCTGATGGGCCAAGCAGGGCAAGGAATTCGCCATCACGAACAACGAAGCTCGAATCTTCCACTGCGCTGAAAGCACCGAATTCCTTGCGCAGATTTTCTATTCTGATCTCTGCCATCGTCTACTCCGGGAACTTTGAAACGATAATGAACATGAGTGTACCCGCCAGCAGTGTGATGAGCGACCAAGTGTAAAAGATCAGAAGGAAGGGCTGGAACAGCATCAGGAATCCTAGACCGATGAGACCAGTGGCAATGTTCTCCATAGGACCGCGCCTGAGAAAGAACGGCCGTTTTTGTTTTGAAGGGACCGGTGTTTGCGCCGTCATTTGCGTACAGCTCCAAAAGTGATACCGCGCAACAGCTGCTTGCGCAGAACAATCGTAAAGACCAGGATAGGTACGACGAAAATCGTCGTGCCGGCGGCAACGGCCGGCCAGTCTTGCCCGCCTTCGCCAATGATTGTTGGAATGAACGGTGGAGCGGTTTGGGCTGCGCCCGACGTCAAGAGCACTGCGAAGGCGTATTCGTTCCAGGCAAAGATGAGGCAGAAGATGGCCGTTGCGGCGATGCCCGTGGTCGCCTGCGGCAGGACGACCTTGAAAAAGGCCTGCATGCGCGTGTAGCCGTCGATCATGGCTGCCTCTTCGTATTCGCGCGGAATTTCGTCGATGAAACCCTTCAGGAGCCAGACGGCAAGGGAGACGTTTACGGCGGTGTAAAGCAGGATCATGCCCAGCGCGGTGTCAGATAGACCAAGCTGCCGATACATCAGGTAAATGGGGATTGCGACGGCGATCGGCGGCATCATTCGTGTCGAGAGAATGAAGAACAAAAGATCTTCCGCAAGAGGAACCTTAAAACGCGAAAATCCATAGGCTGCAAGCGTGCCGAGCGAGACGGCGAGAAACGTCGACCCAAAAGCGATTACCAGCGAGTTCTGGAAACGGGGCCAGTAGTTCGAAGGCCCGGCGATGACCATGTTACGGCTTCGGGTGATTTCGTCGCAGGTACCCGTCGGAGCCCCAAGCGAAGTGATGTACTCGGACGTTTGCCGCGTGCGCGTGGTGAACAGGTTGCAATAACCCTCCAGCGTCGGCTGAAATACGATCTTCGGCGGGTAGCTGATCGAATCCGGCGGGGATTTGAAGCTGGTCAGAACGATCCATACCAGCGGGATCATCGTGACTAATGCATAGGCGATCACGATAGTCGCAGCGATGCGCTTGGAAGTGCGGCTCGGCTCGACGACCGAATGGGCGGTGTTGACAGAGCTCATCGCTGTTTCACCTTATTGAGGGCTTTCACATAGATGTTGGCGAGGCCGAAGACCGCGACAAACAGAATGATCGCAAAGGCGGATGCACGACCCGTGCGCCAGCTTTCAAATGCCTCTCGCTTCAGCGTGATGGAGGCGACTTCCGTTGTCGAACCTGGGCCACCGCCGGTGAGAAGGGTCACCATGTCGAACATCTTGAAGTTTTCGATGCCACGGAAGAGTACCGCGAGCATGATGAAAGGCAGCGCCATGGGCAGCGTAATCGACCAGAACTGGCGCCAAAGCGAAGCACGATCCACCTCGGCAGCTTCGTAGATGTAGTCGGGAATCGATCGCAATCCGGCCAAGCAGATCAGCATGACGTAAGGGGTCCACATCCACGTATCGACGATAATAATCGCCCAGGGCGAAAGCCGAACCGAACCCAGCATTTCGAACGAGGACGGCGGGATACCTGTTAGAAAAGACACGATGTGATTGAAGAGGCCAATCTGCGGTTGATAGAGAAATCGCCAGAAATTGCCGACGACGGCTGGAGATAACATCATTGGAACCAAGATGATTGTCGTCCAGAAAGCGTGCCCGCGAAATTTCCGGTCAATCAGATAAGCGAGGGAGAATCCAATCAGCGTCTGCAGCAGGATCGTCCAGAAGACGAAATGCGCCGTTGTCTGCATGGCTTGCCAAATATTGGGATCATTCAGCACGCGGCTATAATTGCTGAGACCAACGCTTTCCAGCGCGGCATTAGGCCGGTTCGCCCTGAAATTCGTGAACGAAAGATAGATCGCCCAGATGAGCGGAAAAATATTGACGGCCAAAAGCAAAGCGATGGCGGGCGTAATGAACAGCCATGCCATGGAGCGATCGGACAGGCCGCGAATTCTGGAGGCGATGGGCGCTGGCGTAGCACGGGCAACAGCCTCACCCAAAATGGTGGAACTTGTATCGGTCACGGACTTCACCTGGGTTTTAAAGCGTCGCATTCGAAAGAACTGCCCGGTACGTTTTCGGATCCGGGCAGTCATTTCAGCACGGGGTCATCTGAAGCGCCGGAGCTTTAAAGCTTCCCGTCGTCCTTGAAGACCTCGGTCCAGTCCTTGACCAACCCATCAAGCGCCTCCTTCGCCGTGCCCTTGTCTGCAACGACGTAATCGTGAAGGCGTTTCTGCATTGCCTGGAGCAGGATAGCATAGGACGGTTCCTGCCAGAAATCCTGAACCTGGTTCATGGCCACCAGGAAGTCCGCGGCAAATGGCTGACTTTCCGTGAATGTCGGGTCGTTCAGCACTGTCTTGTGCACGGCGTATCCGCCAAGCGACCACCATTTTTTCTGAACTTCCGGCTGGGCAAACCATTTGATATAGGCGAGAGCGCCATCCATATTGTCAGTATTGGCCACGACGGAAATTCCCTGTCCGCCGAGTGTCGATGCCGCAACCTTCTCTTTCGGATTGACGAAGAACCCAATCTTGTCGCCGCCTACCTTCTCGTCTTTGTAGAGACCCGGGAAGAAGGCGAACCAGTTCATCGCCATGGCCACTTGTCCGGATTTGAATGCATCGAGGCTTTCGCCCATATAGGCATCGGTATATCCGGGCGGCGTGCAGCATTTGTAGAGTTTCTTGTAGGCCTCGAGCCCGGCGACTGCTTCTGGCGAATTGACCGCGCCCTCCATGTCATATTTGCCCGGCGTATTTTCATACTTGAAGCCATAGGGATATAGCGCCGACGTTGCGCCCATGGTGATGCCTTCGGAAGCGCGCTCGGTGAAGATCGCGGCTCCATAGACCTTCTTGCCGTCGATTTCCCTGCCATTGAAGAACTCGGCCACCTGTATCAACTCATCCCAGGTCGTTGGAGCGGCCAGATCACGATTGTACTTCTTTTTGAATTCAGCCTGAATTTCCGGTTGCGCAAACCAGTCCTTGCGGTAGAACCATGCGTTGGCATCGCCCATCGCTGGCAGCGCCCAATAGTTCGGCGTGCCTTTCGGCCATGTCGCATAGGCGTTGACCGCAGCATCGGCGAAATCGCTCATCTTGATCCCTTCCTTGTCGAAGAAATCATTGAGCTTCACGTAGTAGCCATTCTCAGCCGAGCCGCCTAGCCATTGGCTATCTCCGATGAGGAGGTCGCACAGCTTGCCGCCGGAGTTGAGTTCATTGAGGATGCGGTCGGCGAAATTCGGCCAAGGCACGAATTCAAACTTCATCGTCGTTCCGCTTTGAGAAGTAAAATCTTTCGAGAGCTCAACCAATGCGTTGGCGGGGTCCCAGGCCGCCCAACACAGGGTCAGCTCATCGGCTTTTGCCAGGTTTGGCGCTGCCGCAAAAAACATAAACGCCGAGGTCGCCCCGAGCAGGGCCTGCTTTATCGTTTTCATGCATTCCTCCCAGATACACAAGCGACACCGCGCCGCTCTTTGAAAAGATACTTCGTTCCCTTGTTCTCACACGCTCTTCCCATCGTGTTGAGTGATTTTGTTAAGTAATATCCTATTTACTGAACATTTCAAGCATGAATCGTTGCTGCACCGCACACCTTTGTATTGGATTGGGTTGCACTACGAAGTCTGTCCCAAGGGCGACCAAGGCGTACCTACCCCTTTTGCAACTGCGGATGAGATAAGGACTTCCTTGTTGAGCGGCCTCGCCAAATGAAAGATGGACGGCACTGCGAGGCAAAGCGCGCGCGAGCCCCATTTTTACCTATGCGGCCGGCAGTCCAAAATCCCACGACCAACGTTATCCGCGGAAATAAAACGGATAATTCGACTTTTCCCAAGGTATTTGGACCACAACCTTTGAACGAATCAGTATGATGACCTACGCTTTTTCGATGTACATGAAGGCGGCAGGGCTGATCTTAATTTCTTTTCTAGGGGGCTGCGCCGCCGGTGGCGCGCCGCAGATATTGGTATCGACCCGTACCGTCGACACCAGTCAGGCTTTTGCGCTGCCGCCGCCCGGCGGGCCGTCGATCGTCAGCGTCATCGAGCGGCCGTATAACAATGCGGTCCAGCAGGAGATCCTGCTCGCCACCTCCGCGCGTACGCCTGGCCAGAACGTCTTGCGCGTGCAGTTTTTTGGACCTGTCAAAGCCAATTTGTCCGGAGGCGATAGATTGCGCGACGCGCAATTGGGTGTCACCGATATTTCGCGCGAGCTGCGCGGCACCCTCCCAGGGGTAGCGATGAAACGTTCGCCGAACTATGTACAAAATCGGTACGGTCCATTCGGTTATGCATCGGGACGGTCGCGCTCGGGCGATACATGCGTTTACGCGTGGCAGCGCATTCGCCCAGGGGAAAGCCAGACCCGCTGGTTGACGGGCCGGGGATCCATCCAGGTGCGATTGCGGCTGTGTGATTCAAACCTGAGCGAGCAGGAATTGCTGGCGTTCATGTATGGGTACAGTGTCAACGCAGCATTTAATAACTATAGCTGGAATCCCTACGGCGACGCCCCGGGCCCTGCCGAAAATCTCGGCAAATCCGGTGAAGACATCTTTCCGTCCGGTCCGAAGGCACCACCCGCCGAAGCGCTAATGCCACCTCCCGCCCAGCCGCTGCGGGCGCAGCCACGGCAGCAGATCCAGCGCAGGGTCGAAACCCAGGCTGCGCCTGCAGTTCCCGCGAGAGTGAGGCCTGCACCCATCGGTCCGCTCGTTCCGCCTCCGCCCGGCATGCAGAGCACAAGTACCAGCCAGCCGATCGGTGCCGCTCCGGTGGTGCCGGGAGCGGGCACTCGGCCAGCAAATACGAATAGCAATCTTTACGTTCCGCCACCACCGGCGACCGGCCAGCAGTAAACCAGAAACCTTTGGAGCGTTACATTCATTAGGGGGAAGCATACACAAAGCGATTTCAACCTCACACAATCGGAAAATGATATGAACGCCTCAACTGCCGATCATCATATCCAAGTGGTGATTCATGCGTAGACTAGGCATCATCATGACATGGATGTTCATGTCGATCTGCGTGCTGCTGCTCGTCACTTTACCGGTGAACCTGCAAACGCAGCTGATCGCGGGTGCAACAGTGCTGGCGATCATGATGGTGCTCAAGACACTGAATGCGGGCGGTATCTGGCGGTTGATCGCGCTGGCCTTCGGGACGGCTATCGTCATGCGCTATGTCTACTGGCGCACGACCAGTACTCTTCCGCCGGTCAACCAGTTGGAAAACTTCATCCCGGGTTTCCTGCTGTATCTGGCGGAAATGTACAGCGTGATGATGCTGGCGCTCAGTCTGTTTGTGGTGGCTATGCCTTTGCCGCACCGGCCCAACCGGCCAACAGTCAAGGGCAAACTGCCGAGCGTCGACGTCTTTATTCCGACCTATAACGAGGACATCGAACTCCTGGCCAATACCATGGCGGCGGCAAAGGCCATGGACTATCCTGCCGACAGAATGACCGTCTGGATTCTTGATGATGGCGGGACCGTACAAAAACGCAATGCCGAAAAAATCGTTGAAGCCCATAGCGCGGAGAAGCGGTTCACCGACCTCAAAGGTCTCTGCGAAGCGCTTGATGTCCGCTACCTGACCCGTGAAAAAAATGTGCACGCGAAAGCTGGCAATCTCAACAACGGTCTGGAACATTCAACTGGCGAGCTGATTGCGGTCTTCGACGCCGACCATGCGCCTGCGCGCGATTTCCTATTGGAAACAGTTGGTTATTTCAATGAGGACGAGAAGCTGTTTCTTGTCCAGACACCGCACTTCTTTCTCAATCCCGACCCGCTCGAACGCAATCTGCGGACATTTGAACAGATGCCATCCGAAAATGAAATGTTCTATGGCATCATCCAACGCGGCCTTGATAAATGGAACGCCGCGTTCTTCTGTGGATCGGCGGCGGTTTTGCGCCGTGAGGCTTTGGACGTGACCGGCGGATTCAGTGGCGTCAGCATCACCGAGGATTGCGAGACGGCCATCGCATTGCATTCGCGCGGCTGGAACAGCGTCTATCTCGACAAGCCGCTCATTGCAGGGCTACAGCCTGCGACCTTTGCGAGTTTCATCGGCCAGAGAAGCCGCTGGGCGCAGGGCATGATGCAAATTCTGCGGTTCCGATTTCCGCTATTCAATGGCGGTCTCTCTTTGCCGCAACGTCTATGTTATCTGTCCTCAACGTTGTTCTGGCTGTTCCCGTTTCCGCGCGCGATATTTCTCGTCGCTCCCCTGTTCTATCTTTTCTTCGGCCTCGAAATCTTTACGGCATCCGGCGGCGAGTTCCTTGCCTATACGCTCATTTACATGATCGTGAACCTGATGATGCAGAATTATCTCTACGGCGCATTCCGCTGGCCCTGGATTTCGGAACTCTACGAATACGTACAAACAATCCATCTTTTGCCCGCTGTCATCTCGGTGATGCTGAATCCGCGCAAACCCACTTTCAAGGTGACTGCGAAGGATGAACGGATCGACCGCAGCCGCCTGTCGGAGCTGGCCGCACCGTTTTTTGTCATATTTTTTGTGCTGCTCATCGGTGTCGGCGTGACCATCTACCGTATTTATACGGAGCCCTATAAGGCCGATGTCACGCTGGTCGTAGGCGCCTGGAACCTGCTCAACCTGATCTTTGCCGGTTGTGCCCTCGGCGTGGTGTCCGAACGAGGAGATAAACGGCCCTCCCGCCGCGTCAAGGTTTCGAGGCGTTGCGAATTCCGGTTTGGCGACAAATGGGTTCCGGGAACGATCGACGACGTTTCCGTCAATGGCATACGCGTCCAACTTTTGGGAAATCTCATCGATCAGCTGTCCGTCGATATGGCGACGGACGTTCGCTTCAAGACATCGACGACTGGCGAAATGGGCGATCTTCCCATTCAGGTACGAAACATCCGCAAACAGGCTGGTGAGACTGCGGTTGGGTGCCTGTTTATGCCCGACGATCCCACGGACCATATGCTCATAGCGGATCTGATCTTTGCAAACTCTTCGCAATGGACGAAATTCCAGCTCGACAGGCGCGGCAATCCAGGCCTGATCAAGGGAACCATCTGGTTCTTCGGCGTAGCCATATTCCAGACCTACCGGGGCTTCTCCTATCTTGCCCGGCAGATCACCGGAAGGGACAAGGCGGGATGGGAGCGCACGTGATGAAACGGCTGTTCTCTGCCTGCCTATTGACAGTTCTTGCCACGCTGCCCTTGCAGGCTCAGGTCTCGCCGTTCGACATGTCACCTGAAAAGCCGGCGGAAGAACCAGCTCCACCACCGGAACAGCCGACTGTGCCTGCAACGCCCGATATTGTTCCCGTATTGCCCGCTCCAAAGGTAGAAACCCCGGCAGTTCGCTACATCATCCCTCAAGACAGCTTGTCGTTCAGTGGCGAGACCGGCGAGAAAACCTGGGCCGTCTTCATTACCGAGGATCAGGCGGCGTCTGCAGCAACGTTGTCCCTCACTTACCAGAACAGCCTTATTGTCGCGCCGGAATGGTCGACGCTGACGTTGGCAATCAACAATGCCCGGATCGTCAACGAACCTGTACAGTCTTCGGAAAACCGGAAGACGCTGACGGTGGATGTCCCGGCAGGAATATTGAAGGCCGGTCTCAATGTCTTCAAAATGAGTACCAGCCTGCGTCACCGTACGGACTGCACGGTGCAGTCGACCTATGAATTGTGGACGGAAGTTGATCCGTCCAAGACCTTTCTGTCATTCACAGGAGATGGTGCGCGCCGATTCAGGAAGATCAATGATATAAGGGCCATCGGCGTCGATGCGGCGGGGAGAACGACCTTTAATCTCGTCGTGCCCGCCATCAATCGTATGGCGGCGACAGCGCCAATGCTGCACCTCGCCGAAGCACTGGCAGTCCTTGCCAATATGCCCAATCTGGCGGTTACGATCTCTCCTGCAATGCCGAAAGAACAATTGCCCGGTTCCCTCACGATCTTGGTTGGCACCGATGATGAACTGCAAGGCTTGCCGGAGGCCCTGCTTGCAACCACCCCTGGAGCGCCCCTCGCCGCTTTCGTCGATGATCCGGCCACAGGAGGTTCTGTGCTGCGTGTGCGCGGGCCAGATTGGCAGACCGTAACGAATGCTGTTGCCAGCATTGTCGATCCGTTGAAGCGCGAGATCGGTGTGCCGCGCTCCTTCCTGTCAACGCAGACATGGCGCTCTCCCGATGTCCCGTTATTCACGTCTGCGTCGCGGGCGAAGTTCCGTGATCTCGGTGTGCCAACCCGCAATTTCAACGGACGGCGTTTGCGCACGGAATTTGCGATCGGCGTGCCATCGGACTTTTACGCCAATGAATATGGCAAAGCGACAATTCTGCTGGATGCAGCTTACTCCGAGGACGTTCTGCCGGGTAGCCAGATCAATATCTACGTCAATGACAATATTGCCGCGACGCTTCCAATAACCACGAGAGGTGGCGAGATCCTTCGGCATTTTCCTATCGGTTTCACCATGCGGCATTTCCGTCCCGGCACAAATCTGATCACGATGGAAGCCGTACTCAACACACGTTCTGACACGGTGTGTGCGCCAGGAACAGGCGCAACCTCCCCTACGCGTTTCGCCTTGTTCGACACGTCAGAATTCGTGATGCCCGACTTCGCCAGGATCGGCACCATGCCTAATCTGGCAGGCCTGAGTGGCACGAGCTTTCCCTATGGCCGCTCCGACAAACCGCTGCCGGTGATTATCAACAATGGAGGCGAAAAGAGTTACTCCGCTGCGGCTACCTTCCTCGCACGCATGTCCGTCGCAGCCGGAAGGCCGCTTGAGGTCGACCCTCGCGCTACGGCGAACTCCACCGTCAATTCAAACGCCCTGTTTATGGGCGCAATTCCTCAGATCGAGTCGACCGTGCTGACCCAAACCGGCATTGCCGAAAACATCCGTACAGTCTGGAGCGACGTGCGCGGCGTCGAACCGGCTGCCGATACAGGTCCCACGCAGGTTGAGTTCGATCAGTGGCGAGAGCGACTCGCCGGACGCGGCTGGCGCGGCCAGATTTCTTCGTTCGATGATTGGCTCAACCGTACCTTCAACATCTCTCTGAATTCATTTTCTTTTTATGCTGGACGAGACGAGGCCTATGCACCGGAACCTGCCGCTTCGCTATTGATCGCGCAGAGGGCCAATCCTGCCGGTGATGGCGTGTGGACCCTGGTGACCGCACCTACGGACGATAGCCTTCTGGACAGTGTTCGCGCCATGACGCAGCAGGATCGCTGGTCAAAACTCGACGGCCATATCTCCATCTACAAAGGCGGCACTGACGAAATTCAGGAGGTGCCGGTCGGCGAATTTACTTTCATGCCGACACAGCCCCTGTCCTTTTCCAATATGCGCCTGATCATCGCGAACTGGCTTTCTGGCAACATTCTTTCATTTTCGCTGCTGCTCATCGTCTTTTCGACTTTGCTTGGAGTCGCTACCTCCCGCCTCCTTTCCAATTTGGGGAGACGCGTATGAAGCTGTACAGTCTTGCCTTGGCGCTCCTCCTGGCTCTTGTTTGGGGCAACACTTCCATGGCGCAAATATCGGCAAAGGCTCACGTAAAGCCGGATGACTGGCAGGCCTACAAAGCGCGTTTCGTCGACGCAAGCGGTCGTGTTATCGACGACGCCAACGGTAAAATCAGCCACAGTGAGAGCCAAGGCTATGGATTGCTTCTTGCGTACCTTGCCAACAGCAAGGCAGATTTCGACCTCATCTGGTCGTTCACGCGCACGGAGTTCCTGCTGCGTGACGACGGCCTTGCCGTATGGAAATGGGATCCCAACAGCAAGCCGCATGTGACCGATAGCAACAACGCCTCCGACGGCGACATTCTAATTGCTTACGCGCTTGTTCTGGCGGGCTCGGGCTGGGACCGCAAGGATTTGACGGCAACTGCGAAAAGCATGATCCGGGCGATTGGCAAATCCAACGTGATCGAGGCGCAGAAACGACTCCTGCTGCTTCCCGGTGTGACCGGCTTTTCCGCGACCGAGCGCGAGGACGGCCCGATTATCAACCTCTCCTACTGGATTTTTGAGGCCTTCCCGAGATTTGCAGCCCTCGACCAGGCGACCGACTGGAACAGGCTTGGTAAGGATGGCTTGTCATTGATCGATGGCGCGCGCGCGGGTCCACGCTCTTTGCCTGCTGACTGGATCTCCGCAAGAACAGTTTTCAAGCCAGCCAAGGGTTTCCCGCCTGAATTCGGCTATAACGCCTTGCGTATCCCGCTCTATATGATGCGTGCCGGCATCACCGACCGGGCACAGCTCGAACCACTGCGTCGTGGCATGTCGCCTGATGGTACAAACGTCGCGATTGTCGATATTCCGAGCGGAACGGCGACAGAGACCCTGACCGATCCCGGTTACACAATTATTCCTGCGCTGGTCGATTGCGTACTCGACAAGAAGAAGCTTCCGGAAAGCGTAACGTCATTCCGGCCAACACTTTATTATCCATCGACACTCCATTTGTTGTCGCTATCCTTTGCCTACGGCCAACATCCGGAATGCCTATGAAGAAGTCGACGCTGCTAATCCTTCCCACTATCGCCGCCTTCGCCGGATTGGTAGCGGTTCAGTTGGACTATGTTCCAGCTCTTGCAACCACAAACGGCTCAGTCCGTTCGGCAATGCTTGAGAGCAGCGATCCGCCGCCAGACGCGCAAGCCGACGATAACTATGTGGTAGCGCAGTCCGGGCGGGCGCCGAAAACCCAAGCCCCCAAGCCGGCTGCACCCGCGCCCGGTGCCGCGACTGCACCCAAGGTGGATGAAACGGCGCTTCGCTATTTCGCCCGTCAAGGCGACAAGCGCAGGCTCGAGGCGGAGATCGCTCGTTTGCGCGCGCTTTACCCTGGCTGGACGCCGCCGGCCGATCCGACATCTGTGATGCCGCAGGCCGACACGGCGCTAGATGCAATGTGGAAACTTTACGCAGCTGGCAAACTCCCGGAACTGCGCAAAGCCATTCAGGAACGGCAGACCTCCGAGCCGGGCTGGAAGCCTCCGGGGGACATGTTGCAACTGGTGGAACTTGCGGAATCTCGCGAGCAGTTGATCAACGCATCGGACCTCAAGCAGTATGATACGGTCATCCGCATCGGTTCGTCCCACAACAGTCTTTTGACTTGCAGCGATGTCGATGTGCTCTGGCGGGTTGCCGAAGCATTTGCCAAGACTGACCGTGTGGCGCGGGCGAAAGACGCCTATGGTTATGTACTCGACAATTGCACCAAGCCCGACGAACGGCTGGCGACAGTTCAAAAGGCGCTGCCGCTGTTGAGTCGAGCCGATCTCGACGCCTTACTTGCCAGAGAAAAGACAAATCCGGACGGCAGCAAGGAATTCGATACCATTCACAATGACCTTGCACGAAAAGCAGTAGCCGATGCGGGCGCGGACCCAAAGTTGACGGTACCGCCAGCCGACGTAAGCCGTGTCGAGAAACTGGCAAACGACGTTGTCGAGCCTTCCGATCCGTTGATCCTTGGTTGGTACTATCTGCGTCGCAACGACCCGGTGGCCGCGGAAAGATGGTTCAGGCTTTCCCATGACCGCGAAAATGCGGCCTCATCTTCGCAGGGTCTCGCGCTTGCGATGATCGCGCTGTCCCGGCCTGCAGAAGCGGAGGGAACCATATATGAATGGCGGGACAGTTCAGACGGTGCGAAAGCCGTCTATATGGCCGCCGTTGCAAATCTTCTGGCACAAGACCCACCTGTAGAGATTGCTCCGGCGATACTGCAACGCATGGTTCCGGAGGTCATGAAAGCCAAGGACGCCAATGCGGCACAACAGCTCGGCTGGTATGCTTATCTCCTCAACCAGTTCGAAACGGCCTCCGGCTGGTTTTCAACAGCGTTGCTATGGAAACCCGACGATGAGCCATCGTCCTATGGTCTGGTTCTGACCCGCGAGCAGCTTGGCGACACGGCGGGGGTCGCCGATATCCAGCGGCGCTGGGCAGGCAAGTCCGACCGGATCGCGCGGCTCGGCGAATTGCGTAACACGCGTCAACGCGGTCTCGTTCCGTCGCCGGAGCGGTTTGGCACCGATACCTCGACGGCAAACCAACCGGTGACGCAACCAACGACTAACCCGGGAGCTCCGGCGGCAGCGCTTCCCCAAGACAGTTCCGTTGCCGCAGCCAATCCGCTCAGTACGACTCCTGCTCCTACGCTCGCGGAGCGGGTCGCCGAGACCATCGCGCGGACCAGGGTCATCCAGTCGCAAAATCAAACCGAACCAGTGCAAGCGTCCCCAGAACCCCGACGTCCACGTCCCCCTCAGCAAACGGCGGTCAACACCAGCCAACGTGCATCTCGCGGTTGCACGACAACGATCGATCCGCAAACACTCACGCCCGACGCTGCATTGACGCGCGGTTGGTGCCTGATGGACATGAACCGTCCGCTTGAAGCGGCGGCGGCATTCGAACGAGGATTGCTCAGCCGTTCGGAAGCGGCCAAGAGTGACGCCGCCTACGGTCAGAGCCTCGCCTATCTACGCGTTGGACTTGCCGACAAGGCGGCTGTCGCTGCGTCCAAAGCGCGTCAGAAGCATTCCCGTCAGATCGAACTCGACACCGCATTGCTGGCATCCCGCGCTACGGATTCTTTTACCGCCGGCCGCTACACCGAAGCCCTGCTTGCACTTGACCAACGGGCGCGCATAGCACCGGAGCGCAACGACCTCATGGTCTTGCGCGGCTATGCTTACATGAACTTGAACCGCTTGGCCGATGCACAGCGAGTGTTCGAGGCTGTGGCGGCGACGGGAAGCAAGGATGGCTTGCGCGGTATGGCAACGATCAGAGCAATACGGAACAAGGAGTATTGAGGGATGGCTATTTTGACCTGCTGTTGTCGTTGGGCTTTATCGTACCGAACCGTTGTACGGTGTTGTAGCGTAAATTCCTGATTTCAACGACGCCATCTTCCAGTACAGTATAAATAACTTCACCGTTCTTGGTTGTAGCGGTTTCGCCGGGCTTTCCTTCCCCTCTTATGATCTTGTTGATCGTGGCGAGCTGCGATGCATTGTCTTCCTCGGCAAATGCAAGCGGAGAATGCAAACCGATAGTCAAGACCAGAGGAAGAAGAGCCATTGTTGGTCTGTTCATGATCATCCCTTGAGCAGCGTTCTCGAAAACAAGGCATATCAATCTAACTCATTTCAAAATATTCATCGAGTTTCCACAACGTCGAATCCTCCTTTTTGTTAGAGAAGAAATCGTCGTACGGATACCCTAAACTCTATCTTCAAGGAGTGTATCGGGGATACTCTCTATCGTTTATCTACCAAATCGTTCTGGCGTGAAGCGTGCCGTCACCGGGTCCGTGTTGCCGTTGATGAGGCCGGCGACCAATCTGCTCGTGATGGCGGCCAAGGTGAGTCCGAGATGGCCGTGGCCAAAGGCGTAGACCACATTCTCGCTATTGCGGCTGCGTCCAATGACCGGCCGCGAATCCGGCAGAGACGGCCTGAAACCCAGCCATTTCGCTGAAGCCTTGTCCAATTCAGGGAAGTACTGCCGCACTCCGCGGTTCAGGAGTTCAAACCGCGCGGGATTTGGGCCAGCCGAGGTTCCGCCAAGTTCCACTGTGCCGGCGACCCGAAGCCTGCCGGCCATCGGCGTCATGTAAAAGCCGAGATGGGTTGGACAAACAGGACGCTGGAGCAGCGGACTTTCCGTTGCATATTCGAGATGATAACCCCGTTCGGTTTCAAGCGGAATCCTGTCCCCCGCCTGCAAGGCGAGTTCCTTGGAAAAGGCGCCAGCCGCGATCACAACGGTTTTTGCCGTCAGATCCAGATCGGACCCGCTAAGATGGGTCCGATCGCCAGTGATTTTGAGTTTAGCCACTCGCGATCTATGAACGCCCACGCCTTTTGCATTTCCAGCCGCAGCCAGCCGGCGCATCAACGCGCTCGGATCCGTGACATGTACGGAGTCGGGGAAAAAGACACCGGAGCCCTCGAACCGCGGAAGCGTCGGCTCCATCGCAGCCACTTGCTCCGCACTGAGTGTTTCCTGACGCATCCCGAGCTCGCACCGGATCGAATGGGCCCACGACCCGCGGGAGCGGTTGCCCGTGTTTTGCTGCACATAGAGACAGCCATTCCTGCGCATGAGTTTTTCGGCTCCGGCTTCCACCGTTATCTCTTCCCAAGCCGGCAGAGCTTCGGCGAGCAGGTCTGCCAGAGCAGCAGCATTTGCGCGGGCGGCCGCAGGCAGGGATTGACGTACAAACCCCACTAGCCAAGGTGCAATCTGGAAGAGTGCTGCCCAACGCAATGAAAACGGGCTGTCGGCATCGAACAATAGTCGCGGCAGATTTTTGAGAACGTCCGGGTTGCCCACCGGCACGCAAGCATAGTCTGCGAATGTACCGGCATTCCCGGACGACGCTCCCGACCCAGGTTCGTTCGGGTCGATCATAAGGACCTCGCGCCCCTCTGAAGCCAAACGCAGCGCGATAGTCAGCCCTATGACACCAGCGCCAACTATTGCGATTTCGACACTCTTTGACTCGCTCACCTGATTCTCCTAGACGAAGCCCGGAATCTGCAGATGCCCCGCTTCCAACAATTCGCGCATTGTCTTCAGAGCACGCCGGAGGTCGTCCCGGGAGCGCGCCGCACCTATATTGATGCGCACGCCGTGCTGTACGGGTTCACGTCCAATTGCGAAGGCATCACCAGGCAAAACACCAACGCCCCGCTGCAGGCACGTGCGGGCAAAGCTGGCGCCGCGCCAAGGTTCGGGCAAGTGTAACCAAGCATGGGTTGAGGTCACATCGGTCTGAAGATCGAAGTCTCCAAGCATTTCGGTGAGAATGTGTTGCCGCTGTAAAAGCTCCGCTTTCTGGGCGTCGATCACCTCAACTGCAGTGCCCTCTTCGAGTAGAATGGTTGCGATCAGCGCAGCCATCGGATTGACGCTCCAGCAGTTGATCCGAAGCGCTGCCGCCACCTGCCCCATCATGAATCGCGGCCCAATAGCAAAACCAAACCTCAATCCCGGTGCCACGCATTTGGAAAATCCGCCGATATAAACGGTTAGTTCAGGTTCGAGACTAGCGAACGACGGCGGGGACTCGTTGAGCAGCGGACGGTAGACATCATCCTCGATGATCAGCACATTGTGTTGCCGCGCTATTTCAACAATTTCTCTGCGTCGTGTTTCCGAGAGGGTGATTGTTGTCGGGTTATGCAGGCTGGGCACCAGGAAAATCGCTCTCGGTCGCCATTGTACGCAGGCGGCTTCGAAGGCGTCGGGCCTGAGCCCACCCTTGTCCATCGCGAGGCCCCGCAGGTCGAGACCGTGCGAGCGGCAGAGGGCATTGATGCCCTGGTACGTCACTTCATCGGCCAGAATGACGTCGCTTTTCTGGGTCACGGCACTGAGGACGCAGTCGAGGGCATGCTGGGCACCGATTGTCAGTACGACCCTCCCCGGATCGCCGTTACCCGCAACTGTCTTCAGCCAATCCGCCACTGCCGTTCGTGCCCAGAGCGGCCCTTCTGCAGGATGGTAGTCCTGAATTGAATTATAGTGGCGGTTCTTGGCAAGTCGTGGCAAAAGTGCTGTGAAAACGTCGAGATAGGTATTGGTAGCGGGGCGGTTGATCGAAAGGTCGACGATGCCGGCCTCTTCGCTCGGAGCAGAAACGAAGCCGGCTCCAGCGTCATTCTTCTGATCCGCGACAAGCATGCCCCTGCCCGGCCGCGCATCGATGAGCCCGCGCTCCTGAAGCGTGGAGAAAGCCCGCGTCACGGTTGTTACATTGATTCCAAGGCTTTGCGCGATCTCGCGCTGGGGCGGCAGTCGTTCGCCGGCGGTGAGCAGACCGCTCGCGATCCGGTCGGCGATTGCATCCGCAAGGCGACGGTAAACGGGGCCTTCGCCCCCGGAAAGCTGCAAATCTTGCATCATCGATATTTGAGCCATTCTGCGCGTTAACATCCGGCTTGTACCATACGACAAATTGCCGAACAATCGAATTCATGCCGGATAACTTTTCGATCAACACAATTCATGCTGAAAACGCCACACAATTAGAACTTGACATACCAATTGTATGGTTCATTATCCCCTTAATGGCCGATTGTATGATCATATAAGTTCAACGATCCCCGAGGAGGAGCAGATGTGCCTGAAACTTTGGTGGTGTGAAGCAGCCTGGATGCGACTCCAACCGCGCAAACCGCATATTGTAGCTGGTGACCCGGTCCAATGATGGTCGCGCATACGAATAGACAATTTGAAACGTTGGCTGCGAAAGGCGTGTCTCACGCCGAACCCGATCGCTTTGTCGAATTTGTTGACGTGGAGAAATCCTACGACGGCCGCACGTTTGCTGTGACACGGCTCAACATGCATGTGGCAAAGGGCGAATTCCTTACATTGCTCGGGCCCTCAGGTTCCGGCAAGACAACTACGCTGAATATGCTGGCAGGCTTCGAGCGTCCAACCAATGGAAGCATTTTTTTAGATGGGCAATCTGTCGACCGTCGACCACCCTATGAACGCAACATTGGCATGGTCTTCCAAAACTATGCGCTGTTTCCGCACATGACTGTCGAGGAGAACGTAGGGTTCCCGCTTTCTGTACGCAAATTTTCGAAAGCCGACGTAACCACCCGCGTCCATAAGGCGCTGGATATGATCCAGCTGCGGAAGTTTGGCGACCGTCGGCCCGGGCAGCTCTCGGGTGGGCAGCAGCAGCGCGTCGCACTCGCTCGCGCGCTGGTGTTCGAACCAACCCTTGTTCTCATGGACGAGCCGCTTGGAGCGCTTGACAAGAAACTGCGCGAACACATGCAGCTTGAGATCAAGCAGCTTCATTCCATGTTGGGAGTGACCATCGTTTATGTCACCCACGATCAGAGCGAAGCGCTGACCATGTCGGATCGCGTCGCTGTATTCAACAACGGCGGCATCGCCCAGATCGGCACGCCGGACAATTTGTACAAAAAGCCGGAGAGCCCTTTCGTCGCGAGTTTCATCGGCGAGAACAACACGCTCGAAGGCGTTGTCGACCACATCACTGGCCATGTTTGCCAAGTCGCCTTGAAGGGCGGCGGACTACTCGGGCAACTCCCATCGACATTGGAACTCAAGGAACGTCGTGCCAAGTCGCCATCCGCCCTGAATGCATTCGGATCGCTGCGGCTGCCGAGGAGGAGAACGATTTCGAGGCAACCGTCGAGGGAAGAATCTATCTCGGCGACCATTTGCGGCTCCTTGCGCGGCTCGACAATGGCCAACTGCTGAGCGTGAAGGTTGGCCCCGAAACGATAACGACAGAAGCTCAACGAATTAGGCTCGGCTGGTCGCATAGGGATTGCCGCGCATTTCCGGCATAGCAACAGGTACAAGACACAACCAAGAACAAGAGAGGGACCCATGAAACGCAATTCTTTTCATTCCGTTGCCCTGGCGACAGTCGCCGTCTGCGCAGTTTTCAGTCATTCCGCCATTGCCGAGGAGTTATCGATCATGGCAAGCGGCGGTGCGTGGCAGGACGCGCAGCGTAAAGCCTGGTTCGAACCTTTCAGCAAGGAAACCGGCATCAAAATTGTCGAACAGGAATATCTTGGCGATCTCGGCAAGGTCAAAGCCATGGTCGATACGGGTAATGTGCCGATCGACCTTGTTACAGTTGAGACTGCTACGGTTCTGCAGGGTTGTGATGCAGGCATCCTCGAACCGCTCGATTATTCAAAAATCGCCGACCAATCCAAATTCATCGAGGGCTCCGCTCTCAAGTGTGGTGTCGGTCTTGATGCCTATGGCGACATCCTTGCCTATGATCCAAATGTCCTGAAGGAAGCGCCTACGTCGGTGCTCGACATCTTCGACACGACGAAGTTCCCCGGCAAGCGCGCAATGCGGAAATTCCCCGCGCAGAATCTTGAATGGGCGCTCATGGCCGACGGAGTGCCGGCAGATCAGGTTTACGAGGTCCTTGGTACGCCGGAAGGCGTCGATCGCGCGTTCAAGAAGCTGGATACGATCAAGAGCGATATTGTCTGGTGGGATGCGGGCGCACAACCGGCACAATTGCTTGCCTCAAAAGAAGTGGTCATGACGACGGCTTGGAACGGCCGCATCCAGAATGCGATCGACACGGACTCAAAGCCGTTCAAGATCGTCTGGGACGGTCAGATCCTTGAGTATGACATGATCAGCATTCCGAAAGGCGCGAAGAACCCGGATCTCGCCTATAAATATCTCGCCTATATCAGCAAGCCCGAGAACAACGCCAAGCTTGCAAGCCACATCACCTATGGTCCGGTGCGTACCGACGCAACCGAGTTCGTGGCTGCCGACGCGCTGCCCAAATTGCCGAACGCTCCGGAGCACATGAAATCCTATCTCGTCGCCGATACCGAGTTTTGGGGCGATTATGGCGAGGATCTGGTCAAGCGCTTTAACGCCTGGCTAGCGCAATAGCCATGTCCAGGGTCCAGCCGGCCAACATGGATCGGGGGCAGTTCATCACCGCTCCCGAGGCTGCCGACACCAGGTCGGTCGCGGCAGCGATCCGAAGATCCCAGGCACGCGAACGCCTGCGCTCGTTCGCGCTAGCCATACCACTCCTTGCCTTATTGCTTCTCAGTTTCGGTATTCCGATTGCCATTCTCTTGTCGCGGGCCGTTTACGACCCGACGATCGCCAACGCTTTACCGCTTACCAGCGCTGCGATGCAGAGCTGGAGCAGCAAGGAAATCCCTGATGACAAAACCTTTGAAGCGCTCGCCGCCGATCTCAAAGCCAGTCAGCAAAAGGGAACTCTTTCCGAATTGGCGAAAAGTCTGAATGCGCGGTTACCCGGGGCCCGTAGCCAGATTCTCAAGACCGCCCGCGCGCTCGACCAGGAAGGGGCGACTGATGCCGTATCCGTCATCAAATCGGTGCCGTTCTGGACCACCCCCGGCACATGGGCAACGATAGAGAGAGGAAGACATGCCCTCACTTCATTCTATCTCCTGAGCGCGGTCGACCTGCGCTGGAACGCCGACGGAACCATCGAACGCGTCCCTCCCGAGCAGGCTATATTCCTGCGCGTTTTCGCACGTACATTTCTCGTGGCGGCAACGGTTACCCTTGCTACCCTCATACTCGGCTTTCCTCTCGCCTACCTGATTTCCAGCGTGCCAAAGACCGTTGGCGCCATTCTGATCGTTGCCGTGCTGCTGCCATTCTGGACATCGATACTGGTTCGGACAGCAGCATGGACTGTGCTTTTGCAAAAGTTCGGGTTGGTCAATGATGTTCTCCTCTGGCTTGGCGTGACCGGTACCAGGCTCGACCTGATGTACAGCCGGCTTGGACTTGTCATTGCCATGACCCACATCCAGCTACCGTTCACGCTACTACCGATCTACAGCGTCATGCGCACCATCCAGCCCTCGCAGATGCGGGCAGCCTATTCCCTCGGCGGCCGGCCATTAACATCGTTCTTGCGCGTCTATCTTCCACAGGTGGTGCCGGGAATTATGGCGGGCTGTTTGCTGACTTTCATTCTCTGCCTCGGCTATTACATTACGCCAGCTCTTATCGGTGGCGCCGGCGACCAGCTGATCAGCAATTTCATTGCCAACTACGTCAATGTCGAACTGAATTGGGAAATGGCTGCTGCGCTCAGTTTTATCCTCCTCGTTTTCACCATGGGACTTTATGCGGTGTTTGCCCGCATGCTCGGTCTCGATCGCTTGAAGCCGGTGTGATCATGCTGTTGTCTCCTTATCCGACGATCGGTGAACGAATCCGGGTTGCATTGTTGTGGCTCTGGGGCGCCCTCGTAGTCGCCTTTCTGATGGTCCCGATACTCGTTCCTGTGCCGCTTTCGTTCAACAGCGGAGCCTTCTTCGTGTTTCCGCTGGAGGGGCTTTCCACGCGCTGGTACGAGGTGGTTCTCGGTACCGACCGCTGGCAGACGGCGATCGGAAACAGTCTGATCATCGCCTTCGGCACCACCGCCCTCGCCACGACGCTCGGGACGTTGACGGCGATAGCGTTATCCAGTGACAGATTCCCGGCGCGACGCATCATCATGCCGCTGGTGATCTCCCCCCTGATAGTGCCGGTGGTCATCACCGCTGTAGGGTCCTATCTCTTCTATGCACGGGTTGGCCTGGCCAGCACCTATTTGGGGATAATTCTCGCTCATACCGCCCTCGCCAGTCCCTTTGTGGTCGTGACCGTTGGTGCCAGCCTGACGGGATTTGATCGCAATCTTATGCGGGCGGCCTCAATTGCTGGCGCGAAACCTGTGGTCGCATTCTATCGGGTAATGCTGCCCTTGATCCTGCCCGGCGTCCTGTCGGGAGCAGCATTTGCCTTTGTAACTTCCTTCGACGAGGTCGTCGTTGCCCAGTTTCTTGCCAGCGCCAATCAGCGAACGATGCCGCTCGAAATGTTCATCGGCCTGCGCGAAAGGCTAAGCCCGGCAATCACCGCCGCCGCAACGCTAATGATGCTGCTTTCGATCATATTGCTCGTGGTTGCCAATCTTCTGGCAAGACGCGGTGCGAGGAAGGTAAAAACATTCGCGTGAGATCCTGTGTCTACGCTACGTGACGCAGTACCAAACGTGAGCCGACGGCGTGGCCATCAATGATTTCCGGGTGAGGCCTTCGGTGGAAGCTGGTCGGCAAACATGATGATCAGCAGAGGTATCAAAGTTATCAGCGCAATCATGGCCCATGCCTCATTGATGGCTTGCACCATCGCCGCCCTTGCAACCATTGGACTGAAAATGCCCTGGGCAATCGCATCGAATTTACCCGGCATATGTGCCACAATCTCGTTGGCAGGCATTCCAATAAATCTTTCCGTCCGCGGATCACCCGCCAGCAAACCGTTGGCTATTGCAATGCCGTGCGTCGTTGATCGCGTATAAATGACGGTGTCGATCAGCGCCAGACCAATCGCACCGCCAAGATTGCGCATCAGATTGAACAGTCCACTGGCATCCGGAACCCTGTCATCCTGGAGACTACCGAGGGCAAGACGCGTTGGCGGAAGCAGACAAAACATTATTGCCAGACCGCGGATGACTTGGGGCCAGAACATTGCGGAAGCATCGGTTTGCGGTACTTGAAACGCACTGCAACCGAGGCCAATTGCGAACAACAGAAAGCCTATGGTTGATAGCAGCCTCGCTTCGACCCGTTGTTCCAGCATGACGGCCAAGGGCGCAATCATCAGCTGCGCAACGCCGGTCACAAGCATTATTTGGCCTATCTGCAGTGCGTTGTGGCCCCTGACGAAAGCCAGGAAAACGGGCATGAGATATACCGACCCGAACAGACCGAAGCCCAGAATAAAACTCAGAATGCAGCCAATAGTGAAATTTCGGTCCTTGAAGTTATGTAGATCGACTATCGGCGTGAGCGACGACCATGTTCGCCGGGTAAAGGAAGTCAGCATGACCACACTGAAAGCCGCAAGTGACAAAACGACGGGGCCGAGCCAGCCGCGTTGCGGCGCTTCTTTCAATGCGATCTCCAAGGCGGCAAGACCCATCGCCATCATTGCCAGCGATTGAAAATCGATCGAACGGAAATACTTGAATTCCATTGGCGCGCGCGGGAGCAGTGAAGCTGCCAATGAGGCCGCAACCAAGCCAGGGATGATGTTGATCAAAAAGAGCCAGTGCCATGAGTACGTCTGCGTGATCCACCCGCCGATGATTGGTCCAACCGTCGGAGCCATGACTGCGACGACACCAGCGACGGTGGTGGCGATGCTTTGATGCCGCTGCGGGAACAACAGGAAAACCGCAGAGAAAACCAAAGGGATCAGGGTCCCGCCTGAGAACCCCTGCAGGACACGCCAACACAAAAGGGCATTGAAACTATCACTTTGCGCACATCCAGCGGAAGCAGCCGTAAACAGCAAAGTGCCAGATACAAACAGCCAGCGCATACTGAGCAAGCGGGTCAAGAAACCCGTCAGCGGGATCGCAACGATTTCGGCGATCAAATAGGCGGTCTGAATCCAGCTCATCTGATCTGGATTGATGCCCAAAGCACCTTGGATTGTTGGTAGCGACGTGGCGACGATCTGCACGTCGAGAATTGCCATGAACATCCCGATGCACATTGCGAAAAAGCCGAGCCAAGTCCAAAGACTTGGCAACCGGGCTTCGCCTGCATCAGGGCATTGCATCATGGCGCAACTCCGAAAGCGCGGAATTCTCTTCGCGAATCCTTACCGCCAGAACGAATGCATTCAGCGCGGAGAATGCGAGAGCATACCAAACCAACCCAAAGCACAAGGGCAGCACGGCGATCTCTCCGATCACGACGACATAATTCGGATGCGAAAAGAAACGGTAAGGGCCTTTTCGCACGAGAGGGCTTCCCGGCAGAACGATAATGCGAGTGGTCCAGCGCTTACCCAACGTCCCAAGCACCCAGAACCGCAAACCTTGGAGCATCATAAAAACGGCAAGCCATCCCGGTTCCACCGGCTTATCCCAGGCAAAAATCCATAAGCCGGCAAGCCACGCAGCATGCAACGCCACGATGAACATATAATGACCCGGCGCCGCCTCATATGCACCCTTCGCGAGCAGGGCCTTGGTGTTATGTCTGGCGAGCACGAGCTCGCCAAGACGCTCGATCGTGACGAAAGCGAGGAGCATGGAAGCCGCGATCATGCGGCTCTCTTGAGTGAGACACAGCTGACGCTAAAGCCCGGACCCATCGCTGTCAGCAATGTACGGGATGGCAAACCCGGCTCGACGACGCGGTCGAGAACGAACAGCGCCGTAGGGGCCGACATGTTTCCATATTTGGATAGCACGTCACGTTCATGGTCCAAGCTCCCCTGACCAAGGGAAAGCGCAGTCTCCAGGGCTATCACGACCTTGGCTCCGCCGGGATGACAGGCGAATCTATCGACATCTTCCAGTTCAAGATTTGCGCGCCCGAGGATTCCGGAAATAGCCGGGGCGATACGCTCTTCAGCAAAAGGCGGAATATCGCGATCGAAAATGACGCCGAACCCTTGTCTGTCGACGCTCCAACCCATTATGTCCAGCGTGTTTGGCCAAGTGTGCTGGCCGGACATCTCGATGTCGGCTATTCCTTCGTCTGCAACCTTCAGGACGCATGCCGCCGCACCGTCCCCGAAAAGCGCGCTGGCAACGATATTGGCTTTTGTCAGTTGATCCAACCGGAACGCCAGTGTGCACAGTTCAACGGCGACTAAAAGGACGACGGTTCCAGGTCTTGACTTGGCAAGTCGGGAGGCAATGGAGAACCCGGATACCCCGCCCGCACAGCCCAGACCGAAAACGGGCACTCGTTCGATGTCCTCGCGAAATCCCATTTGCTGGGCCACGCGGGCTTCCAGACTAGGAGTGGCGATACCCGTTGACGAAATTGTCACAACCGTATCGACATCTTTTCCGCTGATGCCTGCCTTCTCTAAGGCGGTATTGGCAGCCGAAACGAACAAACTGCACGCTCCCTCGATATAAGCGGCATTTCTTTCCGGCCACCCCAAAGGTTCCAGATACCATTCTAGTGGTTGGGCAGCGTAGCGGGTGCGAATGCCCGAACTATCGAAGACTTTCGCCAGACGGTCAAAATCTCGGAATCGGGCCGAAAAAGCCTTGTGTGCCGCAGCAGCGGCATCACGTTGCTGAATAATGTGGGCGGGCACTGCTGTGCCAATTGATATCAGTTTCACGGATTGAGACATCGACACTCCTTGGTGACATTGCCTCTGCTGTCGACGTGGCACAAGTGCTGCCACGGGATCCTGCAGGACACATCTCTTCGACAACACTTGAACTGTTATCAATATTCGGGGAATAATTATACCGCCGGGTCTCGATAGTGGTTGGCGGCAACTGATCGGATGCCGGCTCCGTTTGGTGGAGAATCCGGACTGCTGGCGCATCATTTCAAGCCGTGGGCCAATTCTCGGCTTGCCTAGTCAAGCTTCGACACCCGTTCCGCTAAAACCCAAGAATCTCCAGCGACCGTTTATCCCTGCGACCGCCGCAAAATTGATCCAACGCACGTTTGAAAACGCCAGGATCACTCGATGCCATCGAAAAGAGCGTCATCGAAGAACAAAATTTCAGATCATCCGGAGATCCCAGGATTCGATTGAGCGGCGTACCGGTGTGGGTCAACAGTGTTTCAGTGCAGATCACCAACCGGTTGCCCAGAAGCCGATGACCCAGATAGGCTCGCGCTTCTTCAAGCGATGCTATACCGTAAAACTGTGCCATGGAGGAGCGGCCAAGGTTTTTCAGCTGTGGAAAGACGAACCACATCCAATGACTGCGTTTTTGCCCTGCCCTCAATTCTTCCAGCACTTGCTCGAAGATGGGATCTTGTGCTTGGACAAATCTTCCCAGGTTAAATTCGGTTGCTTCTGTCATTACACTACGTGTCGCGACCTCCTGGTCGAGCTTTCGGCGTGCCCGCTATTGCCACATGCCTCGCATATGCGCTCCGATATCCACGCGCATCCTTGGCGGCTCCGATTGTCCGGCAGCGGCGGACCGTGCCAGAGGCCATGTGACGCATTCGAAGTATTGCAGCAGCGTCGCCGGGATGAATCGCGTCCGAGAAGCGTAAACATGCCGGTCACCCTGGGCATTCTGGCCATGGGTAAAGAAGCGCTGCGGTACAACAAGGTGGAGATTGTCCTTGGCGCGAGTCATGGCGACATAAAGCAATCGGCGTTCCTCTTCGAGTTCCGCCGTGGAACCCACACCGAGGTCGGAGGGCATGCAGCCATCGACAACATTGAGCATATAAACGGATTTCCACTCCTGGCCCTTGGCCGAGTGGATAGTCGAGAGAATCAGATAATCCTCGTCAAGCAGGGGCACGCCGGACTGGTCGCTGGTCGCGTCCGGCGGATCAAGCGTCAATTCAGTCAGGAATCGTTCTCGGGATGGATAACCCGCCGCAATCTGTTGCAATTGCAAAAGATCAGCTTGCCGCATCGAGGCATCTTCGTGGATGCGTTGCAAATGCGGTTCGTACCAGAGCCGAGCCTGCTCGATCTCGGCCGGCCACACCGGTTTCCCTGCGCTGATCTCCTGTAACATTTTCACGAAGCCCACCCAGTCCTCGCCAGCGCGCGGCGGCACGGAGATGTCGGCGAGTGCTGCAATTGGATCTGCTCTTTCCGCCATTTGATCCAGTACGCGTTGCGCAGACGAAGGCCCGACACCGGGTAAAAGTTGCATCAGCCGGAAACCCGCCACGCGGTCGCGCGGATTCTGCGCAAAACGTAGGGCGGCAAGCATATCCTTTATATGGGCGCTATCGAGAAATTTGAGCCCGCCGAATTTGACGAAGGGTATGTTGCGGCGCGTCAACTCCACTTCCAGAGGCCCGCTGTGATGCGATGTTCTGAAGAGCACTGCCTGCTGTTTTAACAGGGTTCCGGTTTCGCGGTTCTCCAACACACGTTCCACGATATAACGCGCTTGATCTGTCTCATCGCGAACGGTGACAAGTTGGGGCCGTTCCGCCGATTGCCGTTCCGTCCAGAGATTCTTGGTGAACCTTTCGGAAGCCAGGTCGATGACGCCGTTGGCGGCGGCAAGGATGGTCTGCGTAGAGCGGTAGTTTCTATCGAGGGTTATGATATCCGCGGACGGGTTGAACGCTTTGGGAAAGTCCAGGATGTTACGAACTGTCGCGGCGCGAAACGAGTAAATCGACTGTGCGTCGTCTCCAACCACGGTAAGGCCCCGTCCGCCTGGCTTCAGCGCCAAGAGGATCGAGGATTGCAGGCGATTGGTGTCCTGGTACTCATCGACCAAAACATGGTCAAACCGGCTCCCCATATCGTCGGCGAGCATCGAGACACTGGCGGTTTGCGCCCAGTAAAGCAACAGATCGTCGTAATCGAGAATGTTCTGATTCTGCTTGGCTTCGACATAGGCGGCGAAAAGCTGGCGCAGTTGAGCATCCCAGCTGGCACACCAGGGAAAGGAGGTCTTCAGCACTTCGTCGAGCGGCTGTTCGGAATTGACGGTGCGGGAATAAATAGCGAGACAGGTGCCTTTGGTCGGAAATCTGCTTTCCTTTTTGGAAAAGCCCAGTTCATGCCGGACGATATTCATCAGATCGGCAGAATCCTCGCGGTCATGAATGGTAAAATCCGGGCTGAGGCCGATCTGATCCGCATATTCGCGCAAGAGACGGGCGCCAATGCCATGGAATGTCCCCGCCCATTCCAGAGCGTCGACCATGATACCGGACTTCGCACCCAGCACGTGACCGCATATGCGCTCGACGCGGCGGGACATCTCGGCGGCGGCCCGGCGTGAAAACGTCATCAGCAAAATCCGGCGTGGATCAGCTCCGTTAACGATTAGATGTGCGACGCGGTGCGCGAGTGTATTGGTCTTGCCCGAACCGGCTCCGGCAATCACCAGTAACGGGCCAGCCACCTGTCCTACGCCATATTCCACCGCCATGCGCTGCTCGGCATTCAGTTTTTCCAAATAGGCAGCGCTCATATGGTCCCCAACAGGCAGCCTCGCGAATCACCGCGAACAGAGAGGGAACATAACATCACGGAAATTGGTTGGGAAGATCAAGCTTGAGTGCACGGTTACAGCGGACTTTCAGTGGATGAAACCATCGGCGTGCCAACGCGTTCTGCTATTACTGATCATTTTAGCAGAGGCTCATTTTGGAGTTCCAATACCCTGCGATCGAGCCACATCGCTCTGGCCACCGAAAGGATGCTACCATGGTCGATGACTTCGACGAAGACGATGAAGATGTCTGGGCAGTTCACAATTCTCTCGGCTGGTACATCGGCATATTTGTTGCTGGCGTGACAGTTGCAGCACTCGTTGCGAATTTTATCTAAAATATCTTGTACTAATAGACGAGTGCGCGAGCGCCTCGGCACAATACTTTTGGATATTGTCTAAGAAATAGTAGCAAACCGCGATTGATTGAAGCAGCCGCCATATCCGTGCAGACTGACGTGGCTGATTGACCCCAGCAGGCCCGGCGCCCATCCCTCCAGCCCCGCCGGGCCTTTTTTCCATGAAAGTGCATCTGATCCTGATCGGTATCCTACGCCGATGCGACCCCACGTGGTGCTTTTTGTCGTGGTAACCGTCGGGGTGCTTTTTTGCAGGTTGGTTGTTCAGACGGTAAAATCTCATCCCAAGAGGAAAGCTTAGCTCCTTCATGTCAAAGCAGGCTCCGACAATTCGAAGCCTGCCTTGAATTCTTAACGTCAGATATTCTGATGGTTTGGCCTATCGTTGGCCATTACCCCCTTTGCCGCCGCCCTTGCCGCCGCCACTATTGCCACCGCCGTTGTTGCCGCCATTTCCGCCTTGGTTGCCGTTCCCGCCACCGGAGTTACCCTGTCCGGAATGGTCACCATTCTCGCCATTGTTGTGACCGCCCGAATTGCCGGGAGCGTCCTGATCACCGTTACCATGACCATTGTTGCCGCCGCCGTTGTCGCCGCCGCCATTGTTGTCGCCATTTCCGCCTTGGTTGCCGTTTCCGCCACCGGAGTTACCCTGTCCGGAATGGTCACCGTTCTCGCCGTTGTTGTGGCCGCCAGAATTGCCGGGAGCGTCCTGATCACCGTTACCATGACCATTGTTGCCGCCGCCATTGTTGCCGTCACCACCATGATTGTCGCCGCCGCCATGATTATCACCGCCGCCGTGATTGTCGCCGCCGCCGTGATTGCCGTCACCACCATGATTGTCGCCGCCACCATGATTATCACCGCCGCCGTGATTGCTGCCGCCACCGTGATTGCCACCACCGTGATTGCCGCCACCGCCGTGATTGCCCCCGCCGTGATTGTGCCCGCCGCCGTGATTACCGCCGCCACCGTGATGACCGCCATGGTGTCCACCCTCATGACCGCCATGGTGTCCACCCTCATGACCGCCGGGTCCACCAGTGCCAGAACCACCCGTGCCAGAGCCACCAGTACCGGAACCGCCTGTACCGGAACCACCCGTGCCAGAACCACCAGTACCGGAACCACCCGTGCCAGAACCACCAGTACCGGAACCGCCCGTGCCAGAACCACCAGTACCGGAACCGCCCGTGCCAGAACCACCAGTACCGGAACCGCCCGTGCCAGAACCACCAGTACCGGTACCACCCGTGCCGGAACCACCCGTGCCAGAACCACCAGTACCGGAACCGCCTGTACCGGAATTGCCGCCCGCGCCAGAACCACCCGCGCCGGCGCTGCCGCCACTACCGGAATTGCCGCTCCCAGATTTTCGGCCCGATTTGCCCGCCTCTCCGTCGCCACCGGAACGCTCGGCAGTTGAAGTTGTGCTGATCGCCCCCGTAGTTAATGGCGGACACATATCGAGTTGTTGTTTTGAAAGGATCAGTTTTCTGTTGAGGGCAAAGCAGCAAAGCCCTGCGTTATCGTTAGTAAGTGTTCGACATTGAGCTGCGCTGGCAAAAAGAGCGCGTTTGGATTGCGCATATGCCGGGGCGCTCGAAACCGTCGTTGAAACTAATCCTAGAGTGGAAATCGCCATTACAGCAAGTAAACCACCGCGTTTTGCCTTGATTATTTTGTTTGTTATTGTAGGCATTTTACGTTTTCCCTTAGAGTTAACTTTACAAGCAACTCACCATACTAGGAAAACATTTCGTTTTTTTCTTAGCCATTGATGGCTTTATTGCTTATGCAATCTGTAAGCTAATTATTATTTGGTTACTATTTAACAATGATGCTTAGGGGCCTTATAAAAAGATTAATGAAATGATTCAAAATATACCGTATTGTTTAACCTGATCCCGTCGCGGATTATCAGCCGCCCAATCGTTCCAGAGGATAGTGTTAATCCTCGCCAGTAGCGGCAAAGACGACGTACCCAGCCTCAGGCCCTGAGATCAATGCCGTCACGGCATGTTAGTAACCGACGTAGAATTTCGAGGCCGGGAACATGATTTTAACGGTTTAGCGCGCAAGCTGCGTTTGGCAATTCGCGGGAGAGCGTCGAATGATTCGCAAATATTCTCTGCTTGTTTTGACGGCACTGGCAATTGGAAGCACAATTTCGGCTCCGGCATTCGCGCGGGGCACTGAAATGCAACTCAACGGCAAGGGCTTTGGCCCACCCGCATTCCGCTCTTTTTGCGGGCGTTTCGCGAGCCTCTGCAACACCCGATCAGGCGCCAGGATTGTCCAGCTGACGGCGGATAAACGCCAGCAACTTCAAGCGGTTAACTCAACCGTTAACTCCAGCATCAAGCAGCAGAGCGACATGCAGACCAATGGTGTCGAGGACCTCTGGACGGTCCCGACGAAGGCGGGTGATTGTGAAGATTTCGCCATCCTGAAGAAGCGCGAACTCCTGAAACGAGGCTGGCCAGCTGCATCACTGTTACTTACGGTTGCCCGCCTTCCCTTCAGCAATGAGGGCCATGTGGTGCTGACTGTTCGCACTTCAGACGGCGACCTTATTCTCGACAACCGCACCAATTCGGTCAGGGACTGGTCGAGCACATCGTATCGCTATTATGCGCGGCAATCACAAAAATCGGCGGGCTGGGACAGAATAGGCAAAGCAATCCCCATCGACGTGACCGCGCGGCTGAAGTAACGCCCTCAACCGCTCGCAACCAAAATTCAACCGCTGAATGAGATTCTCGTTCCGGATTCGACCTTTCTTGCATAGGAATCGGATCAAACCGTTAAGAATCGCGCTTTTCTGTTGTATTTCGCCCGGATCAAACTTGCCGTCGATAAATCGTGCGGCGCGTTGCCGCCTTCCTCTGCCAGATGTTGCTATTGCCGCAATCAGGTGAAAAACTGGTGACCAATTCGCTCTTGCAATGAGAGGCCCATCGAGAATTTTTCGGTGGGAAAACTGATCCCCGGCATGTCTGATATCGATGAATCCGACTCCTCGAGTGAGTCGCTCTACTGGCGGCAGAACCTCGTCGTCTGCCTGCTCGGCTCATTCACGACGATTGTCGCGATGACCTTGATCCTGCCTTTTCTGCCACTCTACGTTGAACAGCTTGGGGTGAAAGACCATGCGGCGATCGTGCAATGGTCGGGTGTTGCCTATGGCGCAACATTTTTCACAGCAGCGCTCGTGGCGCCGCTTTGGGGGCGTCTTGCCGATCTCTATGGGCGCAAACTGATGCTCATCCGCGCCAGTCTCGGGATGGCGGTGGCCATGTCGCTAATCGGCATGGCGACCGATGTATGGCAGCTGGTTTTCCTGCGGCTTTTGACCGGACTGCTCGGCGGCTATGCATCGGGATCCACGGTCCTGGTGGCGACACAGACGCCGAAGGCGCGCACTGGCTGGGCCCTCGGCACCCTTGCGTCAGGCATCATGGCCGGCAATCTTGTCGGTCCGCTGATCGGTGGCGCGCTGCCGCCTTTAATCGGTATCCGCCAGACCTTCTGGCTGGCGGGAGGCGTCATTTTCATCACCTTTCTGGCCACGAGTTTCTTCATCAAGGAAGAATGGCGCCCGGCAAAGCCGAAGACTGGCAAACTGGGGGGCGGCTGGTCGGCCATTCCCGACAAGCGGCCGATCGTCGTGATGCTGCTCGCAGGCATGCTGCTGATGCTCGCCAATATGTCGATCGAACCGATCATCACCGTCTATGTGGCGCAACTCGTCGCCAATCCGGCCCATGTCACAATGGTCGCCGGTATCGTCATGTCGGCAGCCGCGCTGGGAAGCATCCTTTCGGCATCGCGCCTCGGCAAGCTTGCTGACCGCATCGGCCATTGGAACGTCATCGTTGCGGCGCTTGGCGTATCGGCGCTCCTGTTGATCCCGCAAGCGTTCGTAACCGAGGGCTGGCAGCTTGTCGTTCTGCGCTTCTTGATGGGGCTTTCGCTCGGCGGGCTCCTGCCCTGTATTACCAGCGTTATCCGCCACAATGTGCCCGACCGCATTGCCGGTACTATTCTCGGCTATGCCACCTCTTCGCAATATGCCGGGCAGGTTATCGGCCCTCTTGCGGGCGGGTTCGTTGGCGGGCATTTCGGTATGCGCGCGGTCTTTCTCGGCACCTGCCTGATGCTTGGTGTCGGCGCGCTTTACGGCTGGCTGGTGCGTCCGCGATAGAGCCGCTGTCGGGCGGCCGGTTCGACAAGTTCGAAAGCGATATTCCCGGCGAGATGGGCGATGAACTTTTCGATAATACTCAGCGCTACTTTCGCATGGCCGGAGATGGGGTTGCCGGAAGGTTGCAATAGAAAAAGCGTGCGTGTGAGCGGTGGATTGGCGATCTTGCGCGCAATCAGCGTACCGGCCTCGACCTCGCGCGCGACGACGCCATAGGGCAGAAGCGCAGAAGCGGTACCTTGCGCTATCAGCCCCTTGATCGCCTGCTTCGATTCAATCTGATAGGTGACGTCGAGTGGCAAATGCAGTTGTTCCATCGCCTGTTTTACAAGCTGGATGATATGGCTTTTTTCGGTGGAGATCACGAAAGTCGCCCTGGAAAGTTCGGCGAGATCGATCGGCCCCTGCTTGTTGAATTCCGTTGCCGGACCGGTGACGAAGAAAAGCGATTCGGTCAGGACCGGCGTGCAATTGACCGCCTTAATATAAGGAGCGACGTCGAACGCCAACGCAAGATCAATCTCACCCTTGGCAATCCGCTCCGGCAGATTGTGACTGATATCTTCGATGATATGGACTTTGGCGGCCAAGTTCTGCCGGTTGAATTCCTGCGCCAGCGGAGCTGCAAGCAGCATCGAAAGACTGGCTGTCAGTCCGATGGACAGATGCCCTTGCTCCGAATTGTTGAAGGTCTTGATATTCTTCTTGATCGTCGAAAACCGTCCCAGCAGGTCCCTGGCTTCTTCGAGAAAATACTGGCCGGCAGGCGTTGTCTTGATGCCCCTTGGGCTGCGATCCAGCAATTGCACGCCGAGCTCCCGCTCAAGCGCAGTAATCTGCGAGCCAAGCGCCGGCTGGACTATGTTCAATATGGCCGCGGCCTGTGTGATGCTTCCGCTTTCGCAAACACATACGAATGATTCAAGCTGACGAACCCTCACAGTTTTCCTCCTCTGCACGAGCCCCTCTTATCATGCCGGCAGGATCAGGTCATGCGGAAGAACGTCTTGCGCCGGAAGACGTTCTTAAAGGGAGTAGAGCTCGCCGAGGATTAAAGCTTCATGCCTGGATGAAAGGCTCCAAATCAGATGACGATCCTGGTCATGATGCCTTCCGGAAAGATCTCCTCGGGCGTCATGTGCCGTTGGGCGATACCCTGCTGATAGGTATAGAGCATCATCTGTTCGAAGGTTGCCCGGTTCTTTTCGATACCGAAGGGAAATGTATCGCCATCGAAAAGCGTGCGCATGCGGCGCGCGTATGTGGCGAGCCAGGGCAAGGGATAGCGCGAGACGGCAGGATCAAGCAGTCGTTCGAGGCTGCGGTTTTTCGACTCCTCGAAGGCATTGTAGAGGTTGCGGGCGATCCATGGATTATCATCGAGCAGGTGTTTCTTGAGCGCGATGATATGCATGATCGGCCAGACGCTCGTGCATTTATAATATTCCTCCTCCATCTCCAGGTAATCCGGAAACAACCGTTCGACATTGGGATCTCCCTCGAGGAAACAGGTGGGCGGCCGGGCAATGATAGCGCAATCGATCTCGCCGGAAGCGAGCATCTCCGAGAGAGATTTGTCGCCGACGCGCGTCAGCTTGACACCTTCCGGCAAGTCGAGATCGACCTTCTCGATGCGCCCCGATGCGTTCGCCCCGGCCTGATACCAGTGGACGTCCTGCAGTTTGACTCCGCAATCATTGTGCATCCAGCCGCGCATATACACGGCTGCGGAATGTGCCCATTCCGGCGAGCCGATTCGCTTCCCGCGCAAGTCTTCGACCGTCTTGATGCCGCTGTTCCTGTTCACATAAAACGAGCTGAACCGGAACAGGCGCGAGCAGATGACCGGCAAGCCGATGATGTCGCTGTCAGGCCGGCTGACCTGCGCCATGAACTTGGCAAACGAAAGCTCGCTGATGTCCCATTCGCGATTGAAGGTGAACCGCGCGAAAATCTCGTGGTGACCCAGGGTCAACCAATTCAGGTCCAGCCCCTCGGCTTTCACGGCGCCAGTGCGGAAATCGCGAAAGTGATCATAGTCGGTCGTGGCTATCGTGAGTTTTTTGCTGGTCATTGCAAGTTCCTGATTGCTTGTTATTCAGAGCGGAGAACATTCGATCATGGTGCCGCTACTGCAATCTCCTTGGCCTTTGACCACCGCGTTGACGGGCGTGAACAGTCTCAGATCATCTTCGACCACAATAGCTATCGCGGACGCTAGTGTGAGTTCCGACGCCTATCCAATACATAGATTGTTTAGGGTCATCTCAAAAACAGATGGCTGGTGGTCGAGGGCGGTTTGACGGCCTGCTCTTCGCAATCGATCGTTCAAAAATAATTCTTCCAATTGTCATGGAACCGGACTCATACCGGACTCATTTCTATGGTCGGCTGAGCGGCGTAAAACTGCTGCCAAACTGTCCGACATTATGGAGGAAGTGATGAACGACAAGCGTTTTCCCATCCCGGTTATGATCACTCTTGGAACTGCCGGTCAACGAGCGGTCTCCAGCGTTTGGGAAGCGATCGAATGCCTGCGAAGTTATTGGCCAACCAAAAAAGGACCGAGCTATCGCCGGGCTTTGCAAGCCTGTCTTGATGCGCTTGACGGCTGGAAGCCAGCGCATAAGGCGCGCCATGCCTTTATCAGTGCCGCGCGCGAGGCTGGCGTATTTCTGGACACCAGACTGCATTAAGGGTACCGCTTTATACCCTCACCTTGGGGGGAGGGAAAGTGGAGCCTCAGCGAATATCTGTCCGCGCCCGCGGGCGTTTCTCATTCATTTCATTGGAGAAGATCGCTGGCGGAAGCGGTGTCATTTCACGAATGATATCCGCGCCTTTTTCACCCATCATTATCGTCGGTGCGTTGGTGTTGCAGGACGGGACGCGCGGTATCACCGAACTGTCGCAGACGCGCAGGCCCTCAAGACCCCGGACTTTCAGTTCGAGATCGACAACGGCCATGGGGTCGGTGCCCATCTTGCAGGTACCGACGGGATGATGGTCGGTCTTGGCATTGGCGCAGCCATAGTCGAACAGTTCCTCGTCGGTATTGTATTTTGGTCCGGGCAGACGCTCCGCCATGACGAATGGTTTCAGCGCGGCCTGCTGCATGATCTCCCTGGCAAGCTTCAAGCCCTCGATCGACATCCTTCGATCATGCGGATCGCTCCAATAGTTCGGATCGATGAGCGGCGCGGCGGATGGGTCCGCCGATCTCAACCGAACAGTGCCGCGCGAACGGGGATGCAGATAGGCCGAATTCAAAGTGACGCCGGCGTTCTTCAACCGTTCGACACCGGCCTCGATACCGGAACCAAGGCCCAGGTGGAACTGGATATCGGGCGAGCGGGCTTTGTCATCGGCGTACCAGAAACCGCCGGTCTCGAACAGGCTGGATGCGACGGGACCAGAGCGGAACAGTACATATTGCAGTCCGGCCCACAGGGTCCTGTGCAGCTTCGCCACACCATCATAGGTGTGATCGCCGGTGCATTCGCAGATGACGAACAGGTCAAGGTGATCCTGCATGTTCTCGCCGACGCCCGGCAGATCATGCACAACCGGCACGCCGACGCTTTTCAGATGGTCGGCGGGGCCAATGCCGGATTGCAGCAGGAGCTTTGGCGAGCCTATCGCGCCGGAGCTCACCAGAATTTCGCGTTCCGCCCGGATGATTTCGCGCGCATGGTTGTCGATGATCTCGACGCCAACAGCACGGTTGCCCTCGACGATGAGTTTTGACACCTGTGCGCCTGTGCGGACCGTAAGGTTCTTGCGATCTTTTATGGGTGCAAGATATGCCATAGATGCGGACGACCTGCGACGATCCCGTTGGGTCAGCTGGTAGAAACCGACACCAGCCTGCTGCTTGCCGTTGAAATCATGATTATAGGGTATGCCCAGCTCCTGACCGGCGCGGATATAGGCATCGCAGATCGGCAAGGTGGCAGAAGGCATTGAAACACCCAGCGGGCCGCCATAGGAATGGTAGTCATCAGCAAAACGCTGGTTGTCTTCGGCGCGCTTGAAATAGGGCAGGACATCGCGGTAGCTCCAACCTTTGCAACCATCTTCGCTCGCCCACGAATCGTAGTCGGTTGCATTTCCGCGCGTGTAAAGCTGCGCATTGATGCTCGACCCGCCTCCAATGACCTTGGCCTGCGTATAGCGAAGGACGCGGTTTTTCATGTGCTTCTGCGGCACGGTTTCCCAGCCCCAGCTGGCGACGCCCTTGGTCATCTTGGCGAAGCCGGCGGGCATATGGAACAACGGGTTCCAATCGCCGCCACCTGCTTCCAGCAGCAGCACGGAAATAGCCGGATCTTCACTGAGGCGGTGGGCGAGGACGCAACCCGCAGGGCCCGCGCCAGTGATGATGTAGTCATAGGTCATGGTCTAACTCTTTGTTTTACGCAATTTTGCGGCGGAAACGGGTTCCCACCTTTCCCGCAATTCCTTTAAAGCCTGCTTATCGAAAGGGCGCCATCGGCATGGATGACGGAGCCGGTGGCAAAGTTGAAATCGCCGCTGGCCAGCGCCGCGACGATACGGCCGAGATCTTCCGGCTCGCCCCAGCGCTTCATCGGCACCAGACCCTCGGCGATAAGTTTGTCGTATTTCGCCGCGGCAACCGCGGTCATGTCAGAGCGTATGATACCAGGGCGCACATCGAAGACACTGACGCCCTGATCGGCCAGACGCAGGGCTAGGCCCTGGGTGAAGGCGGCAAGTGCCGCTTTTGTCATGCAGTAATCGAGCCGTTCCGGCGAGGTCATCGCGGCAGAGACCGACGTGATGTTGATGATCGAGCGTGGAAGGGATGTCTGCTTTTGCGCCAGCATCATTCTCAATACGGCCTGTGTGAAAAACACGGTTCCGCGCAGATTGATATCAAAAACGGCGTTATAGTTAGCTGGCTCAAGATCGAGGAAGTCTCCCCGGACCTTCGAACCGATACCGGCATTGTTGGCCAGGCAATCGATGCGGCCGAACTTCGCGATGGCGCCCTCCACCGTTGGCTCATGGCTTGCCAGATCGGCTATATCCGACCGGATAAACATCGTATCTGCACCGAGCTTCCTGAGCACCCTGAGTGCCGATTGACTGGCGTCGTCATCGGCAATGTCGGTGATGGCGAGGTCGAAGCCCTTCGACGCCAGAGCTTTGGCTATGCCAAGCCCTATGCCGCGGCGTGCCCCGGTGACAAGAGCGACGGGTTTCATCATGCGAGCTCCTTCGACACGATATGATCCGCGACACGCAGCGCCTGCGCAGCAATGGTCAGTGCCGGATTGACGGCGGCAGAGGTTGGCAGGAATGCCGCGTCGACCACGAAAAGATTGGGATGCTCATAGGCACGGCAATAGATGTCGAGCGGCGCGTGCGCGGGGTCGTCACCCATGCGGACGGTGCCGCATTGATGCGATGGGGTCTTGCGATCGAAGGCCTTGGAGAGAACGATCGGAAAACCAGCTGAGCGCAGGACCGATTTGATCTGCGCGACCAGCTTTTGATGCGCCGGCCAATTGCTGCGAATCCATTCAAGGATGATCCTGTCGCCATCGACACGAACGCGGCTGTCCGGTTTTGGCACATCCTCGCTCATGGCGAGAAAATCCACCGTATGGGCGCAGAAGCGGTCGAGTATCCATTCGGGAACGAGCTTCAGGTCGGACTTGAGCACTGGTCCACTGATCCGGCCGAGCAGTTGCGCATTGCCGAGCGGCGCACCGCCATTGCCGTCGGACAGGTAGAAATCATTGAAACCAAAAGTTTTCTGATAGACGGAATCGTTCCTGAACCGTGGGTCGAAGCCGATGACCGCCGAGAGATTGTGGTTCATGAAATTGCGCCCGACCTGATCGGAACGATTGGCGAGCCCGGCGGGATTGGCATCGCTGGCGGAGCGCAACAGCAGCACGGCGGACTGCACAGCACCGGCGGAAAGGACGACAAGCTTGGGCTTTATGGCGTAACGCGCGCCGTCTTTTTCATAGTGCACTGCGGCGAGGGCGGTGCCGTCAGGTACGGTTTCAAGCCGCGTGACACGGGAATTGGTCTGCAGCCGTACGTTGTCGTGCTTGAGCGCATCGGCCAGAGCAGTGGTCTCGGCATCCATCTTGCCGTTGAAACTATTGGGATGTGCGTCCCATGGCGTTTTCCCGTGGGACAGCCATGTGTCGATATCGACACCGAGCGGCAATGTCGATGGATGAACACCCGCCATCTTCAGCCGCTCGCGCAAGGCAGCGATCGGCGCTTCGTCAGGAACCGCGGGGAAAACATAGGGCGTCGAATGAAGCGGTTCGGTCGGGTCTTCGCCCAGCTTGCCGCGAACCTGATACAGGGCCTCTGCCTTGCCATACCAAGGCTCCAGTTCCTCATAGGGAAAGGGCCAGGCAGGCGACACGCCTTCCAGATGCTGCATCTCTTCGAAATCCTCGGAGCGATAGCGCGTCAGCACCGCCCCGTAGAATTTCGAATTGCCGCCCACATTGTAATAGTTCCCTGGGTTGAACACCCTCCCGGTCTCGTCGTACCAGTGTTCTTTGGGGCGGAAGAACCCGCGCTGGAAGATCGCCCGCGGATCGCGATTCTCGGGACGATCAGGCAGATGATCGCCCGCCTCGAGGATGAGAATATCGGCACCCGAGGCGGCAAGCCCTGCCGCCATTGTCGCGCCGCCGATACCTGAGCCAATGATCACGATATCTGCGGCTGTGGCCGGTTGTATCTCTTGGCTCATGCGCATTGACCGTTCATGCGCTTCAGGCGCCGATACGCAATTGCGATTGCGGATCGAAGAATACGGCCTTGTCCAGATTGAAGGCGAGCTGTGTTTTCGCGCCCGGAACAATCTGGGCATCGGCACGCAGCCGAGCAACCACTTCCTTGCCGCCAAGCTTTGTCACCGCGAAAGTATCCGAACCTGCCGGCTCGACCACTTCGATCAGGCATTCGCCTTCGACCACGGAGCCCGCATTGCGGTCGGCGCCATCTGGATCAGTCAATGCTTCGGGGCGAATGCCGAAGATGACATCCTTGCCGGCATATCCGACGAGAGCGCTGTTGGTCTTCTTGATCGGCAGGCGCAGCGGTGCCGCATCCGGCCTTTCGAGCACGACATGCAAATCCGAAGCGCCGCCATCAATCTTGGCCTTGAGCAGGTTCATTGCCGGTGACCCCATGAAATCGGCAACGAACAGATTGGTCGGGTTGTTGTAGATTTCGGCCGGCGTGCCGAACTGTTGCAGCACGCCATCCTTCAGAACCGCGATCTTGCTCGCCAGCGTCATAGCCTCGATCTGGTCGTGCGTAACATAGACGATCGTGGTCTTCATGCGCTGGTGCAGCCGCTTGATTTCCGTGCGCATGTCGACGCGCAGCTTGGCATCGAGATTGGAGAGAGGTTCGTCGAACAGGAACACCTGCGGGTTGCGCACAAGCGCCCGGCCCATGGCGACACGCTGACGCTGGCCGCCCGAAAGCTGGCTGGGTTTGCGGTCGAGCAGATGGCCGATCTGCAGCATATCCGCGACCTGCTTTATGGCCTTTTCGCGCTCTGGCTTGGGGACCCCGCGGATTTCCATGCCGAAGGCGATGTTGCCGCCAACGGTCATATTCGGATAGAGCGCATAGGACTGAAACACCATCGCGATATCGCGCTTAGAGGGATGCAGTCCGCTGATCGACTTGCCCTTGATGGAGATATCGCCGGAGGTGATCGGTTCCAGCCCGGCGATGGTGTTGAGCAAAGTGGACTTGCCGCAACCGGAAGGACCGACGAGAACGAGGAAGCCGCCCTCGTCAATCTCGATATTGATATCCTTGAGGATCGGCACATTGCCGTAGGATTTATGCAGGTCTTTGATCTGGAGAAATGACATTGATTTATCCCTTCACGGCACCGGACATGAGGCCGCGGACGAAATAGCGTCCGGAAACGATGTAGACGATGAGCGTTGGCAGCGCTGCGAGAATGGCGCCGGCGAAATGCACGTTATATTCCTTCACGCCGGTCGATGAATTGACGAGATTGTTGAGCGCAACCGTCATGGGCGTGCTTGAGAAACCGGAGAAAGAGGCACCGAACAGGAAGTCGTTCCAGATATTGGTGAACTGCCAGATGACGGACACGACAATGATCGGCCCCGATGAGGGCAGAAGGATCCGGCGGAATATCTGGAAGAAGCTCGCGCCGTCGATCTGCGCCGCGCGGACGAGCTCGGTTGGAAACGCCTCATAATAGTTGCGGAAGTAGAGCGTGGTGAAGCCAAGGCCATAGACGATATGGACGAGGATCAGGCCCTGGATCGTGCCGGCCATGCCGAGCAATCCAAGCATGCGGGCCATGGGAATGAGCACGATCTGGAACGGGATGAAGCAGCCGAGCAGCAGCATGCCGAACATCAGATTGGAGCCGCGGAACTTCCATTTGGTCAGGACATATCCATTGAGCGCACCGACAATCGTGGAAATTGCGACCGCAGGCACGACCATGAGAATCGAATTGATGAAATAGGGCCTGAGACCTGTCGGCTGCACGCCGATCTGTGCCGTCGACCAGGCTGTAAGCCAGGGCTGGATCGTCCATTCGCGTGGAGGCGACAGCATGCCGCCCTGACGGATTTCCTCCAGCGGCTTCAGCGAATTGACCAGCATGACGTAGAGGGGCAACAGGTAATAGAAAGCAAACAGGAACAGTGCAGCGTAAATCAATACGCGTGTCAGCTTGCCGCTGGAGATGGCATTATCCGGGCTCTGGGCACTCATTTGTTGCCCCCTCTGATTTCTGAGTAGAGATAGGGCACGATGATAGAGAAGATCATGATCAGCATGATGATGGCCGATGAAGCGCCGATGCCCATGGAATTGCGGGTGAAGGTATAGGAATACATGAAGGTCGCGGGCAATTCGGTGGCCTGCCCCGGTCCGCCGCCGGTCAGCGCAATCACAAGATCATAGGCCTTGATGGCGAGATGGGCGAGCACGACGAAGGCGGAGAGGAAAACCGGGCGCATCAGCGGGATGATGATGCGGCGATAGATCATGCCGGTCGATGCGCCATCGATCTGCGCCGCCTTGATGATTTCATTGTCCACACCACGCAGACCGGCAAGAAACATGGCCATGACGAAGCCGGAGGATTGCCAGACGGCGGCAATGACCACCGTATAGATCGCCATTTTGGAATCCTTGATCCAGTTGAAGTGAAAACTCTCCCAACCCCATTGGTGCATGGTATTTTCAAGACCGATACCGGGATCGAGGAACCATTTCCAGGCAACGCCGGTGACGATGAAGGAAAGTGCCATCGGGTAGAGGTAAATCGGGCGCAGGAACCCTTCGATACGGATCTTCTGGTCGAGCAGGATGGCAAGACCGAGCCCGATGACCGTGCAGATGATGATATAGAGCGAAGCGAAAATACCGAGATTGGTGATCGCGCGCCACCAATGCGGCAAGGCCCAGAGCCTACGGTAGTTGTCAAAGCCGACAAAGCCGTAGGATGGCAGCATCTTGCTATCGGTGAAAGACAGGATGCCGGTATAGGCGATGAAGCCGTAGACGAAAATCAGGACGATCAAAAAACTCGGTCCCAATACCAGTTTCGGTATCAGGTCCTGTATGCGGCTGCGGGTATCCATAGCCTCACCCCTCGATGTGTAATCTTATATTGCCGCGAAGCATCGCGGGAACCTGTCCGGGGCCATAAGCCCCGGACAGAAACACGTGACTTATTTCGCAGCTGCAACAGCGGCAACGAGTTCCTTGACTGCGTCTTCCGACGTCAGTTCGCCGTTGAATTGACGGGTCACAACGTCGTAGATCGCGTTCTTGACTGCTGCCGGATTGGCATGACCATGGGCCATGGATCCAAAGAGCGTACCAGCCTTGTTGGCTTCGGCAAGATCCTTGATGGCCTTCTTGCCGCAATCATCAAAAGCCGTGTCCGGAACGTCCGTACGGGCGGGAGCAGAACCCTTTACGACATTGAACGCCGACTGGAAGGTTGGGCTTTCGATTGCGGACGCCATGGCGAGCTGTGGCTTGAGCTGTGCTTCACTGACCTTGAACATGGCGAACTGGTCGGAGTTGAACGTTACCGAACCCTGAGTGCCCGGGAAGCGCATGCAGACGAAATCCTTGCCTGGCACTTTGCCAGCCTTGATGAATTCGCCCTTGGCCCAGTCGCCCATGAACTGCAGACCGGCCTTGTTTTCGATGACCATCGCGGAAGCAAGATTCCAGTCGCGACCGGAGAAGTTGTCGTCCACATAGGTACGCAGCTTGGTCATGCGATCAAAGGCTTCCTTCATCTTGTCGCTGCCAAGCGCAGCGGGATCAAGGTCGATGAAGGCCGACTTATAGAAGTCGTTGCCGAGCGACAGAACGACGGCATCGAAGATCGTCGCATCTTCCCATGGCACGCCACCATGGGCGACTGGAATGATGCCCTGTGCCTTGAAGTTGTCGAGAAGAGCGATCAGCTCGTCCCAGTTCGCAGGCTCCTTGCCACCGGCCTTGTCGAGAGCCGCCTTGTTGATCCAGATCCAGTTGGTCGAATGCACGTTGACCGGCGCAGCAATCCAATGGCCGTCATACTTCGAGAACTTCTGCAGAGCGGTCGGGATAACGTCATCCCACTTTTCCTTGGTCGCAACTTCATCGAGGTTGCCGAGTGCACCCTGTTTCGCCCAGTCAGTGATGTCGAAACCGAGCATCTGTACGGCCGTCGGAGGATTGCCGGCAGTAACGCGGGCGCGCAGGACCGTCATCGCTTCGGTACCGCCACCACCGGAGACGGGCATGTCGGACCAGGTGATGCCCTTGGATTCCAGATCCTTCTTGAGCACTTCCAGCGCCGTTGCCTCACCGCCTGAAGTCCACCAGTGCAGGACTTCGACGTTTTCGGCCGCACGGGCCATCGTTGCCGTACCGAGCAGCATTGCTGCAGCGGCAACCGTATTCATCAGCTTTTTCATAACAGTCCTCCCACGAGAAAAAAGAGATAAAATTTTGCATGTCCGACCGAAGGTGCCCTTAGGTCCGGGGCATTCATACAATAGGCAGAACGGCTATTACAATCGATTTAATCTCCTGACCATACTACTTTCCGCCTACCTATGTGCATGTTCAAAGTTTTGGTTTCCGTATAGTCCTCTACTGCGTGCCTGCCGAGTTCGCGGCCGAGCCCGGATTGCTTGTATCCTCCAAAGGGTAGTTCCGATGCACCGTCCATGAAGGTGTTCATCCAGACTGTTCCAGCACGTACCTGACGGCCGATCGTCATGCAGGTATCGAAGTCGCGGCTCCAGACGCCAGCGGACAGTCCATAGTCGATTGAATTCGCGATGCGGACAGCGTCCTCCAGCGTCTCGAATGTTAGCACGGACAGCACCGGTCCGAATACCTCTTCCCGCGCCACGGCCATCTCCGGCTGAACAGCCGAAAGGATCGTCGGTGCCATGAACTGTCCCATGCCCAGATCGAGCGCTTCGCCGCCATGGCTGACATTCGCCCCCGCGGAAGCAGCATTGCGGACATAGGCGCCAACCTTGGCGAGATGCTCCGGCGTAATGATCGCACCAACCTTGGTGCTCGGATCGAGCGGATCGCCAACTCTGACCTTGGCGGAAAGCGCCGCCACACGCCGGACGACTTCATCGGCGATATCGCGGTGAACGATCAGGCGGGATCCGGCATTGCAGCATTCGCCTGCGTTAAAATAGGCGCCGAACACCGCCGCATCGATGAAATCATCGAGATTGGCATCGGGAAACACGATCTGAGGGTTCTTGCCGCCGAGTTCCAGTGAGACTTTTTTCAGGGTCTGGGCGGCATTTGCCATAGTCAGCTTGCCGACAAGGGTAGAGCCGGTAAACGAAACCATGTCGACATCCGGATGCGTGGTCATTGGCGCACCAACTTCGGCGCCCGTTCCGACGACAATATTGACCACGCCAGCCGGCACGCCGGCTTCCATGAGGATTTCGCCGAGGACCAGCGTCGAGCCGGATGTCAGCTCAGATGGCTTTACCACGGCTGTGCACCCGGCGGCGAGCGCGAAGGGTAACTTCTGGCTTACGATCAGGAACGGGAAATTCCAGGGAGTTATGATCGAGACGACACCGATCGCCTCGCGCAAGACGACACCCAGCGTTGCGTCTCCGAGCGTGTTATAGCTTTCGCCATGCAAGTCGCGGCCAAGGGCAGCCGCGTAGCGCCATATATCGACGGCGCCACCGAGTTCGGCCTTGGCCTGACTGATTGGTTTGCCGGATTCGATACAGTCAAGATAGGCAAGTTCGTCGGAGCGCACTGCGATCAGATCGGCGGCTTTGAGGATGATGTTCGAACGTTCCGCACCGGTCATGCGCGACCACGGTCCATTGTCGAACGCGTGTCGGGCCGCAGCGATTGCGCGTTCGGCGTCGGCCTTGGTGCCTGCCTGGTAGCGTGAAACAACAACGCCATGACCGGGGCTCTTGCGCTCGATGACCCCGCCTTCAGCGCCGCCCGTCCATCGGCCGTCGATCAGCATCTGGAATTCACGCACCTTGAAATTATCGAGTGCCTGAGGCCGCACCAGAACCGTCATTACCATTCTCCCTTGAACACGGGCTCACGCTTTTCGGCAAAGGCCGAAACACCTTCTTTCAGGTCCGCGGTTTTTGCGACGAGGATCGAGCCCAGGGCTTCAACCGCCGTTCCATTGTCTTCGCCATTGGCTGAAGCGATCATCAATTTGGCCACCTCCACGGCAGCCGGGCCGCGCTTGGCGATGCGCTCCGCATAGGCTTGCGCCGTGGAAACCGCGGTACCGGTTTCGACCACATGGTCGACGAGGCCGAGCACCTGCGCTTCGCTAGCGCCGAAAATCTCGCCGCCGAGCGCCATGCGGCGAACAATTTGCGCGCCGAAACGCCGGGTTAGCCGCTGTGTGCCGGACCAGCCAGGCACCATGCCAAGGCCGGTTTCCGGCAGCCCAAGCTTGATCTGTGTTTCAGCGATGCGGATATCCGCAGCAGCAGCGAGTTCCAGGCCCCCGCCCAGCGCGTGTCCGTTAAGCGCCGCGATCAAGGGCACCCGCAGTGTCGCCAGCCGTTCGAAAACACGATGGCCGAAACGCACCCAGGCATGGCCGAACTCATTCGGCGTCATCGCCGCCCAAGCCTTGATATCGCCGCCTGCAGAAAATGCCTTGCCGGCCCCGGTGAGGATCGCAACCCGCACTTGCGCGTTGGTCTCCACCCTATCGCAGGCGGCTCTCAATTCCTTCAGCATGTCGAGATCGAAGGCATTGAGCTTTTCCGGCCGCGACACGGTGATCGTCGCAATGGGGCCTGCGAAGGTGACGTTGATGCGCGGGTCAGCCATGGAGCCTCCTTTGCGGTTTTTGCGGCAACTGCAGGCCAAACGGCTCCGGCACAAACAGATGCCCGTCCATCAGCTTGAGATCGCGGGCGACGACCAGCGGAAATTCCGACTGATCGAGAATGTGGGTCTGCAGGTCCACCCCCGGCGCGATTTCCGTCAGGACCACGCCTTCCGGCCTGAGAACCATGACGCAACGTTCGGTGACATAGGTAATGTCCTGACCTTGCTCGACGGCGCGACGGCCGGAGAAAGTAACGTGTTCGACTTGCGTGACAAGCTTCTTCAGCTTGCCTTCCTTCTCGATGATGAGTCTGCCGTCTTCGACATGGACCTTCGCACCGGCGTTGAACATGCCGGAGAACACAATCTTGCGGGCCCGTGCGGTGATATCGACAAAACCCCCTGCACCAGCGGTCACATGTGGACGGAAGCTGAGCTTCGACACGTTGACGGAGCCGGACTTGTCGATCTCGAGGAACGACAGAAGCGAGGCATCGAAGCCCGCGCCCTGGAAATAGGTGAACTGATGCGGTGATGGCACGAAGGCTTCCGCGTTGGAAGCGCAGCCGAACGCGAAATCAAGGAGCGGAATGCCACCGACGGGTCCTTGCTCGATCACCCAGGTAACGGCCCCATGCAAGCCTTCCTCAAGCAGAATGCGTGGAACATTTGCAGAGATGCCGAAGCCGAGATTGACGGCACTGCCAGCTTCGAGCTCGGTTGCGACGCGGCGCGCAATGACTTTCTGGATATTGAAATCCGGGAGCGCGAAATCCTCCAGCGGATGGAAAATCTCGCCGGAAATAGCCGGATCGTAGAGCGTTTGCGTTGTCTGCTTCTGGTCGGGATCGACGACGACATAATCCACGAGGATGCCCGGAACACGCACATCGTGCGGCTCCATCGAACCGCTCTTGGTGATGCGTTTGACCTGCGCGATGACGATACCGCCATTGTTGCGTACCGCGAGCGCCTGATCGAAGCCGCCCAGATAGGCGCCTTCATGCTCGTAGGTGAGATTGCCACGTTCATCGGCCGTGGTGGCGCGGATGATCGCGACCTGCGGAATGATGGGCTTGAAGAACAACCACTCCTCGCCGCCGAATTCGATCTTGCGGACAACCGGCTCTTCGGCAGCAGAGGCATTCATGGCGCAGCCCTGCCGGTCCGGGTCGACAAACGTATCGAGCCCGACCTTTGTGAAAACGCCCGGGCGCTTGGCCGCTGCTTCACGGTGCATGTCGAAGAGAATGCCGGAAGGAATATTGTACGCCGCCACCTCATCATTGCCGATCATCTGCCAGATCAGCGGAGGTTCGGCACTGGACGGCCCGGAGGGATAGGAGCCGCCGATGATCTTCTTGAGCAAGCCCTTCCTGGCGATGTGATCGACACCCTTGATGCCGCTCATATCCCCTGCTGCAATCGGATGCAGGGTTGTCAGATTCCGCGGATGACCAGTCGCATCGAAGCGGGCGCCTATGGCCTTCAACATCAGATCCGGACAGCCGAGACCGCTCGACGACGAGACCGAAACGATCGCTTCGTCTGGAATGAGGTTCGCGGCCTCTTCGGGGGTTATGTGCTTGTTCATCGATATGCGTTTTTCTCAGAGGCCCGGATTGATCTTTTGTGCAGTGCCAGTCTTGGCTGCTTCAGCGACAGCGAGGCCGGCGGCCAGCGACCACACTCCATCTTCGCCACTGGCTGCAGGCTTGCCCTCGCCCGCGATGGCGGCATGGAACTTGGCAATGCCGGTTTCGTAGAGGTTTTTCTGATCGAGTTTGAGCTCAGTCTCACCGTCTTTATTGCGAAGAGTAACCGTGCCGATCGGCTTTTGCGACATCACGTTAAGGCCGACGAGTGAACCTTCGGTGCCATGCACCTCGAAGCCAGTCTCGGAATATTTGGTTGTGAACCCATCATGGAAGAGGGCGATCAATCCCGATTTGAAACGCATGACGCCCATGACCGCATCCTCGAGGCCAGCCTTGGCCAAACCGCTCTTCTGCGAAAACGCCGTCGCCTCGACAGGATCATCGCCAAGAACATAACGCAGCGTGTCCGTGTCGTGTACGGTGATGTCAAGAATAACCCCGCCGCCCGCCTCCGGGCGATCAAGCCGCCAGCCCTGCAAATGCGGCGGCAGATAAACCGCATGAAACACCTTGGCGGCAAGCGGCGTGCCGATCTTGCCAGCGGCAACAGCCTCGCGCATCGCCCTATGACTGGCCGCGTTGCGCAAATGGTGATTGGTGGCGAAAACGACGTTCGCAGCGCGGCAGGCCTCGACCATGGCGCGCGCATCTGCAAGGCTCGTCGCCAGCGGCTTCTCGCACAGAATGTGCTTGCCGGCCTTGGCGGCGGCCAGCACCTGATCCTTATGCAACTCGTTCGTCGTCGAAATATAGACCGCATCGACATTCGGAGCGCCGACCAGGGCATCGAGCGTGGTCACCGACCTGGGGATCTCGTGATCCGCCGCATATTTCTTGCCGCGCTCTTCGTTCGTGCTCATCACGGCGACGATTTCGCCGCCGCTGGCGCGGATCGCATCGATTACCCACTCATGCGCAATCGTGCTTGCGCCGATCAATCCCCAGCGTGTCATGCCAACTCCTCCAATTGATTTACGGGCGCACCGCAGCTTTGGCGCACGACGAGGCGCACAGATGTTACGATGGATTCCGGATCTGTTTGCCCGGCATTGATCTGCTTCAGGACCAGCTGCGCCGCCCGCTGTCCCATGCCCTGCGGGTCGACCGAAACGGTGGTTAGCGCGGGTACTGCCGTCTTCGCCTCGATCACATCGTCGAAACCGATGATACCAAAACCCTTGCCGGGCTCGATATTGTTGGACCGCAGGCCGTCGCAAACGCCAAAGGCTACCGCGTCATTGAGGCAGAGGGCGGAGGTCGGGCGTTCGGCAAAGCCCATCATGCGCTCGACCGCAGCGACACCGCCGGCGCGCGACGGCGCGGAATGGATGACGAATTTTTCGTTGAGCGGGATATTGGCTTCTGCCAGCGCGTCGCGATAGCCGCGCAGCCGCTCGCCAAAAACCGCGGTATCGGCAAAGCCGCCCATGAAGGCGATCCGGTGATGGCCCAGCGAGATCAGATGCCGGATGGCAGCCCTGGCGCCGGTGTAGTTGTCGGAAAGGAGCGTCGAGACTTTCGCGCCTGAGACATTGCGCACGACCAGCACCACGGGAATGCCGCTATCTGCGAGCGGTTTGATATCGCTGGCTTCCGTGCCACGTGCCGGCGACAGGATCAGCCCGGCAATACCGTTCTCGCGCATCGACGAGATGACTTCGCGCTGCCGATCGACACTCTCGCCGCTGTGAGCGAGGAACTGCACGTAGCCCGCAGACTGGACCATCATGTCCATGCCGACAGCAAGCTCGGCGAAGAAACTGTTGGTGAGATCATTGACGACGATGCCGATGATTTTCGATTTCGACTGCCGCAGATTTGCGGCGCCGCGATTGTAGACATAGCCAAGATCGCCGATCAGCGCATTGACCTTGTCGCGCGTCTTTTCGTTGACGAGCGAGCTACCCTGGAGGACCAGCGAGACAGTGGATTTCGACACGCCCGCGGCGCGCGCAATATCCACAATGCTGGTGCGGGTTTTGTTCAACGAAAATCCTCCATCGGCCTTCCATATAATTGGAACGTTCCAAATCAGTCAAGCGCTTTTATTGCCATGTGGCGCTATTACAGAATATTATCGATTTCTGGCGTCATTAAATTGCCGCTTGTTTTTTGGAACGTTCCAAATTAATAGTCAGTGCTTGATCAGGGAGCAATGCAGAATGACCCTCAAAATTCAATTGCCGAACGCAAATGGGTCGAGCGCCGATTACGTTTTGAGCGGCGTTCCGATCGTCGCGCCCTCAAGCACTCCAACATTCAACCGGATTGCCTATGCCGCCGCTCATGTGGTGTCCGACCCGTTGCGAGATACCCAGCCTTGGGGCACCCCTGCAATCGATTGGGATACAACCATGGCGTTTCGCCATCACCTGTGGTCGCTCGGTTTCAAGATCGCCGAAGCGATGGATACGGCGCAGCGAGGCATGGGTGTGGATTGGGCCGGAGCACGCGAACTGATCCGCCGCTCCCTTGCGGAAGCGCGAACTGTGCCAGGCGCCGATCTTGCCTGCGGCGCCGGCACCGATCAACTGGCACCAGACGATGCCAGGGGCCTCCACGACGTGATAGATGCCTATGAGACACAGATCGGGTTTGTCGAAGCCGAGGGCGGGCGTGCGGTGATGATGGCGAGCCGTGCGCTCGCCCGCGTGGCACGCTCGGCAGATGATTATCGCATGGTCTACGATCATGTTCTCGGCCAGACGCGTGAAAAGGTCGTCCTGCATTGGCTTGGAGACATGTTCGACCCGCAGCTCGCGGGTTACTGGGGTTCGGCCTCGTTCGACAGGGCGCTGGAAACAGTTTTGGCCATCATTAACGACAATAAGGCCAAGGTCGAAGGCATCAAGATTTCGCTACTGGACAACGCCAAGGAACTCGAACTGCGCAAGCGGCTGCCGGAGGGCGTCCTCTGCTTCACCGGTGATGATTTCAACTATGCCGAACTGATCGAAGGCGACGGCGAACGCTACAGTCATGCGCTGCTGGGCATTTTCGATGCGGTTGCGCCCTCGGCGTCAAAGGCCTTGGCGCATCTTGCGAAAGGCGAGACTCAGGCCTTCCGCAACGTCATCGAGCCGACCGTACCGCTGTCGTGCAAGATTTTCGAAGCCCCTACTCAATACTACAAGGCCGGGGTGGTATTCCTCGCCTGGCTCAACGGCCATCAAAGTCACTTCACCATGCCGGCCGGCATGCAGTCGGCGCGCAGCATCGTTCACTATGCGGATATCTTCCGGCTAGCCGATCAGGCCAACGTCCTGGATAAGCCCGAGCTTGCGGTTAGCCGCATGAAGAGCCTGCTGCAGGTTTATGGTGTGGCTCAATAGAAAAAGGGGCGGCGCCGAAGCGCCACCCCTCCCCCCACCAAAATGCTTGGAACTTACTTGCTCCAGCTCTTGACCAGCTCGTCGTAATTGACGGTCTGGGGCTTTTCCTTCTCGTTCTCGATCTTCAACTGGGGTGCCAGATGGCCGTTTTTGACGGCATCGGCATTCCAGTAGGCAAGGTCATGTTCTTCGGCCAGTTTCGGACCGATATCACCCTGCACGCCTGACTTTTCGAGGCGTCCGAGAACCTTCTCCTGCTCGGAACACAGCGAGTCCATGGCTTCCTGCGCGGATTTCGCACCGGAAGACGCATCGCCGATCGCCTGCCACCAGAGCTGAGCCAGCTTCGGATAGTCCGGAACGTTGGTACCCGTCGGCGACCACTGCAGGCGTGCCGGCGAGCGATAGAACTCGACCAGACCGCCGAGTTTTGGCGCACGGTCGGTGAAGCTCTTGTGATCGAGCGTGGACTGGCGAATGAAGGTAAGGCCAACATGGCTTTTCTTAACGTCGACGGTCTTCGATGTCACGAACTGGGCATAGAGCCACGCAGCCTTGGCCCGATCATCCGGAGTGGACTTAAGCAGCGTCCACGAACCCGCATCCTGATACCCGAGCTTCATGCCGTCTTTCCAGTAAACGCCATGCGGGCTGGGGGCCATGCGCCATTTCGGCGTACCGTCGGCATTGACGACCGGTAGTCCGTCCTTGACGCTGTCTGCGGTGAAGGCCGTGTACCAGAAGATTTGCTGGGCGACATTGCCTTGGGCGGGGATCGGCCCGGATTCGGAGAAGGTCATGCCCTGAGCTTCCGGCGGTGCATAGGCCTTCAGCCAATCGAGATATTTCTGTATCGAGTAAACCGCGGCTGGACCATTGGTATCACCGCCGCGAGCGACGCATGAGCCAACTGGCTGTGACTTTTCGTTGACCTTGATGCCCCATTCATCGACTGGCAGACCATTCGGGATACCCTTGTCGCCGTTGCCAGCCATGGAAAGCCACGCATCGGTAAAGCGCCAGCCAAGCGATGGGTCCTTCTTGCCGTAGTCCATATGGCCGAAGACTTTCTTGCCATCGATCTCCCGGCCGGTGAAGAACTCGGCGATATCCTCGTAGGCCGACCAATTGACCGGTACGCCGAGATCATAGCCATACTTTGCCTTGAAATCCGCCTTGTTCTTTTCGTCGTTGAACCAGTCATAGCGGAACCAGTACAGGTTCGCGAATTGCTGGTCTGGCAATTGATAAAGCTTGCCATCCGGTGCTGTCGTGAACGATTTGCCGATGAAATCATCGACGTCGATGCCCGGATTGGTGACATCCTTACCTTCGTTTGCCATCCAGTCGGTCAAGTTGCGTGCCTGCTGATAGCGCCAATGCGTACCAATCAGATCGCTATCGTTGATATAGGCGTCATAAATGTTTTCGCCCGACTGCATCTGCGTCTGCAGCTTTTCGACCACGTCACCTTCACCGATCAGATCATGGGTGATCTTGATGCCGGTGATATCTGTGAATGCCTTGGCGAGTGTCTTGGACTCGTAATCGTGCGTGGTGATGGTTTCGGAAACCACCTTGATGTCCATACCGGCGAAGGGCTTCGCCGCGTCGACGAACCACTGCATTTCCTTTTCCTGTGCCGCCCTGTCGAGGGTCGACATGTCGCCAATCTCCTTGTCCAGGAATGCCTTGGCTTCGTCCATTCCGGCCCAGGCACTGCCTGCACCGAACAGCAGCGCCAAGGCTGTGGTTGTCGTTAGAATTCGCGTTCGCATAGTAGTGTCCTCCCAGAGTTGCGATTGCATCGTCAAGTGCGGGGCGGGATGCCCTACACCTAATTTCTAGACATAGCGGAATACACCGATGGCGTAGACCACGGATAAAGCCAAAGCCCACCAGAGGTTCGGACCGACAAGTCCAAGCCAGGCGAGATGAATGAAGGCGCTGCCGAGCAACGACACGAACAGGCGGTCGCCGCGTGTGGTTTCAAAGCGCAGGATACCAACACGCGGATTGCCGCCCGGCGAGGCATATTCCCATACGGCCATCAGCGACATCAGAAAGAAAATGGTCAGGAAAAATAGTGCGGTCGGGAAGGTCCAGGCCATCCAACCGCCTTTGACCAATGGAGCGAACCAGTCACGCGCGCCGTCCTTGAGAGGGACGGCGCCCACGAGCAGCCCGACCATGATTGCAAAAGCGGCGACGACAGCCGCCAGCACTACAGGCCAACGCCTGGTCGTTTCCATTAAACCCTCCCCAGGGCGAAGCCCTTGGCGATGTAGTTGCGGACAAAATAAATAACGATGGCGCCCGGGATGATCGTCAGCACACCGGCCGCGGCCAGAACGCCCCAATCCATGCCGGAGGCGGAAACCGTGCGGGTCATGATGGCAGCGATCGGTTTGGCCGCAGTGGTCGTCAGCGTGCGGGCGATCAACAATTCCACCCACGAGAACATGAAGCAGAAGAAGGCGGCAACGCCGATGCCACTGGCGATGAGCGGTACGAATATCTTCACGAAGAAGCGCGGGAATGAATAGCCATCGATATAAGCCGTCTCATCGATCTCCTTGGGGACCCCGGACATGAAACCTTCGAGAATCCACACGGCGAGCGGTACATTGAACAGGCAGTGCGCCAGCGCTACGGCGATATGCGTATCGATCAGGCCAAAGGCCGAATAAAGCTGGAAGAACGGCAACGCAAACACGGCCGGCGGCGCCATGCGGTTGGTGAGCAGCCAAAAGAACAAATGCTTGTCGCCGAGAAACCGGTAGCGTGAGAAGGCATAGGCTGCAGGCAACGCCACCAGCACCGAGATCACCGTGTTCATCACCACATAGATGATGGAATTGATATAGCCCTTGTACCAGGATGGGTCGGTGAAGATGACCGTATAGTTGTGCAGGGTCGGGTTCTGCGGCCACAGCGAGAAAGCGCCAAGGATTTCCTGGTTGGTCTTGAAGCTCATATTGATGAGCCAGTAGATCGGCAGCATCAAAAAGATGATGTACAGCGTCGGGATCAGCCACCAGAATTTGGATTCGTCGCCGCGCTTGCGCATGCGACGGGCCAGCGCCTTGTCAATCTGGCGCTGTTCGGCTTCGGGCCGCCCGCTCGTTCGTGCAAGTGCGTCGTTCTGCACGCTCATATCAGCGCTCCGCATCGTAGTTGGTCATGACGGTGTAGAAGACCCATGACAGCAAGAGAATGATCAGGAAGTAGATGATCGACATGGCCGCGGCGGGCCCGAGGTCGAACTGGCCGACCGCCATCTTGACGAGGTCGATCGACAGGAACGTCGTCGAATTGCCGGGTCCACCGCCAGTGACGACAAAGGGTTCGGTGTAGATCATGAAACTGTCCATGAAGCGCAGGAGTACGGCGATCAGCAGCACGCGGTTCATCTTCGGCAACTGGATATAACGGAAGACCGCCCAGCGCGACGCGCCGTCGATCTTGGCCGCCTGATAGAACGCATCGGGAATGGACACGAGACCGGCATAGCAGAGAAGCACGACGAGGCTCGTCCAGTGCCAGATATCCATGATGATAACGGTGACCCATGCGTGCATCGGGTTCTGGACGTAATTATAGTGGATGCCGAGCCCTTCCAGCGTATGGCCGAGCAGACCGATATCCGTGCGGCCGAAGACCTGCCAGATCGTGCCGACCACGTTCCACGGAATGAGGAGCGGCAGTGCCATCAGGACCAGGCAGACGGGAACCCCCCAGCCCTTGCGCGGCATATTGAGCGCAATGATGATGCCCAGCGGGATCTCGATCGCAAGGATAATGAAGGAGAAGATGAGATTGCGCCCGAGCGCTGCATGAAAGCGCTCGGAGTGGAGGATTTCGTCAAACCAGTCGGTGCCAGCCCAGAAGAACTGATTGTTGCCGAAAGTATCCTGCACCGAATAGTTGACCACGGTCATCAGCGGGACGACAGCTGAAAAGGCCACGAGCAGCAGTACGGGCAAGACCATGAACCAGGCTTTGTTGTTCCAGGTTTTCTCCATGGCTATTGTCCCCCCACGCGCCAGCTATCTGCATAGATGTTGATGCCTTTTGGATCGAAGGCGATGTGCGGTTCGGCCGGAATATCCCCGCCCTCCTCGACAATGATGGCGATGTCCTGGTTTTCGAGCCGGGTCCGGACGATTTTGTGCCGGCCGATGTCCTCGACCTTGGCAATTTTTACCGGCATCCCGGTGCGCCCGAGGCGCACATATTCTGGCCGGATGCCAAGCTCGATGATCTTAGCATTGGCGGGCATCGCCGGCGAAGGCAGCTGGATCTGATGGCTGCCGATCTGAGCGATCCCGCCGGAAAGTTTCACGGGCATGACGTTCATGCCGGGCGAGCCGATGAAGTACCCGACGAAAGTGTGTTTCGGCCGCTCGAACAGTTCTTCCGGCGTGCCGATCTGCACAATCTCGCCGTCATACATGACCACGACTTTCTGGGCGAAGGTCAGTGCCTCCGTCTGGTCGTGCGTGACATAGACCATCGTGTAGCCGAAGCGCTGGTGCAACTGTTTCAACTGCGACCGGAGCACCCACTTCATGTGCGGGTCGATAACGGTAAGCGGCTCGTCGAAAAGGATCGCGTTGACATCGGAACGGACGAGCCCGCGGCCGAGCGAAATCTTCTGTTTCTGGTCGGCGGTAAGGCCGCGGGCCTTCTTTTTGGCCCAGCTGGCAAGGTCGATCATCTCCAGCGTCTCGCGCACCTTGCGATCGATTTCCGCTTCCGGAACGCCGCGATTGCGCAAAGGAAAGGCGAGATTGTCGTAAACGGTCATCGTGTCGTAAATGACCGGGAACTGGAACACCTGCGCGATGTTGCGTTCCTGCGTGGACAGGTTCGTCACGTCGACGCCGTCGAACAGCAATTGTCCGTGCGAGGGATGGATCAACCCGGATATGATGTTCAAGAGCGTAGTCTTGCCGCAACCGGACGGTCCGAGCAGGGCATAGGCACCGCCGTCTTCCCAGCTGTGGTGCACTTCCTTCAGCGCATAGTCCTTATCCGATTTCGGGTTGGGACCGTAGGCGTGGCGAATATGGTTGAGGTCGATGCGTGCCATGGCTCCCCCCTATGCCGCCAGCTTCTGGCGACGGCTGACGGAATTGCCGCTCGCGTCGAAAATCACCAGATTGCGCGGGTCGATGAAGATATCGATCTCCTCATCGGGCGCATAGATATGGATGCCATGCGTCAGCATCGTCCAACGCGCGTCGGCGAAGGAGAGGTGGACAAAGCTTTCAGAACCCGTGATTTCGGTAGCCGTGACCGTAGCTTTGAGGCCGATCTCGTCAGGGTTCCTGCGGCTCGTATTCACATGATGCGGCTGGAAACCGATCGTATATGTACCGTCGGCGAACTCCGCGAGATGTGCTGGTACCGGCAGCGCAACGCCGCCTTCAAGCTGAAATGCCTTGCCAAACTTCGCCAGCGCAATCGTGTTGAGTGGCGGATCGGCAAAAGTCTGTGCAGTTATCAGATCGTCGGGCCGGCGGAAGACATCGATGGTTGGCCCGAACTGGGTGATTCGACCTTCGGACAAGGTCGCCGTGTTGCCACCAAGCAGCAAGGCTTCGTGTGGCTCGGTTGTGGCATAGACGAAAATCGTACCGGACTCGGCGAAAATCCTCGGCAATTCCTGACGCAGTTCCTCGCGCAGCTTATAGTCGAGATTGGCAAGCGGCTCGTCGAGCAGAACCAGCTTGGCGTTCTTTACGATAGCGCGCGCCAGCGCAGTGCGCTGCTGCTGGCCGCCGGAAAGATTGAGCGGCGTCCGATCGAGGAAGGGCGTAAGTTTCAACATCTCGGCGGCCTTGCGCACTTCGCGGTCGATTGTCGCTTTGTCGGCGCCGGCCACACGCATCGGCGAAGCAATGTTCTCGTAGACCGTAAAGGCCGGGTAATTGATGAACTGTTGATAGACCATGGCGACCGAGCGCTTCTGGACCGGTACGCCTGTCACGTCCTTGCCATCGAACCAGACCGAGCCGGAGGTCGGCACGTCCAATCCTGCCATGATGCGCATGAGGCTGGTCTTGCCGGACAGGGTCGGCCCGAGCAGGACGTTCAGCGTTGCATGTTCCAAAGTCAGCGATATATCGCTGAGATGGGGTTTTCCACCCACTACCTTGGATACATTCCGCAGTTCCAACATTCTTACTCCTCCCAGAGACGGTGCAGACCTGTCTGCACCGTGTCACTCAATTCTATTCCGCCGCAATCTGACGCCGTCTATCGACCGCATTTTCCATGAAACGGTCGAGCGCAGCGGCCTCATCGCCACTTAAATGCAAACCCTTCTTTGTCCGCCGCCAGAGAACATCCTGAGCCGTCACCGCCCATTCATGCTCGATCTGATAACGCACTTCGGCTTCATAAAGGTCAGAGCCGAAATGTCTGCCAAGATCGGCGATAGAAGCGGCTTTGCCAAGCAGTGTACGTGCCTTGGTACCGTAGAGCCGGAACAGGCGATGCGCATGGCGTGCGTCGAGAAATGGATAATCGGCTTTGAGCTTCTTTAACTCCGCATCAAAAGCGGTTGCTGCAAAGTCACCGCCCGGTAGTGTTCCGGCCGCCGTCCAAGGCTTGCCGCGCTTGCCAAGCTGGTCTTCGATCTTTTCCAGCATATGCTCGGACAAGCGCCTGAAGGTGGTGATTTTTCCGCCGAATATATTGATCAGCGGCGCCAGGCCTTGGGGCGCGTCGGTCTTCAGTACGTAATCGCGCGTCGCTTCCTGCGCCTTCGAGGCACCATCATCGTAAAGCGGGCGCACGCCCGAATAGGTCCAGACGACCTGGTCGCGCTTCACCGGCTCGACAAAATATTCGCTGGCGGCAGCGCAGAGATAGTCGATCTCGGCATCGCTGATTTTCACCTCAGCCGGATTGCCGTGATAGTCCTGGTCGGTGGTGCCGATGAGGGTGAAATCCTGTTCGTAGGGAATGGCGAAAATGATGCGCCCGTCGGTGTTCTGGAAGAAATACGCGCGGGGATCGTCGAACTTCTTCTTCACGACGATGTGGCTGCCCTGCACGAGACGAACGTTGTGCGCATTGTTGCTGCCGACGACACCAGTCAGAACTTCATCGACCCATGGACCGGCGGCATTGACCAGAAGACGTGAGCGGACTTCCTCCGTCGCCCCGGTCAACCCGTCCTGCAGGGTCAGCGTCCAGTGATCCGCATCGCGGCGGGCACTGACAACTTTCGTACGTGTGCGAATGACCGCGCCGCGATCAGCCGCGTCACGGGCATTGAGCGCGACCAGCCGCGCATCGTTGACCCAGCAGTCGGAATATTCGAAGGCCTTGGTATAGAGCGACTTCAGCGGCTTGGCTGCCGGATCGCGCGTCATGTCCAGGGTGCGTGTGGCCGGAAGCTTCTTGCGCCCGCCAATATGATCGTAAAGGAAAAGTCCGAGCCGCAAGAGCCAGGCTGGACGTAGGCCAGCATGGTGCGGAAGAACAAAACGCAGCGGCCAGATGATATGCGGCGCACTGGCCCAGAGCACTTCGCGCTCCATCAGCGATTCGCGCACCAACCGGAATTCGTAATATTCGAGATAGCGCAAACCGCCATGGATGAGTTTGGTCGAGCCAGAGGATGTGCCGCTGGCAAGGTCGCTCATTTCCGCGAGGAATACCGAAAAGCCGCGGCCGACAGCATCGCGCGCAATGCCGCATCCATTGATGCCGCCGCCGATGACAAAAATGTCGTAAACCATGTCGACCAAATTGGACAATCCTGCGCTCCCCATTTCGCAACGCACCATTTCTTCGCAAGTGCGAAGGGCATACGGAAGCATTACGAAACCAATACGAAACTAAAAGGAACTATACCGCGCATGGCTGCGCCGCACAAGAGCATTGTCAGATCGAAGTTTCGATGAGCCGAACGTCCGCATCGACGCAAATCTGGCGGATTGCTTCACTCTCGCAGCGATCGGTAATGAAGGTGTGTACTTGCGAAAGATGGCCTATGCGAACGGGTGCTGTGCGCTCGAATTTGGTTGAATCAGAGACGAGGATCACATGGCGCGCATTGGCCATGATTGCTTGCGCCACCTTGACCTCGCGAAAATCGAAATCAAGCAGCGCACCGTCGCTGTCGATGGCGGACGTGCCGATGACGGCGAAATCCACCTTGAACTGACGGATAAAATCAACCGCCGCTTCGCCGACGATACCGCCATCCGACCCACGCACGACACCGCCTGCGATAACCACCTCAATGTCCGGGTAAATCCGCAACTTATTGGCAACATTGATATTATTTGTGATTATCATCAGCCCCTTGCGGTCGAGCAAGGCTTGACCTACCGCTTCCGTAGTGGTGCCGATGTTGACAAATAAGGAGGCATTGTCGGGGATAAGGTCGGCCGCGGCCCGGCCAATCGCTTCCTTTTCGCTCGCAGCAATCAAACGCCGCGCCTCATATTCCAAATTCTGGACGCCCGAGGGAAACAGCGCGCCGCCGTGGATGCGGTTGAGCAGGCGCTGGTCACACAGGTCGTTGAGATCCTTGCGGATCGTTTGCGGCGTGACATTGAAGTGAACGGCGAGATCGTCCACGAGAACGCGCCCGTGCTCCTTGGCCATTTCCAGAATTTCGGCGTGCCTGGGAGCGAGAAACATGGCGTGCGCTTTCATTTTCGTTTTTCTGCAGTCTATACGAAAACGAAAATGAAAGCTTGTGTCAATCTATGGTAAACGAACTTGGCTCATTTCCTACGCGGTTGCGCCTTCGATAATGTCGAACCCTGTATTGATGATGGTCTTTTCGGCGGGCCGCTCGCGGCTCTCAAGCAATTTTTCGGCGGCGGTTTTTCCAATCAGGAAGCGCTTCGAGAGGATCGTAGACAGAGGCATGGGCATGGCCTGGCCGATATCGAGCCCATTGAACCCAAATATACCGAGCTTCTCCTTCACGGCGATTCCCGCATGCATGCAGTGAAAAATGCCGCCCATCGCCATATCGTCATTCGGGAATACCACGACGTCCAGAGCGGGATGGGCGGCAAGGAGTATCCCCAGCGCGTCGCGCCCGGCTTTGGTCGAACTCGCGTCGGGATAACAATGTTCGGCAACCAGAGACAGGCCAGCCTCCTGCAATGCCGAGCAAAGCCCCTCATAGCGGGCACTGGCGCGATCGTCGGTCGTTACATTGTGCCTGGCATAGCCGAAGCGGCGATAGCCGCGCCGGACGAGATGTTTTCCGGTTTCATAGCCAGCCTGGCGGTGCGACATGCCAACCGCAATGTCTACAGGCTCGCCATCGATGTCCATCAACTCGGCGACCCGAAAGCGGCCATGCTCAAGATGCCGGCGCGCGGTAGGCGTGTGATGCAGGCCTGCGAGAATCACTGCTGCCGGCTGCCATGCAAGAAAGGAGACGAGAATCCGCTCTTCGATCAGCGGATCGTAGTCCGTGACACCGATTACCGGCTGAAACGCCGTTTCCATGAGCGCCGTGTGAATGCCGCGCAACACGTCTGGAAAGACTATGTTGGAAAGCGATGGCAACAGTACGCTCATCAGCGTGGACCCCGCTGAAGCAAGGCTGCCAGCGGCACGATTCGGAATATAACCAAGCTCGGTGATGGCCGTCAGCACACGCGCTCTTGTCGCATCGGCGATGGGGCCTTGAGCTCGGACAACGCGTGACGCGGTGATTTCACTGACGCCCGCAAGCCGCGCAACATCGGCAAGCGTCGGCATATCGGGACTTCGGTGAGCGTTGCGTTTGCGCGGCATTGGCACCAATCCAGTGCGATTGACAAGATTTATGACAGCGCTACCATAAAACGCTTGATGAATGCTAGTCAGTGTGCATAACTTTGCACCACGTTCTTATATATTAGTGCGACGAGCCCGGGAGGGGCTTGCAGGGAGGACTTCTTCTTATGCATGTTTTGGTGATCGGTGCAGCCGGAATGGTTGGCCGCAAATTGCTCGACAGGATCGCTGCAGAGGCCGGTTCGCTCGGCGCAGACATCGACAGACTGACACTGGTCGATGTCATCGAGCCCGCTGCACCCGAACCCCTTGCCGACATTTCCGTGACCAAGGCGGCAGACCTCTCTGACCCTGGCGTGGCGGAATCACTGATCGCAAGCCGTCCCGACATGATCTTCCATCTCGCCGCCATTGTCTCCGGTGAAGCGGAAGCGGACTTCGAAAAGGGCTACAAGGTCAATCTCGATGGCACGCGCGCATTGTTCGAGGCGATCCGGCTGGAAAGCCGAAACGCCCCCTACAAGCCCCGCGTGGTATTTGCCTCGTCCATCGCCGTGTTCGGAACGCCGTTTCCGGACAAGATCGGCGACGAGTTTTTCACAACCCCGCTGACCAGTTACGGCACGCAGAAGGCAATTTCCGAACTGCTTCTGTCTGACTACAGCCGTCGCGGTTTCTTCGACGGGATCGGGATTCGTTTGCCGACTATCTGCATTCGTCCAGGCAAGCCCAACAAGGCAGCATCCGGTTTCTTTTCCAATATCCTGCGCGAACCCTTGGCAGGCCAGGAGGCGATACTCCCGGTCGATGAGAATGTACGCCACTGGTTTGCCAGCCCGCGCGCTGCCGTCGGGTTCTTCATCCACGCCGCCACGCTCGATCTCGACAAGGTCGGTGCACGCCGCAATCTTTCGATGCCGGGGCTTTCAGCGCTCGTCGGCGAGGAAATCGCCGCGCTGCGCCGTGTGGCCGGTGAAAAGGCGGTCAAGTTGATCCGCCGCGAACCCGATGCAACCATTCAGAAAATCGTCTCCGGATGGGCGACGGATTTCGACACGACGCGTGCAACGAAGCTCGGCTTCAAGGCAGAAACTGCCTTTGATGATATCATCAAGGCCCATATCGAAGACGAACTGGGCGGGAACGTTGCGGCATGAGTAAAGAGGATTCAGGCAAGGGCAAGATCGCGCTGGTTACCGGCGGCGGTACCGGCGTCGGCAAGGCCATTACCACGGCGCTGCTTGGCGCAGGTTATACGGTCGTGATTTCGGGACGCCGCAGAGATGTCCTGGAGGATGCCGCCAGGGCATTGGGGACCGAAACAGGCGGCACCGTAAAAGCCATTTCCGCCGATGTCAGCGATCCGAAATCGGTTGCTGAGCTGTTCGACGCAATCAAATCCGATTTCGGGCGGCTCGACCTGCTTATCAACAATGCAGGGGTTAATGTTCCGAATATCCCGATGGAAGAACTTACCTTCGATCACTGGAATTCGATTGTCGGCGCCAATCTCACCGGTGTTTTCCTGTGCACGCAGCAGGCGATGAAATTGATGAAGGCGCAAACACCACGCGGTGGTCGCATCATCAACAATGGTTCGATTTCGTCCCAAACACCGCGGCCGAACTCCGCACCCTATACGGCAACGAAACATGCCGTGACCGGCCTGACCAAGTCGACAGCGCTGGACGGCAGACCATTCGACATCGCCTGCGGTCAGATCGATATCGGCAATGCCACAACCGAGATGACATCGAAGATGGCAACCGGCGTGTTACAAGCCAATGGCGAGACCGCCAGCGAGCCAACAATACCGGCGCATTATATCGGCGATGCGGTGGTGCATATGGCAAGCTTGCCGTTGGAGGCCAATGTACTGACGATGACGATCATGGCAACGAAGATGCCGCTCGTCGGACGCGGCTGATAATATTTCGACAGCGATTGAAAAACGTTGTCTCACAGAAATTTTGGAGGAGAAGGCATGGCATCGGTTGAATTCGCCAATGTACGAAAATCATTCGGGACACACCCGGTTATCAAGGGTGTCGACATCGAGATCGCCGACGGCGAATTCGTCATTCTCGTCGGGCCTTCCGGCTGCGGCAAGTCCACATTGCTGCGCATGCTGGCAGGGCTTGAGAACATCTCTGCGGGCGAGATCAAGATCGGCGGAAAGGTTGTCAACAACCTCGCGCCGAAAGAGCGCGATATTGCCATGGTGTTTCAGAACTACGCGCTGTATCCGCACATGACGGTCGCCGACAATATGGCCTTCTCGCTGAAGCTCAAGGGTGCGCCAAAGTCGGAGGTCGACAAGCGCGTGAAGCCCGCAGCAGAGATCCTCGGGCTCTCGCCGCTGCTTGACCGCTTTCCACGCCAGCTCTCCGGCGGTCAGCGCCAGCGCGTTGCCATGGGCCGCGCCATCGTGCGCGATCCGCAGGTCTTCCTGTTCGATGAGCCGCTGTCCAACCTCGATGCCAAGCTGCGCGTCGCCATGCGCGCGGAAATCAAGGAATTGCACCAGCGCCTGAAAACAACCACTGTCTACGTCACGCATGATCAGATCGAAGCCATGACCATGGCCGACAAGATCGTGGTGATGCATGACGGGCTGGTTGAACAGATTGGCGCACCGCTCGAGCTTTATGACCAGCCTGCCAATCTTTTCGTGGCAAGCTTCATAGGTTCACCGGCGATGAATATGATCAAGGGCAGGCTCGATCCGAACGACGGGCAGAAATTTACGACGGAAAAGGGCGTCGTCCTGCCTGTGGTGAAGGCACCGGAAAGCGCCAAGGGCCGCACGCTGATCTATGGTCTACGTCCCGAGCACATGACAATTGCAAATGGCGGTATCCCGGCCGAAGTGGTGGTCATCGAGCCAACCGGGTCGGAAACCCAGATGATCATGCGCGTCGGCGGTGATCTTATCACCGGTGTTTTCCATCAGCGCATCAGTGCGAAACCCGGCGAAACCGTCGGCCTGTCGATCCACGCGGAGGCAACCTATCTGTTCGATGCGGAGACGGGCAAGCGTTTGGCCTGAAGCTCGCCGGTATCTGCCAGTCGGGGTGCAGATGCCGGATACGATTCCCCGCACAGGCCCGGAATGCGGGAGCATTTCGAACAAGCCTTTCTAGTTTATCCGGTCGTTAAATGGAGGAGCATCAATGACCATCAACAGAAGACATCTACTCGGCGCATCTGCCGGGCTCGTGGCCGCAGCCGGACTGAACCGGTTCGGTCTCACGCCGGCCTTCGCGCAATCGGCGCCCGCCTATAAACCGGAAGAGGGCGCCACCCTCCGCCTCCTGCGCTGGGTGCCGTTTGTCCCGGCCGAAGAAGCCGCGTGGCTCGCCAACACCAAGAAGTTCACCGACGCCACCGGCGTTCAGGTGCGCATCGACAAGGAGAGCTGGGAAGACGTTCGCCCGAAGGCTGCCGTTGCGGCCAATGTCGGCTCGGGCCCGGACATGGTCATGAGCTGGTTCGATGATCCGCAGCAATATCCGGACAAGCTCGTCGATGTGACCGAACTTGGCGAATATCTCGGCGGAGCACATGGCGGCTGGTATCCAGGCCTCGAAGGCTATGCCAAGCGCGACGGCAAGTTCATCGCGCTGCCGCTTTGCGCCATAGGCAACGCGGTCGTCTATCGCGACAGCCACATGAAGGCGGCAGGTTTCAGCGAATTCCCGAAAGATACGGCTGGTTTCCTCGAACTTTGCAAGGCCATGCAGGCAAAGGGGACGCCAGCGGGCTTCCCGCATGGCAAGGCGGTCGGCGACGGCAACAACTATGCCCATTGGCTGCTCTGGAGCCATGGCGGCAAGATGGTCGATGAAAGCGGCACGGTGGTGATCAACAGCCCCGAAACCCTGGCATCCGTCAAATATGCGCAGGAGCTCTACAAGACCTTCATTCCGGGTACGGAAAGCTGGCAGGACGTCAACAACAACCGCGCATTCCTTGCCGGTCAGGTGTCACTGACGGCCAATGGCGTGTCGGTTTACTACGCCGCCCTGAAGGATCCGGCAATGAAGGCGATCGCCGACGACATGCGTTCGACCAATCTGCCAATCGGGCCGGTCGGTCAATCGGTCGAGCTGCACCAGACATCGACTATTTCGATCTTCAAGCACACCAAATACCCGGAGGCCGCGAAAGCCTATCTGCAGTTCATGTATCAGGCCGACAACATGAACGCCTGGATCGAGGGTGCCAGCGCCTATTGCTGCCAGCCATTGAAGGAGTTCGCCGCCAATCCGGTGTGGAAAGCCAATCCGATCCATGCTGCCTATGCCAAGGCTTCCGAAACCCTGCGGCCGAACGGCTATGCCGGTCCGCTCGGTGCAGCCTCGGCGGGAACCATGGCCGACTATGTCCTGGTCGATATGTACGCGACCGCCGTTACCGGCCAGATGACGCCAGAAGACGCCATCGCCCAAGCGGAGAAGCGGGCGAACCGCTATTACAAGGTTTAGGCAACAAGACCGGCTTCCGCTGTCCCGAAAGGCAGCGGAAGCCAACTCATCAAGCTAGTTTGGCAACCGGAGATATCCGATGACAATGACGACAACTGCGAAGCAGCCCTTGGCCTTCGGAAATATTGCCCGGAGCAATACTGCCGTGGGCTTGTTTTTCATGCTGCCGGCCGCCGTCTTTCTCCTGTGCTTCTTGACCTATCCGCTCGGCCTTGGCGTCTGGCTCGGTTTCACGGATGCGACGATCGGCAGGGACGGTATTTTCATCGGGCTCGAAAACTATCAGGCGCTCGCCCGCGATTCGGTCTTCTGGACAGCGGTGTCCAATACGATTTTCTACACGCTCATCGCGTCGATCCTCAAATTCGGTTTCGGCCTCTGGCTGGCATTGATTCTCAACGAACATCTGCCGTTCAAGTCGTTCTTCCGTGCCATTATCCTTTTGCCATGGGTGGTTCCGACTGTCCTTTCGGCCCTGGCATTCTGGTGGATCTATGATGCGCAGTTCTCGATCATTTCCTGGTCATTGATGAAACTCGGCTGGATCCATAGCCCGATCAATTTTCTTGGCGATCCCAACAACGCACGCGCTTCGGTGATCGCGGCCAATGTCTGGCGCGGTATCCCCTTCGTCGCGATTTCGCTGCTCGCCGGGCTTCAGACCATCCCGCAATCGCTGCATGAGGCAGCCTCGCTCGATGGGGCGACCGGATGGCAGCGTTTCCGCTTCATCACGCTGCCCATGCTGACGCCGATCATTGCGGTGGTGATGACGTTCTCGGTGCTGTTCACCTTCACCGACTTCCAGCTTATCTACGTCCTGACCAAGGGTGGGCCGGTCAACGCGACCCACCTGATGGCAACACTCTCGTTCCAGCGTGGCATACCCGGCGGTCAACTTGGCGAAGGTGCCGCGATTGCCGTTGCCATGATCCCGTTCCTGCTTGCATCGATCCTGTTTTCATTCTTCGGCCTGCAGCGCCGAAAATGGCAGCAAGGCGGACAGGATTGAGGAGGAAACGCACATGAGCATTACCGAACAGACCAATCCGCATGTTCTCACCGACGACGCGCAAGGCATGAGCTATCTCAATCGCCTGCCGCGGCGCATAGTCGTCCTGTACCTCCCGCTCGCGATCTTCGTCTTCGTGCTGATATTTCCATTCTACTGGATGGCGATCACAGCGGTGAAGCCGAATTCGCAGTTGACGGACTATAACAATTTCAGTCCGTTCTGGGTCGTGAAGCCGACGCTCGACCACATCAAATACCTGCTGTTCGAGACATCCTACCCAGGCTGGCTATGGAACACACTGGTCGTTGCGGTGTGCGCCACGGCGCTGTCTCTGGTGGCCTCTGTTTTTGCCGCCTATGCCATAGAGCGAGTGCGGTTCTCGGGGTCGCGCCCCGTCGGCCTGCTCATCTTTCTCGCCTATCTGGTGCCGCCGTCCATCCTGTTTATTCCACTCGCAGTCATCGTATTCAAGTTTGGCATCTATGACACCAAACTCGCGCTGATCTTCACATACCCGACCTTCCTTATACCCTTCTGCACCTGGCTGCTGATGGGCTATTTCCGTTCGATCCCGTTCGAGCTCGAGGAAAGCGCACTGGTGGATGGCGCGTCGCGTTGGCAGATACTCATCAAGGTCATATTGCCGCTGGCGGTACCGGGATTGATCTCGGCCGGTATTTTTGCCTTCACTTTGTCGTGGAATGAGTTCATCTATGCACTGACCTTCATCCAATCCTCGGAAAACAAGACTGTCCCGGTTGGCGTCCTGACGGAACTGGTGCGAGGTGATGTTTTCGAGTGGGGCTCACTGATGGCAGGTGCACTTTTCGGGTCGCTGCCGGTCGTCATTCTCTACTCATTCTTTGTCGACTATTATGTTTCTTCCATGACCGGCGCGGTCAAGGAATAGCGGACACCCAGGAGCTCCTTGCAATGACGACTTCCCACACCCCGAAAAAACTTCGCTCGCAGGAGTGGTTTGACAATCCTGACAATCCGGGGATGACGGCGCTCTATCTGGAGCGCTACCTGAACTACGGCTTGACCCGCGCCGAGCTGCAATCGGGCAAGCCGATCATCGGCATCGCGCAGACCGGCTCCGACCTATCGCCGTGCAACCGCCATCATATCGAGCTGGCCAAACGTGTGCGTGACGGCATCATTGCGGCTGGCGGAATTCCTTTCGAGTTTCCGGTGCATCCGATCCAGGAGACCGGCAAACGCCCGGGCGCCGCGCTCGACCGCAACCTTGCCTATCTTGGCCTTGTTGAAGTGCTGTTCGGCTATCCGCTTGATGGTGTCGTTCTGACTATCGGCTGCGACAAGACAACACCGGCCATGCTGATGGGCGCGGCGACCGTCAATATCCCTGCGATAGCTCTTTCCGTAGGACCGATGCTGAACGGCTGGCATCGCGGCGAACGCACTGGCTCCGGCACCATCGTCTGGAAGTCACGCGAGAAGCTTACCTCGGGCGAAATCAACTATGACCAGTTCATGGACATCGTCGCGTCGTCGGCTCCGTCCGTCGGCTATTGCAACACGATGGGCACCGCGACCACGATGAATTCACTCGCCGAAGCGCTTGGCATGGAATTGCCTGGCGGCGCTGCGATCCCGGCGCCTTATCGTGAACGCGGCCAGATTGCCTATGATACCGGCAAGCGCATCGTGGATATGGTTTGGGAAGATTTGAAGCCGTCGGATATCATGACCCGCGCGGCATTCGAAAACGCAATCGTTATCAATTCGGCCATCGGAGGCTCGACAAATGCGCCGATCCATCTGAACGCCATCGCCCGCCACCTCGACATTCCCCTCGACAATGACGACTGGCAGGCTATCGGGCATGATGTGCCGCTGCTGGTCAACCTGCAGCCGGCAGGCGAATATCTCGGCGAAGACTACCACCGTGCCGGCGGGGTTCCCGCCGTCGTTGCGGAGTTGATGAAAGCCCGCAAGCTGCCACATCCAGGCGCACTGACCGTCAATGGCCAGAGCATCGGCACAAACTGCGAAAATGCCGAAAATCTCAACACGGACGTCATCAAGACCTACGACGCGCCGCTGAAGAAGAAGGCCGGGTTTATCAACTTGAAGGGCAACCTCTTCGATAGCGCCATCATGAAGACCAGCGTGATTTCCGAAGAGTTCCGTGAGCGCTATTTGTCCAACCCGGACGATCCGGAAGCGTTCGAAGGCATTGCCGAAGTATTCGATGGACCAGAGGATTATCATCATCGCATCGACGATCCGAAGCTTGCCCTTAACGAGAACAGCATTCTGATCATGCGTGGTACCGGGCCTATCGGTTATCCGGGCGCAGCGGAGGTGGTGAATATGCAACCTCCGGCTTACCTTCTGAAGAAGGGGGTTCACGCACTGCCCTGCCTCGGTGACGGACGTCAGTCCGGAACTTCAGGCTCGCCTTCGATCCTCAACGCTTCGCCGGAAGCGGCGGTGAATGGTGGATTGGCTCTGGTACGCTCCGGCGATCATCTGCGGATCGATCTCAACAAGGGCACGGCCAATATTCTGATAGACGACGAGGAGTTGCAGAAACGGAAGGACGATCTGATCGCGGCGGGCGGTTACAAATATCCGGCAAGCCAGACCCCGTGGCAGGAAATCCAGCGCGGTATGGTCGGCCAGCTCGACGAGGGCATGGTGCTGAAGCCAGCCGTGAAGTATCAGCGCGTCGCCCAGACCAAGGGTCTGCCCCGCGATAATCACTGAGCCGGAGAGCAGAAAATATGGCGAATTCGATCAGGCGCTATGAGGGGCGGCACGCGGTCATTACCGGTGGCGCTTCCGGCATCGGCCTCAAAACCGCTGAGCGCATCGTGTCGGAAGGCGGTACGGTTTCGCTCTGGGATGTCGATGCCGCCAAGATCGATGAGGCGCGTGAGGCACTTGGATCGTCGGCAACGCACGGTGTAGTGCTTGACGTCTCGGATCCGGATCAAGTGGAGAAGGCTGCAAAGGAAACAGCCGAGAAACACGGCAAGATCGACATTCTGATATGTTCTGCCGGAATCACCGGCCCGAACGCTAAAGTTGCCGATTATCCCATCGATCAGTGGAAGCGCGTTTTCGACATCAACATCCATGGGCTTTTCTTGTGCAACCGCTTTGTCGTGCCCATCATGCAGAAGAACGGTTACGGCCGGATCGTCAATGTCGCTTCCATCGCAGGCAAGGAAGGCAACCCCAACGCCTCCGCCTATAGCGCATCCAAAGCGGCGGTCATCGGCCTGACAAAATCACTCGGCAAGGAGCTTGTCGGCGATGGCATCACTGTCAATGCGATTACCCCTGCCACGGTCGATACACCCATCCTCGAGCAGCTTAAGCCAGAATTCATCGACTATATGCTCTCGAAAATTCCCATGCAGCGCTTCGGCAAGGTGGAAGAGCTGGCATCGTTGATCACATGGATCGCCAGTGAGGAATGCTCGTTCACGACCGGTGCCGTCTTCGATATTTCCGGTGGCCGTGCCACCTATTAGTCTCTCCAATCAAGAAAAGGTTATCCCATGAAACTCTTGCGCTATGGTCCTGTTGGTCAGGAAAAGCCCGGCCTTGTCGACAAGGACGGCAAGGTGCGTGATCTGTCCGCCCACGTCAAAGACATCGCAGGCGATGCGATTTCACCCGACGGCTTGAAGAAGCTTGCTGCCATCGATCCGGCGACCTTGCCGGTCGTCAACGTAGACAGGTATGGTGCCTGCGTCGCCGGCACCGGGAAATTTATCTGCATCGGCCTCAATTACTCCGACCATGCTGCTGAAACGGGGGCAACGGTGCCCCCAGAGCCTATCATCTTCATGAAGGCGACCTCGGCCATTGTTGGTCCGAATGACAACGTTGAAATCCCGCGCGGTTCACTCAAGACCGATTGGGAAGTCGAACTCGGCGTAGTCATCGGCAAGCACGCAAAATATGTCAGCGAAGATGAAGCGATGGACCATGTTGCCGGCTATTGCCTGATCAACGACGTATCGGAGCGCGCTTTCCAGGCTGAACGCCAGGGCCAATGGACCAAGGGTAAAAGCGCTGACACGTTCGGTCCGACCGGCCCATGGCTGGTAACAAAGGACGAGATCGAAGATCCGCAGAACCTGAAGATGTGGCTCGATGTCAATGGCCATCGCTACCAGAACGGTACATCGGCAACGATGGTCTATGGCGTCAAGTATCTCGTGTCATACCTGTCGCAATTCATGAGCCTGCATCCCGGTGATATCATCTCGACAGGTACACCTCCCGGCGTCGGCCTCGGACAGAAGCCCAATGTGTTCCTCAAGGAAGGCGATGTCATCACGCTTGGCATCGAGGGACTTGGCGAACAGCGCCAGGAAGTAGTGCAGGGCTAACCAGGGTCAGGCACTCCAGAACAGTACGGTGTTGTACCCTCCCCATGGGGAGGGTAGCTCCGCCTCAATAGTCCTTTTCAAAGAACAATCCAGCGCCTGAATCTCCATTGGCACCCACTGCTCCCTTTGCTTTGAGGTTCGGCGTTATATCGAGGTTGATGGTGCCCTTGGTTGACCCTGCAGCTCCTGCCTCAACGCCGAGATAGACATTGTCGCGGATATAGCGGCCGGCACGCACCCCGGCATTGCCTTGGCTGTCAGTAACCACATCGAGGTCATCCAGCCCGGTGCTCTTGCGGAGACTGTCCAACAAGGATGAATTCGAACCACCGGCGAGTTCTGCTGCCGCCGCGGCGAGACGCGCTACCTGGAAGGCGGACAGTTCGCTGATCGAGCGGTTGAAGATCAGGCGGGCCATGACCTCGTCCTGCGGCAGTTCGGGCTGCGACGAGAATGTGATCTGCAAGTCAGAAACGCGGCCCCTTACCATGACATTCACGGTGATATCGGAGCCTTGTGTGCTGGCAACGAAGTTGATGTCCGGATCAAGGTCGCCAACCAGAGTGACCTGGCCTTCGGTGAAAGTAATGCGCTGGCCAAGAATTCCAAGGCGGCCACGAATGAGGTCGAACGCGCCAACCGGCTGGATATTGGTTGCCGGCCCGGTAAGCCGGACGGAACCGCCGATTTCCGCGTCGAGACCGCGACCCCGAATGAAAATCCTGTTGGGCGCTGTGACGTTAATATCGAGCCGCACGACGCTTGGACGTGCGGTTGGCGTTGCCACCTGTGGCTGGTCGGCCCGGGCGCGTTTCAACGTCTGCTTAACCGCCTTTGACGGATCCTTGTGCTTGACATCGATAACGGCAGACGAGCCGCCAAAGCTTTCGGGCACGGTAATTTCCGCCCGGTCGATATTGATATTGCCGGAGATAACTGGATCGCGCGTGAGAGGACCCTTGATGGCGAGCGCGCCGGTAACGGTTGCCGCAACCAGAGTGCCATCCACATAGCGCGCCTTGTCCAGTTTGATGTCGATATTGGCCGGAAAGTTGGCGGCCGCATCGGTCGAAATCGTCCCGGTTGCGCTGATGGTGCCGCCGGTCGACAGGCTGGCGTTGAAGGTACGGATGGTAACCGTCGTTCCCTCCATGCTGCCCAGCAGGGCGATGCGCTGAAGGCGGAGGTTGGACTCTGGATCGACGAGCTCGGCACCATTGGCGGAGAACATGCCTCTGATCTGGGGCTGCGCGAAGCTGCCAGATACGGATGCCGTCAGGTCGATGTTCCCTCGGGCCTGCGTGCCGCGATCCGCCAGGAAACGGTTGGCCAGCGACAAAGGAATATTGCCCGTGACATTGATACCAAGTCCAGACCCGGACACCGGAACATTGCCGCTTGCCGAAACTGTAAACCCTTGCGGGCCATCGACCTTGGCCGAAGAAAGCGTCAGCGTGTTGTTGGCAAAACGGCCGGCTGCCGCAAGCTGCAACGGGCTCAGCCCGGCCTCCTGCAGAGGCCTGGCCGAAAGTCCGGCGCCTTTCAGGTCAAACTCGGCATTGGGTCTTTGCAACGTACCGGTGACGCGGCCCCTGCCCGAAATAACGCCTGCCAGATTCTGGTTTTTGACAACGCCATTCAACGCCGTCAACGGGAAGCTTCTCAAATCGAAATCGACGCCGAGCTGTCCCTGTGCCAGAGGTACCGAGCCTCTTGCCGAAGCATCCAGCCCACCTGACCCGGTCAGATGCGCATCGACATTGAGTTGGTCTGTGGTCGAAGTTCCCTTGGCATCAAGATTGAGCGCATCGAGCCCGGCTTTTCTGAGCGCTGCCGCAGTGACCCCGCGGGCCTGCACGTCGAAATTCACGTCGGGTCTTTGCCTGGTACCCCCGACCTTGGCGGTACCATTTATCTCACCGCCAAGTCCAAGGTCAGGCTTGATGGTATTGGCGATATCGAGCGGCAATCTCTGGATCGCGACGGCAAGATTGAGCGTTTCCGCCACTTCGCCGCCGACTGTAACCCTGCCCTGCCCGACGTCGAGCACGATATTGCCAAAGGATATATTGCTACCGGCAACATTGATGGCGGCGGGCTGCACCAGCCGCGCAGCGAGCGCGCCGCGGGTAAGTTCGGCATTGGCCAGCGACAGCAGATAGCCCTTGTCCGTTGGCTGCAAGGCGCCCTGAAGTGACGTCCGTGCTCCATTGTTCAGACCGGCGTTCAACTTGAAATTGGTCGTTTTACCATCCTGCGTTGCCTGAGCGTCAAGGTTGTTGACCACAATGCCCGAGGCCGAGACATCTGATGCAGTCACGGTGCCGTCCGCGGAAGGAACCTTGAAAATGTCCTGCGCGGCCAATGCGATCGCTGCCTTGCCGACAACGATATCGTTGGCCTTGAGATTGTCGATCTGGCCTTTGATATCGACGTTCTGTTTCTCGTCGTCATGCGAGAGGGCAATGGTGGCATCGGCCTTGCCAGTCGCCTCCACCAGGAAAAGCGCCGCAGCCGTCGAGACATCGCTGGAGGCAAGCGTCAGATTGCCGTTGTAGAGGCCTTGTTTCGACTGTGTAACATCGCCGCGCAGCCGCGTTCCGCCTGCGATAAAGGAGATATTGGTCAGCCGTTTTTCGTCCTGACGCAGCGCAATTTCCGTCGAGAGGTCGGCGCGGATGCCATCAAGGAAGGCAAGCCCCGAGACCTTGCCATCGACGATGTCCTTGTAGAGCGTGCCGTTGAAGGTCAGCTCGCCCTGTGTCAGCTTGCGACCGGATAGCGTTCCTTCAGGGACCCCGGCACTAAAAGCGAGGGCGATGATATTGTCCTGACCGCGTGCGCTGCCTTTGACCTTGAGTGCGCCACCGGCTTTCTCGGAAAGCAGCGCGAGGTCTGTGAGGTCGAGGCCGAAATCGAAGTTTGCGGCACCTGTCGCGAAAGTTCCGTTGGCAGTTATCAGGGTTTGCGGATTTTCAACCCGGAAATTCTTCGCGCTCAGCCCGGCTTCGCCCCGCGCCACACCGCCAGTGATCCGCGTTTCACCCGCCAGCACCTTGTCTGCCGCCTCTATACCAAGCTTCATGCCAGTAGCATGACCATCGAGCATGAGGTCGAAGCCACCGGTAAGCGCCTCGACAAGGCCATTGGCCTTCAAATCGATCGCCCCGGCGAGATCGCGCCCTGCCAGCGCCGAAAACGGCGCGAGGCTTGAAGCCTTGACGAAAATGTCGCCCCTGTAGGCAAACTTGTCGATGGTCCCGGCCAGAGCCGTGCTGAATCCGTTCGCTGCAATCAGCGCCTGCTTCAGATTGACCGGCGTTCCGGCTTTCCAATCGCCGTTGATCTTGAGCTGGATCAATTCGCCCAAGGCTTCGGCGACATCGGCGCGCGTGGCCGTGATACCGGCGACTTCACCATTCACATCATAGGTGAGCGAGCGCGCCGTGGGATTGTCGATGTTCTCCGCGAGACCTTTAGCGACGAGATTGATGGATTTCGAGGCAAAGCTGTCCGTGCTGAAGTTGGTCACTTCGACGGTGCTCGACCAGTCATTGTTGGTGCTCGTCCCAAAACCTACAGCCAGCACGGCCTTGTCGACCGTCGTTTGCCCCCCCTTGACCGGCAAAATGACCTTCTTGCCGGTCGGATCGGCGACCGTTGCGTCGACCTTCAAGCGTTTGAGAAAGCCGTCATTCGTCGTTTCGCCATTCGCGTCGAGCAGCAGCGCGTTGCTCTTGATGTTCAAGCGGTCCAGACCCACGCCGCCGGCGTCACGCATCACGCCGTTGACGATAAGCGTCGTTTCATTGCCGAAGAAATCCCGAAACATCGGCGGGATCAGAGCGGCGATTTCACCGTTGAGATTGGTCTTGAAACCGAGCCCATCGCTCTGGCGGTCGAGTTTCGCATCGCCGGTAAGCACCCGCTTGCCTGCCGCATCGAGGGTCAGTTGCAACAGGAGATCGCTGAGCGGGCCCGAGCCTTTCAATGCGAGAGCAACCGGCGGTCTGCCTTCGATGTTGAGGAGGTTGGCAACGATGCCGTTTTCCGGCTCATTCAAGGTCAAATCGAGATCAAGCTGCTGACTTTGATTGGCATAAGCAGCCTTGATCCGGAATTCGCCGCCCGGTCCATCAAGGCGTTGCACCTGCAAGTTCGAATCCAGTGACCCATTTTCCAGCGTCAGATTGCCAGCCAGGGAAATTTCGGACTTCAAGCCAAAAACACCATCGCCAAAAGCGATCCGCCCTATATTCAGCTGCTGCAGAATCACCGCCAGCGGCAGTTCCGGCAGGCTGAAACCCTTGGCCTCCGGAGAAGGCAGGCTCTCGTCTGGCAACGGCTTGCGCAGGATATCGATACGATCGGCGGCGAGCGTATTGATATCCAGGCGGCCGCGCAGCAAGGCAAGCCGGCTCCAGACTATCCTGGCATTGGTGATCCTCAGCCAAACGCCCTCGCGGTCGGCGACCGTGATGCTGCCTATGCTGGCTTCGGAGGAGAGAACGCCCTGAATACCGGAAATGACGATCTGCCGGTTTGGTGTGGACAGCTGGTTCTGCACGAAGCTCAGAAAATAGGATTTTTCAGCCTCCGCACTTGCAGAGTCCTGGGCCTGCGCCAGGGCATCCTGCGCGAGGATCGGGCTCATAAAGAGCAGGAGAAAGAGAGCTGCGATAATCCGGGTCAAAACGCCTGTCCTATGCCAACGTAGAAAGCAAAATCGGGATCGTCGTTCGTTCGATCAAGCGGCACCGCGAAATCGAGCCGTATCGGACCGAGGCCGGTATTATAGCGCAGACCAGCACCGACGCCGAGCCGCATCTGATCGGCGAAATCTGGAAACGACTCTTCGCCAACATAACCGGCATCGACAAAGCCAACGATGCCGATCGTATTTGTCATGCGGATGCGCGCTTCAACCGAGCTTTCGACCAACGAGCGGCCGCCAATGACAAATGTTTCGCCATCGCGGGTCACGTTGACGCCGACGTTGCGATAGGCATAGCCACGGATCGAACCGCCACCGCCGGCAAAGAACAGCTGGTCCGGCGGCAGTTCAGAAACCTCGGCGCCAATGATGGAACCAAGCTTCAGGCGTCCGGCAAGAATAAAACGGTTGTCGGCATCGAAACTGTAATAGGTGCGGCCTTCGGCAGTGAATTTGGTGGCGAAATTGCCGTACTCGAATTCGTAGAAGGGCGAAACCAGTCCCTCAAGGAAATAGCCCCGTGACGGATCGACCTTGCTGTCCCGGCTGTCATAGGTGAGACCGCCGAGGAGACCGGCGGTCAAGAAATCGCGTTTGCCAAAGAAATCATCGTCAAAGCGGGACTTGGAGACAATTGCACTTATCTTGCCGGTCAGTTCATCAGAGAAAATCTGGGTGAAACCCGCTTCGGCAGTGATCGAGGTCTGAGTATAGGCATCCAGTACCTCCCGTCTGCCGATCAGGGACGAAAAGAAATCTGTATCGGGCGTGTAGACACCGGGTTTAGTGAAGGTCACGCCAAGGGTGTAATTATAATCCTCGGGACTATAGGATTGCGCGCCAATGCCGCCGATCTTGGCATCGAACCGCAGACGCTCGGCACGTCCGAAAAGGTTGCGGTGAAGCCAATAGGCATCCAGACCCGCACCGTCCAGCGTCGAGTATGATCCGCCGAGGCCGAAGCGCCGCAGCTTCTGTTCCTGCACGGCGACCGTGATCGGCAACAAACCGTTATCAGTTATCGCATCCGCTTCTTCGATGCGGGCCGAACGGAAGACTTCGAGGCGCGACAGGCGCTTTTTTGCCCGCTCGATTTCGTCCGGATCGTACTCGACGCCAGGTTGTAGACCAGTGATGAAGGCGACGAACTCGGGATCCATGCGTTCGGTGCCCGTCACCCTGACGGGACCAAAGGCGGCGCGGCGATCAGGATCGACGTCGATCGTTGCGTCGACCTTGTTGTTGTCGTGGTTCGCAAGGACATTGCGCGATACGATCTTCGCTTTCGGGTGGCCCTGCTCGCGCCACGCATCGACGGCAAGCCTTTCCGCCTTGACGATCGCCGTTGACCTTGCGATCTCGCCGGGCGCAAATCCCTGCTTTTCCGGCCGGTCGACCATGTCCTTCCGGTCGAGTGTGGGCGGGGCCATGTTCTCGATACGGGCGGTCGCGAACAGGAACTGCGGCCCCGGATCAACGGAAATTACCACGGGTGCCGGGTTGGCCAGATTAGCGTCAGGAGGAATATCGCTGGCTTCCCGCCCATCGACCTTGATGCTGATCGTCCCGCCATAGCGGCCCTCCGCATAAAGCGCGCCAAGAATGCGTCGATAATCGCCCCGCGCCTTGGCCAGCAACCCAGCAGCTCCCGAAGCAGGCTTGTCCTCGTCTGCGATGAGGCTGGAAGCCCCTTCGACCAGCTTTTTGGTGTCTTTATCTTCGCCCGAAGCAATCTCGACGGTGTATTTGTGCGGGTCAGCGATCACCGCATCAGCGTCGGCATCCTTCTTTTCGCCCCAAAGATGAATGCCGAAAAGATCGAATGCATGGGCGGGCGAAATGAGCGCCGTGCAAGCCAAAAGGGTTGCACCAAACAAACTGACCTGTGGGCGCTTAGAGCGGTTTACAGCCATATTGGATCAGTTCTATTTCTCGGATGGCGAGACAATCCACGCGGACGACGCTGGCTGACGAACTGCCTGCCCGCCAGCCGGAAACCGATAAGTCCGGGTGAATTCTGGACGAATCCATAGGGTTCCGGCGTCGTCCTATGGAAAGGCATCGGCCTTGCCGAATCCTTCGGCCTTGTCCAGGATTTGCTCCGGCAGAACGATTCAATCTGGCTGTAAACCGCTCGAAAGTCCATCAACCAGTAAAACCCCCAACTCAGACACACACTAACGCCGCGGATACGGAGAAACCTTACCTGCGATCGATAAAATTCGCCTCCCGAGCTTAAGAAAACGATAACATGGGGGGATAGGCAGGCCAACCCGCAATGGTCCAATGCGGGTTTTGCAAGCACCAGGTTGTGGCAGTACGGCCACAAAAGCGCCCCGTATGGGGAATGAGAGACATCACGTTTTGTTAGGACATTGTAATGTGCCGCGTGATTCACGCGCAATTGCGCTGCGCGCGCAAGCAAATTAGGCTATGGAGAACAGACTTGATCTCCGGAGTGAAATTTTATGAAACCCGTCTTCCTGCAGCTGCAATGCTTTCCCGGCAAAACCTACGAGGTGGCTGCTGCGCTTTTCGAACGCGAAATCGTCTCGGAACTTTATTCGACCAGCGGCGACTACGACCTGCTGATGAAGATCTACATTCCCGAGGATCAGGATATCGGCAAATTCATCAACGACAATGTGCTCGACATTACCGGCATCGCCCGATCGTTGACGACGATGACCTTTACAGCGTTCTGAACCGGGACATTAAGCCTCGTTTTATTCGCCAACGACCTTGCCTATGTAATCATTGGAAATAAAACGGCCCGGGAGGGCAACAAACCTCCATTCTTTTGCCATGGAAGTGGTTTTTCTATAAAGATACTTCCTCAGCAATTTATCATCAGGATTTACGCAAATGCCGCCCTATCGTTCACGCACAACCACCCATGGCCGCAATATGGCGGGGGCCCGCGGGCTCTGGCGCGCAACCGGCATGAAGGACGAGGACTTCGGCAAGCCGATTATTGCGGTCGTCAACTCTTTCACGCAATTCGTGCCGGGCCATGTTCACCTGAAGGATCTCGGCCAGCTTGTCGCGCGCGAAATCGAAAGTGCGGGGGGCGTTGCCAAGGAATTCAATACAATCGCGGTCGATGACGGTATCGCCATGGGCCATGATGGAATGCTCTATTCGCTCCCAAGCCGCGAGATCATCGCCGATAGCGTCGAATATATGGTCAATGCCCATTGCGCCGACGCGATGGTCTGCATCTCCAATTGCGACAAGATCACCCCCGGAATGCTGATGGCAGCGCTGCGGCTGAACATTCCGGTCGTGTTCGTTTCCGGCGGACCGATGGAAGCCGGCAAGGTCGTCTGGGACGACAAGGAAAAGAAGCTCGATCTGGTCGACGCCATGGTGGCTGCTGCCGATGACCGCATCTCCGATGAGGAAGTCAAGGCAATCGAGCGCTCCGCCTGCCCCACCTGCGGTTCCTGCTCCGGCATGTTCACGGCGAACTCGATGAACTGCCTGACCGAGGCGCTTGGCCTGTCATTGCCGGGCAATGGCTCGACGCTGGCAACTCATGCGGATCGACGCCGTCTCTTCGTCGAGGCCGGTCACCTCGTCGTGGATCTTGCGCGCCGCTACTATGAACAGGACGACGAGACGGCACTGCCGCGCTCCATCGCGTCGTTCGCCGCATTCGAAAACGCCATGACGCTGGATATAGCGATGGGCGGGTCAACCAATACGGTGCTGCATCTGCTTGCAGCCGCGCACGAAGGCGAAGTCGATTTCACCATGGCGGATATCGACCGCCTGTCCCGCCGCGTTCCGGTTCTATGCAAGGTGGCGCCCGCGGTTGCCAATGTTCACATGGAAGACGTCCATCACGCCGGCGGTGTCATGGGCATTCTCGGTGAACTCGACCGCGCCGGGCTGCTTGATACATCGGTTTATTCGGTACATGCGGCCAATCTGGGTGCAGCGCTCGATCGCTGGGACGTCGTTCGCAGCAAGAACAAATCCGTGCATGATTTCTTCATGGCGGCGCCGGGCGGTGTGCCGACGCAGGTTGCCTTCAGCCAGGAGCGGCGGTTCGCCGATGTCGATCTCGACCGTGAAAAGGGCGTCATCCGTAACGCCGAACACGCCTATTCCAAGGATGGCGGGCTCGCTGTCCTTTATGGCAATCTCGCGGAAGATGGCTGTATCGTCAAAACAGCGGGTGTGGACGAGTCTATCCTGAAATTTTCTGGCCCGGCCCGCATATTCGAAAGCCAGGACAGTGCAGTGCTCGGCATCCTGAATGGCGGCGTCAAACCCGGCGATATCGTGCTGATCCGATATGAGGGTCCGCGCGGCGGACCGGGCATGCAGGAAATGCTCTATCCCACCAGCTATCTGAAATCGAAAGGCTTGGGTAAGGCCTGCGCGCTGATCACGGACGGACGCTTTTCGGGCGGATCGTCAGGCCTTTCTATCGGTCACGTTTCGCCGGAAGCAGCCGAAGGCGGGTTGATCGCGCTTGTCCATGAGGGCGATATCATCGATATCGACATACCCAACCGCAAGATTCACCTTGCTGTCGATGATGCTGTGATCGCTGACCGCCGTACTCACATGGAAGCCAAGGGTGCGGCGGCCTGGAAGCCGGAAGAAAAGCGCAAGCGCAAGATCACCACCGCGCTGCGGGCCTATGGCGCCATGGCGACCAGCGCTGCCAGGGGTGCCGTTCGTCAGATCCCGGATCATTGGGAGTAAGCGAATAGGCGGACGCCCGGTCCCTCTCCTTGTGGGGAGGGTGGCGCGAAGCGCAGGCCAGGGCTTTCCAGCACCGTAAGGAACAGACCTTCTCCGGACCTGCGGTCCGTCCCTCCCCCCAGGGGGAGGGTCAAGAAGTACCGATCTACTTCGCGGCGTCCGTGATTTTCGTCGTCCAGGCACCTTCGGGCTTTTTGGTGATGACCGGATCAGAACCGCCGCCGAGCAATGTCTCGACCGTGCGGTTAGCTGCCGCTACGTCCAGGACGCCGTCGGAACCTTCCGTCAGCTTGTTGATTTCGGCGACCATGCGTTTCTGATGCTTTTCCGTCTGGGCACCACTGGCGTCATTGTCGAGCACGATGGTAGCGGCCTCATCCGGATTGGCACGCGTATAGTCCCAGCCCTTCATCGAAGCCTTGACGAACTTCGCGAGCTTTTCGACCATCTTCGGATCGTCCAGGCTCTTCTGCAGGACGTAGAGCCCATCCTCCAGCGTCGCCACCTTCTCGTCCTCATACTTGAACGTCACGAGCTGATCGGCCGGTATCCCCGCGTCGATCACCTGCCAATATTCATTGTAGGTCATGGTGGATATGCAATCGGCCTGTTTCTGGATCAGCGGATCGACATTGAAGCCCTGCTTCAGAACCGTCACGCCATCTGGTCCACCATCGGTCTTGAGGCCAAGGTGGTTCATCCACGACAGGAATGGATATTCATTGCCGCCGAACCACACGCCGAGCGTCTTGCCTTTGAAGTCTTCCGGCTTGGTTATGCCGGTCTCCTTGCGGCAGGTCAGCATCATGCCCGAGCGCTTGAACGGTTGAGCGATGTTGACGAGCGGCAAGCCCTTTTCGCGTGTCGCCAGCGCCGAAGGCATCCAGTCGACCACAACATCGGCGCCACCGCCTGCAATCACCTGGGGCGGAGCAACATCGGGACCGCCCGGCTTGATTTCCACATCCAGCCCGGCTTCCTCGTAGAAGCCCTTGTCCTTTGCCACGTAGTAACCGGCAAACTGGCCCTGGGTGACCCATTTCAGCTGGAGTACGAGTTTATCGGCTGCAAGCGCCGAACCACTCATCAAGCTCATGGCGACCAACCCCAGCGAAAATGCGATTTTGTTTTTCATGTTTAGTTCTCCTCTGTTCTTGTTTTTAGGTTCGATAGGAAGGATGCCAGAAGGTAACGGCCCTTTCGATGAGCGTTATCAGCCCATAGGATAGCGACCCCGCGAGTGCTGCAACAAATATTTCCGCCCATACCATATCGACATTCATGCGCCCCACCTCGGCCGAGATGCGAAAGCCCATGCCGACAATCGGCGAGCCGAAGAATTCCGCGACAATCGCACCGATCAACGCCAGCGTCGAATTGATCTTCAGGGCATTGAAGATGAACGGCATGGCCGCCGGCAGTCGCAGCTTGAACAGGGTCTGCGCGTAGCTTGAACCATAGGTACGCATGAGATCGCGTTCCATCGCGCCGGATGCGGCAAGACCTGCGACGGTGTTAACCAGCATCGGGAAAAACGTCATGATGACGACCACCGCCGCTTTCGATTCCCAGTAAGAGCCAAACCACATGACCATGATCGGCGCGATACCGACGACGGGAAGTGCCGCAACGAGGTTGCCAACCGGCAACAGGCCCTTGCGCAGGAAGGGAACGCGATCGACGACAATAGCCGCGAGAAAGCCCGATCCGCAGCCGATCACATAGCCCGCGATCGCAGCCTTCAGGAAGGTTTGCTGGAAGTCTGCCCAGAGCGTTGGCACCGATCCGGCAATCCGTGCTGCAATCATGGAAGGCGATGGCAGCAGGATTGGCGGTACGCCAAAGCCGCGAACGACGATCTCCCAGAGTATCAGTAACCAGGCGCCGAACAAAACCGGCAACGCAAGGTTGACCATTCGTTGGGCCGTCAAGGATTTGGGCCGCAGTGCAGCCAGCCTTTGTACGGCGAGCCAGGCAAGCAACCACGCAGCGACCACCATACACCAATAGCCAATCGCGGGAGCTGCCATCGCAAAGGCGCCAAGCAAGCCGATCAGGAAGATTGCCGCCAGGTGAACCAGTATCAGCAGCGCGATCAGAGAACTGTTCGATGCAGAAGCGAAGAGCGCCAAGGCAGACGCCGCGAACAACAAGGCGGGGGTTGCGAAGAAGAAGATTCCCGGCCCGTCGGCGCCTGTCGGCAGCACCAATGACGCCGCTGCGAGCAGGAAAGCGACGATTGCCAGCGGCGAACGCTTCATGCCCGCGCTCCCATACGCCGGTTGACGAATGCAGCGATCAGACCGATCAGGCTAACGAGGACCGCCGCCATCAGCGCTGCCGCAATCAGCGCCGCCCAGATCTGAACGGTCTGGCCATAGTAGGACCCGGCAAGCAGCCGCGCGCCAATGCCGGCCACTGCGCCAGTCGGCAATTCCCCGACAATGGCGCCGACGAGACTAATGGCGACAGCGATCTTCATCGACGTGAACAGATATGGCATCGAGGCTGGCCACCGCAGCTTCCAGAACACCTGCGCCTTTGAAGCATTATAGGTGCGCATCAGATCGAGATACATGATTTCGGGCGAGCGCAGGCCTTTCACCATGCCGACGGCAACCGGAAAGAACGACAGGTAGGTCGAAATCATTGCCTTGGGCAGTAGTCCGGTAATGTTTACTGCGTTGAGCACAACGATGATCATCGGGGCGATTGCGAGGATCGGTACGGTTTGTGACGTGATGATCCACGGCATCAGGCTTTTGTCGAGCGTGCGCGAATGGACAATGGCGATGGCCAGAAGGATCCCGAGTAGTGTTCCGAGGCCAAAGCCAAGCAGCGTCGATGAAAGCGTCACCCAGCCATGATAAACGAGGCTGCGCTTGGATGTAGGGCTGATGTCGAAGACGGTCTTGCGGATTTCCGCCGCCACCTGATGCGGCGCTGGCAGGACCGGACGTTCCTGCGCCATGGTGTTCGCAATGAGCTGGCTAGTCGAAATCGCCGTATTCGCCCGCGCAGCCTGATCGCGTTCGAAAGGCGCATTGAGAATGACGGTGAATACGTACCATAGTGCAAGAATGCCGATCAGGACGGTGCCCACAGGTATAACGCTGTTGCGGACGAAGTTCATGGCGTCGTCTCCGAACCGGCCGGCTGCCAACGATAGAGGATGTCGGGGAGATGCTCCTCGTTATCGCCCTCGGTGCGGCGTATTTCCTTGAACCCCTCGCGCTGATAGAAGGCCTGCGCATCGCGGTTTGCCACGAATGTCCATAGTTCGACCGGGCCGCCGGCCTCTTTCTTCGCGTGATCGAGGAGCGCTTTACCGACGCCTGTGCGACGTTCGCTCGCGCGCACATAGAGGGCACTGACGGTGTTGTCCGGCGCCAGCGCGACCATTCCAGCCACGTGATTATCATTTTCGGCCACAAAGACCTGGAACCGAGAGAACACCGTGTCGCGATAAAACTCTGCGACATCTTCCTTCGGGTGAACCCGCGGCATCCATTTCGTCGCATCGATCCACGCGTTTACGATTTCCGCACACTCGGACATGTCGCGCAGTCTGGCGGCACGAATGATCATCATGTGCCTCGCTGTAGCGTCATAGATGCGCCTGGTCGTAGGAATGGCCGTGACGTAGACCTTCGCGCACGCGGTGGGCGATTTCGAGGAACTCTGGCGATTCACGAATATCCAGCGTACGTTCCGAGCCGAGATTGCAGTCGATGATCTCGTGAATGCGTCCGGGACGCGGGCTCATTACAACGATCCTCGTGGACAGGAATACAGCCTCGGGAATGGAGTGTGTAACGAAGACCACGGTCTTCTGCGTCTTCGCCCAAAGCTTCAGCAGCTCCTCGTTGAGGTGATCGCGGACAATCTCATCCAGCGCACCAAAGGGCTCATCCATCAGAAGAAGGTGGGGATCAAAGGAGAGCGCGCGGGCGATGGAGGCACGCTGCTGCATGCCGCCGGACAATTGCCATGGAAACTTCTTCTCAAAACCCGAAAGATTGACCAGTTCCAGATTCCTGGCGATACGGTCCTTCCGCCCCGCCTTGGGAATGCCCATGACTTCAAGCGGCAAGGAAATATTGCCGGCGATCGTCCGCCACGGGTAGAGCGCCGCCGCCTGGAATACATAGCCGTATGCGCGCTTCTGCCGTGCCTCCGATGGTGTCATGCCGTTGACAGAGATCGAGCCGGACGTCGGCTGCTCGAGATCGGCGATCACGCGCAGCAGCGTGGTCTTGCCACAGCCAGACGGGCCGATGAATGAAACGAATTCACCCCCATCCACTGAAAGATTGATATTCGACAAGGCGTTGACCGGCCCGTCATTGGTCTCGAAGACCAGTGACAGGTCTTTGACGTCGATCACGTTTTTGGCCGCTTGTGGCATTGTTTTCGCCTTGGGTCGGAGCGTGACGACGGACATAAGCCTATACACCTGCGGGAATGTTTTTCGGATCGCGCTCCACTTTACGCGGAGCCGTCAATTCCTTCCAAGTGGAAAGTGCGCGGTTTTGAGATGGGTTGGCTTCGCGTTCAATGAAACGACCGCTGCCCGTAGGGGCTAATACTTCGCCGTCCTTATAGGCGAGGTTTCCGCGCGAGAGTGTCATGCGCGGGAGGCCGGTAACTTCAATGCCTTCGAAGACATTATAATCGATCGCTGATTTTTGCGTCTTTGCCGAGATGACCTTTTTTGCTTTGGGATCCCAGATGACAATGTCCGCATCGGAGCCCGGGAGGATCGCGCCCTTGCGGGGATAGATGTTGAGTATCTGGGCAATATTCGTCGATGTAACAGCAACAAACTCATTCGGCGTCAGCCGTCCGGTAAGGACGCCTTTCGTCCACAGCACGGGCATGCGGTCTTCGAGCCCGCCGGTTCCGTTTGGAATCTTGGTAAAATCGCCGACCCCGAAGCGCTTCTGCTCGGTCGTGAAAGCGCAGTGGTCCGTCGCGACGACCTGCAGGCTGCCCGAAGCCAAGCCAGACCACAGACCGTTCTGGTTGATCCTGTCCCGGAACGGCGGCGACATGACGCGGCGCGCGGCATAATCCCAGTCTTCGTGTTTGTATTCGTTCTCGTCCAGAACAAGATGCTGAATCAGAGGCTCGCCGTAGACACGCATCCCCTTGGCTCTCGCACGGCGGATGGCTTCATGCGATTGCTCGCACGACACATGAACGATGTAGAGCGGCACTCCCGCTTGATCAGCGATCATAATCGCACGGTTGGCGGCCTCGCCTTCGACCTCCGGCGGGCGTGAATAGGCGTGCGCCTCTGGCCCGTTGTTGCCTTCTGCGAGCAGCTTCTGCTGCAGGTGGGCAACCACGTCGCCATTCTCGGCATGGACGAGCGGCATGGCACCGATCTCGCCACAGCGCAGGAACGAGGCGAACATCTCGTCATCGTCCACCATCAGCGCACCCTTGTAGGCCATGAAGTGCTTGAAGGTGTTGATGCCGCGCTCGACCACTTTCGGCATCTCGTCGAAAACCTGTTTGTTCCAGCTGGTTATGGCCATGTGGAAAGAATAGTCAGTGCGTGCCTTGCCCGCTTTCTGGAACCAGTCTTGCAAGGCGGCCAGTAGACCATCTGACCCCGGAAGGACGAAATCGACCACCATCGTCGTTCCGCCCGCCAGCGCCGCGGATGTGCCTGTATCGAAATCGTCGGTGGAGTACGTTCCCATGAAGGGCATTTCGAGATGGGTATGCGGATCGATACCGCCCGGCATCAGATAGCAACCGGCGGCATCGATAATCTCGTCGCCGGAAAGATCCGCGCCAATGGCGGCGATGATCTCACCGTCGATCAGCACATCCGCTTTGTACGTGCGGTCGGCGGCGATGATCGTACCGCCCTTGATCACTTTCGTAGCCATGTGTCCGTTCCCCTTTTTGGTCTTTTTCGAACATGCCGCTGTCTATTGTCTATCGGTCAGGCTTGGATCTCCGCCTTCTCCAGAACCGCATGCAACAGGACATCGGTGCCGGCAGCAGCCCATTCCTTTGAAATATCTTCGTCCTCGTTGTGGCTGAGGCCATCCACACAGGGACACATCACCATCGACGTGGGAGCGATACGATTGATCCAGCACGCATCGTGGCCCGCTCCGGAGACAATGTTGCGGTGGCTGTAACCAAGCCGCTCTGCAGCATTGCGCACTGCGGTCACGCAACCTTCATCGAAGGTCACCGGATCGAAATGTCCTGCCTCTTCGATCAGTATCTCCAGACCGAGTTCTTCGGCAATTTTCGGCGCCTTGTCCTCGATCTCCTGCTTCATGGCGGTCAGCGTCGAAAGATCCGGAGAGCGTATATCGACCGTAAATACGACCCGTCCGGGGATGACATTGCGCGAGTTCGGATAGACGTCAACATGGCCGATTGCACCCACTGCACTCGGCTGATGCGCCATAGCGACAGTGTGGACGAGTTCGGTGATACGCGCCATACCAAGCCCGGCATTCTTGCGCATCGGCATCGGGGTCGAGCCGGTGTGGCTTTCCTTGCCAGTCAACGTAACCTGCAGCCACCACAATCCCTGACCGTGCGTAACAACGCCGATATCCTTGCCCTCGGCCTCCAGAATCGGGCCTTGCTCGATATGCAGTTCGAAGAGGGCATGCATCTTGCGCGCGCCGACCTTTTCATCGCCCTTCCAGCCGATGCGCTCAAGCTCGTCACCGAACTTCTTGCCCTTGGCGTCTTCGCGATCGTACGCCCACTCCTGATCGTGAATGCCCGCGAAGACACCCGAAGCCAGCATGGCCGGAGCAAAGCGCGTGCCCTCCTCATTGGTCCAGTTGACGACGACTATCGGATGCTTGGTCTTGATATTGAGATCGTTGAGCGTGCGGATCAGTTCAAGCCCGCCGAGCACACCAAGCACGCCGTCATACTTTCCTCCCGTCGGCTGGGTATCGAGGTGACTGCCGACATAAACCGGCAATGCATCGGGATCGGTCCCTTCGCGGGTAAAGAACATGTTGCCCATGGTGTCGACGCCCATGGAAAGGCCCGCCTTCTCGCACCAGGACTGGAACAGGCGGCGGCCCTCGCCGTCTTCATCCGTCAAGGTCTGGCGGTTATTTCCACCGCGCAAGCCCGGCCCGATCTTGGCCATCTCCATCAGGCTGTCCCAGAGACGGTCGCCGTTGATCCTGAGATTTCCTGTGAGCGCCATGCCTAGAGCCCTCAGTCCAGATTTTTCAGAACGTCGGCCAGTGTGTCGAAGAGGTGCTCGATTTGCCCCTTGCTGATGATCAGCGGCGGGGAAAGCGCGATGATATCGCCTGTGGTGCGGATCAGCACACCCTTTTCATAAGCCTTTAGGAACGCCTGGAACGCCCGCTTGGTCGGAGCACCTTCGATTGGCTCAAGCTCGATGGCGCCGATCAGTCCGAGGTTCCGGATATCGATGACATGCGGCAGGCCCTTCAGTGCATGCAGCGCATCCTCCCAGTAACTTGAAATCTCGGAGGCGCGCGTCAGGAGGCCTTCTTCTTCATAAGTGTCGAGTGTTGCCAGCGCCGCCGCACAGGCGACGGGATGACCGGAATAGGTGTAGCCATGGAAAAGCTCGATCATGTTTTCCGCGCCGGTCATGAAGGTTTCGTAGATCTGCTTCGATGCGAATACCGCGCCCATCGGGATGACGCCGCTGGTGATGCCTTTTGCCGTGGTGACAAGATCTGGAACGACCCCAAAATAATCGACCGCAAACGGCGTACCGAGACGGCCAAATCCGGTGATGACTTCATCGAAAATCAACAGGATATCGTGCTTGGTGCAAATCTCGCGCAGGCGCTTCAAATAGCCCTTCGGCGGGATGAGGACACCGGTCGACCCGGCGACTGGCTCAACGATAACCGCCGCAATGTTGGAAGCGTCGTGCAGCGCAACCACCTTTTCCAGGTCATCGGCAAACTCGGCGCCATATTCCGGTTCGCCCCGCGTATAGGCATTGCGCGCCAAATCGTGCGTGTGGCGGATATGATCGATGCCGCCGAGGGCATTGCCAAACGCCTTGCGGTTGCCGGAAATGCCACCAACTGAAATGCCGCCGAAGCCGACACCATGATAACCGCGCTCGCGGCCGATGAGCTTGACCTTGGTGCCATTTCCCTTGGCGCGATGGTATGCCAGCGCAATCTTTAGCGCCGTATCGACCGACTCCGAGCCGGAATTGGTGAAGAACACATGATCGAGCGGCGATGGCAGCATCGCAGCGAGACGGGCGGCAAGCTCAAATGCCTTGGGATGGCCCATCTGAAACGCCGGAGCATAGTCAAGCTCGGCGACCTGCTTCTGCACAGCCTCAACTATTCTGGGCCGGCCATGACCGGCATTGCAGCACCACAGGCCAGCAGTGCCGTCGAGTACCTCGCGGCCGTCATGGGATTTATAGTGCATGTCCTTGGCGCTGACTAGAAGACGAGGATTTTCCTTGAACTGTCGGTTTGCCGTAAAGGGCATCCAGAACGCGTCAAGGTTATTGGTCCCGTATGCCGCTTTAGACATTGTGAAGCCTCCAAAGAGCGGATGTTACCGCTTGTTTTGTGTTCCCGAATGATTGAACTTGCAGCACAATCAAAAACTTGACTACTTGGTCAAAATGCAGGCTAGAAGAGCATAGGAAGACGGTCAAGCGCTTTATAAGTCTCTAGAGCAGTTCCAGGATGCGACGAAAAGGCCCGTCCGGGCAAATAACAAAGGGACGCTAGGCATGGCGAGGGCGGAGAGCAAAAAACTGAAGGACGCGCCGGAAAAGACGACGCGGATTCAGGAGATCAATCGCCGACTCATCCTCGACGCGGCTCTGGACGTCTTCTCGACATATGGCTTCCGCGGCACAACCATCGACCAGATCGCCGAGCGAGCCGGCATGTCGAAGCCGAACCTGCTCTACTATTTTCCGCGCAAGCAGAATATCTACGTGACGCTGCTTGAGGAGACGTTGACTGAATGGTTGGCTCCGCTGGCCGAGATCGATGCGGAGGGCGATCCGATCGAGCAATTGCGCAAATACATCACTCTAAAGATCAACATGTCCGAGACCCATCCGGAAGCATCGCGCTTGTTTGCCAACGAGATCCTGCATGGCGCGCCAGCAATCAGCGATTTTCTCACCAAGTATCTGAAGCCATTGGTCGATGAGAAGGCGGGTGTGATCCGTCGTTGGGTCGGTGAAGGCAAGCTCGCGCCCGTCGATCCCTATCACCTCATCTTCATGATCTGGGCAACGACACAGCACTATGCCGATTTCGACGTGCAAGTCCGCGCAATCATGGGCAGCCAGGTCGGTCGTCCAGGCTTTAAGGAACAAACAGCCCAAGCAGTGCTGAGCATTATCCTGGGTGGAATCAAGCCGCGAAATTAGCTCAGCGAGCACAGAATCGTTATGAAGGCGCGCCCGGCCTTGGCATTTGCAGTCAAGCTGGGCTAAACGTTCACCTGCTCCAAGCACTGAACGAATAATTTGAGGCGTGTATGGCCGATCAAGGTCAAAAAAATCGACCAGATCCGGATAAATTATTGCAACTTGCCGCTCGCGAAACGCGCGGCAAACTGACTGTATTTCTGGGCGCCGCCCCCGGCGTGGGCAAGACATATGCGATGCTGCTTCGAGCGCGCCGCCTGAAGGAGGATGGCGCGGACATCGTCATCGGCCTTGCAGAGACTCATGGCCGCGTCGAGACGGCCGAACTGCTCGATGGGCTGGAAGGCATTTCGCGCAAACAGATCAACTATCGCGGCAAGGTACTCGAAGAGTTCGATATCGACGCAGCGATTGCCCGCAGGCCGAAGATTCTCGTTGTCGACGAGCTTGCCCATACCAATGTACCGGGCAGCAGGCATCCGAAACGCTATCAGGATATCGAGGAACTGCTTTGGCAGGGCATCGATGTCTGGACGGCAATGAATGTCCAGCACCTGGAAAGCCTGTCCGATGTCGTCGCCAGCATTACCGGTGTGACTGTTCGGGAGATTGTGCCGGATATTGTCCTGAAGCGAGCCGACGATGTCTTGCTTGTCGACCTGCCGCCGGCGGAACTGATCGCACGCCTGAAGGAAGGCAGGGTCTATCTGCCCGGAAATGCCGAGCGCGCGGCAGAGGGTTTCTTCAAACCGGCTAATCTGACGGCGCTCCGCGAACTGGCGCTCAGGCGCGCAGCGGATCGCGTCGACGACCAGATGATCGATCTGTTGCGGCAGAACGCTATCGAGGGGCCGTGGGCGACAGGCGAACGGCTGCTCGTCTGCGTTGGTCCCGACAGCCTTTCGGAAAAGGTCGTTCGGACGGCCAGCCGCCTTGCATCTGGATTGAATGCCCGCTGGCTGGTGGTCTCGCTGACACAGACCAACGACGCTGGTAGCGATACCAGCCAACGCCTCGACAAGCTTTTGAACCTGGCCGAACGGCTCGGTGCGGAAACGCGCCGGGTGATCGCACAGGATTTCGTCGAAGAAATTTTCCGCATCGCCCGGCGCGAGAACGTCACCCAGATCGTTGTGGGTCGCCCGAAGTCAGCGCGGTTCGCCAATCCTTTCCGGCGTTCGCTGCCCGACGAGATCATCAAGCGTTTCACCGATATTGGCGTGCATATCGTCACTGGTGAAGAACAGGGCACTCCTTACGTGCCGCCGTCGATGCGCAAACGTACCCGGCTCGAACTTGCCAAGGCAATTGCGCTCCCCATTGTAGCGACCGGTGTGACGACGCTCCTTGGTCTCGCCGCCAGCGATATCGTTCACGCTCAAAATCTGTCGATGCTGTTTCTTGTCGCCGTTATCCTTTCGGCAATGATTTGCGGGCGGCTTTCGGCGATGGTCGCGGCCGGTCTTGCCTTCGTTTTCTACAACTTCTTCTTCCTTGAACCGCTGCATGATCTGAGCATCGCAAAACCGCATCAACTCTTTTCGCTGATCATCTTTCTCGGCGTTGCCTTGATGATCGGGGATCTTGCCGGTCGCCTGCGCGACCAGGTCGCTCGATCGCGCAACCAGGCCAAAAATACGCAGGCGCTATATGAATTTTCGCGCAAGCTCTCGGGTACGGCGCGGCTCGACGATGTTTTGATTTCCACCGCCTCGCATCTGCATTCGACCTTTGGAACCGGCGTTGTCATCCTGATGCCTTATGACGGCGAGCTCTCACTGCAGACCGCGTGGCCGCCGGACCAGACACTGGATGGCACGGATATGACGGCGGTGCGCTGGGCCTACGAAAAGAACGAGCGCGCCGGATCCGATACGGCAACGCTGCCGCAGATCGGATGGCAGTTTCTGCCGATTCTCACTTCGAACGGCGTGGCTGGCGTACTGGGCCTGTCCACGCGGGATCGCGCAGCTTTGAGTGAGAACGACGACCGAATGCTCACCGCGATTCTCGATCAGACTGCCATCGCCATCGATCGCGCACAGCTCGTACGGGAAAATGCTAAAACGGCCGCATTGCAGGAGAGCGATAAGCTGCACACGGCACTGTTCTCATCGCTTTCCCACGATCTGAAAACACCGCTTGCCTCGATTACCGGCGCTGTTACGACGTTGCGGCAGTTGGGCAGCCGCATCAAAGCCGACACACGTGACGACCTGTTGGTTTCCATCGAGGAAGAAGCCGGACGATTGAACCGTTTCGTCGCCAACCTGTTCGATATGACGCGGATTGAAGCTGGTACCCTCAAGGCCAACAATCTTCCCGTCGACGCGGCCGAAATCATCCTGTCATCCATCGAGCGCACCAAAAAGCTCAAACCCGGCATTGCTATCGACACCAGCATCGCTTCGGATTTGCCCATGGTGAGCGGCGATGCTTCTTTGCTGGGCCAGACCCTCTTCAACCTTTTGGACAATGCAACGAAATATGCAGGGGATGGTCCGATCGCCGTCTATGCAAAGCAAGACGGTCCGGAAGTTGCAATCAGCATTACAGATCAAGGAAGGGGCATCCCGCCCAAGGATCTCGACAAGATTTTCGACAAGTTCTACCGGCGCGTCAAAGGCGACGGCCGCGCTCCGGGGACAGGGCTGGGCCTTTCCATCTCTCGCGGTTTTATTGAGTCCATGGGCGGTACGATCAAGGCGGAAAGTCCCGCCATTCGCAAGCGCGGAACGCGGTTCATCGTCCGGCTTCCTGTCGCCAATTCTGGCGACGAGGCGACGCCATGAATCAGCGTCGTATCCTGGTCGTCGACGACGAGCCCCAGATCCAGCGTTTTCTGAACCCCGCGCTCACTGCATCGGGTTACGAAGTCATCCTAGCCGCGACCGGTGCCGAAGCGGAGCGGTTGGCTGCGACCAGTGCGCCGGATCTGATCATCCTCGACCTTGGCCTCCCCGACAAGGACGGCAAGGAAGTGATCGAGACGGTACGTGCGTTTTCTGAAGTGCCGATCATCGTTTTGTCGGCTCGTGACCGCGAGGCCGAAAAGATCGCTTCCCTCGACCTTGGCGCCAATGATTATGTCGAGAAGCCCTTCGGCATTGGTGAGCTGCTGGCGCGTATACGCACAGCGCTACGCCAGTACGCAGCCGGAACAAGTGTTCCCTCACGGTTCGAAGCGAATGGCCTCGTCGTTGACATGGTCAAGCGCGTTGTCACCCGCAACGGCGAGGAAATGCACCTAACCCGCAAGGAATACCAACTTCTCGTGCACCTGGTGTTACATGCGGGCATGGTGGTCACGCACCGGCAACTCCTCGCCTCGGTCTGGGGTGCTGCACATGTGCACGACTTGCAATATTTGCGCGTCTTCGTTGGCCAGCTACGGGCCAAGATCGAAGACGATGCCAACAATCCGCAATTCATCCGCACCGAAGCCGGTGTGGGCTATCGGTTTATTGCGGAGTGAAATGCGTTGCTCTATCCCTGCGTCGAATTGTAGGCACCACCGTCGAGCAACAGGTTCTGGCCGACGATAAAACCGGAATATTGGCTGCATAGAAAAGCCGCCGCCGCACCAAATTCCTCTGCTGTTCCGTATCGCCCCGTGGGGTTTTCCGCATAGGCTGCGGCGCGCGCCTCCTCGATGGAAATACCTTTGGCTTCCGCCGTACGTTCCAGAAAGCCCTTGGTCCGATCCGTATCATGCGATCCGGGAAGAATATTGTTGATGATCACACCATGCTTGGCCACTTGCCGCGCCGTGCCGGCAACGAAACCGGTCAGGCCGTTGCGTGCAGCGTTGGAAAGCCCCAGCGAAGAGATCGGAGATTTCACCGAGCCCGACGTGATATTGAGCACGCGCCCCCATTTCCGCTCGATCATGCCGGGCAAGATTGCGTTCATGAGAAGGATCGGCGTCAGCATATTGTTGTTGATCGCCTTCAGCCATTCCTCTTCGCCCCACTCGGACCAGTTGCCCGCTGGCGGACCACCAGCATTGTTGACGAGGATATCCGGTTGCGGTTCCGCCTTCAGCAGTGCGTTGCGCCCGGTCTCCGTCGTCACATCCTCGGCAACGATCTGAACCTTGACGCCATACTTGTCCGCAATCTCATTGGCCGTGGCGCGCAACGTCGCCTCGGTGCGCGCATTCAGCGTCAGATCGACGCCAGCCTCGGCCAGTTTTTCCGCAACGCCGCGGCCAAGCCCCTTTGAACTTGCGCAGACGATGGCGCGCTTGCCTTTGATACCCAGATCCATGATGTCCTCGCCGGTTGTTCCCGTGTCATCCCTTATCGACAATTCCAGCACGTTTTGACAAGCTTGACTCAAACAAAATCGTATTCGGGAAACCCCAACCATGACTACATTCGGTGCAACTGTTCTATGGACGCGGCCGGAAGGCGCTGCTTTTACAGACAACAAATATAGCCGGGCGCATGTCTGGCTGTTTGACGGCGGTGCCGAGGTGCCGGCTTCGTCTTCGCCTCACATTGTCCGCCTGCCCTACTCCACGGCGGAAAATGTCGATCCGGAAGAGGCTTTCGTCGCGTCACTGTCGAGCTGCCACATGCTGTTTTTTCTCAGCGGCGCCGCCAGGAAGGGATTTGTTATTGACGAATACCGCGATGCCGCGGAAGGCGAACTCGCAAAAAACGATGGGGGAAGGCTCTATGTCAGCCGCGTCACGCTGAAACCGCATGTAACCTATGCGGGTGCCGCGCCCGATGGGGAGCTTGAGCAACACCTGCACCACGAAGCGCACGAGCAATGTTTCATTGCCAATTCCGTGCTCACCCATATCGACGTTCAGCCTGTCTGAACTCAGAGGAGAAAATAGCATGTCTGAACTCAAGATCGGCGATGCGATCAACACCACCTGCCCTTGGTCCGGCGATCCGATTAAGGCGGATAGCTTGACCCTTTACAACGGCGCAGTCGTTGGATTCTGCAACACCGGCTGCCGGGACAAGTTTGAAAAGGCGATTAATCATTTTGAGGCGGCGCTCCAGCGCCGCGGTTACGAAAGCGTCTAGACCCAAAATTGCATTGACAATTTTCCTGGAACGCAATACTTAAGTATATGCTTAACCAACAAGCCCCACTCGATCTCATGTTCCAGGCGCTGGCGGATCCCTCGCGCCGCATGATGGTTGAACGGCTGAGCCGCGGACCCGCTTCGGTCAGCGAACTCGCCAAGCCGTTTGCCATGTCGCTGCCTGCCGTGGTCCAGCATCTACAGGTGCTGGAGGCAAGCGGACTTATCCGCTCGGAAAAGATCGGGCGCGTTCGCACTTGCCATATCCAATGGGCGGCTCTGCAAACAGCGGAAGAGTGGATGCTCGAGCGGCGCAAGACCTGGGAACATCGCCTCGACAGACTGGGTGATTTTCTCGCTGAACAGGAAAAAGGATAGATCAATGACCAAAAGATCCGTGACACACGACACCTTCGTCATCGAACGCAGCTATTCGGCCTCTCCCGCGCGCGTATACTTTGCGCTTAGCGACAAGCAGGCAAAAACCAAATGGTTTGGCGGCCCCGATGAATGGGGCCAGGGCAAATATGAATTGGATTTCCGTGTTGGCGGGCGGGAGGTCAGCAGCGGCGGGCCGAAGGGCGGGCCGGTGCACACCTTCGTAGCTGTCTACCAGGACATCGTGCCGGATGAGCGCATCATATACACCTATGACATGCACCTCGACGATAAACGCATCTCGGTGTCACTGGCGACGATTGAGCTTCGCCCCGAAGGGACGGGTACGAGGCTGATTCTCACCGAACAAGGCGCCTATCTCGATGATTTCGACGAACCATCCGTGCGCAGGCAAGGCATGGAACAACTCCTGGATGCATTGGGCAGATCCTTGGAAAACACAGGCGTGAACGCCTGACCCAATATCAAGGCGCTTCACCGGACCCCGTGACAACGGTCTCGGCCGGCGCCTTGATCCTGCCTTGGCGCTTCAACTGCTGTTCCCGGAAGAAGATGAACAGTCCCGACGCGATGATGAAGCCTGAGCCGACGAGCATCGATATGCGCGGCACATCTTCGAATACCAGCCAGCCAAAGACGATCGCCCAGAAAAGCATCGTGTATTGCAGGGGCGCGACGGTCGCAGCATCCGCAACCTTCAGCGCCCGGTTGACCAGCACATGCGCAAGCATCGCTACAACCCCGAGCAATGCCAGCAGAACGAGGTCGCGCAGGCTGACCGGCGTCCACTCGAAGCTGACAGCGACCAGGCCTGCAAGTCCGGCGCCGACGATCTGCCAGAAGACCAGCGTTGTATCGGGGGTGCCTCGTAGCGAGCGTCCAAGCAGCAGCATGAATGCAAAGAACATGCTGCCAAGTATGGATATGATCGCCTGCGGGGTCAGCGCTTGCGACGAGGGCTCGAGTGCAATCACCACGCCGACAAAGCCAACGATGATGGCGATCCAGCGTCTCCAACCTACCGGTTCCTTCAACACGAAAGGGGAGACGGCCGCCACGTAGATCGGTGCTGCCAGCCAGTAGGTCATGACATCGGCGAGCGGCAGATAAACAACGGCGAAATAGAAGGCGAAGACTTCAGCTGTCGAAAGAAAAACGCGAGCCACCTGCAGCCAGGGTCGATCGACCTGCACGATCTTTGCCGGTCCGTTGAGCCAAAGAAATGGTGCAAGCACGATGAGTGCTGCGATGCTGCGGATAAAAACCACCTGGCCGACGGAATAGGTCGATACCAGCCATTTGCCCATGACATCGTTGAGCGAGAACATCAACATACCGAGGAGCATGAGCAGGACGCCGCTGCGTGCTGCCGAGGATATGGACGCGCTGGAAAAGCGCGCCGGAGCGGTGGTCATGGGCCGTTTCCTGGATCGAGATGTTTTTTTCGATTGCTTTGGGCTATTTTCCGCCGCCAATCCAGCCGAAAAGCACTAAAATCGAAAAACTTTCATCAACCCAGGAGGGTTTCCAGCTGTTTGGCGCATGCTCGCAGCGGCTCGGCGCTCTGGCTCGCCTTGGCCATTGCCATGGCACCGGAATAACTCGCGACCACCAGTGTTGCGAGATCATGGGCCCGCGATGCATCCAGATCCGGCCTGTCGGCTCGCAATCTGAGCGAGAGGGCAGAACGCCAGCGGTCGAAGACGGCATTGACGGCTTCACGAAAATCGGTATCCGCCAGCGATAGTTCTAGCGCCAGATTGTTCAACGGGCAGCCAGATACCGCGCGGTTGCGCTCCAACGTGTCGGCCACGCCATTGAAAACCGTCCGAATGCCTGCCGCGGCGGAGGGGGCGGTCATGATGGGCTGGATTGCAGTCTCGTCGACTTCCTTCGCTACGCGTTCAGCGATAACGGCAAGACCGAGGGTCTTTTTCGTCGCGAAATGATGATGCAGCGCGCCACCCGTCGTCGCTGCACCACGCACCACATCATGGACGCTGGTTGCGTTGTAACCGTTTCGCTGGAAGAGATCGGCAGCAACGTCGAGAATGCGTGTACGCATCGCCTGCGGATTGTTGATGCGCCTGGGCCGTTCAATGGTGTCTTGCGTCATGATGCGCCTTTCAAAACCTAAAATAACAAATTGACAAAACAGGACAACCGGTTTTATCAAAACAGGACAACCGGTTTGTTTTAGGGGAACGTGTCATGGCTGCGGCCGAACTTGCGCAAAAACTCGACAGTGAACTCCACAGTCCAATCGTGGAACTACGCCGCTATAGGTTGAATCCGGGACGGCGTGACGATTTGATTTCACTCTTCGAAGCCCATTTTCTGGAAAGTCAGGAGTCATGCGGAATGAAGATCATAGGCCAGTTCCGCGATGTCGATGATCCCGACGCGTTCGTCTGGTTGCGCGGTTTTGATGACATGCAGGATCGTCATCAGGCGCTGACCGCCTTCTATGACGGTCCTGTCTGGGCCGCACATCGCAACGCGGCCAACGATACCATGATCGACTCGGACGATGTTCTTCTGCTTCGTCCCGTCAGCCGTGACGCGGGTTTTTCCCTTCGAGGTGAACGTCCTCGCCATGGTTCAGAAGATTGTTCACCTGCCATCATAGAGGCCGCGACGTATAAATTGAATAGGCCGGCCGAGGACTTCATGGCCTTCTACGACGATGTCTTGTCACCCCTTCTGCGCGCCTCGGGCAACCATAATATTGCAACCTTTTCTTCCGAACACAGCCCGAACACCTTCACCCGCTTGCCCGTGCGCCTCGGTGAGAATGTCGTCGTGGTTTTCTCCCGTTTTGATTCGGTCGATAGCCAATCGGCATACAGTGATTTGCTCGGTGACAATCCGGCATGGCACGCAGTGCAACAGCGGCTTGCAACCTATCTGACAGCACCGCCGATCATCGCGCGGCTCTCGCCAACCGCGAGGTCATTGTTGAGATAGGAATAGGCATCGCCAAAAAACTTGAGATCGGGGGTTTGCATATCGGTGGAATTCAACTATATGACGACCCGCACCGGCCAATGCTGCCAGCTTTTTTGGGGAATAGGTTAACGGTAGACCCACGGACTCTGACTCCGTTAGTCCTGGTTCGAATCCAGGTTCCCCAGCCACTCAATTTGCCAATAAATCAACATATAATTTCGAGTAGCAGCCTACGACGGCTCGATTTCATGTTGCATCGTGTTGCAACTGGCTACATTGATATTCAATGACTTTCTGTGACACGCGGCGAATCCACGCGACATGGGCAGCCGCCGGAGCTCGAGCAATATCTCGAAGAGCCTGGCTCGCCAGGTTAGATGATTAGACCGAATCCTCATCTCATCTGACTAAAAGGCCGATAAACAGCAGCAACGCGCTGTAATTAGATTTGGCTAATCTCACTAGTTAAGTCACGTAGCCAGTCAGCTGGAAGTCGTTACGTTGTTCCCAGGGAAACCTTGAACCGGGGATCAACATGGCAGACCCAGTCCCATTGCAGCAACAGTTCTGGAATGAATGGAATTCATCGACTCGCGAACAGCAACTTGATGAAGTGTCATACAGGCAGGCCAAGGTCGTTTTAACCTGGCTGGGCTCGATGGGCCGGCGTGATCTCGACATACTCGAAGTTGGATGCGGGTCATGCTGGTTTTGCGAAGAGTTGGCCGATTACGGTCAAGTTACGGGGACCGATCTCTCAAATGAAGTATTGGCAAGAGCGCAAAAGCGCATGCCCTCCGTCAAACTGGTATCGGGAGATTTCATGTCGCTCGATTTCGGCACCGAACAGTTCGACGTCGTCGTTTCGCTTGAGGTCCTCTCTCACGTTGAGGATCAACCTGCATTTGTGGCCAAGCTTGCAAAGCATCTACGCCCTAACGGAACGCTTATGTTGGCAACGCAGAATGAACCCGTGTTGCGGAAATACAATCGCCTTCCTCCACCCAAACCGGGGCATATCCGAAAATGGGTAAATCGAAAGGAGCTGGTGGCTCTCTTGGAGAAAAATTTCATCGTTATGGATGTCTCGTCCGTGACGCTCAAAGCGACCCGAGGACCAATGCGCATTCTGAGTTCCCGGACCTTCAATAGGGTTTTGAATAAGCTGATAGGTGATCGGTTTCAACGATTCATGGAGGCAAATGATTTTGGTTGGACGTTGATGGCACGAGCTCGAAAAAGGCCAGGTTCCTGACAAGGGCGTAAACCCCTTCCTCAAGGGTGCCTGTATAACTCGTTCATCATCCAGGTGCGTGTAAAGCCTGCAAATAAATCAGGGTCGGCAAGGGCAGGGCGTGGGATCTTTCGGGTTCGAGAAGCGCTACCAACAGGAATGGTTACTATGGTCGACATAAAGCCGACGCCGACTAAGGCGATTCGCGTGGAACTGTCGAATTTGCAAACCGGTCTTCCCGTCATCGAAAAGCAGCGATGGTTTCGCCATAAAATCTGACTGGCAATCAGGATTGCGGTGGACTGTAGGCAATGGAAGACTTCTTTGTTATGTTAATCAAGTGAGGTCCGACGGCGCGGTAACCATGACGACGCCGGACCCCGTGTCGAAGAGCGTCACACTCTCCAACAACTGGTGAGAGAAGCAGTGCTCAATCCGGTTGTAAAGTGCATAAACGCGAAAAGGCGTCGTACCGTCCCGAAGGACGGATGCGGACATGGGCCGCCGTGTCGGGCCCAAGCCTTGCCCCTTACATAAAACTTGTGAAGTAAGGGGTCATTTTGGAAAGAGCAGCGTGACGGCAAGGCGAAAACCCCAGCCTTCCGGTCCACCCTCTGGTGCCGACGCCCAGTAGCGAGCTCCTCCTGTAAAACTGACCGGCTGGTCGCGAACTTTGCCAACTTGGATACCTGGAAATTTACAGGCACTGACCAATCGGCCTGTTCCCACGACCGGCAGTATCGTACGACAAATGAGGTTCCAATTTTCATTCGGTTCAATGGGAACGACGGGCTGAATGTTGAGAACCTGTCAGCGGACGATTACGCGGCAGCACTCCCGCTGGCTTTGCCGGATAAGACGCGGGGATTTGCACCGGAAACTCCATCGTTGTCGTCCCCATGTTGCGTCTTCGCGAATTGCCCTTTTGCATCGCTTTCTGATGGCCTGCGAGTAGTTTTAGTCATGTGACCTCCTTGACCAAGGAACCATCCTTTGAGGCAAGGGTTCCGCAGTGATCAACAGAGGGAGACAGATGATGTCAGCGGCCGCTTACGATCTTCTTTGGATCACGTTCCCGATTCTAGTCTTTGCGCTAATTGTCTCGATCCCCCGCAACGAGCCTCCGACTATGAGGTTTAGGTCACCCAACGCATTGCCGTACCAATTTCGTCACCACAATCGCCGCGTGTACTCATGATGATTGGAGCATGGGCGCACCGTCACTGCGGCGGCGAACTCGCCCGGTACGTCGGTGCGGAAGCAGGCGTGGAGATTGAACCGATCGGAATCGATGCTGTTACGGGGGCAAAGCTTGAGACTCGGGCAATAAGGCTGGCTTCGAACCAGGAACGTGAATCCAGCGACCAATAAATATGCTGAGGACCCGTACAGCCTCGACGAGACTACCTTCTCAACGGTGCCGTTGAAAGGAAATGATGATATCTTGCCTCTTGCGCGCTTGAGGGAAGTCAAATGAGGACACTGCGCATTGCCGCCATGTCGATGGTTTTAGTTGTTGCGACGTCGCTGTCATACGCCGAACAGACTGATCCCGTTGTGCCGACCAATCAGACTAGGTGCAGCGATGCGCAGAACAAGCTCGCCGGCGCTGTCAAGGACTACAAGGGTGCGAAGTTTGCACTTGATAGGGCAATTCAGCTTCTCGGATCGGCACGCTATTCCAGCAGAATTGGAAAGATGAACCTCGATATGGCTAGCAGGCAAGCCGATGCAGATGCCGCTACTACGTCATATGTCGGATCAATTGGCCCGGCTTATGGAGCGGTTGCTTTGATAAACGTCAGCTGTAGCGATAACTCGATCAGGGCGCCCGGCATGCGGTTCTTGAAAAGCGTCGACTTGGATGTCGCCAAATTCTTGGCCGGTGCCGCCGACAAACTGGCGGACGATCAGATGGCTGATATCAAAAAGATGTTCGATGAGATGAAGGAGGGGCGCAAGTAAAAACTCCGTCCGGGATTTGGGAGACGATGCGTAGCGATGGCCGCCTTGGCTCGAACCATCGGATACTTCGTGGCGTCTCCCCAGAGCGGAGTGTCAGCTGGAAATTGGTAGCGGCAGATCGATCGAACCGACGATCAGTGCGTTACGAGCCCGACGAGACGACCGCTTCTCCACTCCGCATGATGTTGAAAAATTTCGCAAAAAGTCTTGAAACGTCAGCTTCGCAAAATTATAATTTTGACCATCCAAACAAGTCGAAATGCTACCCCACGCTGATCACGTGGGCGCAGTTTGTTATTCTTCAGGGAGTGGCAAAAGATGGAAGGATCGATTCAAAAAACCTCTGTCAATCGAGTAGCTCCACCGGAGCTCCTAAAGCAAATCAAGGCCCAAATGGTTCGAGATTACTCTCCACCTCAAACAATCTCGGAAATCCTGCGCAGGGCCAAGGGCGGCTGCATGAGACGCCGCGTAAGATCATCGGAAAAAGCCTGAGCAAGTTCTGGAGGAATTCATGAATAGCTACTTTTTCGAAAGCCCAATCTTTGTGAAGGACGGAACCAGGATCGTTCGCGAGATTGCGACCTTGGATGATGCCATAGAATTTCTGGACGGATGGCCTGAGGTACATCGCGACCTTATTCATGAGACTGCTTGGCGCACATGCTGCGAAGCATTCGATGGGCACAAGCCGTTAAGCGTAGCTCATACGGCGTTCAAAGGCTTTGCGCGCAAGGCGGGAATACTGGAAGATCCTGTTTCCGTGATGCCCTGGATTGTAAACACAAAATCTGGCGGCGGCCTCATGACTGCTTGAGGATATAGGGGCCGTCTCAAAGGGCGGCCCCACGGTACAACTGGTCCAGCGGCAACGCAAATCGCCTGCTGCGGCCTATACACAATCCCACAATCGAACAGATATTCATGCCCACTCGCTTAAGTCAGTTCCGCATTGACTCATAATTATCAGCGATCATACTAATAATATAAATCTTGGGAGGCTTTGTGAGCAATTTGGATCAGGTGACCGATGACGAAGTTGATCGCGATCTATTGACGCTAAAGACCGACGGAATTGTCGGCAGGAAATCTGTCTTTTCCCGCGCATGGGCTGAATCAATGCGCGAAGATATGATGACGGCGTTTTGGTCTGCGATTCAGCGACCTGGCGGAGCGGTAGGGCGCGGTCCCCGGCGGTGGTATGTGGAAATACACCCGGAGCAATTTGGAGGGTTCGTTGACCTCGTCACACATCCTTGGGTAGTAGCCATGTGTGAGAATGCGCTTGGAAAAGACTACCAGATCGTGGAGATTGGTTTTGACGTTCCCTTCCAAGGTGCGAAATTCCAGCCTTGGCATCGGGACTTCCCCTCGCCGGCAGAAACCTACCTGGATCGACGCATTACGTCCTTGGCCTTCAACTTAACAGGTGTCGATGTCACTGAGGATATGGGGCCATTTGAAGTTGCGCCTGGAACTCAGTACGTCGATGGTCGCGAATGGAAGCATGAAATGTTTCCCGCCAAGGAAATCTGGCCAGAGTTTCAAAGCAAGGCGGTTCGCAAGTTTCCCCAACTTGGCGATATCTCCTGTCGTTCAGCGCTGACCGTACATAGAGGTACGGAACATGGGTCACCCATTGCGCGGCCAGTCATGGTGCTCGGGGTGGACGCCCCTGGCGCGGGACACGCGGAGCTTCACGACCTGATGGTGACACAAAGCTATTTTGACGGTTTGCCCGATTCAGTCAAAAGCCATTTGGTTTGCCGTGTGGTGGACGAGTTGGTTCCGGTGATCCAAAAGCATGATATCGAAGGATTGGTGATGGGAACAGATCCCGACTAGCAACGGAAGAACGCGTAGATTGCTGCTGGAAACACCCTCGTTTGTTTTGACCCTTTCCTCTCCAATTGCAGTGTTCCTGGCCCACACAATTTTCGCCATGAATGGCTTGCCGGTCGGAAGAAATTGGTCTTTAACGGTGCCGTTTTAGATATCTCCACAGGGTACATAAATCAGTGTCCATGATTCCAGGCGAAGATCTCCAACTGACAGCTGCTCGGTTGGCTGCGATAGTCGACAGCTCATTTGACGCCATCATAAGCAAGGACTTGAATGGCACGATAGTAAGCTGGAATCGTGCTGCCGAAGGGTTTTTTGGATACACGGCCGAGGAGATCATCGGTCAGAACATTAGGAAATTGATTCCCGAAAGTCATCAGACCGAAGAGGACAACATAATTGCTCGCGTTCGCGCTGGTGAAGTCGTGGAACCTTTCGAAACTATCCGTCTGCGAAAGGATGGTTCATTTATACCAGTATCGCTCACAGTTTCACCAATAAGGGACGATCGAGGTAACATTGTCGGAGCATCCAAGATCGCTCGGGACATCTCCGCGGCAAGAGACAACGAGCGCCGTATTCGACTGTTATTGCGCGAGGTCAATCATCGCGTAAAAAACCAGTATGCTGTGATTTTATCGATTATTCGGGAGACCGCAAAGAGAACCCAGAATGTTGAGGAATTCCAAGAACAGATAGGCGAACGAATAACGTCATTGGCAAGTTCGCATGATATCCTGGTGGCAGCAGAGTGGAACGGCGGCGACCTCGCGACGGTGATACACGACCAGCTGAAACCTTTCCGACACGATGAGCTTGTTGCGGTATCCGGCCCTGAACTCAGACTTTCTGCTCACGCCGTATTGCATATTGGAATGGCCATTCATGAGTTGGGAACGAACTCCGCAAAATATGGCGTTCTGGCTTCGTCGATCGGGAATATCGCAATCGTTTGGACAACCGAATTCAGGGACGGCGTGGAAATTCTGCGGCTTCGATGGGAAGAGACAAACACCGGCAACAGCTTCGGTTTGAGCCAAGAGCAAAAGGCGGGGTTTGGGTATGTCGTCTTGCAGCGCGCTACGCCCCTGGCGTTGGGTGGCGCCGCCAGTCTGACGGTCGACAAATTCAAACGCGTTTGGGAGTTAACCGCGCCTTTGAAGGAATGTGTTTCCGAACTCGCTGATATCAACGTCTAAGCCCGCGCTCCGCTCGGATTTGGATCATAAACCCCCATCTGCCACGAGCTGCTGCTCGGGCTGGGTTTGACCAGCGAGTATCCAAAGTCCAATAATTTGCAATGGCGCACGCCTCCGCACGGGATCAGAAATCACCCTGCTAGACTTCTTGGCTTCTCAGACACTGACTTAGCGGAGCAATGATCTCTCCCTTAATAAGCGCGAAAAGGGCACAATCATGCAGTCAATGAATATCCGAAGGCTAGGACCAAACGACGAAATCGCCTTTCGGAAGATGAACGACGTGTTCGCCCGGGCTTTTGGTGATCCGGATACCTACACAGGTGAACCACCCACCGCTGGCTACATTGCAAATCTGCTGTCGATGGATCACGTCATTGCTCTGATCTGCGTGGAAGATGACCAGGTGGTTGGCGGCTTGGTGGCCTATGAGCTTCAGAAATTTGAGCGCCAGCGCCGGGAGATCTATATTTATGACCTGGCTGTTGACGAACCGCATCGCCGCCGGGGCATAGCAACATCTCTGATTGAGCAGCTTCGCAAGATCGCCCGTGACCGCGGTGCCTGGGTAATCTATGTTCAGGCAGACTACGGAGATGACCCGGCGGTGGCCCTTTACACAAAGATGGGCAGCCGTGAGGATGTCATGCACTTCGATATTCCCGTATAGCTTAGAGGCGTTGGAAGACGGAAAGCGTTCAATCCCCGTCTTTAGCGTGATTGCATAATCGTGACGGAACGCAAAGTTCTATAGCCCGAACGGGCTAGCTCTTTCGCTACCTTCGTCCAATGTCTGTTCTCTCATACGCAAGATTAGGCGTTTTACCGTCTATCGCGGTCCCGAATAGGCGAATAGCCGTGCTCTTAGAAATTTTTGTGAGAGACCCTGCAAACTTGGGGCCCCTCGTCTCGTTGAGAGTTCACTGGGTATCCCTTCGGCTCCAAATTGCCTTTCAATTCCCGCTTTTGAAAATATTTCAAAAACAGCTTCAAACCAGAATTTAATTCTTCATTTCTATATTTTTTGCGAGCATATGATCGCCAAATCCTATGCAATTGGAATAATATTCTGTTGATGGTCTTTCCGGCAGTTGTTAGCGTTGAAGCGCTTCAATTGGGTCGAAAACGGTGCAACGCAAGCGTCCAACCATAGCAGATGTCGCACAAACCGCTGGTGTTTCCATCGGCACGGTGTCGAATTACATCAACGGTACGGCTACCGTCAAAGACACGACACGTGAGCGCATCGAAAAGGCCATTTCCGATCTGACCTACAGGCCAAGTGCAATCGCGCGGGCCTTGCCCGGCCATGGGCGGCGCAAGTCCAAGGACCTGGACGGATTGCCCCGGTTACTGGTTGTCGGCCACATCAGCGTAGACTTTCTCTGCCGTGTAAATGTCCTACCTCATCGTGACGACCGTATAACCGCCGAACATATTGACAAGGCGCTGGGAGGCCCTGCCGCGAACGTGGCTGTTGCCGCCGCCGGCGTCGGCGCCCCCTGTTCACTTGACGTGGAATTGGCGACAGCTGTCGGGGATGACCCGGAAAGTGACTGGGCGCTTGGCGAACTTCTAAAGCGTGGCGTGCACGCCCTTCCCATCAAACGTTCGGTCACCAATCGCCTGTCGCAGGCGATTGTCATTATCGAACGCAATGGCAGCCGAACCATCATCAGCGAACCCTTCGAGCTGAGTGAAGGTGATCTCACAGCAAACATGGACGTGCATAGAGAGGCTCGTCCGGCCTGCCTCCATATTGAGGGCTCCCAGTATGAAAGCATGATTGGCTCGGTTGAACGCTTTCATCGTGCGGGTTGGAAAGTAAGCATGCATTCCGCGGGCTTGCCGGACACTTCCAGAACGCCAACTGCGTTCACTGAACTTGTCCAGCTTGTCGATCTGACATTTATCAACGATGTCACCCTGCGTGAAATTTTCGGTTATCGCACGCCGCTGGCGACGATGATCGGGCAGGCTCACGACACCCTCTTCAAAATCAAAAGACGCGGCGATGTCGTGGTGACCCTTGGCGAGTTCGGAGCGGTTGTCTTCCCAAAAAGCGGTGGTCCGCAGATCGAAGTTCCGGCCCTGCTCGTCGACCGGATAGATGCCACAGGTGCGGGCGACAGCTTTGCCGGAATCTTTCTGGCCTTCTGGCTGCATGGTGCCTCATTGGAACAGGCTGCCTGCTACGCAGCGATCGGCGGAAGCCTCACCACCACCGCCGAGGGCGCCCAAGGTCACATCGCCAGCTTCGAGGAGTTGAAAGCCGCACTTCCCGTCAACAGAACTGCGGCCGCGCGATGAAACGAACAGGAGATTTTGAAATGGCAAAGACGAAAGTCCTCTTGGTTGGTGAAAGCTGGGTGAGCTCGGCGACGCACTACAAGGGGTTCGATCAATTCGGCAGCGTGACTTTTCATCTCGGCGCCGAGCCCTTGGTCCAGGCCCTGAAGGGTAGTGATATCGAACTCGACTACCTGCCGGCTCATGAAGCGGTCGATAAGTTACCCTTCACCGTGGAAGGTCTCTCAACCTACGACGTGATCATCCTGTCCGATATCGGTGCCAATTCTCTGTTGCTTCATCCCGACGTGTGGCTTCATGGCAAGACAGTTCCAAACAGGCTGAAACTTCTCCGCGACTGGACCAATGCCGGAGGCGGACTGATCATGATCGGAGGCTACTTCAGCTTCCAGGGTATCGACGGCAAGGCACGCTGGCACCGCACGGCGGTTGAAGACGCGCTTCCCGTCACCTGTCTGCCTTACGACGACCGCCTCGAAATACCCGAGGGATTTCGCCCGTCGATCACCGCGCCAAAGACGCACCCGATTTTGGCCGGGATCGAAGGCGAATGGCCGGTTCTGCTCGGCGCCAATGAGGTGATCGTCAAGAATCGGGCCGACGTCGAAGTTCTGGCGACTTTGCCTGCAGAACACGGCGGGTACCCGCTTCTTGTAACTGGACAGTATGGCAAGGGGCGCACGGTCGCCTGGACGTCCGACATCGGTCCGCACTGGCTGCCTACCACCTTCGTTGAATGGCCAGGTTATGCCGTCCTTTGGAAAAACGTCTTGAGCTGGGCGAGCAACGCGGCGTGATGGATCCAAACTAGGGAATGCCGATATGAACGCTCCTTTTCTCATCGCCAAGGGTATCACAAAGCGCTTCGGTGCCTTGACGGCACTTTCCGAGGTCGATCTGGAAATCCGGTCGGGTGAGGTACTGGCCCTTCTGGGCGACAATGGCGCGGGTAAATCGACGTTCATCAAGGTCCTGGCGGGCGCGCATTCGCCGAGCGACGGTGAACTCCTGATCAATGGCGTGCCGGTCACGTTTTCATCACCGAAGGACGCGGCAACGGCCGGGATTGCGACTATCTTTCAAGAGCTTGCTCTTTCCGAAAATCTGTCCATCTCGGAGAACGTGTTTCTCGGTCGGGAACTCAAGCGTTCCGTGCTTGGTATTCCCTTTCTGCGGCGCAAGGAAATGAAAGAGCGTGTTACCGGTCTGCTCAAAGAGCTTGAAGCGCATGTTTCGGACTCCGAGGCGCCTGTAGGAAGCCTCTCGGGCGGTCAGCGTCAGGCGGTCGCCATTTGCAGGGCGCTCAACCTGAACGCGAAACTCGTTATCATGGACGAGCCGACTGCCGCTCTTGCGGTTGCTGAAACCAGAAAGGTCCTTTCGCTGACGCGGCGACTTGCCGAGCGCGGCTGCGCCGTCGTCCTCATCAGTCATAACATCGCCGATGTTTTCGAGGTTGCCGACCGGATCATCGTGTTTCGGCGCGGCCGGAAGGTCGCGGAAAAGCTTCGCTCCCACACCAATCCCGAAGAGATCGTTTCATACATAACAGGCGCTCATCCCGACGTGCGAGCGCTGGATAAAACAAACTAAAATGCACGTCCAATCCAGAGAGGATCAAAATCCGATGTTCAAGAAAATAGGAAGAGCTCTAACAGTCTCCGCATTTTTCCTTATCATCGCTGGTGCTGCGGGAGCACAGGAGAAGCCAAAGGTTGCCTTCGTCCCACAGCTGATCGGCATTCCCTATTTCAATGCCATGGAAGCCGGTGGCAACAAAGCAGCCAAGGAGCTTGGTGTCGATTTCATCTACAGCGGTCCGGTGGACACCAACCCGGTCGACCAGCTGCAGATCGTACAGAGTCTGATCGATCAGGGGGTTGGCGCGATTTCTGTAAGCGTGTTGGATGCTTCCAGCATCGCTCCGGTCGTAAAGGCCGCGGAGGCTAAGGGTATCAAGCTCTTCACAAGTGATAGCGATGCGCCGGAAAGCGGGCGCGCGGTCTACGTCGCCCAGGCTACCGATGAAGGACTGGGCAGCACGATCGTCGACGAGCTGGTGAAACGCGTCGGCGAGGATGCCAAAATCGGTATCGTTTCCGGCGAAGCGACAGCATCGAACCTGAATGCCTGGATCGGCTTCATGAAGAAACAGGCAAGTGCAAAATACCCGAAGCTGCAGTTGCTTGAGCCCCAATATGCCGGAGGAACGGCACAGCGCGCGGCGCAGATTTCGACCGATCTTATGGCCGCCAATCCGGACCTCAAGGCGATCATAGCGGTTGCTTCTACCACCTGCCCCGGCGTCGCGCAGGCGATTGAAACTGCAGGAAAAATCGGATCGGTTGTCGGTACCGGCTATTGCAGCCCCAATACCGCGCGGTCCTACATCAAGAGCGGGGCATTCGGTTTCAGCGTGCTTTGGGATCCTGCTCAACTCGGATACCTGACGGTCTGGGCCGGCAAACAACTCATCGACGGCAAGAAGTTTGAAGCGGAAAACAAAGTCCCCGGTTTCGACCAGGCAGTTACCTACGACGCACAGAAGGGAATTCTGCTCCTCGGACCTCCCGCTGTGTTCACCGCCGAAAATGTCGACAAGTTTGATTTCTGATCGACGGAAACGCGACCGATGCGACAGTTAAAGGACGGCATCTTTTCCTTGAACGGGCGCGAGCTGGCTTTGCTCGCCGCTTGTGCATTGGCGATCATCGTTTTTTCCGTCGCATCGCCATATTTTGGCACTCCCGGCAATGCCGCCACCGTCTTACGCAACAGCGTCGAGCTGCTTCTTATCGGTTTGGGCATGACTCTTCTGTTGGCGATGGGTGGAATTGACGTATCGGTCGGGATCGTCATGGGTCTGGCAGCCATAAGTGTTGGCAGAGCTTTGGCCGCAAACACCGATCCAGTTCTCACAGCCCTCGTAGGGCCAATTGTCGGTGCGTTGCTTGGATTTGTCACAGCAGCCGTCGTTGTGCTGGGCCGGATTCCAGCCATTGTCGGAACGTTGGGCCTTCTTGGAATTTACCGTACGGCAATATTCATTCTGCTCGGTGGTCAATGGCTTTCCGGCCTTCCCACCGGATTGACCGTTCTGCTTGGGACATCCTTGCTCGGCGTCCCCATCGCGGCCTTTGTTATCCTACTGGCTTACATCGCCGTTTGGATAGCTCTTCGCAGAACACCATTTGGCCTTCACCTGCTGGCCATCGGCAACTCGGAAGAAAAAGCGCGGTTGTCCGGGATACCGGTGGCCAAGGTTCGCTTCGCGACATTCATCATCAGTGGCGCTTTGGCTGGACTTGCAGCCACCTTCTATGTCGCCAGCTACCGCAACGTCGAAATGACAATCGGCAGCACACTGGCGCTTGATGCCATCGCTGCCGTTGTTCTGGGCGGAACCAGCATCCTCGGAGGCAAATGCAGCCTAGTCGGCACCGTCCTCGGCGTGCTGCTTTTGCGGATTTTGCAAAATGGTTTGTTGTTGATGGGAGTGCCTTCACTTTGGCAGCCTGTCGTCACTGGCGGACTGCTGATCGGCGTTCTCAGTGTCGAGGTTCTTTCGGCGCGGCAGCCAATCTCGCAACTCGGGTGGGCCCGCAGATGAACGTTCGCAACCTGCAAGGTCCGGCTCTCGTTTTGAGTTTGCTTTCCCTATTGTGGATCATCGTGATAGTCGGGCTGTTCGCGTTGAAGCCCTCCGTCCTCAGTGCCGGTACGATCACGACGGTCCTTCAGTTCTCGACCATCCTCGCGCTGGTCTCCCTCGGGCAGGGGATGGTCATACTAGCTGGCGGCGCGGGAATCGATCTATCGGTCGGGGGAACGGTTTCATTGTCGGCCGTTCTCGGGATGCTTGCGGTGAAAGCCGGCCTTTCGCCCTTCTTCCTGCCTTTGGTCTGCATCGGAACGGGCACCGCCCTCGGAGCCTTCAACGGCGTTCTTGTAACGAAACTTCGCATCCTTCCACTGATCGCGACTTTGGGGACGTTTTTTGTCTATTCGGGAGTCGCACTCTCCCTAACGGGAGGTTCAGCACAATCCGGCGTGCCCGATTGGTTGCTTTGGTGGGGGCGCGGCGTCCTGGCAGGAATTCCAGTTCCGTTTCTCACGATTACCATTCCGGCTTTCGCCATTGCAGGTGTCGTTCTCGCCTGGACATCATGGGGGCGCTGGGTCTACGCGATGGGCTTCAACGAGCGATCGGCACGCCTGGTCGGTATCCCGGTCGATCGCACGCGGTTGATTCTTTATAGCCTGAGCGGCGCGCTAGCCGGCGCAGCGGCTCTTTTTTCACTGGCGTGGCTGGGCAGCGGCCGGCCCAATATTGGGCAGAATCTCGAACTTGAGTCGCTCACCGCCGCCATGCTCGGAGGAATTGCGATCCTCGGTGGACGTGGCGGTGTCGGTGGCGTGTTCGCGGCCGTTATACTCTTGGTCACTTTGAAAACCGGACTTCTGCAACTCAACGTCAATACGGTTTGGCAGGTGGGGATCGTCGGCGCCCTCCTGATTTTTGTGCTTCTCGCCGATCGTTTTTCCCAAAGCTGGAGATAGTTGATGCCATCCGTAGAGCAAACCATTGCCGAACGCGTCGAGGCGCGGTCCGATCGTATCGTGGAGACATTGAGCGCTCTGGTTTCATTTCCGTCGATCGTTAAATCCAATCCTGCCGAGGCTGGCCCAGGCGAGCGCGATTGTCAGCTCTATCTGCAAAAGCGCCTGACAGCACTCGGCTTCACAACCGATCTCTGGGATCCAGATGGCCCAGCGCTCTATGCCAAGTACCAAGGGCGCCCGGGTGCCAACAAAGGTCGGACCTTCGAAGGCCGGCCCAATCTTGGAGGGACTTTGAAAGGCAGCGGCGGCGGACGGTCAATCATGCTGACCGGTCATATCGACGTCGTGCCGCCGGGAGCCGCCGAGCACTGGACCACCGATCCGTTCGAGCCGGTTTTGAAAAATGGATTTTTGCACGGCCGCGGCACCGTCGACATGAAAGGCGGCGTTGCCTGCATGCTGATGGCGGTCGAAATCCTCAAGGAACTCGATACTCCACTGTCAGGCGACATCGTCTTTACCACTGTCGTCGATGAAGAAATCGGTGGAATGGGATCGCTGGCCATGGTTGACCGCGGCTTCCGTGCCGATGCCGGCATCATGACGGAACCGACGGCAAATCGGATTGCTCCGCTCTGCCATGGCATTCTCTGGGGACGCATCATAATCGACGGAATCGGCGGTCATGCCGAATTGACCCCGAATGCATGGTACACAAGCGGCCCGGTTGATGCCGTCCAACTCTGCAGACAGATGCTCGATGGCATCGACATCCTGAACCGCCGCTGGATGTTTGACCCCAAAAAGAACCACCCCCTGATGGATTTGCCCAACCAGATCATCGTCACCCAGATGAACGCCGGCGAACACCCGTCATCCATGGCCGGCCGAGCAGAGATCATCATCGATGCTCAGTACCTGCCCCACGAGAAGGATGAATTTGGGCTCGGCGGAAAAGTGAAGCGGGAGATCGAAGAGCATGTGTTCAATATCTGTCAGGCAGATCCGTATCTCCGGAACCATCCAGCTCGCGTAGAATGGATTTTGGACGCAGATTGTGCGGAAGTTCCAGCCGATAATCCCTTTATCGCGGTTTTCCAGGAGGCTGTGGGAAAAGCCAACCTGTCACCGGTGCTGTCGGGTTTCGGCGCACACAGCGATATCGGTTTGCCGACGGGCCTCGGGAATACGCCTACCGTCAACTTTGGACCTGGAGATCCTGCCCAAGCGCATCAACCGAATGAGCGAGTCTCTGTGCGCGATCTTGTCGATTGCACGAAGGCGATCGCGATCGCGATCGAGCGCTGGTGCCGTTGAGAAGGTCGCCAAGGACGGCGATCGGGCGTGAGTGCTGCCGCGGCGCGCACTGAACGAATTATGACAGGTCCCTTTTCTGCAGTCGGTTCGCACGGGGCGAGCCGGCTTCGCAGCTGAAACCGGTTACGGACTGCTCTGCCGCTTCCTATCGCAGCTCCGTCTCTTCTTCGAAAATTAAACCTGGGCCGAGGATCAGTGCTTCTATCCGCCAGCCGCACTAACCAATAACGGCCGGCAATCCCCTTCCCCCGAAACGAACGGCATTCAGCGGCACAGTAGACTTCACGCGACGTCCGGAAGCCCGCCGATCAGCTTGTCGAGCGTGATAGGATAGTGCCGGACCCTCATGCCGGTTGCGTTGTAGATCGCGTTGGCGATCGCAGCCGATACGCCGCATAGCCCAAGTTCGCCGACGCCCTTGGCTTTCATCGGGGACGACATCGGGTCCGTCTCGTCCATAAAGATCACCTCCTGGTGCGGTATGTCCGCATGGACGGGAACTTCGTAGCCCGCGAGATCGTGGTTGACGAAAAAGCCCCGGCGGGCGTCAACGGCAAGCTCCTCTGTCAAGGCACCTCCCACTCCCATCGTCATGGCGCCGATTACCTGGCTGCGCGCCGTGATCGGGTTGAGAATCCGGCCCGCGGCACAGACGGCAAGCATCCGGCGGATCCGGCTTTCGCCCGTGGCGACGTCTACCCCCACCTCAACGAAGTGCGCGCCGAAAGTCGACTGCTGGTGCGTCTCGGTCAGGTCTCCCCACTCGATGATGTCTTCGCCAACGAGACCATCCGGTCCAGCGGCTTCCGCGAGCGGAACCGACCTGTTGCCGGAGCGGACCTCACCGTTCTCGAATATGACGTCTTCCGAGTTGAAGCCCAGCTTCTTTGCGACGGCTTCGCGCAGCTTCACGCAGGCGGCGTAAACGCCGGACGTGGAGGAGTTGGCGCCGAACTGCCCCCCGGAGCCGGACGAAATCGGAAAGCGGGAATCTCCAAGTTGTACCGCGACCTTATCGATGCCGAGGCCCATCATCTCGGCGGCAGTCTGTGCAATGATGGTGTAGCTGCCGGTTCCAATGTCGGTCATGTCCGTCTCGACAGTCACGATGCCTTCTAGATCCAGACGAACCCGCGCCCCGGAAGGAAGCACGAGGTTGTTGCGGAACGCAGCGGCAACGCCCATGCCGATGAGCCAGTTGCCTTCACGCTTAGAGCCCGGCTGGCCCCTGGTGCTCCATCCGAAGCGCTCGGCGCCGAGCTTCATGCAACCGACGAGGTCGCGGTGCGAGAACGGTCGCTCAGGCTTCTCGGGATCGACCTGCGTGTCGTTTATGATGCGGAACTGGATGGGATCAATGCCGAGCTTCTCAGCCATCTCGTCGATCGCGATCTCAAGCGCCATCAGGCCCGGCGCCTCTCCCGGTGCACGCATGGCATTTCCTTCTGGAAGATCGAGCGTCGCCAACCGCATCGCCGTCATCCGGTTCGGAGCCGCATAGAGAAGACGCGTCTGGTTGACCGCGGTCTCAAGCTGACCACCCGGCAGGTCGCCCGACCAGCTTTCGTGTGCGATCGCGACGATCCTGCCATCGCGTTCGGCACCGATCCTGATGCGCTGGATGGTAGCCGGCCGGTGGGTGGTGTTGTTCATCAAGAACGGCCGGGGAAGCGCCACCTTAACCGGTTGGCCTGCCGCTTTTGCCCCGAAGGCGGCCAGGACGGCGTCCGCTCGCAGGAACAGTTTGCCGCCGAAGCCGCCGCCGATAAAAGGCGACATCAGATGCACCTTGTCCTTCTCAACGCCAAGCGTCGTCGCAAGATCGGATCGCCACCAGTCGATCATCTGGCTCGAGGTCCAAACGGTGAGCTCGTCACCTTTCCACGCAGCGATTGACGCGTGCGGCTCCATCATCGCATGCGACTGGTCGGGCGTGGTGTAGATCTCGTCGATGGAAATGGGGGCCATTCTAAAAGCGCCATCGAAGTCGCCGGCGCCGGAGTCGGGCTGCAGCGAGTCGTCCGGCTTTACCGCCGAATCCTTTGCCTGCTTAAGATCATACACACCTTTCTCTTCGGCGTACTCCACCTCGACCAGAGCCGCCGCCGCCCGGGCCTGCTCGAATGTCTTCGCGACGACCACTGCTATCGCCTGATGGTAGTGCTGGACCTCGTTGCCGCCAAAGAGGTTGGCGGTGTTGAACTTGCCCTTTTTTCGGTCTCCAACCTCCGGTGCTGTCACAACGGCGAGGACACCCGGCGACTTTTTCGCGGCAGAAACGTTCATAGACACGATGCGGCCTTTGGCAATGGCGGCGCCGACCGGATAACCATAGGCGTAAGGAATATCAGGGTCATGCCACTCATAGGCATATATCGCCCGGCCTGTCGTCTTCAGCTGACCGTCAACGCGGTGAATCGGCTGGCCGACGACTTTGAGCTGATCGATCGGGTTGGTAGTCGCTGGCTTATCGAACTGCATGGCTCAAACCCTTGCTTCGATGATCACAGCGCCGAGGACGCGCTCGACGAGATCGACCTTAAATCGGTTTTGCTCTGTCGGACGAGCGTCCGCCAAAAGAGCGGACGTTGTCGCGCGGGCTCCATTTGGCAACTCGACCTCTGCCGCTTCAATGCGCCAGGGCTTGTGCGCGACACCGCCGACGGCAACCCGTCCCGTTCCGTCAGGCCGAATGACCGCCCCGACCGAGACGATCGCAAAGGCATAGGAGGCACGATCTCGCACCTTGCGATAGATGTGCTTGCCGCCTACCGGCGGCGGCAGCACGACGGCGGTGATGAATTCCCCATGTTCAAGAGCTGTCTCGACATGCGGGGTGTCGCCTGGAAGACGATGAAACGCGGCAATCGGGATCGCGTTTCGGCTGCCATTCGGCTTTACAGTCTCGACGACGGCGTCCAGGGCGCGCATGGCGATCGCCATGTCGCTGGGGTGGGTAGCGATGCAGACATCGCTGACACCGACGACGGCATGCTGGCGGCTGAAACCGTCGATGGCCGAGCAGCCGCTGCCTGGTTGGCGCTTGTTACACGGCTGGTTGGTGTCATAAAAGTATGGACAACGGGTGCGCTGCAGCAAGTTGCCTGCCGTGGTGGCCTTGTTCCGCAACTGGCCGGATGCGCCAGCCAGGAGTGCGCGGGACAGGAGTCCGTAGTCGCGCCGGACGAGTTCGTTGGCAGCCAGATCCGTGTTGCGGACCAGGGCGCCGATGCGCACGCCACCTTCAGGGGTGGCTTCAATCTTGTCCAGTCCGAGACCATTGACGTCGATCAGATGCGTCGGCGTCTCGATCTCGAGCTTCATCAGGTCAAGCAAGTTGGTGCCGCCGGCGATGAATCGGGCTTGCGGATTGGATGCAGCCGACTTGGCCGCTGCCTCGACGGACGAGGCGCGTTCATATGTGAAGGCTCTCATACTTTGATCCCCGCTACTTCGACGATGGCATCAAGGATGTTGGAATAAGCGCCGCAACGACAGATGTTGCCGCTCATGCGTTCGCGAATCTCGGCCGGCGTTATCTGCACCTCGGTTGTGAGGTCGCTGGTGACGTGGCTCGGAATGTTCGCCCTGATCTCCTCGAGCACCGCGATGGACGAACAGATCTGTCCGGGCGTGCAATATCCGCACTGGAAACCATCATGCTTGACGAAAGCGGCCTGCATCGGATGAAGGTCCCCGGGCTCTCCCAGGCCCTCGATGGTTGTGATCTGATCACCTTCGTGCATGACAGCCAACGTGAGACAGGAGTTGATGCGACGCCCATCGACCATGACGGTGCAGGCACCGCACTGACCGTGGTCGCAGCCCTTCTTAGTACCGGCGAGATGCAAATGCTCGCGCAGCGCATCGAGCAAACTGGTGCGGTTGTCGACGTCGAGCGAACGGCTTTCTCCGTTGACGGTAAACGATACTTTAGAGGACGGAGACATCGCGCTTCCTGCGGGCTGTGCTGCTGCACCCTTGGGCGCAGTGGCTGTTACCGCCACGATCGCAGCGGACGAGATAAGTAGACTACGCCGTGAGATTCAAATTGGGCTGGGTTTCCCTTGTCAGGTGCCTTCGTCGTGCCGGTGTCGATCCGAACGTCATAGAAAAGATAGAACAGATCTCGATTGCGATAAGTTCCCGAATTTTGCAAGCTATTATCGAACCACCGGACCCCCTCACTTGCGAGGCAGGATGTTTGCGCCAACTGCGGTCAGTCACAACGTCATGGCGATACTGCGAAAAAAATAAACACTGCGAAAACGACAAGGTGAATCACGCCCTCTAGCACGGTGGTGCGGCCCGTTCCCAATGTGACCACGCTGATGATGAGGGTGAGCGTTAGCAGCACTCGATCCTTTTCGTCCAAACCGAGGGCAAGTGGTTGACCTATTGCGATTGAAACAGCCGCAACTACCGGTATGGTCAGGCCGATCGCTGCGAGAACCGATCCCAATGCGAGGTTCAAACTGTTTTGAAGCTGATTGGCTCGGGCAGCCTTTAGGGCAGCTACGCACTCCGGAAGCAAAACGACGCCCGCAATTACAATACCCACGACAGCCTTAGGCATGCCTAACCAGCTTATTCCCGCCTCCACTGCTGGCGTCAGTGCTTTCGCAAGTCCCACGACCGCCACCAGAGAGACGAGCAACAATGCTGCACTGGTGGCTGTCCTCCTGTTGGAGGGAAGAACCGCATGCTGATCTACCTCATCCACGTCAAGGAAGTAGTCACGATGCCGCACGGTTTGAACGAAGATAAAAGCTCCATACAGGACTAGGGAGACCAAACCGGCGAAGATAAGCTGCGGGACGCTAAACATCGGGCCGGCAGTTGAAACGACATTCGGCACGACCATCGTCAACGTGGTGAGTGCCGCCAAAACGGCCAAGGCGGCGCTGGCGCCTTGAAGTTGAAAACCTTGCTCATAATGGCGCATCCCACCTAAAAGTAGGCACAGGCCAACAATCCCATTCATGACAATCATCACGGCGGCAAATACTGTATCGCGGGCCAGGCCCGCCTTTTCAGCCGGTGCGGAGATCATCACGGATACGATGAGCGCCACCTCTATAATTGTGATTGCGACTGCAAGCACCAAGGTGCCAAACGGCTCACCGGTTCGGTGGGCGACGACCTCGGCGTGAAACACGGCCGCAGAAACCGTCACGAGAAGGGCGATGCCTGCCACTAGGGCAATGAGATTATCGGTGCCTGTCAGCGGGATCAGGAGCATGATAGCCCATGCCACGGCGGGGGCGGCCCATGTCCACCATGGCGTTCGATCTACTGCCAACGCGTGGCCCTCCAATCAGGTCAATTAAACAATATACGCCCCATTTTCATTGTCCATTACCTTACAAAAGCGGTGAAGTCGTAGACCTGGAGAACGTGAGGCTTTGGGACCAAAATTCGACGGCCCCAGGATCGCACGACTTTAAGCGGTTTCATGCTCCATACGCACCTCGGCCTCCAGACTTTCGATATCCCGATATATTGAGGCTGTGGCGAGAACCCGTCCGCCGCTTTTGTATTGCAGCATGCAGTCCTTGGCTTTGATGTCACCGTCAACGACAATCGTATCCCATTTTTCTGCGTGACCAACGTAGTTGATCGGGACATCATAGTGCTGGCTCCAGAAGAAGGGCACGGCGTCGAACTTCTGCTGCTGTCCAAGCATGTTGAGCGCAGCGACCTGCCCTTGGCGCTCCGCGACCACCCAATGCTCGACGCGAATGTTTTGACCAGAATGCGGATCTGGCCAGCGCGCAATGTCGCCAGCCGCATAAATCCCCGGCACGCTTGTCTCAAGATAGGAATCGACCACAACGCCGTTGTCGAGAGCAAGCCCGGCCTGTTCGGCCAGGGCGAGACGCGGTCGCACCCCCACGCCCGCAACGACGAAGTCAACCTCATGCACGGCCCCGCTCTCGAGCCGAACGTTCAAGCCTTCAATTGCCACTGCCTTGTCTTCGAGATGAAAAATCACGCCATGCTCTTCGTGGATTGCCCGGATGAAATCGCCCATCTGCGACCCGAGAACTCGCTCCATCGGGCGCTTGCTCGGAGCGACGACGTGAACTTCGATCTCGCGTGCGCGCAAAGCGGCTGCAACCTCGAGCCCGATAAAGCTGGCACCGATTACGACGGCACGGCGAGCAGTCTTGGCTGCACCGATGATGGCGCGGCTGTCATCGAGTGTACGCAGCGTGTAAACATTCGTCTGGTCCGCGCCGGGTAGGGTCAAGGACACTGGTTCTGCGCCGGTCGCCAGGAGCAGCCGATCATAGGGAATCTTCTCGCCGCCAGCAGTCACCACAACTTGTGACGAAGTGTCGATGGAGCTGACTTCCGTCCGAAGGCGAAGGTCGATTTTCGCCTTGCTATAATAATTATCCGGCCGCAGCGGCAGCCATTCTTCGGGCGCGCTGCCCGCCAGGTAATCCTTCGAAAGGTTCGGTCGGTCGACCGGAGCGGCGGAGTCCGCGCTCAGCATGACAATGCTGCCCTGGAAATCCCGCCTGCGAAGCATTTGCGCCGCGGCAAAACCCGCAGCACCACCACCAATGATGACTATGCGTTCCGGCGCCGCCGATTGCGATGGTTGTGCCAGTTTTTGATCATCGCGTTTGTGCTGAACGAAGAGGTGTCCATCTCGCTTATCGACATGCCAGCACGACAATGAGCTTAGAGCCGGCGCGCGGATAGCTTCCCCGCTGCGCAGATCGAAGCATGCGTGGTGCCAAGGACAGCGCACCGTGTTTTCCACCACTAGCCCTTCGGCAAGGGGACCATGATAGTGGCTGCAATAAGCATCGATGCCGTATATCTCGTCCTCAACGCGCAAAAGGAGAACATCCCGTTGGCCGACATGACCGAGAAGCTTTCCTTCATCCAGGGCAGCAACTGGAACACCCTGGGTGAGGTCTGGACCGCTTGGGGACTGGTCTTCTACCATTGATGTCTCCCTTGACAGCGAACAGCTGGCAGCCTTGAAGGCGATACAGCTGACAGTCGGTTGAACCTCAGTATATTACGACCTGTAAGGCTGGGATAGACACGCACCTACAATCGATCGACCGCACCGTGACTTCGGCCATTAGAGAGGCTAGGATCGAATTCCATTCTTCCACAGCCAAGAGCACGCCGCATGCCCCGCTTTCTCGCCGTTTACACCATGAAGACCGAAGACCTCGCCCGCTTTCGCGGGATGCCCAAGCCTGAGCAGGACGCGATCGATACCGTAGGGGTAAAGCAGTGGGCGGACTGGGAGGCGAGGAACGCTGCATCGTTACCCGATCGTGGCGGTATGGTCGGGAAGACGACGCGCGTGACAAAGGACGGCATCGCCAACGCCGTGAATCCCTTCTGCGGCTACGTCGTGGTTGAGGCCGAGACCATCGAGGCCGCCGCCCGTCTCTTCGAGAACCACCCGCATTTCTCGGTCTTTCCAGGAGACGGCGTGGACATCATGCCCTTCCTCACTGAGCCCGCGTCCTAGCCCCTCGCCTGAGTCGCCAACCTCCGCTTCGTCCCGTCATATTGATCATCGAGCCACCGATCGCTGGTGCTGCAACTGTGGCTTGTCTTGGCTGTGGGGCGCATCGCCCGTGCTCCGAATTGATTGAGCGCCTGAAGAATGGCGGGACCCGTACATCCTTGATCGACTGGGTAATTCATGTCTCTATTCAGCCTTCGATCGGGTGAGCGCATGCCGCGGGGCCTCAAGCACCGGGCAGCCTGGCACGCAAGTACAGGGCTGGGCGCAACAGCAGAAGGGGAATGGGCACTGTGCAAAAGAATTTCACTCGGGTCGGACCTGGCTATCCCCAGGTCGTCGTCCTCTTTGGCGCAACGGGGGATCTCTCCCGACGCAAGCTGCTGCCGGGCCTGTTCCATCTCGTTAAGGCTGGCTTTATACCCGGGTGCCGAATCGTCGGTGTCTCGCTTGATGAGATCGATGCCGACGGTTTCCGCGCCATCGCACGCGAGTCGCTCAGCAAGTTCCTGACACGCAAATTCACCGAGACCGAATGGGAAGATTTCTCCTCATCGCTTGATTATGTCCCGCTTTCTGCCGGCGCGGACTTGCTGAAAGAAGCGGTGAACAGGGCAGAGGAGGCGCTTGGTCCTGAAACGCGGCGCGTGCATTATCTCTCCGTGCCGCCGAGGGCGGCGCTTTCGGCCGTGCGGCTGCTTGCCGAGGCGAAGCTCGTTGAGGGTTGCCGCATCATTATGGAAAAGCCGTTCGGCACGGACCTTGTCAGTGCGATGGAACTGAACAAGAGACTGCACGAGGTTTTCGATGAAAAGCAGATTTTCCGTATTGACCACTTTCTCGGCAAAGAACCAGCGCAGAACATTCTCGCTTTCCGCTTCGCCAACGGACTTTTCGAGCCAATCTGGAACCGCAACTTCATAGACCATGTGCAGATCGACGTTCCGGAAACGCTGGGGCTTTCCACTCGCGCGGCCTTCTACGAAACGACGGGCGCCTATCGCGACATGGTGGTGACCCATCTTTTTCAGATCCTCGCCTTTATGGCCATGGAGCCGCCCACGGCCTTGGAACCGGCGCCTATCTCGGAGGAAAAGAACAAAGTGTTCCGCTCCATGCTGCCGATTGAGCCACGCAATGTTGTGCGCGGCCAATACATCGGCTACCGCAAGGAGCCCGGAGTTGATCCGGAGAGCGACACCGATACGTTCATTGCCCTCAAATGTGCCATCGACAATTGGCGCTGGGCGGGCGTGCCCTTCTTCCTGCGCACGGGAAAACGTCTTGCGGAGGGCCAGCGCATCATCTCGATCGCCTTTCGAGAGCCACCCAAATCGATGTTCCCGGCCGGCTCGGGCGTTGGGGCTCAAGGTCCGGACCACCTCACGTTCGACCTTGCGGATGCCTCCAAGGTCTCGCTGTCCTTCTATGGCAAGCGACCCGGCCCAGGCTTCAGGCTCGACAAGCTGTCGCTGCAGTTTGCCATGAGCGAAACCGGTCTGATCGGCGAAGTGCTCGAGGCGTACGAGCGCCTGATCCTCGACGCCATGCGTGGCGATCACACGCTGTTTACCACCGCCGAGGGTATAGAGCGGCTCTGGGAAGTCTCGCAACCCCTTTTGGAAAACCCGCCGCCGGTGCGCCTCTATGATCAAGGTGGCTGGGGGCCAAAATCGATCCACCAGCTCATTGCGCCTCATGCCTGGCGTCTGCCGTTCGAGCGGGCTTGGCGAGATTCAACGAAAGAGTAATCGGCGGCCTTGTCAACATTTGCGGGTGACCAGAACGTCATGGAACTATCCCCATATTCTCCTCACCAAGGCTGCTGGACCTGACAATTGGCTCCTAAGCGCTCCGGGGCCGCTCAGAAGGAGATCGAGCGTTCGCCGCTCCCGGAACAGCTGCATGTCCTCGTTGTCATGCCCGGCGAAAAGCGTTAAACGAGCGATAAAGCCCAACGCCGACATTGCCGCCCAGCAGTGGTGTCCCGGATCCCAACGATGATGATATTCCCATGACAAGTTTGAAGTTTGGAACAAGCGGGCTTCGCGGCCTGGTAACTGAACTGCCGGATGAGGTTTGCCGCGCTTATACGTTGGCGTTTCTCAAACATATGCAAAGCGCGCACGCAGCTCCCGCCGTTCTGCTCGTCGGATATGATCTGCGATCAAGCAGCCCGCAGATGGCCGCTGCCTGCATTTCCGCAGCGCAGGAATTTGGTGCCGCCGTCGAAAACTGCGGCCCGGTACCGACGCCGGCACTGGCCTTCCGGGCGATGAGCCTGAGAGTGCCGGCTATCATGGTGACGGGCAGCCACATTCCGGCAGATCGCAACGGGCTGAAGTTCTATCGACCCGATGGTGAAATCGACAAGGCCGACGAGGCCGGCATCCTTTCCGCGCTCGACGCAGAGACAACAGCGCTCCTATCCCCGACTGAACCTTTGCCGGTCACACCGGAAGCGCTCGAAAACTACGTCAGGCGCTGCGCCACTCTTCTTGCACCGAAATCCCTGGCTGGACTACGGATAGGCGTTTATCAGCACAGCTCGGTCGCGCGCGATCTGATGGTGACCATCTTGCAAGACTACGGCGCGGACGCAGTTGCTCTCGCCCGTTCAGAGGTCTTCGTGCCAGTCGATACCGAAGCGTTGCGGCCGGAAGACGTTGAATTTGCCCATGCTGCTGCCAAAAAGTACAAGCTTGACGCCCTGGTTTCAACGGACGGCGATGCCGACCGGCCACTCATCGCCGACGAGCAAGGCGCGTTTTTGCGCGGAGATAGCGTCGGGCTTCTGACCGCGCACTTTCTGCATGCGGATGCTGTCGTCACCCCGGTGACCTCCAATACGGCGATCGAACTTAGCGGCCTGTTTTCAAAGGTTTATCGCACGCGCGTCGGTTCGCCATACGTCATTGAGGGCATGGAAGAGGCCAGCAAGGACGGCCACCAGCGCGTCGTCGGTTTCGAGGCCAATGGCGGTGTTCTGCTGGGTTCGCAGTTCGCCGCGGATGGCGGGCGTCTCGACGCCCTGCCGACGCGCGACGCCATGCTTCCCATCCTTGCTGTCCTGGGCGCGGCGGCAAAAGAAGGTAGTGCGCTGTCGAAGCTGCTCGATAGTTTGCCAGCGCGATTTACACGTAGTGGCCGCCTCGAACATATCGATGCCAGCCAGAGCGGACCATTCCTGCAAAATCTGAGTGACGATGACTACCGAGAAAGTTTCTTTGCGGAACTCGGAACGATCAAGGAAAACGATACGATCGACGGTGTCCGTATCGTGCTTGTGACCGGCGAGGTGGTCCACTATCGCGCCTCCGGCAACGCACCAGAATTGCGCTGCTATGCGGAAGCGGCAATGGACGAGCGCGCCGAAGAGCTTTTGCAGTGGGGCTTGAAACGGGCGCGGGAAACACTGGTTTCGGTCTAGGATCAGAACAGTTTCATCGTATGCTGCGTGAAGAAAATCCCTGCTGAGCGCAGAAACTGCCAAATATGCCAAAGGCCTTTGTCAGCCGCGCGTCCGCCTTCGTGGACGATCCTGACTGTTGGAACATAGGCGATGCGGGAGATTTCCGCTGTACGTAGTGAGATGTCGAAGTCTTCGAAATACAGCAGATAACGCGGATCGAACCCCTTCAACTTCGTGTAGACGTCGCCCCGGAAAAACATGAAGCAGCCGCTGACGATTGGCGGATCCCATGCGATGGAATTGGCTGGCTGATCGTGCATCTCATACCTGTCGAGGCGCTTGTGAAACCAGGACTTCAGCCAGCCGGGAGCAAACCCGCGCAGAAGAAGATCGAACAACGTAGGATATCGCTTGCAAAGGTATTGCTTGCTGCCGTCGGGATTGAAAGCCTGCGGGGTAAGAAGGCCACATTCGGCGTTGTCACGCATGAATAGCAGTGACTGTTCGATGGCGTCCGGCTCCATCTCGACATCCGGATTGAGCACCAGATGGTATTTGCCCGTATGGCCCAGTACCATATTATTGGCTCGGCCAAATCCGACATTGCCGTGGCCTGAAATGATTTCGCATGGCAGATCGCTATACGCGTCAACGATCCAGGCATGATCGGTAGCGCCGGGGGAATTATCGACGACGGTGAGTTTCACTTGCAATGGCGGCAGGCTGCCAAGCGCATTCCGCAAGCTTTGCAATGTTCTGAGGACAGTCGGCCGGTCGGGTTTGAAGATGACAATACAGACCGTGAGCTCGAGATCCTGCGGTTCAGCCATTACCGGCCCTCTTGCCCATCTTGCCAAAAAGGCCGTGAAAGATACCTATCGTCATCATCTTGGCATGCTGAAGCCGGGGCACGGTCATCAGACTGTAGAAAATGTATTTTCGCAGGAGGCGGGACCCGTCCACGACCTTCCAGTCGAACCGCAACCATGGCTGGCGGTAGAGCCAAACTGCATTTCTGAAATGGTAATAATGCCTTAACGGGCTATGAACGGGAATTTGTCTGCCGAGGAACAAGATTGGTTCGTCCCCGAGGTCATGCTTCATGAGCGCCGCGCAAACCCCGAAAGAGCGATAACCCTTCTGCTGCGCCCGCAGCCCCCACTCGATATCCACATAGTCGATGAACAATTCCTCCCGCATACCGCCGACATCATCGAGCGTTCCCATCGGGATGAGACAGCCCGAAGCGATCAAATAGTCGACATCCACAACGGCGTCCGGCGCCGTGCAAACCTGCCGGTTCAGCCGAAAGCCGTTCGTCCGGATAAAAGGCGGCGGGTTGTTCTGGCGGGTGTCTTCATATCGTGGGCCAACGCAGCCGAGTTTCACACCCCTGGCGATCTGCGCTTTCGCCGCAGCCAGCAGCGTCGCCACCATATCGGGTGCGGGGAGACTATCCTGATCAAGGAGCAGCACAAATCCCGATCCATGCGCACGCGCGTGCTCGATGCCGACGTTTTGCGCCCGGGCGATGCCCAGATTTTCACCGAGCAACACAAGATCGGCATGGATATCATGCCCACGGAGCCAGGCTTCGATATCGGCTTTCGAACCATTGTCAACGATGATCACCGGGCCGAGTTGCGGAACGATTGCATCGAGCAACAATTTGAGGCCTTTGAGGTCAGGATTGTAGGTGACGATAATGCCGCTGACTTCTGGCTGGCGTTCAATCTGCATTGCAAACCCATAATTCGCTATCAGGTGCGATCGCGCTACAAAAAATGTTATCTGTTGGAAGCAAAACGAACTCGGTCCTCGGCGCGGTTGACTTGTCCAGGCATTGCCGCGAAATGTCTGCCACATAGATGAGCGAACCGCATCCCGCGCTTGTGCTGAAATCGGTTCTGTTTGTCCAGTACATTATTTTCCGCGTTCTCTTGCGCGTCTTATGTAAGGAAGAGGTCTCATGAAGGGCATCATACTCGCAGGTGGAACCGGTACACGTCTCTATCCATTGACCATCGCCGTCTCGAAGCAAATGCTTCCCATCTACGACAAGCCGATGATCTACTATCCGCTGAGCGTTCTGATGCTGGCGGGAATACGCGACATTCTGGTGATTTCGACACCGCATGATTTGCCGCTGTTCCAGAAACTTCTGGAGGATGGCCGCGATTTCGGCGTGAATTTCTCCTATGCCGAACAACCAAATCCAAATGGCCTGGCGGAGGCTTTCATCATCGGTCGGGATTTCATCGGAGGCGATAGCGTTGCGATGATCCTCGGCGACAACATCTATTTCGGCGATGGTCTCTCCAACCTGTGCCAGCAGGCATCGACCGGCGAAAAGGGCGGCACAGTTTTTGCCTATCATGTCGACGATCCGCAACGTTATGGTGTCGTCGAATTCGACAAGGCCTCGGGGCGGGTGCTTTCCATCGAAGAAAAGCCAATCAAGCCGAAATCCAGCTGGGCTGTCACCGGCCTGTATTTCTATGACAACGAAGTCGTCGATATCGCCCGGTCCATCAAGCCCTCCCACCGCGGCGAACTGGAGATTACAAGCGTCAACAATATCTATCTTGAGCGCGGCGATTTGCGGGTTCAGCGATTGGGACGCGGCTATGCCTGGCTCGATACGGGGACGCATGACAGTTTGCACGAGGCCTCTTCGTTCGTGCGCACCATCGAACACCGCCAAGGCATCAAGATCGCCTGCCCGGAGGAAATCGGCCTGGAATGGGGTTGGCTGAACCCCGGGCAGGTTCTGGAGAGAGCGGCGAAAATGGGCAAGACCGAATATGCCGCCTATCTGCGCCGCCGCGCAGCGGAGGTCGGAAACGATGATTGAAATCAACCCTCTCACCCTTGCAGGTGTGTTCGAGATCAAGCCGCCCAAATTCGGCGATGACAGGGGGTTCTTCTCCGAGACCTATAATGCACAAGCTTTGGCCAAAGCGGGGATCGATCTGCAATTCGTTCAGGACAACCACTCTCTTTCGGTCGCCAAGGGTGTTCTGCGCGGGTTGCATTACCAGTTGCCGCCACGCGCGCAGGACAAGCTGGTGCGCGTCGTGAGCGGCTCGATACTCGATGTCGTTGTCGACATCCGCAAGTCGTCGCCGACATTCGGGAAATGGCTTGCACTTGAGGTGTCCGCTGCGAAATGGAACCAGATCCTCGTCCCAAAGGGCTTCGCACACGGGTTTCTGACGTTGGAGCCAAACACCGAGGTGATCTACAAGGTAACGGACTACTATTCACCCGAACACGATCGCAATATCCGTTTCGACGATCCTTCCATAGGTGTTGATTGGCCCTTCGAGGCCGCCGCTATTCAGCTGTCTGACAAGGACCGGAAGGCTCCCTTGCTCGATGGTGCCGATATTTTTCCCTGAGGAGCAATCGATTTCATGAACATACTTGTTACTGGCGGCGCCGGCTTCATTGGATCAGCGGTCTGTCGTCATCTAGCCGCCAACCCGCAGAACCATGTCGTGAATATCGACAAGCTCACCTATGCGGGCAATCTCGCTTCATTGCGCCAGCTTGAAAACCATCCGAATTACAGCTTCGTCCACGCCGATATCTGCGACGACGTGACGATCCTCGGCCTTCTGCGCAAAGAGAAGATCGATGCGATCATGCATCTGGCAGCCGAGAGCCACGTCGATCGTTCCATCGACGGCCCGGCCGCGTTCATCGAAACCAATATTGTCGGCACATTCCGCATGCTCAATGCGGCGCTTACCTATTGGCGGGAACTTGCGGAACCGAAGAAATCCGCCTTTAGATTCCATCATATTTCCACGGACGAAGTGTTCGGCGACCTGCCCTTCGACAGTGGTATCTTCACCGAGGAAACGCCTTATTCACCGTCATCGCCTTATTCCGCTTCCAAGGCTGCTTCGGATCATCTGGTCCGGGCCTGGCACGAGACCTATGGCCTGCCCGTGGTCCTGTCGAATTGCTCCAACAATTACGGCCCCTTCCATTTTCCGGAAAAACTGATCCCGCTGGTCATCCTCAATGCCCTCGATGGAAAGCCTCTGCCCGTCTACGGCGCCGGTGCCAATATACGTGACTGGTTGTACGTGGAAGATCACGCCCGCGCACTCGAACTGGTGGTCACTAAGGGCAAACCCGGCGAAAGCTATAATATCGGCGGTCGCGCGGAACGCACCAATCTCAGCGTCGTCGAAACGATCTGCGATATTCTCGACAAGAAACGTCCGCGCACCGGCGGCCGGCATTACCGCGACCTGATCACTTTCGTCACCGACCGGCCGGGCCATGATCGCCGTTACGCCATAGATGCCTCCAAGATCGAGCGGGAGCTCGGGTGGAAACCTGCGGAAACATTCGAGACAGGCTTGGAGCGCACCGTGCAGTGGTATCTCGACAATGAGTGGTGGTGGCGGCCGATTCGTGGTGAGCGTTATGCCGGCGAGCGGCTTGGCGCAGCGGCCAAAGGAACGCCATGAGGATTGTCGTTACGGGACGCGAAGGACAAGTCGTACGCAGCCTCGTCGAACGGGCAGCACATCAGCCTTCAATCGAGATCATTGCTCTCGCACGCCCGCAGTTCGATCTGACGCGCACCGAAACCATCTCCGAAGCAATCCATGCCGCCAGGCCAGATCTGGTCGTCTCGGCTGCAGCCTATACGGCAGTTGATCTAGCCGAAGACGAACCCGAGCTGGCCTATGCCATTAACGCGGCCGGCGCGGGACTTGTGGCGCAGGCTGCCGCGACGGCAGGAGCCCCTGTAATCCATCTCTCGACCGATTATGTGTTTTCCGGAGAGGGCCGCAGGCCTTATACGGAAAGCGATCCGACTGGACCGCGCGGCGTTTATGGCCAATCGAAGCTCGAGGGTGAAACGACCGTCGCGCTTGCCAACCCGCGCCATCTGATCTTGCGGACAGCGTGGGTCTACAGCCCCTTCGGCAAGAACTTCGTGAAGACGATGCTCAAACTGGCGGAAAGCCGCGACACCGTGTCGGTGGTTTCGGATCAATGGGGCAATCCCACATCAGCACTTGACATAGCAGATGCTGTTTTGCGCGTTGCCGGCCGGCTGCGGACAGATCCGGCATTCGATGCTTTCGGCATCTATCACCTCGCGGGCAGCGGCGACACGAACTGGAGCTCGTTCGCCAGGGAAATCTTTGCGGCAAGCAGCAATAAAGGCGGTCCTCATGCCGAAGTCCGGGACATTCTTACCGCTGAATATCCGACGAAAGCCGCTCGCCCGCTTAATTCCAGACTGTCGACGGACAAATTCTTTGACGTTTTCGATTGGCGCGCCCCAAAATGGAATATTTCCCTCGCGCCGGTGATAGATAAGTTGGTCACTTCCTGACAACTACTTCGGAATGATTAGTACCGCGCCCCGAATGCTTTAGTCAGCAATTGAAAAGAATGATATTCTTGTTGGCATTTGTGATGAGTCAAAGACCATCTTGATCCAAGGCCGTTTACGGGGGACCTATGGAGGATGTCAGGAAATGGTTGAACAAGCTGAAGCTTGATCACTTTGCCGATGCGTTCGCGGAATCTCAAGTCGATTTTGATAGTCTCCGCCTCCTCTCGGACAGTGACCTGCAGAGCATGCGGATTCCGCTCGGTCCCAGAAAAAAGATTCTCGCGGGTATCGCGCGATTGATCGAAGAAGGCAGTGGCGAGCTATCTCAAATTTCGGGCGAGCGCCGTCCATTGACCATTCTGTTTTGCGATCTGGTGGATTCAACCGAATATGCCGTTCTCCTGGATCCCGAGGATTTCAGCAAGTTGACGCGAGACTATCTGCGGCAATGCAACAACGCGGTGAGAAGCCACAACGGCATTGCGGCCAACTATATAGGCGACGCCTTTCAGGCACTGTTCGGTTATCCAATTGCTGAAGAAGACGACGCCGAGCATGCACTTGCTCTGGCCTTCGATATTCTGAGGCTCGTACCCGAGATTTCGGTGACGGCAGGGCCGCCTCTGCGGGTCCGGATAGGAATAGCAAGTGGCCTCGTGGTTGTCGGAGATTTTCTCGGAGCGCCTGCGGGCGTATCGACGGTCGCTTTAGGATCGATTCCCAATCTTGCACAACGGCTCCAGACAATGGCACAGCCGCAAACCATTTTGACGGATCAACAGACTCACGACAATGCCGCCGGCGCATTCGAATTCACCGATCTTGGCCAGCAGACTTTGAAAGGTTTTTCTAGGCAGATACACGTCTGGCGGGCCGAAAAAGAGCGAATTCTGGAGAACCGCTTCGCCAAACGAACTCAATTGACGGAACTTGTCGGCCGCCGCAGCGAGATGTCCCAGGTGCTCGAACTCTGGCGAGAAGTGGGTGCAGAAGACCGCGGTCAGGCAGCGCTTGTTTCGGGCGAAGCCGGTATCGGCAAGTCGCGGCTCATTTTCGAAGCTCAGCGCCGTATGCCGCATTGTACCTATTTGACGCTTCAGTGTTCGTCCGCGTACTCCAACAGCGCTCTGTTCCCATTTCTCACATTGCTTAAACGCTACGCTGGAATTCATGGCGACGATCCCGCGCACGGTCTGGAAAAACTCGAGGCAATTCTCACTCTTAGCGACGTTCCCATCGCCGAATCCCTGCCCATATTTGCGGGGTTGCTTTCGATCGACCAGCGGCGTTACCCGCCGTCTGAATTGACGGCCCCACGGCAGCGCAGTGTTTCGCACCGGATAATCATCGACTGGCTCCATCACGTATCGCGTATCAACCCCGTCCTGTTGTCTATCGAGGATGAACAGTGGATCGACCCTTCTTCGAGCGATGTGCTTGAGGCGCTCTTGGAAGAGGTGGCATCATTCCCGATGCTGATCCTTATCACGACACGTGAGAAGACACTTCGCAGGCCGTTGAGGGGTGAAAACGTGCACAGGATAGCACTCAAGCGGCTAAGTGACTACGAAGCGCGTATGCTTGTCAGCAATGTTAGCGGCGGCAAAACCCTGCCGAGCGAAATTCAAACCTCCGTGCTCAACAGAGCCGAGGGTGTTCCTCTCTACGTCGAAGAATTGGCGCGGACGGCCCTCGAGACAGGCGGCCCCCTCTTTCCTTCGGAGTCAGAGGTGCGAGAGCAGCCCGTCGGTGTTCCGAATTCGCTGCAATCTTCGTTGTTGTCGCGTCTCGACAAACTTGGCCCTGGCAAGATGATCGTTCAAACCGCTGCTGTCATTGGACGGGAATTCGATCTGAAGTTGCTAAGCCGGCTTAGCGGCTTGCCGGCTCGTTCCCTGAACCCTGCGTTGCGCCACCTTGTCGAGGCCGGTTTGTTCGCGCCCCAGCCCAACCGGAAGAGCTATATATTCACACATGCGCTGCTCCAGGAGGCCGCACACGACACGCTGTTGCGAGAACGTTGCCGCGAACTTCACAGCAAGGTTGCAGAGGCCATTCAGAAGATCTATCCCAAATTGGCAGCAGAACACCCCGAGCTCTTGGCGCAGCACTATTCCGCAGCAGACCAGTCGGAACGGGCAGCAGACTGCTGGCTTGCTGCAGGTCAGAATGTGGGCAAGACCTGGGCGAAAGTAGAAGCCGCGAACATGTTTGCACATGGCGTTGAATGCCTGCATAAGCTTCCGGCTACGCTTGAGCGCAAAGAGAAGGAGTTGCGGCTCTGGCTGGAGATCGGCGACGTGCACTACGCGACATTTGGATATGTCACGCGCGAAGGTAGCGATGCTTACCAAAATGCAATGCGGTTGAGCGACGAGCTCGGCGACACGGAATCGCCTGTCCGGGCACTCGACGGTCTCTTCGGCACGGCCTTCAATTCTGCGCACTTTGCCGATGCCGAATGGGCAAGCGACCGGCTGCTCGACATCGGCAGAAAACGCGATCATATCAAGGCGCGGGTACTGGGACTGCAGTTCAAGGGTATGAGCCTGTTTTCTCAGGGTAATCTCAAAGGTGCGCGTGATTATCTCGAGCGTTCGCTTGCGTATGAAGCACATAAGAACACGATCGGCAGCGACTTTCCGAGCATGCCGATGCTTTACCTCGCCTGGACATTGCATTTGCTCGGTGAACATCAAAGGTCGATTGACCTCTATGACGCTGCGGAACTCGATGCACGTCAGCAGTCGGCTTACAGACTTGCCGCCTGCCTTGGCAATGGCTGCATCCTGCTGGCGCTGCGCAACGATGTCATCAAACTACGCGAGCTGACCAACGAGCTCATTCCGTTGGCAACGGAGAACGGATTTCAGCTGTGGCTGAATATGGGCTTGTTTTTCGAGGGTTGGGCCATGGCCCGCGCCGACCGCAACTTTGACGGCTTGGAAAAAATGCGGAAGACCTGCGATAACCTCGGCGATCAGGAGATCGACAAATCTTGCTATCTGGGGCTGCTGGCGGAATGCTATCTCCAGGCTCAGGCAATCGAAGAGGCATCTGACGCCGTTGACGAAGCGCTGGATCTCGTGAGCAACACCAATGAAAACTATTTCACCGCCGAGCTGCTCCGGCTGAAAGGCGAAGTGCTGCGCAAGAAAAATGCGACCGGCTTTGCCGAAGCATTGTTTAAAAAAGCCATTGCTTTTGCGCGCAGACAAGGAGCGCGCTCGTGGGAGCAGAAGGCCACCCAAAGTCTGACGGAACTGAGGCGTTCGTTCCCTAAAAAAATCAAGAATGACCGGCCTTCTTCAATCGCATGAGACGTCGGCATAGAGAAGATGGCCGGCCTGCCCATAGGTGATGCCGCTTTGATCGAAGCAAAATCTCTTGGGTATTATGCGAACGAGGTAACGGCGATTGCATTGGGCCGGCAAATCCAGCCTGAAGACCCGCATATCCTTGGACGGGACAGGTTCCGTGAATTTCGAATGGCCGAAATATGAAACATTGCGGATCAGCGCGGCCGAACCCGATGTTCCCGTCTCGCCATCTATCGCGATAAAATTCTTGTCCGTCGCTTCCTCCAGGCCCGGATAGTCCCGTGGCGATGGCGCCGCACCTGATGTCGGGATTTCCGTAGACCTGACCGCCACATTGAACCGCACGTCGTCTCTTTGCGGAATATTGCCGTAACTGTTCAGGTAGCGCCAGTTCAGCCGAACGACCCGGTCGGCAATCGCTTCCGCACCCGGTGACCTTACAACGGCAATGGACAGGTCCTTAGGTTGCGAGTTATCGCCCTGCATCGCCGCTTCTGGCGCGGGACAGGACGTATAGAGCGGCGCGTAAGAACACTCGTTGCCTCCTGCGCCCCACAGGCAATTGCTTAACACGCTCCAATCGGAGGCACTGATTTCGGGGGGCATAGTCGACAAATCGTTTCCATCGATCGGTACCATCCAGGGATGAATTTTCCCGCCGCCGGATCGGGACGCCCACTCCGTCCGGTGAGAGTTTATCTCCCGCAACTTCCGCTGCTCCGCTTTGAGACGCAGAGACTGCGACCTTTTCGGACGTGCAATGACCGGGTCACGTGCCACTGCGTCGGCCGCAAAGCGCTGCCCCGTGGTTTGCGTTGTCAAGGTATGACACTCCGTGCAGTTTCCCGTCGGATCCCGGACTGTCATGGCGCGCTCAAGATCGACGCGATAGATGGCAGTGTAGCCGGATCCTATGACGCGGAACGGTGTTGACCTGCTCCGCGGCGCTGCAGGAAGCAAACTGCCCAGGCTGAAGGCCCCCGCTCTCGGATCATGATTTCCAGCAAGGTAGCCTACCCTCGCTTGCTGGATATTGGGATTGATGACATAGGCGCTCTTGTTGTCGTGGCAAGCGGAGCATTGCACCTGGAATGTCGGATCGTAAAGGGCTTCTGCCTCCGCTCGGCCTTCGCTGTCGTGATAGGAATGGCCACCGGGCGGCACGAATTTCTGTGACCAGTCGAATTCGCCCCAGTCCTTTCTGCCATCGAAGAACACGATCTCGCCCGAACTCCTGTTGAACCCGATAACGCCGAACAATGCGAACTTCGGATTTGACCGCTGCCAATAGGCGATGGGTTCTACCTCAAGGCTGGGGCTCGACTTGCGGCAGAGAAAAAGCCATTCCACATTGCCATTCTCGACACGGCTCAGCCTTGAATTCAGACCGCAATACGTCGCGCTTCCCGTCAGGGAAGGCTTGTCACACCGCGCAACGCCACGGGTCCACTTGACCACCTCCCCCTCCACATTGCGGTGCTCGAATTCCAGTGGATGCCCTGCCTTTCCCGGATTCGGTTTAAGGTCGACAATATTGCCGTCGATTTGCAGGGGGATTGTTTTGGCAACAGCCTCCGAGCAATCGCCGTCAGGGATCGGGCCGAACACAGCGCGCGCCTCATCCCCGAACCGGGTGATCGTGTCGCCGCTTGCCGACGCTGGCTCCCAGAGAAAGCTCCCGTTCCAGCGCTGCACCGCTTCGGCAAACGAAGCCTCATCGAACCCCAGACTACCGCCGCTGACCGGCCTGACATCGCTGCCTTGGGAATTTCTTGCCAAACCAAAAGTCAGGGCGACGACCGCGGCTCCGACAATGAGGATTTGGCCGATGTGCCTCACTGGCGGTTCCAAATTTCAACGCGCCCGGAACTGAATTTTACGTCCGTCAGTGATGAGCGTGATCCTCGAGAATTTCCAGACGCCTGCCTGCCGCTTGAACTCGGTTCTGAATGCTGCGGTATAGTCGAGCACTGGCGTTTCAATATCCTGGTGTTGAAGCGTCACAGCCAAACTCGTTTTCCCCTGGATGGTGTTTGCATCCACGGAATTGAGCAGTGCGTTGCTTTCAATATGCCGTGTCTGCGTATCCAGCCGGGTCAGTTCGTTGAAAACATCGTTGAGATATATCTCCAGCTGGTCCTTGTCAGTCGTCTTGACAATTTGTTCTCCGGCTGCGTTGCACAATTCGTAGAATACATCGTCAGTAAAAAGTCCGTCCAGTTGGCCAAAGTCGTGATCGTCCAGCGCCCAGTTATAGCGATGAATCAATTTCAGAACCGCCCTGGTATCCGCGGGTCCGGGGTCGCTGGGATCTATCAGCCAGTCCGACTGCGGATGGTTATCACAGGCTGGCGTAGCGGCAGGTGCACTTGTTTGCGCCAGCGCCGCTCCGGCAAATGCAAGGCAGAAGCTGAAACCGATCACCGAAGTTGCAATTCTGGCGCGGCGGATAAAAAGCGTCCTGTATGTGGCTAACATCCCAACCTCCTGTCGATCACGACTTTGAGCAAACGTGCCTTGGTCCGCAGTTGAATCTGATTCTGATCAAGTGAAGTTCTTTCCCTTCGCGCTGAAGACGGTGCGTAGTATGCGCCAGAGCAGGGTCCTTACTTTCCCTGTCACCCCCGTCACCCTTGTAGTCCTTGTCGCTAACATCGCCGTAGTTGACGAGGCCCTTCATAAACAATTGGTCGACGAACGCTGTGGCGGCGGCTTCGGGGCTGGCCGGGTCCATCGATCGTCCATCCGGGGTCGCGCTTCGGGCGATAGATTTTGCCGCGTCCCCTGGTATTTGAACAAACAAAGGCTCCTTCAGACCATAGTGGGACGATTCGATCTGGGCGAGTTTCGGCAAGGCTTCATCACCTACCGTTTCGGAATTCATGTCCGCTTCACCGTTCAGCGACGCCATAATACGGGAAGCCGATGCAAGTGACAGAATGCAGCGTTGGATAAAAACATCTCGGAAAATTGCCGGATATGCAGGATTTTTCGCGACACTTTTCTGCACCATCCAGGCGGCCACTTCCGCATAGTAGCTCGGCACAATCCAGGCAGATTTGACTGCATCGACCATTATGTCTCGCATGTCCTCCGCAACCTTGAGCAACTGAGCAGACGTTGGTGAAGGATAAAGGGCCAGCATGCCTGCCAATACTTCGAACAAGGCACCGGTAAAAATCCGCGAGAATGAATGCCGATCCGAAGAAAGCTGTGTCGTGTGCGCACTTGGTGGCAGCGGGTTGGGGTCACAGTAGCAGAAAGGGTTCACCGCGTTGCGCAGGCAATCCGTATCCGCGTCGTGGGGAGAGATCAGGTGAAGGGCTGTACCGAATTGCTCAGCAATCCTAGATAGCCTTGAGTTAACGTAAAGACTCCCGCCCGTCGCTGCCAGAGATGCCACAACCGAATCTCGCATCGACGGAATCTGGAGTGAACACAATATTGCACTCATATCGCCGAACGATTCATGAAAGGCTTCGATTTCGAGGGCAAGCGTGTTCCAGAGAAGGTCCTCGATCGCGTCAAGCATGGCATGCCCCAGTTCGTGGCAAAGCATATCCGGGCTGGCGGCAGCATAGATGGTTGCTGTGGGCAATACCCCGGAATAGAAATTCAGCGCTTGCCGGTCGTAACCAGCATTCCACCCTGGACCTACATCCAGTCTTACGCCAAGGGCAGGACCGCGAAACCATTGCCCTCTCCCGACTTTCGGGCCCCAAAAATCAGCACCTCGCCTCAACGCTCCGGCGGCGTTCCAATACCTGAATTGCGGCGTGTCTGCATGTTGGCTGGTGCCGAGACGCGGCGGCGGAAAGGTATATTTGAAAGGAATCTGCCCAATGTTCGGTTTGTCAGCCATAACCAATACGCCGGACGAACCAGGATCGTCCTCCCAAATCAGAATTTGCTGAGCGGCCATAACATATCCCCCAAATGACCAGAACCGCGCGCCGGCGGGTACAGTATTGTTCGGAGTTCTGACAGTCATTCAAACTTGCAAATGCGGAAACAGCGCATGAACACTGTTATAAAATTAAAAATGTAGAGCTATAAAAATGCGTCCCCGGGGCAAATTTCATTGTATTGATTGCCCGATTGCACAATCACAGCTCCCCCTCAAGGTAAGTCGATTGATTGTTCACTTACCCTGTATGATATAGCAATCTTGAACAACTATGAATACATAGAACGGTTTAGTCTGATTACCGCCCATCTCCCACCCAAATGGATATAGCCGAATTGCAGGCTCTTCTTTTTCTTCATCTGACCTCACAATACGTCGAAGAATGGACGCAAGTTTTGCGGACTGAATGGAGAGACGCAATGCCGGAAACTCGCCCTATGTCGGAAGAAGCACCTAACCCGAACGTGAGCCAAAGTGCGATCTCTGGTTCCGCATCCGGTCACTTGGCGTTGGTGCCAACATGGTTGCCGTTCGATGTCGCCGGCGGCCCATCCTATTCGGCCGGCGCTGGAGGCGACGGAATAGCCATGGGTGTCATCAGCAGCACTCCGCTCGCTGTCTTCACCCCGTCCAACACGGCAATCGCAGGTCCCAATTCAGCTGTGGAAGCGCACCAGGGCAATGACGCCTTGATCAATCAACACTCCACGGAAATAGCTGGTATGGGCGGAAACGGTGGAAACGGCAATGTCGCCTTCGGTGGCGGTGACAACAGCATTCACAATGCCGGAAGCGGCGGCAATGGCTTCTTCGCTGGCGGTATTGTCAGTGCCGACGTTGGGGTCTTTGCCCCGGTCAATGCCGCCGTCGCGGGTGGCAGTGGCTCTTCCGCGATTTCGCATCAGACAAATAACGCCGTCATGCTGCAAGGCGCCACCCAGATTGGCGGTGTGGGCGGTTCCGGCGGGGATCACAACGGGGCAATCGACACGACGCCCGGAGGCGTTGGAACACATGTCTACACCGGTGATATGTTCGCGGGCCACGGTGGCAACGGCTACTTCATGGGTAGTATGATTGACGTGAATGTCGCCATCTTTTCGCCAATCAATATTGCCGTTGGCGCGGCAGGCGGCTCCGCCGAGGCGCATCAGACCAACAATGCGGTCTTCGATCAGGGCGGGGTTCAAATCGCAGGCATAGGCGGCGATGGCGGCGGATTCAATTTGAGTTCCGATACGATATTTACCGGCAGCAACAGCGGCGGCGGCGGTGGCTCAGGCTACTCGAACGGCAGTTTTGTCGACGTTAACATCGGATATTTCCATCCCATCAATATCGCCGTACCCGCGGGTGGCACGGCCGATGCACAGCAGATCGATCATGTGCTCTACGATCAGCACGCGTTACAAATGGCAGGCATAGGCGGCCATGGCGGAGACGGTAACCTTGCCGACAATCACTCCGCACTCGTGGACGATATCCTTTCGTTCCTGCATACCTAGCGCAAGTTTTGTTTATTCAAAGCCAATTCTGTTCCCGGATGGCGAGACAATCCGCGCGGAAGGTGGCGAGGTCGATGTCTTTCCATCGTCCGGCGAAGCCTGACAAAGTGGGTGTCCGCCCGCCGGAAACCCAGCCGTTGGTTTGCTTTGCAAACCAATAAGCTTTCAAAATTTGCTCTAGCATCTCCAGATAGTCAAATAGATCCCCTTGTCGCGGGTGGCTTTCCGCGCGCCTTGGCGCGACCAGATGTCTCCAGTTTGCTGTTCATCCAATACACCCTCCCTTGAACTACACACCCCACCCAAACGAACGTCCCCGAATATCCAGCTAGTCCGCAGGCCAAATCGCGAGCACTCTTTCACGGCGGTTATTCTGCCTGACGATGACGTCGCGGGTACCTGGCCGTGGGAGAAACACGGAAAACTTAAGTAAGGAGTAAGATTATGCCCATTCCACAATTGTCTGACACGATCCAGCTCAACCATTCCGATGCAGGCGACGCGAGCGCCGGTAATGGCGGCGAAGGATACAACTACGGTAACATCCACTACGATCCCACAGCATATGTTTCCAATACACAAACAGTGTATGGAGCAGATACTGATTTGCACAATGGCGATCACGTCTGGCAAGCAGCCGATTGGAGTGCTGGTCCAGCCGGCCATGGCGGCGACGCCGAGGCAGAGAATGGCTTCTTGGCCAACATTACCAACAACGGCTCTGGCGGACCGGGTGGCGACGCCAATTCCAATGGCAGTCAAGGAAACTCAAGCGGCGGCGATATCGCAGCGGTTTCTGCAGCTACGACCGCACAGCAGAATACGCAATTCTTCGCAGATCAGCATGCCACTATCCTAGCCGGCGTCGGCGGCAATGGCGGTAACGGCAATCTGGCCCAGGGCGGCGATATCTCGGCAGCAGTGGTTCATTCGGATCCCGAAACCACGACCGTCAACAATGCTCTCGACCATTTCATCAATGCGTTCGGGTCGATCGATCTGCACGATCTGGGCTCATAAAATCAATTTGCCAGGATCGCCGGTTGCAACCGGCGATCCTTTAATCCGGACAGCGAGACCAGTCGGCTGTCCTTTCAGTGAGCACCCTGACCATGACCACGAGTCTCGTACAATCGCAGCGTCAACCGACGCATCTGGTCGTAGCTCTTCGTGCTTGTGCCGGAGCTTTCGGCCTGGTTTTCATCTATAGCTGCGGTTACAATCTCTTTCTGCTCGCACCGTCCATCTATCTTCTGCAGATATACGACCGCGTTTTGTCCAGCCGAAGCACCGACACGCTGCTGATGTTGACGCTGATCATAGCGGTCGCTGTCATGGTCGGATCCGTTCTTGATATCGTACGACGCGCAGCTCTTTCGCGCATTGGAAGCTGGTTCGACCATCGCTTGCGGCCCTGCGTCCTTACGGCATCGTTCGAATATGCGGCAAGAGCTGATACGGGCGTGGCTACCGACTGTTACCGGGACCTCGCCTCTCTGCGCCAATTTCTCGATTCGCCCGCCAGCGCACTGCTTTTCGATGTGCCTTGGGCGCCAGTTTTTCTGCTGCTGCTTTTCCTCGTCCACCCTTTGCTCGGAGCAATCGGTGTGTTGAGCGCGATCGCATTGTTATTGCTGGCACTGCTCACGGAAGTCGCCACGCGTGAACCACTCACCCATGCCAATGTTGCGCTGGCAAGGAGTTACGCGCGGTTTGCAACAGCGCTCAAATACATCCAGGTCATCCGGGCGATGGGCATGCAGGATGGTGCAGCGCAGATCGTCTATCGCGATGCGGAAGTTGCAAGGAAAGCGCAAGATAGCGCCATGCACCGGACCGAGATTATTCTTGGCTTCTCGAAGTCCATTCGGACCTTGACCCAAATACTCGTGATGGGCGCTGCGACATGGCTGGTCCTGGCGGAAAACAGCAGCCCTGGCATCATTTTCGTCGCCAGCCTTCTGCTCGGCCGCGGCCTTGCTCCGGTCGAAGGCGCAATCGGTGCCTGGCGCTCATTTGCCTATGCCCGCAACGCCTTCAACCGTCTCAACAGAATGCTCATCGCTGTTGCTTCGGACACCGATGCTCGCATGGTGCCGGTCCCCGAGCCGAGCGGGCTTATCCTTGACAATGTCGGTTATACATTGCCCTTTTCCGGCCGGCCGCTCTTGGGCGGAATCAAGCTTCGGCTCGCCCCCGGGGACTGCGTGGCGCTGATTGGCGCCTCTGGATCTGGCAAGTCGACACTCGGCCGCATTATCGCGGGCGTCCTCCAGCCCACGAGCGGATGCGCGCTTCTTGGCGGCGTCGACATATCGGCCTTGCGTCTTTGTGGAGGAACGCACCACATCGGATATCTGCCCCAGGACATCGAGCTCTTCGGCGGCGCCATCAAGGATGTGATCGGTCGGCTCGATGGCTCGGGTCCCGGCAAGGCAATCGAAGCGGCGAAACTCGTTGGTCTGCACGATGCGATCATGCGGCTGCCGCAAGGCTACGAGACCGACGTCGGCGAAGGCGGCAACTTGCTGCTGCGGGCTCAGCGCCAGCAGCTCGGTCTCGCCAGGGCTGTTTACGGCTACCCATCGCTGGTTGTGCTCGACGATCCCAATTCCAGCCTCGACTATGATGGCGAGCGGGTATTGTTCAATGCGATCGAGCGTATGAAAGCCAGGGGAATGACGGTGGTGGTCATCACCCATCGGCTGGGAATTTTACCCGTCACCAATAAAATTGCGATCATGCGCAACGGGACCGTCGATGCCTTTGGCGATAGCGACGAGATTTACGACACCTATCTGCAACCGCCGTCGCAGGCAGGGACACAAGGATGCTAGCCATGGCCCTCGTTCAATTCGGCATTCCGGAGAAATTTACAGGCGCTTTGACCACAATTCGGCACGCCGTCGAAACGTCAGGCTTCAGAAAACGACTTTCAACCTATGCTCCGACACCAAATACCTCGACAGCCCTGGCACCAGCGTCCCCCATGCCGAGGCTTCGCAAGGTCGCCTTGGTTGGTAATCTTTTGATTTGCACCTTCATCATCGGTTTCGGCACCTGGTCTGTCTTTGCGCCTTTGAAGAGCGCCGCTATCGCCTCGGGTGTGGTCGAACCCGAATCGAGCCGTAAAACGATCCAGCATTTTGAAGGTGGTATTGTCCGGCAAATTCTCGTCAAGAATGGCGACGCGGTCAAAGCCGGACAGACCCTGATCCAGCTTGAAGATACAAAATCTCGTTCCGAGCGCGACGCCTTGCAGGGGCAGCTCTGGGACGCCGAGGCGAACCATGCGCGCCTGACTGCCGAGCGAACAAGCAGCAATAACATTGTATATCCCGCGGATCTCGAGTCCATCAGGGCCACGAATCCCGCCGTTGACAGCATCCTTATAGGCCAGCAGCGGATTTTCGCGACGCGCAGGCTGGTTATGCGATCCGAGATCGCGATCACCCAGAGCAAAATGGAGCAAGTACAGCAGGAGATCGCGGGCCTCACGGCGCAAAAGGCCGGATTGACACAAAGGGCGGAGATCGCCCGGCAGGAGCTCGCCGCTGTTACGCCGCTTGTCGCAAAGGGCATCGAGAAAAAGAACCGGCTTCTCAATCTTGGGCGCGAAAAAGCCGACATAGATGGTCAGCTCGGCGAGGTGATTGCTCAGATTTCACGAGCCTATCAGGTGATAGGCGAAAGTCAGGCATACCTCGTCAAAATTGAGAACGACCGATTGAACGAGGTGGCGCAGGGTCTGCGCGACGCGGAAAGCCAGATAATGCAGTTGAGTGAAAGGCTTCGGGCGATCGATGATCAACTGTCGAGAACACAAATCAAGGCCCCGGAAGATGGCGTGATCATGGATCTGCGCATCCACACGACGGGCGGCGTCATCGGTGCTGGCGAACCGCTGGTGGACCTGGTCCCGCGTGAAGGACGGCTCATCATCACCGCGCATGTCCGTCCGGAAGACATCAACCTCGTGCATTCCGGGCTGTCCGCACAGGTTCACCTCCTCCCATACAATCAACGTCGTGTCCCGCTGCTCAAAGGCCTCGTCGAATATGTCTCCGCGGACCGTCTTGTCGACAAGGCAACCGGTCTACCCTACTACGCGGCGACAATCCGGGTGACGGATGAGCGGCTGCCAAAGATGCAGAATGTTGGCTTGGTCCCCGGAATGCCGGCCCAGACCTTGATTGAAACGGGAGAAAGCACTGTGGCCTTCTATGCGGTCCGTCCGCTCATAGACAGTTTCAACAGGGCGTTCCGCGAGGATTGAGCAGGAATTTGATCAGTCGATGGCCGGTCAAGCCAGTACGGCATTCCATCAAGCTCCGCGCTGCTAGGTCGTGAACTCATACTGTCGGAGGGAGGCGGTGCGATGAGTAAAAGAAAATTCAATGATGACGAGGTTATGAATATTCTCAAGGCACATCGCAGCGGAATGAGCGTGGCGCAATTATGCCGCGAACACGGTATCAGCGAGCCAACATTCTACCGGTGGCAATCCTTGCAGCTCAGAAACGCCGGCTTTGACGTGAAGAGGCTCAAGGCCCTGGAAGATGAGAACCAGAAGCTCAAAAAGCTGTTGGCCGAAGCTATGCTGGCAGCAGCGACGCTCAGTGAGATGCTTGCCAATACTCCGTCAAGGGGAAATGCCTAGAGCCTTTCATGCTTGGATGGAAGGCTCCAGGGCTCACGAGGCGGTGTATTCATGATCCGTGGACGGTGCCTGACCCAGCCGCGCGACGACTTCAGTTCGATTCTGGACGTTGAGTTTGCGCATGATGTGCTGCAAGTGCATCTTCACGGTATTGCCGGACAGATTGAGCTTTCCGGCAATCACCTTGTTCGGGTGACCGCGCTGCAATTCAGCAAGGACGTCCGCCTCGCGGGGCGTGAAGTCCGCAACGCTCAAGTAACGTGCATGTCCATTGCCGTTTGTCCGGTTCTCGCGGGGAGGTGGTCTGTCACTCTTTGGCATCTCGGCAGCAAACGTGTCGAGCGGATTTGGACAAAATATGCCGCCTGCAAGAACCAGCCGTATCCCGGCGATCGCTATTTCAATAGGCAGCGACGTCGTGAAATACCCGCGAATTCCCATCGCCAGCGCATGCGAGGCCATAGCTGAATCATCCGTGCTGGACAAAAGTGCGATCGCAGCTTCGGGAAAGAGCTCGGATATTGCCGCAAGGTCATTGTGCAAGCTGGAGCTTTCGACGTTTCTTCCCGCCACATCCAGCGCAACCAGACGCACATCCATACCAATGGCGCTATCGAGGTTCTCGATGCCCATCATGTCGATAAAATCCCAACCCGCAAGTTCGTGCGCAAGGAGTCTTACGATAGTCGTCCGTGCAAGCGTGTGTTGATCTATGATGATAACGGCAGGAATTTGACGCACCCGACGGCGTTTTGTTTCAAAATTATTGGACACTGCTCCCCCATTCTCCCCGTCTCTGCAGAGTTTGAATGCAAATGCCACATTTACATATTATATCTCTTTGCCCGTCCTGTCGTGATAAAATTGGAAAAGTACTACCAATTAGTTAGGGGTTGCGGAGGAATGACCCTGATCGCAGTACCGAAGGATTTAACTCATCGGCCGTTGATATGATGGAGTAAGAGCCTCAACCAGCCGACAGGAGAAACGGGATCAGGTGCCATGCCACGTCGCAGTCATCGACTTTGAGGAGACCATTATGTGCCGCAATATAAAAACCCTGTTTAACTTCGACCCGCCTGCAACCAAGGATGAGATCGACGCTTCTGCTCTTCAATTTGTGCGCAAGCTGTCTGGTTTCAACAAACCTTCGCAAGCCAACGCCGAAGCTTTCGATCGCGCGGTCAAGGAAGTTTCGGATGCGGCGCGCCGGTTGCTGACCTCCCTCCATACTCAAGCGCCCGTACGCGACCGCACGGTCGAAGCCGAAAAGGCGCGCGAGCGCTCCAGAGCACGGTTCGCCCAGGCTGGGTAAGGCAATGCCCTACCCAGCGTGCAACCAGGTCGTGAGCTCCCAGTCTACCAGATTTATCGTTTACGACCTAAGGAGCAGCCAGCACTATCATGGTATTTGTGCCATTGAGCGGCTCATGACTTAGCGCTTGCTGTGACCCGAGCTTACGCCGTCGGAGCCTGTCCAATCGGGGTGATAGGGTTGCCACTGGGTGGCGCCGCTACTGTCCAGACATCCTGCAAGCATCGAGCTTGAAAATGCCATCACGGCAAGTACAAACATAGTCTTGATCGACATCGCATTTCTCCTCCACGATGTTCTTCGGCACAATTGTGCGCCTTGGTACACATGGGTTCGATATTGCGTATTACGAATCAGATCGTCGTGAGCCGTATGTGATGGCGTGGCGCTGCAACTTTCAGCTGGCGTCGTTCTGGCACGGCTTCGTTGTTCGTAAAGTTAACAGCGAACATATTGACCTGGCGAGAAGTTATGGTGGAGCCAAGCGGGATCGAACCGCTGACCTCTTGCATGCCATGCAAGCGCTCTCCCAGCTGAGCTATGGCCCCATTCAAAATGGCCGTTAGGCCACCGGATGATCCGGTAAACGGTCGAGCAAGGTCTGGAGCCTTGCGTCTTGCTTTCGCAAAGATGGCGGTACTTATCGCCCGCCGTCCGGAAGATCAAGTCCTGTTCACCGGATATTTTCGGTGAACAGGATAATCAAAATCAATTCTCGTCGTCGTCACCGATGCCGCCACCAAGAATATCGGTGACATCGTCATCCTCATCTTCTTCGTCGGTCGCAAGAAACGTATCGTCATCATCGGCGTCCTCGACCTCGACATCGTCGTCACCGATATCCGGAACGTCGTCGCCTTCGGCGTCTGCTTCTTCAAGCGCAACGAATTCCGGCTTCTCGAGAGCAACGTCGAGTTCTTCCGTCTCGACCTCTTCCTCTTCTTCGCGCGCGGACGAAGCGGTGGAATCGAAATAGCTGAGCGGATAGCTCTTGCCCGTATAGGGCGAAACGATCGGATCGCGATTCAGATCGTAAAATTTCTGCCCGGTCTCCGGGTCAACTCGCTTGGTGCCAAGTTTTGGATTCGCCACGTTTTGCCTCGTCTTGCTGCTCTCGCCTGCGACCGGCTGGTATCAGGACCCTATTGGCCCCAACCGTTCATGCCGATACTCATCAAAAATGAATTTGCGGTCCATAAACGCAATTCAACGCATTTGTCAAAGCGAAAAAAGCTTGTGTCAATCATTGAATTTGCGAGATGACCGTACTGGCAAGCTGTGTTAGTAGGATGCCCGCATCCCAATGACGTTCTTTTACCGCGATTGATCCTCCCCATGTCCCACTCCGCGCCGCCAAAACCCGCCACCGCCCGCCGCTCACAGGCTCTTTCCGGCGATATCCGTATTCCCGGCGACAAATCGATTTCGCACCGCTCCTTCATGTTTGGCGGGCTCGCTTCCGGCGAAACACGCATCACCGGCCTGCTCGAGGGCGAGGATGTCATCAATACGGGCCGCGCCATGCAGGCTATGGGCGCGAAAATCGCCAAGGAAGGCGCTGTCTGGGTCATTCAGGGAACCGGCAATGGCTGCCTGCTCGCGCCGGAAGCGCCGCTCGATTTCGGTAATGCGGGAACCGGCGCGCGCCTGACCATGGGCCTGGTTGGCACATATGCCATGGAGACCACCTTCGTGGGCGATGCTTCATTGTCGAAGCGGCCGATGGGCCGCGTGCTCAATCCCTTGCGTGAAATGGGGGTCCAGGTGTCCGCCGCGGAAGGTGACCGTATGCCGCTGACGCTGCGCGGTCCGAAGGTCGCTGCGCCGATTACCTATCGCGTGCCGATGGCCTCGGCACAGGTGAAATCCGCTGTTCTGCTCGCCGGGCTCAATACGCCCGGCATTACAACGGTCGTCGAACCGGTCATGACGCGCGATCATACGGAAAAGATGCTGCAAGGGTTCGGTGCCAACCTTTCCGTAGAGACCGACAGGGATAATGTGCGCCATATCCGCATCGAGGGCCAAGGCAAGCTGACCGGCCAGACCATCGACGTACCGGGTGATCCGTCGTCCACGGCTTTTCCGCTGGTTGCGGCCATCATCGTGCCGGGATCGGATATCACCATTCGCAATGTGTTGATGAACCCGACACGCACCGGCCTTATCCTGACGCTGCAGGAGATGGGTGCTCACATAGAGATCCTCAATGCGCGCCTTGCCGGCGGCGAGGATGTCGCGGATTTGCGCGTTCGCGCCTCCGAACTCAAGGGCGTCCACGTGCCCGCGAGCCGCGCGCCATCGATGATTGACGAATATCCCGTCCTTGCAGTCGCGGCCTGCTTTGCCACTGGCGAGACGGTGATGAACGGGCTCGAAGAGTTGCGCGTCAAGGAATCCGATCGGCTTTCGGCTGTTGCCAACGGGCTCAAGGCGAATGGCGCCGATTGCACCGAAGGTCATGACACTTTGACCGTTCGCGGCCGTCCGGATGGCAAGGGGCTTGGCGGCGGCAGCGTTGAAACCCATCTCGACCATCGCATCGCAATGAGCTTTCTTGTCCTCGGCCTCGCCGCCGAAAAGCCCGTCACAATCGACGATTCGACCATGATCGTTACAAGTTTCCCGGAATTCATGGACATGATGACGGGAATGGGTGCTGAGATTTCCGAACTCGAAGTCTGAAAACGAGCCAGAAAGTCAGCGATGACCGAGCTCATATCGCGTCTCACCGTATACTCCCTGTATACCATGTCCAGCGTGCCCTTCCTTGTCTGGGCAGGCCGAAGCGCCTATAGCAGCACGGTCGCGAGCACGGCGCCCAAACCGTGGCCGGGTATAACCAGCACGATATTTCGCGTCCTCCTTCCTTTGACGGTCATCTTCCTCTATGCGTGGAATGTCTCGGCCGGTGCGGAGGCGGCGAATACGAGCGAGTGGCTGCCATTCCAGTTTCTGCTGCTACCACCGGCACTTGGATCGATCGCCGGATACGGTATTGGTTATTTCATGGGCAAGAGAAGGATCATCTGATGTTTTTCCTGCTGACGTCATTTACCGTCGTTGCCATTCCCTATGTGATCGAACGGTTCGGTCTGCGGGTTCGATTTGGCCTGTTTGCGCTGCTGTTCTGGCTGTTCGTCTTCCAGTTCGTGTTGATCTTCAGCATCGACGCGCTGCTGCAGAATTTTGCAACTTCCATGCCCGACTGGCTGGAATCCATGTTGACGACGCTCGGTGGCTTCGCCTTCGTCACAATCGGGATAACGCCTATCATCACCCTCGTGTTGGCTGCGGCGTACCTTCTCTTTGCGCTCGGACAATGGCTGTTGGACAAGGACGAAAAGGATCTGCCAACACCGCAGACGCACTTTACGGTCGCGATCGATGGTCCCGCGGCTTCCGGCAAGGGCACGCTCGCCCGCAGGATTGCAGAGGCTTACGGCTTTCATCATTTGGACACCGGCCTGACCTATCGCGCAGTCGCCAAGGCTTTGATGGATCAGAATATGCCGCTGGACGATGAATTTCTCGCTGAAAAGGCGGCGCGCAGCGTCGATCTGACGAAGCTTGATCGCGCAGTACTGTCCGCCCACGCTGTCGGCGAGGCGGCATCAAAGGTTGCGGTCATGCCGGCCGTGCGCCGTGCACTCGTTGCCATGCAGCACAGTTTCGCCGAGCGCCCGCCCGGCGCCGTCCTCGACGGACGCGATATAGGCACGGTGGTCTGCCCCGATGCGCCGGTGAAGCTCTACATCACAGCGTCGCCCGAGGCACGCGCCAGAAGGCGCTATGACGAGATCAAGTCCAATGGCGGTGGTGCCAATTATGAGGAGATTCTCGCGGATCTCATGCGCCGCGATGCGCGCGATATGGGGCGTACCGATTCGCCGTTAAAGCCCGCTGCCGACGCGCACTTGCTAGATACGACGGAAATGGATATAGAGACCGCGTTTCTTAGCGCTAAAACCCTGATTGATCAGGCTCTCGCGAAGAACGCGCATTAGACCATCTGCAATCGACCCACGCACCGGATTGCCCTTCAATGGGCGGGTTGGCATGCAGATGAACCGAAACACGAACCACCGGTGCTGTGTCCGATGAGTTTTCCGGACACTCAGGAGTATTTATGTCTGAAGCCAATCCAACGCGCGAAGATTTCGAAGCTCTTCTCGCCGAGTCCTTTGCCACCAATGACCTTGCTGAAGGTTATGTCGTCAAGGGCCGTATCGTCGCCATCGAAAAAGACATGGCGATAATCGACGCCGGCCTCAAGGTCGAGGGCCGCGTTCCGCTGAAGGAATTCGGCGCGAAAGCCAAGGACGGTTCGCTCAAGCCGGGCGATATCGTTGAAGTTTACGTCGAGCGCATCGAAAATGCCCTCGGCGAAGCAGTTCTGTCGCGTGAAAAAGCGCGCCGCGAAGAAAGCTGGGTCCGTCTCGAAGAGAAGTTCAACCGCGGCGAACGCGTCGATGGCGTGATCTTCAACCAGGTCAAGGGTGGTTTCACCGTCGATCTCGACGGTGCCGTTGCCTTCCTCCCGCGCTCGCAGGTCGACATCCGTCCGATCCGCGACGTTACCCCGCTGATGCACAATCCGCAGCCGTTCGAAATCCTCAAGATGGACAAGCGTCGCGGCAACATCGTTGTTTCGCGCCGTACCGTTCTGGAAGAGAGCCGTGCTGAACAGCGCTCCGAGATCGTCCAGAACCTCGAAGAGGGTCAGGTCGTTGAAGGCGTTGTCAAGAACATCACCGATTACGGTGCATTCGTTGACCTCGGCGGCATCGATGGTCTTCTGCACGTGACCGACATGGCATGGCGCCGTGTCAACCATCCGTCGGAAATCCTGTCCATTGGCCAGACGGTCAAGGTGCAGATCATCCGTATCAACCAGGAAACCCATCGTATTTCGCTCGGCATGAAGCAGCTCGAAAGCGATCCTTGGGATGGTATCGGAGCGAAGTACCCGATCGGCAAAAAGATCACGGGTACCGTTACGAACATCACCGACTACGGTGCGTTCGTCGAGATCGAGCCGGGCATCGAAGGCCTAATCCACGTTTCCGAAATGTCCTGGACAAAGAAGAACGTGCATCCGGGCAAGTTGCTCTCGACAACACAGGAAGTCGAAGTCGTTGTGCTCGAAGTGGATCCGGTCAAGCGCCGCATCTCCCTCGGTCTCAAGCAGACACTCGACAATCCGTGGACGACCTTCGCAGACAAGTTCCCTGTCGGCACGATCGTCGAAGGCGAAGTCAAGAACAAGACCGAGTTCGGCCTGTTCATTGGCCTCGATGGCGATGTGGACGGCATGGTTCACCTCTCCGACCTCGACTGGAACCGTCCGGGCGAGCAGGTCATCGAAGAGTACAACAAGGGCGACGTTGTGAAGGCGCAGGTTCTCGATGTCGACGTCGAGAAGGAACGCATTTCGCTCGGCATCAAGCAGCTGACCGGCGACAAGGTCGGCGAAGCTGCGACTTCGGGTGAACTGCGCAAGAACGCTGTTGTTACGGTTGAAGTCACGGGCATCACCGATGGTGGTCTTGAAGTGCGTCTGGTCGATCATGACCTCGACTCATTCATCCGCCGCGCTGATCTGTCCCGCGATCGCGACGAACAGCGTCCGGAACGCTTCACGGTCGGTCAGAAGGTTGACGCCCGCGTCATCGCCTTCGACAAGAAGACGCGCAAGCTTCAGGTTTCCATCAAGGCGCTGGAAATCGCCGAAGAAAAGGAAGCTGTTGCTCAGTACGGTTCGACCGATAGCGGCGCTTCGCTCGGCGACATTCTCGGTGCCGCTCTGAAGAGCCGCGAAAAGAACTAAGTTCTTTTCCTGACCTTGAAACAAATGAAACCCGCCGGTGCGAGCCGGCGGGTTTTGCTTTTCCAGAAAAATTCCCTCCGACAGAAGGATTGAATATGATTGGAAATCGCTCTGATCAAATCGTATCGAACTGGACGAGGATAAACGCCACCTGTGTAGCAAGTGCCAAAGCCAGTACGACCAGCTGGATTTTTTGCCGGCGTACATAAATTCCCAATCCGGACAGGGCGATCAGGAAGAGGTTGCGGAAGGGATACTCTGCTCAGAGCGTTCGAAAATGAGCCACTCCTTTCATGGCGGTGTCCAGGAAATCGCAAAGGAATATGGATATCAGTATTCCGAAGAACCAGGCTCTTCGCGACATGAAATAGTCCTCATATCCGGAATAACCCTCCATACTATCGGGAAAAAGCATGCTGCATGCGAGAAAGTGCAGGCTGGCAAAGAAAATGACGAAGAGATAGGCCTCGAATTTCCACAAGACCAGCGCATGCAGGTAGAACTCGAACCACCAGAAATGGACGACGGTAAGGAATGCGAACAATACCCAGCCAAGGTGTATCACATAGATATTCTTGCGCTGCGGGTGCTGGATGATGCGAGCGATACCGGTCAGCAAACGCGAGACGCTCAGGCCAAGTACGATACCGATAATGACGCGTACGTGCGTGAAGACTTCCGGATTCGGAATACCGCCCTCCATTGCATCCTCCCGTTGCGGCCAGTCGATGTTTGCAATCAGAGGTCACATGCTATCGGAGTAGCAACCCAATGCAACCTCGTATGCCCATTTCAGCGACGTCAACTCGGCATAAGTTAGCGAACGTAACCGCTAATGATTGAGCAGGGAACTTTTCGATACGCTGCCTTCGGAAGGGCTAGGGGGCCGAAAATAGCTCTATCTAATTGATGTGGTTTAAATAAAATCTTGACGCATGTCACTCATGCTGTAAATTTTCAACCATTAAGAGTGGCCCTATATCAATCATGAGATGTATTGCGTCGGCGTAGTTTTCAGTAATGATTGCAAATGTCCTTCGCGATTTCTTCGCCGGCATACGGTTTTTGGAATGAGCAAGGGATTGTAAAAAGGAATGCCGCGGTGAATCAGCCGATCAAGACCATGGAAGACTTCTCTGCGTTTGTAGGATTGTCGCGCCCCACTGTGTCTAAATATTTCAACGACCCCACTTCGGTACGCAAGAAAACGCGTGACATCATCGAGGCGGCCATCAAGAAGTCCGGCTTCCGGCCAAACATATTCGCCGTCAATCTCAACCGCCGCCGCACCAATATTCTTGGTATCATCGTTCCGAATTCGACCGACCCATTCTACATGGCGCTGACGCGACGCATCGAAGGCATCGCCGAACAGACCGGTTATCTGGCCTTCGTTTTGAGTTCAGACGGCAAGCCGGAGCTTGAAGAGCGTGCCATCGAGACCTTCAAGTCCATGAACGTCGCGGGTGCCATAATTGGACCGCTCGGCGTAAAGTCGCATCACGACAAGCTGGCCAAGCTCGGCGAGTCAATTCCACTCATCTACGTTGATTCACCTCTCGATGCGACGTCGCCATTCGTCGGCACGGACAACCGGCAAAGTTTCAAACTAATCGTAGACTATCTGACGCGGTCCGGTGATCAGCCCTGCTATTTCGGCATGTCTCCGGTTAACAGCAACGCCTATGAGCGACGCGAGGCCTATAACGAGGCAATGAAGAACCTGAACCTCGAACCCCGCTTCGTGAAGGTCGATCCGGGTCTGACCTGGGAGTTCGAAAAATTTGCCTTCGATGCGACGGCCCGCATTCTCAGGGAAGGCGGTTTTCCGACCAAGACCGTGCTTTGCGCTACCGACCGCATCGCTTTCGGCGTGGTGGCTGCCGCCTACCAGGCGGGCCTCAAAGTGGGGCGTGGCGCGGATTGCGACCTGCGCGTTGCCGGCCATGACGACCAGCCGCTGTCGCGCTATATGTGCCCCCCACTGACGACCGTTGCACAGAACTATAATGAAATCGGCAGGCTGGCCATCAAGCTATTGTTCGACAAGCTCGGCGAAAACGACGAAGCGAAGATCGAGATTCCCGCCGACCAGCGTATCCTTCTAAACGCCGAAATCATGTTGCGCATGTCGGCTTGACGTCAAATCTGCCCCAGGGGGCTGTTGAACCAGCAGGATGGCAGCACAGCGCCGTTTGCAGGCGGTCACGGCGTGAATATCAACAGTCCTAGACTTTCACGGCTTGCTCCACACGGTCCTCTGCCCCGAACAGTTGCAGATAGCGTCTGATCTCCGCCGGATCGCCGGTTGCCTTCTTTGGGTTATCGGAAAGCTTGACCGCGGGACGTCCATTGGCGTCACTGACTTTGCAGACCAGTGAAATCGCATTCAGCTGATCGTTAAAGCGTGGCGCGCAATCCTCGAAATCATTTGTAAGATTGGTACCCCAACCAAAACTCATACGCACCTTGCCGTCGAAGTGGCGATAGGTTTCCTCAATCGTATCCACATCGAGCCCGTCGGAAAACACCAGCAGCTTTTCCCGTGGGTCCTTGCCCTTTGATCGCCACCAGGCAAGGATTTTCTCTCCGCCCTCGATCGGAGGCGCACTGTCCGGGCGAAAACCTGTCCAGTCCGCCACCCAGTCCGGCGCGTCACGGAGAAACGCGGCTGTTCCAAATGCATCGGGGAGGACAATCAGCAGGTTGCCGCCATAATAGCGGTTCCAGTCCTGCAGAACTTTGTAGGGCGATTTCAGCAACTCCGCGTCGGTTGTACTCAATGCAGCAAGTACCATAGGCAGTTCGTGCGCGTTAGTGCCAAGCGCTTCCAGGTCGTTGTCCATCGCCATCAACACATTGCTTGTGCCGGTAAAGGCCTCACCGATACCTTCCTTCAGGGCTTCGACGCACCAGCGTTGCCAAAGAAAGGAATGGCGCCGACGTGTGCCGAAGTCAGAAATTTTGATGTCGGGGAGCGCACGCAACCGCTCCACCTTCGACCACATCTTGGCCTTGGCACGCGCATAAAGGACGTCGAGTTCGAACCGGCCCATCTTCTTCATGGCAGCACGCGAACGCAGCTCGTTGATGATGGTCAGGGCCGGTATCTCCCACATCGTCGTGTACATCCACGGCCCGTAGAAATTCAGTTCGTACTGTCCGTCCCGCTTCGTCAGTTCGTATTCCGGCAATTGGAAGTTCGACAGCCATTCGAGAAAGTCCGGTTCGAATATCTGGCGCTTGCCGTAGAAAGTGTTACCCCCCAGCCAGATCATTTCTTTTTTCGAGAAGCGGATCGTCCGCGCGTGATCGAGCTGTTCACGCAATTCCTGTTCGTCGATCTCGTCCGCAAGCCGAACCTTGGTCGTGCGGTTGATCAGCGTAAATGTCGCATCCACTTCCGGATAGACGCCCCAGATCATCTGTAGCATCAGCAGCTTGTAGAAATCCGTATCGAGCAGGCTGCGGACGATCGGATCGAGCTTGAACGTGTGGTTGAACACGCGCCGTGCGATATCGGTCTTCGTCGCCATTGACTGCTTTCCTTGCGAATTTTCCGCCCGTCATGTTGCACGCCAGAACCGGGCCTTCAAGGAGTGACAAGCAAATCCAGCTAATTTCAAAGGATCGAATGGCCGTGCGCACTCCATTAAATATTTGTAACATAACGGAATTGTCATTAACGGTTAGGTAAAACCCCCTTATTCTGCAGGACAAACAACCGTTCGCGCTGGCTTGCGCGTTGGGATATGATCATTTTGTGCTGGCTCTGCTTGTGCGGGACCGGCCTTTTGGAGTGATTTATGCGGCTTTCGAAGCAACTGATTTTTGCCGTGTTGATTCTGGTTCTTGCTGGAGCTGGCTGGCGGTATTTCTATCCGGGCTCGAAGGCTGGCATTGATCGCAACTCGACCGCAGCAACCGAACCCGCGGGTGGCCAGGGACAGCGTCGCGGTGGACAGGCTTTGCCGCTTGTGGTCGTCCGTGCTGCGGCTGAGGCGAAGATCAACGACAAATTGTCGGCAATTGGTACCGGCAAGGCAAAGAGCTCCGTTGCAGTCACTCCATTCACCGCCGGACGCCTGACCGAAATTCTCGTCACATCAGGGACCAAAGTAAATGCCGGCGATGTGATTGCCCGCCTTGATTCGGAAGCGGAAAGTATCCTTGTCGACAAGGCGCGGGTAGCACTGAGCGATGCACAGACCAAGCTCAAGCGCGCGGAGAGCCTGCGTTCAAGCAACACGGTATCCGCCGTTCAGCTTTCCGAAGCCGCTTTGGCCGTTGATAATGCCGCCCTCAACGTTCGCGAGGCGGAACTCGCCCTTGACCGCAGGGCAATCAAAGCCCCGATTGGTGGCATTGTCGGCATCCTGCCAATCAATGCGGGCAACTACGTCACTATATCGACCACCGTCGCAATGATCGATGATCGCTCAGATTTGCTGGTCGATTTCTGGGTGCCTGAACGCTTTGCGCCGGCCATATCAATCGACCTGCCGGTGACAGCGACATCGATCGCCCGCCCGGGTGAAACCTTCAAAGGGGCCATCAGCGCCATCGACAACCGTGTTGATCCGACAAGCCGTACGCTGCACGTTCAAGCGAAAATCACCAATCCAAATGATGCCTTGCGCGAAGGCATGGCCTTCCAGATGGCAGTCGGCTTTCCCGGGGACACTTACCCGACTGTTGATCCGCTCGCCGTTCAGTGGGGTACGGAGGGCGCCTATGTCTGGAGGATTGCCGATAACAAGGCGACGCGCGTTCCGGTACGTGTCGTCCAGCGCAACACCGCCTATGTGCTGGTCGATGCCGATATAAAGCCCGGCGATCAGATTGTGGCCGAAGGCGTTCAGTCAGTCCGTCAGGACGGTCTTGTCCAAATTCAGGGACAGCCGGCTCCAGAGGCCAATACCAGCGCGGAGCCCACTGCTTCCGTCGGCGAACGGGGCTGAGGTCCAGCGGTGAGCACGTCAAACGGGCAGAATGATTCCAGTTTTACCGCACTTTTCATTCGTCGGCCCGTCATGGCGCTGGTGCTCAATGCCCTGATCGTCGTCGCGGGTCTTGCAGCCTGGTACGGCGTCGACGTTCGCGAATTGCCAGATGTCGACCGACCGGTGGTCACGGTCTCGACAGATTTCGAATCCGCCGCCGCCGAGACCGTGGATCGCGAGCTGACTTCGGCGATCGAGGGCGCTGTATCGCGCGTTTCCGGCGTCAAGTCGATTTCGTCCAGTTCGTCGTTCGGCAGCAGCCGCGTCACCGTTGAGTTCAACGATGGCGTGGACCTCAATGTCGCGGCGGCTGATATGCGGGATGCCATCAGCCGCATAACCAACACATTGCCCGACGAGGCCGACCCACCGCGTATCGTCAAAGCCGATGCCAACTCCGATGCGGTGATGCGCTTGGCCGTCACTTCGGACACCATGGCAGTCGAGGACATGACAGTCCTCGTCGAAGACCAGATCGAGGACGTGCTCGCTTCGGTCCCGGGCGTCGCCGATGTTCAGGTCAATGGCAATCGCAACAAGATATTCCGCATCGACATCGATCAGGGCAAGGTTGCCAGCCTCGGAATGAACATCGCGGACATTCGCAACGCACTGACGACGATGGCCTTCGATACCCCTGCTGGTCAGCTCAACAGCAATGACCAGAGCATCGTCGTTCGTGCGACGGCTCCGGTAGCTACGCCGGAAGACTTCGAAAACATCATTATCAAAGGTCAGACGAAGATCCGCGACGTGGCCACGGTGACGATGGGCCCAGACATCGGGACCTCGATTCTGCGTGCCAACGGCAAGACCGGCATTGGTCTCGGTATTATCCGCCAGGCTCAATCCAACACGCTCGATATCTCGAAGGGCGTCCGTGCCGCGGTCGCGCAATTGCAGCAAACGCTACCCGAGGGTGTCGACATCCGCGTGACAAGCGACGATGCGGACTTCGTCAATGGCGCAGTGCATGAGGTGGAAATCGCGCTCGGCGTGTCTGTCGTCATTATCATCCTGATCATCTACCTTTTCCTCTGGGACATTCGCGCGACACTTATCCCGGCTGTCAGTCTGCCGGTCGCGCTCATTGGCACCATTTCTGCAATCTATCTTGCCGGTTTCTCAATCAACATCCTCACATTGCTCGCCTTGGTGCTGGCGACCGGCCTGGTGGTGGACGATGCGATCGTGGTGCTGGAAAACATCGTGCGCCGCCGCAATCAGGGCATGGGGCCACGCGCTGCCGCAGTTCTCGGCACGGAGGAAGTATTCTTTGCAGTCATCGCGACGACTGTGACGCTCGCCGCTGTTTTCGTGCCGCTGTCCTTCCTTCCTGGCCAGACCGGGGGGCTCTTCCGCGAGTTTGGTTTCGTTCTGGCGATCTGTGTGCTTCTGTCCGCCGTCGTGGCGCTGACGCTGTGCCCGATGCTGGCTTCCCGCTTGCTCAGTGCAAGTGAGGCGAAGCATCAGGACGTCACTCACGCGCCGGGAATGGTGGCTCGTGTCGGAAGCTGGTTCGGCAACCTCTACAAACGCATGTTGCATGCTTGCCTTGCCGCCCCGTGGATTGTTGTCGTGATCTCGGTGCTGTTTGCCGGCGCCGCGTTTGGCGCTTTTTCCCTTCTCAAGCAGGAGCTGACACCGGTCGAAGACCGGGCTTCGGCGTTCCTGCGCATTACCGCGCCGCAGGGCGTCAGTCTCGAATATCTCGGTGATGAGATGCGTCAGATCGAGCAATTGATCCAGCCGCTGCGCGATAGTGGCGAAATCCAGAATACGTTCTCGATCGCCGGCCAGAATGGCAATACCAACCGTGGCTTCATGGTCCTCAGTCTCGCCACCTGGAAAGAGCGGACGCGGAGCCAGCAGGAGATCCTCGCCGACGTCTCAAAACGGGTCCGCAACATTCCAGGTATCCAGGTTTTTGCCGCGCAGCCCAACTCGCTTGGCATTCGCGGTGCGGGTAATGGCCTGCAATTTGCTGTCGTCGGTACCAGCTATGCCGAGCTCGGGACCACCGCCGCCAAGATCGTGGCCGAGCTTGAGAAAGACAGCCGCTTTGATCGTCCGCGTCTGACCAATGAGCCGACCCAGCCGCAACTGGCCGTCTCGATCGACCGCGAGCGCGCTTCTGATCTCAATATCAATATTACTGGCTTGGCCGAGGCGCTGCAATCCGTGCTCGATGGTTACAAGGTCGGTTCCGTCTATATCGAAGATCGTTCCTACGATGTGAAACTCGTATCGAGCACAAATCCCATCAATGACCCGACAGACCTTGAAAATGTGTTCCTGCGCACCGGCGATGGACGGTTCGTTCCGATGTCGACGATTGCCAAACTCACCGAAGTCGCTGTTCCACCGGCGTTGACGCGCGAACAGCAGATGCGTTCCGTCGCCATCACCTCAAGCCTCAGACCGGATTTCGCCCTCGGCGATGCCTATAGGCAAGTGCAGGAGGTGGCAGCGCCGCTGCTGCCCTCCGGCTATCGCATCATTCCGCTGGCCGAAGCGGCGACGCTTGGGGAAAATTCGTCCAGTATGGTCACGACTTTCGGCTTTGCCATCCTGATCATTCTCCTGGTTCTCGCAGCGCAATTTGAAAGCTTCATCAGTGCGGCCGTTGTGATGGCTACGGTTCCGCTTGGCCTTGCCTGCGCTGTCTTTGCCATGGTCATGACAGGCACCAGCATGAACGTTTACAGCCAGATCGGACTGGTGTTGCTCGTCGGTATCATGGCGAAGAACGGTATTCTGATCGTCGAATTTGCCAATCATTTGCGCGATCAAGGCAGGAATGTCCGGGAAGCCATCGAAGAGGCCTCGAACATCCGTCTGCGCCCCGTCGTAATGACCATGCTCTGCGCCATTCTGGGCGGCGTGCCGCTTGTCCTCGCCAGCGGTGCAGGCGCCGAAGCCCGCATCGCCCTAGGCTGGGTCATCGTCGGTGGTCTGGGCATGGCAACAGCCTCGACGCTCTTCCTGACACCGGTCGCCTATCTGCTGCTGGCCGGCTTCTCCAAGCCGAAAGCCGAGGAAGAAGCTCGTCTCAACCGGGAGCTCCTTGAAGTCGCCTCACAACCACCGCTAGCGGCGGAATAACCTATCGCGGTGAATTGCCGATTGAGGAGTGAGGACTAGGTCGTGAACCAGCGAGGTGCGGAGCTGGCCCGACGCATTCTGGCCATCTCTTTTGCGTTTCGCCGCGACGCCTCATTTATTGACCGTTTGATAAAAAATTTGACCTTGTGTGAAAATCTGCCATTCTTCCATAAAGGTTCGGACATACCGGCCATCGAAAAGACTGCCGATCCATGGGAACTGGACGCTGTCAAAACGAGGAGATGAGATTTCATGGGATCGATGGATTCTGGAATCCGTGACGTCAAAGCCGGGCGGCTTGCATCCGGCGCCTATACGGAGGTGTTTGCCGATCTTCATCCACCGCTAAGCCGGCACGAAGCCTTCGTCGAATCGGACCGGTGCTATTTCTGCTATGACGCGCCATGCATGAATGCCTGCCCGACCGGCATCGACATCCCCCTGTTCATTCGCGAGATAGCTGCAGACAATCCTACCGGTTCTGCCAAGACCATCCTCTCCGAAAACATCCTTGGCGGCATGTGCGCCCGCGTCTGCCCTACCGAGACGCTTTGCGAGCAGGCTTGCGTACGCGAAGTGGCAGAGGGCAAGCCGGTGAAGATCGGTTTATTGCAGCGTTACGCTACCGATCATTTGATGGCCAATGGCCAGCATCCCTTCAAGCGCGCCGAGCCTACGGGTAAATCCATCGCGGTCGTCGGCGCTGGACCGGCGGGCCTGTCCGCCGCCCACCGTCTGGCCATGCATGGTCACGATGTGACTATCTTCGAAGCGCGGCCCAAGGCAGGCGGCCTCAACGAATACGGTATTGCCGCCTACAAGAGCGTCGACGACTTCGCCCAGAAGGAACTCGACTTCATTCTCGAAATCGGCGGCATCACCATCCAGAACGACAAGGCTCTCGGGCGCGATATCAGTCTCGATGCGCTCAGGGCGGGTTTCGATGCGGTGTTTCTCGGCATGGGCCTCCCGGGTGTCAATGACCTTGGCCTCGAGGGCGAAGACGCTGCCGGCTGCATCGATGCGGTGGATTATATTTCGGTGCTTCGCCAGAGCGATAATCTGTCGGAAATCCCCGTCGGGCGGGATGTCGTCGTTATCGGCGGCGGCATGACCGCGATTGACGTCGCGGTACAGACAAAACTTCTCGGCGCGGAGAATGTCATTATCGCCTATCGCCGCGGCCCGGAAAACATGAATGCCAGTGGTTTCGAACAGGAACTCGCGCTGAAGAATGGCGTGATCATCCGCCATTGGCTTCAGCCCCGCGCACTGACCCGCAACGAACATGGCGAGGTCTGCGGTATAACGCTGGATTATACCGTCATGACCGATGGCCGCCTTGGCGTTTCAGGTGAGAGCATCACGCTTGCCAGCGATCAGATATTCAAGGCGATAGGTCAAACCCCCGCCGAAGCGATCCTTGGCGAGGCTGGCCTGGCGTTATCGCGCGGCCGTATCAGCGTTGACGATGAGGGCCGAACCTCGATCCCGGGTATCTGGGCCGGTGGCGATTGTGTTGCGGACGGCGAGGATTTGACCGTCGCGGCCGTACAGGACGGCAAGGTAGCAGCCGAATCGATTCACCGTGCGCTGATGCAACAACCGGAGAAGGTCAGCGGCTTCGTCGAAGCCATCATGGCTGATAGTTCGGACGGCGCGTCGGTTCCGGAACAGCAACTCAATCATTCAAGTCATTTAGTCAGCTAAAGGAAACCGCCATGGCTGATCTTTCATCCAATTTCCTCGGCATCAAATCTCCGAACCCTTTCTGGCTTGCCTCTGCGCCGCCCACGGACAAAGCCTATAATGTTGAGCGCGCCTTCAAGGCAGGCTGGGGCGGCGTTGTCTGGAAAACCTTGGGCGAAGAAGGCCCGCCCGTCGTCAATGTCAACGGACCCCGCTATGGCGCTATTCACGGTCCGGACCGGCGGCTGCTCGGCTTCAACAATATCGAACTCATCACCGACCGACCGCTCGAAGTGAACCTGCGGGAAATGACCGAGGTAAAAAAGAAATGGCCGGACCGCGCCCTGATCGCTTCGATCATGGTGCCCTGCGAGGAGGAAGCCTGGAAGGCCATCCTGCCGCTTGTGGAAGCAACAGGCTCGGATGGCATCGAATTGAATTTCGGCTGCCCGCATGGCATGTCCGAGCGGGGCATGGGCGCCGCCGTCGGACAGGTGCCGGAATATATCGAAATGGTGGTACGCTGGTGCAAGCAATATACCCGCATGCCGGTCATCACCAAGCTGACGCCAAACATCACGGACATTCGCAAGCCGGCGCGTGCCGCCAAATCCGGCGGAACCGACGCCGTCTCGCTGATCAACACCATCAATTCGATAGTTTCAGTCGATCTCGACAACTTCGCTCCGAACCCGACGATCGACGGACGCGGCTCGCATGGAGGCTATTGCGGTCCGGCGGTCAAGCCGATCGCGCTGAACATGGTAGCGGAAATAGCCCGCGATCCCGAAACGCGCGGCCTGCCGATTTCCGGCATCGGCGGTATCACCACCTGGCGCGACGCGGCGGAATTCATCGCGCTCGGCTGCGGTAATGTACAGGTCTGCACGGCGGCCATGACCTATGGTTTCAAGGTCGTACAGGAAATGATTTCCGGTCTTTCCGACTGGATGGATTCCCGCGGGTTCCGCACGATCAGCGATTTCCAGGGCCGCGCCGTGCCGAATGTCACCGACTGGCAATACCTCAACCTGAACTACATCACCAAGGCGCAGATCGATCAGGAACTGTGCATCAAATGCGGGCGCTGCCACATCGTCTGCGAGGATACGTCGCATCAAGCGATCACATCGATGGTCGACGGCGCCCGGCACTTCGAAGTCATCGACGAGGAATGCGTTGGCTGTAATCTTTGCGTCAGTGTTTGTCCTGTTGAAAACTGCATCACCATGGAACCGATGGTTTCAGGCGTTGATCCGCGCACCAAAATGCCTATCCAGCCGGATTACGCCAACTGGACCACGCACCCGAACAATCCGATGGCCAAGCTTGCCGCCGAGTGACGGCGGTCGATTGCGGGCTGCGACAGCGCATCTATTGACTGACGGGGGCGGAATATGAAAAGTCCGGCGCAGTGAAAATGCAGCAGGTAGCAACGCCGTGATCCGCCATATTGTATTCTTCAGCGCCCGTGAAAAGAAAGACGTCGAGACAATCGTCAAGGGCCTCCGGCGTCTTGGTGACATTCCTCACTCGACCGTTTTCGAAGTCATGCCAAATACCAAGTCTGATCCGATTTCCGGCGAGATCGATGTCGTCGTCTATGGGGAATTCGAGAACGCCGAGGCGCTGGCCGCCTACAAGGCGCATCCCATTTACAGCGAAACGACAGCTATCGTGCGGCCGCTACGGGAACTGCGCATTTCGGCGGATGTCGTATCGACGCTCAGCTAGACTTAGCCGTGCCGGAAATGCTCTCGAGAATCGGGCAATCCGGGCGCTTGTCGCCATGGCAATGCGCAACCAGATGTTTCAGTGTGTGCTGCAATTCGCGCAGTTCGATAATCTTGCGCTCGATTTCCTGAAGCTTTGATTGTGCGATTGACTTGACGTCGGCGCTCGCACGGCTCTTATCCTCATACAGCGCCAGCAACTGGCGGCACTCTTCAATCGAAAATCCCAGTCCGCGTGAACGCTGCAAGAAGCGCAGCTTGTGCACATCCGACATCGAATAGTCGCGATAGCCATTGCCCGCCCGGTCCGGCTTCAGGAGGCCAATGTCCTCGTAGTAGCGGATCGTTTTGGCGGGCAGGCCGGATTTATCAGATGCGTTACCGATATTCACGGGACCTCACAATTTTATTGTTCGTAGCCGCAGCGCGTTCGCGATCACCGAGACGGATGAAAGGCTCATGGCCGCTGCAGCCAGCATGGGCGAAAGCAACAGACCGAACAGCGGGTACAGCACACCTGCTGCGACCGGTACACCGAGCACATTGTAGACGAAGGCGAAGAACAGGTTCTGCTTGATATTGCGGATCGTGGCGGCAGCAAGATGGCGGGCGCGAACGATGCCGTTGAGATCACCTCCGACCAGCGTTATCCCCGCACTCTGCATTGCAACATCCGCTCCCGTCCCCATGGCGATACCGACATCGGCCGCGGCAAGCGCAGGCGCATCATTAACGCCGTCGCCGGCCATGGCGACCTTGGCGCCCTCGGCATGCAGTGCGTCGACAAGCTGCCTCTTGCCCTCCGGAAGCATATCAGCCCGGACCTCGTCGATACCCAGCGAGCGCGCAACTGCCTGCGCCGTCACGGCATTATCGCCGGTTGCCATGATGACCTTCAGCCCTGCCTCATGCAGCAGGCGAATTGCCTCCACGGCCGTCGCCTTGACCGGATCGGCAACCGCAACGATACCGGCGGCCCTGCCATCGACTGCGATGAAAAGCGCGCTCTTGCCCATAGCGCGCAATTGGTCGGCTGGCTCGACCAACTGTGAAACATCGGCACCGATGTCCTGCATCATGGACTTGTTGCCGAGCGCCACGCTTCTGGCGTTGACCGTTCCGGACACCCCCTTGCCTGTAGCTGCCTCGAAGCCGCTTGCGTCAGCAAGCGCGAGACCGCGCGTCTTTGCCCCCTCGACAATCGCTTCGGCGAGCGGGTGCTCGGAGCCTTTCTCGAGGCTCGCTGCAAGAGCCAGCAATTCGTCTTCAGCAAAACCCGGTTGCGGAATGATCTCCGTAAGCTTTGGCTTACCTTCTGTCAGCGTACCGGTCTTGTCGACGATCAGCGTATCGACGGCAGCGAACCGTTCGAGAGCTTCCGCGTCCTTGATCAGCACGCCCGCGTGCGCCCCACGCCCGGTGGCGGTCATGATCGACATCGGTGTCGCCAGACCGAGGGCGCAGGGGCAGGCGATAATCAGCACGGAGACGGCGGCGACCAGGCCATAGATCATGCTCGGCTCGGGTCCAACGAGTGACCAGATGATGAAGGCGGCTATAGCGACCAGCACCACTGCCGGAACAAACCAGGCAGCGACGCGATCGGCCAAACCCTGGATCGGCGCGCGCGAACGCTGGGCCGAGGCGACCATGCCGACGATCTGCGACAGGACCGTATCAGCGCCGACCTTCTCCGCCTTGATCAACAGCGTGCCATTACGATTGAGCGTACCGCCGGTCACGGTGTCGTGTTCGATCTTTTCGACCGGCAGAGGCTCGCCGGTCAGCATGGATTCGTCGATTGAGGAGTGTCCTTCGAGCACGATGCCGTCCACGGGCACGCTTTCGCCCGGGCGCACGCGCAACCGGTCGCCGGCAACTATCTCATCCAGCGGCACATCCGTTTCTGTTCCGTCTTCGGCAACGCGCCGGGCCGTCTTGGGCGCGAGATCCAGAAGTGCGCGAATGGCGGAACCTGTGCGTTCACGTGCTCTGAGTTCGAGTATCTGGCCAAGGAAGACGAGCGTTACGATCACCGCCGCCGCTTCGAAATAGACTGGCACCGAGCCCCCATGCATACGGAAGGAGTGCGGGAATATATCCGGTAGGAAGGTGGCGACGACACTGAAAGCGTAGGCTGTGCCGACACCGATGGCGATCAACGTCCACATATTCGGGCTGCGATTGACGAAGGAGGCCCAGGCGCGCTCAAAGAAGGGAATCGCCGCCCAGACCACGACTGGCGTTGCCAGCGCGAATTCCAGCCACGTGGCCAAACTCTCGCCAATCCAGCCACGCAGCGGCAAACCGAGCATCGGTCCCATGGTAATCAGAAGCAGGGGAACGGAACACGCGGCGCTGACCCAGAAGCGGTGTGTGAAATCCACCAGCTCCGGGTTCGGGCCTTCCTCTCCAGTCGGGATGCCCGCAGGCTCCAGCGCCATGCCGCAGATCGGGCACGAACCTGGACCATCCCTGACGATTTCCGGGTGCATGGGGCAGGTATACTGCGTCCCGGCGGGCATCGGTTTGGGCGCCGGGCGGTCGCCGAGATAGTCCTGTGGCGTGTTCTGAAACTTGGCGAGGCAGCCCGCCGAGCAGAAATAGTATTTTTCACCTTCGTGACGCAGGAAGTGTTTCGCGCTCGCCCGGTCTACTTTCATGCCACAAACAGGATCGATCGCTTCGAGATAGTCTTCCGGGTTTGTTATGAACTTGTTCTGGCAGCCCGCCGAGCAGAAATGGAACAGCCGACCGCCATGTTCGGCTGTCGGTTTGTTCGCTTCCGGGTCTACAGTCATCCCGCATACCGGATCGCGGACAATCACGAGTTCTGCGGGTTGTTCCCCGGTGCAGCAGGAATGATCGTGGCTGTGGTGGGGGTGATGGTCATGTTTCATGATGCGAACTTTCGGTTATCAACCAGATAGTGCATCAAAGGTAATCTTTCCAGTAACTGGAAGGTCAAGGGGTGGCTTGAAGGGTGCGAAAGTGCGGCACTTATCTCCCCCTTGTGGGGGAGATAGCAGCATCTCATATCAAAGGTCAGCCCGCCTGCGCTTGGTCCGCCTCGCCACTCAACTGGCCGGCTTCCCATCCGAGGATGGCGCGTTTGCGGGTCAGGCCCCAATGATAGCCGGTCAGAGCTCCGGACTTGCCGACCGCCCGATGGCAGGGGACGACGAAACTGACAGGGTTGGCGCCTACAGCGGCACCCACGGCGCGCGAAGCCTTGGGAGACCCGATATCGGCGGCGATATCCGAATAAGCCACGCATTTGCCCATCGGGATCTTAAGCAGGGCTTCCCAGACACGCAGCTGGAAATCCGTGCCGATCGTGACGACCTTGAGCGGCCGGTCCGCACGCCATTCTGCCGGGTTGAATATCCGCGCTGCATAGGGAGCGGTCGCGGCGAGATCTTCGACATAGGTCGCATTGGGCCAGCGCGACGTCATGTCGGCCAGGGCCTCGCGTTCCTTGCCCGGGTCGGCGAAAGCCAAACCGGCCAGACCGCGATCCGTCACCATCACCAGCGCGAGGCCGAACGGTGAAATCAGGAAGCCGTAACGGATTGTCAGACCCGCACCGCGGGTCTTGTAATCGCCTGGCGACATGCCTTCATGCGTGACAAACAGATCATGCAGCCGGCTTGGTCCGGATAGTCCCGTTTCATAGGCCGTTTCGAGCAGCGGCATACCCTCATCCAGCAGACGCCGGGCGTGATCGATGGTCACCGCCTGCAGGAAGCCTTTGGGAGAAAGGCCCGCCCAGCGGGTGAACAGCTTCTGCAGCGCGGTTGGCGACAGCCCGGTATCGCGTGCCAGCGTCTCCAGCGATGGCTGGTCGCGATAGTCCTTGCTGATGCGCTCGATGATATGACTGACGATCGCATAATCGTCGCCGGTCGGCGTAATGTCTTTTTGAAGTATGGCATGTGGTTTCATGATCGCTTACCTCTCTATTGAGGCTATATGACCACTCCGGGACGCTTGTCGCCACCCGATTCTTGCAAGGCGTGGATTTACCGTCGCTTGGCTGTCGCAAGCGCCATCTGGAATGCGGAAGCGAAGCTTTCACGGTCATCGGGATTGAGAAACGAGCCTATGGCCACGGCCTTACCCTGCCCTTCGACCAGCATCGACGTGATGCCGATTTCCGCATGGCGGGCGACGCTGAACCGCGTCCAGAAGGGATTGAACTCATGCAGTTTGGCCCGGCCTGACGGGGCAACCTGGCGGATCTGCAAGGCAATGCGCGATACACTCACCTCTTCATGGGCCTTTGCCGACGTATAGTTCATCTTGAATGCGATATAGACCAGAAGAACATCGAGTCCGAAGAACCCAAAAACCGGCCAGGCGCCAAGCGATAGAAAAAACAGGCCGGTGAGGAAGCTGCTGACACCCATCGTTGCCATAAGAATGAGAAAACCCGAACGCGCGAGCGAGCGATGCGGCACGAGAAGCGCACGAAAAATTTCTTCCTCGTTTTGGCCCGCAGCGTCAATTGGGTTCATTGTTTGGCTCATGGGCGTTGAGTATAGATTGAGCATGGAAAATCCCAAGCGCAAAATTGATCAGATTGACGTGAATGAAGTGAAGCCGGCCAGGGCGCGCAATGTTCCCGGCACACGCTACACCGCTGCGGAAATCCATGAAATCTTCCGGCGTTTTTCGATCCAGCGCCCGGAACCCCGGGGCGAACTTGAGCACATCAATCCCTTCACCCTGCTCGTTGCCGTGGTGCTTTCAGCGCAGGCGACCGATGCCGGTGTGAACAAGGCGACGCGAGCCCTGTTCAAGGTTGCCGACACGCCGGAAAAGATGCTGGCTCTGGGCGAAGCAAAGGTCGGCGACTATATCCGTACCATCGGACTTTGGCGCAACAAGGCGAAGAATGTTATCTCCTTGTCCGAAGCGCTGATCGACCGATATGGCAGCGTGGTTCCGGATGATCGCGACGAACTGATCAAATTGCCGGGCGTTGGCCGAAAGACGGCTAATGTCGTCCTCAACATGGCCTTCGGTCAATCGACCATGGCCGTCGATACGCATATCTTCCGTATCGGCAATCGGCTAGGCCTTGCACCCGGCAAAACGCCGGAGGAGGTAGAAGCGCGGCTGATGAAGGTTATTCCCTCTGAATATCTCTATCACGCGCACCACTGGCTTATCCTGCATGGCCGTTATATCTGCAAGGCGCGCAAACCGGAATGCCCTTCCTGCGTTATCGCCGATATCTGCAAAGCTGCGGAAAAGACCTCGGAGATACCGGCGCCGCTGGTGCCGCTGCCGCCACAAATTATCTGATCACAGTGGCCGGCGGCTCGGACTGCGCGACCGCCTTGTGCAGATGCACCATCATCGCCGCAGCAAAGAGCGGGGTCAAAAGATTGAGGATCGGGATCGCCATGAAGCCGGCAATAACCAGCCCTGCCAAAAACACTGTCGTGGCATGTTTTGAGCGCAGCGCCTTGGCTTCCGTTTCCGGGCGAAAGCGCATTGCGGCAAATTCGAAGAACTCGCGGCCGAGCAGATAGCCGTTGACGACGAAGAACGCGATGATGTTAACGCCGGGGATCAGCAGCATCAGCAAAGCGGCAATGTTGCCGAGGATAACTACGCCAAGGAATTTCACGGACAGGATCAATGACCGGACAGCGGGCAATGGCCGTCCTCTCGGATCGAGCGGATAATCTTCTTTTTCCACCACCTCCGCCACATCATCGAGGAACAGCCCGGCAACGATCGCCGTAACGGGTGCAATGAGAAGTGCCAAACCAAGCGCAAGCCCGATGCTGGCGAAAATGCCGGCGATGAAGCCGAGCCATCCAGCCCAGGACGGCAATTCCGGCAGCATCTGGTCGAAAAATGGCCAGGCCAGCGCCTCGAACAGTTCCCGCAGACCGAACCATAGGCCGATGAGCAGCAAAACAGTCAGTCCGATAGATTTCCACAGGACAGCACGAAACTCCGGGCGAAACAGATGATTGGCCGCAGCGCGGGTGCTTTCAACGATCATTTAGGGCCGCTTTCCCAGGTCGTGAACTCATAAATCTGATGGAAATGGTATGAGGTCATCTTTTCGGATACAAGGAGCAAGGGCGATGGAAATGTTTATCCATTTTCAAGTCCCTTGCGACGATGTTGCCGGGAAGATGGACCATATCCTGCGGACGCCGAAACGGCTGCAAGCTGCAGTGTCGATTCGTTCGGCCGGGGGAAGACCCCGCCCTTCACGCTTCTCCTCGCATCTTCTTGCCGTTTCAGGCGCCATTTCTACCAGATTCATGAGTTTACGACCTAGGTTTCGGTTGCGGACATAAGGGCAGTTCACAGTCAAGACAAGGCAACACACCAAAGAAGGGGTAGTCAACCGGCTGCCGACGCGCTAGGACAAGCGCCAAAATAACCGTCAACAGGTACCGAACAGTTCAATTCCGGAGTTTTCATGTCCAACTTTGACGTGCTTTGCATTGGCAATGCCATCGTCGATATCATCGCCCGCACCGACGATGATTTCATCATCAAGAACGGCATCATCAAGAACGCCATGAACCTGATCGATGCCGATCGCGCTGAGTTTCTCTACGAGCGCATGGGTCCCGCGATTGAAGCGTCCGGCGGAAGTGCCGGCAACACCGCCGCGGGTGTCGCCAGTCTCGGCGGGCGCGCAGCCTATTTCGGCAAGGTGGCGGACGATCTGCTCGGCCATGTCTTCATCCACGATATCCGCTCCCAGGGCGTAGCTTTCGACACACGTGTATTGAACGCGCCTCCGCCTACCGCTCGTTCGATGATCTTCGTCACACCCGATGGAGAGCGCTCCATGAACACCTATCTCGGCGCCTGCGTTGAGCTTGGACCGGAAGACGTTGAAAGCTCCAAGGTATCGGAGGCCAAGGTCACCTATTTCGAAGGTTATCTCTGGGATCCGCCACGGGCCAAGGAAGCCATCCGCCTGTCGGCGAAGATCGCCCATGAATATGGTCGCGAAGTGTCGATGACGCTGTCAGACCCTTTCTGCGTCGATCGCTATCGGGAGGAATTCCTTGAGCTCATGCGCTCCGGCACAGTCGATATCGTCTTTGCCAATGAAGCCGAATTGAAGTCGCTGTATCAGACCGATGATTTCGAAACGGGCCTTGAACTCATCCGCAAGGATTGCAAGCTTGCAGCCGTCACGCGCTCTGAAAAGGGCTCTGTCGTCGTTTCAAAGGATGAGACAGTCGCCGTTCCGGCGATAGAGATCGCGGAACTCGTCGACACGACCGGCGCCGGTGACCTTTATGCAGCCGGCTTTCTGTTTGGCTATACGAATGGCCGCTCCCTGACGGATTGCGCGAAGCTTGGTTCGCTCACCGCGGGTCTGGTTATTCAGCAGATCGGTCCGCGCCCGCAGCAGAACCTGAAAGCGGCTGCCGAGCAAGCTGGACTACTTTGAGTTGATATACCCTTCGCGCTTGAGCTCTTCCGAGGTGCGGCCGGGCTTGTGATATGTCGGGAGCGCCCAGCCGAAATAAAGCGCCCCTCCCCGCACGACAAACGCGGCGAGCGCTGCGACGAGGGACGAAATCTCCGGCCCGACGTGGAGGCTGTGCAGCACTATGTATGTGACCGAACCGGCGAGGGCTGCGGTCACATAGATCTCGCGCCGCATCAGCACGGACGGTTCTCCGGATATGATATCGCGCAGAATTCCACCGAACGTCGCGGTCATGATTCCGGTAACAATCGCGATCGTTGAATCGAAGCCCAGTGCCAGGCTTTTGGCCGCGCCGATAACGCTGTAAGCGGCGAGACCCAGCGCATCGAGCCAAAGCAGAACGCGGTAGCGCGATTCAAGAAGGTTGGCGGAAAAGTAGACGAGAATGGCCGCGGCAGCGCAGACCATAAGATTTCCGGGATCCTTGACCCAGAACACCGGTACACCAAGGATCAGGTCGCGCAATGTACCACCGCCTATTCCAGTGACGGCGGCGAGAAAGACGAAGGCGATAATATCGAGCTGGCGACGCGATGCCGCCAAAGCCCCAGTCGCAGCAAAGACGAATATTCCGGCATAGTTGAAGAGCTGGATCATGGTCATCGGCAGTTCCCCCACGCCGTTTTTCTAGGCCTGGTTACGATAGTGCATGGCGGTAAAATGAAAAGAGCCACATTCCGCTTGGAAATGTGGCTCCCAGAGCTGATCCGACGATCGGATCAGGCGTCTTTTTCTGCCTGCGGATTGATCGGGCCCGGCTCAGGCTGACCTTCGGCAGCCGCCTGTTTAGGACCGCCTTTTGATACGCCGACAAGCGCTGGACGCAGCATGCGGTCACCGATGACGAAGCCGCTCTGCGCAACCTGCAGCACCGTGTTATGCGGCACGTCGGCATTTGGAATTTCGAACATCGCCTGATGGAAATTGGGATCGAATTTCTGGCCCAACGGATCCAGTTTCTTGACGCCATGGCGTTCCATCGCCGACATCAGCGAACGCTCCGTGATCTCGACGCCTTCAGCGAGGCTCTTGAACCCTGCATCGCCGCTTGCCAGCACATCGGCAGGAATGGCTTCCAAAGCACGCTTCAGATTGTCGGAAACGGAGAGCATGTCGCGGGCGAAATTGGCGACCGAATAGGCACGCGCATCGTGGACATCGCGCGCGGTTCGCTTGCGCAAGTTTTCCATGTCGGCAGCAAGCCGCAACAACTGGTCCTTCAGATCGCCGTTCTCGGCGCGCAATTTGTCAAGCTCGGCCCAGTTGTTGGCATTTGCCTCCATCTCGTCGTCTTGAGCGAGCGCATATTCTTCAGCCTTGCGTGATTTGAGAAAATCATCGGCAGCGCGCTTTAGCGCATCGCGATCGCGCGGGTTCTTCAGGTCGCGCTGGTCGAGATCTGGAGTGTCGTGATTTTTCTTGTCTTCAGCCATCTATCCTGTCCATTCATTATTCGTAAGTTGCGCTGGATATCGAGGTTTAGGCCATAAAAATCAAGTGCAAATGACTACCGCAGGAGCCGTGAGACGAGCTGGGCAGTGTAGTCTACCATGGGTACGATACGCGCATAATTCAGTCTTGTCGGGCCAATGACACCGAGAGCTCCGATAATTCGCTGTTCGGAATCGCGGTAAGGCGCGATAACCAGCGATGACCCGGAAAGCGAAAACAGCTTGTTCTCCGAGCCGATGAAGATGCGCACCCCTGGGCCCGCTTCCGCCAGATCAAGCAGCTGCAGCGTCCCTTCCTTGGTCTCAAGATCGTCAAAGAGGTGGCGCAAACGCTCAAGATCTGCTTCGGCGCTCACCGATTCAAGCAGGTTACCTCGCCCGCGCACGATCAGCCGCGCCGGCTGACCGCCCCCATCGCCGCCCCAGATGGCGAGCCCCTGTTCCACCAGATGTTGCGAAAGGGCGTCGAGCGCCTGCTGGGTTTCGTCTTTCAGCCGGGCAATTTCCTGCCGCGCCTCGGTGATGGTGCGGCCTTGAATGTGTGCATTGAGGAAATTCGAGGCTTCGATCAATTGCGACGGCGTCACGCCAACCGGCAGATCAATGACGCGGTTTTCGACGTCACCGCTTTGCGTGACCAGCACGGCCAGAGCCCTTGTCGGTTCAAGCCTGACGAACTCGATATGCTTGAGCGCACCTTCCGCCTTGGCCGCGAGCACCAGCCCTGCCCCGCGCGACATGCCTGAAAGGATCTGGCTCGCCTGCGTCAACACGCTTTCAGCCGTTTGCGTTTCTCCGGCCCTGACCTGCGCCTCGATGGAGTTGCGTTCGGACTTGGAAAGATCGCCAACTTCCATGAAGGCATCGACGAAGAAGCGCAGGCCGATCTGGGTCGGCAAGCGGCCGGCGGATATGTGCGGCGCATAGACGAGCCCGAGATGCTCGAGGTCGCTCATGACATTGCGGATCGTCGCCGGAGATAATGAAACGGGCAGGATGCGCGACAGATTGCGTGATCCCACCGGCTCACCATCGCCGAGGTAGCTCTCGACAATGCGCCGGAAAATATCGCGCGATCGCTGGTCGAGCGATTGCAATGTGTCCGGAACAACAGTCCTGTTCATCGTCCCTCTGCTTTTGCTTGTCAGACCTTGATATAAGCGTTCTCTGCGCAATCATCAAAGCCTTTGATCAAAGCCTTTGCTTCATCACCCCATCACGGTTAAAAGGCCGGGAACACATCAACAAGAGGTCTACCCATGCGTCACTCCAAGCGAGCCCCCGACGAAATGCGCGCCATTTCCTTTGAGCGCGGCGTTTCCAAACATGCCGAGGGCTCGTGCCTGGTCAAGTTCGGCGACACGCACGTCTTGTGCACTGCCAGCCTTGAGGAAAAAGTGCCGGGCTGGATGCGCAACACCGGCAAAGGCTGGGTGACTGCAGAATACGGCATGCTGCCGCGCTCGACGGGCGATCGCATGCGCCGCGAAGCTTCCTCCGGCAAACAGGGCGGCCGTACATTGGAAATCCAGCGGCTGATCGCCCGCTCGCTGCGCGCGGTCGTCGATCTGCAGGCGCTCGGCGAAGTGCAGATCACCGTCGATTGCGATGTCATCCAGGCTGACGGCGGAACCCGTACCGCAGCGATTACCGGCGGCTGGGTTGCGCTGCACGAATGCCTGCGCTGGATGGAAACGCGCCAGATGCTCAAGGTGGAAAAGGTGCTGAAGGATCATGTGGCTGCCATTTCCTGTGGTATTTCCAATGGCACGCCAGTCATCGATCTCGATTATCTCGAAGACTCGACCGCGCAGACGGACGCCAATTTCGTGATGACCGGCAAGGGTGGTATCGTCGAAGTTCAGGGAACCGCCGAAGGCGAACCCTTCTCCGAGGAGGAATTGCTGTCGCTGATGAGCCTCGCCCGCAACGGCATCACTCGCTTGGTCTCCTTGCAGAAAATGGCCGTTGGCTGACGGGATATCACCATGCAGCCGTCGGGAATATTGGAAACAGCGCTTTATGTGACCGATGTCGAGACGGCTGCACGATTCTACGGCGATGTGCTCGGGCTTGAATGCATCCTGCGTGCGGGCGAAGAATCCGTGTTCTTCCGTTGCGGGCCGGGCGTGCTGATCCTGTTCAATGCCGAAAAACTGAAGGAACGCCCGAAAAGTGGTTTGCCGATACCCTCCCATGGTGCCGCCGGTCCGGGTCATGTCTGCTTTCGCGCGACACGGGATGAAATTACCGAATGGAAATCCCATCTTGAAGCGCACGGCGTTGCCATCGAAAGCGAATTCGACTGGCCGAATGGGGCGCATTCGCTGTATTTCCGGGACCCGTCGGGAAACTCGATCGAATTTGCCGAACCGAAATTATGGAATTTGAAATGAAGACACTCGAAAAAGGCAAGCTGCTTGTCGCCAGCCACAATCAAGGCAAGATCAAGGAAATGATCGACTTGCTCGGTCCGTTCGGTTTCGAAGTCGTCTCGGCCGGCGATCTGGGCCTGCCGGAACCGGATGAAACCGGCACGACCTTTGAGGAAAATGCCTATATCAAAGCTTTCGCCGCTGCCAAGGCGACCGGCCTGGTGGCGCTTTCCGATGATTCCGGCCTTTGCGTCGACGCATTAGAGGGCAAACCGGGTGTCTATACGGCCAATTGGGCGGAACTGCCCAATGGCAAGCGTGACTTTTCCCATGGCATGCAAAAGGTCGAATCCGAACTGCAGAAAGCGGGCGCCAATGCGCCTGAAGATCGCAGCGGCCGCTTCGTTTCTGTCATTTGCCTTGCGTGGCCGGATGGCGAAGCCAATTATTATCGCGGCGAAGTGGAAGGCGAACTTGTCTGGCCCCCGCGCGGTACCGCCGGTTTCGGCTTCGACCCGGTGTTCAAGCCGGAAGGCTACGACGTGACGTTCGGCGAAATGACAGCCGAACAAAAGCATGGCTGGAAGCCTGGCGATGCCATAGCGCTATCGCACCGCGCCCGCGCCTTCCAGCACTTTGCCAAAGATTGTCTGGACGCCGAATGAACCAATCCGACAAAGGCGAGTCCGGATTCGGCGTCTATGTCCATTGGCCGTTCTGCATGGCCAAATGCCCCTATTGCGACTTCAATTCGCATGTCAGGCATCAGGCTGTTGATCAACCGCGCTTTGCCGCCGCCTTCGCACGGGAGATGGCAACGATGCGAACCCGTACCGGCCAGCGCACCGTTTCAAGCATCTTCCTCGGCGGCGGTACGCCCTCGCTGATGCAACCGGAAACCGTTGCATCCATTCTCAACGAGATTTCGCGCAATTGGCATGTGCCGGATGATATCGAGATCACGCTCGAAGCCAACCCGACCAGCGTTGAAGCCGATCGTTTCCGGGGTTACCGCGCCGCGGGTGTGAACCGCGTTTCGCTTGGCGTGCAGGCACTCAACGATCCAGATTTGCGCCGCCTCGGCCGGATGCACAATGTCGAGGAGGCGCTAGCCGCGATCAAACTGGCGCGCGAGATTTTTCCCCGGCTTTCGTTCGACCTGATCTACGCCCGGCCCGACCAGACGATTGCCGCATGGCGCGACGAACTGGCAAAAGCCATCTCCTATGCCGCAGACCATCTGTCGCTCTATCAATTGACTATTGAAGAGGGCACGCCGTTCTATAACCTTTGGAAAGCCGGAAAACTGGTGACGCCCGATGGTGATCACGCAGCAATGCTTTATCAGGAGACACAGGCGGTCACGGCACGGCATGGCCTGCCCGCCTACGAGATTTCCAATCATGCTGCACCGGGTGCGGAGTCGCAGCACAATCTCGTCTATTGGCGCTACGGCGAATATGTCGGGATTGGCCCGGGGGCGCATGGGCGCTTCATCGAGAACGCCACGCGAGCCGTGACGATCACGGAGCGTCATCCGGAAACCTGGATGCAAAAGGTGGAAGCCACGGGTCACGGGGTCGTTGAAGAAGAGTTTATGACACATGAGCAGGAGGGCGATGAATTCCTGCTCATGGGACTGCGGCTCGTCGAGGGTATCGACCTTTCCCGTTACGAGCGCCTGACCGGACACGGCGTCAAGGAAAGCCGCGTGATTTCCTTGGCCGAACAGGGTCTTATCGAATATATCGGCAATAGCCGCATCCGCACGACGCCCGAAGGTGCCATCGTGCTCAATGCGGTCATCGCCGATCTTGCAGCTTAAGGAAAAGATTTGTCCGAGGGGGAAGCCAAAGAGCGGGACTATCAGATCGGCAGCGCGTCGTTCCGCGCCCGTCCGCTGGAACCGGCGCTTTATGTCGTGGCGACCCCGATCGGCAATCTGGGCGACATGACCATTCGCGGGATCGAAACCTTGGCCGCTGCGGATGTCATCGCTTGTGAGGACACGCGCGTCAGCCGCGTTTTGCTCGATAGATATGGGATTTCGCGGCGTCCTTATGCCTATCATGAACACAATGCGGATGTGGCGGGACCCAAGCTGATCGAAGCGCTGCTGGCGGGTAAAAGTGTAGCATTGATTTCCGATGCGGGTACGCCGCTCGTATCCGATCCCGGCGGGCGTCTGGTGCCGGAAGCCAAAGCAGCAGGCATTCGCGTCGTACCGATACCCGGTGCATCGTCGGTTCTCGCTGCGCTCACGGCCTCTGGCCTGTTCAAGGATGCCTTTTATTTTGCTGGCTTTCTTTCATCGAAGCGAGGGCAGAGGCGGGCCAAGCTTGAACAACTGAAGTCGCTCGATGCGGCATTGGTGTTTTTTGAATCACCCAATCGTGCTTCAGCCACGCTGACAGATATGGTCGAAATGTTTGGCCCTGAACGGCGGGCTTCGCTTTGCCGCGAGCTGACCAAGACCTATGAGACGATCGTCACCCTGCCACTCCGCGAGCTTGCGGTGGAATTCGACGGCGAAGATCGGATAAGAGGAGAGGTCGTGCTGGTCATCGCTCCTCCCCCCGAAGACGAGCACGTACCTCGAACCGACGATGACATTGACGCGCTGTTGCATGCACTCAGCCTGGAAATGTCTCCCGCCAAGGCAGCCGGTGAGGCCTCGCGCATGACCGGACGACCGAAAGGCGAGCTGTATCAACGACTCCTGGCGATGAAATGACCGCGTCCGGCAAGCGCCACGAGGCCTACCGTCGCGGTCATTCCGCCGAACGCCTTGCTGCCCTTGCCCTGATGCTGAAAGGTTATCGCATCATCGGCCGCCGCTATCGCACGAAACTCGGAGAGATCGACCTGATCGCGCGGCGTCAAGACGTCGTGCTTATCGTCGAGGTCAAGGCTCGAACAACACTTGCGCAGGCGATGGATTCGGTCAACGTTCTGACAATGCGCCGCATCCAAGCCGCCGCCGATCTGTGGCTCGCGCGCCAGCCGGACCATTCCCGCCTCTCCCTTCGTTTCGATCTTGTTGCTATCCTGCCCTGGCGATGGCCTGTGCACGTGCCTGCGGTGTTTACAGCCTGAGGAGAAACAGCGTGACGACGCAAGAACTCGATCTCGAAAAGCTGCGCAAAACGGCAATCGGGGGATGCATCAAGGCCTTGGTGGTATTGGTGCTCCTGGTGCATGTTCCCGCATGGACATTCCGCTTCTGGCAGGGGTGGCTCTATCTGGTTGTTTTCACGCTTTGCATGTTCTGGCTGACATTCTATTTTCTCAAGCACGATCCGGCGCTCGTTGCCAGCCGGCAGAAAGCCGGTGCGGGCGCCGAACGTGAAATCACGCAGAAATGGATTCAGGGCGCGGCCAGCGTGATTGGCCTCCTGATGTATATCGTGCCGGGAATAGAGCGGCACTTCACCGGATTGCCTTTGCCGGTCTGGCTCGTCGTTTTGGCCAACATCCTTGTTGTCGCCGGATTCTGGATCATGTTTGTGGCTTTGCGCGAGAATGGCCACGCATCTAGCATCATCGAGGTGAAATCCGGCCAGAATGTTATCTCGACCGGCCCTTATGCGTTGGTGCGTCATCCGATGTATTCGGGCGCAATGGTATTTTTCCTGGCGACGCCTTTAGCGCTCGGCTCGCTATGGGCGCTTCCCGTTGCGATGCTCTTGAGCGTCGTCATTGCCATACGTTTGCTCGATGAGGAGCGCTATCTGAAGGCAAATCTATCGGGATATGAGGCCTATTGTCGAAAGGTAACGTCGCACCTCATTCCTGGTATCTGGTAAAATGCAACTGGCCGCCCTCGCATGAGGACGGCCAGTTGCTGTAGAATTTTTTACTGTGCGGACATGTCCATATACACGACTTCCCAGACATGACCGTCGATGTCCTGGAAGCTGCATCCATACATGAAGCCGAGATCCTGGATGGGCTTCCACGGCTTGCCGCCTGCGCTAAGCGCCTTGGCCAGCATATCGTCTACTTCTGCACGGCTACCGGCAGAAAGCGCGATCAGCACCTCCTGCGCCTTGGTGGCATCGCTGATATCGTTGTTGATGAAATCCCGAAACCGGTCCTCCTCCATGAGCATCGCAAAGATGTTCTCCTCGACCACCATGCAGGCGGTCTTGTCGTCAGAAAAATCCGGATTGAAACTGAACCCTAAAGCGGCGAAAAAGGCCCGTGTGGCCTCAATGTTCTTGACTGGCAGGTTCACAAAAATCATGCGCATGGAAAGTTATCTCCTCTTCGTTCAATGGCGTTCCTATAAAGAACGAACCGTAGTTCCTCGATCCGACATTCGGAGCAAGAAAAAAATTCACTTGCATTTGCTCGCTAACACGATAAATCTAGTCGTGTATTGATGCTTCGCGGATACGGACGATAGAGCATGTCGTGCTTTGCCTTCAGGAGGCGATGGCCGGGCGTGTGTCCCTTTGATCGCATAGAATGCGAATCCGCTTGTTCCGGCATTTTCAGAAATTCCATGCTCACCCACGACAATTGGCGCACTTCTGTTCCTTATAAAACGAAGGCGGATCAGGGATAATCCTCGGAACCATCGGGATACCTCTGTTTATGTCCATGCGTTCCAGTCAGCTTTCGGTCTTTCCTGCCTTCTTCCGCGTGCGGAATGAAGTGCTTGTCGTGATTGGCAATGGCGAGGAAGCGCTGAACAAGGCGCGGCTTTTGGGCCAGACCAATGCAGCCATTCGGGTCGTGGCAGCGGAGCCCGAGCCTGAACTTGCCGCTTTCCTGCGTGGCGGCAGCTACGAACACGTCGCAGAAAAATTTGCTCCCAAGCAACTGACCGGCGCAAAGCTGGTCTTCGTCGCCACTGGCGATGAAGACCAGGATGCGGAGATCGCCAGTGAAGCGCGCCGCCAGCACATTCCGGTCAACGTCGTTGACCGCCCCGACCTTTGCGATTTCTACACGCCCGCCATCGTCAATCGCGCGCCGCTTGCCATTGCCATCGGTTCGGAAGGCACCGGCCCCGTATTGACGCAGATGATCCGCTCCCGCATCGATGCCGCTTTCTCGCCGCGGCTCGGCGATCTTGCGCGCCTTGCCAATGCTTATCGCCCTGTGGTCGAGAATCTGGTCAGAAAAGGACTGCCGCGCCGCCTGTTCTGGCGCTCGTTCTTTTCGGGCGATGTTGCCAGCAAGATTTACAACAATGACTTGACTGGCGCGCACCAGGCCGCTGCCGGTCTCCTCGAAGACCAGGCGGCCCCGAAGGGCTATGTCTGGCTTGTCGGCGCGGGACCCGGCGCCGAAGATCTTCTGACGTTGCGCGCACACCGCGTCCTCATGGAGGCCGATGTCATCGTCTATGACGCCCTGGTGCCGGAAGCCGTGGTTGCCATGGGCCGCCGCGACGCCACCCGGCTCTCCGTAGGCAAGCGTAAAGGCTGCCATACCAAGAGCCAGAGTGAGATCAATGATCTCCTCGTCGCGCTTGGCCGTGAAGGCAAGCGTGTCGTTCGACTGAAGTCAGGTGATCCGCTGGTCTACGGCCGTGCAGGTGAAGAAATGGCAGCCTTGCGCGACGCTGGCATTGCCTTCGAAATCGTACCCGGCATCACATCCGCCTTTGCCGCTGCAGCGGATATGCAGCTGCCTTTGACCCTGCGTGGTGTCGCATCCTCCCTCGTCTTCACCACGGGCCACGACATGGCTGGCGAAGTGCTGCCCGATTGGGCCCGCCTCGCCATTTCCGGCGCAACCATCGCCGTCTATATGGGCCGTAGCGTTGCTGCTTCTGTCGCCCGGCGGCTGATGCAGGCGGGACTGCACGCGGATACCGGCGTTGCCGTCATCGAGAATGCGGGGCGCGTAGACCGGCGCATGTTCCATGGCACGCTCAATGATTTGCCGGCGCTGGAACAGCGCGACGATCTCGACGGCCCGGTGATGGTCATCATTGGCGACGCAGTAGCAGGTGCTGCCATCGACAAGGCCGAGCCGCTTTCCGCCAATGCAAAGAATTCCGTGGAGCAGCACCACCTTGAACCCAATGCTGCGTAGCTGCGAAGGATGAAGATCATGAGCGTTAAAGTGTTGACTGCAAACCGCCTGACCGATGGCGAAGTTGTATGGCTCGGCGCCAATGGCGAGTGGCTGGAACATATCGATGGAGCGTTGATCGCGCGCCACGCGGAAGCGGTCAATGCGCTCGAGGAAGCTGGCAAGTCCGCGATCAAGTCCAACCTCGTCATCGACGTGAATGTCATCGACGTCGAAGAACGCGGTACAGAGCTTTATCCAGTCCGTCTGCGCGAGCGCATCCGTCAGCTCGGACCCACCATTCGTCTTGACCTCGGCAAACAGGCTGAAAAGCCCAAAGCAGCCTGACCTGAAAATCGAAAGACCGCAGCATGTATCGTTATGATGAGTTTGATCACGCGTTCGTCTCTGCTCGCGTCGAGCAGTTCAAGGATCAGGTGGAGCGTCGTCTTTCCGGCGAACTGACCGAAGAGCAATTCCGGCCGCTCAGGCTGATGAATGGCGTCTATCTGCAATTGCACGCTTATATGCTGCGTGTCGCGGTGCCTTACGGCACGCTGTCCAGCCGCCAGATGCGCAAGCTCGCTCATATCGCCCGCCGCTATGATCGCGGCTATGGTCACTTCACCACGCGCCAGAACATCCAGTACAACTGGCCTGCGCTCAAGGATATTCCTGCCGTTCTCGACGAACTCGCATCGGTGGAAATGCATGCGCTGCAGACCTCGGGCAATTGCATTCGTAACGTGACCGCCGATCATTTTGCCGGTGCCGCCGCGGATGAGGTCGGGGATCCGCGCCCCTATGCCGAGATCCTTCGGCAGTGGTCGTCGATGCACCCGGAATTCTCCTATCTGCCCCGGAAGTTCAAGATCGCCGTGACCGGCGCTGATCGCGATCGCGCTGCGATCCAGGTTCATGATATTGGCCTGCATCTGAAGAAGAACGCAGCCGGTGAACTCGGCTTTGCCGTCTATGTCGGTGGCGGCCAGGGCCGCACCCCGATGGTCGCCAAGAAGATCCGCGACTTCTTGCCCGTCGAGGATTTGCTGACCTACACGACGGCCATCGTGCGCGTTTACAATCTCAATGGACGCCGGGACAACAAGTACAAGGCGCGCATCAAGATCCTCGTGCATGAGACCGGTACCGAAGAAATCACGCGTCAGATCGAGGCCGAATGGCAGGCGATCAAGGAGACCGATCTCAAACTGCCGCAGCAGGACGTCGATGCCATCGATACCTACTTCGCGCCGCCTAATCTGGTCCAGCGGCCGGAAGGCTGGTCCGGGCTTGCAGCCGCGCGCAAGGCCGATCATGCCTTCTCCGCCTGGGTCGACCAGAACGTAACGCCGCACAAGAATCCCGACTACGGCGTCGTGACGATTTCGCTGAAGCCCATCGGCGGCATTCCAGGCGATGCCACCGATGCGCAGATGGATCTGGTTGCCGATATCGCCGAGAAATTCTCCTATGACGAGATTCGCGTCAGCCATGAGCAGAACCTCGTTCTGCCGCATGTGGCGATCGCCGATCTGCGCATCGTTTACGATCTGCTTTTGACGGATGGTCTGGCAACGGCCAATGCCGGCTTGATCACCGATATCATCTCTTGCCCGGGTCTCGACTATTGTGCTCTGGCAACGGCGCGTTCGATCCCCGTTGCGCAACGCATTTCCGAACGCTTCGGCGATCCCGAACGTCAGGCAGATATCGGCGAACTCAAGCTCAAGATTTCCGGATGCATCAATGCCTGCGGCCATCACCATGTCGGCCACATCGGCATTCTCGGCGTCGAGAAGAAGGGTGAAGAGCTCTATCAGATCTCCCTCGGTGGATCGGGTGACGAGATTTGCACGATCGGTGACATCACCGGCCGCGGCTTTTCCTCGGAAGAAATCGTCGATGCAATCGAGACGATCGTCGATCGTTATCTCGAAATCAGAACCGACAAGGAAGAGACCTTCCTTGCCACCTACCGGCGCGTGGGCGCGGCACCGTTCAAGGATGCGCTCTATAGCGAGGTTGCAAATGCTGCTTGAAATCAATGATCAGACCGTGGCGGATGAGGCGCGCGCGCTTCAGGCCCGCTACGGCAATCTCGAGCCGATGGATGTCATCGAGCTTGCGATCGATCACCTCTTCAACGAGGAGATCGCCGTTGTTTCCTCTTTCGGTGCTGACAGCGCCGTGATGCTGCACATGATCGCGCAGATCGACCGTGCAACGCCAGTGCTTTTCCTTGAAACCGGCAAGCATTTTCCGGCAACGCTGCGCTATCGCGATCAGCTGATCACCGAGCTCGGCATGACAGACGTGCATGATATCCATCCGTTGAAGCAGAGCCTCAAGGATGAGGACCCGTTCGGCGCACTGTCTATGACGAACAAGGATCGCTGCTGCTACATCCGCAAGGTCGAGCCGATGGCCCGTGCCGTCGCACCCTACCGCGCATGGATGACCGGCCGCAAGCAATTCCAGGCATCCACGCGTACGGCACTGCCCGTGTTTGAGTCCGTGGGCGCGCGCGTCCGCATCAACCCGCTTGCGCACTGGACTTCTGCCGATCTCAAGGCCTATATGGCCGCGCATGATCTGCCGCCGCACCCGCTGGTTGCCGAAGGCTACCGCTCCATCGGTTGCATGCCCTGCACCTTACCGGTCAAGGATGGCGAAGACGATCGCGCTGGCCGCTGGGCTGGCTCGGACAAGACCGAGTGCGGCATCCACCTGACTGGACTTACCGACGAACTGAGCAACATCTCGCTGACGGATTCGAGTTTATGAGTGACATTGAACAATCTGCGGGTGAGCTTTGGGGCTGCGAAGGTTTCCGTGAGGATCCCTACGTTACAGCCGAAACGCTGGAAGAAGCAGGTGATGCACCTGCTGTGATCCTTCCGCTGGGCGCATGGCTCGGTCTCACCGAAGAGGCTCGCAATGCCTCCAATCGCAAGATCGGCGTTCTCGTCACGCCGGGTGAAAGCATTGAGCCGCTATTGCCAATGCTGGATTCAATCCCGGTGATTGCGTTGCAGTTTCCGGCATTCAACGATGGTCGGTCCTATTCGAAGGCCGAGCTGATCAAGAACCAGCATCATTTCAAGGGCGAGTTGCGCGCCGTTGGGGATGTTTTGATCGATCAGGTCGCCTATATGCTGCGCACCGGCTTCGACACGATGAAGGTTAGCCACGCGGTGACACTGAACCGTCTTGCCGGTCATAATCTTCACGATGTTCCCGGTTACTACCAGCCGGGACGAGGCTCGCACACAGTGTCCGGCACCTACAGCTGGCGCCGCGTTCCCGGGGCGTGAAACTCCACAAAGAACTCGAATTCGTTATCCAGAAGGCACTTTTATGTCCGAATTGATTGAAACAGATGTGGTTATTGTCGGCGCCGGCCCGGTCGGCCTTTTTGCCGTGTTCGAGCTTGGTTTGCTCGATCTGCGCGCCCATGTGATCGATATCCTCGATCGTCCGGGCGGCCAATGTGCCGAGCTTTATCCGGAAAAGCCGATCTACGACATTCCGGGCTTGCCTGAAGTCACCGGTCAGGACCTCACCACCAATCTCTTGAAGCAGATCGCGCCTTTCGATCCGCAGTTCCATTTCTCGACCATGGTCACCGCGCTCGAGAAGCTTGAGGACGGACGTTTCCGCGTCGAGACCGATGCGGACGAGGTTTTCATCACCAAGGTCATCGTCATCGCGGCTGGTGGCGGCTCCTTCCAGCCCAAGCGACCGCCCGTACCGGAAATCGAGCTCTATGAGGGCGTCAGCGTTCACTATGCGGTACGCAAGATCGAGGCTTTCCGCGGCCATGATGTAGTTATCGTCGGCGGCGGCGATAGCGCGCTCGACTGGACGCTTAATCTCGAACCGGTCGCCAAATCGGTTACCCTCGTGCATCGCCGGCCGGAATTCCGCGCCGCGCCTGACAGCGTCAACAAGATGTGGGCGCTGGAGAAGGATGGACGCGTCAAATTCCGCATGGGGCAGGTCAGCGGTCTGGAAGGCGCCGACGGCCAATTGTCAAAAGTCATCCTCAAGGGTGCCGAAGGCGAAGAAATCCTCGACGCCGGCCGTCTTCTGCCGTTCTTCGGCTTGACGATGAAGCTCGGTCCGATTGCGGATTGGGGCCTCAATCTCGACCAGAACCTGATTGCCGTCGATACGGAGAAATTCGAGACTTCCGAGGCGGGTATCTTCGCGATTGGCGACATCAACACCTATCCCGGCAAGTTGAAGCTGATCCTCTCTGGCTTCCATGAAGCCGCGCTGATGAGCCAGGCTGCCAAACGCATTGTTTCGCCAGGCGAACGGATCATTTTTCAGTACACAACGTCATCCACCTCCCTGCAGAAGAAACTGAAGGCGGCATAGGTAACAATCCTGATGAGCTCAGAGTCCCTCTATATCCACGTCACCGATCAGCACGGCAAGCGCCATACGCTGGAAGCCCTCGAAGGCTTCCGCGTGATGGAGGTCATTCGCGATTGGGGGCTCGACATCAAGGCGGAATGCGGCGGCGCCTGCGCCTGCGGGACATGCCATGTCTATGTTGATCAGGACTGGTCGGACAAGCTCTTCGAACCGCTTGACGAGGAAATCGACCAGCTCGACGTGACCTTTCACGTCGAGGACAATTCTCGTCTTTCCTGCCAGCTCATAATGACTGAAGAGCTCAACGGTCTCGAAATCACCCTGGCTCCCGACACCCAGCGGGAGAGTGTCGCAGCCTAGAGCAAGTTTTGTCTGAATAGACAAAACTTGCGCTAGATTACGACGACGCGCGCGCCAACCGGCACCCGCGCATACAGGTCCATGACGTGTTCGTTGACCATGCGGATGCAGCCATTCGATACGGCGCGTCCTATCGTCCACGGCTCGGTCGTTCCGTGGATGCGATAATGCGTGTCGCGCCCATTGCGATAAAGATAGAGGGCGCGGGCACCCAGCGGATTATGGGGACCGCCTGCGACACCACCGGCATAGCGCGCATATTTTTCCGGTTGACGCCTGATCATACCATCCGTCGGGATCCAGCGCGGCCATTTCGCCTTGCGGCCGACTTTCGCGACGCCATGGAAGACCCGGCCAGCGCGTCCGACCCCGACGCCATAACGCCGTGCCGTGAAGCTGTCTTCGATCAGGTAAAGAAACCGGCCCCGAGGGTCGATCACCACTGTGCCCGGCGCATAGGATGAATCGTAGGATACATATTGCGGGCTGAATACCGGATCGATGACGAATATTTTCTTCTTCTTTGGCGCTGCCAGCGCAGCTTGCGGCGCCAGCGCCGCTGCGAGTATACCGGTAAGAACACCGCGCCGTGTCAGCATATCAATCCCCAACCTCTCTGCTGTCCATCCTTTGGACACTACTCGCTCAAGGGGATTTTGTCCGAGAATTGCTTATTGATGGTTTACGCGATTTCAACTTTCCGTGAATAAACAACAGGATAGGCTTGGCATTCCAGGGTCAGGACCTTACGGCAGGCGCGCGACGCGTTCGGTCAAAAGATCGAAGAAGCCTTCATCGTCGACATGGCGGATATAGAGCGCGTTCTTGGGACGATCGGTCACGCCCCACCAATCGACGACGGTCATGCCAAGCGTCAATTCGTTCGTAGCGTCGACGACGACGTTGCAATGCCTGCCTCGGTAGAGCTCCGGTTTCAGCACGTAGGCAATGACATTCGGATCATGCAGCGGACCGCCATCACGGCCGTACTTTTCCTCGTCAAACCGTTCGAAGAACTCCAGAAGCGCAACGGAGGCGGCACCGGCCTTTGTCCCCATTGTCCGAAACCGCTCGATACGCTTGGCAGTCGTCAACGTCCTGTGGGTTGCGTCGAGCGGCAGGATGACCACGGGAACGCCCGACCCGAGCACGATCTGCGCCGCATGCGGATCCACATAGATATTGAACTCCGCCGTCGGGGTGATATTGCCGCCTTCGAAGAACCCGCCGCCCATCAGCACGATTTCCTGGATACGCGGTGCAAGCTCCGGGGCGCGAATCAGGACTTGCGCAATATTGGTCAGGGGCCCAAGTGCACAGAGCGTAACGCTTCCCCTTTCCTCGTTGCGTAAAGTCTCGATGATGAAATCAACTGCGTGCTGCTCCTGCAGCAGCATCGCTGGTTCCGGCAGATCGGGGCCATCGAGGCCGGTCTTGCCGTGCACGTGTTCAGCCGTGACCAGCGGGCGCATCAAAGGGCGATCGGCCCCGGCAAAGACTCGCGCGTCAGGACGGCCGGCAAGCTCGCAGATCTTCCGCGCGTTCAATTCGGTCAAAGCCAGTGACACATTGCCGGCCACAACCGTTACTCCAAGGACTTCCAGTTCCGGGCTGGCAAATGCCAGAAGCATTGCGAGAGCATCGTCTTGGCCCGGATCCGTATCGATTATGATTTTACGCGTCATTTCATACTTTCTTTAAGCCTTGAATCGGCTCTCTCTTGAAGTCTGCAGTTCAATCGCCATATCAATGAACAGAAGTGAAATGCCTTAACATCACGGGTTTTGCTTTTAGGTCGCTTTTCTCAAGGACTGCACAAATGACACGAATGACACCGTTTTCAAGCCCCTTGTTGCTTGGTTTCGATTCGATGGAAAAAACGCTGGAGCGTATCGCCAAGTCCGGCGACGGCTATCCGCCTTATAATATCGAGCGTATTCGCGGCAACAATGACCGGGAGCAGCTTCGAATTATTCTCGCCGTTGCGGGTTTTTCCAATGACGATCTCGAAGTGACCACGGAAGACAATCAGTTGATCATTCGCGGCAGGCAGACCGAAGAAGAGAACCGGGAATATCTGCATCGTGGTATTGCCGCACGTCAGTTCCAGCGCATCTTTGTTCTTGCCGATGGAATGCGCGTCAGCGCCGCCGCTTTGAAGAATGGGCTTCTGTCGATCGATCTCGACCGGCCGGAACCCGAACGATTGGTCAAACGCATCAACATTGCGGTTCAGGACTAGTCGTAGCTCTAACTGGACAGGGCCTAAGGAAGGACTGTCCGAACATGGAGGCTATTATGCAAACCACCGATCACAAGAATCTCCTGACCGAGCTTGAATTTGCGCGCCTTGGCGCGGGCCAGGTGGCTTATATGCGCAAGGTCAAAACCGATGACCTCGCTACGAGCTTTCCGGCACTCCCGCCGATGACGCCGGGCGTCGAGCTTTGGGCGCTTTTTGCGGCCAATGGCGAGCCGATCGTGCTTTCCGATGAGCGCGACAATGTGCTTGTCGGCGCGCAGGAACACGAATTGCGCACCGTAATGCTGCAGTAATCAACCAAAGCGCGTGGTTCGGCGGCTTGCCGGGCCACGCATCTGAATACTTCGGGCCTTTCATCCAGGCATGAAAGGCTCCAGCGCGGCAACGCGCCGCGAACTTTGAGCTCCAATTTCCTTTGCGCCGGCGACAAAAGGCATTAAACAGCATCTGTTGCCCGCTTGCATTTAGGAGAGCTCGATGACAATCATAAAGCCAAAACTCGTCACCGTTTTCGGAGGCTCCGGCTTTATCGGTCGTCATGTCGTGCGTGCGCTGACCAAGCGTGGCTACCGCGTTCGGGTTGCCGTGCGCCATCCCGAGCTCGCATTCGATCTGCAGCCGCTTGGCGGCGTCGGCCAGATCCAGGCCGTACAGGCAAATCTGCGTAATCGCGCTTCGATCGATCGTGCGGTTGCCGGTTGCGATCATGTGATCAATCTCGTCGGGCTGCTGTTCGAAAGCGGCAAGCAGAAGTTCAGCACGGTGCACGATTTCGGCGCCCGCGCGGTCGCGGAAGCGGCGCGTGCGGCGGGCGTCCCCCTGACACACATGTCGGCGATCGGCGCCGATGCCCGTTCTCAATCCGCCTATGCCAGCAGCAAGGGCCGCGCCGAGGCGGCCGTGCACGCTATGCTACCGGACGCCATCATCATTCGCCCCTCCATCGTCTTCGGGCCTGAAGACAATTTCTTCAACAAATTTGCCGGCATGGCGCGCATTTCGCCCTTCCTGCCGCTGATCGGCGGCGGCCACACCAAGTTCCAACCGGTCTATGTCGGCGATGTCGCCGAAGTCTTTGCGCGTTCGGTCGATGGCACATTGAAGCCAGGCGCCGTTTACGAACTTGGCGGCGCCGAAGTGCTGACTTTCAGGCAATGCCTCGAGGAAGTGCTGCGTGTCACTGGCCGCAAGAGTATATTCGTATCCATCCCGTTCTGGATCGCCCGAATTCAGGGTTCCATCCTTGGCTATCTGCCAAAGCCACCGCTGACAAGGGATCAAGTCTTGCTCCTGCAACACGATAATGTCGTGTCTCACGCTGCAAAAGAAGAGGGCCGCACCCTGGAAGGGCTTGGTATCCGGCCGCAAACGATCGAAACGATCCTGCCATCCTATCTCTGGCGCTTCCGTGTGCAGGGACAATATTCCAGCCAGAAACCCGCTTAAATCCAGGGATAAAAGTTGCGCCTGCACCCTCCCCTTGTGGGGAGGGTAAGGAGCCGTGCTTGCTTATCGCATCAAAATCAGCGCGACCAGCCCAAGCGTCCCGACGACCAGCCGCCACCATGCGAACAATGCGAAACCGTGGCGAGAGACATAATCCAACAGATAGCGGACGACGAAGACGCCCGAGATGAAGGCTGCAATGAACCCGACGATGATCAGCGACGCATCGTTGAAAGTCAGTATGTGACGGTTCTTGAAGAGATCGTAGGCGAAGGCGCCGGCCATCGTTGGCATCGCCAGAAAGAATGAAAATTCTGCCGCCGAGCGCTTGTCGGTGCCGAGCAGCAGCGCTCCGACGATCGTCGCACCGGAACGCGACGTACCGGGAATCATGGCAAAGCACTGGATCAGGCCGATCTTGAAGCAGAGGCCCAACGGAAAATCCATGACATTGGTATAGCGCGGCTTCAGTTCGACGCGGTCGACCCACAGCAGGATCAACCCGCCGATGATGAGCATCACGCAAATCAGCATGGGCGATTCGAACAGCACGGTCTTGATGATGTCATGGGCGAGCGCCCCGATTACCGCTGCCGGGAGAAACGCGACCAGGATGCCGGTGACGAAACGGCGCGCTTTCGGATCGGTCGGAAGATCGCGTGCAATCTTCGTGAGACGGCCGAAATAGACGCTGAGAATCGCCAGAATCGCTCCGAGCTGTATCAATACCTCGAACGTCTTGCCGTTGGATTCGAAGCCGAGGAAATGCCCGGCGAGCAACAAGTGCCCCGTCGACGAGACCGGCAGGAATTCAGTTATTCCTTCCAGTAAGCCAAGGAAAAGGGCTTCGACAATCGTCTGTGTTTCCATGATACCGCTTTCTTGTAGGTGCCAGCTGGGAGACCGGCTCTTGGTGAAATCCTGTTTACTTGTCTCGTGCTAAGGTTGCGCCTATAGGTTTTGGCGCAGGTCCGACGCGGCTGTCGCGAGACGACGGTGCGGATAAAATACCAGTTTGAAAGATTTACCAATCTGCCATGTTGACGCTCTTCCATCATCCCATGTCCACCGGCTCTCGCTACACCCGGCTTATCCTCAATGAATATGACATTGAAGTGGAGCTGATCGAAGAAAACAGCTGGGCGAGGCGTAAGGAGTTTCTGGCACTCAACCCGGCGGGAACACTGCCCGTGCTCCTGGCGGAAGGCGATGTTCCTGTTTCAGGGGCCTCCGTGATCGCCGAATATATCGACGAAACGCGCGGCGCGCTAAAGCGCAGCCGCCGGTTGTTTCCAGAAGATTCGCTCAACCGCGCAGAAGTGCGACGGCTGGTCGACTGGTTCCTTACGAAGCTCGAAAATGAAGTTACCCGGCATATGGCGCGCGAGCGCATTTTCAAATTGCACATGACCGCCGAACAGGGTGGCGGAGCGCCGGATTCAGGCGCTATCCGTGCTGCCCGGACGAATATCACCCAGCATATGAAATATATCGACTGGCTGACGGCAACGCGCAACTGGCTGGCTGGACCGGCACCGAGCTATGCGGACATGTCCGCCGCCGCTTCGATCTCGATTCTCGACTATCTTGGCGAAATCAAATGGGGCGAATATAAAGCGGCGCGCGACTGGTACACGCGGATGAAATCGCGTCCGTCGTTCCGGCCATTGTTGTCGGACCGTGTGCGCGGCTTGCCGCCTTCGTCGCATTATGGCGACCTGGATTTCTAAATTTGGTGTCGGTGCGTGGTGCGACGAGCTCACCATGAGGGACGTTCATTGATTGCAAGATCGTTCGGAAACGCCAGCGTTTCTTGACTCCTTGCAAAAATACCAACTTCCCTCATGGTGAGCTTGTCGAACCACGCATAAGGCCAGTGCGAGATGATTTTGCACTCCGAAACATACCTACCCTCGCAAGCGCAACGGCTGAAGCAGTTCATCCTGGAGGAATCGCGTGCGGCCGGCTTCGATCTGGTCGCCATCACCCGGCCGGAGGCAATTCCGTTCGCCGAAGCGCGCTTGCGCCAATTTCTGGCGCTCGGACGCCACGCGAGCATGGACTGGATGCAGCAAACGGAACAGCGCCGCGCCAATCCGCACAATCTGTGGCCTGAGGTGCGTTCGATCATCGTGCTTGCCATGAACTACGGGCCGGACAGCGATCCCCTGGCAATCCTCCGGCACAAGGATAAAGCCGCGATTTCGGTCTATGCACAAAACCGCGACTATCATGACATCATCAAGGGCAAGCTCAAAGGCGTCGCCAGCCGTTTCGCCTCCCGCGCCGCGGGTGAAGACCTGAAGGTCTTCGTCGATACGGCACCGGTTATGGAAAAGCCGCTGGCCGAAGCCGCCGGTCTCGGCTGGCAGGGAAAGCACACCAATCTTGTCAGCCGCAGCCATGGCTCGTGGCTGTTTCTCGGCACGATCTTCACCACGGCGGAATTGCCGCCCGATGAAGGCGAGTCAGATCATTGTGGCTCGTGCCACGCCTGCCTCGACGTGTGCCCGACCGATGCGTTCCCGGCGCCCTATCAGCTCGATGCGGGACGCTGCATTTCGTATCTCACCATCGAGCACAAGGAGCCCATCCCGTTCGAATTTCGCAAGGCGATGGGCAACCGCATTTATGGCTGCGACGATTGTCTCGCCGTATGCCCGTGGAACAAATTTGCGGAGACCGCCCGCGAGGCCAAGCTTCAGGCGCGCGACGACCTGAAATCGCCGTCGCTCGCGTCGCTCCTGACGCTGGACGACGCGGCATTTCGCACGATGTTCGCCGGTTCGCCGGTCAAGCGCATCGGCCGGGACCGTTTCATACGCAACGTGCTTATCGCCAGCGGCAATTGCGGCGACCCGGTGCTGGTCGAGACCGTCAAAACGCATCTTGCCGATCCCTCGCCACTTGTGCGCGGTGCCGCCGTGTGGGCCTTGAGTGAACTGATGGATGAAGACCGCTTCGCAGCCCTGCGCACACATGCGGCCGCGCAGGAAAATGATGCGAGCGTCTTGACCGAGTGGAACAAAGCCGCGAAAAATCAACAATGAACATTTTTCTCTTTGGCGCCGGATATTCGGCGCGCACCTTTGCCAAAGTCATTGATGGTCAAGCGGATTTCATCGGCGGGACGACCCGCGATAGCGCCAAATTTTCAGACCTCAAGAAGGATGGCATCACGCCGTTCCTGTTTCATGGTACCCACGCCTCGCAGGAGATTGTCGATGTCCTCGCCGGTGTCACGCATCTCGTCATCTCGACGTCACCCGGGCAGAGCGGCGATCCGGTGCTGGCACAATTTGGCGGAACCATTCGGCACGCCATGCCCAAGCTGCAATGGATCGGCTATCTTTCCACCGTCGGCGTCTATGGTAATCATGGCGGTGCATGGGTCGACGAGAATACGCCATGCCACCCACTTTCCGCCCGTTCCACCGAACGTGTCGCTGCCGAGCAGGGCTGGCAGGAACTGGCGGATGCGCGCGGCGTACCGCTCGCTATCTTGCGGCTTGCCGGCATTTATGGGCCGGGCCGCAACGCTTTCGTCAATCTCGCCAACGGCAGCGCGCGCCGCCTGAACAAGACAGGGCAGGTGTTCAACCGGATCCACGTCGATGATATTGCCGGTGCACTGGTTTTTCTCAGCCTGCGCAAGGAGGCCGGTATTTTCAACATAACCGATGATGAACCTGCACCGCCGCAGGACGTCGTCGCCTATGCAGCCGAGCTGATGGGCGTCGAGCCGCCGGAAGAGACCGATTTCGATACAGCACCGCTGACACCGATGGCACGCTCTTTCTACGGCGAGAACAAACGCGTTTCCAATAAACGCATCAAGGCGCTCGGCTATTCCTTCCGCTATCCCGACTACGGCACCGCCTTCGCGACCATGTGGCGCGATGGAAGCTGGAAATAGCGCTGCTTGCAGTAGAGACCATTTGAGAGTTCAGCCTGACGAGGCAGCCGGTTCGGTTCTCGATAACCGGAGCGCAGAAAATCGCATTGGATGCCTGTCAGGGTGGATTGGTCTCTAAAACCGCGTGATCACGTTGATCCCCAGTCCTTCGAACCGGTCCATCGCCATCAGTGCGGCGGGCGCTTCATCCAGAGTGATCTCCTTGCCGATCAGCTTTTGCGGCTGCAGTTTGCCCGTTTCAAGCATGTCCATCAGCGCCTTGTAGCGGAATGCCTGCATGCCGTGGCTGCCATAGATCTCGAGCTCGTGCGCAATGACCTTGTCCATCGGGATCGGTGGATGCGCATGGTCGCCGAGCATCAGCCCCACCTGCACGTGCCGGCCGCGGCGGCGCAGATTGGCAATGGAGTTGAAACAGGTCGAAGGATGGCCGAGCGCGTCGATGGAGACATGCGCACCGCCCTTGGTGATTTCCCGCACAGAACCGACCACATCCTGCGTCTCGCGGCCATTTATCGTCGCAACAGCGCCAAGGTCGCGGGCGAAGGCAAGCTTCTCTTCGGTCAGGTCGATGGCGATGACATTGCTACCCATCGCCGTCGCGATCATGATGGCCGAAAGACCAACGCCGCCGCAGCCGTGCACCGCCACCCATTCACCCGGCTTGACTCTTGCCTGATCGACCACAGCGCGAAACGAGGTCACGAAGCGGCAGCCAAGACTGGCCGCTGTGGCAAAATCCAGCGTGTCGGGCAGCGCGACAAGATTGGTATCGGCAAAATCCACCGCCACATATTCCGCGAAGGACCCCCAGGCGGTGAAACCCGGCTGAAACTGGTTTTCGCAGACCTGATGGTTGCCGGAATTGCATTCGAAACAATGGCCGCAGCCGCCGACGAATGGCACGGTGACGCGCTGACCGATCTTCCATTGCGTCACATGCCTGCCGATAGCCTGAACGGTCCCGGCCAGTTCGTGTCCCGGCACATGCGGCAGGACGATATCGGCATCGTGCCCCATCCAGCCATGCCAGTCGCTGCGACATAGGCCGGTCGCCTCCACCTTGATGACGACGCCCGTTGTCGCCGGCGTGGGGTCTTCGACCGTCCGCACGTCGGGCGTCTGGCCGAATTGCTCGAAAATGACAGCTCTCATGGGACGCTCCGTTCGATTGGCAGTTATTCACCGCCCTATATTGCGACTTTGCAGCGAATCTGGCCATCATAAAGCCCGGATCGGCGACTCAATTTATCGCGGTCACTTGTGGGAATGGCAATCATGAAATCGAAACCCCTGTTGCGTCTCGCGCTCGGCTTGCTCATTTCGTTCACCAGCGCCGTCGATGCCGTGGCGGTGGACGGTCCCGCCAAGCAGTTGTTCGGTGCGCAGACCTTGCCGACCGTCGGCAAGGCGCAATCGGTGGGCTTCTATGCCAAAGGCTGCCTGGCGGGCGGCGTTGCGCTTCCCACGGACGGCCCAACTTGGCAGGTCATGCGATTGTCGCGCAATCGCCGCTGGGGCAACCCTTATATGATCAGCCTGATCGAGAGGCTATCGCGTGATGCCGCCGTCAAGGCGAACTGGAACGGGTTGCTGATCGGCGACATTTCGCAACCGCGCGGCGGACCGATGATCACCGGCCATGCCTCGCACCAGATCGGCCTGGATGCGGATATCTGGCTGACACCGATGCCGAAGCGGCGCTTCACCGACCAGGAGCGGGAGACGGTTTCGGCAACCTCGATGCTCAAGGGGGATACACTCTACGTTGATCCGCAAAAATGGACGGCCTCGCGCACGGCCCTGTTGAAGACTGCCGCTACTTATCCGGAGGTGGAACGCATCTTCGTCCATCCTGGTATCAAGAAGCAACTCTGCGACACGGTTCAGGGCGATCGCAGCTGGCTTGCCAAGGTTCGCCCCTATTGGGGGCACTTCTACCACTTCCATATCCGCATAAAATGCCAGCCGGGTTCACCCAATTGTACGCCGCAGCAACCAACGGGCAGTGACGATGGATGCGGCAAGCCCCTTGCCTGGTGGTTTACCGATGAGCCGTGGAGAAAGGCCCCGCCACCGAAGAAGCCTGTGAAGCCGAAGGTAATGATGCTTTCTGCTCTGCCAAAGCAGTGCGCGCAGGTACTGGAGGCGCCCGGCCCGAAATCTGTAGAGGAAGTGACCTATGGCGTGCGCGGCAAGGCGGCCCAGCCTGCGTCCGTTGGAAATCCGCCTGCAGCGGTGGCGGAACCGGATGACCAGGAGGTGCCAGACAACCTTCCGGTTCAGGTCCAGTAGCAGTTACAACTCCATATTGCAGCCAAGGTCTTTTTTCCTCGCGGTCTTTTCATGCTGTCGTGAATTGAGTATAGGGTTTCAATCGATTTAGGGTCGGGACCCGACACAGAGTTTTCATGACACAGCCATTTCGCCTCGCGCTGATAGCGCATGACCAGAAAAAGGACGACATGGTGGATTTTGCTCGCACCTACGAAAGGTTGCTTGCACCTTGCGCGATCGTTGCCACCGGCACGACCGGCGGGCTCGTTCAGGATGCATGTCCTTCGCTGACCATCGCGCGGGTCAAGAGCGGACCGCTTGGCGGTGACCAGCAGATCGGTGCCCTGATTGCCGAGGGGAAGATCGACGGATTGATTTTCTTTGTCGACCCGCTGTCCCCGATGCCGCATGATGTCGACGTCAAGGCGCTGATGCGGCTCGCAAGCGTTTACGATATTCCGATGGCCTTGAACCGGGCTACGGCCGAGGTTCTGGTGCAGAAGAGAGGTTTGCTGCGCGATGATGCAGCGGAAAATACACTTACTGCGCCGCGTGCTCCCTCGGACACGCAAAGGTCGCAGTAACACTAAAACAGGGAAGCGATAATGGTTACACAGGCAGATACCGACCACATCATGAAGTTTCCGATCCTGGTTGGTGACATCGGTGGTACCAATGCTCGATTTGCCATTCTGGTCGACGCCTATGCGGACCCGAAGGAATTTCCGGTTCTGCAGACCGCCGATTATCCGACCATCGACGAGGCGATCCAGAACGCCATTCTCGACCATACCTCGATCCAACCGCGTTCGGCGGTCCTCGCCATTGCCGGACCGGTCGAAGGCGACGAAATCGATCTCACCAATTGCGCCTGGGTGGTCAAGCCGCACCAGATGATGGAGACACTCGGCCTTCGCGACATTACCGTGCTCAACGATTTCGAAGCGCAGGCGCTTGCCGTCGTCTCGCTGGAACCCAAGCACCTGGAAAAACTTGGTGGCGGCGCAGGCGATCCGCATGGCAGCCGCGCCGTGCTCGGACCCGGCACGGGCCTTGGCGTCGCCGGCATGGTCCGCGCACGTTCGAACTGGGTTCCGGTGCCAGGTGAAGGCGGCCACGTGGATATGGGGCCGCGCACGCCGCGCGATCTCGAAATCTTCCCGCATCTCGAACATATCGAAGGGCGCATTTCAGGCGAACAGCTGCTCTGCGGTCGCGGCCTGCAGAACATCTACCGCGCGATCTGCAAGGTCAACGGCACTGATGCACCGCTGCAGACGCCGGCCGACATCACTTCGGCCGGCCTTTCCGGAGAATCCGCCGAGGCCAAGGAAACGTTGGCGCTGTTCGTGACCTATCTCGGCCGGCTTGCCGGCGATTTCGCCCTGACGTTCATGGCCCGCGGCGGCGTCTACCTTGCCGGCGGCATCGTCCAGAAGATCATCGCGCCGTTGAAGGATCCGGCGTTCCGCGAGGCTTTCGAAGACAAGGCGCCGCATGGTGATATCCTGCGTGAGACGCCGGTTTATGTCATTACCCATCCGCTCGCGGCGCTCAGCGGCCTTTCCGCATTCGCGCGTACGCCAACCCGCTTCGGTGTTTCCATTGAAGGCCGGCGCTGGCGGCGCGATTAAAGCCTCTCATGCTTGGACGAGAACGTTCCGCCGGAGGACTTTGGTTCAGACTGTTTCCATCCAGGCATGAAAGGCTCTTGATCCCTGGTCGGCACAAGAGCAACACTCGTGCACTCCCTGCGAAAGCGTGGCCAAAACCGATAGGCAAGCCGGGTCAATAACGCTATAGGGACTGAATAAGCGGCAAGGGCCATGCCTTGCCGGATTTTAGGGTCCTGACCCTAAGTACCAGCGAGTTGCCGCCTGTAATGAGCGAACAGACCAGGAAAAAGAAGATCGATCCATCCGAGGCGAAGCGGGTCATCGGCCGGGTTCTTGGCGAAAATGTCCGCGATCACCGGTCGTCCTATGCCATTGCCATCGTCGCCATGCTTGCGGTTGCCTGCACGACGGCTTTCGTCGCCTATATCTTCAAGGACGTGATCAACAAGATCTATTACGAACGCCGCGAAGACCTCATACTCCCGATCAGTCTCGGCATTCTCGGTGCTTTCGTCATTCGCGGCATTGCGACTTATGTCCAGTCCGTGACCATGGCGAGAATCGGCAACAACATCGTCGCGCGTTATCAAGCCCGTGTCTTCGATCACCTGATGAAGCTCGGCCTCGACTTCTACCATGATACCCGCTCCGGCCAGCTTGCCGCCCGTATCAACCAGAACGTCGGCGGTGTGCGCGAGCTTCTGGATATCGTCGTCACGACCATCGCCAAGGACGTACCGACGCTGATCGCGCTCATCGTGAGCATGGTTCTGCTCGATCCATTCCTGTCGCTGATCGCGCTGCTCGTCGGCCCGCCGCTGATCCTTGTGGTCCGCTATCTGGCACGACGCCTGCGCAGCATCCATCGCGAATCCGTGACGCTGAACTCGCATTTGCTCGGCGCCATGCAGGAAGCGACGCAGGGCATAGCCATCGTCAAGGCGTTCACCATGGAAGACCAGTTGCGCGTCAAGATCAGCGCACTGATCAAGCGGGCCGAGGGGCGCGCCAACAAGATCGCACGTGTTTCGGAGCGTATGACGCCGATCACCGAACTCATCGCTGGCATCGCAATCGCCTCGATGATCATCTATACGGGCTACCGCGCCGTCTATAATGCCGAGCCGCCCGGCGCCATGTTCGGCTTCATGACGGCTGTACTTCTTGCCTATGATCCTGTGCGGCGTCTGGCGCGGGTCCAGGTCGGGCTCGAACGTTCGCTGGTCAATGCGCGGATGATTTACGAGATTCTGGACATCGAGCCGCGTCAGGCTGACAGCATCGGCGCCGTGCCGATCACCGTGCAGAGCGGCGAGGTGCAATTCGACAACGTCACGTTCAGCTACGGCAACGGCGTACCGGTGCTGCATGGCATCAGCTTCACGGCGGAAGCCGGCAAGACCACAGCCATCGTAGGCGCTTCCGGCGCCGGCAAATCGACGCTGATCGGCCTCGTCCAGCGGTTCTACGATATAAATGGCGGGCGCATCCTCGTCGATGGGCAGGATATTGCCTATGTCAGCAAACGCTCGCTGCGCCAGTCGATCGCCTATGTCTCGCAGCAGCCCTATCTCTTCGAAGGAACGATCGCCGACAATATCCGCTATGGCCGCCCGGATGCCACCGATGAGGAGATCATCGAGGCGGCGAAGCTCGCCAACGCCGATGAGTTCATTCGCCAGCAGCCGCAAAGCTATGGCACGGAAGTCGGCGAGAACGGCGTGACCCTGTCCGGCGGCCAGCGCCAGCGCCTTTCGATCGCCCGTGCCATCGTCCGCAACGCTTCGATCCTGCTTCTCGACGAGGCGACGTCCGCACTCGACAATGAATCGGAAAAGCGCGTGCAGCAGGCACTGGAGCGCGTCATGCATGGGCGTACCACCATCGTCATCGCCCACCGCCTGTCCACCATCGTCAACGCCGACCATATCGTCGTCATGGAGGCCGGACGCGTCGTGGAGGAAGGCGTGCACGAGACGTTGCTCGCCCGTCCCAACGGGGTCTATGCCCGGTTCTACCAGTTGCAGGGCAAGGAAGAGTCGCCCATCATCGATGACAGCGAAGACGTACCCCATCCAATAGCGAGACCAGCCGAATGAGCCCAGCGGAACAGCCCACGACGCCAATGAAACTTGCCGTTGTCGGCGCAGCTGGGCGCATGGGCCAGACGCTGATCCGCGTCATCCACGCCACCCCTGCCGCGATCCTTGCCGGAGCCATTGAGCGGCCCGGCTCGCCCCATATCGGTGCTGATGCGGGTGAACTTGCCGGCGTCGGCATTCTTGGCGTTCCGATCACGGATAACGCGGTCGCAGCGTTTGCCAGCGTCGAGGGCGTGCTCGATTTCACGACGCCAGCCGCGAGTGTGGCGTTTGCCGGGCTGGCGTCGCAGGCGCGTATCGTTCACGTCATCGGCACGACGGGCTGCACCAACGACGACGATGCAAAAATTGCCGCAGCCGCCCGTCATGCGGTCGTCATCAAATCCGGCAATATGAGCCTGGGCGTCAATCTGCTCGCCGTCCTCGTCAAACAGGCGGCGCGTGCGCTTGGCGCCGACGATTTCGATATCGAGATTCTGGAAATGCACCATAAGCACAAGGTCGATGCACCCTCGGGCACCGCATTGCTGCTCGGCGAAGCCGCGGCCGATGGCCGCGACATAGGGCTCGGCCAGCACAGCGTGCGGGTGCGCGACGGCCATACCGGTGCGCGGGAGAACGGGACGATCGGTTTTGCCGCGTTGCGCGGCGGCTCCGTCGTCGGCGACCATTCCGTTATCCTTGCCGGTCAGGGCGAGCGCATCACGCTATCGCACCATGCGGAAGACCGCACGATATTCGCGCGGGGTGCCGTCAAGGCAGCGCTTTGGGGCAGAGGCCGCAAACCCGGCCTTTATTCCATGTCCGACGTTCTCGGCCTCACTCAATAGCTTCGATCAACAGGAGAATTTGCAATGTCCGGAACCCTCGTCCTTGTCCGCCATGGCCAGAGCGAATGGAATTTAAAGAACCTCTTTACCGGCTGGCGCGACCCCGCGCTGACCGAGCTCGGCCACGAGGAAGCCAAGGACGCCGGCCAGCGGCTGAAGGCCATGGGATTGCATTTCGACATCGCCTTTACCTCCGTGCTCTCGCGCGCCGAGGCGACCCTCAGTCACATTCTCGAAGAGATCGGCCAGACCGGTCTTGAAACGATCCGCGACCAGGCCTTGAACGAACGCGACTATGGCGATCTGTCCGGCCTCAACAAGGATGATGCCCGCGCGAAATGGGGCGAAGAGCAGGTGCATGTCTGGCGCCGCTCCTATGACGTTCCGCCGCCCGGCGGCGAAAGCCTGCGCGATACCGGCGCGCGCGTCTGGCCCTACTACATGCACGACGTGCAGCCGCATGTTCTGCGCGGTGAAAATGTGCTGATTGTCGCGCATGGCAATTCCCTGCGCGCGCTGGTCATGGCGCTGGAGGGCCTGACGGGCGAGGAGATCGTCGCGCAGGAGATCGCAACTGGCGTTCCGATCGTCTACAAGCTCAATGCGGATTCGACCGTCGCTTCCAAGAAAGTCCTCGAGGGCTGACCGGCCGGCGCCGAGAGTCTGTTGAGATTCAAGCCGGGTGAAAACGGTGGTTTCGGACACCGGAGCCCGGAAGAACGCTGTTTGCGGGCCGGCACGGCATGAAGCCTGACAATCCCTGACGAATTCCCCGGCAAATGGATTGACAGACTTTGAAGGGCCCCTTACATGGAACCCCGCTGCCCAGATGGCGGAATTGGTAGACGCGCACGGTTCAGGTCCGTGTGCCGCAAGGCGTGGAGGTTCGAGTCCTCTTCTGGGCACCAGTTCAATGTTTGCTGATGTTCGTCAGCATCCTGAAAACCAAGCAAAGGCCCCGTAATTGCGGGGCTTTTTGCTTTTATAGGTCCGGTGACGGTTTGCAGCCCCGCTGCCCTTCGACATTTATTCTTGGTACCTGCCCGGGTAGTGGGGCACAGCTATCCGCGCGAAGGCTTGGGATACCGGATGTTTTCATCGCATCGGGTGACTGCTCAATCGTCAGTGACACATCGTGCACGGACCGCAAAAAACGTTCGGATCATTGTCCGTTTGATTGGCTTAATGGTTCGCTCGCCAGCATCCAATTGGCCAGTGCCATTGCCAGGAATGCACCGGCTAGCTCCGCAACGATAAAGCCGGGGAGATCAAGCGGACGGATACCGGCGAACGTGTCCGAGAGGGACCGTGCAATGGCGACAGCCGGATTGGCGAACGAAGTAGAGGCCGTGAACCAGTAGGCCGCCGTGATGTATAGTCCAACTAGCCAACCGATTGCATCCGGCCGAAATCGAAGGCCAGCAAGGATGGTGAATATCAGGCCAAAGGCGGCGACAATTTCTGCGATCCATTGCCCGCTACCAGTGCGAACTGTCCTTGCGACCTCGATAATCGGAAGCTCAAACATGGCATGCGCCACGAACGATCCGACAATACCCCCCAGTATCTGCATGGTAATATAGAAGAACGCGGCAACAGGCTCGATATCCTTTCGCAGCGCGAAGACCATCGTGACGGCGGGATTGAAGTGTGCGCCCGAGACTGGCCCCAGAATGGTGATCAGCACCACCAGGATAGCGCCAGTGGGAAGGGTATTGCCGAGCAGGGTTAGCGCCACATCGTTGGTCAGTCGGTCGGCCATAATTCCCGAACCGACGACCGTCGCAACAAGGATCGCCGCGCCGAGTGCTTCTGCCGCGAGGCGGCGGGACAGTTGCGGTATCATGACCTTTGAACCGGCGTCGACGGATTGGAGCCGAGCTCGTCGGATCCGGATGCGACACAGACGATGCGCAAGGCCACCTCAACGGCGAGATAGTGCTCCAAGATGGACATGGTTCTTCTCCAGATGGAATTGATCGTGTCAGGACAAACGCTGTCCATTTTGCCAGGATGGAGCGCGCCGAATTCCGGCGCAGACAACATCATAGGCGCGATCATGCATTGAGATCGTCCTTGGGCGGGCAGCATGGGACGATGTCGGCAAGCAAGGGTGCGCAAATGTCCGGGTGACCCGCGCAGCAATCCTTCAAAAGATAATTGATGGCTGCGCGCAGGTTTTCGAAGTTGGCATGATAGATGATGGAACGGCTTTGCCGTTCAGACGAGATCAGACCCGCCCGGGAGAGGATCGCGAGATGGGTTGACATGGTATTTTGCGGAACATCGAGGATACGCGACACCTCTCCCGCCGCGATACCATTTGGCTCGTGCATGACGATGAGCTTATAGGCATCCATGCGTGTTGGCTGGGCGATAGCCGAAAAGGCCGCGATGGTTCCATCTTTTTCCATATATCTGGAATTACAGATATCAATTCGGATCGTCAAGTGGGGGTTGTTCCTCGACCTGTCGACGAGAAGCGCGCCCGTGGCTATCATTCGAATTCCAGGGAACAAGAACTTTCCCGCGCCGATGGAGCTGACGACATCGTACCGATGGGATCGTCGCGGACAGGGCATCCCCGAGCTGATACCAATTGTTTGCTCAAACAACGGAGGCGCACAATGGATGACGTGACCCATACAAGTCGAATCGAAATGGTCGTCCTGATGACACCCGACATGGCCAACTTCAGCGGCAAGGTCCATGGCGGCGCCCTGCTCAATCTCCTGGACCGCGTCGCCTTCTCCTGTGCATCGCGCTTCTCGAAGCAATACGCCGTCACGTTGTCGGTCGATCAGGTCGTGTTCCGTCAGCCGATCATCGTTGGTGAATTGGTGACCTTTCGTGCCTCGATCAATTATGCCGGTCGTACCTCCATGGAAGTCGGTATTCGGGTTGAAGCCGAAGACATCCGCACCGGCGCGCGCCGGCACACAAACTCCTGCTACTTCACAATGGTGGCCGTGGATGCGGATGGCAAGCCAACTGCAGTGCCGCCATATGTTCCGACGACAGAGATCGCGCAGCATCGCTTGCGAGCCGCAGAAGCACGGCGAAGCTTGCGACGGGAATTCGAGACACGCTTCAGGGAGGCCGGCTCTGAAACCGCGGATTGAGCCGAATGCACCTTGCCCGCCGGACGTTCTGCATCTATATTCGTTGAATGCTTGATCATTCGTCCCAACCCCCGACGCCGCCGCATATGCCGATGGATGCGCTTAGCGAAGTCCTGCAGGACTTTCGCTTGAGTGGCGTCAACTATGGCCGCTGCGAGCTCCGACATCCATGGAACATCGCCTTTCCGCAACAGCCGCTGCTTCGTTTCCACTTCGTCAGCCAGGGTCCATGCTGGATACATACTGAAGCGCAGGGCTGGCAGGAGTTGCATGATGGCGATCTGGTGCTGCTGCCGCAAGGCATCGCCCATCGGCTGGCCAGCGCGCCGGATGTTACGGGCGATTCGCTGAAGGGTTGTCAGGTGACCAAGTTGGGGAGCAACGTTTGCGAAGTGGTCCGGGAAGGAACGGGCGCGGCCAGCACCCTCTTCTGCGGCTCCATGTCCTTGGGTGCCTATGCGCTCAACCCCTTGATCACTTTGATGCCTCCCATCATCAAGGGCTGCGACGTGGCCGGCAACGACCCGATCGTCGGTCCCTTGCTGGCGGCCATGACAGCGGAGGCCACACAACCGCAGATGGGCAGCGCCACCATCTTGTCCCGTATGGCGGACCTGCTCACCGCGCGGCTCATCCGCTGCTGGGTCAATTGCACCGGAGCCTCAACCACCGGGTGGCTCGCTGCGATCCGCGATCCCCATATCGGCCGCGCCCTGGCAGCCATGCACCGCGACCCCGGCCGCAACTGGACTCTCGAAAGCCTCGCGGGCCTCGCAGGCCAATCGCGCTCGATTTTCGCCGAGCGCTTCAGCGCTGTTTTGGGGGAGGGCGCGGCTCGCTATCTCGCCCGTCTGCGCATGCAGCTCGCCCGCGAGCTGCTGGGACAAAGCGGCATGTCGGTTGCTGAGGTCGCCACCCGCTTGGGTTACGAATCCGAAGCATCTTTCGCTCGCGCGTTCAAACGCATCACCCATGTCTCGCCGGGCGTTGTGCGTCGCACAATTTCCGGACGAATGGATATGGATTTCGGATTTTAGGACACATATCATCCGAAGAGACTCGTCTATCAATATCTCCAAACCTTTGGAGATACTTCAATGACGGACACAACATTACAACTTGATGGCGAAGTCATAGAGCTTGATGCCGCTGCGCCAGCCGAATGGAGCGCGGCCACCTGGTTCGCGGTCCTTTCAATGGCCTCCGCCAGCTTTGCGCTGGTGTCGGCCGAGTTCCTGCCGGCGGGTCTGTTGACCCCAATGGCGCGCGATCTGGGCATCAGCGAGGGAACGGCCGGACAGGTCGTCACCGCCACCGCTTCGGTCGGCGCCGTGACGGCGTTGTTGAGCAATGTTCTCATCGGCCGGCTGAACCGCAAGACGGTGCTGGTTGGTCTCAGTGCCCTGGCGATCGGCTCCAATGTTCTTGCGGCGCTTGCGACCGATTTCTGGCTGTTGTTGCTTGGCCGGGCCGGGCTGGGAATCGCCCTCAGCGCTTTCTGGGCCTTATCGGTTGCCGTCGTAGCACGGCTGGTTGGCGCCAATGCGACCGGTCGTGGTATGGCCATCGTTACCCTCGGCGTCTCGCTGGCAACCATTGCCGCACCGTCGATGGGCGCGCTGATCAGCGACTGGCTGGGCTGGCGAAGCGCCATGGCGATGACAGCGGGACTGGCAGCGCTTGCCATGCTGCTGCAGTTTCTGAGCCTGCCGACCTTGCCTGCAACGACAAGCAACAGTCTTGCCGATGTCCTTCGCCTGACACGGCGGCGTGGCATACAACTCGGCATGCTTGCCATCTTTTTGCTGATGACGGGGCATTTTGCCGGCTCAGTCTATGTGCGTCCCTTCCTCGAACACGTGACGCTCCTTGCAACCGGGCCGATTGCCCTGGCGCTGCTCGGTTTTGGCATCGCCGCTGTGGTCGGCAATATCGCCGGTGGCCGCATGGCCGACGCCAATATTCGCATGGCCCTCGCGGTTACCGCCGCATTAATGGCGTTGGCTGCGCTCGCCTTGGTGCTGTGGGGCGCGCATATGGGCGTCGCCTTCGGCTTCGTTACGCTTTGGGGCTTCGCCTTCGGCATGGCGCCGGTGGTGCTGCCGACCAATCTGTCCCGCGCGGCGCCTGACGCGCTTGAGGCTGCGGGCAGCTTGATGGTCGCCTCTTTCCAGGTCGCCATCACGATCGGCGCGGTTGTCGGCGGCTATGTCGTGGACACCTATGGCGCGACGGGACCCTTGACCCTGACCGCCATCCTTGCTGCATCGACAGTCGTGCTGGCGCTGTTACAGCCTCGCAGCTAGGTCGCTGACGACCTAGTCTGCACTCCTGAGGACCGGAGAGAGCGAGCAAGCTGGAGACGCTCTCTCCCCGCCAGATCAGGCGGTCTTCCGCCGCATGTGGCTGACGCTTCGCCATACTGCCGATACGAGGAAATAGAAGGCACCGAGGCCGGCATATCCCGCAATATTAGCGATGGAAGGCGGTTCGGGCATCCGCGCCTGCGCAATGAAGAACAAACCGGCCACGGCGGATTGGCCGCCGCTGAGGACCATCGCCCACTGGCCGCCACTCCTCCTCCAGCGGCGAAGGGCCGTGCCAAGCTGCAAGACACCCGAGAAGATGGCCCAGAGACCAAAAGCGCCGAGAACCCAGTTCATGCTCATGGTGAGCGCAACAACAACGGCGACGGTCATGAGCGTACTGACCGCGACATTGATCGCCTGCGTCCGGTTGTTGCCCAGCCCGCCATGGCTCAATGCGTCCACGAAGTTCGCGGCGGCATCCCAGGCAGGGTAGATGATCAGCAAGGCGGCGGCGATGGAAGCCGATTGCTGGCCGGCAGTCAGCGCGGCGGCGACCCAGACAGCAGAAAACCCTGCTCGTGTGAAATAGTATCGGGTCAGCCATTGCTCCTCCTCGCGAGAAGGAGCGGTTGTTTGATGGTGTGTCATGGAGATTTTTTCCAATTGTTAAGTGGGGGCGTGAAACGGCCGCCCGGCGCGCTCATATCGGCCGTAGTAATCGCCGGTCGGACCGGTGGGGCACCAGAGCGACCGGCGACGGCGTGGCTCACATGGGAGGAACCACGCCGTTCTTTCCGACGAGGACCTGATGGGCAATGGTGCCGGTTGCAGCTTTCTCGGCAGGCACGAAGACGATGGCGCCGGGAACGAGATCATCCTTGGTCGCCGGAGCAAAGGTCACGACAGGCGTGCCATCCGGTATGGAGATCTTCTTCTCCTTGCCGTGATAGGAAACGGTGACCGTCCGGCCGTCGATGTCCTTGACCGCATTTGCCACAGTGGCATTGGTCATGCTGCTTTCAGGCTTAAGGTCCCAACCATAGCTGCCCTCACCTGCACCTTTCAGTTCCGGCGGAAAGATGAGGACTTCAAGCGCGCCATCGCCACCGCCCTCCTTCGGCAAGGATGCGATGCCGACGAAGTCGCCAGGCTTGATGTCGGTGACCTTCGCGTTTGCGACGCTGGCAAGTTTCCAGCCGTCGGCGAGGGCGACATCGACGGTCTCTCCTTCGCGCGTCTTCACCTTGAGCGTGGACGCGCCATAGCTGACGATGCTGCCCCGGACATGGATTTGCTCGGCCTTCTTATCTTCGGCATGCACAGGCGACGCTAAAATAGCCATCGCCGCGATCCCGGATAGTCCTAGCACGAGAGCGGGGAGAATATTTTTCATAATTTTGACCTTCCTACTGGTTGGTAGATTTGGTGGCTAAACTCGTCGCACCGGGCGGTTTGCATCCGCCCGAAGCTTTTATTGAGCGGCCGTCGGAGACAGCCGCTGCACGGTGGGCGCCAGGATAGTGGAGAACACCTCCGGCGTTCCGTAGGCCCGCGCCGAAAGCATGGCTCCGTGGACCGACGCCATGAACGCCTCAGCCTCGACGCGCGGTTGGCTTGAGAGATTTAAAGCCCCCTCCCTGGAGCCCCGTTCCATGACCGAGATCAGCCATGTCGAGAGAAAGCGGAAAAAGGCCTTCACCTCCTCCGCGACTTCCGGCGGCAGTGCGGGCAGCTCGCTTGCAAGCAGAGCGCACACACAAAAAGGCCTGCTTGCGTCCTCGATGCACCTGGCCCAGTGGCCCGCATAGGCTTTGAGGAGCTCAAGCGGGTCCTGCACGTCTTGCTCCAGAGCCGCCAAACCCGCTTCGGCATCTTCACGATACCGCGCTACAAGCGTGCGAACCAAATCGGCCTTGCTTGGGAAATGATGATGGATGCTGGCTTTGCGAATGCCGACGACGTCCGCAATGTCCGCATAGCTGAAGCCGTTATATCCTCCACTCATGATCAGCGATCGAGCGGAAACCAGGATTTCGTCGGATGTCGTCATAAGATTGCTCATAACTATGCCTACCTTCTGGTAGGGAGGCTGTCAAGAGGAAAGTATCTTCGGCTCCGTCAACCATCGGTCGAGACAGTGACAGACTTCCACGCCTCGATCTCCTGCTGGAGGCGCTCAATTCTTTCCGACACATGCTTGAGGGCGTCGCTGCCAAGCAAAAGCTGCGGTGGCGGACTATCGGACTCGACCAGGCTTAAAACGGCGGCCGCCAGTTTGTCTGGGTCCCCGAGCTGCCTGCCGCTTTTGGCCTGCCGCGCCTCGCGTATCGGATCAAAAAGGGCATCATAGTCGGCGATCGATCTCTCCGTACGGACCATCGATCGTCCGGCCCAGTCCGTCCTGAAAGACCCGGGGCAGAGGGCAGTCACGCGAACACCGAACGGGGCCATTTCCGAGCGCATCACTTCCGATATGCCCTGCAGCGCGAACTTGCTGCCGCAATAATATGCGATGCCGGGCATGGTGATCATGCCGCCCATCGAAGTGACGTTGACGATGAAACCACTGCGTCGCGCACGAAATCTCGGAAGAAATGCCTTGGCAACCGCAACGGCGCCGAAGACGTTCACGTCGAACTGCCGGCGCATCGCTTCGATTGGCGACTCCTCAAGGATCCCCTCGTGGCCGTAACCGGCATTGTTGATCAACACGTCAACAGGTCCGTGCTCGTCTTCCGCCTGTCTGACGATATCCGGTATCCTGTCGAATTCCGTTACGTCGCACAGGACTGCCCGGACTGCAGGAAGGGCCTCGGCGAGCGCCATGCGTGACGTCTCCGAGCGGACGGTGCCAATCACCTTGTGGCCCATCTTGACCGCCGCGGACGCAATGGCGAAGCCGAAGCCGGAATTCGCTCCCGTGATGAAGAAGGTCTTTCGTGACATGATCCGTGAACTCCTTGATGATGACAGGATTGACAGATAATATGGGAAGGTGAGGGTATCGATTGCGGATTCTATGAATTCATTGCCAAATCCTATCAAAACGGAGCCCCGGCGATCACGTCGACGTGAGCTGGTCGAGCTCGCGGGCATCCTCGCCCCTTGTCACGGATACAATCCCACCGCGCTCGATTGCGTCCGGATACTCCGCACGGAGGCCGTGCTCCACGACATTCCGGTCCTCTACAAGCCAGGCGCGGTCTTCGTATTGCAAGGAAGCAAGCAGGGCATCCTTGAAGGGGAAACCTACCTTTACGACGAGGAACACTATCTGGCGGTTTCCGTACCCGTTCCTTTCCGGATGCAGTCGACGGCCAGTCCGGAGCGGCCACTGCTTGCGATCTATGTCGATTTCGACATGCAGGTGGCGGCCGAGATCGCCATGCAGGTGGAGACACAAGCCGAATTGCCAACGACCAAACCACGCGGTCTCATGTCGAGCAGGATGGATGCCCAGATCGAGGATGTTCTCATGCGGCTTCTGATGGCACTTCGCAGCCCCGTTGAAGTTGCGGTCCTCGCTTCCAGCATTTTACGCGAGCTGCATTACCGGGTGCTCGTTGGCCCGCAGGGCGGCGCGATGCTCGCCGCTCTCCAGCAGAAAGGCACATCTGGAAAGATCGTCCAAAGCCTCGCCTGGTTGCGGGAAAACTATGGCTCCGAAATTTCGATCGCCGATCTGGCAAGAGATGCGGGCATGAGCGTTCCTTCCTACCATGTCCATTTCAAGAGCCTCACCGGCAACAGTCCAATGCAATACGTGAAGGCGATGCGGCTCCACGAGGCAAGATTGATGATCGCGCGCCAGAGCCGGACGATCGCACAGGTCGCGGGTTCAGTCGGCTACGCGAGCCCGGCTCAATTCAGCCGCGATTTCAAACGGCATTTCGGACGCACGGCCTCGGAAGAAACGCAATGGGTTCGGCGTCACCTTGGCGAGGTTGGCTGAAGTTGCCCCGACCCTGAAGCCCCTGGCGTCACGGCAAAGCAGCGACGATCAAGACGGCAGCAACGATTGCCACAACGTCCTCGATGATCGCGGCCGGCCGATCCTGACCAAAGTTCCTGGCCAGGCGCCCGCGAATGTCGGCGCCCGCCAGCGTGCCAATTCCTGCACCGATCACGCCCGCGACAGCACCGCCTAAAGCCCACCCGCCACTGATTCCAACCGCCGCGCCACACAAGGCTCCCATGACGACACGGGTACCGAATTGCACCGGCACCTTTCGGCTCGGCGTGGACGGCAGTTGATCGGTGATTAACTCCACGATTGCCAGGGCAGTGAATATCCAGGGTGTGAACACATAACCGAGGAATGCGAGCCAACTATCGCCAAGATGCAGCCAACCGAGGTGAGCAGCCCAGCTGATGGCCGCAGGGGCCGTCATTGCGCGCAAACCGGCTACAACCCCGATCAGAAGTGCCAAGAGCAAGATCATCATGTTCCCTTTCCAATCCGGCAGGCAGGTCCATTTTCGATGTGAATATGACACGAACGAAGCCTGGTGCAACTCCGGCGTGCCGCAGCGCGTCGCAGGCTACCGCGCTCTGGGTGCTTGCGCTGGTCTTGATGCGGCCCGCTATCCGTTTCGCGAAGCGGTGGCCTTCCTGTCGTCCCGTGGGTATCTCTTCCGGTACTCCGCCGGTGTAATGCCGACGCGCCGGACAAAGGCGCGCCGCAGCGTGTCGACATCGGCAAACCCGCAGCGTCCCGCCACCTGCTTGGGGGCAGCGTCTCCGCTCTCGAGCATTTCCCTTGCGGCGGTGACGCGCACTTCCTCCACCCAGTCGCCCGGCGTCATCCCGACCTCTTGGCGAAAGAGCCGGGCGAAATGGCGCGAACTCAGCCCCGTTCGCTGGGCGAGGCTTGCGACATCATGGTCTTCGGCGGGGTTTGCGGCGACAAAGCGCTGTACCTCCTGCAGTGCCGACCGGCCAACGGGCGCCGCCTCGCCTTTCCGGCTGAACTGCATCTGCCCGCCCGGTCGCTTGAAGAACATCACGAGCTGTCCCGCAACCCTCATCGCCACCTCGCGGCCGAGATCTTCCTCGACCAAGGCCAGCGTCAGATCGAGACCGGCCGTGACGCCCGCAGCCGTCCACAGCCGGCCGTCGCGGATGTGGAGTGCGTCGGCATCCACGCTCACCGCTGGAAATTCCCGGGCCAGCCGTTCGGCCACCGCCCAATGGGTCGTGGCGCGCTTTCCGTCCAGCAGGCCCGCCTGCGCAAGAAAGAACGCGCCGCTGCAGACCGAACCGTAGCGGCGCATGGAAGACGTGGCGGATCGCAGCCAATCGATTGTTTGGTCGTTGGCCGGCACGTCCGCCGCGTTCGGCGCCCCTGCCACCAGCAATGTATCGATCTTGAAGTCCGAGCTTTCACCGATGACTATGTCCGGCATCAGCCGCACGCCCGATGAGCTTCGGATGGCGCCCGGCTGAGTGCCAAGGACGCAGAGCTCATAGACCGTCCGGCCGGCCTGCACATTCGCCTCGGCAAAAACATCGAGCGGCCCCGACACATCCAGCAGCTGAACGCCGGGCACGGCCAGAATTGCAACACGCAACGGCTTCCTCGGCATTGCCCATGTCCCTTTCCGGCGGAAAATGTCTGTTTTTACCGTAATACGACAATTGCGGACAAACTACCACATCTCTTACACTTTGGCAACGGAAAGCAGGAGAAGTCCCAATGACATTGACAATCGAAGGGGTCAGCATCCCCGACAGCAAGCTCGCACGCGAGGTCACAGAACTGGTGCGCGACACCGCTTCGCCCTTGTTGTTTCACCATTCGAGCCGCGTCTATTATTTCGGGGCGCTGGCCGGCAAGCATCGCGGTCTCGAGTTCGACCCGGAGCTTCTCTATACCGGCGCGATGTTCCATGACATGGGCCTGACCCATCAGCACAGCAGCGCGCACGAGCGGTTCGAGGTCGATGGTGCCAACGCTGCTCGCGACTTTCTGCGCGGTCATGGCATAGCGCAGACCGAGATCGATCTCGTCTGGACCGCCATCGCGCTGCACACGACACCCGGCATACCGCAGCACATGCACCCGGTTGTCGCGCTCGTGACCGCAGGCGTCGAGATGGACGTGCTCGGACTGACCTATCCCGAATACAGCGATATTGAGCGGGAAACGGTCGTCCACGCCCATCCCCGCAGCGATCACTTCAAGGAGGATATTATCCAGACCTTCTATGACGGCATCAAGTACAAGCCCGGCACCACCTTCGGTAACGTCAAGGCCGACGTCCTTGCCGACAAGGACCCGCATTTCCACCGGGGCAACTTCTGCAGCGTCATCCGCGGCTCGGCGTGGAAAGCGTAGCGGAATCAGGCCGTGGGTCTTTTTTGTGTGCACTTCGATGACTATCTAAGTGTCAATCGAAACACATACAAAGGAGCCACGGCGATGTCCCGGCCAGACACGAGCGTTCGCGTGTTCATTGTCGAGGGACGGTTGACGATAACGGCAATCAAATACCCATGCGCCAAGGACGCCTTGCACGCGGTACACAAACATCCGGTTCTGCAGGTGGAGGTCGAGGGCGAAGGTATCATGTTGCCGGACGAGTTCATGACCTATTGCGCTGATCGCGGCCTGAAGAATTAGCAATCGCATGGTTGGGTGAGCCTGCCCGTTCGCAAAAGTTACCAATAATTATGCAGAAGGCGATTAAGCTCTCTCCGGCAACAATAACGATGCATTTCTGGCAGAGACGCGATGAGTCCCAACCAACCTGCAGAAGCGCTTGCGCTGCCCTTGCAGCATCTGATCGCCGCCGACCAGCTCCTGGCCGTGCGCCGCAGCATGCTCATTTCCCTTCCCGTCAGTATTGTCCTGGGGTTGATCAGCCTGCTCGTCGCTATTCACTACGGCCAAGGACTGGCGGGTTTATTGTGGTTCCTCGCTTCAAGCCTCGTGAATGCGACACGAATGCTTCTGTGCCGTTTTCCCGTGAGGCTGCTTGACCGCGGCGCTCCGGTGGAGCCGAAGAACCTGGACCCGGCCTCGGTAAGACAACATCTCTTCTTGCAGTCGGTCATGGCGGCGATCTCAGGTGTCGTATGGGCTTTCATTGCCGTTCTGTGCGACGGTTACACTGCACCGCAATCGGTATTCTACCTGGTCGTCCTGTGCGGAATCACGGCAGGCGCGGTGACCGCCGGTTTTGCCTATGCGCTGATGCCGATCTGTTACATTGTCCCGGTTCTCCTGTCGGTGGCCGGATGCCTCGTCTTCGCCGGTGGTTTTGACCGCTATAGCCTTGCGGCCACGACGATAATTTATCTCGCAGCCTTGATCCGCGGTGCATGGGAAAGCGAAGGACTGTTCCGGCAGTCGAGCAGGCTGAAGAACGAGGCCACCGCCATGGCAATCTCTCTGGAAGCGGCCAGGGACCAAGCGACGCAAGCCGCTGCCAAAATGGGACATCGCGCCACGCACGATGAACTGACCGGACTTCTCAATCGTGGCGGCTTCATGCAGGAAGTTGCGTCTTTGCCGCGTTCCAGCAAGGCCGGGTTCGCGCTCATGCTTCTCGACCTCGATGGCTTCAAATCGATCAACGACGCCTTCGGTCACAAAGCGGGCGACAGGGTGCTTGTGGAAGTCGGCAGGAGGCTTCGTCAAAGTCTGGGCAACGACGTACTTGTGGCACGTCTGGGTGGAGACGAATTTGCTGTTGTGCTGGACACGGCACGTTATGACGAGACGGCGTCGATACTCGCCACCAAGCTGATTGCTGCAATATCCATTCCATTCGCCACCTTCGATGCCGGCCGCATCGGCGTCAGCATTGGCGTTTGTGTGTCCGGCGAACTGGACGTCGATGAGATGCTGGTCCGTGCGGATGCGGCGCTTTACAGAGCAAAGTCACAGGGCCGCAATCGGCATTATGTGTTCGACGACGACTTGCGCGATCACCTCGCCATGCATCGCGATATAGAGCGTGACGTCGCCAAGGCATTGAGCAACGACGCATTGGAAGTCTGGTTCCAACCGATTTTTGGAAATGGCGGGCGCAAGATTACCGATCTGGAGGCGTTGGTGCGCTGGAAACACCCGCGGCACGGCTGGATCCCCCCCATGGATCTGGTCGCGGTCGCATCGTTCTCCGGCCTTGCGGAACCGCTGTTCCGATACATATTGAAGGATGTCTGCACCATGATGCAGACCTTGCGTGCAATGAACCTTGGTCACTTGCGGGTGGCGATGAACATGTCGCCGCGCGAAATGTCCCAACTCGCCGTGGACGATCTGATAATCGCAAAACTGCGCAAACTCGATCTGCCGCCTTCCATGCTGGAGATCGAGATCACCGAGGACACGGCAAAGGATATCAGCTCCGTGCAAGGCAAACTGGCTGCCTTGGCCAAAGAAGGCGTGCGCATTGCCATCGACGATTTCGGTGTCGGCTATTCGTCGATGTCGTCGCTTCGGCTGTTGCATGTCGACCGGATCAAGATTGACCGTTCGTTCATCTACGGCATCGCAAAATCGGTTGATGATCGAAAAGTGGTGCAATCCATTCTCGGCCTTGGCAAGTCGCTCGGAATCGAGGTCGTTGCCGAAGGCGTTGAGACGGAAGCAGACCTGCGCATTCTGCGGCAACTCGGCTGCGCGACCATGCAGGGCCACTATTTTGCAAAGCCCATGCCGCATCACGAAGCGATCGACTGGATAAACCAGTCCAGATCGCTCGTGCAGTAGCGATCCGGCTAGAGCAAGTTTTGTCTAACAGAGTCGTTCTGCCGGAGGGAATTTGGTTCAAGGTCAAGGGATTTGGCGAGGGTGATGTTTACCCATCGGACGAAGCCGAAGCCCGAAGGAATTGGGCCAAATTCACCCGGCCTCATCGGTTTCCGGCTGGCGGCCAACCACTTTGTCAGGAGGCGTCGTCCGATGGATAAACATCGGCCTCGCCACCTTCCGCGTGGATTGTCTCGCCAACCGGGAAACAGAATTTGCTCTAGTTCAAAAGTGCCGGATCTGTCTCGACTTCGATCCGGTCCGCAACGCGCCGGATAAGCAGTGCAGGCTGTTTCTCGCCAACGGCAACCGGGATCGAGATCGAATGGGACTGGCCCGGCTGCAGCACCGCGGAAAACCTTACGATGGCGTGATTTCCGGTGTCGGAACTGACGGCTGTGTTTTTCGTATCGACTGTGGTCACGACATGCCAGCCGTCTGCCTGGCTGACCCAATAGGTGACGGCGGACGCATCACTGCCAAGGGCCGTAATGACGGCCTGCCCTTCTTTCACGTTGCGATCTGATTCGGTGGCCTGAACCGGCGGTGTTGCTGCGATCATGCCATACAGCACCGCACTGCCAGCAATCTTTAAATATCCCGTCATTTTCAGTCTCCTCTTATGTCGTCATGTCATGTGCGTATGCACACTACCCGGCACGCATTTGGACCTTCGAACTATTCTAGGTACTGCGTGTCATCTCGAAAAAATCATGCCGCCATTGTGCGGCTCGTTCGGACCCCACCTGGGCTTCGAATTCCTGCTGGGCCTTTTGCCATAGGGGCCTGGCCTCCCGGACCTTGCTCAGACCCGGTTCCGTCAGTGACAGCACCAGCTTTCGTGGCTCATCCAGCGCCGGTTCCGTCTTCAGCCAGCCATCACGTTGCATCGGCTTGATCGCCCGCACCAGTGACGTCCTGTCCATGACCATCGCCCGCGCAAGCTCGCTCATTGTCATACCCGGTCGCTCACCGAGCAACACCAGTATCGAGAACTGGGTCGTCGTCACGTGCGCTGCCGCAAGGTGCCGCTCGTAAAGCCTGGTGATGTAACGAGCAGCGCGTCTGGTCGCGAACCCGTTGCAGGCGTCCATGGATGACGTTTCATTCATGGACGCAATATAACTGTGCATATGCACTATGTCAAGGCCATGCTGATATTGAAACCTGCTGCTCATCTTGGAACCAAATATGAACCCATGCATTTGGGGAGACCGAAACTTGCCAGATCCGGAGATCCGCCATGGTTGATACGATTGAAACGACGGCTTCCGCCATCGCCGCCGGTGCAAATCTGGTGAAAATGATCCGGCAAAAATTCAAGTACACGGTCGAGGACCTCGCCGTCGCATGCGGTCTGACCGTCGATGAACTCAATGGCATCGAGATGGGCGAGGATGCCGAACCGAGGAAATTGCATCGCATTGCCCATTCCGTTGGCCTTGCGGACGATACTGCCGGTGTCGCCCATTAGGTCGCAGACCGTCTCGCATCTTCTTGCCGTTCAGCCGCCATTTTCTATCGGATTTATGTGTTTACAACCTAAGTCAGTCACCGCAGTCCGTCTCGTCTTCGTCCTGGACCGCAGGCCTGTCATCTATTTCAGACTGATAAGCGAGAACAACAACAGCGAAGATTGCCAGGACTATGGTTAGGTCGTGCATCTGACTATCCTCCTTGCGCGAAAACAGCACCCTCGGTTCGAACACCCTGAGGATGCGCTCAGTCCAGGTCGTGAACTGATAAATGGAAATGAGGCCATCTTTGCGGATACAAGGAGCAAGGGCGATGGAAATATTTATCCATTTCGTCGCTTGCGACGATGTTGCCGGGAACACCCTCTATCCCATTGCCTTCGCACGAACCGGCATCCCCGATATGACAACCTTCGATGCGGGATCGTCTACCTTTCTCTGCGCCAATTTCGCAATGATCGCATCGCGGACCGGTCCGGCATAGGCGGTCGGGCCAATGATGACACGGTCGATGAGTTCGGGCAGTTCTATACCCATCACATTGTCGGCGGGGCTGTTTTTCAGCGGCATCCGGTAGACCGTCTGCGGAATTCCACCGATGATGTCATGGTGTTCCACGAGTTGCGGCGATGGCCAGAGTTGCGGATTGGTTAAAACACGCCATTCGCGTTCGTTACCCAGTCCCGGATGTTTGGAGCACGTCGCCGCGAAGACCAGCATCAGGAACAGCATTTCAATCAGGGCGGGTTTCGGTAGTTTCGACAGGAAATCCTTGTTGGCAGACACGCGCTGGGTAACGACCTTGAACTCGTCATCGAGTTGGGGCCGTGTCCAGTATGCCACTGGGCTCGAATAGGCTTTAAGGGCCTCCGTCACCTGCATGAAAGGCGCGACCTTGACGACGACGGCGATCCCGGTCTCGCCTTTTTCATAGGCCCGCCACAACGATAGCCGGCCGGTGTCATTCTCATCGGGATCATGTTCGGCGACCGAAAGGACATAGGATTGCGTGCGCAGGCTCGGCAACGCCTGGTAGTATTTCTTGATTGCCTCACCCCAAACCCCGGGACTGCTGGCTTCGAGCGCCTTCGCCAGCGCCTCGCTGCTTTCCCCATCATTGTTCCACTGGTGCAGCTGCATGACCCCCTGTTCGACGTCGCGATAATCGTTCATGCATCGCGTGTTTCGAAACTGTATCTCCTCCTGATCGAGAATGCGAAACAGGTTCTCGGCCGTGGTGTAATGAACGAAGCGGGAATGCCCCTTGATGGCCAGGCGCCTGTCAAAAGTGGTTGGCATGAAGATGCTGAGCATCTTGACTACGTTAGGGTCCCAGTCTTCCAAATCATACTCCGAACACTCGAACTGGCATGCTCGTCCGCATGTCTTTAACACTCGCACGCGTCATCAACTCATGCGATGAAATCGGCTGCGGCCACCGTACCGCTCAGATCGACATTCCACAATCGAGCGTAGAAGTCTATCTGCCCGTCGGCATTCCCATCGCCCTCGAGACCACCGTGAAGTGCACCGGGAGAGTGTCGTAGCCACGCAGCCAGCCTGTCCCGGCTCCACCGATGAGCGTGTTGGCTCCAGCACCACCTTTCAGCCGGTTTTCTACCGCGCCGCCGCCACCATGGAGCCAGTCATCGTCGGGCGTCCCGTGAAGATTGGCATCAGCCGGGTCGGCGATCAGGTCGGAAGCCAGTGGTAATCACCCTGCCGTGTACCCGCCTGATCGACCACTTTGATCACATCACAAAGTCATGAACCGACAGGCCATCCTCGACATGCCCCGAGACCTCGGCGATCAGGTCGGCGATACCATCGCCATTCATGTCGCCCTCGACCAGCCAATGGTCGATGGCCGTGCCACCCGACGGGTCCTGTGGAGCATGAAAAACCCGCAATTCGCCGGCGACACCGGAGAAGTCGCTTTCGCCGATGAAATGGAAATCCTGATTGCCCGACGTGCCGGTGTCGGCATCGACCCTGCTGAGATCGATCCTGTCGCCTTCGCCGGCGTTGAAATCAACGATCGAGGTCACCGCGTTGTGTCCGCCCTGGATTTGGAAACCGGCTTCGATCTGACCGAAGATGAACGTGTCCGCACCGGACCCGCCCGCGAGGATATCGGACCCCGGGCCGCCTATGAGCTGATCATCACCGGCACCGCCATTCAGCGTGTCGTTGCCGGCGCCGCCATCAAGCGTGTCGTTGTTGTCGCCGCCGCGCAGGAAATCATCGCCGGAACCACCAAGAAGATGATCGGCGCCCGCGCCGCCATCCAGCCAGTCCGTGCCTGAACCGCCGACAAGCGTGTCATCGCCCGCCCCGCCATTCATCCGGTCCTCGCCCATGCCGCCATCGAGCGTGTCATTGCCATCGCCGCCATAGAGCCAGTCCTGCCCCGACCCACCTTCCAGCCGGTCGTCGCCGGCACCGCCGTCCATCCAGTCGCTGCCCTGGCCGCCGGCGATGTAGTCGGCACCCGTACCTCCGTTCAGGCGGTCATCGCCGGAGCCGCCATTCAGTGCGTCGTCGCCTGCGCCGCCAATCAGCGTATCATTGCCACGGCCGCCATCGAGCAAATCGTTGCCTTCGCCGCCATCCAGATAATCGGCACCGTTGCCGCCATCGAGCCAGTCGGTACCGGCGCCGCCAAGCAGGTGATCATCGCCATTGCCGCCATCGAGGCGATCCTCGCCCGCACCGCCATTGAGCGTATCGTTGCCGTCCCGGCCAAAGAGATAGTCCTCACCATCACCGCCGAGGAGCTTGTCGTCGCCGGCGCCGCCATCGAGCCAGTCGGTGCCTGCGCCACCGACGAGCGTATCATTGCCTTCACCGCCGGAGAGACCGTCATTGCCATCCAGGCCGACGAGCACATTGTCACCGGCATCGCCTGAGAGCTTGTCGTCAAAGGCGGAACCCACGAGATTCTCGAAACCGACGGCAAGCCGGTCGCCTTCGGCATCGCCGCCCCACGTGCCGAGCGCACCGGATCCATCCAGGCCGCCAAGGTGCACCATCACACCTTCGGACGAACCGACATAAGCCAGCGTATCGATGCCTTCATAACCGAAGAGCAGATCGCTGCCGGCCTTGCCCTGGATAAAGTCGTTGCCGCTGCCGCCGAACAAAATATCGGGTCCGTCGCCGCCGGTGAGTATCTGGTCCAGGCCGTTTTCCGGATGGATATTGAGGAGGTCGAGCAAGGAATTGTTCAGCGCCATCATGGCCCCCATTTTGAGTTAGTTAGAAACGGATTTATTGAGCTATATTTGGATATAGAACTAAATTTGGTATTTCATGCAAATGAATTTTTCATAACGAAGTATCGTGGAATATAATGGCAATGTACTTCAAAATTTGAATTAAATTATGCTTCTGATTATTGCTTTCATCGCATATGCAAGCCCGGTGGCGAGGCCACCCAAAACCAGAACGAAAAAGAGACAGTACCGGACGGTACGGCTTGCATTGGCCAAAATTCTGCGCGGAACTGGATAATTACGGCCAGCCGTCTCCCGCAAGAAACTGTTCGAGCGCAGAGGCTCAAATCGCATTGACAGTTTGCGCAAGAAAACCAGAAAATGGTGCAAGACTCAGCGATTCTCATCAAGAATGTGCGAAAATAGCGCAAGAATTTCAGCCGGCGCGTGTATTTTGGTTGTAAGCGATTGAAACATGTTTGGAGAATTCGACCATCAGGGTCGACTGGCAGACATCTCTAGAACTTTCCGATGACGTTGAGGAAGACCCCTTCATCATTCAGGACGAGGTCCCGCAGATCATCCGAGAAGCAGCCGAAATTATAGCCGACGCCAACCTTGAAATTGCTGCCGACATGACGGTAAAGCGCAAGGAGAGCGCCATAGTCGGTCGTGTCGGCTTCCGGCATGGCAAGGAGGCGGGCCTCGACCAGCGCGTCCCAGCTTTTGACCAAAGTCACGTCAGCGCGAAGAATTCCGAGATGTGCCGAGGATGTTTCCCAAGCCGAGAATGCCTCGCGATCCGTGGCCAGACGCTGCCGCGTCTCACCATAGCGGAACCCGTATTTTCCGCCGATCGTGAGCCAAGGAAAGAGGTCGTAGTTGATATCCGCCGACAGAATATGGCTGCGCTGCGACGGGCCGAATTCATCGCCGCTGATGGCGCTGACCTGATCTTCGCCCGGCGTATCGCGCAGCCAGCCATATTTGAACAGAGCGTTCAGCCGGTCGTTCTTGATCGGGCGGTAGGCGTAACCAACTGATAATTCGATGTAATTTCCATCTCGAAACGCGGTCTCGCGATCGGAGTCCGACAAAACTGCGTCAATGTTGGCAAGCAAACGCCAGTCCTCCGACGTCTTCCAGCTCAGTCCACTCGCGATCAGATAAGTGTTCGCGTCGCGGCTGTTGTCGTCGCTGTCCTCGAAGCGCGCCTCGCCCCGGATCCGGGCGCTGACGCGTTCCTCATCCTTGTAGCCAATGGCCAGGGAGACGGCCCTGCGGTCAAAATCCGCGCGTTCCAAACCGTCATCAGGATCGATCGCATCATCCTCGATCGTCCCCGCTTCGAAGCCGCCATCAATGGTCCAGCATTTATCGGGTGTGTAGACCACCCCGTAGGTTTGTGTCAGCGAATTTCGGGATCCGAACAGGTCATAGTTACGCTCGGCATAGACGGACAGCGTATCGTCCAACTTGCGCCTCGCGCCGGCCACAATGGCACCGCGATCCGTTCCAGAGAGATCGTAAAGGCGGTCGAGATCGAAGGCACGGTCGGGGTCCAGTCGATAACCGACATAGTATGTATCGTCCGCCGTTGGGTGATAATTGATTGCTGCTAGTGCGCCAAACCCTTGATTTCCATAGGAAACCTCACCGTTCAGGCTGATCTTGTCGGTCAGCTCGTAGTCGGTGCCAACGCCAATTCGATCGTTGCGATCAATGTCCCCGGAGCGCGAAATCGTGCCTTGGCCGAAGACGTAATAGGTATGATCATCGTCCGGCGAATATTCGAGGCGGGCGCCACTGTCGAGCCGCGAGCCGTTCTGTCCGGATTTGCGGGATGCGCGGGCAACAGGCGATTGAAGGTCGGTATAGGTCAGTCCGAAGGAAGCTTTCCAGTACTCGTCCAGCTGCCAGCTGATCGCCGACGCACCCTTGCGCTTCCACCGCTCGCCGATGTCGCGACCGTCGAAATCGCTTGTGCCGCGGCCTTCCTGATAATCGTCATAGTTGAAATCAAGACTCACGGCCTTCGTCAATGCGATATTGGCAAAGGCACCGAAGATGCGCTCATCGACGGAAATCTGTTCAGCCAAAGTGGAGAAACCCGCCTGTTTTTGCTCATAATATCCGCCAACCGTACCTTTTATACCGCCTCTGCTGATATCCTCAAGATCGAGCTGCGCCTTTGTGCGCCAGGAGCCGGCCACGCGATTGCGCGTGCCGGTTGTATGAATATCGCTCAAAGTCAGCCCGCCGTCGGCGGAACGGGAGGTGCCAAAACCGGGACCCTTCGAACGGGCGAGTTCCGCCTCGATGAAAGTGGTCTCGGAGTAGCGCAACTGGGCATCGGCGCCATAAGCCTGCTGGTTCGCAACGCCGGTGTTCTCATCCATCCCGGTAATACCGATCCGCAGCTTGTCGGCGAACCAGTGCTGGGCGCGACCGCCGTAGACATAGCCGTCAAGCGTACCGGCGACCGGCGTGAATTCGTACTGCGAGATGAGGTAGACCTTGTTGCCACCCAGCGCGCCATCCCGCACCGGCTGATCCGTGCCCGTCGTGGAAGAGAGCGGGCGCTTGAGGATCAGCATTCCTTGCAGATAATCAAATGTATAATCCTCGCCATAGCGCAGTGTGCGCCGTTCAAGCACCAGGCCGGTCACCTCGTCCCGCACCTCGACCGTCACCGTCTCGCTGCCGATGGTGATGTCCTGCCGCTTCATGAAATAGGCGAAACCACCTGTGCCGAGAAACTCGTCACGTTGCGGCAGTGTATCGGGCTGCGCTGCGTAGACGGTGGCTTCTGTCTGCCGTTCGCCAAAAGAGGTCGTCTTTTCAGATCGATAGACTCCACTTGCGCCATAGAGTGCTCTGTCGGAACGCATGAACTCGGTGCCCTGGATGCTCGCCTTGTAATTACCCCACATGACGTGGCTGCCGCCTCGATCGAGCCGAACATAGAATTTGCCATTGGTCGGCGCGTCGTCCACGACGCTCGAGTCGTCGCCATAGATCGGGTAGTAGTCCTCAGGGTCGATCCGGCGCAGCAATTGCCGAGGATCCTTGGCGTCGAGCCCGCGGAACATCTGATCAAGGTCGGTTTCCGTCGTATCGGCGGCAGCCGTCAGCAGATATTTGCCCTTGATCTTGCCCTTCACATAGAAAGCGAGACGTCCCTTCGTGTAGACATTGTCGTATTCGCCGGGGCGGACGCTCTCTATGTCTTTGTCTCCGAAGCGTTTGCCCACAGTCAGATCAGCCAGGCCCACATAGAACCAGTCGTTCTGGGGTATGACGATGTGGCGACTGAAATCCAGTCCGCCGCTTTTGGAAACACCAGAAAGCGCAACATCGATATCATGGTCGCCCGGAGGCAGGATGCGCTGCATGACAAAAGCGCGCTCCGGGTCAACCGGAATGGCGTCGCCCAGCGCCCGGATCTTGTACCCATCCGGAACGTTGCGGCCATAAACGGTAACCGCACCGCCGTGCACCGGAATATTGCGCCGGGCAGTATTGTCCTCCGCCATGCCCGGCGCCGTCGCCTCGCCCTCGCTCGAAGCGACATGACCAGTATTGCCTTCCGCCGGCAGTTCCCGGTCGGTGCGCGCCAGGGTCCGCGGCAATGTCTCGTCATACCGGCCTTCGCCGTCATAGACGCGCAGGACATATTGAAAGTGCTTGGAGTCGTCCTTCGTTTCCGGCATCACCCATGTCGCCTGGCCATTGACCGTAACAGGGATCACGGCGATCGGCTTGTCCGCCGGTTCATGCTCCGCATCCAGAATGCGGATTTCCGACTTTTCGATAAACGCGGGATAGTTGGACGTGGCGAGGAAATCCACCTTTTCGCCGGCCTTGTAGGCGCGACGAATCGGCATGGTCGACACGTTCAAGATGGGGCTTACATCGAGTCCGTCGAATTTGACCTGTATATCGGCACTACGCAAACCCAGATCGGTTTTTCGGTTGTGCAGCGCTCTCGCCGCCTCAACCGTCGGGCCAGTCCGGCTGGACGGACTGCCAGCCACCTTTTCCCCGTCGACGCTGATGGTGAAGGGAATTGCGGGATCGGACGCCTTTGCATCTTCAGCCTTGGCCAGGGTGGTGGCAAACAATGCATAACCGGCCAGCAAAGCTGTGATGCCGGAACGAACACGCGTTGAACTCACGGAAAAGTTGCTCATTGGCCCTGCTCCATGCGTGTTTCAATGTTCAACTCGTAGCCGCCGTCAGAGTGCTTCCACCGTTGTTTGATATCCTCCTGAAGCGTACTGACACGTTCCGTTGCAAGATCTCTCGCAGCCGTGACCAGATAGAAAATCCGCAAGGTTGAAGGCTGCAGCTTGAGCGCGTCGATCAATTGATCGATCCCCTCGCTCCACTCCTTTTTCAGGACGTTCTGGCCGTTTTCGAAGGCTCCATCGGTGATATCCAGGGCCACCACATGACCGATCGAAGCGCCGAAATTGAGCTTTGACATCTTGCCGGCGGTCAGGCGGATAACCCTTGGGTTTTCCGTGGTCACGCTATAGCCGGTCGGCAAAGTGCCCGTATCGAGCTTCATGAGGAAGTTCGAACCGATGCTCTTGTCGGGCAGATCGGCACAGGCCACATGGAAGCGGCCGTAACTGTCGGTGGTAATCAGCAGGCCCTTGACCGTCGCGAGCCGTACGCCGGGTAGGCCGGGTTCCCCCACGTCGAGATAGCCATTGCCGTTCACATCGTCGAAAACCTTGCCGACGATATCGCCGCAATCGAAGACCGGATCGATCATGATCTCGATGGAAGCACTTGCTTCGGGTGCCAGGCGTTCTCCGTCCGCTTCGGCCACCTGCGCGCGATTGGTGTGTTTACCCGGTTCTGCGGTGCTTAGGGCGAGCATTTGCAGACGGATCGTCAAAGCCGCATTCGGTCCAAGAACGATATGGTCAAAGCGGATATTGCGGCCAGCGACGACAGGGGCTGCAGCAACTCCGTTGATCTGGGCGGAGCCGTCAACATAACGGAAACCGGAGGGAACTATGTCGGTAACAACGATCGCTCCGACATTGTCCTTATTATTGTTGGTCACCTTGATGGTGAACGGCGCCTTCTCGCCCCGCCGGATCTGGCGCAGCCCCGCCTGTTTGATGATCGTTACATCATGATCACCATAGGCGGCAGGAAGATTGAGAACCGACGTGCTTTCAGGCGATTGAAACATCGTGCTGGTCGATCCGTCGTCACTATAGCCACGCGCCACCGCCTTGTTGGTTACGCCGGACTGCAATGAGGCCGCGGCGTCGACATCGGTCTGACCGAGTTTATAAGTCGCTGTAAACACATGCTCCGCGCCCGGTTCGATCGAAACCAAAACGGGCTCGCTACGCGACAGTTTGTTCGCCGCCGGACGGCCATTGAATACCGGTCCTTCATCCTCCACGGATACATCGCGGATCGGACCCGTGCCTTTGTTATTAACCACGAACCTGTAGGTGATTGTTTCCTCTGCATCGGCATAACCATTGCCGTTTTCATCGTTGAAGTGGCCGGTTTTGACGAGGCCCAGCTCCGGATTCGCCTCACCGATTTCCAGAACAGCAGCACTTTCGCCGCTATCGACAAGAGCAGCATCGCCGTCTCCGTCCCCACTGGTTACTTCGTCTCCTGGTGCCCGTAACGGTGCTGGCCCCCCGGTCGCATCAGGCGGAGCCCCTATCGATCTGGCGATCGTTGGAACGTCCCGCGGACCGACGGTGGCTGTCTTTGGCGGGACTTTCGCCATCCGGTGCCCATGGGCAACAGCCGTGTTGATCACGCGTTTGGCGACGACATCCGCCTGGGTAAGGCTGTAGGTGGCGGTAAACGTGCTCGTGTCGCTTTGGCCCGGGGCCAATATCGGAATAGGACCGCCTTTGATGACGATGCCCGGCAATTTGTCGGTGATCGTAATGTTGACGAGCGTTACATTGCCCGAATTGGTGATCTTGAAGGTGTAGGGAACACTGGACCCGGCCGTCCTGCCGTTTGGCTCGCCGATACTCTTGACAATGTCCAGTTTCGGCGTTGCCGCGATGGGCGTTGACACCTTTGCCGATTGCGCAACTATCGGATCGCCTGCGGGCGGGGAGGCTTTGACCATGGCGGTGTTTTCGACCGAACCCGCGTCGATATCGCTCTGTTTCAGGGTGTAGATCGCCCTATAGGCTGTCGTATTGACCTCCCCCGGCGCAAGACTCTTGATCGGCTGCCCCTGCAGCACCACGCCCGGCAATGGGTCGGTGACCGTGACATTGCTTAAGGTCACATTACCGGTATTGGTGATGGTGAAATCATAGGACAGGGTTGCACCCGGCACATTCCCGGATGCGGCGTTTGCCTTCTTGACGATTGTCAATGCCGGACCAGCTGCGAGCGCAACCGGTACCGTAACCTCCGGACTGGTAACCGACTTTTCGCCAGAGATCAGAAGGTCTGCGGCAACAGGCTTGGAACTGTGAACGCCTGTGGCCGCCGCCTTGTTGACCACCTTCCCCGCATCGACGTCCTTCTGAGTCAGTGTGTAGCTGGCAGTGAATGACGTGCTGTCCGCTTGGCCGGGAGCCAGCGTCGGGATGGGACCGCCTTTGAGCAGGACACCCGGCAGTGTATCCTCGACCTTGACATTCGAGAGCGTCACATTGCCTTCGTTTTTCACAGTGAAGGTATATTTGATGATAGCGCCGACCTTGGCCTCCGCAGGTGCGTCGGCCTTTTTCTCGACGGTCAGCTGCGTTACGACGGCGGCAACTGTCAGGACCGGCGGCGATTCAACCGGAATAAGCGGCTTTCCGTCGGGACCGTCCCCGGTCAACGTCGCAACATTCCTCACCGCACCTGCGTCGAGATCGGCTTGCGTGACGATGTAGTCCGCACTGCAGTTCTTCTCGGCTTTGGGCGCGAGCTGCTGGACCTGGCAGATTGGTGAAGCCGAAACGACCTTGTCGTAGACGGCAAGGTTGCTCAGGGTCGCATTGCCTGTATTGCTGATGGTGAAGGTATAGCTGATCTTGTCTCCGGCCTGCGAAATGGTGCTGCGGTCGGCGATCTTGGCAATGGTCATTGCGGGCGCGGGTTCAATGTCGACGACGGTCCCCTCGGAAGTCGTCGTCACCGGATTGCCCGTCGGCGGCGTGCCGGTGACGCTGGCGGTGTTTTCCACCGAACCCTTGTCGATATCGGCCTGTGTCAGCGTATAGACCGCGCTGAAGGTCTTCGTATCGGAGGCTCCCGGCGCAAGGGAAGCCAAAGGCCCGCCCTTCAGCACAAGTCCGGCCAGCTTGTCGGAGACGCTGATATCCGTCAGCGTCACATTGCCGGTGTTCTTCACCTCGAACGCATAGGCGATGGTCGAGCCGACCGCATTGCCCGACGGCTTGCCCGCCTTCTTGACGATGGAAAGTCCGGGCGAACCGGCAATCGGCGTTATCACCGTCGGCGAGGAAGTGGTGACCGGCCCGCCCGTCGGCGGCGTGCCGGTGACGCTGGCGGTGTTTTCCACCGAACCCTTGTCGATATCGGCTTGGCTCAGCGTATAGAGCGCGCTGAAGGTCTTCGTATCCTCCGCCCCGGGGCTGAGCGAGGCGATGGGCCCGCCCTTGAGCACAAGTCCGGCCAGCTTGTCGGAGACCACGATATCCGTCAGCGTCACATTGCCGGTGTTCTTCACCTCGAAGCTATAGGCGATGGTCGAGCCGACCGCGTTGCCCGACGGCTTGCCCGCCTTCTTGACGATGGAAAGTCCGGGCGACGGTATCTGGGTGATGACTGTGCTCGGCTGGGGGACAGGGAGCGGCGCAGCGTTCGGCGGCGGCGTGCCGGTTACGCTGGCGGTGTTTTCCACCTTGCCGGCGACAAGGTCGGCCTGTGTCAACTTGTAGTCTGCGGTAACAGTCTTGACGCCTGGAGCAAGATTTCCGAGGTTGAGCGCGGGAAGTTTACCGAGTTTGGTGTCGGTGATCACGACATTGGACAAGTCTACATTACCGGTGTTCTCTACCCTGAAAGAAAAGGTAATCTTGTCGCCGACCTTGCTGCCCGTAGGTGCGCCTGCCGTCTTTTGGATAGTCAAGCCGGGCTGTCCGATAATAGTGACCGCCGCCGTTGAAGGAGCGCTGGTGAGCGTCGTGCCATCCTTGGCCGTCCCGCTTGCCGTTGCGGTGTTGCTGACCACGTTCTCCGCGGTCTTGATATCGTCCGCAGTCAGCGCATAGCTGGCTTTGAAGGTGGTGGTGTCAGACGCCTGACCTGCAAGGCTGGCCAGGGGGCCGCCCGTGATAACAACGCCGGAAAGAGCGTCCTTGATCGTGACATTCGTTACCGGATCTTGTCCCGTGTTCGTGACTTTAAACGTATAATTGATCAATTCACCCACTGCGAATTTTGCGGGTGGCGTTGCCGTTTTGACAACTTCTAGGCCTGAATAGACAATCGCGACCTTGGCTTGGTTGGAAACAACATTCGTCGCGTTCTTGAAGGTGTAGCTGATGGGTGTAGGGCTGCCCTTGAAGGTCGCCAGTGGGGTGAACGTTAAGCCGCCGGTGCCGCCATCATAGGACCACGTGCCTTCGCCAGGCACGGTGAATCCGATGAGATAGCCTTCGGAAGATTTCGTGACATTCGTCGCATTGGCAGGTGCGACAAGGCTGACTGTATCCAAAGAAAGATCGCTCGGCGGCTCGGCTGAAAACACTCCCGTGCCACTTTGCACCCCGTCATTATCGAGAATGGAAAGGGTTACAGGCTGTCCCAACTGAGCCTGCTTCAGGTCATCAATGGCAGAGGGTTTGCGGAAATCCGAGCATTTAAGATCGAAGGAATCGGCTTTCTTATAGCTTGGATTGCTTAGATTGATGACGTAGGGGCTCTTCGCCGTGCGCCCCATGGTGAATTTGCTGGCGCTGCGATAAAAGACCTCAGCTCCGGACTCGGGAAAAAACGTCCCATTATCATAATCCTTGTCGCCCGCATCGCTGAAGACTTCGTCGAAGCCCGCCACGCTGCCGAAACTGCGGATAAGCGTTGATTTTCTGGAAATGCGAACAAAATCGACATCTCCCGTACACATGCGGACGTAGAGAACTTCATTGTTGGGGCCATCAAGATCGCTGAATTGGACACCGACATCCGCCTCTATCAGATCGGCTACACCATTCTTGCTCTTGTCTTTGGCAAGATCGTAAGTACCGGTCTTGTAAATGTACCAGTCAACCCAGATATCATCCGCACCATTTGATTTGATCGATGGCCGCTTACCGGTTACGACAAAGTCGTGGTCCCGGCTCGCGGTTACGACCCTGGCCACCAGATCGACATCGACCCCACCGACTTTCGCCGCCTTGCTGTAAAATGCGCGTTTTGTGCTGCCTGAGCCTTGGGTTGGCACCTCGGTCCCGTCCCTTTGGTTGATGTCTTGAAATATGAGGTTCGCCGCGCGGGCGGGCGGCGCTGCAAACGTCAATCCGGTGAAGGCCAATCCGGCCAGCAAAACCCCATTAGTCAAACAGCCTAGGATAGCCGACATGCAAAATCGGATTATGCGCGCGCAATATGTTTTCAACGAAATACCTGTCTTTCAAAAATTCAGTCGTGATCAAAACGCAACTTATAATTGTAGTAGTTTTTCGAAATCGGCAGAATCAAAACGGGCGAAAACAAGGCAAGCTATGCAATTCGCTATATTTGCACACTGACATTCCGTCAAGTGAAAGTTTAAAAATTCACCACAAAATCTAATTATTTCAACGAGTTAGTTTAAATATGCAACTTAGGGTTTATTGATGATTGTTTGGTTGCAGTATGGGAAGCGGCCGTACCCCCGCCGGCTAGAGCACACACGCATATGTTGTAGACGCCGCGATCGATAGGTCTCGGCTGTTTCATCTTGACACATTGCAAAGGTTTGCCGGAGCAATTAATATATCAATTGGTCAATGGAGATTTTCGTGGATACCCTTAACGCACCGCGACATTTGCGTCTTCACGCGAGCGACAATGTGATTGTTGCCGTTGATACATTTCAGGTTGGTCAGCACATCGAGGCGGTAACCGTGGCAAGCCGTGTTCCACGCGGGCACAAGCTGGCTTCTCGCATGATTGCCGCCGGTGAACCTGTGCGCAAATTTGGCCAGATCATCGGCTCCGCTTCCAAGAGGATCGAAGCTGGCGAATGGGTGCATGAACACAATCTCGACTATAGTGATTTTGTTCGCGAACCGGATGCAACGCACTTGGTTCGTGCAAATGGCATTTTGCCAAAAGAGCAGCGCGCAACGTTCGAAGGTTTCCGTCGGGCCAATGGCCGTGCCGGGACGCGCAATTATATCGGCGTACTAACCTCGGTGAACTGTTCTGCTTCCGTCGCGCGCTTCATCGCGGAGGCCGTGCAAAAATCCGGTCTGCTTGACGAATACCCGATGATCGACGGCATTATTCCGCTGGTCCATGGCGGCGGCTGTGCGCTCGACGTCAAAGGCGAAGGTTACGAAGTCCTGAAGCGTACCCAGTGGGGCTATGCGTCCAATCCGAACATTGCCGCTGTGCTGATGGTTGGTCTGGGCTGCGAAGGTTTCCAGATCGGCCGCTGGAAAGAAGCCTATAATATTGTCGAAAGTGATACGTTCCGCAGCCTGACGATCCAGGAAGTCGGTGGCACGCGCAAGACCATGGAAGCGGGCATTGCTGCCGTTCGCGACATGCTGCCGGTCGCCGCCAATGTGAAGCGGGAGACCATTCCGGCATCAGAACTTATGCTTGCTTTGCAGTGTGGCGGTTCCGACGGCTATTCCGGCATCACCGCCAACCCAGCTCTCGGTGCTGCCGTCGACCTTCTGGTGCAGCAGGGCGGCACTGCGATCCTTTCGGAAACACCGGAGATTTACGGAGCCGAGCATCTGCTCATCGAGCGCGCTTCCAACCCGGAAGCTGTCGAGCGCCTGCAATCGATCATCGCCTGGTGGGAGGATTATACGGCCCGCAACAAGATGGAAATGAACAATAATCCCTCACCTGGAAACAAGGCTGGCGGCCTGACCACGATTCTGGAAAAGTCCCTCGGGGCTGTGGCCAAATCCGGCACGACACCGCTTGAAGCTGTTTATGGCTATGCCGAGCCTGTCACGGCGCATGGTCTCGTTTTCATGGACACGCCCGGCTATGATCCAGTTTCCGCAACGGGACAGGTCGCCGGCGGTGCCAACATCCTCGCCTTCACTACAGGGCGCGGCTCGGCCTATGGCTGCAAGCCGACACCATCGATCAAGCTTGCCACCAATACGCCGATGTATACCCAGATGATCGAGGACATGGACATCAATTGCGGCGATGTGCTCGACGGCGTGTCTATCGAGGACAAGGGCAAAGAGATTTTCGAGCATATTCTCAAGATCGCCTCAGGCCAGCGCAGCAAATCCGAAGAACTCGGCTATGGCGACGCAGAATTCGTGCCCTGGCAGATCGGCGCCACGATGTAGTGCTCTATGCCGTGGTCTGCTGCTGTTTGGCACGAGCCACGATCTGCGTCGGATTGACAAAACGCAGCGCGATCAACAACCAGACCAGCGTCGTGACCATATAGACCACAGCCATCGCATCAATGGATTGCACTGCACGGACGCCTGAAGCAAAGACCGAATAGTAGAGCGCCACGACGAGCGTTTGGCTGGTCGGGCCCGCCGTAAGGAATGTCAGCTCGAACATCGCCACGGTGCGCACCAGAACCAGCAGCAAGGCCGCCAGAATTCCGGGCAGCAACATGGGCAGTAGCACATGTCTGAAGAGCTGGAATGTTCCGGCGCCGAACACGCGCGCCGCCGCCTCTATCTTCGGATCGATCTGCTCGATAAACGGGATCATGACGAGGATCACGAAGGGAACCGTCGGTACCAGATTGGCAAGAACAACGCCCCAAAAGGTGCCGCCGACGCCCGCCTGATACAGCACCGTGGCGAGCGGAATGCCGAAGGTGATCGGCGGCACCAGTAACGGTAACAAGAAGAGCAGCATGACCAGTTTCTTGCCGGGAAAATCGCGGCGTGCCAGCGCATAGGCAGCGGTCACACCGAGGAGGCCAGACAAAGCAACGACGGTGAAGACAATCTGAAAGGTGACAATGAGCACGTCACTCAGCTGGAATTCCGACCACGCAGTGAAGTACCACTTCGTTGTCCAGCCAGCGGGTAGCCATGTACCAAGCCAGCGTGTGCCGAACGAAGAAATGATGACGGTGGCGATCATCGCCACTAGGTTGATGATAAAAAAGACGACGACTGCCCAGACAGCAGTGATCCAGATTTTAGCCCCGATGGTTGTGTCGCGGATCATTGTCAGCCCTTTCCGCCCGCGGTCGAGCCGCGATAAAACATGTTGCGGATACCGAGGATCGCTACGACGATGAGCAGTTGGACCACTGCCATAATCATGGCGATGGCTGAAGCCATAGAATAGTCATACTGCTCGAAGGCCGCCTGATAGGCGGCAATGGAGATGACGCGCGTGGGTCCCGCTGGCGCACCAAGCAGGATGGCCGAAGGGAACACAGCGAAGGCCTGCACGAACGACAGACAGAAGGCGATGGCAAGACCGGGGATCAGCAAGGGCAGCATGACATAACGGAAGCGCTGCCAGCTCCTGGCCCCGTGCGTGGCTGCAGCCTGCTCCAGCGCCGGATCAATGCCCGAGACATAGGACAAGGTAAGCAGAAACGTGAACGGAAAGCCGGTGATGATCAGGGAAGCGAAAACGCCCCAATAATTGTTGGTCAATTTGAGTGGCCGATCGATTGCGCCGAGAAGCATCAATGTCCGGCTGAACCAGCCCTGTGGCCCAAGGTAATTCAAAAGGCCCTCGGCAACGAGCACTGTGCCGAGCGTCACCGGCAAGACCAGAATGGTCGTTAGAAGCCTTTGATGCTTCATCAGCCGCACACGGAAAGCCACCGGTAGCGCGATGGCTATGCTGATAATCGTCACCGGCACAGCCAGCCACAGCGTGGTCAGGATGGTGTCATAGAGAAACGGATCGGAGAAGAACTTGCCATAGTTGGCAAAAGCCCCTCCCTCTGCCGGTGTGAATGACAAAATCAACCCGTAGATAAAGGGGTAAATGAACACGGCCAGGAGAAAGAGTACCGCTGGCAGGACAAGAAGGGTGACGCCATCGATGCCGCGCAGCGCCAGCCGCTGCCGCAGCGACATGCGGTTATCGAGGGAGGTTGATGTGACACTCGCCATTTGCCGTTACGCCGCAAAAGCCAGCGCTCGCGCCGGATCTATGGAGAGCCAGATCGAACTGCCAAGCAAGGCCGTCTGTGGCGCATGAAAGACAAGCTCCAGACCTTCCGCCGTGCGCGCTGTTCCAACGAATTCACGCCCGCGATATTCGATGGTCTCGACGACAGCCTCTACCGTTTTGTCAGACTTCTCGCCGGCAATGACGTCATCGGCCCGCGCCGCTAAAACGGCGCTATCGCCAACTTTCAAATTATTGCGTGCAGTCCCCGTCAACATGGCTTTGCCAACGGCGACGCTGGTGCGGTCACCATCCGTGCCGACGACCTTGCCGGTCAGGCGGTTGCGGTAGCCCATGAATTCGGCGACGTCCAAGTGGTCGGGTCGTTCGTAAAGATCGCTTGGCGCGCCCACCTGACGAATTTCACCATCGCGCAGCACCACAACGCGATCAGCCAACGACAAGGCCTCGTCCTGATCATGGGTGACGTAGACAGTGGTGGCGCCGAGCTGGTTGTGGATGCGGCGAATTTCCGCGCGCATCTCGAGGCGCAACTTGGCATCAAGGTTGGATAGCGGCTCGTCCATCAATACCAGCGGTGGCTCAATAACAATCGCCCGTGCAATCGCAACGCGCTGCTGCTGGCCACCCGACAATTGCCCCGGCAATTTATGGCCCTGTCCCTGCAGGCGGACCAGATTCAGAGCCTCTTCAACACGCTTTTCCATCTCCGCCTTGGCAACCCCGCGCATCTTGAGGCCGAATCCGATATTTTGGCGCACTGTCATGTGGGGAAATAGCGCATAATTCTGGAAGACCATGCCGAAGCCGCGATCCTCCGGCTTCAGTGTATCGATGCGCTTGTCATCGATGAAAATGCCCCCACCCGTCGTTGATAACAGTCCGGCAATGCAGTTGAGCGCCGTCGACTTGCCGCAACCGGACGGCCCGAGCAATGCGATGAATTCACCCTTGCGGATCGATAGCGATACGTCTTTCAACGCATTGTGCGATCCAAAAGCGCGGCTCATCCGGTCAAGGCGGATCTCACTGAATGGCGATGACGCAAGCAGCATCGGGTACCCTTATAAACGGACATCATCCGGATAGCTTCCGGATGATGCGATGATCGGTAATTTCAGGACTTCTTGCCCGCGACTTCTTCATCCCAGCGGCGGAATGCTACGACCATGGACGATGGCTCCAGCGGAATTTCGACAGGATTGTTGGCAATCCAATCTGCATATTCCTTTCGGCCAAACTCTGCGATCGCATCCTGGCTTTCTTGCGGAGCCATGGTGATCGGCACATCCTTCACCGCCGGACCCGGATAGAAATAGCCCTGATCATAGGTGAAGGCCTGTTGTTCCGGTGTCAGCAGGAAGCTCATCATATCGAGAAGAACCGCAAGCTTGTCGTCCGCAATACCTTTCGGAACGCACATGTAATGAGCATCGGCGACCCAATGAAAGCCCTTGAGAGTCGCGACTGCAGCTTCCTTCGGAACCACGCCGAGCACACGTGGATTGATGTCCCAGCCTGTCGTCGAGACAGTCATATCACGCGTGCCTTCGCCCAGTTCCTTCATCAATGCACCAGTGCCAGTCGGGTAGTATTCTATGTATTTATGCAGTTCCTTGAGGTAGGCCCAGGTCTTGTCCCAGCCTTTTACCGGATCACGCGGATCAGTGTCGCCGAGGAGGTAAGGCAGGCCCATCAGGAAAGTACGGCCGGGCCCGGAATTCGCCGGGCGCGCGTAAAGAAATTTATTGGGGTTTTCTTTGGCCCAAGCCAGCAGCTCTTCCGCAGTGGTTGGCACCTTCTTGACGCGGTCGGGCATATATTCCAGCAGCGGTCCGGACGGGTAATAGGTCACCACCACGCCGACGTCTTTACCGAGAGCCAGCATGCGATGGGCAGGTTCAAGATAAATGGCCGCTAGATCGGGCAGCGAGGCGGAGTGATCCGGCAAAAGCTTGACCCACAGGTCCTGGGCGATACCTGCAGAAAGTGCATCGGTACCTGTCAGAATGAGATCTATATCCAGTCTGTTTGCCGCCTGCTGAGCTTTGATCTTCCCCGGAAGTTCCGGCGCCGGGGCCTTGGTGAAGGTGATTTTCGATACAAGTTCCGGCTTGGCCTTGGCATAATTCTCAATGGCTGTCTGCGTCAGCGCCAGATTACCCGCTACGTCGGCGATATTCAGGGCCACGGGCGACGTCGGCAGCGACAGCTTTGTCTGGGCGAACAGACGCGTTGCCGGCAGCGTGGCGACTGCCGCCAGGCCGCCTATGGCTTGTCTGCGTGTTATGCGGATCATGATTTCCTCCCTGGTGATATTGACGCGCCTGTTCAGGCTCCGGGCTCCCATCCGGCAATTTTACATTTAATATATTAATCTATCAGATGCATATAGCAAGGCCTTTCGCCTTAGACCAGCACCGATGCTGCAGCACCGTGTTTCTGGAGGCTCTCCAACTTATGCGCTACCGTTTCGCGAAATTGTTGGCTTTTCGGAAGATCCGCACCAAAAATCTCCTCCAGGCCAAGAAATGCGTCCACTAGGTCGCTGGCCTTTGTTTTCCCTGTCGTCCGCTGCTTGAATTGGCCGACGAGCGGATCGCGCACGTCGATCGGTTGGCCTTTTTCGTCCACTCCCGTAGCGTAACGCATCCAGCCGGCGACACCGAGAGCGAGATAGTCGAAGGGCTTCTTCTGTTCCAAACGCTTCCGGATCGTATTCAACAAGCGTTGCGGTAGTTTCTGCGAGCCGTCCATGGCAATTTGCCATGTGCGATGGCGCAGCGCCGGGTTGCGAAAGCGTTCGCGCAGCTGAGCTTTGTAGGCGTCCAGGTCAAATCCTGGGAGCGGCGGAAGCGTGGACGTGATCTCGTCGTCCATCATGGTTTGAATGAATGCGCCGAAGCCTTCGGCTTTCATCACGTCGGCAACTGTCTCATGACCGGCGAGATAACCCAGGTAAGCCAGGGTGGAGTGGCTGCCATTCAGGAGCCGGAGCTTCATCAGCTCAAACGCATCGACATTGTCGACGAACGTTGCGCCGAAGTCCTCCCATGCCGGACGGCCGGAAGGAAAATGGTCCTCCACCACCCACTGCGTGAAAGGCTCGGTCATGATTGGCCATGCATCGAATAGTCCCGTAGCCCGAGCCGTCGTGGCGCGATCAGCATCGGTCGTAGCGGGAACAATCCGGTCAACCATGGTCGAAGGAAAGGCAATATTTTCGCCAATATACCGTCCAAGAGCAGCATCGCGCAGTTCGGCAAAACGTGTAACCACCCGCTTCAGCGTTTCGCCATTGGAGGGCAGGTTATCGCAGGATAACAGCGTGAAAGGCGCGGTACCATTGGCGCGTCGCCGGGCCAGTGCTTCTACGATAAAACCAATGGCCGAGCGCGGGGCGTGAGGATGAGCAAGGTCGTGGACGATATCGGCGTGAGATTCATCGAGCGACGCGGTGGCGGGCGAATAGCAGTATCCCTTTTCCGTCACGGTCAAGGAAACGATCCGGACCTCGGGATCTGCCATCGCAATGAGCACTGGTTCCGGATTTTCAGGTGCGACCAGAACTTTTGCGACACTACCGATCACACGGAAGCTATCGCCGCCGCCATCGCGGGACGCAACGGTGTAAAGTCCGTCTTGCGGTCCGATTGCCTCTTTCGTATCGCCGCTCCGTAGTGAAACACCGAGTATGCCCCAGCGATTGTCGCCACTGGCGAGTACGCTGTCCGTATAGACGGCCTGATGTGCTCTGTGGAACGCACCAATGCCGAGATGCACGATACCAATCCGAACCTCGGCTCGATTGTAGCCGGGTTGCTTCACGTTTGTCGCCAGATGGTGCAGCGTCGTGTCGGAGAGACGTAACATTTCAGTCATTCTGGGCCTGCAATTGTGGTTTCTTTTTCAAAGCTTGTAAGTTTCTTTCGCCAGGCGGTAGGCAAGATCATGCGCGATTTCTACCGCCTCGTCCTCGTCCAACCTGTGATCGGCAACCAGCCGAGCCAGATATGCGCAGTCGACACGACGCGCCATGTCATGGCGTGCAGGTATGGACATATAGGCGCGCGTATCATCGTTAAAGCCGACCGTATTATAGAAACCGGCAGTCTCGGTGGTCAGTTCACGGAAGCGGCGCATCCCTTCCGGACTATCATGAAACCACCAGGCTGGGCCAAGGCGCAGGGCCGGATAATGGCCCGCGAGGGGGGCAAGTTCCCGACTGTAGCTGGTTTCATCGAGGGTGAAGAGGATAAGCGTCAGCCGCGGATCGTTGCCAAACGCGTCAAGCAGAGGTTTCAGTTCCTCGACATAGCCGGTAGGGCGCGGAATATCCGCTCCTTTGTCCGCTCCAAACCGTTCGAACAGAGCGGGATTGTGATTCCGGTAGGAGCCTGGATGGATTTGCATGACCAGGCCGTCCTCGATGCTCATTCGCGCCATTTCCGTCAGCATCTGTGCGCGGAAGAGGTCGGCGTCTTCAGGCGAAGCGCCTTTCAGCACTCGTTGGAACAATGCTGACGCCGCGGAGACAGAAAGATCAGCGGTACGAGCGTTCGGGTGTCCGTGATCGCTGGACGTGGCACCACGTCGCTTGAAATAGGCACGTCGCACCCGATGCGCTTCGAGATATCCCTCATAGTCGAGTTTAGTGCCCGCAAGTCCAACAAAACCCTCGACGTTCGTGAGAAAGTCCGCACGCGATGCATCGACGACGGCATCGGGCCGGTAGGCGGGAACGACGCGGCCGTCCCAACCGGATTTCAAGATGGCATCATGCGCCGCAAGTTGATCCGTCGCCGCATCTGTCGTCGAGATGACTTCGATGCCAAACTGTTTGTAGAGCGCTCGCGGACGCATGGTCGGTTCTGTCAGGCGCTCTGCAATCCGATCATAAAGCGCATCTGCATTGTTCTCTCCAAGCCGCTCCTCGATGCCGAAAACCGATTCCAGTGCGTGCTCAAACCATAGGCGGGAGGGTGTGCCCCTAAACAGGTAGAAGTGCTTCGCAAACAGTCGCCATATCTTGCGGCCGTCAGCCTCCACGGGGCCTCCATCCTGACGTGGCACGCCGAGATCTTCCAACCGCACACCCTGCGAGTAGAGCATGCGAAAAATATAATGATCGGGCTTGACGAACAGGCTCGCCGGGTCTGGAAACGCTTCGTCATTCGCATACCAGAGCGGATCGGTGTGACCATGCGGCGAGATGATCGGCAACCTCTCGACCGCACTGAACAGACGGCGGGCGATCCCTCGCGCATCGGGCTCGATCGGGAAAAGTCGGTCAGGATGAAGTGTCATTATGCGTCCTTGCTACCACCATCGCGTCTGCACCGACCTTGATGCCAAGCCGTTGATGCTCGATCGATAATGGCCAATTGCGCCATTTGTGAACATTGGCAACGATGATCTTGGCGAAGACTAAATAATAATATATTAGTATGTCAACCGAAACTGAATGCGTTTGATATCATCGCATAACGCCGGTCCCGGACTATGAATTCAAATAGAATTCCATCATTCAATAGATCGGATGATCCGTGAATATGGAAATGGAGCACTGCAATGACAGCAGAGAACCATGCAGGCAAAGGCTTAGCCATTGCAACGCCGCCCGAGGTGCGAACTTCAGGTGTCAATCGCGGTGCGCGCGCGACAAGCCCAGGACCCCGGGGGGCACCGGCCGGGCGGATGACCACTGCCACCGCAATTTACCGCGAGCTGCACGCAGCCATCGTAGCGATGGAGATGACACCGGGAACGGCTCTCAACGAGAAAGTCCTCACCGAACGCTTTGGCGTCAGTCGCACGCCAGTGCGCGAAGCGTTGATCCGTCTGGTTGAAGACGGACTTGTCGATGTCTTTCCGCAATCGGGAACATTTGTCGCCCGTATTCCGGTTGCGCTGATCCCCGAGGCCGTGGTGATCCGCCAGGCGCTCGAGGGAGCAACCGTGGAGCGTGCGGCAGCCGTCGCGACCGCGAAGGATGTCGAATGGCTCGATGAAATCCTCGCCCGTCAGCGCTTCTTTGCCGATCGTCAGAACACGAGCGCGTTTCACGAGGCCGACGAGGCTTTCCACGAAGCGATTGCCGGAATTTCCGGCCATCCCGGCATCTGGCATTATCTCAAGCCGGTGAAGGTGCAGATCGATCGGGCGCGGCGCATGACATTGCCGGGTTTGGGCCGCATGGAGCATGTCCTGTCCGAGCACCAGATCATTCGCAATGCCATCGAAGCCCATGACGTGCCGGCCGCCTGTGCGGCGATGAAGCAGCATCTGAATGCCGTCATCCCCGATATCGAGACCTTGAGAAAGAGCCACCCCGGATCATTTGTGTGACAGGGGGTCGGCGGTATAATTTGACGGAGGAATGAATGCGTCAGGCATGGCGATGGTTTGGCCCAAAAGCTGGTGTCTCACTCGATAATGTGCGGCAGGCGGGCGCGACCGATATCGTTTCGGCGCTACACGAGGTTCCAATTGGTGAAGCATGGACAACGGCGCAGGTGCATGAGCGTAAGTCACTGATTGAGTCGACACCGGCTGGCCGGACGCCGCTGACCTGGTCGGTCGTGGAGAGCATCCCGATTCCTGATGCTGTGAAGCGCCTCGGTGGCGCTGCCAAGCACGAGATTGCCGCCTGGATCGCCAGCATGGAAGCACTCGCGGCCAACGACATCAAGGTCATCTGCTACAACTTCATGCCCGTGGTCGACTGGTGCCGCACCGATCTCGACTATGTCACGCCGACCGGCTCGACGGCGATGCGCTTCGACCACAACGTGTTCGCTGTGTTCGATTTGCACATCCTGCAGCGAGACGGTGCCGAACGCGACTACTCAAAGACTGACCGCGAGATTGCCAGCGACCTCTATAAAGGTATGGATGCCCAGGAAATTGCTGATCTTACGCGCAATATCGCCAGCGCGCTCCCTGGCTCGACCACGGAACCCCTGACCATACCGGCGTTCCGCGACAAGCTCGAAACCTATTCCGGCATCGATGCGAATCGGCTGCGTCAGCATCTGATTGAATTCCTGAAGGCCGTGACGCCGGTTGCCGACGAGCTCGGCGTAAAGCTGACCTTGCATCCTGATGATCCGCCCCGTTCGCTCTTCGGCCTGCCGCGTATCGCATCGACTGGCGCAGACTATGCGGCGCTGTTCGACGCGGTACCCTCGCCTGCAAATGGCATGTGCCTCTGTACCGGTAGTCTTGGCGTGCGGGCTGACAATGACCTCCCAGAGATCACCGGGCGCTTTGCCCCTCGCATCCACTTCGCTCACCTGCGGGCGACGACCCGCGAGGGCGACGGACGCAGCTTCCACGAAGCGGCTCACCTTGAAGGGGATGTAGATATGGTGGCGGTGTTGCGCGAGCTTCTCACTGAAGACCGCAGGCGCGACAAGGTGAACAGTATCATTTTTCGGTCTGATCACGGGCACCGCATGCTCGACGATCTGAACAAGGACGTGACGCCCGGTTATCCGGCAATTGGTCGCCTGCGCGGTCTTGCCGAACTGCGCGGTATCATCCACGCTTTGGACGCCTCCGCGCTCGCATAATCCGGATCAAATTTCGAGTTTTTCAAGCCCTGGCCTTCACAAGCCGGGGCGTTTTTACATCTAAAGGTTTATCGATTTTTGAAACGCAGCGGCCAACTCGTAGTCATCGCTCAATAATTCTATTGAAGTTCATCACATTATGGCCTTATTTTGAGCCGTCTGCAGTCACATTGCGTTTTAACGCAAGCATCTATAATCACGTTTTGAGTCATATTAAGACAAGTTTTTTGAGTAACTTAGGGCATATTCTGGATTGATCTAGGCAACGTTGCCAGGACGGGTCACCTCAAGGCCACATTTCTCTAAAATAGAAGGAGCTACTCGCTCACGCCACGATCTACTTGCCCGGGGGTCAATCTCTACGCGTGTGTCTTCAGTCCGGCTGTTCTGTGCCGCGGGCTACCTCAAAGTGTGAATTTCACATGGTCTCTTTTGCAAGTATCCGCACGGTACTTATTTCATCCATCCTTTTTCTGATGTTGGGCGCTGTATCCGCTAGTGCCGGTTCGGCCTGTGGCGGTGCCTCCTGGTACGCCCTTCATTCCAGAACCGCTTCCGGTGAACGGATGAACCCTTCCGCTCTCACCGCCGCTCATCGCACCTTGCCGCTCGGTTCCCGAGTCAAGGTCACGAACCAGCGCAATGGCAAAACCGTCGTTGTGCGCATCAATGATCGTGGGCCCTTCGTCAGAGGCCGGATGCTTGATCTCTCCAAGGGTGCGGCTAGCCGCCTTGGCTTTATCGGCGCTGGCCACACCAATATCTGCATGGCCCGCTTGTAACCTCGCAGGATGTTGATGCCGTCTTGGCATTGACCTTGACCATTGAACGTGACATCGCCATGTGAACACTCCTAATCCTGTCGGGGGACGTTCCATGGCACTCAAAGTCGCGGTCCAGATGGACCATATCAAATCGATCCGGATCGCTGGCGATACAACCTTTGCGCTTTGCCTCGAGGCGCAAAAACGCGGTCACCTACTCTATCACTATACCCCCGACCGCCTCAGCATGCGCGATGGCGTGGTTTCTGCGCGCGTGGAAGAACTGAACGTCCGCGATATCGAAGGCGATTATTATACGCTGGGAGAACCGGTTTCGCGCGATCTGTCGGAAATGGACGTGGTTCTGCTACGCCAGGACCCGCCCTTCGACATGAACTACATCACGACGACACACATACTGGAGCGGATTCATCCCATGACGCTTGTCGTCAACGATCCTGCCTGGGTGCGTAACAGCCCCGAGAAGATTTTCGTCACCGAGTTTCCCGATCTAATGCCGGAAACGCTTATCACCAAGGATCCCTTGGAAATCGCGGCTTTCCGCAAAGAATTCGGCGATATCATTCTGAAACCGCTTTATGGCAATGGCGGCGCAGGTGTGTTTCACTTGACCGATGGCGACCGCAACTTGACGTCGTTGCTGGAAATGTTCGGCCAGATGTTCCGCGAACCATTCATTGCACAGCGCTATTTGAAAGATGTGCGTTCGGGCGACAAACGGATCATCCTGATTGATGGCGAGCCTGTCGGCGCGATCAATCGAGTGCCATCTGAAACCGACTCGCGTTCCAACATGCATGTGGGCGGCCGCGCCGAGAAAACCGAACTCACGGATCGTGAACGCGAAATCTGCGCGCGGATTGGACCGTCCTTGCGCGAGCGCGGTTTCATTCTGGTGGGTATTGACGTGATCGGCGACTTTATGACCGAAATCAATGTCACTTCCCCGACCGGCGTTCGAGAGGTCAAACGTTTCGGCGGTGCAGATATTGCGGGGCTTTTTTGGGATGTGGTCGAAGCCAAACGCCAGTAATTCTCGCCCGCTGCAATCTGTTCACTTATTGTTCTTGTCATGCAGGTTGAAGTGTGCTGATGTACGTTCTTTAGCATTCTTCATTTTCAAACGTCTGCATTTTCAAGAAAGATTTCATGGTTACCCGCGTTCGTACGGTTGCCTTCCAAGGTATTGAAGCTCAGCCTGTCGATGTGCAGGTGATGATCGCGCCCGGCAAAATGGGCATGCATATCGTCGGTCTTCCGGACAAGGCAGTCGCCGAAAGCCGGGAGCGGGTTCAGGCGGCACTCCATGCCTCGGGGCTTTCCATGCCCGTCAAGAAGGTGACGGTGAATCTCGCGCCCGCCGACTTGCCAAGGAAGGAAGCCACTACGATCTGCCGATCGCCGTAGGATTGATGGCGGGGCTTGGCGCCATGCCTGCCGACGCCCTTCAGAGCTATGTGGTGCTCGGCGAACTGTCGCTGGATGGAACCATTACCCATGTCGCGGGCGTGCTGCCCGCAGCCATTGCTGCCAACCGGCAAGAGAAGGGGCTGATATGCCCGGCGTCCTGTGGCCCGGAAGCCGCATGGGCCGGCTCCGACATCGATATTCTTGCGCCGCGCAGTCTGATCCAGCTTGCCAATCATTTTCGCGGTACACAGGTCCTGTCACGTCCTGAACCCGTCATGCAGACGAGTGCGATGGGACTGCCAGATCTTGCAGATATAAGAGGCCAGGAAAGTGCGCGGCGCGCGTTGGAGGTCGCGGCAGCGGGTGGGCACAACCTGTTGATGATGGGCCCGCCAGGGTCCGGCAAATCAATGCTGGCGCAGCGTCTTCCCTCCATCCTTCCGCCACTGCTGCCGCGTGAGCTGCTCGATGTCTCGATGATCGCCTCGATCGCCGGTGAACTCATGGGCGGCAAATTGACGGACAGACGGCCATTTCGCGCGCCGCATCACTCGGCTTCCATGGCGGCTATGGTTGGGGGCGGTATTCGTGCAAGGCCTGGTGAAGTCTCTCTCGCCCATCACGGCGTACTGTTTCTCGACGAGTTTCCAGAGTTTACGCCGCAGGTTCTCGATTCGTTGCGCCAACCCCTGGAAACCGGTGAATGCATGATCGCGCGCGCCAATCACCGCATCTCCTACCCGGCGCAGATCCAGCTTGTTGCAGCTATGAATCCGTGCCGCTGCGGCATGGCGGGGGAACCCGGCCATCAATGTGCGAGAGGGCCACGATGCCGGCAAGATTATCAAGCAAGAATTTCTGGGCCCTTACTGGACCGTATCGACATCAGGATCGACGTCCCGTCCGTGAGTGCAACCGATCTCATACGTCCGCACTCTTCGGAAAGCAGCGCATCCGTCGCTGGACGGGTTGCGCGGGCTCGGACAATGCAAAAGAGGCGCTACGAGGAATTGGGGTTTCCAGCGATCACCACAAACTCGCAGTGCTCCGTTGCTCTCATCGAACAGGTGGCACAACCGGATGGACCCGGCGTTACCTTGCTGCAGCAGGCGAGCGAGCAAATGCGCTTCTCCGCGCGGGCCTATCACCGGGTGTTAAAAGTTGCCCGCACACTCGCAGACCTCGACGGACAAGAAATCGTCGGGCGTATTCATCTTGCGGAAGCCATCTCGTACCGGATGGGGGCGGATTCGATGTCGACAGCTTGAGGAGATACTTCAAGAAACGATTCTCTTAAGATGCGCCGCAAATTGCCAGACTTTCTCATCAGGCAGCTTTTGAAATGGGTTGAGCTCGACTTCGCCCAATTATTGGACCGAACCAACCAGAATATTGGTGGGAGCCTCAATGCTGACCCAACGACCCGAATTGTTGGTCGCCTGACGTTTGAGGTAGGTATACGGGGTTTCTGACCAATTCTCTACGCCGTCAACGAGGTTATCAAGGACGAAGTCGCCCTTGTCAGTGCGGACGGTCAGCACAGCGTGGCCTTCACCATCGGGCTTGCGCACCACGGTAATCAATAGATTGGCCGGAGAAATGCCCGACTGCATCAGGTCGCGTCGCTTCAAAAGGACATAATCCTCGCAATCGCCAACCTTGTCGGGATAGGCCCAATACTCTTCGACGCCGTAAATTTCCATATCAGTCAATGGCTTGATCTTATGGTTGTCATTGCTGTTGACGTTGACAATCAACTGCCAGAAATCATGGTTCATCTTTTCCGGCATGACATTCCGGCTGCGTATGGAGCATTCTTCCGGCAGCCGCTTGCAGAACTCATAATGGCCGATTGGCTGTGATGTCAGACCGCCGGTGGTCATGAATGCTTCGGAGGCAAAGGCGGCGTTTGCGCCAAGCATGCCGCCGAAGAGCGCCATGGCGACCATGGTCTTTACAACCCCTGCTACCCCGAACATGCTTTACTCCAGACCGATCCGCTATCGTTAACAAAACGTTAATGGCGGGAGGGGACACGAGTCAATCACAATGGCGCCACGATCCGGCCATTGTTAATATATGGTTAAAATTTGAAATTTCGCATTCCCCCAATATTCATGAGGGCTCCGGCGATGCGTCAGAAATTGCGCCGGCTATTCAAAATTCAGGCGGACACAAGATCTGGTCCGTGGGAGACGTCGTTTAGTCTATTGATTTCAAACGGTTTATTGTCGAACGTGAGGCACGGAGACGAGCATGACTGGCAAGTCGCTTTGATACGGCCCGGCGTTTCACCGATACATCCGACGGATTAGAGATCAGGCGCGCTTTGCGATCGGCGTCACGTTGGTCTTGCGGTTCATTTGTGCGTGATCATTAACAAACTGGACAATGCGTGGCGCAATCTCCGCACGAAACCGCGAGCCGTTGAATACGCCGTAGTGGCCAACCTTCGGTTGCAGGTAATGCATACGCATCTCGTCCGGAATATTGATGCACAATGTCTGGGCAGCCTTGGTCTGGCCGACGCCGGAGATATCGTCGTTCTCCCCCTCGACGGTGAGAAGCGCAACGTTGCGAATAGCGGACGGATCGACCGGGAGGCCCCGGTGAGTCATTTCGCCTTTCGGCAATGCCTGGCGAACGAATACCGTATCCACAGTCTGCAGATAGAATTCCGCGGTCAAATCCATGACGGCAAGGTATTCGTCATAGAATTCGCGATGCTTGTCAGCGGAATCACCGTCTTCGTGCACCAGATGCATGAAGAACTCCTTGTGGGCACTGATATGGCGGTCGAGATTCATGCTCATGAAGCCGGACAACTGCAGGAACCCCGGATAGACATCACGCATGAACCCGCCATGCGGCCACGGAACCGACATGATCACGTTATCGCGGAACCAGTTGATCCCCTTTTCTTCCGCCAGCTTGTTGACGGCAGTGGGGTTCTTGCGGGTGTCGATCGGCCCGCCCATCAGCGTCATGCTGGAAGGTGCGTATCTATCCCCATTGGTCTCCATGATTGACACGGCGGCAAGCACCGGAACGGAAGGCTGACAGACGGCCACGACATGCGTATCTTCGCCCAATGCATGAAGCATTTCAATAACATAGTCTATATAATCATCGAGATCGAATTTGCCGTCGCTCAGCGGAACGCTACGGGCGTCAACCCAATCGGTGATATAGACCTCGGCATGCGGTAGCAACGCTTCCACGGTACCACGCAGCAGAGTTGCATAGTGACCGGACATCGGTGCCACCACGAGAATCTTTGGGTCGGCAGGACGTTTGGCATTCAAGGCACGCTTGAAATGAATGAGGTTACAGAACGGTTTCGACCAGACGATTTTTTCTTTTATGTCGGTTTCGACACCATCGACCATGGTTGCCGGCAAGCCGAAGGCGGGTTTGCCATAGCATCGCGTCGTGCGCTCGAACAACTCGCACATGGCGGTAACCGAGCGCCCGACGACGGTTTGAGACAATGGATTCAAGGGGTTATCGTAGAATAGCTTGGTGGCGTCGGCGAGTGCGCGGTAGGGTTGGAGTGCGGCGTGGTTCAGTTCATAGAGCTGATAAAACATCCAATTTCCGATCGATCAACACAACGTCAGTTCCAAGAATCTCTCCCTTAAATATGAAAGATTGCTTGACTGGTCAGTGACCGTAGCGGGTTTCCCCAATATTGCAATGCAACAATGGGATAAGGCCGGGTATAGATGTTCACAACTTCGCGCGCTGGAAACCACCGCCCCGCCAGCGATCAAGCGCCTTCGACGACCAGCATATCTCCATCGGCAACGGTAATGCGAATTGCCCTAGCTGCTTGATATTCCTTAGAATTATAGCAGTCGAGAGCCGCTTGAACGGAAGGAAATTCGATGACAACGTTGCGGCCGCGAGCCTGACCTTCAAGCACATGATACAGGCCGCCGCGAGCCAGAAAATTGGCGCCGTATTTCTCAAATGCAGGCTTGGCTTTAGAAATATAGTCCTTGTAACGTTCCGGATCCCTGACATCGATCCGCGCGATCCAATATCCTTTGGCCATTTCCTCTACCCTCCACAATCAAATTACACCAGCAGGTTGATATTCTTGCGCCAATTCCGGGGATTCTTGCGCCAGAATCAGCAATTCTTGTTTTATTTCTCGGGCAAAGTTCCGCAATCTTCACCTCATTCCAGCACTGATGCCAGCCATTTCCGCAAGAATCGTCTCGGCCGCGGCTTTACGGTCTGAAGCGCTGGCGACCGGCCGGCCGACGACGAGATGGCTTGCTCCGGACCGCAGCGCATCGGCGGGCGTCATCACCCGTTTCTGATCGCCCACGTCGGAACCGGCCGGACGGATTCCAGGAGTGACGACGGCCAGCTCCGGTCCGACGATCTTGCGGACGGCGGCAGCTTCTGTTGCCGCACAGACGATCCCGCCCATTCCCGCTTGAAGCGCTTGCTCGGCGCGGATGAGGACCAGCGTATGGGGATCGTGCTCATAGCCCGCATCAACCAGATCCTGCTGATCCATCGAAGTCAGTACCGTTACACCGAGAAGGCAAAGGTCCGACCCCCTGGCTGCCTCGACTGCCGCCTTCATCGCCTTGGGATAAGCGTGCAATGTAAGCATGGTGACGCCCATCCTGACAATGCTCTCCACCCCCTTGGCGACGGTATTGTCGATGTCGAGAAGTTTCATATCGAGGAAGACTTTCTTGCCTGAGCTGACAAGTTCGCTGGCAAAACCAAGTCCGCCGGCAAATGCCAGCTGGTAACCGATCTTATAAAACGACACCGTATCGCCAAGTTCGCTGACCGCCTGTTCGGCTGCTTTCAAAGTCGGCACATCCAGTCCAACGATCAGGCGCTCGCGCAAGGCCGCATCCGTCATGACAAATCTCCCTTTTGTTGATCGAACCCCAATCGCACAGGTCAACCGGCTAGGCTAGCGCAACTTTCGCCTATCGACGAGAACTGGCGAATCTCGTGTGGTCGATCAAGGATTGGCACACGCGCTGCATCGATTTGGCAGTTCGCTCATCCTTGAAGGCACCATCCTCGTCGAATGCATCCTGGGCGCGCGGCACCGAGCATTGTTCTGTAATGATCTGGGTGCCAACATTCATCAGCACGGCACGCAGATGATACAGACAGCGTATGCCTGCGAAATTGCCGTTCGAGGACGAGCACAGCGCCACGACCTTTCCCGCATAGGGCTTGAGCGGCTTGTCGCCGTCCTTCGAGATGCGACTAACCCAATCAATGGTATTCTTGACCAGCGGCGGGATCGACGAGTTGTATTCCGGCGATGCGATCAAAAGTGCGTCATGCGCCGCGAACAGCCGGCCAAGTTGCATGGCATTTTCCGGAATGCCTTTTTCCTCCTCGAGATCCTCGTCCATAAGTGGCAGCGGATAGTCGATCAGCGCGATCCGCGTGACATCGGCGCCAAGTTCCACCAACGTTCGGACTGCAACATTGGCAACTTGGCCGCTAAAAGCGCCCGAACGGTTCGAGCCCGCGAAAACAAGAATTTTCGGCAGCATTGAGTTCCCTCTGAGGAAGTGCCAGACACGGGAGGACTATAGGAGGTCAATCGACCCGGCGGTAGACCCACAGACGCGCAGGCGGCACATTACGGATGATGAAATCGAGGTGTTCGATCTTGTAATTGCCGCGCCCGGCCGGAACGGGCGACATCGGTCCATAGGTGATCTGCACGATCGGCCGGCCATGCGGAATGCGGCGCAGCAAATCTTCGATGATCTTGACGCGGTCGCCGACAGGAAAATTCAAAAGCGGTACGGCAGAAACGACCGAGTCGAACTTCTGCTCGCGCTTGTCGCCGAGGGTCACATCCAGATTGAAGGCATCGCCCTCGATGATATTCACACCGGGAAAATCCTCGCGCAAATGCTGGGCAAAATCCGATGAATATTCAACGCTGTAGAGTTTGGACGGAGCAACGCCGCGATCGAGAATTGCACGGGTAATAACGCCGGTACCCGGCCCCAGCTCAAGCACGGGAAGGCCTGAGTGCGGGTTGACGACGCTGGCCATGCGGCGGGCCGTTATGGAGCTGGTCGGCAGGATCGAGCCCACGGCCTTGGGGCCATGCATCCATCCCTTGAAGAACCGGATTTCCTCGCCGAACTTTTCGGCCAGCTTCTTTCCCAAGGGTCGTGACATCCCGCTCATCCTCCGTCGCAGTTAGACAAGTTTATGACGCAACACGTGGTGGAAGCAAGACCGGCACCCGGAAAAGTTCCAATAAAATTATTCGCTTAGGCCCTCGAAGAACTCTTTCATCCGCGCAAAGAAGCCCGACGATTGCGGGCTGTTGTCCTGCGACGAGATGCGATCGAACTCTTCCAGCAGCTCACGCTGACGTTTGTTGAGATTTTGCGGTGTCTCGATTGCGATCTGAATATACAGGTCACCCATGGCCGGCTGGCGCAGGACCGGCATGCCCTTGCCCTTCAGGCGAAATTGCTTGGCGTTCTGCGTACCGTCCGGAATCTTGACACGTGTCTGCGTGCCGTCGAGCGTCGCTACCTCAAACTGACCGCCAAGCGCCGCGGTCGTCATCGAGATGGGCACCTTGCAATAAAGATCGGCGCCATCGCGCTGGAAGAATTCATGCGGCTTCAATGAGAGGAAAATATAGAGATCGCCGGCAGGTCCGCCACGCAGGCCCGCTTCGCCCTCGCCCGTAAGCCGGATACGCGTGCCGTCCTCGATGCCGGCTGGGATATTGACCGACAGCGCGCGCTCCTCGGTTATACGCCCCTGGCCACTGCATTTCGGGCAGGGATCCTTGATGATCTGGCCGCGGCCATGGCAGGTCGGGCAGGTGCGCTCGATCGAGAAGAAACCCTGCGCCGCCCGGACACGCCCGGAGCCACTGCAGAGGCTGCAAGTGACCGGCTGCGTACCCGGCTTGGCGCCGCTGCCCGAACATTCGTCGCATGTGATCGAGGTTGGAACCCTGATCTGCGCCGTTTTGCCAGCATAGGCTTCTTCCAGCGTTATTTCCATATTGTAACGCAGGTCGGCGCCACGCTCGCGCCCGCCCGAGCGGCGCTGGCGTCCACCGCCCATCATCTCGCCGAAAATGTCCTCGAAAATATCGGCAAAGCCACCGGCGCCGCCAAACCCGCCGCCGCCATTCATCCCGCCGTTTTCGAATGCGGCATGACCGAACCGGTCATAGGCAGCACGCTTCTGGGGGTCCTTCAGGGTTTCATAGGCCTCGCCGATTTCCTTGAAGCGATGTTCGGCATCGGCGTCGCCCGGATTCTTGTCGGGGTGATATTGCATTGCCAGTTTACGGAAAGCGCTCTTCAGCTCTTTCTCATCAGCGCTTTTCGCTACGCCGAGGGTTTCGTAATAGTCAGCCTTCATCCAGACACTCATTCCCAGAAATTCGCGAACGCTTCTTCAGAAACGCATTTAAAGGCGGTATTTAGGTGCTCATCGCCTTGAATGCCATAGCCAACTTATATTGATTCGCCCGAAATGGCGCATATTTGCTGATTATTGCGTTTGTGTGGCAGGCACTCCACGAATTCGAGGCTTATGTTTGGCTTGTTCAGTGCCAATCCTGGAACTCATCAACTATCCAAAAGTCCTATGGCGGACCTGCACACAAACAAAACCTTACGGCGTTTGCGGATCGGCCAGAAGTTCAAACTCTGCAATATTGACAGGTGTCGCATCATTGAGCTTCAAGCGGTAGCGCGCATAGTTGCCAGGCGTCTTGATGGCAAAAGGTCTTGTCTGCTGGCGCCAAGTAAACGTCTGATCCTTGCGCTCATCAAGCGTCGTCCAAGTTGTGCCATCATTGCTTGCCTCCAGTGCCCAGCCGGTCGGGTCTTTGCCCGCAGTGGCGCTAGAGGTCAGCGTATAAAGCTTCACTGTATCTACCCTTCGTGGTGCGATGATCGTTGCTTCAATCGAGGCACCGGCTCCGGAGCTTGCCCATTCCGTGCTCGAATTGCGGTCGATGAGGTGCTCCTTATCCTTGTCTGGCCCTGCGCTCAAGACATACAACACCCGCGACGGGGTAATTTCCCCTGTCTCCTCATTTTTCTTTGCAGGTAAGACTGGCAGGATCGACACCAGAGGCGCAGGCTTGGCATCGCCTTGCGTGATTGATGTTGGCACATCATCAGTGCCTGTGCCCCAGTCTGATTTGTTCGGCCCCATCACGAAATCGAGCGTTCCGCCATCGGCAACATCGGAATGCTTGATGTAATTATGCGACAATGGCTTGCCGTTGAGTTTGACGCTCTGCACATAGCGGTTGGTTGCGCTGACGCCGGGCGCACGAATGGTCAGCGGCTTGTTGGTGATCGTTTCGCCATCACGGGCTTGCAGCCAGACGGTCATCTTTTCAAAATAGGGCGCGCCGATGGCATATTCGGGCCGGCCGACAGAGACGGGATAAATGCCCATGGCGCTTAAGACATACCAGGCGGACATTTCGCCATTGTCTTCATCGCCAATATAGCCCTCGCCATTGGAGACGTGATTGGCATCAAAACCAGTGAAATAGAGCTTATCCATGACATCGCGCAGATGTCTTTGGCCCTCCGCGGGAGCTCCGGCATAATTATACATATAGATCGAATGATGCACCGGCTGATTGGAGTGCTGATATTCGCCAACATTCGCGAGTCTGCCGGCTTCGTCGGCCTCATTGGCTTCATGCAACGAGCCATAGCTTCCACCGTTTCTGGTCGGTTTTGTCGTAAAAAACGTATCCAGCTTGGCTTTCAGCTTATCGCGGCCGCCATAAAGATTGGCAAGACCCTGGCCATCTTGCGGCGCAAGGAAGGCATAGCTCCAGGCATTGCCTTCGCAATAGCCATAACCCCAGCTTTGCGTATCCCCTGCGGAGGCCCACTCTCCTGCCTGATTCTTCCGACGAAACCACCCCCCGGTCCAGGTCCCTGTTTTTGTTATGTTATCGAAAAGAAGGGCGTAATTGCGAGCACGATTGGTGAAATAAGTCGCTTCATCGGCATAATTCTGGCTGACTTTCCCTTCATGGTTTAAAGTCGCAGCTATCTGGGCAATGCCAAAATCATTGACGGACCCTTCCAGAGACCAAGAGACTTGATTTTGACCTGGGTCGTTAGTGTTAACTTCCTTCGGCATATAACCATAAAAAGGCCATGTCGCCATGCCCTTGCGACCGCGATCACCGTCTTTGCTATAGGTTGTGGCATTGCGCAGCATGGATTGATAGGCCGCCGCTACATCAAAATTGCGTATGCCTTTCACGTAAGCATCGGCAAAGGTCACATCCGCGCTTGTCGCCACCATGGAATCCACATAGCCAGGGTTGGACCATCTGGTTGTCCAGCCGCCATCTTTAAAGCCATTGACAAAGCCATTGAGCATTTCGCCGGACTGTTTGGGGATCAGCAGCGCATAAAGCGGCCAGGTGGTCCGATATGTATCCCAAAAGCCGTTATTAACCCAGATCTTGCCCGGTTTGATTTTGTCCGTACGCGTATAGGGACTGCTATACTGGGCAATCCTCTTGGTCGGATCTTTGGGGTCGACGGCATTCTCCCAAGCCGAATTGGGATAAAGGAAGCTACGATACATGTTGGAATAAAGAATAGTTTTTTGGTCCTCGCTAGCACCTTGCACTTGAACCATGTTCAGCTTGTCATTCCAGGCTTTCTCGGCCAGCGTCTTGACATCATCAAAGCTTTTACCCGCAATTTCCTGTTCAAGATTGTCTTTTGCTTGTTCCACGCTGATGAAAGAGGTCGCAATGCTCATGCCGACAACCTTGGAGTCTGCTGGTGTATCAAACTGCACCCAGCCCTTAACATCCCCAGAGCTATCTTGGGAATTGGTAATCGGCCCGTCGAATTTGATATAAAAATAGAGTTGCGGGGTAAAATCACTCGCCCCATATGCGGTATATCCTGAAGCAGTTCCATCTGCTTGGTTGAATGTTAATGCACCAGAAGCGCGTTTTTTTGGATGGTCGTTGTTAAAAAATTGATCGAAAGCGATCGTGATTTTTGCCATCGTGTCAGGTGCGGTAAAGCGGATATAGGCGGCATGATTCGTCGGGGTGATTTCGGTTTGCATGCCATTGTCAAACGTAACGCTATAATAATGCGCCTTGGCAATTTCATTTTTTCGCTGGAATGATTCGCCAGCATACGACGACGACGACGGTTTGCCAAACCATGGATCGTTTGATGGATAGTCTGCTATATCAACCCTCTCATTTTTAACCGGCATGAACTTAAAAGCTTGATGATTGCCATTCCATTTGCTGGCTTCATGCGTCACAGCAAAGGCAAGTATATTCTTGCCCGGGGTGGCCTCATAAAAAGGACCTTCATTGGTTGTATTGACTGGTGTCCACATGTTGAAACCAAAAGGCATAGCCGTGGCTGGAAATGTATTGCCTTTTGAGATCTCTCCCCCCTCTGCCGAACCACGCGTTGTATTAACGTAGCCTGCCAGGTCCTGATCCACACGCGGCCCGCCGGCCTCATTAATGAGTTCCAATTGGGCAATGCGCTGCTCAAGCTTGGCAACCTTGTCCGCAGCATCCTTTGCCATTTGGGCAAGCTGATCTTGTAAAGTCTTGATCGTTGCATTCAGCGTATCGATGGCCGTTTTATCGGCCTTGGTCTCCTGCAGAGCTATGGTCAAGGCCTCAAGACGGTCGAGCCGATCACTGAGTAATTTGTGTGCAGCCGTATCATCGCCTGTCGCCTTATCCAGAGCCTCTCGCAGCTTGGCAATATCTGCCGGATCAACCGTCGGGCGCTTTTCTAGATCCGAGATCCGCTTTTCCAAGGTGTCATTGCCAAGAGCATTGGCTGCTTTATTCGCTTCTGCATCCTTGCCAAGTTTGTCAACAACCGTCTGCAATGCGCTTATCAGGCTTTGGTCGCTCAAATGCCCGTCCGTATAATCCTGGGTCATTTTGGCCAGCTTCTGCGACCACACATCGTCCTGGCCTTTCAGCCTGGTTTCAAATTCTGCTTTCAGATCAGCGATCTGCTTGTCATAGGTTCCGCTCGTATCGTTCGTTGCGTGCTTGTCATCCCCGCCGTTACAGCCGGCCAGTATGATTGTGCCGAGTAGTGCGGCCGGAAAAGTGCGTTTGAGCAGCATGGGTTCCTCCAAAGATGTGGTGATGAAATTTGTGTCGTTGGAAAAATTCGCGGAAAGACGCGAGGGCGATTGCGTTCGCCAATCAAAATCACACCCCTCCCAGGGTGATTTAAATCGATTAAAAATATTGGATTTAGTTATTCTTTGTAAATTGCGTTGTCAATTTAGCATTAAGTCTAAGAACACTATGCGCGCGCGTAAAAAAGCCCGGCACGATGGCCGGGCTTTTTATTAGAACGCAGTGAAGTCGGTTAAGCGGACTTCTTCTTGCCGTCTTCGTCGATTTCTTCGAAATCGGCATCGACGACATCGTCATCCGCCTTGGCGGTTGCATCGGCTTCGCCACCTTCCGCAGAAGCGGCCTCGGCAGCCTGCGAGGCTTCATACATGGCCTGACCAAGCTTCATCGAAACTTCGGCAAGCGTCTGGGTCTTGGCCTTGATCACCTCGGCATCGTCGCCTTCAACTGCCGTCTTCAATTCGGCAAGAGCCGTTTCGATCGACGCCTTGTCCTCAGCGGAAACCTTGTCGCCATAATCCTTGAGCGACTTCTCGGTCGAATGGACCAAAGCTTCCGCCTGGTTCTTCGACTCGACGGCCTCGCGGCGCTTCTTGTCGCTTTCGGCATTGGCTTCGGCGTCCTTGACCATCTTTTCGATGTCCGCATCGGAAAGACCGCCGGATGCCTGGATACGAATCTGGTGCTCCTTGCCCGTTCCCTTGTCCTTGGCCGAGACGTTGACGATACCATTGGCGTCGATGTCGAACGTCACCTCGATCTGCGGAACGCCGCGCGGTGCGGGCGGAATGCCAACGAGGTCGAACTGGCCGAGAGACTTGTTGTCGGCAGCCATTTCACGCTCGCCCTGGAAGACGCGGATCGTCACGGCGGACTGGCTGTCCTCGGCCGTGGAGAAGGTCTGCGACTTCTTGGTCGGGATCGTCGTGTTGCGCTCGATCAGACGGGTGAAGACACCGCCGAGTGTTTCGATGCCGAGCGAAAGCGGCGTAACGTCGAGCAGAAGTACGTCCTTGACGTCGCCCTGCAGAACGCCGGCCTGAATGGCAGCGCCCATGGCGACAACTTCGTCAGGATTCACGCCCTTATGGGGTTCCTTGCCGAAGAAGGCTTTCACGATTTCCTGAATCTTCGGCATGCGGGTCATGCCGCCGACGAGAACCACTTCATCGATCTCGCCAGCCTTGAGGCCGGCATCCTTGAGAGCCGACTTGCATGGCTCGACAGTGCGCTGAACCAGGTCGTCGACCAGGCTCTCGAACTTGGCACGCGACAGTTTCATCGTCAGGTGCTTTGGACCGGTCGCATCAGCGGTGATGAAGGGCAGGTTGATTTCCGTCTGCTGGGCGGACGAAAGCTCGATCTTGGCCTTTTCGGCAGCTTCCTTGAGGCGCTGCAGAGCGAGCTTGTCATTCTTCAGATCGATGCCCTGTTCCTTTTTGAACTCGGCTGCAAAATATTCGACCAGACGCATGTCGAAGTCTTCACCGCCAAGGAACGTATCGCCATTGGTGGATTTGACTTCAAAGACGCCATCGCCGATCTCGAGGATCGAAACGTCGAAAGTACCGCCGCCAAGATCGTAGACGGCAATGGTCTTGCCTTCCTTCTTGTCGAGGCCATAGGCGAGGGCGGCAGCAGTCGGCTCGTTGATGATGCGCAGGACCTCGAGGCCAGCGATCTTGCCGGCATCCTTGGTAGCCTGACGCTGGGCGTCGTTGAAGTATGCTGGAACCGTAATGACAGCTTTCTCGACCTTTTCGCCAAGATAGGCTTCCGCCGTTTCCTTCATCTTCTGCAGGATCATCGCCGAGATCTGCGACGGTGAATATTTCTTGTTATGAACTTCTACCCAAGCGTCGCCATTGTCGCCTTTGACAATATTATAGGGAACAAGCTTCTTGTCCTTGGCAACGGTCGGGTCTTCATAGCGGCGACCGATAAGGCGCTTTACCGCAAAAACCGTGCCTTCCGGATTGGTGACAGCCTGGCGCTTGGCCGGCTGGCCAGCGAGGCGCTCATCGCTATCCGTAAAAGCGATGATCGAAGGTGTTGTGCGTGCACCTTCTGCATTTTCAATAACCTTCGCGTTTTTGCCATCCATGACAGCGACGCAGGAATTGGTGGTACCTAGATCAATACCGATAACTTTAGCCATTACTCTTCTCCATTCAGCAGGCTGCCGGGACCTCTGCCGAGCATTCCATACGGCAGCCTCTAGGGGTTTCACAGTCCAGAGTCGCCGGGATGGGCGGTTCTAGCGTGTTGAGGGCTATATAAGAAGCGGAAAATTACCATGCAAGTCGGAAGAGGCTGCATTTGCATGCATAATCACCCTAAAAGACTCGGCAAAATGCTTTTTTCGCCCCATATATCGCCCATGACCGACAATGCACTCCATCTCCCCTTGCCTGGACAGCGCCGGAGCCGGCTTATCAACAGGCTGCATACCTGGCTGCTGCTGGCGGGAAGCCTGCTCTTGCTCATCGTTTGCGCGTGGACCCTGGCGGGCCCGGCCGGCATTATATACGCCTTCGTGTTCGGCGGCATCAGCCTTTATGCCATCAGGCGCATAAGTCCTCAAATGGTGCTGACGATGTATAAGGCAAGGCCGGTGACGCGCGCCGAATTCCCGCAGGGACTGGCGATCGTCGAGGAGCTTGCACGCCGCGCCAGTCTGCCAAAGCCGCCGAAACTACATGTCATACCCTCGCGCATGATGAACGCCTTTGCCGTGGGGCGAAGAGACAATTCTGTCGTCGCGGTTACCGACCAGCTCATTCGGGCACTGACAGCGCGCGAGCTGACTGGCGTTCTGGCGCATGAAATCAGCCATATTCGTAACGAAGACCTCAAGGTCATGGCCTTGGCCGATACGGTGTCGCGCTTTACCTCGCTGATGTCCACTGTCGGTATTGTTTCCCTCCTGTTCAACATCACCTGGATGGCCAGCGGATCGGCCGCGCAAGTGCCGTGGCTCGGCGTGATCGTGCTGCTGTTTGCGCCGACCATCGGCGGATTGCTGCAGATGGCGCTGTCGCGCACGCGCGAATTCGATGCCGACCTCGGTGCGGCAATGCTGACTGGCGATCCCGATGGTCTCGCCAATGCGCTGACGAAACTGGAGAAGGCTCAAGGCAGGATATGGGAAAATCTCATCCTTCCCGGCGGACGCATTCCCGATCCCTCGATTCTCCGTACCCACCCGCTGACGGAGGCCCGCGTGGCGCGGCTGCACGCGTTGAAAGAAGCATGCGATATGGCGGCTCGCGGCGATATCCTGACCGGCCTGGAGCTGAAACCCGAGGACCATATCCGCACACGTCCAAGATCTGTCCCGCAGATCGGTCAGCAATATGGACGCTGGAACTCCAACAACCTGGAAATACTTTCGCTGATCAACACCCAGGCAACGCATCCAATTGTGCAGGGCAGCGAAGCAGAATGCGAAGCATGCGCCCAGAGCCTCTATACACCGGATGGCAGGCCGCGCGTGCATGTGGCGCGGGGCGGGGTATATTGGTAAGAGACTAGCGGACCTCCCGATCGTCTCTATCGCCTTTTCGTCAAACCGTTTCCCAGTCGCCGCTGCCGCCCGCACGGTAGACGGCGTCGATCAACTTTTGATTGAGGACGGAGTTTTCCAGGGTGAACACCTTGACATCCTCGCCCTGCGCGGCACGGGCAAAGGCTTCCACTTCAAGGCAGTAGTGGTCCACATTACCGAAGTTATATTCGGTTGAAGTTCCATGGTTTGCGTCATGCAAGGTGATCTTGGCGTGGTCGTACTTGCCGGTGTTGAACGGCGCGAGGACCTCGATATAGCCCTTTTCGCCATGGAAGGCGATTGACTGGCGAGCGGCGAGCTGCGTTCCGACATAGAAGGTCAATTCGAAATCCTCGAAGTCGGCACGGACGCTCGCATAGCGATCGGTACCGAAGTCCGGATCGCGGTCGATGGTCGCCATGGCGCGGACAGGCTCCTTGCCGGTGACGAAGCGTGTCACCACTGTCGGATAGACGCCGATATCGGGCAAGGCGCCGCCTCCGAGCGACAGCTGATTGCGCATATTGCTCGCGTCCTTGTTGAAATAAGTGAACGCAGCCTGCACCTGTTGCAGACGGCCGATGGCGCCTGTCGCTATCAGTTCGCGAACCTTCAACCATTGCGGATGGTACGTCACCATGAAGGCTTCCGATATCAGCACGCCATTGGTGTCGCGGGCGCGCTGTAGCGCCGCGATCTCGCTGGCATGCAACGAGATCGGCTTTTCGCATAGAACGTGCTTGCCGGCCTCGGCTGCCTTCAGGCACCATTCTACATGCTGTGATGTTGGCAGCGGAATATAAACGCCGTCAATATCGTTCGAGGCCAGCATCGCTTCGTAGGAGCCGAAGGCATGCGGCGCGCCAAAACGGTCAGCGACAGCACGGGCTTTCGCAAGGTCGCGGCTGGCGATGGCCGACACAACCGAATTCTCCGCATTGCATATGGCGGGAATGACGGCTGTTACCCCGATTTTTGCCGTCGAAAGAATACCCCAGCGAAACATGATGACATCTCCTTTTCGTCGAAATTCACGCCATGCCTGCAAAAGGCAGTTTCTGCGCTGCGGCGCTCGAAAACCACCGTTTTCGTCTCGCCTGATATGAATCTCCACAACCCCTAGATCGTAAACTTGAAGAAATCAATGAAGGCGCGCAGTGCCGGGCGCATCTGCCGGCGGCTCGGGTAATACAGGTAAACGCCGGGAAAGGGTGCGCACCAATCCTCCAGCACGCGGCGAAGTTTGCCCTGAGCTATGGCTTCCGGCGCCATATCTTGCAAGAGGAACGCAACACCAGCACCGCCGAGGGCCGCTTCAACCACAAGCCGGTCATCGCCAAGAACAAGCGGGCCGTTTACGTCAAGGACGATCTCCTCGCCATCCTTTTCGAATTCCCAGCGATAGACCCGGCCACTGGAGAAACGGCGGCGGATGCAGAGGTGATCGAGAAGATCGCGCGGGTGCCTCGGCGCAGCATGGTTTTCGAAATAGCCCGGCGTGGCAACGATGCTTGCTGTGATCGCGTCGCTCATGCGCACGGCGATCATGTCGGGCTCCAGGCTTTCCCCAAGCCGCATGCCGGCATCCAAGCCTGCCGCGACAATGTCGTTGAACGGTTCCTCCACGCGCAGTTCAAGCGTCACACCGGGATAGGCCTCGCTGAAAGCTGCCAGGCGCGGCGCCAGAAGCCAATGGGCGGCGAAAGGCGGAACACTCAGACGCAGATTGCCGGCAACGCGGTTGTTCGCCTCCTTGACGGCATCGAGTGCAAGTTCGATCTCGCCAAGGGCCGGACGAAGCCGTTTGAGCAGCAGCGCGCCCTCTTCCGTCACGGCGACGCTGCGCGTGGTCCGGGTAAGAAGCCTAACCCCCAAACTCTGCTCCAGGCTGGCAATCGCGTGACTGACAGCCGAGGGCGCAATGCCCAGTTCTTTGGCCGCGCCACGAAAGCCGCCGCTCGCCGCGACAGTCGCAAAAATCGCCAATTGGGGAAGCCGGGAACGATCCATTGATCTATTCTATAGAACAAGCTGTAAAAGTTTAAGCCAATTATCGAACACTGCTCCACGTCTTATCCTCCACCCATCACACGTGAAGGAGATCAGTGATGGAAAAACGCAAACTTGGAACAGAACTCAGCGTCTCGGCAGTGGGTCTCGGCTGCATGGGCATGACGTTCGCCTATGGCGGGCAAGATGAGGCCGATGCAATCCGCACACTGCATCGCGCAGTGGATATCGGCGTCACCTTCTTCGATACGGCGGAAGTCTATGGACCCTTCGACAATGAAATCCTTATCGGTAAGGCGTTCAAGGGGCGCTGGGACAAGGTGGTGATCGCCACCAAATTCGGCTTCAAGATCGCCGACGAGGGCGAGGGCATGTCGCGCATGGTCGGTGTCGATAGCCGGCCGGAACATCTGAAGGCCGTTGCCGAAGCATCCCTTGGACGCCTCGGTATCGAGCAGATCGATCTTTTCTACCAGCACCGCGTCGATCCGAACGTTCCGATCGAAGATACGGTCGGAGCCATGGCGGAGCTCGTCAGACAGGGCAAGGTGAAAGCGCTTGGCCTCTCGGAAGCCAGTGCCGCCACGATCCGCCGCGCCCACAAGGTGCATCCGATCGCTGCGGTGCAGAGCGAATATTCGTTGTGGAGCCGCGAGCCGGAGAACGATGTTCTTGCCGTCTGCCGCGAGCTTGGCATCGGCTTCGTGCCGTATAGCCCGCTTGGACGCGGTCTCCTCACCGGCACGATCAACAGACCGGATGAACTCGGAACCGATGACTGGCGCAAGACGCTGCCGCGCTTTCAGACCGAGAACATGGAGGCCAATGCAGTCCTGATCGCAACGCTGAAAGGATTGGCGGCGAACAAGGGCGTCACACCGGCACAGCTGGCGCTGGCCTGGGTGCTGCATCAGGGCGACTTCATCGTACCGATCCCCGGCGCCCGCAAGATCAAGCATCTGGAAGAGAATGCGGCTGCTGCTGATATTTCCCTGTCTGCCGCTGATCTCGCCAAGATTGGCGACGCGCTCTCGCCGACGCGGGTGGCGGGAAACCGTTACACGGAGGCGTCGCTTGCACTTGTAAATGGCTAATCGGACTTAAGATTGCTGGTGAAAGAAAGGGGCGCTCATGATCGTCCCTTTCTCGCTCCCTTGACAGACCAATCGCCTTAAGGCCTATTCCTGACCGTCGCTGACCACTTTTAAAAGTTCGCCGGCGGTTGTATATCGCGCAAGATCGATTTGTCTCAACAAGCCGCGCCATCCTCGTTTTTACCCTGGCGCCGAACCTGGAATACCATGGAAAAAGCAACGAAAAAGTCCCTTCGGCGTTGGTCTGTCGGATTGGTTCTTCTGGCGATCCTCGCTTATTTTGTCCCTTATCTGGTGATCTTTTATCTGATCTGCGGCCTCTACGATTTGTCGCGCAACAAGAATTTGAACCTGCAGGTTGTCGAGCAATACTTCTTCGGCAATGGCATGTTCACCTGGCTCCTTTCGCCGCTCAACATCCTTCTCGACATCCTGTCCCTGCCCTACGTCAACAAGGGCGTTTACAAGCTGCAGGACCTTCCGGCCAGTTATCAAGCCGAGGTGAAGCGCCTGATTACAGCGACGCAGAAGGAAAACATCGTCGGGCAATTGCAGGCACGCGCCGAACAGCAGGCGCGCAGCATGTTCTTTTTCAAATGGTACGGCAAAGATCAGCCGAGCTTCGCCAACGTGCCGTCCTTCTACGAGAAGTATAATTTCGTTAAGACGATCGGTGTGTCCGTCTTCAACAAAAAGAATTCGACTTCAAAGCATTTCGGTCCGATCCGGGCAACGATACGCGTGCTTTACAACATCAACGACATGAACGATCGCACGGCCTATATCTGGTGCGGCGATACGACGAGCTACTGGAAAGACGACAAGCTGTTCATCTTCGATGACACACTGATGCACCAGTCGGTCAACCAGACCGATCAGACACGCTATTGCCTGTTCGTCGATATTCTGCGCCCGTCCTATCTGCCGGGCCTGTTTGCTGCCATCGTTTCGTTCATGGGCGTCATTCTCAAGGGCAGCAACTCGATCTTCTACAAGAACTGGAAGGTTATACAGAAGTAACCAGCTGCTCGTACCAAAACGAAGGGGCGCAAAAGCGCCCCTTTTTCTGTCGGCCAGAATCCGCGTGTCCGGACCTTCGCTAGCCGCGCAACACGCCACCGGTCTGTTTGCCGACACTTTCAACGATACGTTTTGTCAGTGCTTCCAGGTCTTCGTCATTCAGAGTGCGCTCCACGGGCTGTATGGCCACCTCTATGGCAACTGATTTCTTGTCAGCGCCAAGCGATGCGCCTTCGAAGAGGTCGAAGACCTGAACCCCGGTAATCAGCTTCTTGTCGCTGGCAAGCGCTGCCCGGACAATCGCGCCGGCTTCGACGGCCTTGTCGACCACAAAAGCAAAGTCACGGCGCACAGTCTGGAAATCCGACAGGTTAAGCGCCGGCTTGGTGCGTGTCGCCTTCTGCTTTGGTTCCGGGATGGCATCGATAAAGATCTCGAAACCGCAAAGGCTCCCAGAGACGTCGAGGGTTTCCAGCGTCTTCGGATGGAACTCGCCGAAGGTCCCGAGGATCACCTTTGGCCCGAGCTTGATCGTGCCGGAACGCCCGGGATGGTACCAGGCGGGACCCCCGCTTTCTATCTGCAACTTATCCATCGGGGCGCCGCACGCTTCGAGCACGGCAAGCGCGTCGGCCTTTGCGTCGAAGACGCCAACCGGCCCAATATTACCCGTCCAGTGACGTCCAACGCCTTCGAGCTTCGCGGTACCCCTGCGAACACCGGCAGCAACGCGGCGCTGCGCTTCCGGCTTATTGCCTTCATAGGTGCCGGAGACTTCGAAGAGTGCGAGATCGTTGAAGCCGCGATCAGCATTGCGTTGAGCGGCAGCAAGCAGGGCCGGCAACAGCGATGGGCGCATATCGGCCATGTCGGCCGCGATCGGATTCGCGAGCTTCAGTTCTCTCTGACCGCCGCCAAATGCTTTCGCCGAGGCTTCGGAAATGAACGACCACGTAACCGCCTCCATCATGCCCCGCGAAGCAAGCGCCCGGCGGGCATTGCGCGTGCGGATCTGCAACGTGGTCAAGATCTTGCCGTTGACCGCCGCATGGCTAACCAAGGGCTGCGCATCGATCTGGTCGACGCCATAGATACGCATGACCTCTTCGACGAGGTCGGCCTTGCCGTCTATATCCGGACGCCATGACGGAATCACCACGTCAACAAGCTCACCGCTCCCTTGCGGCTTGAAGCCGAGGCGCGACAGGATATCGAGGCTCGTTTCAGCCGGAACATCGACGCCGGTAAGACGCTTGACCTCCGCTGCGGGGAACCGGACCGTCTTGGGTTCATGGCCTTTGTAGCCGATGACTTTCGTTTCGGATGGGGTGCCGCCGCAGAAATCGAGAACCAGCTGTGTGGCAAGCTCAAGACCGGGGATCATGAACTCAGGATCGACGCCGCGCTCAAAACGGTAGCGCGCATCGGTGATGATCCCGAGAGTCCGGCCTGTACGGGCAATATTCATCGCGTCCCAAAGCGCGGACTCGATCACGACATTGGTGGTGTTCTCATCACAGCCGGAGTGTTCGCCCCCCATGATGCCGCCAATCGATTCGACCCCATCAGCATCAGCGATCACTACATTGTCGGGACCCAATGTATATTCCTTGCCGTTGAGGCCGAGAATCTGCTCGCCTTCCCGGCCGCGGCGCACGGTGAGATTGCCGCTGACCTTGTCGGCATCGAAGACATGCAGCGGACGGCCGCGATCGAACGTCAGATAGTTGGTTATGTCGACGAGCGCATTGATCGGGCGCAGGCCTATGGCTATCAACCGCTGCTGCAGCCATTGCGGGCTATGACCGTTCTTCACGCCCTTGACGGTACGCCAAGCGAAGCCGGGGCAAAGATGGGTATCCTCGCCTAGCTCGAGACGAACGTCCACCAGCGCGGGCCCTGCGCCTTTGACAGGCCCGATCGGCCGCTGCTTGAGCTTGCCGAGACCGGCTGCAGCCAAGTCGCGGGCAATACCGTAGACGCTGGTGCAATCCGGACGATTCGGCGTCAGGTTGATCTCGATGACCGGATCGTTCAGGCCGGCATAGGCAGCGAAGCTGGTTCCGACGGGCGCATCTGCGGGTAGATCAATGATGCCATTGTGCTCATCGGACATTTGCAGTTCGCGTTCGGAGCACATCATGCCATGGCTTTCGACGCCGCGGATTTTGCCGACCGACAGCGTAAGGTCGATGCCCGGAACATAAGTACCTGGAGCCGCGAATGCGCCGATCAGGCCCGCGCGGGCGTTCGGCGCCCCACACACCACCTGCAGCGGCTTGCCGTCGCCCGTATCGACGGTCAAAACCTGCAGCTTGTCAGCATCCGGGTGGCGGGAAGCTGTCAGCACCTTGGCTATGACGAAGGGCCTGAGCGCCGATTTGTCATCGAGATGCTCGACTTCCAGACCGATTCTCGTCAGGGAATCGACGATTTCTTCGAGTGACGCCTCGGTCTCGAGATGGTCTTTAAGCCAGGAGAGTGTGAATTTCATGATTTTCACTCGTTTTCAAATTTCGAGGTTTAGAGGTGTGGGCAGGCGCATTCATCCCCGTGAAGCTCTGATGGCGCGTTAAGCGCTCAGGCCTCCGAACAGCGTTGGCATATCAAGCGGGCGGAAGCCGTAGTGCTGGAGCCAACGCACATCGGCATCGAAGAAGGCGCGCAGGTCCGGCATGCCATATTTCAGCATTGCGATACGATCGATGCCCATGCCCCAGGCAAATCCCTGATACTCATCCGGATCAACCCCTCCGGCACGCAAGACATTTGGATGCACCATGCCGCAGCCAAGAATTTCCAACCAGTCGGTGCCTTCACCGAACTTCACTTCCTTGCCAGAGCGGTCGCACTGGATATCGACCTCCAACGATGGCTCGGTGAACGGGAAATAGGACGGGCGGAAGCGCATCTTCAGCGACGGCACTTCGAAGAACGCCTTGCAGAATTCTTCGAGGACCCATTTCATGTTGGCGACATTGGCCGACTTGTCGATAACCAGCCCTTCAACCTGATGGAACATAGGCGAATGGGTGGCATCGCTATCCATGCGGTAGGCCTTGCCGGGAATAACGATGCGGATCGGTGGCTTCTGATTTTCCATCGTACGAATCTGAACTGGGCTCGTATGGGTACGCAGCACCCGCCGCTCGCCGTTCTCGTCGGGATTGAAGAAAAAAGTGTCGTGCATCTCGCGAGCCGGGTGACCCTCGGGGAAATTCAGCGCGGTGAAATTGTAGTAGTCGGTTTCGATATCCGGACCCTCCGCAATGGAAAAGCCCATATCGGCGAAAATCGCAGTGATTTCGTCGGTGACCTGGCTGATCGGGTGGATACGTCCCCGTTCTGTTGGCGCGGAGCGCACAGGGAGTGTGACGTCCACCTTTTCCTTTTCAAGACGCACGGCGATGGCGGCATCCTTGAGGGCGTTTCTGCGCGCGGTGAGTGCTTCCGTAATACGATTCTTCAAGCCATTGATGGCAGGTCCCTGGAGCTGCCGCTCTTCCGGCGACATGGAACCGAGCGATTTCAGCTTTTCCGAGATCGAGCCCTTCTTGCCGAGAGCTGCAACGCGGACGGCCTCGATGGCCGCTTCGTCATTGGCTAATTCAATCTGCGCGGCAAGCACGCTTTCAAGTTGTACCAGGTCGTCCATCGTTCTTCACCTGTTGGTTTCTTGAGACTAGCGTCATTCTCTCGACATGACCGCCTCTTGCTCGTCGATGCAGAAAATCGAAAAACCCGCGCCAGCCGAGCCAGCGCGGGTTTCCCAAATCGATATTTCCGGAAGGCTTTGGGAGCGCTGGTTTAGTGAACAGCGCCTTCAAAAGCGTTCGGAGTTGTATTCTTGAGATATTCAAGCGCCTTCTTGGCAGAAGCCACGAGCGAACCGAATGCCTCCGGCTCGTGGATCGCAAGATCCGACAGAACCTTGCGGTCAACCTCGATACCCGACTTCGACAAACCGTCGATGAAACGGCTATAGGTCAGGCCATGTTCGCGGACAGCGGCGTTGATGCGCTGGGTCCAGAGCGCACGGAAAGTACGCTTCTTGTTCTTGCGGTCGCGGTAAGCGTACTGCTTCGAACGATCGACTGCGGCCTTGGCGGTCTTGATGGTATTCTTGCGGCGGCCACGGAAGCCCTCGGCCTGCTTCAGAACTTTTTTATGCTTGGCGTGGGACGTAACGCCCCGTTTTACACGTGCCATGATATGATCTCCTTACTGAGATGGATAACGTTTGCCCGATCAGAGACCGTTAGGCAGGAACTTCTTCACGATTTTCGCATCTGGCTCGGAAAGAACCATCGTGCCGCGTGCGTCACGAATGAATTTGTTCGAACGTTTGATCATGCCATGGCGTTTGCCAGCGGCAGCGGCTTTGATTTTGCCAGTTCCGGTAATCTTGAACCGTTTCTTGGCAGCAGATTTGGTCTTCATCTTGGGCATTTTGCTACTCCTGATTTCTTTCTTGAGGTCCCTGCCGTTCCTACGGAACGCCACGCCTCTTGCGAGGCCCGTTTCGCTCCAAAGAGTTTCGGGCCTCTTGTTTTTTGACTTCAGGCCGACCAAAGCCTGAAAGCATACAAAACCGCCACGGCATGCCCTGCCGGGCGGTTTGAACGCGTGCTTATTACCAGAAGTCAGAAAAAGCGCAACAGTTGAATCACGTGAGCGGGCGAAAAACTCAGTACAGCTGCGGCCGCATCAGTACAGTCGCAGCAGAACCGGCAGAATGTGTTGTCCTTGCAGATATTCTACAAACTCGAGCAATGGATAGGAGACGAAGAATACAAGTCCGTCGGTGAACGTCCTATACAGCATGGACGACTTGACGGTCAGCACTTCGGTTTCTTTGTAAAGGGATAATTTCGGGAAGAAGCGCGGCACTTCCCGCTTATAGTTTGTGTAGGTCTCACCGAACACCTTTTCAAGATAACCCTCCTCCGCCGTGATGACGAACTGGAAGGCAATATAGCAGATCACGGCGAGCGCGAACGACACAGTCAGACTGCCGGTCATCATGCCGATGCCGAATGCGCCGATCGTGCTGAAGACATAGAGGGGATTGCGGCTCATCGAATATGGCCCGAGGCGGACAATCTCCGAGCTTTTGCGTCCGCCTATATAGAGCGTGCACCACATGCGTCCAAGGATCGTCATGACGATCACGCCGATACCGAAATCCTCGATATATTCATGCACGCGGTCACTGCTCCATGCGGAGCGAATGGTGAGAAGGGCAACCAGGATCAACCCGATGACGATTGCAACGGCAATGCGCCTGCGATGTTGAAACCGGGACATGTCTTTAAGGGAGTTCAATTCCGCCATAATGGCCCTTCGAATTTCGATCGGCATAGAAAAGCCGCCCGAAGGCGGCTTTTCTATGGAAGTTGGTTTGCTTCAGCGCGGCGCCAGAACCATCATCATCTGGCGGCCTTCGAGCTTTGGCTCGGCCTCAACCTTGGAAATTTCAACCGTATCTTCCTTGACGCGATCCAGAAGCCGCATGCCGAGTTCCTGGTGAGCCATTTCACGGCCGCGGAACCGCAATGTCACCTTGACCTTGTCGCCCTCTTCGAAGAAACGCTTGATCGCCTTCATCTTCACATCATAGTCATGCGTATCGATATTCGGCCGCATCTTGATTTCTTTGATTTCGACGGTCTTCTGCTTCTTGCGCGCTTCAGCAGCTTTCTTCTGGCCCTGGTACTTCAGCTTCCCGAGATCGACGATCTTGCAGACCGGCGGTTCGGCATTGGGCACGATCTCGACGAGATCGAGTCCAGCCTCATCGGCCATCGCCAGTGCTGCTTGAATAGTGACTATGCCGTGGTTTTCACCTTCGGCATCAATAAGCTGTACCTGAGGTACGCGGATATCGCGGTTGGAACGAGGTCCATCTTTCTGGACCACCTGGGCTCTAAAGGGTCGACGAATGGCAGTAATCTCCTTGAATTATTTCGGACCCGCAAATAGCACCGTCAGGCCGGAGCCGCAATGCTTCTGTGCGCGGGTGCATGCCAATATCGTTATTTTTGGGAAAAATCACGCCAATCAAACATAGGTTTATTTCAGATTTATGCAATGTTGCGGGCTTCAACCATGAACTTTGCCGTGGCAAAAGGGCCGATCACGACACGGGAGTAACCTTTATGAATGCACCCCTGCCCCAGTTTCTAACCGTCAACGGCCTCGATATTGCACTCCGCCGCCGCGAAGGTCGCACGCCCGGCATTGTGTGGCTGGGCGGCTATTACTCGGACATGCTGGGCAGCAAAGCCCAGTGGCTGGATCAGTGGGCGGACAAATACGGCGCGGCCTTCCTTCGGCACGACTATTCCGGCCATGGCGAATCCGGCGGCGAATTCCGCGACGGTACGATCTCGTTGTGGCTGGAGCAGAGCCTTGCGGTGTTTCGCGCATTTTCTTCCGGCCCGCAAATCCTTGTCGGCTCGTCAATGGGTGGATGGATCGCCTTGCGCATGATCGAGGAATTGCAAAGGACTGGCGAAGGCGGGCGGGTCGCAGGTCTGGTGCTCATTGCGCCGGCGCCGGATTTCACCTCGGAACTGGTCGAGCCGCAACTGACGAATGATCAGCGCCGCCAGATCGCCGAACGCGGCTATATGGAGGAACCATCCGATTATTCGTCCGTACCGTACATCTATACAAAGGCTTTGCTCGAAGACGGCAAAACCAATCAGGTTTTGAAGGGTGTCATCCAGACCGATTGTCCTGTCCACATCCTTCAGGGCATGGAGGACAAGGATGTGCCCTATACGCATGCCCTGCGATTAATGGATCACCTGCCCGTCGACGATGTGACGATTACGCTGGTGCGCGACGGTGATCATCGCCTGTCGCGTCCGCAAGACCTTGATCTTCTGACCCGAACCGTGTCTTCAATGGTTGAAAGAGTGAAACTCCTTCATCCCTTCCAATAGGTTCTCCGGCCCCATGCGCTTTTCCGTGATCGCTTCCGCTGTCGTCGCTGCTGTCGTCGGCTTTGGCGGAACGCTTGCACTTATCATCGCGGCAGCGCAGGCACTCGGAGCCACACAGGCCGAAACTGCGAGTTGGGTGACTGCATGCTGTCTCGCGATGTTCCTCGCGACAGGCTATCTGAGCTGGCGTTACAAGATGCCGATCATTGCCGCATGGTCAACGCCTGGATTGGCGCTCATCGGCGGCTCGATCGGCTTTACCATGCCAGAGGCGGTAGGAGCGTTCATTGTCACTGCGATAGCGATCATCCTCACCGGGTTGATCAAACCGGTTTCTGCCTTTGTTTCCAGGATCCCGGCATCGATAGCATCGGGCATGCTGGCTGGTGTGCTGTTTGCATTCCTGATCGGCGCTGCACGAACCATACCCATAGATCCGGTTTTTGTACTGCCTCTCATCGCGCTCTTCTTCATCATCCGCCTGTTCAACCCGGCCATGGCAGTGTTGGCCGTACTTTTCGGCGGGGTCGTTTATGCTTTTGTCAGCGGCCGCGTTGCAAGCGTCCCCGGTGTAGAGCTTTCGACTCTGACATTCATCATGCCGGTCTTCGACATGCGCGCGATGATCGGCCTGGCGCTGCCGCTTTATCTGGTCACCATGGCATCGCAGAACCTGCCGGGCTTTGCCGTCCTTCGTGCAGCGGGTTATGAGCCGCCAGCGGCGGCGGCACTGCAGGTCACCGGTCTGGTCTCACTGTTCACGGCGCCCTTCGGCGCGCACACAAGCAACATGGCCGCAATTTCTGCGGCTATCTGCACCGGTCCGGACGCGCATCCCGATCCAAAAAAGCGCTGGCTGACCGGCCCGTTCTATGCACTGTCCTATCTGATCTTTGCGATTTTTGGAGCGTCGCTGGTTGCCCTGTTTGCTGTCTTGCCTGCGCCGCTCATCGCCCTTGTCGCAGGTCTCGCGCTCATCGGGGCGTTTACCAATGCCCTGTCGCTGGCACTCAAAGTCGAACATGAGCGGCTGGCGGCAATCGTTACCTTTGCTGTCACGGCCTCGGGGATTACCATTGCGGGTATCGGCGCCGCATTTTGGGCGCTGGTGGCTGGGCTTCTCGTCATAGCCATCGACTACGCAAAGAAACGTTTCGCATTTCAATGATTTGGAGCATTTGAAATCACAGTTTCTTGAAAAGCCGCAAAGTCTTTCCCATGTCGATATCAATCGGCCAATAGGGGCCGGGCTTTCTTGATAGGGAAGGGCTTTAGATGAACACTTCTGCTTTAATCCGACCGGGCTGGTCTCCGGCGACCATCGCGCTGATGATTATAGGGTTCATGTTGTTCTGGCCTCTCGGTCTGGCCATGCTTGCCTACATTGTCTGGGGCAACCGTTTCGGCGGTTTCAAGCACGAGATGAACAATGCGGCTGACAATGTTTGCGGTGCTTTCCGCCGCCGTTCTCAGCATTTCGGCCGCGGCCCGTTCGGCACGGGCAATATTGCCTTTGACGAGTGGCGCGAAAAAGAACTGCAGCGGCTCGACGAAGAACGCCGCAAGCTCGAAGAGATGCGAACCGAATTCGAAGACTATGCCCGCGAACTCCGGCGCGCCAAGGACCGGGAAGAGTTTGATCGTTTCATGGCCGAGCGGAATGCCGCGCCAAAACCTTCGGGTTCTGTTCCAGGCGTGAATGACGCCGACCAGGAATAGCGCCTTAAGGGCGGGTTCATGGAAATCCGTTTGCTAAGGCGGCGCCTTGCGGCGCCGCCTCTGTTTTGTCTCACCGGTTTTGTTCGAATCAATTAAAGTACCTCTATGATCCTGTCCTTGTTCCGCAGCCTGCCGAAAAAATCCGCGACGCTTAAAGCCGAGCGGAGTTATGAGGTTGCGGGCCGGGTCCTGCCGCTGCGGGTCATGGAAAATCCGCGCGCTACGCGGTTGACCCTGCGTATCGACGCAGGGGGCAAAGGTCTCCGCATGACTGTGCCGCCCGGCATGCCTGCGCGGGAAGTCGAAAAATTTCTCGTCCGTCACGAAGGCTGGATCGAAACACGCATTGCGAAGATGCCCGATCAACCGAACGTGCGCCCGGGCGTGAAGATTCCCATACGCGGCGTGCCACACCTCATCGTGCACGAGCCAGCAAAGCGCGGAACGGTGCGGCAGGAGAACGGAGCCGAGGGGCCGAGGCTGATCGTCTATGGCGATCGTCCGCATCTCGCCAGGCGCGTTGGCGACTTCTTGAAACGTGAGGCGCGACGCGACCTGGAAATGCTCGTGGCCCGTCACACAACCACCGTTGGGCGGCGCGCAAAAGCCGTCCGCCTGAAAGATACCAAAAGCCGCTGGGGCTCATGCACATCGGACGGTATGCTATCTTTTTCCTGGCGCATCATGATGGCGCCACCACCGGTTATCGACTATCTCGTCGCACATGAAGTGGCCCATTTGAAAGAGATGAACCACGGTCCGAAATTCTGGAAATTATGCGGCGAGCTTTGCCCCGACACTGAGCGTTGCAAAGCATGGCTGAAACGCAATGGCAGTGCCTTGCAAGCTATCGATTTCACCTGATGGAACCTGCTATATCACCTGCCGTTTTGCAAGCGGCACAAACGCTGTGGAACTTTCATCTTATCTATGACGAACTCTCCGATGCCGATCTGATCATCGGTCTCGGCAGCTACGACTTGCGCGTCGCCGATCGTTGCGCCGAGCTGTTTCACCAAGGCCTCGCCAAAAAAATTCTCTTTACCGGCAAATCCGGCAACTGGACCAACAACCTATTCGATGGCAGTGAAGCTGACGCGTTTGCCAAGCGCGCCAGAGAACGGTTTGTTCCTGCGGACGCGATCCTGATCGAACCGCAAGCCACCAACATCGGGGAGAATATCCGGTTTTCACGTGCAATGGCGAAGGCCCAGGTGGCTCGCATCATCATTGTCACCAAGCCCCACACCCAGCGCCGCGCCTATGCGACAGTCCGGGCACAATGGCCTGAAGTATCGGCTTTTGTCACTGCACCAATGACGCGCTTTGAGGAACAACCGATCGAAGCCTACCCGTTTGAAATGCTTGTTCACGAAATGGTCGGCGACGTGCAGCGCATACGCGACTATCCGTCCAAAGGCTTCCAGATAGCGCAATCCATCCCTGCATCTGTCGCGGATGCGTTCGATTTCCTTGTTAAAGAAGGCTATCACCACCATCTCTAACCATTGATCCATGCGCAAAATCCTCGACTTTGACGCATTTTCGTGCGAGTGGCCGCTTATGAGCCTTGATATCAAGATATGCGGATTGAAAACCGACGAAGCGGTGGCTGCGGCACTGGACGGCGGCGCATCTTATATCGGCTTCATTTTCTTTCAGAAAAGCCCCCGCTATGTCGATCCTGGCGAGGCTGGCCGTCTGCGTCAGGCCGCCAGGGGGCGCGCGACAGCGGTGGCCGTGACTGTCGATCCGGATGACGTCACGCTCGACGCAATTGTTGCTGCGATGCAGCCGGACATGCTCCAATTGCACGGCAATGAGAGCGTTACCCGGGTTGCCGAAATCAAGGCCCGTTATGGCTTGCCGGTTATGAAGGCATTTGCCTTGCGCGAACGCGGTGACCTTGAACAGCTCAAACCGTATACCGGCGTGGCCGACCGCTTCCTTTTTGACGCCAAACCACCAAAGGGATCGGAGCTTCCTGGCGGGAACGGTGTTTCTTTTGACTGGCAGGTGCTGAGCGAGCTTGACGCCTCTATCGATTACATGCTTTCCGGTGGTCTCAACGCGGGTAATGTCGCCGAGGCGCTGCGGGTGACGAATGCACAAGGCGTCGATATTTCTTCCGGTGTCGAGTCTGCACCGGGCATAAAGGACGTTGGCCTGATAAGGGATTTTTTTCGGACTGTGCGCGCCGCCAAAAGCGCCGATGCAGCCTGAGTATTAAGAGGCGGACGCAACAGCCTCAAGAACGGAGTAGTGCGGTGAACACGGTGGTCAAACCCAATTCATTCAAGACAGGTCCTGACGAGGAGGGCATGTTCGGCATTTTCGGCGGGCGTTTTGTTGCAGAGACCCTGATGCCGCTGATTCTTGAACTGCAACAGGCCTATGAGGACGCGAAGAGCGATCCCTCGTTCAAAGCCGAGTTGCAGGCCCTGTCGACCCATTACGCCGGACGGCCATCCAAGCTCTATTACGCCGAAGGCCTGACAAAACATGTGCGCCAGCTGGCCAAGGATCAGGGTCTTGATGGCGGCGCCAAGATCTATTTCAAGCGCGAAGATCTGAACCATACCGGCAGCCACAAGATCAACAATTGCCTCGGTCAGATTTTGCTCGCCAAGCGCATGGGCAAGACCCGCATCATCGCGGAGACGGGCGCCGGCCAGCACGGTGTCGCATCGGCCACGGTGTCCGCCCGGTTCGGCCTGCCTTGTGTGGTCTATATGGGCGCAACCGACGTCGAGCGGCAGAAACCCAATGTATTTCGCATGAAATTGCTCGGCGCCGAGGTCAAGCCCGTATCGTCTGGCCATGGCACGTTGAAGGACGCGATGAACGAGGCCCTGCGTGATTGGGTCTCTAATGTCGAGGATACTTACTACCTCATCGGTACCGCCGCTGGTCCGCATCCCTATCCGGAGATGGTGAGGGATTTTCAGTCGGTGATCGGTACGGAAGCCCGAGAGCAGATCCTCGAGCACGAGGGACGCCTGCCGGACACCATCATTGCTGCCGTTGGCGGTGGGTCCAACGCAATCGGTCTATTCCATCCCTTCCTTGATGACAAAAGCGTCGAGATCATCGGCATCGAAGCCGGCGGCCGCGGGCTCGATGGCGAAGAGCATTGTGCCTCGATGAGCGCGGGACGTCCCGGCGTTTTGCATGGCAACCGCACCTATCTCCTGCAGAACAAGGACGGCCAGATTCTCGATGGTCACTCTGTTTCTGCAGGCCTCGACTACCCAGGCGTCGGGCCCGAGCATTCATGGTTGCGCGATACGGGCCGTGTTTCCTATGTACCGATACTCGACGATGAAGCGCTCGAAGCGTTTACCCTGACAACCCGCACCGAAGGCATCATTCCTGCACTGGAATCCGCCCATGCCATCGCCCATGCGGTGAAAATCGCGCCTAAGATGGCACAGGACAAGATCATGATCGTCAATCTTTCCGGACGTGGTGACAAGGATGTGCATACGGTTGGGCAGCTTCTAGGGATGGACATCTGATATGACGACGCGTATCGACAGAAAATTCGCAGCGCTCAAAGGCGAAGGCCGTCCGGCACTCGTAACCTATTTCATGGGTGGCGATCCGGACTTCGACACATCCCTGAAAATCATGAAGGGGCTGCCCGGCGCCGGTTCCGATATCATCGAGCTCGGTGTTCCATTCTCCGACCCCATGGCGGATGGACCCGCCATTCAGGCTGCCGGGTTGCGGGCGCTTAAAAAGGGCATGTCGCTGACGAAGACACTCAATCTCGCCGCGCGCTTTCGGCAAACCGACGATACCACGCCGATCGTGCTGATGGGATATTACAACCCGATCTACATCTACGGCGTCGACCGCTTTCTTGTGGATGCCGTCGCCTCTGGCATCGACGGCCTGATCATTGTCGATCTACCGCCTGAGATGGACGAAGAACTCTGCATTCCCGCCATCAAGGCCGGGATCAATTTCATTCGATTGGCAACACCGACGACTGACGACAAACGTTTGCCGAAGGTCCTGCAGAACACATCGGGCTTTGTGTACTATGTATCGATGAACGGCATTACCGGATCGGCATTGCCTGATACGAGCCGGGTTGCGGCCGCTGTCGAGCGGATCAAGAAGCATACGGACTTGCCAGTCGTCGTCGGCTTCGGCGTCAAGACCGCTGAGCAGGCCAAGGTAATCGGCGCCGCCGCGGACGGCGTTGTCGTCGGCACGGCGATCGTCAATGCTGTTGCCAACACGATCAATCCCGACGGTTCTTTGGTGGCGGATCCCGCCGAAGCCGTTGCCACGATGGTCAAAGGCCTTTCCAGCGGTGTGCGCGCGTCAAGTCTTGCGGCGGCCGAGTAAAGCCCCTAAATCAACCGTTTGCTAGAAGAACAGGACCGATCATGAACTGGATCACGAATTACGTCCGGCCCAAGATCAATTCGATGCTTGGTCGCCGTGAAATGCCAGAGAATCTCTGGATCAAGGATCCTGAGTCCGGCGAAATGGTTTTCCATACGGATCTGGAGAAGAACCAGTGGGTCGTGCCAACTTCCGGGCATCACATGCGTATCCCCGCAAAGGACCGGTTGAAGTTCTTCTTCGATGACGGCGTCTTTGAAGTGCTGGAACAGCCGAAAGTTGCGACAGATCCGTTGAAATTCCGCGACGAAAAGCGCTACGTCGACCGGCTGAAGGAGCATCGCACCAAAACCGGCCAGGATGATGCGATCATCAACGCACTTGGCACGATCGAGGGACTGCCGATCGTCGTGACCATCCATGATTTCAGTTTCATGGGCGGTTCGCTCGGCATGGCGGCGGGAGAGGCGATCATCAAGGGTTTCGAGACCGCGATCGCCCAAAAGAAACCACTGGTGCTTTTCGCTGCCTCCGGCGGTGCTCGCATGCAGGAGGGAATTCTTTCGCTGATGCAGTTGCCGCGCACAACTGTTGCCGTCGAAATGCTGAAGGAAGCTGGCCTGCCTTACATCGTTGTCCTCACCAACCCGACGACAGGCGGCGTCTCCGCCTCTTACGCGATGCTTGGTGATATCCACATCGCCGAACCCGGTGCATTGATCGGCTTTGCCGGACAGCGTGTCATTGAACAGACCATCCGCGAAAAATTGCCCGAAGGGTTCCAACGCGCCGAATATCTGAAGACGCATGGGATGGTGGATATGGTCGTGCCACGGCCAGAATTGAAAGCAACGATTGCCCGGCTGTTGAAGATGCTGATGGGTGAAGCGGCCACGGAAATTGCTGAGGAACACCCCAACGAACAGGCCGTGGTGCCGGTACCGGTCGAAGCCGAAGCTTGATGCCGACCCGCTTTTTGAACTGGTTGTGCAATGCCATCGCGTGCTGAACAAGAGATCGACCGGCTCCTCGGGCTCCACCCCAAGGGCTTCGATCTGTCTCTCGGCCGTATAACGCGCCTGTTGGACACGCTGGGCAATCCCCAACTGCGGATCCCGCCGGTGATCCACGTCGCGGGCACCAATGGCAAGGGTTCTGCCGTCGCCTTCTCGCGGGCTCTGCTCGAAGCCGCAGGATACGCGGTGCACGTCCACACGTCGCCGCATCTCGTACGCTGGCATGAGCGCTATCGGATAGGCGCGGCGGGCGGCGGCAAGATCGTCGACGACGATGTGTTGGCCGATGCGGTCGAGCGGGTTGCCGACGCCAATGCCGGACAAGCAATCACCGTCTTCGAAATCCTGACCGCCGTGACTTTCGTTTTGTTTTCGGAGCACCCGGCGGATGCTGTCATCCTCGAAGTTGGCCTTGGCGGGCGGTTCGATGCGACCAATGTCATTCCCGAGCCGGCCGTGAGTGTCATTATGCCTATCTCGCTCGATCACCAGTCTTATCTCGGCGACCGTGTGGAACTGATTGCCGCGGAAAAGGCCGGCATCATCAAGCCGCGTTGCCCTGTTGTCATCGGGGCCCAGGAAGAAGAAGCCGTTCGCATGGTGCTGATCGAGACCGCGGAGCGCCGCGACTGCCCCTTCACTGTGTATGGCCAGGATTTCCTTAGCTTCGAAGAACGTGGACGCATGGTCTATCAGGACAATAAAGGATTGATGGACCTTCCTTTACCGGCCCTGCTCGGCCGCCACCAGCTGGCGAACGCTGCTGCTGCAATCCAGGCGGTCAGAACCGCCGGCTTCAGGGTTCCGGAGCAGGCCGTCGAACGGGCGATGGCAAACGTCGAGTGGCCCGCGCGGATGCAGCGGCTCATCAAGGGCAAGCTGGTGGATATGGCGGTTCCGGGTTCGGAGATCTGGCTCGATGGCGGACACAACCCCGGAGCGGGGCTGGTGATCGCCGAGGCTATTGCCACCTTGGAAGATCGAAACCAACGGCCGCTGTTTCTGATCACCGGCATGATCAACACCAAGGATCCTGTTGGCTATTTCCAGGCCTTTACCGGCATGGCGCGGCACGTCTATACGGTGCCGATACGCTCCAGTGGCGCCGGGATTCCCCATGATGAGCTCGCGCTTGCTGCCAATGAAGCCGGGCTATCGGCTGAACCTGTCCATTCAGTCGAAAATGCTCTGAAGATTCTGGCCCATAGCTGGGACACATCCGAGCCGGCACCGCGAATTCTTATAGGCGGGTCGCTTTATCTGGCTGGCGAAGTTCTTTCCGACAACGGCACGCCGCTATAGCTTTCTTTTTTGCGCAAGTTCCGGGCAGAAACCGGGTATCACTTTTCCTGAAATTGCTCTCGAAGCTCTGCGCAACAAAAAGCCCGGTTTAAACCGGGCTTTTGTCGTTTTCAAATGGACTTGAACAATCAAGCAGCCGAATTTCTAATCCAGTCAGACAATTTGCTCTTGGGAGCAGCGCCGACCAGATTGGCAGCAAGTTCACCATCCTTGAACATCAGCAAAGTCGGGATCGAACGCACGCCGAACTGGGCCGCCAGTTCCGGATTTTCATCGATGTTCACCTTGGCGATCGTGATTTTGCCTTCCATCTCGGAGGCAATCTCTTCAAGAGCAGGGGCGATCATCTTGCACGGGCCGCACCATTCCGCCCAAAAATCAACGACGACAGGCTGGCCCGCCTGAATGACGTCGGACTGGAAATTGCTGGTGTCGATCTTGACGGTAGCCATGGGCTTTTCCTTGTATGTTTGTGAATGTGTTGCACATCATGTGGTGAGTCGGCTCGCAATCGTCAAGCTCAGTATTGTCACGATTCAGTGCAAACAGCCAGGAGCAGCCTACAATCCTGCTTCGTTGCCTGCCCGCAGCAATGCATAATCCGCTTTACCACGTTTCGCATTTTCCAATCGTTATTCTTTGCTCACACCATCCGGCCGAGCGCGTCGCGCATCGCATCCGCGGGGATGACGATCAGGTGCGGACCTTCGGTGAAGAGCAGCGCAGCCTCTACATTCTTGCCTGGATAAAGCGGTTCCAGCAATTGGCGGTAAAGGGCGAGCTGCGCGATATACGCCTCCGGAACCTCGTTGAGACGAGCCGGGGGTGGACGGTTTGTCTTGTAATCCACGATGAGCACCCGCTTTTCATCGGCGGCGAGCCTGTCGATCACACCCGAGACAGCGTGATCCTTGCCGCGCAAATGCAGTGTTCCCATGATCGCCACTTCTGCAAGCGAACCTGATGCGAAAACCGGCGCATAGCGCGGATCATCTATAACGTCGAGAACCGATTGCAGGGCATCCTCGATCTCCTGCCGGGGCCAGTCGGAGGCTGCGCGCGAAAGGTAGCGCCCCGCAACCGGAACCCGTTGTTCGGCGGACAAGTTCGGCAGGGTCTGCAACAAGGCGTGGATGACAGTTCCGCGGCGGATCGCGAACGATGGATCACCTCCGTTTACTGTCAATACCGGCGAGCCGGTCACCACGGGCACTTCGTCGTCGGGTTCGATCAAGACCGAGACCCCAGATGGCGCAAGCGGTCTAGGCAGGCCGGCTTCTCGCGGCATGGGAGAGCGGTACGCCGCGGGAAACGGTTCGGCACGCGCCTCGGAAGGTGCGGCAAGCTCATCGATTGGCGAGCGAGTACGCTCCGTTACGCGATAGCGCCTGGCGACCACGGCTTCTACGGGATGCTGGAATGGCTCGCTCAACTCTCCCAATGCCGCGTCGACCAAACCATGCCATGTTTCGGATACCTGCCGCGATCCGCGGTAGCCGCACACGATCAAGCGATCCTCGGCGCGTGTCATCCCCACATATAGAAGCCGGCGATATTCTTCTTCAGCGCGAATTTTCAGATTGTCGACGATCGCCGCCGTAAAGGTGGTCGCATAGGCTTTGCCAGGGACAAAAAGAAAACCTGGACCTTGCCAGCCATCTTTTTCCTGCAGCTTGAAAGAAAGTAAATTTGGCGTTCGCCCACCTGCCGACGCCGCACTGCCGGAATCGACCAGAAAAACGACGGCCGCCTCCAGCCCCTTGGCTGCGTGCACCGTCATGATGCGAACTTCATTGCGGCTCTGATCGAGTTCACGTTTGATCTCGGGGGTTGCGGCGTCAAGCGTTTCAAGGAATGCCTGAAGTCCGGGGAGGCCAGTCTTTTCCGTGGCAACCGCATAGTTTTGAAACTCGTCGATGACATCGCCTGCTTCATGGCCAAGTCTCGCCAACAGATCGCGCCTGGCGCCTCCCGGGCCCAGAATCTCCGCATAGAACTCGAACACCGGTACAGTGTCGGCCCGATTGCGCCAATTCTGCAATCGTTGTGCCGTTGCACTCACGATCAGGTCATCGTCAGCACGCGCCTTCAGCCGCTGATAAAGTGTTTCATGTTCCGCCCGGCCGTAAGCGAGGTCAAACAATTGTTCATCGTTCCACTTGAACAACGGGCTCTTCAACAGTGCTGCAAGCGACAGGTCGTCGGATGGCAGGAGCATGAACCGGCCAAGCGCCACCAGATCCTTGATGGCAATGTGGTCCGTGAGCTTCAACCTGTCAGCGCCGGCAACCGGGACGTGCCGCTTCTTCAGCTCGCGCGACAAAGCCGGCATAAACTGATCGCGCTTGCGCACCAGCACCATGATGTCCCGCGCTTCGAGAAGTCGCCCCTGACCCTCGATTATTTCACCTTTCTTTAGCCAGCTATCTATCGTTTTGGCGATTTGCTCAGCAAGCCTGACAGGTGGAGCGGGCAGGCTATCCACGGGCTTGCGCCAATCGTCTTCCTGCGGAGCGCTTTCCGGCGTGATCATATCCCATATCTGAACCTCGCCGGGATCGTGATCGCGAATGGCCGTGTGAACAGTTGGGCCGTGCTCACGTCCGAAGCCCCGATTGGCCTCGGGCCGGGCAAAAACTTTATCCACGGCAGACAAGACATCGGGGGCAGAGCGGAACGAGAAATTGAGATTGACACGCTCAAAACTCAATTCGGCTTGCCTGGTGTTCCTTTCAGTCGCCCTGCCATGCTTGGCAAAATCCTCAGGAATAGCGCCCTGAAACGAATAGATGGATTGCTTTTCGTCACCGACGGCAAACAGCGTGCGCCGGATGTCGCGGGCGGATTTGCCGGAAAAAAATTCCTCACTGAGGAGACGGATGACGCGCCATTGATTGGGGCTCGTATCCTGCGCCTCATCGACCAGAATATGGTCGATACCCTTGTCGAGCTTATATTGGACCCATGGTCCAGCATCCTGACGCGAGAGCAATCTCACCGTACGCACAATCAGATCGTCGAAATCGAGCAGACCATGCGTCTTTTTCATTTGCTGATAGCGGCCGATCAGATCGTCAATCAGAACCAATGCGGAAAGCGTAAGGCGAAGCACGCGCCATTGTTTAAGACGATCTAACCCGTGGAATACGCGCTGTGCCGCTTGATCGTAACGATCGATAAAATCCGAATAACGGTCAGTCACCCCCTTCGTTGCGATATAGGAACCGCTTTTGGGATCACCCGTCGCTTTCAGGAACGCCGCCCGCAGTGCTTCCTCGCGTTGGTCGACTTGTTCGTTGAACTTTGCATGAAGCAGAATCAACGCAAATTCTTGCGCCCGCGTTGCACTCTTTTGTATCTGAAGAATGCCGGACAACTCTGGGTGATCGAATTCTTCCACGGGCCAAAGCGTTGACAGAATGCTGTTTTCGGTCTCGTCGCCCTGGAAGCCAAAGTGCGAATAGAACGCCTGGCGGCGCAGATCATCGTGACCCACTTCCCCGATAAATTGTGTCAGATCATGCCGTTTGTTTACGGCTTCATCGAGCAGTTGCTGCAGACCAAACTCTCCGGCGGCATCGAGCACATCGGCAAAAGCTGCAGCAAGCTCCGTGTTGTGGTCGAGGCGCGCTGCCTGCAAAAGTTGACGGCGCGCTTCGCCGACCAGCGCCACCTGCATCATATCGTCCATCAATTCAAAGTGGCCGGCAATATTGGCCTCGAGCGGGAATTGATGGAGGATCGCTTCACAGAAGGCGTGTATGGTCTGAATCTTGAGGCCGCCCGGCGTTTCCAGCGCCCGTGCAAACAGGCGTCTCGCTTGCGCCAGCCGTTTCGGCCCGGGGCGATTGCCATCGATCTTCTCGATGGTCTCGGCCAACGCAACTTCGTCCAATGTTGCCCAATCGGACAAACGCGCAAAAACACGGTTCTGCATGACCGCTGCTGCCGCCTTGGTGTACGTCAGGCAAAGAATCTTGGAAGGATCGGTTCCGTCGAGCAGGAGGCGAATGACGCGTTCGGTCAGTACATGCGTCTTCCCTGACCCGGCATTGGCCGAAACCCAGACGGAATCCTTCGGATCGGCCGCCTTGTTTTGATTGGCAAGTGTTTCTCCCGGAATGCTGCGCGGTGCCTTCATTCGCCGTCACCGCTATCGTCAGCGCCGCCCGCCGACCATTCCAGCACACGTGCGAGATGATCGTAATCCCCGGTCAAATCGCTTTCCTTGAATGGCAGTGCCCTCGAAAGATAGCCTTTGTGCGGGTCGCGATAAGCGGTCAGCAATTCAGTCAGGCGGCGCCACGAAAGTTCGCCAAGCTCAGGAGCTGATTTTTCGCTCCCATTGGAGCCGCTACCGATCTTCAGGATCGATTCCGGATCGACCTTGCCGTTGGGACGAAGCCTTACATAGAGGAGGTCTGCAGCGTCGCGAGCGCCGACCTCATGGAAAGCACCACGCGCCAGCAGCGCTGCTTCGAGTGCAAGCTGCGGAGACAAAAGCACATGCGCCTGCCGCTTGGACGGTGTCGATCCAGTCTTGTAGTCGATAATCTCGGCCGAACCGTCGCGCCGTAGATCCACACGGTCAGCACGGCCGGAGAGCGTTACACCGGTCGTTTCAACGGGGATCTTTCTTGAGGCAATTTCTGGATGACGTGCCGTTATAAGGTGCGCGCGTTGGCGTTCCCATTGGAGGTATTCCGGAACCAACGACTGAAATCGCGGCCACCACACCGCATCGATTTCCTCGGGCAATGCTACTTCATCGAAAAAACGCCGTCCGGTCTCCAAAAGACGTACGGATGCATCGTCCGCCTGGGGATCGACACCCTCTGCGGTGAAATTTGCCAGGATATCGTGGAACAACGATCCGCGCTCGGCCACATCGGGATCACGGATCAGTGGCTCAATGGGGCGCAGGAGCAGGATGCGCCGGGCAAAGATCGCGTAAGGATCGCGCCTGAGCGTCTCAATTTCCGTGACGGAGAAATGCTTTGGCCGCGCGCCTAAAGGTGGCTTGGGTTCGGGCCGCTTGACGAAATCTTCGTCTGGTGCGGTATCGATCTCCCGCGCCCAGTTCAGATACTTCGCGCCCCGGGTGCGCAATTCCGCAGTTGCAGTTTTGCCAAGAACTGTTTCGAGGCGTTGTAGCCAACGCGATGCAACCGTCGGAGCGTTGGCGGCGCGTTGCGCCCGTGTGAGAATGACCCGGTCCATTCCCATCGCCATCTGGAAATCATGCGCTGCAAGGCCGGTGCGCCGTTCCGGTGGTTCAAGATTGATGATCGATTTCATTGGCCGCGACATGAAGGGATCATTGCGGGTTTTGCCCGGCCATGTTCCTTCGTTCAGACCGCCGATGACGACAGTATCGACCGTCTGCAAACGGGCTTCCAGTGCCCCCCAGATAAAGAGACGGGGATGCGCGCCGGCCTTAGGCTTGACGACCTCCCCTGCCACCAGCGCCTCGATCATCGACGGCCATTCGGAAGGCATGAAATCCAGCCCCGCATCCGCCGATATCAGATTGCGCAAAAAGGCGGCGAACTGTTCTCCAGCGGCGCCTGAATACAGCGCGGCGATATTTCCTTGGTCATCCCGTACCAGATGTTCCAGACTGGTGACCGTGGCATGGATAATCTCCGCCATCTCCACCGGAACTTCTCTGCAGGCTACAACCGCTAGCGGTTGCATGCATTGCGAGAGCGCTTCACAGGCTGAGCGGGCGGCCTCGATCTGGGCAACGGTAATCTGACGGAGCCACCCGGGTTCAAATGGTGTTGTGCTCGCCTCCGAAAGGCGTTTTTCAAAGAAAGAACGGAGGCCGGACAAGGTAGCCCGACCCGTACCCCCGCGAAGCGACACAAGTTCAATGGTCTCGGCAGCTTGCCTAACGGCGGAACGTTCGAGACCGAGCCGGGTCAATGGGTGTTTGAGAAGCGCGATCAGTGCGACCGGATCGCCCGGATTGAATACTGTTTCCAGTGCCAGGCGCATCAAGGTGGCTGGTTGCGTTTCGCGCAGAGCATGCCCGCCGGAATCATCGGCCACGATATTGAAACGAGCAAGCTCAGTCGAGACACGTCGCGCAAGATTCCGATCCGCAGTGATCAGGGCCGCCGTCTTGCCTGGCTGGTCGATCGCATCACGCAAAGCGACAGCAACTGCGAGAGCTTCTTCCCGTTCGTTCGCGGCCTCTACAAGCACAATCGGCGCGATGGCAGCCAAGAACCTGCCATCGCCACGGTCGATATCGGCCCATGCTTCACTGGTGTCTGCGGGGCGCATCGCCTCGGCCAGCAAAGCCTCGCGCGCGCGTTTTGACGCTGCGACGTCTCCCAGCTGGATGACGTCCTGACGCGGAACGCCGAGCTGGCTCAACAGCTTTCTCAAACCATATTGCGGGTGACCGAAAATCGATGGGCTATCGATGGTATTAGACAGAAGTTCCCAACTTGTTGCGTCCATGTCACGATCGACGCCGGGCAGGACCAGAGCACCTTGTGGCAGGCGAGCGATGGCGGCGAGCAGCTGTGCGGTGGCGGGTATGGAACCCGTGGAACCGGCGGCGATGACCGGCCCGGCTGGCGGGCTGCGCAATAAACGCTCGGCTTCGAGTTCTATCAGCCGGTTGCGATTGGCGGCAGGGTTGGATCGATGCCGGTCGGCAAGGACCTCAGGCCAAAGACTGGTGACGATCCCCAGGAAGTCCAGAGTTACCTGCCACCAGTTCGGCAGATCCTCGGACACAATGTTGGGCAGCGACGACCATCCCATCGCTTCGGTCTCTACCTGATCCATCAAGCTTGCGAGATCTCGCGCCAGCCAGATCGCATCCGCGGTCGTGGCTGGAATGGCGATCTCTTCGTTGCCGAAAAGCGCCCGGACATGGTCAGGCAGGCGTTCGCGCCAAGGCCTCACCAGCCGCGCGAGCAGCAGCAATCGTTCCGTCGAATTTATCGGTGGCAGGAGATCGAAAAAAGCATCCGATCCTAGATCGAACATTGCCGCATCCTCGTCCACATCACCGAGTGGCCGGATGACGGGGAGGATGGCAGACTTGGCCGGGCTCGTTTCGACCAGCAAAGAGCGCAGGGTGCGTGCAGCGCGGCGTGTCGGCACATAGATCGTTGCATGCGCCAGCGCCATGGGATCCGACGGATCCGCGGGATATCCGGGTACAAGTATGCCCGCTCGCAACGCATCGACGAGAGCGGGCAGAAACGGAATGCCCGGTGCTATGGAGAATATGCGCGAACGTCCGTGCTCAACCATTGACCGTCTGTCTGGCGATGGCGGCTTCCGCCTCGCCAATCGCATCAGGTGTTCCGACCGTCAGCCACAAGCCCTCCATCCGCCGGCCATAAAGCCTGCCTGTCGCGATCGCCGCATCAAAATAGCGATTAAGCGAGGCCTTGCCCGCCACGGCGCCTGCGAAAATCCGCGGATGGATAACGGCTGCACCGGCATAAATATTGGGTGACGTTTCGCCGATTGCGAGGCGGCGCAAGCGACCATCGTCGCTCATGTGGAAATCACCGCGCCCATCATAGCCGGTGGCTTGATCCTTTGCCGCAATCATCAGCAGAATATCCATGCGCACATCATCCCACCCTTCAGCCAGCAGGACAAGATTGGGCTTCGGTCCATCCACCCAAAAAGTATCGGCATTGACCACATAGAAAGGATCGGACCCGATCTTTGGAAGTGCGTTGATGATACCGCCGGCGGAATCGAGCAGTTCATTGCGCTCGTCCGAAATGATGATCGCCGGAGTCTCTCGCTTCGCCAGATGCGCATCGACCTGATCGGCAAGATAGTGAACGTTGACGATAGCTCGCTCAACGCCCACATTCTCAAGCGCTTCGAGTCCCCAATCGATTAATGGTTTGCCGGCTACTTTTACTAGTGGTTTTGGCATCGTATCGGTAATTGGAGCCATTCGCTTGCCAAGGCCGGCTGCCAGAACCATTGCCGTATGCGGACCTGCCATCAATCAAATCTCCGAAGAAAGTATTCCCGCCTTTTCGCACCATTGCTTGATCGGCGCCAGTGCCGGATGAACAATAACGCGATCAAGATAGGAGCGGATGCGCGGCAGGTGTTTCAGATAAGAGGGCTTGCCGTCACGTTCGTCGAGTCGGACGAAAATTCCAAGTATCTTCGCGTTGCGCTGTGCTGCCATGATGGCAAAGGCTTTACCGAACAATACTTCGTTGAAACCGGGAGCAGCTGAGCGCCTTTCGTCGATATAGGCGCCAAGCAGCTGGTCTTGCATGTCCGGGGCAATCGTGACACGGGCATCGAAGATCAATGATGCAACGTCATAGGCTGACGGTCCAATCATGGCGTCCTGAAAGTCGATAAGTCCGACACGATTGATGCCAGTTTCGTTTTCGCGCCACAGGATATTGGGTGAGTGAACATCGCGCAGGAGAAGGCTTTTCTCAGAATTACTTAGTTGGCTGAAGACCTCGTCCCATGCGGCGACAAATTCTGCTTTTTGGTCGGATTCGAGCGCTGCTCCACTTATCCGCGGCACATACCAATCCGCCAGAAGTTCAACCTCGATCATCATAGCATCGCGATCGAATTCGTGGATGTGATGCGGGATGCCTGCGCCTAAATTGATATCCTTGGGCCAGGTATGCTGATGCAGAACCGCCAGCAAACGAACCGCTGCCTCATAACGCTCGAGGATTGGTGCGCCTTCAGCATCCAGCACCCCTTCGCTGCCGAGATTTTCAAGGATGAGAAAGCCGTCGTTTAAATCCTGCGCGTAAATCTTTGGAACCGTGAAGCCGCGGGACGCAAGCAGCCTGTCAAGCGCGACGAACGCCTTCACTGATTGGGAAAGGTGGGCGATTTGCATATAGGTCTTGCCATCGCGAAGGACTGGACCACCGGGATTGTAAGGCGAATTCATGAGGATAAACTGACGCCCCTCCCCCGTTGCGATGGTTTCGTAACCACGGGCTGAAGCGTCGCCAAGCAGATAGCGCCGCTCAGCGGTGGCGAGCCCTTCTCTGGCGAGAAACTCGCGAATCGCCAGGGAGCGTTGCAGCCGCGCCAATGCAGTCGGTTCGCCCTCGACCAATGCCTTCCGGCCTTCGCCGTCATTCACCAGCGTTACCTTCAAGCTTGATGCTGAGAGCATGCCCTCCGCCCGTTCCGGCCACTCCACTATAACGGCGCCATCCTCCAGGGCTTCGTCAAGACCGAGCTCATCCACCTCATCGGCAGAAGTCAGGCGAAAAAGATCGACATGACTTATTGGCAGGCGCAACTCCGGATAGGACTGCACGATGGTGAAGGTCGGGCTCGGCACCTCATAGCCAGGATCATTGGCAATCGCACGTATCACTCCACGCGCCAGCGTCGACTTGCCGGCACCGAGATCTCCGGACAATGTCACGAGATCACCCTTGCGCAACGCCAGTGCCAGATCCTGGCCAAGCCTTGTCGTATCCTCGGGTGTTGCAAGTTGAATGATGATTGATGTCATGGAGAGTTTATTCGGCAGCGATGCTGAATGTGCGCGCCTCCACCGGGAACCGGCAGGTAACCAGCGTGCCCTTTCCGGCACCGCTATCGATGTCGACCGTACCACCATGCAATTCGACAAAGCCTTTGACTATGGAGAGTCCGAGGCCGGCTCCACGCTTGCGGCCGCCGTTGGGATAGGGCTGGAAGCGCTTGAAGATGCTGTCGAGAACATAATCCGGCATGCCTGGGCCATTGTCCTTGACGCTGAATATCATTTCAGCCTCGTCGCGCCAGCATGCGAGCGTTACCGTGCTGCCTTCAGGCGCGTAGTTGGCAGCGTTGCTGAGGAGATTGGATAGAACCTGCTTGACCCGGCTGGCATCGGCACGAAACGAACCCGTTCCTGGTGCAATGCGGATGTCGAGCAGGATATTATGCTCCCTGAATCGTTCCGCTACCTTCTCGGATGCTGTGGCGATAGCATCGGTGACCGACACATCGCTGATATCGAGTTCCATGATGCCGGCGTCCACGGTAGCGAGATCGAGAATGTCGTTGACAATCGTCAGCAGCACCGAAGAGGACGTGCCAATGTGGTCGAGATAATCGCGTTGACGGTCATTGAGCGGCCCCGTCATCGGCGTCTGTAGAAGCTCGGTAAAGCCGATGATATTGGTTAAAGGCGATCGGAGCTCATAGGAAACATGCTGGACGAAATCGTTCTTCAGCTCATCCGTCCGCTCAAGCGCCTCGTTCTTTTCCTTTAGCGCCCGCTCCACTTGCACCGAGTCCGTCACATCGACGAAGGTCAGCATGGTCTGGCCGTTAGGCAGCGGCGCCGTCGCATAGTAAAGAATTTTGCCGGAACTGAGTTCGAGATGTCCCGAGAGGGACAGCCGCTCATCGTCAAAACCAGTCACGGTGGTGACAAAAGTTTCCCAATGCGCAGCATCCGAGACCGGTTCACACAGCCGGCGAATGGCCGAAATATGCATACCTTCCGAAATTTGCTCGCGCTTCAGCGACCAGAGGGAAGCGAAAGCAGGATTCGATAGACGAATCTTTCCGTCCGAGCCAAAAACGGCGACGCCTTCCGCCAAATGGTCCAGGGTCTGACCCTGCACCTTGATCAAGGTGTTGTAACGGCTTTGCAGCTCCAGCTTTTCAGTCAGATTTTCGAAGACCCAGGTCACCCCGCCCTTTGGCTGCGGATTGACGATCACACGCAGCGTGCGCCCATCGGTCAGATACCAGATATGCTCCTGCGACTCGACCGAATGATAGGCCGACAAGACTGTTTCCTTCCATCGGCGCCAATCTTGCTGTTCCGGGAGGATTCCATCACTACGGAAGCGATCAAGCAGCATCGCATTGTCGGGACTACTCTCGAGGAACGCCGTGTCCAGTCCCCAAAGCTTGGCAAATGCCTGGTTATGGAACTGCAGCTTGCGATTAGCGTCAAACATCGCGACGGCAGTGTTCAGCTGGTCGAGTGTATCCGAATGATTAAGAACCGTTCGCTTGAACTCTTCACGGATCAGTTCGACTTCGCTGACGTCGGTCGCGAGGCCCGCCGAGCCTGCACTACTGGCAACATCGGTGACGCGGAAAACATGACGATCGCCACCAACCACTGTCGAAAGCCGATCCTGGAAGCGCCTGTTTGCCGCCTTGTCGCGTTCGATCCTTTCTCGCGCCTGTGCGCCGAACAATTCGCGACCGTCCCGAACCGCAATTTGCGGATCGCGAACATCAACAGCCCTGGCATAGGCCATGTTCACCCAGTTGAGACGGCCATCGCCATCACGGCTCCAGGACGGCATATCGATTGATTCCAGCAAGCCGCGCAGGGTGGTGACAGCCTCATTTAGCTGATAGTTTTCAGACTTGAGAAGCGCCTGTGCGACCCGGGTCTCACCGAGGTTGATGAAACGCACTATTGCATAACCGCCGGAGGTACGGCCCTGAACTTCCAGCGGTGCGCCTTTCGAGGTTTCAACTGCAATGTCGAATGGCCGAGCTTTTTCGCGCAGAGCCGAGATGGAACGATCAAGCAGAGTAACGGAATCGACACGCAGCCATCGTCCGAAGGCCAAAAACAGCGCACGGCCTTCTGGCACGCCAATCTCTGGAGGAAGAGTGCCGATGAGATTGGGCGTACTCGAAGCGCCTTCCCACACGATCACACGCTGATCCTTGAGATTAAGCAGGGCTTCGTTTCGCTGGACCGTTACATTGAGGTCCGCAACCTTGTCCCGCAGCTGACGATTTTCTTGGGCAATACGACTGCGCTCGCGAATAAGCCAGCCCGCAGAAAGCAGCGCTGCACCCATGGCGCCGAGGAAAATAGCGAACTGAACGACTTCGAACGTGCCGACCTCTACGCCAAAAGGTGTCGTGATTTTCCCTAGCGCGTCCTGTGCACGAGCCCACGGGGAAGACATCAACAGGACCGGCAAGGCTAAGCTTGTGCCTTTAGCCAGGATCCTCCGCAGTCTGTTCAGCACCGGTCCGTGTGCTGCATTTTTACTGCGAACATCACTTGTCCCAATTTTCATATCAACCGTCGCTGCCCCATCCTGACGAATGCCGGCTATTCCCTTCCGCTTGCTTTTTAAACAAGCGGCCCACCTGGAACACCGTCATCCCGAATCACTACAATAAACCTTGAGCGAATCGACGGGAAGAACTAGGCGTAAAAAAGAAAACCGGAGGATTTGTCAATCCTCCGGCCACTATATATTGTGGGTATATACTCTCAGATCAATATCTGTAGTGGTCGGACTTGAAAGGTCCTTTCGGCGTCACACCAATATAGGCAGCCTGTTCTTCCGAAAGCACCGACAATTTTGCGCCAAGCTTGTCCAGATGCAACCGGGCGACCTTTTCATCAAGGTGCTTTGGCAGGACATAGACTTCATTCTTGTACTGTTCGCCGCGGCTATAAAGCTCGATCTGAGCCAGAACCTGATTGGTGAACGAGGCGGACATGACGAAGCTCGGATGACCTGTAGCATTGCCGAGGTTGAGAAGACGGCCTTCCGAGAGAAGCAGCAGCCGCTTGCCATCCGGGAACGAGATCATGTCGACCTGCGGCTTGATGTTGTTCCACTTGAGATTGCGCAGGGCAACGACCTGAATCTCGTTATCGAAGTGACCAATATTGCCGACGATAACCATATCCTTCATCGCGCGCATGTGCTCGATAGTGATGACGTCCTTGTTGCCGGTCGTCGTGATGACGATGTCGGCGGTCGGCGCCGCATCTTCGAGCGTCACAACTTCGAAACCATCCATCGCGGCCTGCAACGCACAGATTGGATCGACCTCAGTTACCTTCACGCGGGCGCCGGCGCCAAGCAGGGACTGTGCAGAACCTTTGCCCACATCGCCATAGCCGCAGACGACAGCGACTTTGCCGGCCATCATGACGTCCGTGGCGCGGCGGATACCGTCAACCAGCGATTCCTTGCAGCCATACTTGTTGTCGAATTTCGACTTGGTCACGCTGTCATTGACGTTGATCGCAGGGAAAGGCAACAAGCCCTTCTTCTGCAGCTGATACAGACGATTAACCCCGGTTGTCGTTTCTTCAGTGACGCCCTTGATGGCATCGCGCTGCCTCGTGAAGAAGCCAGGGGTTTCCTTCATGCGCTTTTTGATTTGTGCGAAGAGGATTTCCTCTTCTTCGCTCTCCGGCTTCGACAAAACATCTTCGCCAGCTTCGGCACGTGCACCGATGAGAATGTACATCGTGGCATCGCCGCCATCGTCGAGGATCATGTTGGAAGGCTGACCATCCGGCCACTGGAAAATCTTGTCCGTATAGGTCCAGTATTCTTCGAGCGACTCGCCCTTGACCGCGAATACCGGCGTTCCGGTTGCAGCAATCGCTGCGGCTGCGTGATCCTGTGTGGAGAAGATATTGCACGAGGCCCAGCGAACTTTGGCACCAAGCGCCTGTAATGTCTCGATCAAGACCGCTGTCTGGATCGTCATGTGAAGCGACCCCGTGATGCGCGCGCCCTTGAGCGGTTGTGTCTTGCCGAACTCTTCCCGGCTGGCCATCAGGCCCGGCATTTCGGTTTCGGCGATATCCATTTCCTTGCGGCCCCATGCGGCCAGCTCAAGGTCCTTGACGATGTAATCCTGTGTATCGGCCATCTCGTGTCAGCTCCGTCTTCGTTTTCATTTGGCCGCGCACTATCTGATCGGGCGACCGGAGATGACGTTGACTAGCAGATTAGGCCTCGCCGCACAATGGGATATAAAGAAATCCTTATGCGTGCATATGATTCGACAGCAGGAGTTGTATTAATCAGGCTTCTTCGCCGAACTTATCGGCAATGAGTGCGCCCAAAGCCTTCATCAGTTCACGCGCCTGTACACCGGAGGCGCTGACCTTGATGCAGCAGCCTGGAGACGCGGCAAGCATCATCAAACCCATGATCGAAGTGCCGCCAACGGTCATACCATCCTTTTCCACGCGGACGTGCACGTCGTAGGCATCGACGAGCTGGACGAACTTGGCAGATGCACGTGCATGGAGACCACGCCGGTTGACGATCTCGAATTCCTCGACAAGTGCGTTATCCGGGTCAAACGTACCGGTTGTTTCGGCAGTCAGGCGCATCTATTTCCTCTTTTGAGCATAAGCCCTATTTGGCTGTCAGCACCTGACTGGCCACATTGATATACTTCCGTCCGGCATCCTGACCTTCGCGTAATGCAGCTGCCATGTCGTTGGTGACGCGAACACTGGACAGCTTGATAAGCATTGGCAAATTAACCCCGGCGATGACTTCGATCCGTCCCGACTCCATCACCGAGATGGCCAGATTAGACGGAGTACCACCAAACATATCTGTCAGGATAATAACGCCCGAACCGTTGTCGGCACGGGCAACTGCATCGACGATGTCACGCCGCCGCTGCTCCATATCGTCATCCGCACCGATCGAGACGGTTTCCAAATATTCCTGCTGGCCGACCACATGCTCCACGGCATGATGAAATTCTTCAGCCAGTCTTCCGTGCGTCACAAGCACGAGTCCGATCATTCTGAAACTGCTCCTGTCGCGCCGGCCCCTTGGGTTTGGGCTTTTTACTGCGCATTGAATGCCCCGTTTGGCAGGTGTCGCATTTTGGCAGGACGAATCGTGAAGGCAAGCGGAAAAATGGCCTAAGCAAGACAGTCAGTCATTTTATCGCAGTGCAACATGGCAACCATTTGAATCGCTTAGCCTATTTCTTCCAAAACGGCTGGAAGAGCCTCGCCTCCACAGCCCGGCAGGCAGCTTCCACCTCCCTTTCAGGTAGAATTAGATGCGGGATCGCGACGCCTTCGAGGACTATCCTGACGTCACTCGCAAATCGAACGGCTTGTCCGGGCTTGGTCAGTTCGACGGCAAGATGGATCACCCCGCAAGTCTCGAAATCAACCATATGCAAGCCCGAGCCGCGGATCTCCATGCCACCCTGCAATGAGGCAGGGGCAGCGCAGACCAAGCGGCCGGATATGGCTTGCAAAAAACACTGATCATCGCAAATCAGGGCGGCAAACGCGCCTCTGCCAGCCGCTCGCCGCACCAGTTCACTGGCAATCGATGATTTACCTGATCCAGAAGGGCCCGCAATCAGAATGCCGCGATCGCCGACGAGGACCGCGGTCGCGTGCACATGCCCGTGTGGCTCGACAATCATCAGACCTCAACTGGAATAATGGCGATGAATTTCGCACCTAGATAATTGTCGGGGTCTTTGGGGTCGATAATGTTCTCGGCATTCAATGTGCCGCCGTGAGCCTCGATTATCTGACGGCTGATAGACAGTCCGAGGCCCGAGTTCTGACCGAAGGCCTCTCCGGATGGCCGATCCGTATAAAACCGTTCGAAGATCCGGTCGATCTGTTCTACGCGGATACCCGGCCCGTTGTCTTCGACGATAATTCGGATGCGGTCGCCCATATGCTCCAGCGTCACCGTGATAACGCCATCCTCGACGGGAACGAACGACCGCGCATTTTCGATCAGATTGGAGACGACCTGACCGAGCCGTAGGTCGTGGCCGGCGACAAAGAAGCCCTTCCTGTTGTTCGGCAGCTTGCCCACGACCAATTCGATGCGGGTATCCTTCTTGTTTCGCCGGACCTCGCGCGCGGCGGTGACGAGGTTGCCCAACAGATATTTGAGATCGACGTGCTCTGAATCTTCACGCGCGAGTTCAGCGTCCAGTCGCGATGCGTCAGAGATGTCGGTGATCAGGCGATCAAGCCGGCGCACGTCATGCTGGATTACGTCCATAAGCCGCTTCTTCGACTCTTCGTTCTTAGCAAGCGGCAGCGTCTCCACGGCGCTTCGCAATGAAGTCAGAGGGTTTTTAAGTTCGTGGCTCACATCGGCGGCAAAACTCTCAATCGACTCGATGCGGGCGTAGAGCGCGTTGGTCATGTCGCGGATGGATGTCGAAAGATGGCCGATCTCGTCTTGCCGCTCGGAAAAATCTGGGATCTCCTCGCGATTCTTTACCCCGTGCCGGACGCGATCGGCAGCAGCAGCGAGACGACGAAGCGGGTTGGCAATCGTCGATGCGAGAAAGAGCGATAGAATAGCCATGACCAGCGCGGCAACCGTAAAGACCCGGATGATCGCGTAGCGCTCACCTTGAACAATCTTGTCGATGTCACCGCCTTCGGTCGAAAGAAGCAGAACGCCGAGCACCGCACGAAACCGCTGGATCGGCACCGCGACCGAGACGATCTGCTCGCCCTTTTCTGTCATCCGGACGACGGTTGCGGGAGAACCGGTCAACGCCTTCATGATTTCGGGATAAGAGGATCCATTGCCGCCAGGCTGTTCCTGGTAAACCGGTAGGTCACTGCGGCGCAAAAGCCGTGTCATGCGGTTGGTCAGGCGTTCGAAAAAGCTCGGCTCCTCGCCATCGATCGGCGGAAGCTCGTACCGTAGAACCTGGCCGCGTGAATAAAGATGGCGCGAATCCAGCAGCAGATTGGAATCGCGGTCATAGATGCGAGCACGGGTACGCGTCGGTGAAATGAGCCTGCGCAGAACCGGCGCCACGCGCTCCGGATTGATGGGGAAATCGAGATTGTCCAAGACGTCGGGCGACGGCGTGATACTTTGACCGGCCTGCAGTTCCAGCAGCTTCTCCGGGTCGATGGCAATGGAATTCGTATCGACCGTCGCCGATGACGCTATGGCACCCGCGATGATCTCGCCCTGCGTCATCAGGCTCTCAACGCGAGCATCGATCAATCCGTCGCGGAACTGATTGAGGTACATGATGCCGGACAGAAGCACGGCAAGACCGGCTAGGTTGAGGAAAAGAATGCGCCTGGTCAGGCTTGAGAACAGATAGTTGCCAAAGACGCGGTTCAGCGGACGAAAAAAACGGCGCAAAGCCAGCGAACGCTTGCGGCGCATAACTGCGCTTTTGCGCGTGATATTGCCGCCTTGCAGTTCGGCTACCATCTTTGCCTCAGACATCGTGATTCGGTTGGCTCATCGCATTCATGCAGCGGCGAGACAACCTTGTTTTACAGCGGATCACGTAGCTTTGAAAGCGCAGTGCGTTCCGCCGGAAACCGCATCAGGTTTCGCGGAAGCGATAGCCAACGCCGTACAGGGTCTCGATCATGTCGAAATCATCGTCGACGACCTTGAACTTCTTGCGCAGGCGCTTGATGTGACTGTCGATGGTGCGATCGTCCACATAAACCTGCTCGTCGTAGGCTGCATCCATCAGCGCATCACGGCTTTTGACAACACCCGGGCGCTGGGCCAGCGAGTGCAAGATCAGAAATTCGGTCACAGTCAACGTAACCGGTTCACCCATCCACGTGCAGGTGTGACGCTCCTGGTCCATGACAAGCTGGCCGCGCTCAAGCGATTTTGTCTGGGGGCTGCCGGGCTTTGCCGCGCTTTCCCTCGCCGCGACACGGCGCAGAACCGCCTTTACCCTCTCGACAAGGAGGCGCTGCGAAAAAGGCTTGGTGATGAAGTCATCAGCACCCATCTTCAGCCCAAACAGTTCGTCAATCTCATCGTCTTTGGAGGTCAGGAAGATGACCGGCAAGTCGGACTTCTGGCGCAGGCGACGCAGAAGTTCCATACCATCCATGCGCGGCATCTTGATGTCGAAAATGGCGAGATTCGGCGGGCGGGCCATCAAGCCATCGAGTGCGGAGGCACCGTCGGTGTAGGTTTCGACACGATAGCCCTCCGATTCAAGCGCGATCGATACGGATGTCAGAATATTGCGATCGTCATCGACGAGCGCAATAGTCTGCATTGCGGGTACTTCCCTCATGCCCTGCCTTTCATGTCACCAAAACAACTGTGCTTGTGCCGGACAAATTAGGTACAAAATGTGGCACAGATCGCGAGTCCTGTCATCCCTTGCCGATTCACGCGCTTTTACGCTTACGGAAGGATGATCAAAATTTCTTCTATCTAAAACGATTTAAAGAAATTTAAATTCTTTAAATCGATTAAACGTTTGATACTATTCATTATTTCTGCTTTTGACAATCGGTAGCCGCATTCATGCTGGAAGATGCAGGAAGCGGCACGAGTTAACTTGACCCCTCAACGCATTCTTAACAATGGCGGACAGATGACTAGAGAGACCGGTATTCATAACGCGACGATCGCGCTCGGCACCTCAGGCTTGAAGGATGTTTCGGCGGTCTATTATAATCTGGGAGCCGCGGAACTCTACGAGGAGACGTTGCGCAGAGGCGAAGCGGAGCTGACGGCGCAAGGTGCGCTGGTTGCTCGTACCGGCCAACATACTGGGCGCTCGCCAAAGGACAAATTCGTCGTCCGCGACGCGTCAACCGACGCTCATGTCTGGTGGGACAATAATGCGCCGATGTCACCTGAGGCATTTGAGCTGCTCTATGCAGATTTTATTGAGCAGGCAAGGGGCAAGGAACTGTTTGTCCAGGATCTCATCGGCGGTGCCGACGAAGAGTACAAATTAAACACGCGCGTCATCACTGAATTTGCCTGGCATTCACTGTTCATCCGCAATTTGCTGATCCGCCCGGATCGTGCCGCTCTGCCTGATTTCGTTCCGCAGATGACGATCATCGATCTTCCGTCCTTCCGCGCCGATCCCGCAAAACATGGCACCCGCTCGGAGACGGTAATCGCCGTCGATCTCAATCGCATGATCGTGCTGATCGGAGGCTCGGCCTATGCCGGTGAGATGAAAAAATCCGTCTTCACGGCGCTCAACTATATTCTCCCTGCCAAAGGCGTCATGCCGATGCATTGTTCGGCCAATGAGGGCCCGGACGGCGATACTGCCGTCTTTTTCGGTCTATCGGGGACGGGCAAGACCACACTCTCCGCTGATCCTACCCGTACACTGATCGGCGATGACGAACATGGCTGGGGCGAGCACGGTGTTTTCAATTTCGAGGGGGGTTGCTACGCCAAGACCATTCGTCTTTCCGCCGAGGCGGAACCGGAAATCTACGCGACGACCCAGCGTTTCGGCACTGTGCTAGAGAATGTTGTTCTCGACGGAAACCGGGAGCCGGACTTCAACGATGGTTCGCTGACGGAAAATACGCGCTGTGCGTATCCGCTCGACTTCATCCCGAATGCATCGAAGACCGGCAAGGCAAGCCATCCGAAGAACATTATCATGTTGACCGCAGATGCCTTCGGCGTCATGCCGCCCATCGCCAAACTGACACCGGCGCAGGCAATGTATCACTTTCTCTCCGGCTACACCGCCAAAGTCGCCGGTACGGAACGCGGCGTGACCGAACCCGAGGCAACGTTCTCGACGTGTTTCGGTTCGCCCTTCATGCCGCGTCATCCGTCGGAATATGGCAATCTCTTGCGTCAGCTGATCGCCGATCACAACGTCGATTGCTGGCTGGTAAACACAGGGTGGACCGGTGGTGCTCATGGCATCGGCAAGCGCATGCCCATCAAGGTAACGCGGGCGCTGCTTGCGGCGGCGCTCGACGGTTCGCTGAAGAACGCGCAGTTCCGGACAGACCCGAATTTTGGTTTCGCCGTCCCTGTTGCCGTGCCGGGGGTCGATGATGCGATCCTCGATCCCCGCTCGACCTGGGCGGATAAGCCTGGCTATGATACCCAGGCAACAAAGCTGGTTGATATGTTTATTCGCAACTTTGGCAAGTTCGAAGGCCACGTAGACGGTGACGTCAGGGCGGCCGCTCCGCATACGCCGGTCGCCGCGGAATAATCGCCTTACTTTTTCAAACCAAATCAAATCCCTGCTGGTGTCCAGTGGGGATTTGTTGCGTTTTGCGGCAGAGTGAGATGCTTTCCGCGAATCAAAGATTAGGTTACCTATCCTTGTATGGAAGAGAGCCGCACCCGGATCAGAATAAGCAATAGAATCTGGATCGACGAGGACGATCTGGAGGAAAGCTTCATCCGCTCTGCCGGCCCTGGCGGACAAAATGTCAATAAAGTCTCGACGGCTGTCCAACTGCGATTCTTGGCGGCGCGTGCCGGTTTACCAGAGGATGTTTTTGCGCGCCTCATCAAACTTGCGGGTCAAAGGGCCACCAAAGACGGCGATGTGCTGATCGAGGCCAACCGTTTTCGCACGCAGGAGCGCAACAGACAGGATGCTCGCGAGCGCATGATCGTACTGATTTCGAAGGCCGCAGAACCACCGCCGCCACCGCGCAAGAAAACGAGACCAACCAAGGGATCGATAGAGCGCCGTCTCAAGGAAAAATCGGGGCGCGCCGATGTCAAAAAGATGCGTGGCAAGGTGAAGGGAGATTAGTTAAAAGAAACGAATATTAGCTGCAGGTATTAATCTTGGCTTTTCAACTGCTTCACGCAGTGCCACAACGCTATTTCGGTTTGATCAATCAACAGGAGCCAGACATGGGACTATTTGATTTCGTTAAATCCGTAGGCAAGAAAATCGGTATCGGCGACGACGAGCCAACTGCCGATGCGCTGAAGAAGGAACTCGATTCCCATAAGCTTGGTACCGAAAATGTCCAGGTTGTGGTTGAAGGGGACAAAGCAGTTCTGAAAGGCAATGTCACCAATCAGGAAGTACTCGAAAAGGCTATCATCGCCGTTGGAAATTCACTCGGCATCTCCAAAGTCGAGACCGAAGGGCTGAAAGTCGATGAAGTCACCACCGGGTCGGTCGCCAAGGACCCGGTGTTCTATACGGTAAAGAAGGGCGACAACCTGTGGAAGATCGCCGAGTCGCAGTATGGCAAGGGCAAGGGCGCGAAGAATACCATCATCTTCGAGGCCAACAAGCCTATGCTTACTCACCCCGACAAGATTTATCCAGGCCAGGTGCTGAGGATTCCTGAACTCGGCTGATCTGCATTTGCCAAACGGCCCGGCCCTCTAGCGGCCGGGCCTTTGAATTTGCATAGTTGGATAGATGATGCTTTTGCTGGCCCCCGGCATCCGCTACTTCCCTGAACATTTTGACCCGGCCGAACAGGCTGCGCTCGTCGAGGATATCCGGGCTGTCGTCACGGAAGCGCCGCTTTACGTTCCTGCCATGCCCAAAACCGGCAAGGAAATGAGTGTGCGCATGACAAATTGTGGTGTGCTCGGGTGGGTTACGGACAAGGAAGGCGGTTATCGTTATCAACTCGTCCACCCTGTGACGCAAAGGCCGTGGCCACCCATCCCGCAGCGATTGCTCGAACTTTGGCAGGAAATCGGCGACTTTCCGCTTCCGCCGGAGGCCTGCCTCGTCAATTTCTATTCCAACACGGCGAAAATGGGCTTGCATCAGGATCGCGATGAGCAAAATCTGCAAGCGCCGGTTGTTTCGGTCTCGCTCGGCGATGCGTGCCTGTTCCGCTTTGGCGGCACGAACCGCAGCGACAAGACGCAATCCGTCCGACTGTCGAGCGGTGATGTGATCGTACTTGGCGGGGAAGGCCGCATGGCGTTCCACGGCGTCGACCGCATCTATCCCGGTACTTCAATGCTATTGAAAAGTACGGGCCGCATAAATCTGACGCTGAGAAGGGTCACAGCTTCCTGAGCGCAACTTCCTCGACCAGATGATTATCACCTTTGCGTAGAATGAGGTCGGCGCGCGGCCGCGTAGGCAGAATATTCTCCCGCAGATTCTTCAGATTGATGTTTGCCCAAAGGCTTTCGCCGATGGCCAGCGCGGAATCATCCGAAATCGTCGAATAGCGATGGAAGAATGAGCTCGGATCCTTGAACGCCGTCTCCCGCAAGCGCATGAAGCGGCTGATGTACCATTTGTGTATCTGCTCTTCATCGGCGTCGATATAGATCGAAAAGTCGAAGAAGTCCGACACGAATGGAACCATTTTGCCATCTTCGGGCAGATCGCGGACCTGAAGCACATTGATCCCTTCGAAAATCAGGATGTCGGGGGCATCGACGGTCTGATAGCGACCCGGCAGCACATCATAGGTCAGGTGCGAATAGAGCGGCGCGTTGACGTTGCGCTGGCCGGCCTTGATCTGCGACAGGAACCGCAGCACCATGCCAACATCGTAGCTTTCCGGAAAACCTTTGCGCTCCATCAAACCTTTGGCTCTAAGCACCTCATTGGGGTAAAGAAAACCGTCTGTGGTAACCAGATCGACCTTGGGGCTCGATGGCCAACGGGCGAGCAATTCTTTGAGCACTCGCGCCGTGGTAGATTTGCCGACGGCCACCGAGCCAGCAATGCCGATAATGAACGGTGTCTTGAAGGCGTCTCCGGTATTGAGGAATTGGCGGCGCTGATAGAATAACAGCTGGCTCGCCTCAACATGCGCCGACAACAGCCGCGACAGGGAGAGATAAATTCTGCTCACCTCGTCGAGCTCAATCGGATCGCCGAGAGAGCGCAACCGCTTGACCTCATCATAGGTTAGCGTCAATGGCGTATCAGCGCGAAACTCAGCCCATTTCTCGGCACTGTAAAACCGGTAAGGTGAAAACTCGCTTGGTGCCAACTGATCCACGACATCCTCTCCCGTCTGCCGTTCAAGGGCCGGAACTTTAAACATGATCAGTCATGTCCCCGCGCGGCTTTTTCTTCGAGTCCGGTCTGCGCCGTTCTCCGCTCCAACTCTTCCAGAACTTCTCCAAGTTTCACGCCGGATATCCCGAGAACGACCAGGAGATGATAGAGCAAATCCGCACTTTCCGAAATAACACCCTGCCTGTCGCTGGAGACAGCGGCAATAACGGTTTCAATCGCTTCCTCTCCCAGCTTCTGGCCGGCCTTGCCAATACCCTTGGTATAAAGGCTAGCCGTATAGGATTTGCCATCTGCTGACGTCGCGCGTTCCGCCACGATGCGTTCGAGATCAGAAAGGGTAAATGCAGTCATGAATGTTCCAATCCAATCACCGGGACGGGTCGAGGCGCATGGGAATGCCCGCCGCCGCCATATGAGTTTTCGCTTCAGCGATCGTATAAGTCCCGAAGTGAAAAATGGATGCCGCAAGGACAGCGGAAGCGTGCCCTTCGAGAATGCCTTCAACCATATGATCGAGATTGCCGACCCCGCCAGAAGCAATAACCGGCACGCGTACCGCATCGGCGATGGTGCGCGTGACCGGTATGTCATAGCCGATTTTCGAACCATCGCGATCCATGGAGGTGAGGAGAATTTCCCCAGCTCCGAGATCCACGACCTTGCGCGCAAATTCCACCGCATCGATCCCGGTAGCGCGGCGTCCGCCGTGGGTGAAGATTTCCCAGCGGTCGCTTTCACCCTGTGTGGAAACCTTCTTGGCGTCGATTGCAACCACAATGCACTGGTTGCCGAATTTGTCTGCAGCTTCCGCGATGAACTCGGGATTGTTCACAGCGGCAGTATTGATGGAGACCTTATCGGCCCCCGCCAGAAGGAGTTTGCGGATATCGGCGACGGTGCGCACCCCTCCGCCGACTGTCAACGGCATGAAGCATTGTTCGGCGGTGCGGGCCACCACTTCGAAGATGGTCTCGCGGTTGTCGGAAGAAGCGGTGATGTCGAGAAAGCAGAGTTCGTCCGCCCCGGCAGCGTCGTAGGCTTTCGCCGCCTCGACCGGGTCGCCGGCATCGATAAGATCGACGAAGTTTACGCCCTTGACCACACGTCCATCTTTGACGTCGAGGCAAGGAATGACGCGGGCTTTGAGGGTCATGCTGCACGCTCCCTTGCATCGCGAAGGACCTGTAATGCTTCTGCAGGATCGATACGCCCGTCATAAAGCGCGCGGCCGGAAATCGCGCCTTCGAGCTTTTGTGCGTCGGGCATGGTCATGCGAACGACATCGGCCATGGACGCAAGGCCGCCGGAAGCGATGACCGGGATCGAGACAGCTTCGGCAAGTTGCAGTGTCGATTCCCAGTTGATCCCGGCGAGAATGCCGTCGCGGTCGATATCCGTGTAGATGATCGCTGCGACACCGGCGCCCTCGAACTTCTTAGCCAACTCAATCACACCCAATGTCGACGCCTCGGCCCAGCCTTCGACGGCAACCTTTCCGCCTTTGGCGTCGATGCCGACGGCAACTTTGCCTGGAAAGCGCTTGCAGGCCTCAACGACCAATGCCGGATCGCGCACCGCGACCGTTCCGAGAATGACGCGAGACAGACCCTTCGCCAGCCAGGCTTCGATATGCGCAAGCGTTCGAATACCGCCACCGAGTTGCACGGGGTTTTTCGTTGCCTGCAAAATTGCGTCAACCGCGTCGCCATTGACCGATGCTCCGGCAAAAGCGCCGTTCAAATCGACGACGTGCAGCCACTCGAAGCCCTGACTTTCAAAAGCCTTGGCCTGAGCGGCCGGGTCGGCGTTGTAGACCGTCGCCTGATCCATGTCGCCAAGCTTCAGTCGCACACACTGGCCGTCTTTCAGATCGATTGCCGGAAAAAGAATCACGGATTCCACCTTAAAAAATTGGCGATGAGGGCGAGGCCTAGCGCCTGACTCTTTTCCGGATGAAACTGTGTCCCCGCCATGTTGTCATTGGCTACGGCAGCGGTAACCGACCCGCCGTAGTCGGTGACGGCGACGACATCATTTTCCATCTCGGCATCGAGAAAATAGGAGTGGACGAAATAGGCGTGCAGGCCCTGCGGCCCCGTCTCAATTCCATCGAATAATGGATGCGGCCGGACAAGCCGGATCGTGTTCCAGCCGATCTGCGGAATTTTCAACGCCGGATCGGATGGCACCATCTCGCGAACATCGCCCTTGATCCAGTCAAAACCGGTCGAAATGGTCTTTTCCAGCCCGCGCGAAGACATCAGCTGCATGCCCACGCAAATCCCGAGAAACGGCCGCGCTTTTTGCACGGCTACTTCATGAATGGCCTCGACCATGCCGTCGACAGCATGGAGCCCACGGCGGCAATCGGCATAGGCGCCAACGCCTGGAAGGACGATGCGATCGGCCGTACGGACCCGGTCAGCATCGGCTGTCAGATCGATGCTCGCATCGACGCCACTTTCCCGCGCGGCGCGCTCGAATGCCTTTGTTGCCGAGCGGAGATTGCCCGACCCATAATCGATGATGGCGACGCGCATGCTCAGTTTTCTCCGCGGTGGCTGACGAGACCGACCATGCCGCCGAGCACCGGCTTGTGACTGATTTGCAGCGAAGGTATCGGGGCGGCGCTGACAGACACTTCAGGTGATGAAACGAAGTTTTCGCCAAGGAACCAGGCCGTTTCAGCATCGTCTGCGTTGCGCGCATCGACAACACCGAGCACGCGAAAGCCGCGACGTTCAAGAGCCGCAATGCGCCAATTATTGCCTTCAAAGCCGACGAGCAGTGAAAGCAGCACTGTAATAAATCCGGCCATGTCCCCGTGGCCGGTATAGGTGCCCACTCCAGAAATCACGACCATCGATCCGAAAATGACTGCCGCTTCAAACCATAGCCGCTGGATCAAAAGCCAGGGAACAGTCAGGATAAAGGCAAACAAGACGAAGCCGTCCCTGACGAAGACGGTTTTGTCGTCGTCGCGCTGGCCGTCCAGCTCAGGTGCCAACACAATGAAACTGGCCATGTCTCAGCCTTTCAGAGTACCCTTGGTGGATGGAATGGCATCCCTCTGCCGGGGATCGGCTTCTATGGCGTGCCGTAGCGTGCGCGCGACCGCCTTGAAGCAGGTCTCGGCGATATGGTGATTGTTGGCGCCGTATAGGTTTGATACGTGCAATGTTATTCCGGCATTCTGCGCCAGCGCCTGGAAGAACTCGCGGACGAGTTCCGTATCGAAGGTGCCAATTTTTGCCGCGGAAAACTCCACTTGCCATACGAGAAATGGGCGGCCCGAAATATCGAGGGCAGCCCGCGTCAGCGTTTCATCCATGGCGAGATCCAGCGAGGCGTAGCGGGTGATGCCCCGGCGATCACCCAGCGCCTTGGCAACGGCCTGGCCGATGGCGATGCCGGTATCTTCAACGGTGTGGTGATCATCAATATGCAGGTCGCCCTTCGCCTTGACGTCCATGTCGATCAGCGAGTGACGGGAGAGCTGCTCCAGCATATGGTCAAAGAAGCCGACGCCGGTAGAAATATCGAACGCCCCGGTACCATCCAGATTGACCGATACGGCAATGCTGGTTTCCTTGGTGCTTCGCTCGATCTTCGCGGTGCGTGTGTTGACGCTTGTCATTACTGTTTCCCGCCACAGGGTTGTAAAAAAGGCATTCCAAATGAGGCCTTCTAAAACACGAATGGCGAATCTCCAAATGCTTTGATGGCGCAGACCAGGGTCGTCATCCACGCAGCATTTGCAATTCTGCGTGCGCGTCATACATAAGTGGAACAGAAGGGGTTCGATCTGCTGCCATTTGGGGCATAATCGAATTCGCTTGAAGGAGAATCGAATGCAAGAACACAATCCCTCAACCATGTATGGAACCACGATTGTCACTGTCCGCAAGGGTGGCAAAGTAGTTATTGCCGGCGACGGACAAGTTAGTCTTGGCAACACGGTCATGAAAGGCAATGCGCGCAAAGTACGCCGTATCGGCAAAGGCAATGTCATTGCCGGATTTGCAGGGGCCACCGCCGATGCATTCACCTTGCTTGAGCGGCTGGAAAGCAAACTCGAACAATATCCCGACCAGTTGATGCGCGCCTGCGTCGAACTCGCCAAGGACTGGCGCACCGATCGCTATCTGCGCCGGCTGGAAGCCATGATGCTTGTCGCCGACAAGTCGGTCACGCTTGCCCTGACCGGCACTGGCGACGTGCTTGAACCCGAACACGGTGTCATGGCCATCGGCTCCGGCGGCAATTATGCATTGGCGGCCGCACGCGCCCTTGCCGATACGGATTTGAGCGCCGAAGAGATCGCCCGCCGCGCCATGCAGATCGCTGCGGACATTTGCATCTATACGAATACGAGCGTCACACTCGAGACTCTTGATGCCGAATGAGCCCATCTATCGCTACCGCTTCATCCCGGTGGAGCCCCGCCATTTGAACATGATTTCGGAGTGGCTGGCGGAGCCGCATGTGGCGAAATGGTGGAATGAAGATGCCGAGGTAGAGAGGGCGTCAATCGCGGAACACATGGACAGCGTCTCCGTGGAGCCGTTCATTATCATGCTCGGCGATGAAGCGATTGGCTATCTGCAGACCTACGATCCACACCTGGAGGACGATCACCCTTATCAGGATCAGCCGACCGGGACACTCGGACTCGACCAGTTTATCGGCGAACCCGATCTGATCGGTCAAGGCCACGGTCCGCGTCTGCTTGATGAGTTCGTGTCGCTGCTCTTCGAAGAAGGCGTGCCTCGCGTTATCGTCGATCCTGATCCAGCGAACAGCCAGGCGATCAGGGCATACGAAAAAGCAGGTTTCGTCGCTTTCGATACCCGGACATCCATTTACGGTCCCGCCCTCATGATGGCACGGGACAACCCTGACCTTGTGTCTGAACAATCGCCCGACGACGGGCAGGAAACGAGATTACAATGACAACATTTTCCCCTCGCGAGATCGTCTCCGAACTCGACCGCTACATCATTGGCCAGAACGACGCCAAACGTGCCGTCGCTATCGCGCTGCGTAACCGCTGGCGGCGTCAGCAGCTGGAAGGCCAGATGCGCGAAGAGGTAATGCCGAAGAATATTCTGATGATCGGACCTACCGGTGTCGGCAAGACGGAAATATCCCGTCGCCTCGCCAAGCTTGCCGGTGCACCCTTCATCAAAGTGGAAGCAACCAAATTTACCGAAGTCGGCTATGTCGGCCGCGATGTCGAACAAATCATTCGCGATCTCGTCGAAGTCGCCATCGGTCTCGTGCGCGAAAGGAAGCGCGAGGAGGTGAAGGCCAAAGCGCATGTAAACGCGGAAGAACGCGTTCTCGATGCATTGGTCGGCAAGACCGCAAGCCCGGCAACACGCGACAGCTTTCGCAAGAAGCTGCGTGACGGTCTGATCGACGATAAGGAGATCGAGGTCGAGGTTGCGGACACCGGTTCAGGCATGCCGAATTTCGAACTGCCGGGCATGCCCGGCGCAAACATCGGCGTGCTCAATCTCAGCGACATGCTGGGCAAGGCCATGGGCGGCCGCACCAAGACGGTGAAGACGACGGTCAAGGAATCCTACGGTGTCCTGATCAATGACGAATCCGACAAGCTCCTCGATCAGGACCAGATCACCCAGGAAGCCCTGCGCTCTGCCGAGGATGACGGCATCGTATTCCTCGACGAGATCGATAAGATTGCCGCTCGTGATGGGGGCATGGGCGCCGGTGTTTCACGCGAAGGCGTGCAGCGGGACCTGCTGCCATTGGTGGAAGGGACCACCGTCGCCACCAAGTACGGTCCGATCAAAACAGACCATATCCTGTTTATCGCATCCGGTGCGTTCCATGTTTCGAAGCCCTCTGACCTTCTGCCGGAACTGCAGGGCCGTCTGCCCATACGGGTGGAGCTTAGCGCTCTGACCCGCGATGACATGCGCCGCATTCTGACCGAGCCGGAAGCCAGTCTGCTGAAGCAATATATCGCATTGATGGCGACTGAAGAGGTCACGCTCAACATAACCGACGACGCCATCGATGCCTTGGCCGATATCGCAGTCGATCTGAACTCGACCGTCGAGAACATAGGTGCACGCCGTCTGCAAACGGTCATGGAGCGCGTACTCGATGACATTTCGTTCAACGCACCTGACAAATCGGGCGCCGAACACACGATAGATGCCAAATATGTACGGGAGACTGTCGGAGACCTTGCCAAGAATGCGGATCTTTCCCGGTTCATACTGTAGCGCTTATCTGGGGCCTTGTGTTTGAATAATCTCCCCTATCCTTTGGTGCCCCCTCGTGCTGCGCGGGGGCATCTTTGTTTCAGAACGGTGTTTTAGTCAGGTTTTTCTGGCTTTCGAGGGTGCAAGGCGCTATTCGGAGCGTCCAATCAATTTCTGGACCGATGATGAACCGCCACCTGATCCTTTTTGCGACAAGCTGTCTTTCGCTGTTGCTCGTCACTTTGCAACCGGCCGAGGCTGTGACTGTTGTTCCTGAAGGCAACCGCAACGCGACCCAGCCAGGTGTTCCGGCGGCATCCGCCAAGCGGACGCGCGAGTTGAACACCACTTATGAGGCGAAATATCAGAAGATCTATAACCTGCTGAGAACCGACTCCAAACTGCGATCGAAGATCGCCAGCGTTGCGCGGACTTATGGTATTGATCCGGTCCATATCGTCGGCGCGCTTGTCGGCGAGCATACCTATAATGTTGATGCCTATGACCGGCTCCAGACTTACTACGTCAAAGCCATTTCCTACGTACAACAAGGCCTCAGTTTCGACTATCAGGGAGAAACAATCGGCGACTTCGTCAAACGTCCGCAATTTTCTTCTTGTCTACAATTCAAGGACAGTTTGCGCCTTTGGACCTGTCGCGAAAATGTCTGGGACGCGGATTTCCGCGGCAAATCTGTTGGTGGTAAGCGTTTCCCCAACAATCGCTTCAGTGCCGTATTCTTCCAGCCGTTCTACGCGGGGCAAAGTTTTGGCTTGGGGCAACTGAGCCCATTGATTGCGCTTCAGATGACCGACATGGTCAGCCGCTATTCAGGCCTGCCTAGGCTCGATGCCGACCACGCTGCTGATGTTTACAAGACCATCATGGATCCGGATCTGACCCTACCCTACATGGCGGCAACGTTGAAACACTCGATCGATGTCTACCGCCGCGTTGCCGACTTCGACATCTCCAAAAATCCGGGTATTACCGCAACGCTTTATAATACGGGAGGCGCCGACAGCCGAGCACGGGCGCTGGCTGACTCCAACTTGGCTCGTGTCGCCAATGGCGAACAGCCGCAACTGCCAGAAGAGAATTACTATGGCTGGCTGGTCAACGACAAGATCGACCAGTTGCGCTCCCTGTTCTAGCGTTTTCGCTTTTCCGGCACTGCTTCGAGGGCGCGAATCAAGTGACAGGCCGTTTTTTCGTCGATGTCACCGATCTTCGTGGCAAGCACGTTGGCAAGTTCCGTTGCGGCTGGTGAAAGCCCCCCGGTGTCTATGACGATGCGCGGGTCCGAGATCATCGCCAGCCGCTGCAATTCCTCGGCCTCGTCCCAGATAATATTGAAATACTGGATGATGCGCTGCAGCTTGTCCCAGGTTGGCTGACCGCGCCTGCCGTGTTCGAGAGCTGACAGGTAGGCGGCCGATACTCCGATCGACTTGGCCATATCCTTTTGCGAGATGCCGCGTTCCGCGCGCAGATCGCGCAATTTTGCACCAAAAGGCGTCACGGTGCCTCCTGCGGACGGCGCATACGAACATAGATCGCACCTGTGCCGCCGTGATTGCGAGCAGCATCTTCATAGCCATTGACCAGGATGCGAAACGACGGCGTCGTAAACCACATGGGAACCGCCTGACGCAGCACGCCATCGCTGCCCAGGGACGAGCCCTTTCCGGTGATGACAAGAACGTGCCTGAGCTTGCGCAGATGGGCGCGTTGCAGGAACCCGAGAAGCAGGCCATAGGCCTGGCTTTGGGTCAGGCCGTGCAGATCAATCCTCGCTTCGATGACAACCCGTCCCTTGGCGATCTTCTTGTGTGTTGGCCGATCGATTGGATGCAGGCGATGTGCCGGCGCCGGCTTCGCGCCCGCCGCTGCGGCGAGCGGCTTCGGATTTTCGGATGCAGACGGATGCATCGAAACCTGCTTTTTCTTTTCATCGATCAGGAAAGTGGGCTTCTCCTTGCCTTTGAGCGGGCGGGCAGTCTTGGCCACTGTTTCCCAAAGGATCCGGTCCTCCAAGGTGGCGAATTCATCCGTTACTGCCTTCTTCATCGGTCTGCGGCTGCCAGAAGTACGCGGGGAACCAGCGCATAGAAATTCGCTTCATGGCGGATACCCCCAGCAATCTCGCCCGCTGCATCGCCAGAACCGGCAAAGAGATCGCCACGCGCTGCTCCGACGATGGCGGAGCCTGTGTCTTGCGCGATCATCAGTCTCGCGAAGCGCTCCCCGCCAAAAGCCTTCAAATACGGTGCATGAATATAGAACGGCGTGCCAAATGTATGCAGGAGTCGGTCCACAGCAACCGACCGGCCGGCCGTCAAGGGGACTTTCGCGGCAGCGATCGGCCCCATCGCTGGATCGTCGACGTCGGCTTCGCGAAAGAAGATGTAAGAGCGGTTGTTCCACATCAACGCCTGCGCGCTGTCCGGATGATCGGCAAGCCAGTCGCGGATGGATTGCATGGACATTTTGTCCGGCGCAACTTCACCGCTTTCGAGCAGGATCTTGCCAATGCCGGTGAACCGATGTCCGGTCTTGGCCGCATAGGTGATGCGGCGCAAACCTCCGTCGGTCATCTTTAGCCGCGCAGCGCCCTGCACGTGGATGAAGAAAGCATCGATCTGGCTTTCGACATAAGCGATCTCCAGTCCATGGCCTTCAAGCGCGCCGCTTTCGATGGCTGGCCGGTCGAAATATTCGACGACGCCCGCCGGAGTCTGTCGCGCAAAGGCAAAATAGGGATCAAGGCCCTCAGGCCGGTTGTTGCCATCGATATCGATCAAATCCGCCGGACGGCGCAGAAATGGAACTGCATACCTCGCAGTGGGGACCGGGGAGGCAACCACTTCCGGTTCGTAGAAGCCAGTCACGAAACCACCAACTGCTTCGGCATTGTCTATAAGCGCGGGGCGGAACCATTTCTCGAAGAAGGTCCTTGCGGCGCCGTCCGATTCGACGATTGTTTCACGTGAATCAGCAAAGATTGGCGCAAGAGCCTCGAAACTGATCCCTAGCGATCCGGATTTGTAAGGCTTTTCCTTCACCCACTCTGCCGAGCGAGCGAACGCGCGAAACGCTTCCAGGTGCTGGTCATCCCGCCAACCGGGGCAGTCAGCGAAATCCACCGGTTTGAAGAGGGGTGACAGCATCTTTAGTCTTCGGCTTCAGTCGCGACCAGCTTCCAGTTCGGATCTTTCGACCGCGTATCGCGCGCAAAGGTCCAGACATCCTTGACCTCTGCAACTGCGTCCTTGTCGCCATCGATAACTGCACCATCCTTGTCGAGCGTTGCCGAAATGAGTTCACTGGTGATACGCACCGTAACATGGGACTCGGTGCCCTTCATTTCGGCGCCGATGATTTCAGCCTTGTTGATCCCGACGAATGACGACTGCACTTTCTCGCCGCGCGCTTCGCGATCGGTAATGGCAGAAACAAAACCGTCGAAGACTTCGCGCGACAGAAGCGTCTTCAGCGTTTTGCGGTCACCATCGGCAAATGACATAACGATCATCTCATAGGCCATTTTCGAACCTTCGAGGAACTTCCCAGGCTCGAATGCCGGATCCGCCTCCTGGATAGCGCGCAAGCCATCATTCAATGGCGTACCCGGTTTGGAAATGGCATCGATCTTTTCGAAGCTGCTTTCCTTCACTTCGCCGCGTCGAGGCAACGAAACAACATTGTCGCCAGATTTGGCCTTGTCATCGGCGTCGGCGGTACGTGTATAAGGATTGAACGGCGGGCGTTCACTGCCTGTGCGGCGACCAAGGACCTTGCGCAGCTGCAGGAAGATCACCACCGCTGCCACGAAAAAGAAAATCGTTCCGAAGTCCAGATATTCCATGTCGCCTGCCATTCATCCTAATGTTCGTTTACGGCTTTCAATCTTCCGTCGAAATACCAAAAACATATAGATTGCCAACTGCAATCATACAAATACTCTTCACGCTATCCTATATAGGCATGAAATTGACACCGGCTATGGATAATATCCGGATATGTCCTTTGAAAGGTAAATTAGTTTGCGATCTCTTGTGCCTCTTTTCGTTCTGGCTTTGCCGTTTCTTGAAATCGCCGGTTTCATCATCGTCGGCAGCAAGATCGGTATTCTAGCGACGCTCGGTTTGATAATTCTGTCGATTTTCGTCGGCGTTTTCCTGTTACGCTTTCAGGGCCTCGGCCTTATCCAGAAAATTCGCGAAGAAACAACCGCCGGCCGTACACCGAGACGCGAACTGGTCCATGGTGTCATGCTGGTCTTCGCGGCGTTCCTGCTGATCATACCCGGATTCATCACCGACATCATAGGCCTGCTGCTTTTCATTCCTGCAGTTCGTGACTTTGGCTGGCGTTGCATCAGTGATCGTGTGATCGTCGTCGATTCTGGCCGACGCCGCCGGGGCGGTCCCGACACATCGCGCATCAAGGACCGGGTCATCGAGCTCGATCCTGAAGACTACTCCAGCAAGCCTGATCCGGACTCGCCCTGGAACCCGAAACCATAGGTTCGGCATGCCATTGAACTATGAGACTAGTGCGAGAGCCTTGCCTCGTTGAGGCGCACATGCTAGCGACCCTGCATTCATTCGATGACCGTGCAAAGCGGACGTAACAGAAGAAGGTTTCCCGACAATGGCTCAAAAGCCTGATGAAAAGGCCGAGAACGGCAATGAAGCGACAAATGGCAACGGTTCCGCGCAGCAGCAAACGCTGAATATTCTGGCGCAATATGTTAAGGACCTTTCTTTTGAAAGCCCCGGCGCGCCTTTGTCGCTGCGTCCGCGCGAGAATGCCCCCGGTATCAGCATCAACGTCAACGTCAATGCCAATCCGATCGCCGAAAACGATTTCGATGTCGTTCTCACGCTGTCAGCCAAGGCGAGCGAAGGCAAAGATGTCCTTTTCAATGCCGAACTCGTCTATGGCGGTGTTTTCAGGCTTGTCGGTTTCCCGCAGGAACACCTCTTGCCGCTGCTGTTCATCGAATGCCCGCGCCTGCTGTTCCCGTTCGCCCGCCAGATCATTGCAGAAGCCACACGCAATGGGGGTTTCCCCCCACTGATGATCGACCCGATCGATTTCGCGCAAATGTTCCAGCAGCGCATGGCCGAAGAACAGGCCAAGGCGCAAGTCAGCTGAGCCAGAATATTTTAGAGTTGAATAACCCGGGTCTCGCCCGGGTTATTCAATTCAAGCAGCTGAAGCTATGCGTTCGTTCCAGATGGCCTTGTCACCAATCTTTTCGACCAGGTGTGCATGGGCCATTTTCTCAGCTTCCGTTAAACGAGGTTGAAGAGGTACTGGCCGGCGGGAAATGATAATTGTGCCCGAAATATCCCCGGGCTGCTGATTGTTTGCCTGTTCTGCAACCGTGAGGCCAAGTGCAGCCTGCTTGCCTCCGATCAGCTCAATATAGACCTCGGCCAGAAGCTGCGAATCCAGCAGAGCGCCGTGCATCGTGCGGTGGCTGTTGTCGATACCATAACGCCTGCAAAGCGCATCGAGCGAATTCGGCCCCATTGGATGTTTTCGCCGCGCCAGCGCCAGTGTATCCACGACACGGTCATTGTGGATTGGCGGATGACCGAGCCGGTTGAGCTCCGCGTTGATGAAGCCCATATCGAAGGTCGCATTGTGGGCAATCAATTTCGCCCCATCTATAAAATCGAGGAAGTCATGGAGTATCCCGGCGAAAAGCGGCTTATCGGCCAGCTTGTCATTGCTGATACCGTGCACGGCCAGCGCATCAGGATGGATGACCTTGCCTTCAGGATTGATGTAGACATGGAATGTCCGTCCGGTCGGGAACCGGTTTATAAGCTCAACGCCACCGATCTCTATGACCCGGTCGTCCAGTCGGTCCAGACCCGTCGTTTCTGTGTCGAATATGATTTCGCGCATGGAATCACCCTTTTGCCCAAGTTCCACGAATTGGCCAATGCGGGCAAGTGGGGACTGGATGTTTCCCCTCTATACTGTGAGCACACTGATAATTCTGCGAATTTCATCGCGGGTGACGTCAAAATTGTGGCGTGTGTCGATGATGAAGTCGGCGCGGGCGCGCTTTTCCGCGTCCGGAGTCTGGCGTGCCAGAATGGCGTCCAGCTTGTCTGATGTCATGCCGGGACGTTCGAGAACGCGCTTTCGCTGCACCTCCTCAGGCGCGGTAACGACGAGTATCTTGTCGACCCGGTCTTCAGCCCCCGTTTCAAAGAGCAAGGGAATATCTACGACAACCAGTTTCGCACCGCTGGCCCGGGCGCCATCTCGAAATCTGTTTTCCTCGGCCCGAACAAGCGGATGGATAATGGCCTCGAGCTTTTTCAACGCCACGGGATTTCCCATGACCGCAGCGGAAAGTTTCGTGCGATCCACCTTGCCGTCTACGGTCGTTCCAGGGAACGCCGCTTCGATCAATGGAGCAGCCGCACCAGAATAAAGCCGATGCACAGTCTCATCTGCCGAATAAACCGGTATGCCTTCGTCAATGAACATCTGAGCAGATGTTGACTTGCCCATGCCGATGGAACCCGTCAGGCCAAGCACGATCATTTGGATTGCCCATGGGTTGATCTGTCCATATCGGCGAGAATGAGTGCACGCAGTTCCGGTGTGACTTGCGGTGTAGCGCCAAACCAATGTTTGAAACCGGGAACAGCCTGGTGCAACAGCATGCCAAGACCGTCCACCGTTCTCAGCCCAAGCGCTCGCGCGGCCTTCAGCAGCGGTGTTTCCAGCGGAACATAGACAATGTCGGTCAACAAGGCATTTGCATTTACGGACGACAGATCAAAGGTCAGATCATCCTCGCCTTCCATGCCCAGTGACGTCGTGTTGACAATGAATGTGGCGTCTTGCAGCAACTCGGGAATCGCCCGCCATCCGTGCGCGCTGATGCCGTGACCAAAGCGATCCACAAGTGCCTGCGCTCGGTCCACCGTGCGATTGACTATGCGGATCTCATTAAATCCTCGCTGCTTCAGCGCATAAACCACTGCACGACTGGCACCGCCCGCGCCGAGGACCAGCGCTTTATTGCCTTTGTCCCAGCCCGGGCCGAGGGCATCCAGATTGGCAAGGAAACCGTAGGCATCGGTATTGCCACCCCACAACTCCCCATCCTCAAACCATAGCGTGTTGACAGCGCCTATATCTTCAGCGGCACTGTCGCGCTTTTTGCACAAGGCGAATGCCATCTCCTTGTGCGGTATTGTGACGTTGCCGCCGGTGTAGCCATTGTTCTGCAGGCTTCGGACAAAATCAGTAAAGCCTTCCGGCGCAATCTCGATGGCCTGATATGACCCTTCCAGGCCATACTTCTTCAGCCAATAGCCGTGGATCAACGGCGAACGCGAGTGACGAATAGGGAATCCCGTAACAAACGCCTTTGGGTGATCAGCCATCTATCGCGCCCTCACGGCGTAACTCGGCAAGCAATGGTAAGAGCGGCAGTCCCACTATGGTGAAATAGTCACCATCGACCTTTTCGAACAGCTGAATGCCTTCGCCCTCGAATTGGTAAACGCCAACACTTTGCAAAGCGATGGTTCCGACACGCGACAGGTATCTGCCAATGAAACCCGGATCGAGGTCGCGCAAAGTCATGCGTGCGACCGAAGCGTGCCGCCACAAAGTCTGGCCATCCTTGGCGAGAACAACTGCGCTGTTGAGATGATGCATTTTTCCAGACAGTTTCAGCAGTTGCCGGCGAGCCGCTTCCATGTCTTCGGCCTTGTGGAGTATCTCATCGCCCAGGGAAAGGGTCTGATCGGAACCGATGACGAGTGCAGAAGGGTTGCGCTCACTGACATCGAGAGCTTTTGCCTCCGCCAGAATCTGCGCGACATCTTCTGGTGTTGCGCCGGTATCATATAGGGGCGCCTCCACCGCACGCTCGTCGATGTCAGCCGACTGAACGGTGAAAGCAATGCCAGCGTTTTTCAACAATGTGGCACGGAACGGGCTTTTGGAGGCGAGAATGATATCCATGTTTTGGTTCTCCCTTGACCAGCGATGCGTTACCGCCCTTGCGAACGCAGGGCAAGAACCGCCGCCGCGGTTTCTTCTATCGAACGGCGAGAAACATCGATCATCGGCCAGTTGTGCCGATGGCAAATCTGCCGTGCATAGGTCAGCTCTTCTATGATATTGGCGCGATCGAGATAATGATCGGCGTCGAAGCTGAGTGCTGCGCCGAGCACGCGGTGCTGACGTACCTGGGAAATACGTTCCGCCGAAGCGACCAATCCGACAATCAAGGGTCGTTCGCATTTCACCAGAACGTCCGGGATGGGCACCCCGATAACGATAGGAACATTGACAGTCTTGATACCACGATTGGCGAGGTAGATGCTGGTTGGCGTTTTCGACGTGCGCGAAATGCCGATCAGGATGACATCCGCTTCCTCTATATCCGGCGGGAGCTGGCCATCGTCGTGCTCCATTGTAAAATTGAGCGCGTCAATCCGCTGGAAGTATTCTGCATTGAGCACGTGCTGGGCGCCGACGCGCCGTCCTGCCGGAGCGCCAAGATAAGATTGGAACAGAGTGAGGACCGGTTCAAGTACGGACACACAAGGGACACCGATTGCCGCGCAAGTGTCGTCTATCATGGCGGCAAGCCGCTGATCTACGATCGTGTAAAGGACGATACCCGGCTCGGCATCTATGCCTTCCAGCACTCTTTTGATCTGCTTTTCGGTCCTTATCAGTGGATAGACATGCTCAATCGCCCGCGCATGGGCATATTGTGCCGCGGCGGCACGACCGGCTGCGATGAGAGTCTCTCCCGTCGCATCGGAGATCATGTGAAGATGAAAATAGTTTATCGGTTTCGTCACAGAAAATTCCACGTCCTGTTGATGACTGGGGACAAAGTGCCAGCGCATCCACAACTGATGGCAGCCATGTGAATCATTGGCAAGTCATCCACAGCGAACCTAGCTGTGGGAACTTCTCCGGACCGTTTTGCAATTCTGTGGACTATTGCGACTTTTCGTCTGTTTTCCTAGGGCTTTTCACAGGATTATCCACAATTGCTATTCACTTAACTAATTGATATAATTTAATTATTTGTATTTTCACCGCTACCCTCAGAATCCTTGCTGCAGTTATTCTGGATTCGACCCGCAATTGTTCGTTGTGGGAAAATTCTGGCAATGTGGTAATTCCCATTACAAACAGACTCTAAGAATCAGAAAATCCAAATAAGATCTAAATTTCTTTTTTGTAAGATAAGCCGGAGTGACCAATGATGGTTCGCAAAGTGATGAAAGTCCTTGGAGGCGAGACTGTCTTTCCTCCACCCATCTGGATGATGCGCCAAGCGGGGCGCTATCTTCCCGAGTATCGAGAAGTGCGAAAGAACGCAGGCAGCTTTCTCGACCTGTGCTATTCGCCAGATCTGGCCGTCGAAGTAACCATGCAGCCTATTCGCCGTTTTGGTTTCGATGCGGCGATCCTGTTTTCCGATATTCTGGTTGTGCCGCACGCGCTCGGCCGCGATCTTCGCTTCGAGGAAGGACGCGGCCCCCTGATGACACCGATCGACAAGGACGGGATATTCTGGCTGGAATCGAAAGGTGCTGCCGATCGCCTGGAGCCTGTCTACGAAACCGTGCGGCTGGTACGGCAGCAGCTTCCTAAGGAAACAACCCTGCTTGGCTTCTGTGGCGCGCCCTGGACGGTGGCGACGTATATGATTGCCGGACATGGCACACCCGATCAGGCTCCTGCCCGGCTGTTTGCCTATCGCAATCCGGAAGCATTTCAAAAGCTATTGGACGAACTGGCTGATGTATCGGCTGAATATCTTATCCGTCAGATAGATGCGGGTGCTGACGCGGTGCAGATTTTCGATTCCTGGTCTGGTGTCCTCGATGAAGCCTGTTTCGAGCGGTTTTGTGTGGCGCCAGTTGCGGCCATCGTTAAAAAGGTTCGTGAAGGTCATCCAGATGTCCCGGTGATCGGTTTCCCCAAAGGTGCGGGGGCGCTTTATGTGAACTATCGGGAACGTACCGGTGTCACCGCACTCGGACTGGATTGGTCGGTGCCGCTTTCGATGGCCTCGTCATTGCAGGGTGGTGGGGCAGTTCAGGGCAATCTCGATCCCCTGCGGGTCGTTGCCGGTGGTCGGGCTCTGGACGAAGGCGTTGACGCTATTCTGGATGCGTTGGGTCAGGGTCCACTGATCTTCAATTTGGGTCATGGCATTACACCGGATGCGCCGGTGTCCCACGTCGAGCAGATGGTAAACCGCGTACGCCAGGCCACGATCCGAACTTGATTCTCAAGGGTAGCAACAGCATGAGCGATATCAAACTGATCAATCCGGGATCGAAGAAAATTCCGGTTCTGCCGCGGTTGATCGCTGCAGCTGTGGCGCTTTGTGTCGTCACGCTGGTTTTCCTATATCCCGGCGGCGCCTATCCATGGGTTAAAGCGATCCATGTCATAGCCGTTATCTCGTGGATGGCTGGCATGCTCTATTTGCCACGATTGTTTGTTTACCACTGTGCAGCCGAGCCGGGTTCAGTTCAATCCGAAACCTTCAAGGTGATGGAAAACCGTCTGTTGAAGGCGATCATCAATCCCGCCATGGGTGTAACCTGGCTCGCGGGGTTATGGCTTGCCTGGCAATCGGCTGCGTATATGGATGGCTGGTTCCACGTCAAGTTTCTTGGTGTCCTCCTTCTTTCGGGCGTGCATGGGTATTTTTCCAAGGCCGTAAAGCTGTTTGGAGAGGACCGGAACGTCAAGACCGTCCGCTTCTGGCGCATGATGAATGAGGTACCGACGATGCTGATGGTCATAATTGTGATTATGGTCATCATAAAGCCATTTTGATCGATAATAAAAATTTCAGTCAGTGATCAATACCACCGATGAAATCTCTTGCCCTTATGGCCATGATTGGCTAGACAAGGGCCTCCTCTCCGGAAATACCGCCACAGCAATCTTCGGCCATTTTTAGTGGCACTGTATTCAGGCATCGTCATTTCCCTTTCTCATTTCACACCAATAGAATTAAGAGTTCCGCACACATGCAGGAAATGAAACTACAAGAACTTAAGAACAAGACCGCGGTCGACCTTCTCGCGTTTGCCGAATCGCTCGAGGTTGAAAACGCCAGCGTCATGCGCAAACAGGAATTGATGTTTGCGATCTTGAAAAAATTAGCCTCGCAGGAGGTAGAAATCATCGGCGAAGGCGTGGTCGAGATTTTGCAGGACGGCTTCGGCTTCATGCGCTCCGCCAACGCCAATTATCTGCCGGGCCCCGACGACATCTACATTTCACCATCGCAGATCCGGCGTTTTTCGCTGAAGACGGGCGATACGGTGGAAGGCCCTATCCGCGGACCTAAGGAAGGTGAGCGCTATTTCGCCCTTCTTAAGGTCAATACCATCAACTTCGAAGATCCTGAAAAAATCCGGCACAAGATCCATTTTGATAATCTGACGCCGCTCTATCCAAATGAACGCTTCAAGATGGAGCTGGAGAATCCTACCACCAAAGATCTTTCCGCTCGCGTCATCGATCTGGTCGCGCCACTTGGCAAAGGCCAGCGCGGATTGATTGTTGCCCCGCCCCGCACGGGTAAAACCGTCCTTTTGCAGAATATCGCGCATTCTATCACCGCCAATCATCCGGAATGCTATCTTATCGTTCTTCTGATCGACGAACGTCCGGAAGAAGTGACTGACATGCAGCGCTCGGTGAAGGGTGAAGTCGTGTCATCTACTTTTGATGAGCCCGCGTCACGCCACGTACAGGTTGCGGAGATGGTCATCGAGAAGGCAAAGCGTCTTGTCGAACATGGCCGCGATGTTGTTATTCTGCTCGATTCCATTACCCGGCTTGGCCGCGCCTATAACACCGTGGTGCCGTCATCCGGTAAGGTATTGACGGGTGGTGTCGATGCCAATGCCTTGCAGCGGCCGAAGCGTTTCTTCGGTGCTGCGCGTAATATCGAAGAAGGCGGTTCCCTGACGATTATTGCAACAGCGCTGATCGATACAGGCAGTCGTATGGATGAAGTTATCTTCGAAGAGTTCAAGGGTACTGGCAATTCCGAAATCGTGCTCGACCGTAAGGTCGCCGATAAACGCATCTTCCCGTCCATGGATATTCTGAAATCCGGTACGCGCAAGGAGGACCTGCTCGTGCCGCGCCAGGATCTGCAGAAGATTTTCGTTCTGCGCCGTATTCTCGCTCCCATGGGCACGACTGACGCCATCGAGTTTCTTATCGACAAGCTCAAGCAGACCAAGACCAACGGTGAATTCTTCGATTCGATGAATACGTAATTCTAGGGATTTGGCCGAAGCAGCGCCTGAAGCTCCTCGATTGTCTCCACTGGTGCAAGACAGACGAACCCGCGGCACAAATAGGCTGCGGGTTTGTTTATTGTGACCTCGCCGGCGCCCGGAACGAGTTCCATCTTTCCCCCTTTGCGAAACTCAATCCATATATCGGTACGGCGCGGGTCCGGCCTGCGAGCCGCCAGTTTCATAAGCTGATGGTCTAACTCCGGCGCAACAATAACCAGTTTCAACGGCTCAAGCAGGAGGCTGGCGCTGTTGAAAACTCCCGCCTGTCCATAACGCTGCTGAAGCACCCTGCCCAGCGCATTCTCAGCAACATTTTCCGCATTCTGCCGAAGCTCTTCATCTCCGGTTATGGTCGCGAGGCGCATCATGGCTTCGAGAATTTGGCTGGTCGCGCTAGGTATCGCCTCGTCCTGATCGCCGCGCACCCGAATGATGACATCCGCACTGTCGGAAGCGCTGAGGGCATAATTGCCGTCTTGGGTCTTGTGCCATTTTTCCAGCATTGTCAGCCAATGCTGCGCATCCCTTATATACAGCTTGTCCTGCGTCGCCTGATAGAGCGACAGAGCGGCGTTGATCATCGCGGCATAGTCTGATGATAGCCCTGGAAACAGCCGCGACTTACCGAGTACCGAATGCGGAAGCCGCCCGTCCACAGTCGATTCGGATATGGAACGATAAGCTATCTCGCCTAATTGCAACCAATCCGGCCGATCGAATGCGCGTGCCGCCTCCGCGAGTGCGCGGATCATCAGGCCGTTCCAATCGGTGAGTGCTTTGTCATCCCGTCCGGGGCGAACGCGGGTCTCGCGCATGGAGAAGAGGCTTTGCCTCGCGTCGGCCAGTTGTTTTTCCACATCGGCATCGAGACTGTCGAGGGCGTGGAGACGATTTAGGATCGTTTTCCCTTCCCAGTTCCCGTTCTCGTTCACATCATAAATTTGGCGAAGAGTCTCGAATTCTGGGTCATCGGGGATTTGGGCAGCCTCCCAAACATAGAAGCGGCCCTCCTCGCCTTCGCTATCAGCGTCGAGACTGGACGCAAAACGTCCGTCGATAAGCATTTCTCGCTGCAACCACCCCACCGTCTCTTCGATTCGCCTACGGAACAATTCATCTTGGCTTTCCGCATATGCGTATGTAGCGTGGCGGATGAGCTGCGCATTGTCGTAGAGCATCTTTTCGAAGTGCGGAACCAACCAATTGTCGTCGACCGAATAGCGGGATAATCCGCCGCCCAGATGATCGTAAATCCCGCCCTGAAGCATTGTTTTCAGGCTGGTTAGAAATGCATCCCGATGAGCCGTCTGACCATTTCGAAGCCAGGACAGCCACAAAGTATCCATGAAGGGAGCATTTGGAAACTTGGGGGCACCCGAGAGGCCTCCTTTTGAGAGATCCATCATGCTGTAGACATCAGCGGCGAAGCGATCGAACAGATCCTTGTGGATTGCGGTGGACCCCGCCTGTGCATCGAGCCGCGCGCTTACATGCTTGAGAACCAGACGAACATTTTGTTCGACGCGCGTCCGATCCTCATGCCACGCTGCGCTGATCGAACGGAGTACATCAAGGAAGCCCGGCCTGCCATACTTGGAGTGTTTTGGAAAATAAGTACCGCCCCAGAAGGGTTCGGCCTCCGGTGTGAGGAACATCGTCAATGGCCAGCCGCCCTGTTGGCCCATAGCACCGAGAGAAGCCATATATATTTGATCGATGTCGGGCCGTTCTTCGCGATCCACTTTCACATTGATGTAGAGGTCATTCATCAGCGCTGCGACTTCATCGTCTTCGAAACACTCATGGGCCATGACATGGCACCAATGGCAGGCGGCGTAACCAACGGATAGCAGGATGGGCTTGCGGGCTTCTCGAGCCTCGTCTAATGCGAGCTTGCCCCAAGGCCGCCAGTGAACAGGATTTGTCGCATGCTGGCGCAGATAAGGGCTCGACTCGCGTGCAAGCAGATTGACTTTCTCGAACATCGGAACTGCCAGACCCTTTTCGATCGAAACACGACAGTCTATCAAGGTCCAGTGTAGGCGCGGATTAAATGAAATGAAACAGATCGATGTTTTGAGTGACACTATTTTCGCTCTTTCCAGCGGCAGGCTTCCCTCTGGTGTAGCCGTTATGCGAATTTCTGGGGCCAAGACTCGATTCGTTATCGAAACAATCTCTGGCGGCCTTCCCGAACCAAGAATTGCTGTGCTGCGCCCTCTAAAAGATTCAGACAACGCTCTTATCGATCGTGGGCTCGTCCTCTTCTTTCCAGCACCGGCCAGCTTCACCGGCGAAGATTGCGCAGAGCTCCATCTTCACGGGGGCAAGGCCGTTGTGGACGGGATGATTACGGCCTTATACAAATTCGAGGGCTGCCGAATGGCGGAAGCGGGAGAATTTACCCGCCGAGCTTTTGCCAACGGAAAATTTGATTTAACAGTGGCTGAGGGCCTCGCCGACCTAATTGCGGCGGAAACCGACGGGCAACGCAAGCTTGCGCTACAGATTTCCTCGGGAACCCAAGCCACACTCTATGCGTCTTGGCGCACCGAACTGATACGTGCGCGCGCTTTGATAGAAGCCGAACTCGATTTCGCTGATGAATCGGATGTTCCAGGATCGGTCTCCGATCAGGTTTGGAGATCGATGGGCAATTTGGCCGACCGCATTGGAAAGCATGTTGCAGACGGAAAGCGCGGAGCGATGGTCCGCGACGGTTTTCGCGTGGTTATCGTCGGGGCGCCGAATGCGGGCAAATCCAGCCTTTTGAATGCGCTGGCGGGTCGCGACGTTGCTATCGTATCCGACGAGCCTGGTACAACCCGCGACCTGATCGAGATAAAGCTCGACTTGAACGGACTTCCTGTGCTGGTCACCGATACGGCCGGCTTGCGCGAGACTGAGGGCAAGGTCGAAAGAATAGGAATCAGCCGCGCGAAAGAACTGGCGTCTGCGGCGGATTTGGTACTCACCTTAACCGATCTATCGAACCCTGTGGCGCCCGCGCTGGAGGATGTTGCAGACAGCCTCACCCTCCGTCTCGGCACGAAATGTGATCTTGCGCCGCCTTCGGCGAATTCCAAATATGATCTGGTCATCTCCACTCGAACCGGGGAAGGTCTGGATGATTTGGTGGAAACGCTCGCCAAACGAGCAACGGTAGCAGCGGGCGATCTCTCGGACCCGTTGCCCACGCGCCGCCGGCACATGGAACTTCTGGCCGAAACTGGCAGGGAGATCAACGCTGCGCTTCGTGAAGAGACGGCACCACTGGAGGTTCGGGCTGAGTACCTGCGTCGCGCCTCGCATTCGTTGGGGCGTATTACTGGGGATGTCGATGTCGAAGATATTTTGGATGTTGTCTTCTCGCAATTTTGCATCGGCAAATGATTCACGTGAAACACTGGGGATCGAAGCGGCTGGCGCGAACGACGACGTGCGGCTTGAGGATGCCATCGTCGTGCCGATTGTTTCACGTGAAACATGCTCTATGGCCCCACACTTGACTCTCGGCTCGGTTTTGCCCATCAAGGCAAAGATTCGAATCTCTGAAAGTTGTGGCTCGTGAAAGACGTTTTTGATGTCATCATTATTGGTGGCGGTCACGCAGGCTGTGAAGCGGCGGCTGCCTCAGCGCGCTTTGGTGCGAAGACGGCGCTAATAACACATCGTGCGGACACGATAGGGGTGATGTCGTGCAACCCGGCTATCGGCGGACTGGGCAAGGGTCACCTTGTACGCGAAATAGACGCCCTCGATGGTCTGATGGGCCGTGTGGCAGACGCTGCGGGTATTCAATTTCGGCTACTCAATCGACGAAAGGGCCCCGCCGTTCGTGGGCCACGCACCCAAGCGGATCGCAAGCTCTATCGGGTTGCCATGCAGCGGGCAATTGCCGAGCAGGAACATTTAACGGTGGTCGAGGGCGGTGCCAGCGACCTCGCCGTTGAAAATGGCAGGGTCACTGGAGTCCAGTTGATGGATGGACGCGTACTATCCTGCGCGTCAGCGGTTCTAACGACTGGAACATTTCTACGAGGCCTCATTCATATTGGGGAAAAGCAGATCCCTGCCGGACGTATCGGTGAAGCCCCTGCCCTTGGGCTCTCAGACACTTTGGCAAAGCACGCGTTTGCCCTCGGACGCTTGAAGACTGGAACGCCGCCGCGGCTTGACGGGCGTTCAATCAATTGGCAGAACCTCGAAGTTCAGTCCGCCGATGCGGATCCATTGCCATTTTCGCTGATGACAGATTCAATTCAGAATCCGCAAATTGATTGCGGCATCACGCGAACCACGCCGGAAACACATGCGATTATCCGGGCAAACTTGCATCGATCGGCCATGTATTCTGGCTCCATTGAGGGTATCGGGCCGCGTTACTGTCCATCCGTCGAAGATAAAATCGTAAAGTTCGGCGATCGGGATGGGCACCAGATATTCCTTGAGCCGGAAGGACTAGACGACGACACGGTCTATCCAAACGGCATATCGACATCGCTGCCGGAGGATGTCCAGCTTGAACTGTTGAAAACTATACCGGGTCTGGAGCAGGCCGTTATGTTGCAGCCGGGCTATGCGATCGAATACGATTTTATCGATCCTCGCGAACTTGATCGCAGTCTGCAAACGCGCCGCGTTTCCGGCCTTTTCATGGCCGGCCAGATCAATGGAACCACCGGTTATGAGGAGGCCGCGGCACAAGGTCTGCTTGCTGGCCTCAACGCTGCACGTCTCGCCGCCGGCTCCGTTCCTGTCATTATTCAGCGCACGGAGGCTTATATAGGCGTTATGGTGGATGATCTCACATCTCGCGGCGTAAGCGAGCCATACCGCATGTTTACATCCAGGGCGGAATTCCGGCTGTCGCTTCGGGCAGACAACGCCGATGAACGTCTAACTCCGATGGCTGAACGGCTCGGCATTCTCGGTCGAGCGCGCAAGGAACGCTTTGCTGGCCGCACGCGTGATCTCGATGCAGCGCGCGAACTCGCGAAAGGCTTGACGATCACTCCCAATGCGGCAGCGCGAGCCGATCTCCATTTGAACCAGGATGGTATCCGGCGCTCGGCCTATGACCTGTTGGCGTTCCCCGATATAAACTTCGTACGTCTCAAGCAAATTTGGCCGGAACTTGGTGAGATCGATGGTCGTATCGCTGATGCGCTGGAGATTGAGGCGCAGTATGCGGTATATCTTGACCGCCAAAAAGCAGATGTCGCCGCCATGGAGCGCGAAGAATCCTTGCTGATTCCCCAGTCGATTGATTTCTCCACAACAGCTGGCTTGTCAAACGAGCTCAAGCAGAAGTTAAAGCAGCGGCAGCCACGATCGGTTGCGGAAGTGCAACGGATTGATGGAATGACGCCGGCAGCCGTGGCGCTCATCGTTGCCCAGATACGCCGGACCGCCAGGCGTGATGTGGCGTGAATTCTGGTCGGGAAAAACGCCTAAGAGAAGTGGTATCCACTGTTTCACGTGAAACAATGGAAAATCTGTACGGCTTTGAAGAGCTTTTCCGCAAGTGGTCAACGGCGATCAATCTGGCGTCGCCCTCTACGCTCGATCAACTTTGGGAACGGCATATTGTTGATAGTGCTCAACTTTTCGACATGGCGCCGAATGCCTTGAGGTGGTTGGATCTTGGCTCCGGCGGTGGGTTTCCCGGTATTGTGCTGTCAATACTTATGAGGCAAAGACCGGGCAGCAGTATCGATCTGGTCGAAAGCAATGGTAAGAAAGCGGCTTTTTTGCGCACGGCGATTGGTCAGTTCTCCACCTCCGGAACCGTCCATGCCATGCGAATCGATGCTGCCTGGGCTAAAATTGCTACCCCGGATATCATTACTGCCCGCGCTCTCGCCTCGCTAAGCGGCTTATTTACGCTTGCGGAGCCTTGGTTGACCCGAGGTGCAGTGGCACTTTTTCAAAAAGGACGGGATTACCGGAGGGAAATCGAGGAAAGCCGTGACGCATGGTCGTTTGATCTGGTAGAACGTGAGAGTGCCGTCGACAAAGATTCTGTAGTTCTACAAGTCAGCAATTTGAGGCGGAACGACACAAACGCATAGATTTGCATTCGCTTGATCGGCCCCGATCAACGATTTGCTCAGGAAGCCAAGCGATGAACAGCCAGACTCGCATCATTACCATAGCCAACCAAAAGGGTGGAGTGGGGAAGACTACCACCGCGATTAATCTGGCAACGGCACTGGCGGCTATCGGCGAGACAGTGTTGATTGTGGATCTTGATCCCCAAGGCAATGCGAGTACCGGTCTTGGTGTTGATCGAAAGAATCGAACGATATCGTCCTACGATGTCGTGATGCAGGCGGCCTCCGTCGAGGAAGCAGCTGTGCCTACGGCCGTGCCGAATTTGTCGTTGATACCATCGACGTTGGACCTTCTTGGGGTCGAAATGGAGATTGCAAACGCGTCCGACCGCGCTACCCGGTTACGCAGAGCGTTTCGTGGCGGCGCAAAGGCGTCCCCCTTTACCTACATCTTGATCGATTGCCCCCCCTCGCTCAATCTGTTGACAATGAATGCGATGGCTGCGGCCGATTCAGTTCTGGTTCCACTACAGTGCGAGTTCTTCGCGCTGGAAGGATTAAGCCAGCTTTTGGAGACGGTGAATCAGGTCAGAACCTCACTCAATCCCAACCTGACGATCCAGGGAATCGTGCTTACGATGTTCGACGGGCGCAATAATCTCGCGACACAGGTTGTGGATGATGTTCGCTCGTTCATGGGCGACAAAGTTTACCGGACGGTTATACCGCGCAATGTTCGGGTTTCAGAGGCGCCGTCATACGGAATCCCGGCGATTTTATATGATCTGAAATGTGCGGGCAGCCAGGCTTATCTGCAGCTCGCATCCGAAGTCATTCAGAGAGAGCGGCATTTGCGTGCGGCCTAAGCATCGATTCGAATACGAAACATTTATGAGAGCCCTGTTACAATGAACGAAGACCTGTCAAAGAAACGTTTGGGCCGTGGTCTGGCAGCCCTCATAGGCGAGATGGACCGTGTGCCCGATGAGGCGATGCCGCAGTCTATGGCGAATCTGGATCGCCAAGTCCCTATCGAGTTCATAACACGAAATCCGCGCAACCCACGGCGCCAATTTACAGAAGGCGATCTCGAGGATCTGACGCAGTCGATTCGGGAACACGGCATCGTCCAACCCGTGGTTGTTCGCCCGGCAAAGGCTTCCGCTGGCCATTACGAATTGATTGCGGGTGAGCGCCGCTGGCGTGCGGCCCAGCGGGCCGGGCTTGCGACAGTCCCGGTCATTATCCGCGAAGTTGACGATCGCGTCGCGCTTGAACTCGCAATTATCGAAAACGTGCAACGTGCCGACCTCAATCCCATCGAAGAAGGTATGGGATATCAACAACTTATCGATGACCACGAGTATACCCAAGCCGATCTGGCACAGGTGATCGGCAAGAGCCGCAGTCATGTTGCGAATACGCTGCGGCTGCTTAAGCTGCCCGACTCAGTGCGCGACATGATTACAAATGGTTCGTTATCGGCCGGTCATGCTCGCACCCTCATCACCACGGAAGACCCGGCTGCGCTTGCCGAAAAAATCATAAGGGGTGGCTTGTCAGTACGCCAGGCTGAAGCGCTTGCGCAGGATGATGGCAAGCCGTCAGCTGTCAAGCGGAAAACGGAGCCCGGGGAGGGCAAGGACGCGGATACCAAGGCGTTGGAGAAGCTGCTTTCCGATGTTATGGGAATGCGCGTGTCGGTCAATCACGTGAACAATGGCGGCGATGTCCGCATCCATTATACGACGCTGGAGCAGCTCGATGAGATCTGCCAGCGCCTGCAAAATCGAGCGAAGTGGGGCGGTCTCGCCTAACGCATTTTTTTCAGCGGCTGCGCGCTGCACGCGCGGCCTCGGCCGCGAGGGCAATCATGGATTGCCGGATGATCGGGACGGCCAGCGCGGCGTTGCGCCGGCTCTCAAGGACCGTTCGCTGCAACCGCTCGATAGCACGCGCACATGATTGCGTCGTCCAATACCGAAGAGCAGTTTCGACCAGTTTTTTGCGTGCGAAGAAGATGGGAGGTCTGGCAGCCATAACGGCGGAACTCGCATTTTTCCCGTCATTTTCCATGCCGTAACGTAACGTTTGTAACGACTGAAACTGGCGGATTGCAGCGCTGAGCACAAGAAAACTCGATGAACCAGTTCCGATGACGCGATCGAATGCATGGGTGAAATCGACGATGTTTCCGATCATCATCGCATCGACAATGGTGTCATAGGAGACAGCGCTGACGTCCCCGATGATCTCGCGTACATCATCAATGGAGATGCGCTCTTTGCCGTATGCGTAAAGGCAGATTTTGTCGAGCTCGGCTCGTGTAGCGAGACGGTCTCCGCCGAGACTTTCTTTGAGAAGATTGCGGGCATCCAGCGCGATCTGCAGCCGGTTCTTCGTCAGCACGTCGTCAATAGTGCCATCAATTCCACGTGCATCATCGCTATAGCAGGGAAGGGCCATAGCGCTGGAGCTCTGCTCGACGATGCCACGTAAGCCAGCACCCTTCTTCAGGTCTGCGGCCTCTACGAGGATAAATGTATCAGTGGGCGGGTTTTTGGCGAGGAAGCCAACCGCGTCCGCCAACCCTTTCTGGCCGGCCGCGCCGCGCACCCAGATCAGACGCTCGCCGCCAAACATGGAAATCGTGTTTGCCTCGTCGGACAGCCTGCCTGGCTCGGCGTTGATATCGTCAGCGTCAAGTCGAATGACCGCAAAGGGATCGTCTTTCGCAAGGCCTGTGAGTTTGATGAAAAGGTCGGCTCGCTCGCTCACAAGGCCCTTGTCCGGTCCGTAGAGCAAAACGATCGGGTAGGCGCGATCCAGCCTTTTCAGGAAGGAATCAACTTCGTGCGCTTTCTTTTGTGCCATGATCCATGGGTTTACCCATTTCAGCCAGGATTGCAATTGTAACACCGCGAGTGGCAACCGGCATGCATCCAAACAGCAAAAAGGCCCAGGTAAACCTGAGCCTTTTGAACTTCGGACAACTGGAGCGGGAGAAGGGATTCGAACCCTCGACCCCAACCTTGGCAAGGTTGTGCTCTACCCCTGAGCTACTCCCGCATATGCCAGTTAAGTCTTGCGAAGCGGGGCCTATATGACCTAAGCGCCGGCTAATTGCAACAGGGAAATTTCGCCTTCTGCGAGATAAGGTGGAAATCGGTCATGAACCCTTGCCGGATGCGGCTTTCCACTTGAGGAAGGGGCGCTGAACCATTACGAGAACACAGTTATTACACGAAAGACCAGCGAAAAGGCCGTCATGGGCAAGACATTCGATGAGTTGATGCAATATCTCGGCGACATGGGGATCGAGGTGTCGACGATTCGTCATGCAGCGGTGTTTACGGTGGCTGAAGCCCAAAACCTGCGTGGGCAGGTATCCGGCGCTCACACCAAGAATCTCTTTCTCAAGGACAAGAAAGACAACTACTTTCTCGTGACGGTGGATGAGGACGCTGAGGTCGATCTCAAGACGATTCATGGCAAGATCGGCGCTTCAAGCCGTGTATCGTTTGGCAAGCCGGAAAAACTGATGGAGTATCTTGGTTTGACGCCCGGAGCCGTCAGTGTGTTCGGGTTGATCAATGACGCGCAGCACCACGTCCGTGTGGTGCTCGACGAAAAGCTGATGCAGCACGACATCATCAATGCCCATCCTTTGACGAATGAGGCCACGACATCAATCCGGTGCGAAGATCTTCTGGCGTTCCTCAAGATGACTGGACACGAACCTCTCATCTTGAAAATCGATGGGGCAACCCCAAACTGATAGCCAGCATGAGTTGGCGATTACAAGAGGTTGTGGTTGAATGGAAGCGCAGATGACGGGAGAATTTCATGAGCAAAATAGATAACCCGTTCGGCAGCGGCTATGGCGCAGCCTCTGGCGCCCAGACCGTGTCCTATGGAACGCCATCTCCAAATGGAGGTACGCACAGTGCGGGCGACCTGATCAAGGAAACGACCACTGCAGCATTCTCCAAAGATGTGATTGCTGAATCGAAAAGCCAGCCGGTCCTTGTGGATTTCTGGGCTCCGTGGTGCGGACCATGCAAGCAGCTGACGCCTATTCTCGAAAAGGCAGTTCGTGCGGCTGGCGGACGAGTCAAGCTCGTCAAGATGAATATTGACGACCATCCGGCTATCGCCGGCCAGCTTGGAATCCAGTCCATACCCGCTGTCATCGCCTTCGCTGACGGGAAGCCGCTGGATGGTTTCATGGGAGCGCTCCCGGAATCGAAGGTAACAGAATTCATCGATCGTATTGCGTCACCCGATGGGGGCAGGGATGCGGCGATCCAGTCAGCCCTCGACGCAGCGGCTCATGCTGTAGAAGCCGGCGACGTCGAGCAGGCAGCCCAAATATATTCAGCCGTCCTTGGCGAAGTGCCAGAACACGTGGCGGCGCTTGCGGGGCTGGCTAATTGTTTGATCGAACTGAATGATTTCGAAAAGGCCAAAGCGACCTTGGCGCAAGTGCCTGCCGCCCACAAAGACGACGCGGGTGTGCGTGCCGCCGAGGCCAAGATTGCATTGGCTGAGCAGGTGGCAAAACTTGGTGATCCGGTAGTGTTGGAGGCGCGGCTGCAGGAAAACCCCAAGGATTACGAGGCACGCTTCGACCTTGCGATGATTCTGAATGCCAAAGGCCAGCGCAACGAAGCCGCCGATCAGCTTCTTGCAATCATGAAGGCTGATCGGGCATGGAACGACGATGGCGCCCGCAAACAACTGTTGCAGTTTTTTGACGCCTGGGGGGCGGCGGATGAAGCCTCGGTCACCGCACGTCGTAAATTATCTTCCCTGCTGTTCTCTTGAGAGAAATCAGGCACAATAGCCGAGACCACGTTTTTTCGGGCCGGAGTAGGCAATGCAAGCTGGAAATGTTCGTTATCGGACGTTGAATGATATTCCTGAAAACGTGCCGATCTTTCCCCTCTCGGGTGCGCTGCTGCTTCCAGGCGGGCAACTACCGCTCAACATTTTCGAACTGCGCTATTTAGCCATGGTGGACGCCGCGCTTGGCGGCAAGCGCATAATCGGGATGATCCAGCCGCGTTTCGATCAAGACAATGAGGACGGTGCCGACTTGTGTGAGGTTGGCTGCCTCGGCCGGATCACGTCGTTCGCTGAAACCGGCGATGGCCGTGTGCTGATAACGCTTCAGGGCATATGCCGCTTCCGGATCATCAAGGAACTCTCGACCCGCACTCCGTTTCGCCAATGCAAGATCGCGCCACTGCGTGCCGATCTCGACGAACCGGATGATTCGGAAGTGGATAGGCTCGCATTGCTGCGGGTATTTCGTGCTTATCTCGACGCCAACAGCCTTGAAGCCGATTGGGACGGCATCTCGCGAGCCGGCAATGAGACGCTGGTCAACGCGCTCGCGATGATGTCGCCCTTTGGTGCTGCGGAAAAACAGGCCCTCCTGGAGGCCGCGGATTTAAAGACGCGAGCCGAGACATTGATCGCTATAACCGAGATTGCACTCGCCAAAGATCAGGACGATTATGAAGGCAGCCTCCAGTGATACCCGCAGGGAAGAGGCATGACTGAAGAGAAGCGCGAAACAGTGATCGATCGTAAGTTGCTCGAGCTGTTGGTCTGCCCCTTGACCAAGGGCCCGCTCGTTTACGATCAGAAGCGGTCAGAACTGATTTCCAAATCGGCACATTTGGCCTATCCGGTGAGAGACGGTATTCCGATCATGCTGCCATCGGAAGCACGCCCGATCGAGGACTAAGGTCCACCGAGGCTTTTCACAGACGATTGTTTGCGGCATAGTCTCAGTCAGTTGTGCAACTGACTGCTTGCCTATATGACAAAGCGCAATAACAAACGCGAAATTCTGATTGCTACGGCGGCCGGTTTGTTCTGGCGGCAGGGCTATGCGACGACGAGTCTGGCTGATATCGCAACGGATTCTGGCGTGCCGCTGGGGAACATCTACTATTATTTCAAGAGCAAGGCCGACCTGGCGCTTGGTGTCGCCGATATCTTCGTGGCCGAGACCGAAAGCATGCTGGCGGAAATCACAGACGCCGACCAGAATCCGCGCACACGTTTAAAGCTGCTAATCGAGAAACTTGCCCACTCACTCAAAAGTCGGGTGGAGCATGGATGTCCGATTGCTCTAGGAATTCGGGACTTCAGACATGAATCGCCTGAAGCTGCCGGGCGGGCCGCCGAGACGTTCAGTTTGCTCATCGGTTTCATCGGGAGAGAACTCGGCCGTTCCGGTATTCGCCCTTCGAGCGCCTTGGGCATAGCGCGCAATGCGGTGGCGGAGTGGCAAGGTGGAATCATGCTTGCCCATGGTTTGAACGACTCGGCCGTTCTGGTCGAGAGTTTCCGGCGAATGGAACGATTATTGGTCGCGGGAACCGCTCGCTCCTGACGGCGACGACGCCACTCGCATCTCTTGGATAAAGGCCCTATATGAAGCCAGAAAAGCTCTTCAGGAGTCATGATGGCCAGAAGTAATCAAACTGCCGACTGGGCCAACCGCCTGTCACCGTCGCTGGGCGAGATCGAGTCGTTGGCGATCGAGGCTTATGCACATCTACCTGAAACGTTCCGTGCGCTATGCGGCGACATTACAATTCAGGTATCCGAATTTCCCGACGATCAGATTATAGAGGATATGGGACTCGAATCGCCCTTCGATTTGCTTGGCCTTTTTGAAGGTACCGGTATCGGCGAGCGGTTTTCCCTACAAACCGGCGAGCAGCCCAACCGGATCACCATCTACCGCCGTGCCGTTCTGGACTACTGGGCGGAATATGAGGAAGCGCTTGGCGATATCGTGACCCACATTCTCATCCACGAAATAGGGCATCATTTCGGTCTTTCGGATGAGGATATGGAACGCATCGAAGCAAGTGTAGAATAAAGTTACTGCACTAGAGCAAGTTTTGTCCGCCAGCGGGAAACCGATAAGGCGGGAGGGAATTTGCTCTAGTAGTCGCTCAACTTGATCCCGGGTTCGTAGTCGACGCCATCGATATCCTTGACAACAGCTTGACCGCATTGCATCACGCCTGTCGCCGAATTGAACGCGTAGGTAGGCGAACCATAAATGTGCCAGCCTTTGTTTATGGCTGCAGTCACCTTGTGACAGAAGCTTGCATCATCGGGGCCTGTTAAAATCCGGTACAATTTCATGTGAGGTTTCTTTCCCTGATCTATGCACGATCAGCCAATGCCGATTTCATTTTTCGCCGATAATGTCGAGTTTTTCCAGCAGCTTTTTTGCCATTTCGAGGTGCAGGCGTTCCACCATCCTGCCCTTCAGTGAAGTGACACCCTTAGCAAGGTTCTCCGGATGGGAGAATGCCTCAACAATCAACCGGGCCTCAGCGACTGAATTCGCATCGGGAAGGAAGGACGTATTGGCCGTTTCAATCTGTGATGGATGAATCAGGGACTTTCCGTCGAAACCCATCTGCACGGCCTCGGTGCACTCGGCCGCAAACCCCTCGAGGTCGGAGAAATCATTGTAAACGCCATCGATAATATCGAGCTTCCCAGCTTTGGCACACAACAGAACCTGCATGAGCCATGGCACTAGAGCGCCGCGAGCCTTCGTGCCGGTCTCCTTCGAAATATCGTTGGTCCCGATGACAAAACAGTCGAGCCGCGCCGTTGATCGCAATCCGAGCTCGGCAATTTCATCGGCGTTGAGGATCCCACGCGGGGTTTCGATCATCGCCCAAAGACGAATCCCCTCGGAAGCATCGGTCTCTTCGAGAATGTCGGCAACGCCGGTGATATCCTGCGGAGTCTCCACCTTAGGGAGGAGTATGGCGTCAGGTCTGCAGGCACGAGCGGCAAGCAAATCCTCGGAGTACCATTCGCTCCCGAGACCGTTAATGCGGATAACGCGTTCGGCTTTGCTTTTGGGAGAAGCAAGGAAATGTTCCCGTAATGCCTCGCGCGCGTCATCCTTGGAATCGGGGGCCACGGCATCCTCCAGATCGAAGATGAGGGCGTCGGCATCAAGCGATGCCGCTTTGGCCAGTGCCCGGTTGTTCGACGCGGGAACGTAAAGCACAGACCGGCGAGGGCGGAAAGTTCGGATCATTCACCTGTTTTGCCTTGATCAGACAGCCAAGACAAGGGCAATCGCAAGGGATGGAGGGACTTCGGCTCAAAGTGCCACAGGCGAAAAGCTTTGATTCGAGGTAAAGCTGGTGTAAAGCGAAACGCAAAGTTATTCCCCATATCTACAGGCAGATATCATGGACAAATTCACCAAGCTCACCGGCGTCGCAGCTCCGCTGCCGATTATCAACGTCGACACCGACATGATCATTCCGAAGGACTACCTCAAGACGATCAAACGCACGGGTCTTGGTACCGGTCTTTTTGCCGAAATGCGTTATAATGAGGATGGATCGGAAAACCCCGATTTCGTTCTTAACAAACCGGCCTACCGCAAGGCGCAGATTCTCGTCGCGGGCGATAATTTCGGTTGCGGCTCGAGCCGTGAACATGCGCCGTGGGCACTGCTCGATTTTGGCATTCGCTGTGTAATTTCGACCAGTTTCGCCGACATTTTTTACAACAATTGCTTCAAGAACGGCATTTTGCCGATCCGGGTCAGCCAGGAAGATCTCGAGAAGCTGATGGATGACGCGCAGCGCGGTGCAAATGCGACAATTTCCATCGATCTCGAAGAAATGACGATCAAGGGCCCAGATGGCGGCACGATCACTTTCGAGCTTGACGAGTTCCGCCGCTACTGCATGCTCAATGGTCTCGACGATATCGGCCTGACAATGGAAAAGGCCACGAAGATTGACAATTTCGAAGCGGCCAATGCCGCAAAGCATCCTTGGGCTTGAAACCAGTTTCCTAATCTGAAAGCCCGGTTTTCCGGGCTTTTTTCTGCGTCTTATGTGAGGTTCTACAATGGCAGCAAAAAAGCTTCTCCTCCTTCCGGGGGATGGTATCGGCCCCGAAGCAATGGCCGAAGTCCGCAAGATCATTGCCTATATGAATGCGGAATTGAAAAGTGACTTCTCGCTGGAGGAAGGGCTCGTCGGCGGCTGTGCCTACGATGCACACGGCAAGGCGATTTCCGAGGCGGATATGGAAAAAGCCCTGGCCGCCGATGCGGTACTGTTTGGCGCGGTCGGCGGACCAAAATGGGACAGCGTCCCCTATGATGTGCGCCCCGAGGCGGGTCTTCTACGCCTGCGGAAGGACATGGAGCTTTTTGCCAATCTGCGGCCAGCGATCTGCTATCCGGCGCTTGCCGATTCATCGTCCTTGAAGAAGGAGATCGTCGAAGGTCTCGATATATTGATCGTGCGGGAACTGACCGGCGGCGTCTATTTCGGTGAACCCAAGGAAATTCGCGACCTGGGTAACGGCCAGAAGCGTGGCATCGATACACAGATCTATGACACCTATGAGATTGAACGCATCTCAGGCGTTGCCTTTGAGCTGGCGCGAACGCGCGGCAACAAGGTGACGTCGATGGAAAAGCGCAACGTCATGAAGTCGGGTGTTTTGTGGAATGAAGTGGTAACAGCGACCCACAAGGCGAAATACTCAGACGTGAAACTCGAACATATGCTGGCCGATGCCGGCGGTATGCAGCTCGTTCGCTGGCCCAAGCAGTTCGACGTCATTGTCACCGACAATCTCTTCGGTGACATGCTCTCCGATATTGCGGCTATGCTTACCGGCTCGCTCGGTATGTTGCCGTCGGCTTCACTCGGTGCGCCCGACGCCAAGACTGGCAAGCGCAAGGCGCTTTATGAACCGGTGCACGGCTCGGCGCCAGATATAGCGGGTACAGGCGCCGCCAACCCTATCGCTATGATCGCGTCGTTCGCAATGTGTTTGCGGTATTCGTTCAATATGATTGCCGAAGCTGACAGGTTGGAGGCGGCCATAGCCGGCGTGCTCGATGATGGCCTTCGCACGGGGGATATAATGTCGGAAGGCAAGACTAAAATTGGGACCGTCGAAATGGGCGATGCAATTCTCGACAAGTTTAAGGCACTAGCTGCCTGAACGGCAATTCCAGAACAAGGGCCCGGCGCGAACGATCGCGCCGGGCTTTCTGTCGGTCTGATTACTCCACGTTGTGAAGATCGGTGCCTTTCGTTTCACGAACGAATAAGAGCCCGATAATCAAGGTCATCGCCGCAACAATGATCGGGTACCAGAGGCCATAATAGATATCGCCTTTGAATGCGCTCATTGCAAAGACAGTCGCAGGAAGCAACCCGCCAAACCAGCCGTTACCGATATGGTAGGGCAAGGACATGCCCGTATAACGGATGCGTGTCGGGAACATTTCGACAAGGATCGCTGCGATCGGGCCGTACACCATCGTCACATAGATCACGAGCACGAAGAGGATCGCGATGACCTTGGTCCAATTGACGGCAGCCGGATCGGCCACCATTTTGAACGCACCAGCGCCAGGAACCGTGTAAACGGCCACTTCGGTTGCTCCAGCCGCCTCTTCCGCGGTGATCAGCTTATCCTTGATAGCCTGATCGACCGGAACCATGGTCTTTGCGCCAGCGCGGATAGCAGCCGCATCGAGCGCGAGCTTCGGATTGGCTGCGACGAGAGCATCAAGCTTTGAGTCCACAACCTTCGCCGGGTCGCGGACGAGGGGATAGCCGCCGTCCTGGAGTGCGATGTTCACGGCCTTAGCGAAAGCGGCTTCCTTGGCCTTTGCCTCAGCCCCTGCAGCAACCGCGTCATAGGACTCCACCGTCTCCTCGCCAATCTTCACCGTTGCCACCGTACCAGGTGCAGCAGTTGCTGCGACGTCATACGGCACCGAGTTCCGGGTGAGGAACGATGTAGCGATATCGCAGGATGTGGTGAATTTTGCGGTGCCAGTGGGGTTGAACTGGAATTTGCAATCGCCGGGCGCAGCGGTCACGGTCGCACGAACGTTCTGCTGTGCGGCGGCAAGTGCGGGGTTTGCCGCCCAGGTTAGCGCCTTGAACAGCGGGAAGTAGGTGAAGATAGCGAGCGCCAATCCAGCCATGATGATCGGCTTGCGCCCAATCTTGTCCGACAGCCAGCCGAAGAACACGAAGAAGCTGGTGCCAAGCAGAAGGGCGATCGCGATCATGATGTTAACCGCTTGTCCGTCGACCTTCAGCACGTTCTGCAGGAAGAACAACGCGTAGAACTGTCCTGAGTACCATACAACGGCCTGACCAGCGGTAAGGCCAAACAGGGCAAGCAGCGCAATCTTGGCATTCTTCCACTGACCGAAAGCCTCAGATAGCGGAGCCTTTGAACCTTTGCCCTCTTCCTTCATGCGCTGGAAGGCGGGTGACTCACTCAAGGAAAGTCGAATCCACACTGAAATCCCTAGAAGAACAAAAGAAAGGATGAATGGAATACGCCAGCCCCAAGCAGCAAATGCATCCTTACCGAGCCAGTTCTGGATGACCAGAATAACGATCAGGGAAAGGAAAAGGCCAAGCGTTGCCGTGGTCTGGATCCAGGACGTGTAGTAGCCCCGCCTGTTGTCCGGCGCGTGTTCGGCGACATAGGTGGCGGCGCCGCCATATTCACCGCCGAGAGCGAGGCCCTGCAGCATGCGCAGGCCGATCAGGATGATTGGCGCGGCGATGCCCCAGGTGCCCGAACCTGGAAGAATACCTACAAGGAAGGTCGACAGACCCATGATCATGATAGTCACGAGGAACGTATATTTGCGGCCAACCAGATCGCCGATTCGACCAAAGACGAGTGCACCAAAAGGTCTAACCAGGAAGCCTGCCGCGAAGGCAAGCAGCGCAAAGATGTTGCGTGTGGCTTCCGGATACTCGCTAAAAAAGGCTGCGCCGATAAAAGCGGCTAGAGAACCATAAAGATAAAAATCGTACCATTCAAAAACCGTTCCGAGTGACGAAGCGAAGATAACCTTCTTTTCCTCTCTCGTCATACCCCGACTAGAAGTGTCGGCCACAGAAGTGGTTGCCATCTCATTTCCTCCCAGAAAACAGCAGTTGAGCCGAGAACATGACTGTACCCCTGTGCCATGTTCTTATCTGTCGACACTACGCATGGTCGTAAGCGGAGCCAATTGCCCCGCCATTGACAAAGCGCTGGTGAATGTCCTCCGGAATTTCCCCCCAAAGGTCACGCACCCGATATACGGATGAAGTGTTCACCATATATTGATCAAAGCAAAGCCCGCATCTTACGTCAATTGGCGAAAATTGTGCGTAACGCGACATATTCTTGTCATTTGCCGAGACAATTGACTCTTTACCGAAACCGCGTACAAGCACAGGCGGACAAGGAGATGCCCGCATGGGTGGCGAATCAACAGCGCGTCTTTTGACGAACGGTTCCGGCAAGCTTGCCGGAGGCATTGATGCGCGTGCTCTTGCCCTTAAAATTTCGGCCAAACAGACTGCGAAAACGACCACCAAAACGGTCTGATTTCCCTAGGCCTGCTCGCCCCCTCCCGGGTCCGGCCCGGGGGAGAAGACCCGCAGTGGCCAGCGGGTTTATACAGCAGAGAGGGACAGGAGATATTACAGATGAGTTTCAAGGTTGCGGTTGTTGGTGCCACGGGCAATGTGGGCCGCGAAATGCTTACAATACTGGAGGAGCGTGGCTTTCCGGTCAGCGAAGTCGTGGCGCTTGCGTCCCGCCGTTCACAGGGAACCGAGGTGTCCTTTGGCGACCGGACGCTGAAGGTCAAAAACCTCGATACTTACGATTTTTCCGATACAGATATCTGCCTGATGTCTGCCGGCGGTAATGTTTCGAAGGAATGGTCGCCGAAGATCGGCGCGCAGGGTTGTGTCGTCATCGATAACTCCTCCGCATGGCGCTACGATTCGAACGTACCGCTGATCGTGCCGGAAGTTAATCCCGATGCAATTACCGGTTTCACCAAGAAGAATATCATTGCCAATCCGAACTGCTCGACGGCTCAGCTCGTCGTCGCATTGAAGCCATTGCATGACAAGGCCCGGATCAAGCGCCTGGTGGTCGCGACCTATCAATCCGTGTCGGGGGCCGGCAAGGACGGCATGGACGAACTGTTTCAGCAGTCGCGGGCGGTATTCGTTGCCGATCCGGTGGAAGCCAAGAAATTTACCAAGCGCATTGCTTTCAATGTCATTCCGCACATCGACGTCTTCATGGAAGATGGCTCGACCAAGGAAGAATGGAAGATGGTCGCCGAGACCAAGAAAATGCTTGATCCGAAGATCAAGCTCACGGCGACCTGCGTCCGCGTACCGGTGTTCATCGGTCACTCAGAAGCGGTAAATATCGAATTCGAAAGCCCGATGAGCGCCGAGGAAGCCCGCGAGATCCTGAGCGATGCGCCCGGATGCCTGGTTGTTGATCGCCACGAAGATGGCGGCTATATCACGCCTTACGAAGCCGCCGGTGAAGATGCGACTTACATTTCACGTATCCGCGAAGATATTACAGTCGAGAATGGCCTTTCCATTTGGATCGTTTCCGACAATCTGCGCAAAGGTGCGGCATTGAATGCGATCCAGATTGCCGAGCTTCTGGTGGCGCGGGGGCTTATCCAGCCGAAAAAGATCGCGGCCTGATCATCAGCCGTTTGAATGAAAAAGGGCGTGGGAGACCGCGCCCTTTTAGTTGGCCTTGTCAATGCTGGCGATGAGATTGTCGCGCACAGTCATCAATTCGGCGCGTAGGTCTTTTGCTTCGCCCAGAGTGCAGCCAAATGCCTGTCCGATTGCAAGGGGAATGGCTTCGGCGCGTTTTCGCGTGGCGCGACCCTCATCCGTCAGCCCTATCAGAACCTGACGTTCATCCACCGTATCGCGGCGGCGCGTGATCAACCCTGCGTTTTCCAGACGCTTTAGAAGCGGGGTTAGCGTGCCTGAATCGAGGCTGAGCTTCTCCCCGATGGATTTGACCGTCTGTTTTTCACGCTCCCAGAGCACCACCATCACAAGATATTGCGGGTAGGTCAGACCGAGCGCCGCCAGTCGCGGCTGATAGGCACGCGTTACAGCGTTGGCCGTCGAGTAGATAGCGAAGCACAGGAAGTTTTCCAGTTTGAGGAGTGAGTCCGGTGCCTTTCCCGATGTTGCGTTCATTGTTCATCATCCTTTCAGGACAGCGCAGAATAACAAAGAGAACTCAATTGCGCATCATTTAATTTTTCATCAGGTATTGGAAACGTATTGCACACAACTAAATTGTGTGCAATACGTTTGATACCGAACAACCAGCTAGCAACCGAAGGAAACAAGTTATGGGCATACTCTACACAACAAAGGCGACAGCAACCGGTGGCCGCGAGGGCCGGGCAGCAAGCGAGGATGGACGTCTGCAAATTACGCTTTCAACGCCGAAGGAACTCGGTGGCAATGGCGGTGATGGCACCAATCCGGAACAGCTTTTCGGCGCCGGCTATTCCGCGTGCTTTCTCAGTGCGATCAAATATGTAGCCGGCCAGAAAAAAGTGAAGCTTTCCGAGGAGAGCGCTGTGACTGCGACAGTTGGCATTGGTCCGCGCGAGGACGGGAAGGGCTTTGGGCTCGATGTTGCGCTCGCCATCACTCTGCCTGGAGTCGAGGCTACGCAGGCTCGGGAAATTGTCGATGCCGCGCACGTCGTTTGCCCCTATTCGGAGGCGACGCGCAGCAACCTCAACGTACGTATATCGATTAATTGACACCCGGGGTTGTCGTACTAGGGTTATCCAAGCAAGCTACACCAAGAGCGATATCCCGTTACATACGACATCCCGCCTTTTCGACGACAAGCGTCTGTTGATGCAAAGTAGGGCGGGTTAGCTGCCCAAATGCCCCGTGCAACCGGAAATCAAACAAACCAGCGAAAGGATACTCCCATGCCTACGATCACCACAAAAGACGGTACCGAAATTTACTACAAGGACTGGGGTAAGGGACAGCCGGTGGTTTTCAGCCATGGCTGGCCGCTCTCGTCAGATGCCTGGGAGGACCAGATGTTCTTCCTCGCCTCGAATGGCTACCGCGTCATTGCGCATGACCGCCGCGGTCATGGACGCTCCAGCCAGCCCTGGAATGGCAATGATTTGGATACCTATGCCGACGATCTGGCGGAACTGTTCGAAAAGCTCGATCTAAAGGACGCAATCATGATCGGCCATTCGACTGGCGGCGGTGAGGTTGCCCGCTATATAGGCCGCCATGGCACAAAACGTGTTGCCAAGGCAATTCTCATTGGGGCGATACCCCCGCTGATGCTGAAAACCGAAGCCAATCCCGAAGGCCTTCCCATCGATGTTTTCAACGGTCTACGAGATAGCGTCCTTGCGGACCGGTCGCAGTTTTTCACGGACCTGTCGCTGCCGTTTTATAGTTATAACCGGCCTGGCGCGAAGATTTCCGAGGGCGTCAGAGATTTCTTCTGGCTGCAAGGTATGATGGCTGGAATGCCAGCCTCCTACTTCTGCATCAAAGCGTTTTCCGAGACCGACCTCACCGAAGACCTGAAGAAGTTCGACGTTCCGACCTTGTTCATCCATGGCGATGACGACCAGATCGTGCCGATTGACGATGCGGCACGCAAGGCTGTGAAGATCGTGAAGAACGCAACCCTGAAGGTCTATCCTGGTGCGCCTCACGGACTCGCGACGACGCACAAGAATCAGCTCAACAAGGACCTCCTGGATTTCGCCAAGGCCTGATCTGAACTTTGGTGAAAGTCAAAGCCCACGCTTTTCGATCATAGCATCGGGCGTGGGCATCTTGCCGCGAAAGGCCTTATAGAGGTCTTCCGGATCGCGGCTTCCGCCCGCTGAGTAGATGTGCTGTCTCAGCTTTGCGGCGAGGTCACTGTTGAACACATCGCCGGTCTCCTCGAATGCCTTGAACGCATCTGCATCCAGCACCTCCGACCACATGTAGGAATAATACCCGGCTGAATAACCGTCTCCGGAAAATACGTGCGTGAAGTGCGGAGTGCGATGACGCATGATGATGGCGTCGGGCATCTCCAGTTGCCGCAATGTATCGGCCTCGAATTTGATCGGATCGACGGGCGGGATACCGTCCGCATGAAACGCCATGTCAACCAGTGCGGACGAAGTGAACTCAACCGTGCTGAACCCCGCATTGAATGTATTGGCTGCGAGTACCTTGTCGAGCAAGGCCTTCGGCATCGCTTCGCCGGTGCGGTAATGAATTGCATATTTCTCAAGAATGGTTGGCACGGTCAGCCAGTGCTCGTAAAGTTGGGACGGCAATTCGACAAAGTCACGTGATACGGATGTGCCGGAAACCGCTGGCCAGGTAACGTTCGACAAAAGGCCGTGCAGCGCATGGCCAAACTCGTGAAACAGCGTTCGCGCACCATCAAGCGATAGCAGAGCTGGTTCACCCTTCGGCGGCTTGGCGAAATTCATGACATTGTAGATGATCGGCTTATGTTCGCCGTCGAGCTTGTGCTGCGACTGGAGTGCACTCATCCATGCGCCGGAGCGCTTCGATTGGCGATTGAAATAGTCGCCGAGGAAAACACCGCGTTCGCTGCCATCGGCGTTGAAAACTTCCCAGACGCGGACATCAGGATGCCAGGTCGGAATGCCCTGTTTCTCCTCGAACGTAATACCGAACAGACGTGTCGCCACGTCGAAGCAGGCCTCGATGACCTTCTCCAGTTGCAGGTATGGTTTCAGTTCGGCCTCGTCGAAAGCGAAACGTTCGTTGCGCAGTTTCTCGGCATAGTAGCGCCAGTCCCAGGGCTCGACTTTGTGATTGCGGCCTTCGCCGGTAATAAGTCGCTGCAGATCGGCCTCTTCTTCGGCGGCGCGCGCCTTGGCTTTGTCCCAGACTGGCTCCAGCAAGTCCATCACCGCTTTGGGCGTTTTGGCCATCGTGTCATCGAGCTTGTAAGCCGCGAAGCTTTTATAGCCGAGCAGATTGGCTTTTTCAGCACGCAACTTCACCATTTCGGTAACGATGTCTGTATTGTCGGTCTCGCCGCCATTTTCGCCGCGGGCTGCCCAGGCACGGAACGACTTTTCGCGCAGGGAGCGGTTTTCGGAGAAGGACAGGAACGGTTCGATAATCGAGCGGGATAGGGTGACTGCCCACGCATCGGGTCGGCCACGTTCTTCGGCGGCACCGCGCATCGCATCCCGCACAAAATCCGGCAAACCGGCCAGTTCCGCCTCGTCAGTGATAAAAAGTGCCCAGTCCGCTTCGTCTTTTTGCACATTCTGTCCGAATTGTGCACCAAGGCTTGCGAGCCTTTCATTGATATCGGCAAGCCGTGCCTTGCCCTGTTCATCGAGCCGCGCGCCGCTGCGCACAAAACCTTTCCAGGTCTTTTCCAGTACGCGATCTGTTTCGGGATCGAGACCGAGCAGATCGCGCTGCTCGTAAAGCGAATCGATCCGCGCGAAGAGCAGCGGGTTCATCATGATCGAGGAAGAGTGGCGCGACATTTTCGGTGCGATGAGCCGTTCCAGCGCCTGTATTGTTTCATTGGTGTGGGCACCGGCTCGCAGCCAGAAGATTGCTGACACACGATCCAGGTCCCTGCCGGAAAGTTGCAGTGCTTTCAGCGTGTTCTCAATCGTTGGGACATCGTGTTGGTTGGCCACGGCCTCGATATCGGCGAGGTCTCCTGCAAGGGCGGCATCAAAGGCGGCGGCGAAGTCGTCATCGGTGAAAGCGGTGAAGTCGGGCAACCCAAGAGGCCCCGTCCACTCTGTCAATGCTGCGTTGATGGACGGTTTCGTTGAGGACATGGGGGCACTCCGTCATGGACAAGGAACTCTATGGGTCTAACATCTAAGACGCAGAAGCGAGTGCCACAAGCCGGATATGCGATAAAGTCCAAACAAGCGTGCCAAACAAAAGCGGGGCAGGACCCTGCTTCGGTCGCGCCTGGAAATATCAGCCTTTGCGCTTGCGGGCGGCAAGCGTGCGCAACCGCAACGCGTTGAGGCGGATAAATCCGGCTGCATCCTTCTGGTCATAAGCGCCGCGGTCGTCCTCGAAAGTCACGAGAGCGTCCGAATAGAGCGACTTTTTCGATTTCCGGCCGGAAACCATGACGTTACCCTTGTATAGCTTCAAACGAACGGTGCCTTCTACATCGTCCTGGCTTTTGTCGATCATGGCCTGCAGCATTTCCCGCTCCGGCGAGAACCAGAAGCCGTTGTAGATGAGTTCGGCATAGCGTGGCATGAATTCATCTTTGAGATGGGCAGCGCCGCGATCGAGCGTAATCGATTCCATCGCCCGGTGTGCGGCAAGAAGTATTGTGCCGCCAGGCGTTTCATAAACACCGCGTGATTTCATGCCAACGAAACGGTTTTCGACGAGATCAAGACGGCCAATACCATTGTCGCGGCCGAGGTCGTTGAGCCTTTTCAACAATGTCGCGGGGGAGAGCGGCTTGCCGTCGATGGCAACCGCATCACCCTTTTCGAACGCGATTTCGATTTCCGTGACTTTATCTGGCGCTTCCATCGGCGAGATCGTGCGCTGGTGCACATACTCCGGAGCCTCTACCCACGGATCCTCAAGGACCTTTCCCTCCGACGATGAGTGCAAAAGGTTTGCATCCACGGAGAACGGGGCCTCGCCGAGCTTGTCCTTGGCGATCGGAATCTGGTGTTCGCGCGCAAATTCCAAAAGATCCGTGCGGGATTTGAAGGTCCAGTCGCGCCAAGGTGCGATCACCTTGATATCCGGGTTGAGCGCATAGGCGGATAGCTCAAAGCGGACCTGATCGTTGCCTTTGCCGGTCGCGCCGTGGGCAATTGCATCAGCACCCGTGCGGGCTGCAATCTCGACGAGATGTTTCGAAATAAGCGGGCGGGCAATCGAAGTGCCGAGCAGATAGACACCTTCGTACACGGCATTTGCCCTGAACATCGGAAAGACGAAATCGCGAACGAATTCCTCGCGGACATCCTCGATATAGATCTCCTTGATACCGAGCATCTCGGCTTTTTTCCGAGCCGGCTCGAGCTCCTCGCCCTGGCCAAGATCCGCGGTGAAGGTGACGACCTCAGCGCCGAGTTCCGTCTGCAGCCACTTCAGGATGATGGAGGTGTCGAGTCCGCCCGAATAGGCGAGCACGACCTTTTTGACGTCTTTCCACTTGTTCATTCTGTTTTCCTGCATATCGGCCTTTTCTTGCAGGTCTTTTAGCAGGTGCGGTGCTGTTGGCAAGGCTGGTCTTGGAGACTGACTACTCCCCCGTGCAGGTCTCGTGTCGCTCGGGGAACCGGAGAATACAGCTGTTCGAGAACAGCTTGCGAAAATGCGTCATATAAATGAGCCACAGGAGCCGAAAACGGGTGGTTAAAATCCGGTAGTCGCGTTAGCTTCCGTCAAATTCGTTGCGGAGCTTTTAGATGAACTTCATTCCTGAATGGTCGATTATCCTGCAATTTGCCGTTGCGACCTTCGTCTTATCGATCACCCCCGGGCCTGACATGACGCTTTTCGTAGGCCGCGCCTTGTCGGAAGGCAAGGCCGCGGGTTTTGCCTGTCTGGCGGGTGCAAGCAGCGGCATTGTCGTGCATACGACGATGGTGGCTATCGGGCTTTCGGCGTTGATTGTTGCTTCACCAAGCGCGTTCCTAGCGCTCAAGATCGTCGGCGCGGGATACCTGGTATGGCTTGCCTATCAGGCAATCCGTCATGGTTCAGCTTTCTCGCCGGAAAAGCAGGTCGGCCAATCTCACACATTGTTTCAAAACTGGCTGACCGGCTTCGGAATCAATCTGCTCAATCCGAAAATCATTCTGTTTTTCATGACGTTCCTGCCGCAATTCGTCTCGGCCTCGGATCTTCACGCACCCGGAAAGCTATTTTTTCTAGGGGTGCTGTTTATCCCGCTCGCTCTGCCTGTGGTTGCGCCGATGATTATCGCGGCGGACAAGTTTTCTAAACTGCTCAAGAAAAACCCGACTGTCACACGGATCACCGATTGGCTTTTCGCCGGCGTTTTTTCTGCATTCGCGGCAAAGATCCTGATGGCGCAAGCGAAGTAACGCTTCAGTTATAGGTCTTTCGGAAGCTTGGCGATCACGCCTGCGCTGCGTCCTGAAATCAACCAGTAAACAAAACCACCGACAACGCCGGTGGCGAGGATTGCAGCGAACGTGCTTGTGTCTTCTGCCTGCGGTCGCCACTTCCAGACGATAATGACGACGGCAATGCCAGCGCCGCCAAGCGCATAGAATAGCCAATCGCGCCAGGCGGTCAGCTCGGCATAGAGAATAAGAATCGCCGCCGGAAAGAAGATGCTGTAGCCAATTACCGCCGCAAAAGCTGGAACGGTCAAATATAAAAAGGGACCCTCAGAGCCGATCAACTCGGAACTGCCAAGCAGTAGAAGGTTAAGGAACAGCGATGCGGCGAAAATCGCACAGACGAAGCCAAACGTGATCAGGGCAAAACGTAGCAAGTAGGCCAGGATCCGGGTCAATCTTCGCCGTGCCCGGCGATCATGGCCGCCTCGAACGCCAGGCGGTCCGTCTTCTTCATACGTTCCGATTCTGATTTCAACTGCCCGCAGGCAGCCAAAATATCACGTCCGCGCGGGGTGCGTATCGGCGAGGCATAGCCAGCATTGTTGACGTAATCGGCGAACTTCTCGATCTGCTCCCAGTCAGAACACTGGTAGTTCACGCCGGGCCAAGGATTGAACGGGATCAGATTGATCTTCGCCGGAATGCCCCTGAGCAGCTTTACAAGCTGTTTGGCATCGTCGAGCGAGTCATTGACGCCCTTGAGCATAACATACTCAAAGGTGATCCGCTTGGAATTGGACAGGCTCGGATAGGCCCGGCAAGCATCGAGCAGTTCCTTCAGCGGGTATTTCTTGTTGATCGGCACGAGCATGTCGCGCAGGTCGTCGTTAACCGCATGCAAGGAGATGGCCAGCATGACGCCAATCTCTTCGCCCGCGCGATAAATTTCAGGCACAACGCCCGAAGTCGACAGTGTGATCCGGCGCTTGGACAACGACAGGCCATCACCATCGGAGGCGATCAGCAGAGCCTTCTTGACGTTCTCGAAATTGTAAAGCGGCTCGCCCATGCCCATCATAACGATGTTGGAAACCTTGCGGCCCTCAGCCGGTACAATGGCACCGTCCGGCGTACTGCGATCAGGGAAATCCCCGAGACGGTCCCGGGCGATCAGCAGCTGTGCCAGAATTTCTTCGGGAGTCAAATTGCGGACCAGCTTCTGGGTGCCCGTGTGACAGAAGGAGCAGGTAAGGGTACAGCCGACCTGGCTGGAAATACACAAGGTGCCGCGGCCTTCTTCCGGGATATAAACGGTTTCGATCTCGACAGGACGTCCAGCCCCGCGCGGCGGGAAGCGAAACAGCCACTTGCGTGTGCCATCATTGGAGATCTGTTCCTCGACGATCTCTGGGCGCGCAATATTGAAATGCATATGCAGCAATTCTCGCATGTCCCGGGAAATGTTCAGCATATCGGAGAAATCGGAAACGCCGCGCACATAGAGCCAGTGCCACAACTGAGCGACGCGCATCTTGATCTGACGTTCCGGCACGCCGATTGCAGCCAGCGCCTCACCCATTTCCGCACGCGACAAGCCAATCAACGATGGCTTTTCACCCAAGGTGGTTCGAACGGCATCACGGGATTTGTCCCGGGCGACAGGATGTGTCAGGTCTAGCGATACGGACATGGATTTTCTAACGTTCTAATCGGAAGCGGGGCTCATACCACGTTCCAGCCCGCGCGTCACCTCCACATGCAAAAGGGCCGAAACAGTGCCCGGCCCCTATGACGATATCCGGTCTGATTGTTACTTGCAGGACGCGATGGCCTTCAGAGCAGCCGAAACACCCTTCAGCGAATACGCATAACTCGTCTTCGTACCGCGCTTCGAGACAGCGTTGATTGACATCTGATGTCCCGCGCGCAAGGCGGCGACGAGTTGCGGTTCTTCGGCAGCGTTTTCCATCCAGCCATGACTGCCGCTGGTGAACATGGAGAACGAGCGCTCGTCGATCTTTACAACAACCTTCGAATTTGCCTGCAGATCGTAACCGGCCTTGAACTGCGGCTCATAGCTGACGTTCTGACCCGGCTTCTGACTCACCATGAAGAAGTTATCGCCATGATCTATCTTGGCAGGCTGCTTGTCGATCGGCACAGAAAGGACGTAGCAGACTTTACCATTGCCCTGTTGGTAGCTGTAAGCGCCCCACGCGTTGTACTGGCTGATCTGACTTGGGGTCTGGGCAAGAGCTGTTCCCGTCAGCCCAAACATGAGCACAGAGATCGCTACGATTGATTTTCCAAACATTTTACCTACCAGTTTTTCTCGCGTATTTCATAACCAGCGAACCGGCAATGGCCCGGAGGATTTCCGGATGCCGCATTGTCCAGTTCGCTTCCCTTAATTTGACTTAATCTGGGTTACCAAACGGTGAAGATAGAGCAAATTTTCAGGGCTACGAATATCGCATCCTCGTTAACGTCCCACCAGTGAACTCCAGCCAAACAAAAGCGGCGAGACTTTGACGTTACGCTGTTTCACATGCTTGTGATGAAACGAAGTCAATTGGCCGGCGAAGGATCGCGGTCGAGGTTTTTGATCGCTGTTTGTGCGGCCGCCCGGTGCGCCGGTGTGATGTGGCTGCGAATGGCGGTCAATGCTGCCATCAGGACGGCCACGTCGTCAGTGAAACCGAGACCAAAGAGGAAGTCGGGAATGAAATCGAGAGGCAATACGAAATATGCAAGCGAACCGAGGAGAATGCCGCGCACCTTGGTTGGTGTCGCAGGATCGAGCGCACAAAAATAACCGGCGACCACTTCATCGAGAAATGGAATCGATTTCGCAGCCTTGCGTGCCGTTTTCCAGAAGCGCGCTCGAACGCGTTCCTCGCGGGAGCGCTGTTGATCCTCGCTTCCCGGTTCCAGAATTTCGCCAATTTTTGCGTCGTTCATCCCTTTTCCTTCAAAACCATTCCATGACAACATGGGAAGAACGGCGGCGTGCTGCAAGAGTTTCCGTGAAATTGTTGCTGGAATTGCCGACCGCGTCCTCGTCCAAACCAGAGTGCTTGCATGACATCACACCCACTCCATTCCGTTCTGTTCGTTTGCCTCGGCAATATCTGCCGCTCTCCCTTGGCCGAAGGTGTATTCCGATCGGTGCTTGCGGCAGAGGGGAAAGCGAATGGTGTCCTCATAGATTCGGCGGGTACCAATGGCTATCACACGGGCGAATTGCCGGACGAACGTTCCATTGCGGTCGCCGGCCGGCACGGCATCGACATTTCAGCCCAACGGTGCCGTCAGCTCACTGCGGACGATTTCACCCGTTTCGACTTGATCGTCGGCATGGACAGGGAGAATATCGCGACCATCAAAGCGCGTCGACCTAGCCTTGCAACAGCGGAAGTCGGGATGTTCTATGAACTCGCGCTTGGAGACGCCACACAGATCCCGGATCCGTATTACGGCACGAATGCGGATTTCGAACGCGTCTACCGAATGATCCTGGCAGCCTCCAAAGGCCTCTCCGCACGGTTCGGGTAGAAAGAACGCGGGGCTTCGAGGGGCCAGGCTTCCTCGACGATGTACGGTCCGCCACCGATGGAATCGCGCGATGACATCAGCACGAAACGTCCGATAGTGAACGGTGCTGTGGAGAAGTTTCCGCGTGACGACAGATAGTGCGCCAGCTCTTCATTACGGACATTGCGAAGGCGCGCGAGGGTTACATGCGGGGTAAATTTGCGTTGATCGGCCGGCAGCATAAGACGCTGGCAAATGCGCTCTATTTCGGCGTGCAACGCTTGAATGTCCGGCGAAGGAGACACGCTTGCGACGAGACTGTGTGGCTTCTTTGAGCCGAAGGCATTCACGCCGGAAAGTTGCAGGGTAAATTCCGGGCGCCTTATGCGGTCGAGCGCATTGGCGACCTCGTCGGCGATATGGCCTTCGACATCTCCAATAAAGCGTAACGTGATGTGATAGTTTTCGACATCAATCCATCGGGCACCTGGCAGACCACCGCGCAAGAGCGACAGTGAGAGAGCGGCGTCCCTCGGGATTTCGAGGGCAGTAAAGAGACGCGGCATAAGGCATCCTCCCCGAATCGAGTTGTAACTTTAGAGAATCATCGAATGAACCCGCGAGCAAGACATAAGTTCAGATTATCCTCCGGCGCGACAAATTAGACACGGCTCATCCAAAAGGGGGCAGACAGATTGCCTGACGGCTGGCAACAGCGCGTAGAACACCTATTGTGATGCGGTGCGCTGGCTTATGGTCTTTTCCATGAGTGGCAGAAAACCTTCAACCATCTTGGCAACACCTTCGGTGTTCGGATGTTCGCCATCGGCGAGCTGCAATGATTTTACTGTCGCGACCCCATCCAGGAAGAAGGGATAAAGCGGCACATCGTATTTTTCCGCCAGACGCGGAAAGATCGCGTTGAATTTCTCCGCATAATCATTGCCCATATTGGGAGGTGCCAGCATGCCGGCCAGAATGACCTGAACGTTGCGTTGCTTCAATTTCTCAAGGATATCGGAGAGGTTTTTCTCGCTGATAGCCGGGTCGATGCCTCGAAGCGCGTCATTGGCGCCAAATTCGAGGATCACCAAATCGGTCCCTTCGGGCACCGACCAATCCAGCCTGGAGACGCCGTCTGTGGTCGTTTCGCCCGCGACGCCGGCATTGGTGATCGTCACGTTGACGCCCTTGTCCTTCAGCGCCTTTTCCAACTGGGCAGTGAACGAATCCTGGATCGGCAGTTGGAAACCGGACATCAAGCTGTCACCGAAGCCGACGACCGCCAGCGGGCGGTCAGACACGGCATTTTGATTGGCCAGGGCCAAGGACGGCAAGGCAACTAGACCGGATAAAACGAAGAACTGTAACAATGGTTTGAATCTCATTCTCGGGTACCCATATCAGACCAGCTGCAGACAATCTGGTGCTGACCATACCGTAAAGGAAGTGCTTCGTGACTAAATCCGTTATCGCGCTTGATCACATTGAGTTGACACTTGGCAGCGGTCCTTCCTCGGTGCATGTGCTTAAAGGCATTTCTCTAAATATCAATTATGGGCAGTCAGTCGGTATTGTCGGGCCGTCCGGCTCGGGCAAATCAACGCTGCTGATGGTGCTCGCCGGGCTTGAGCATGTGGATTCCGGTTCAGTTCAGATTGCCGGCGAGAAACTCGAGAGCATGAGCGAAGATCAGATCGCGGCGTTTCGCGGCCGCAATATCGGCATTGTCTTCCAGTCATTTCACCTTATCCCGAACATGACGGCGCTGGAAAATGTTGCTGTGCCGCTCGAACTCGCGGGAAATCCCGAAGCCTTCGGCATTGCAGAGAGTGTGCTTGCGGCAGTCGGGCTCGCCGATCGCGTTACCCATTACCCAGGTGAGCTCTCAGGCGGCGAGCAGCAGCGTGTCGCGATTGCGCGCGCACTTGCGCCGTCGCCGAAGATCCTTATTGCCGACGAACCAACAGGTAATCTCGACACGGCGACAGGCCGGCAGATAGCCGATCTTCTGTTTGAGAAACAGAAGGAACTCGGGGTCACACTGGTTCTTGTCACCCATGACGCGACACTTGCCGCCCGTTGCGACAGGGAAATCCGGGTCCGCTCCGGCTTGATCGAAGCGGATGAGCATGCCGCGGTGTTGGCGAAAAGCGCATGAGTGAAATATCTCCGGTCCGCGCTTCACCATCCCTGAAACTGGCTTTACGTTTTGCTCTGCGCGAAATGCGCGGTGGTCTGTCAGGGTTCTATATCTTTCTGGCCTGCATTGCACTTGGTGTGGCGGCCATTGGCGGTGTCAACTCGGTTGCCAACTCTGTTACGGCGGGTATCTCCACGCAAGGCCAGAGCATCCTCGGTGGCGACATCCGTTTTCAGCTCAACCAGCGCGAAGTCAGCCCTGGCGAGCGGGCCTTTCTCGACAGCAAGGGCCGCGTAGCTGTCAGCGCCAACATGCGCTCAATGGCAAGGCTCGTCGACGGGTCTGATCAATCGCTGGTGGAAGTGAAGGCAGTGGACAACGCGTATCCGCTCTATGGAGCGTTGCAGACGACGCCCGTACTTGACCATGAGGCGCTGTTTGCGGAAAAGGACGGTGCCTTTGGAGCCGCCGTGGCCCAGATATTTTTGGACCGGCTCAATCTGAAGCTCGGTGACCGGGTTCTCCTTGGAACTGCGACGTTCGAGTTGCGCTCCGTCATCAGCAACGAACCGGATCTGCTATCCGACGGCTTTGGCTTCGCACCTCGCTTCATGGTGTCACTTGAAGGGCTCGGGGCCGCCGGGCTTATCCAGCCGGGGAGCCTTGTCGATCATAGCTATAAGATCGCACTACCGGCCGGGGCGACGAACGCTGCAATCACAGCCATACGCGAGGAAGCGCAGAAACAATTTCCACAAGCTGGCTGGACAATACGTGGCCGCGACAATGCAGCGCCTTCGCTCAGCGCCAATATCGAACGGTTTTCGCAATTCCTGACCTTGGTCGGTCTGACCTCGCTGATTGTTGGCGGAGTTGGCGTAGCCAATGCTGTGAGATCATATCTCGACGCAAAGCGCGGTGTCATCGCCACGTTCAAGTCATTGGGAGCGCCAGGCTGGTTTGTGATCGCGGTCTATCTGATACAGATCGTCATCATAGCGCTGGCCGGTATTCTCATCGGCCTGGTCGTTGCGGCTCTCATTCCTTATGCTGCTGGCTACGCCTTACAGAGCGTTCTGCCTATCGCATCGAAGGGTGGTTTCTATCCCGGCGCATTGCTCTGGGCCGCACTATTCGGTCTTTTGACAACGCTTGCATTCGCCATATTGCCCTTAGGGCGCGCCAGAGATGTTCCAGCGACGGCACTCTTCCGCGAACAGGGGTTCGAGCAGCGCGGCTGGCCTAAGCCGATCTATGTGGTGGCCGCCGTCATCCTCATCGGCATCCTTTGTTTGCTGGCAGTGTTTTTTGCCTATGACAGGCGAATCGCCATAGTTTTTGTTGGCGCGGTTGCATTCTCATTCGTTGTCTTGCGCGCTGTTTCGGCTCTGGTTCAATGGCTGGCGCGGCGTGCGCCGCGCGTGCGATCGACGGCGTTGCGACTTGCTTTTGGGAATATTCACCGGCCTGGCGCCCTCACTCCCTCCGTAGTTCTTTCTCTTGGGCTGGGACTAACCCTTCTCGTCGCGCTTGCACTTATCGACGGTAGTTTGCGTCAGCAACTCGCGGGTAACCTGCCCGAGCGTGCGCCGAACTTCTTCTTTGTCGATATTCAGAGCAAACAGGTCGATCAGTTCACGACTCTCCTGCAAAATGCTGCGCCGAATGGCAAGATCGTCAGCGCACCGATGCTGCGCGGGCGTATCGTCGCGTTCAATGGAACCGATATCACCAAATTGACCATTCCACCCGAGGGCGCATGGGTACTGCGCGGCGACCGCGGTATCACCTACGCCAAGGCCGTGCCGGAAAACTCGACGCTGACACAAGGTGCGTGGTGGCCAGCTGACTATTCCGGCGAACCGCTCGTCTCCTTTTCTGCCGAAGAGGCTGGCAATCTTGGCTTGAAGATTGGTGACACCGTGACTGTCAATGTTCTTGGTCGCAACATTACCGCGCGGATCGCCAATTTTCGCCAACTCCAATGGGAATCCCTTGCCATCAACTTCGTGATGGTGTTTTCCCCCAACACCTTTACCGGCGCGCCGCACGCATGGCTGGCGACCCTGACCGACCCCGCAGCCACCCCCCAGCAAGAAGCCACCGTCATGCGCGATGTGACCCGCGCCTTTCCGGCGGTCACCACCGTTCGGGTCAAGGATGCGATCACCATCGCAAATGAGCTGGTCGGACAATTGGCCGTTGCTATTCGCGCGGCAGCGTCAGTGGCACTTGTCGCATCGATTCTGGTGCTCGGCGGTGCTTTGGCAGCAGGAAATCGCGCTAGGGTTCATGACGCAGTCGTGCTCAAAACGCTTGGAGCGACCAGGCGCACGCTGATAAAGGCCTTTACGCTTGAATATATGCTGCTCGGCCTGTCGACCGCTCTTTTTGCGTTACTCGCCGGTGGTGTGGCTGCTTGGTATGTGATTGTGCGGGTCATGACTTTACCAGCCTCCTTCCAGCCGGAAGTGGCGATGATGACCGTAATTATCGCTCTGGTCCTGACTATCGGTTTCGGGCTGGCTGGCACATGGCGAATACTTGGCCAGAAGGCGGCGCCGATCTTGCGAAACCTTTGAAATCATTAAAACGCTGTAATATTGCACGGATTTAGCGCAATTTAGGACTGCAACACACGATCTTGAGCAAATCAGGTCTTGTTATAACGCGTTTAAATCACCATAATTCTTAGCAAGGCATGCTGGGGTCCCGCCAGCGGCGCCCGGGATTCCCCCGACACCCGACGGGACGAAGCAAATGAGGAAAACCATGGCTGATTATCGCAACATCCAGGCCCGTACATCGGCCGGAGTGCGTGTGGACGCGGGGATCGATCAAGGTCTGCGCAGCTACATGCTCAAGGTGTATAACCTTATGGGTATCGGTCTTGCAGTGACCGGTTTTGCCGCCCTTGCAGTTGTTTATCTCGCAACCACCAATGATGCGTCTCTTGCAGCGGCGCAGTTGCCGAACGGCAAAATGCTGACAAATCTTGGCGTTGCAATCTACGGCTCGCCCTTGCGCTGGGTCGTGATGCTCGCACCGCTTGCCGCAGTGTTCTTTTTGAGTTTCCGTATAGAGAAGATGAGCGTTGCCGCCGCCCAGACGACGTTCTGGGTCTATGCCGCGCTGGTTGGTATCTCGCTGTCCTCGATCTTCCTGGTGTTTACGTCCGGAAGCATCGTTCAGACGTTCTTCATCACCGCGGCATCCTTCGGCGCCCTGTCGCTCTACGGATACACGACGAAGCGTGACCTGACTGCGATGGGCTCATTCCTGTTTATGGGTCTGATCGGCATCATCCTTGCGTCGCTGATCAATATCTTCCTGCAGTCGAGCGCCTTGCAGTTCGCTATCTCCGCGATCGGTGTTCTGGTCTTCGCCGGACTGACCGCCTATGACACGCAGAATATCAAGGAAATGTACTACGAAGGTGACAGCTCGGACACTTATGGCCGCAAGGCAATCATGGGTGCACTCCGACTTTATCTCGACTTCATCAACATGTTCATGTTCCTTCTGCAGTTCCTCGGTAACCGCAACTAACGCTTGCGAACTTGAATTGAAGGTAAGGGCAGCGGAAACGCTGCCCTTTTCGTTTTCCGGCCGGAAATGCGGTGACAATTTTCGCAACGCGCCCCTTCAAATTCCAAGCAAAGAAGTGCATGAAGCGTGCAACGCCATCATTCATTGCGAAATGCCATGTCTCAGATTCAGATCCGCTCAGCTCGTCCCGCCGACCTTCCAGCCATAACGGAAATCTATCGCGATGCGGTCTTGCATGGAACGGCGACTTACGAAATCGATCCTCCGGATATGGAAGAGATGACACGCCGGTTCCACGCAATCACCGCGGACGGATTTCCTTACGTCGTAGCGGAAGTCGATGAGGCAGTGATCGGTTATGCCTACGCCAGTTACTTCCGGACACGCCCGGCTTATTGGTGGTCAGTCGAGGATTCGATTTACATTGCACCGGAGGCAAAGGGGAAGGGGCTGGGCAAGGTCCTGCTACAACAGCTGATCAAGGATTGTACCAATCTCGGCTTCCGCCAGTTCATCGCAGTCATCGGAGACGGTCACGATGCATCAGCGTCCGTTCGCTTGCATTTGAGCTCTGGCTTCACACATTCGGGAACGATCAGGGCATCGGGCTTCAAGCATGGCCGTTGGCTCGATACTGTACTCATGCAGCTGGACATGAACGGCGGCTCGGAAACCTTGCCGGGCAAGCCCCCCCTGAAAGCTTAAGCGCTAGAGCAAATTCACCCGGCCATGCGAGAAACAGAACTGGCCATGAACAAACAAAACTTGCTCTAACTCCGTACGACACTCAGGCTCTTGTCAAAGATCCTGAGTACCCGATCGAGTTCCTGGCCGCGCTTGAGAATGAGGCCGCTGGCGGCAATGACGCTATAGGCCCCTTGCTTGCGCGCGAACCTGGGGTTTTTCTCTATCCGGAACATCGGTACTTCACTGGTTCGCCGGAAAATCGAGAAGACTGCCCTGTCCATCAAATGATCGATGGCATAGTCCCGCCACTCGCCGGCAGATACCATGAAACCATATATTCGTAGGATCTGATCGAGTTCGCGCCGGTTGAAGGTTACGGGCAAATCGTTTTTAGGGGTAAGGGAGATAAGTTTAGCCTGCTGTTGCGATTCGTCGCCACCTGCATTGCTGTCCATCAATCAACCGCCTTTGAAAACTGTTGTGTCACGTGGATGACATAAAGGTGGCCTGATCCGCATCAATTTACAAGTCCGGAGTGATGAGGGCATTCAATATCGTTGGCTTACGAACTGTTTTAGGGGCTTTCTCACAAAGCAATACGCGATGAATTCAATGGTGATAGCCCGACACATTCTCGCCATCATCTGTTCGCATTCCCGCCGGATTCGACACCCAACATCAACTGCATGTTGTCGAGGCCGGTTCGTTCTCGAAGCAGCTCGATACCCCAAGCCCCCCGCCCAACGGGTTGCCCGGATTGAGCCGATAAGTCTCCCTAAGCAACATGCCCCAATACTCAGGCCGGATTCATCCGGCCTGTTTTTCTATGTGCCAGACATGTCGTATCTAGTAGCCTAGGGTTTCGCGGCCATAATCGAGGCGCCAATAATGGGGCCTGGCTTGCCCTCACCCAGCATCTCTTGCAGCAGCACCGCGCAGCCGGACGCTTTCTTGCTGGCGATCTCGCTGAGTGGGATTTCAATCTTCTGCGCCGCTCCATCCCACATGCCCACCGTCTCCATCGCGCGCACACTATTGGCGTAACTGACCTTGCGTCCGACATTCTCGCCATCGGGTATGGCGATGATGCTCTCCCGATTGAAATAGGCCAGCAGAACCCGAACCGGGTTGGTCGCGGACGGGCCTGAACCTATGTCGATCAACAGCCGGTCCCGTGCGGTCTTTTCGATGGATACAGGGACGGTGAGCCCAGTCGGCGTGTTGCGCGTTTCTGCAATACGCCTGCGAATCTTCTGGCCATCCTGACCGTTCATATGCTCACGCCCATTGAGGATCACCTGCGGCGTATAAATACCGTTCAATCCCAGAGCGGTACGATAGCCATTCTGACGGTCGGTATTCTCGGGCACAGCAAGGCTGTCCGTCCAACCGCGGTAGTCCCAATAATCCACGTGGAAGGCCAGCGCGACAACCTTTCCTTCCGCAGCAAGCGACTTCAGTACCGCATCCGCTGGGGGGCATGACCCGCAGCCCTGAGAGGTATAAAGCTCGACAACGCCCTCTGGTTTCCCGCCAGATTCCCCCGCACAGACAGGCAGCACATACGCTACTGCCGCTACGAACGGTGCGCCGATGACAATGCGTCTGGATAGGGTGCGCAGGGACAAGGTAGTTATTTTCTTCCCGAGTTTCTTATTCAATTGTCAGAAGATTGATAGGAGCCGATCGTTTCAACAGGAAGTCACTTTGAGGTGAATTCGATCACGTTTCGTCTTTCTATTGATCGAAAGGTCGCCGGGTTCCCGGCGACCATCTGTTCTATATTTTTTTGACCAATCAGGCCGCAAGATCACGGAGAACGTACTGCAGAATACCGCCGTTCTTCAAATATTCGAGTTCGTCGATCGTATCGATGCGGCAGATCAACGGCACCTGTTTGACCCTGCCATCGGCGTAAGTCACCGTGGCAAATGTCTTCTGTCGTGGCTGGATCGTGGCCAGACCTTCAATCGAGACGATCTCGTCACCCTTGAGCTCCAGCGATTGCCAGCTCGTGCCTTCTTCGAGAACGAATGGCACTATGCCCATGCCGACGAGGTTCGAGCGGTGGATACGCTCGAAGGACTGGGCAATCACGGCTCTAACGCCGAGCAGGCTTGTGCCCTTGGCTGCCCAGTCGCGCGACGAGCCATTGCCATATTCGACACCCGCAAAGATCACCAGAGGAACATTCTCGCTCCGATATTGCATGGCAGCGTCGTAGATCGGCATCTCTTCCTTGGTCGGGTAATGGATCGTATATCCACCTTCGCGGCCGTTTTCGCCGAGCATATGATTGCGGATGCGGATATTGGCAAAGGTGCCGCGCATCATCACTTCATGGTTGCCGCGGCGCGTGCCGTACTGGTTGAAGTCCAGCGGAGCGACGCCATGCTCGGTCAGATACTGTCCGGCGGGAGAGGCCGCCTTGATCGAACCGGCCGGAGAAATATGGTCGGTGGTGATCTTGTCGCCGAAAAGACCAAGAATGCGCGCGCCCTTGATATCGTTGACCTTGCCCGGTGTCTTGCCCATGCCAACAAAGTAGGGCGGGTTCTGCACATAGGTCGACTGGTCGTCCCAGGCATAAGTCTGACCCGCTGGAACCTTCACCGCCTGCCAGTTTTCGTCACCCTTGAACACGTCTGCATATTTGGCAGAAAACAATTTGCGGGTAACGTTCCTGGTGATGAATTCCTGGATCTCGTGTGACGACGGCCAGATATCCTTGAGGAAAACCGGGTTACCGTTCTGATCTTCACCAAGAGGTTCGGTGGTCAGGTCGAGTTTCACTGTACCGGCGATCGCATAGGCCACGACGAGAGGCGGTGAAGCCAGATAGTTTGCCTGAACGTCGGGCGATACACGGCCTTCGAAGTTGCGATTGCCGGAAAGTACCGACGCCGCGATCAAACCCTTATCGTTGATGGTCTTGGAAATCGGCGTCAACAGCGGACCGGAATTGCCGATACACGTCGTGCAACCGAAGCCGACGAGGTTGAAGCCGAGCGCATCGAGCGACGTCTGCAGCCCGGCGTTTTCAAGATAAGCGGCAACGACCTGCGAGCCCGGAGCGAGCGATGTCTTGACCCAGGGCTTCGACTTCAGGCCCTTGGCGACGGCATTGCGGGCAAGAAGACCTGCTGCAATCAACACGCTCGGGTTCGAGGTATTGGTGCAGGATGTGATAGCAGCAATGGCGACATCGCCGTGACCAATATCGTAGGCCTCGCCTTCGACAGGGTAGCGGGCGTCGAGCTGCGTGGTCTTCTTGTATTCCTTCTGCAGCGATTCATGAAAGCCGGATGCTATGCCTTCAAGCGCGATACGGCCTTCCGGGCGCTTCGGTCCAGCCATGGACGGCACGACGGTTCCGAGATCTAGCTCCAGCGTGTCAGTAAAGACCGGATCGGCAGAGTCTGGCTCGCGCCACATGCCTTGCGCCTTCGAATAGGCCTCGACAAGCGCGAGACGGTCTTCGTCGCGTCCGGAAATGTGCATGTAATTGATGGTTTCCCGGTCGATCGGGAAAAAGCCGCAGGTCGCGCCGTATTCGGGCCCCATATTGCCGATGGTTGCACGGTCCGCAAGCGTCATGCTTTCCAGGCCGGGTCCGAAAAACTCGACGAATTTGCCGACGACACCCTTCTTGCGCAGCATCTGCACGACAGTGAGAACGAGGTCGGTTGCCGTCACGCCTTCCTTGACCTTGCCGGTCAGGCGGAAGCCGATGACTTCCGGCAGAAGCATCGAAACGGGCTGGCCAAGCATGGATGCCTCGGCCTCGATACCGCCAACGCCCCAGCCGAGTACACCGAGGCCATTCACCATGGTCGTGTGGGAGTCGGTGCCGACACAGGTATCGGGATATGCGACGGTCGTGCCATCCTCTTCCTTGGTCCAGACGCCCTGCGCGAGATATTCGAGATTGACCTGATGGCAGATGCCGGTACCGGGCGGAACGACGCGGAAGTTCTTGAATGCCTGCTGACCCCACTTCAGGAAGCGATAGCGCTCCCCATTGCGCTCGTATTCGAGATCCACATTGCGCTTGAAGGCCTGGGGATTGCCGAACTCATCGACGATAACGGAGTGATCGATGACGAGATCAACCGGAACGAGCGGGTTGATCTTTTCCGGATCGCCACCGAGGTTGACCATCGCATCGCGCATCGCTGCAAGATCCACGACTGCTGGAACCCCGGTGAAATCCTGCATCAGGACGCGGGCTGGACGATACGCTATTTCAGCACCCGCGCTGCCGCGGTCGACGAGCCATGCCGCGACGGCCTCGATGTCTTTCTTGAAAACCGAGCGGTTGTCTTCAAAACGAAGCAGGTTTTCGAGAAGAACTTTCATTGAGAATGGAAGCTGGGAGATGCCTTCCAAGCCGTTCTTTTCGGCTTCGGTCAAACTATAGTAGACATATTCCTTGTCCCCCACGGTGAGGGTCTTCCGGCATTTGAAGCTGTCAATCTGAGACATTATTGCGTTCGTCCTTATGCTGAGGCCTAAACCCGGGACGAACGCCTTTGCCGCGTTTCAAGGACGCGCTAAGGTGCGGGTGCAGTCATTTCCGCTGTCCGTCCCGCAACAGGTTAAAAACGCAACCCGTATCGAGATCGGCCAAAATGGTTTCCATGCCGACCGCTGGCATGGTTGTGAGCTATATAGAGTTTTTCGCTGATCTGTGCCAGACCGGAATTAGTCTAAATTGTGTGCTGCGTCGAAATAATCGCGTGGCGTTTCACAGGTACCAAAAAGCGGATCGTTCATGCGGTTAATCGCCGAGAATCTGGGTGGTGAACGGGGGGGAGAACTGTTGTTTTCCGGTCTTCATTTTGCTGTTTCCTCCGGTGAAGCGCTTATGGTGACCGGGCCCAATGGTTCAGGTAAATCGACCCTGCTTCGAATTATCGCAGGTCTTCTCGTACAGGCGGGAGGAATGCTTCGGCTCGAGGGCGCGCCGGCCGCGTTTGAGGGGATCGCCGCGGCCGCTCATTATCTTGGCCACCTCAATGCCATGAAGCCGGTTCTCAGCGTCTATGAAAACCTGCATTTCTGGCAATCGTTCAACGGAGACGGTCAGTATTCGATTGCCGAAGCGCTCGAACATGTCGGCCTTGGTGAAATCGGTCACCTGCCTTTTGGCTATCTTTCGACGGGACAAAAACGCCGTGTGAGCATTGCCCGGCTTCTTGTCAGCGACCGGCCGGTATGGCTTCTGGATGAGCCAACCGCCGGGTTGGACAAAGCATCTGACGCGCGGTTCACCGGACTTATGCGCGGACACCTGGCAAGCGGTGGAATCATAGTTGCAGCGACCCATTTGCCGCTGGGGCTCGAGGGATCGAAGGAATTGGCCTTGGGAGCCGCCGCGTAATGGGCGCATTGTTCCTTCGCGACGTTCAAATGGGCTTGCGCGCTGGTGGCGGCGCCTTGGTTGGCATCCTGTTTTTTCTGGCGATGATTGCGGTCGTTCCCTTTGGTGTTGGCCCTGATCTGAAGCTGCTTGCCCGTATCGGTGCGGCCATGCTGTGGATCGGGGCGCTGCTTGCGACCCTGCTTGGCCTCGACCGCCTATTTCAGGCGGATCGCGATGATGGCTCGCTCGATCTTTTGATCATGGCATCGGATCGGCACATGCTTGCACTTACGATCCTCGTTAAATGTCTGGCGCATTGGACAGTCAGCGTCTTGCCCCTGGTCATCGCTTCACCTTTGCTTGGGCTTTTCATGAACATGGAACCCACCGCCATTGGTGCGACGGCCCTGACCCTTCTGGTTGGCACGCCGGCGATAACGCTCATCGGTGCAGTGGGCGCTGCGGTGGCGGTTTCGTTGCCACGCGGCGGTCTTTTGGTTTCTGTCATCATCCTGCCTCTGACGATACCGGTGCTGATTTTCGGCGTGTCTGCGTCCTATGGCGCAGTTGAAGATCCGGCACCGTTTCTGGCACCTTTCCTTATTCTTGCTGCGATTACGCTGTTCTTTGCGGTGCTGGGACCGATAGCCGCCGCAGCGGCATTGAAGTCTTCTGCCGATTGACGGCGTGGTGAATTGCGAAACGGGCATCAGAAAGCTAAGAGTATGTGATGAGTGACGCAGTATCCAAGACGGGGCGATGGATTGATCTGGCCAACCCTACGCGGTTTTTGGGCCTGGCGGGCGGCGTTCTGCCGTGGCTCGGCGGACTTACCATACTCGTGCTGGCCATCGGCTTCTGGATGTCGATGAACGCGCCCGACGATTACCAGCAAGGCTCGACTGTCAAGATCATGTTCATCCACGTGCCTTTCGCCTGGCTCTCGATGATGTGTTACACGATCATGAGCATCGCGGCGCTCGGAACACTCGTATGGCGCCACCCGCTGGCCGATGTTTCCGCCAAGGCCGCTGCGCCGATCGGCGCGGTTTTCACCGCTCTGGCGCTGATCACCGGCTCACTTTGGGGCAAGCCGATGTGGGGCACGTGGTGGGTATGGGATGCCCGGCTCACCTCCGTTTTCGTCCTGTTTCTGATGTATCTGGGAATCATCGCGCTTACCCGCGCCATGGATGATCCGGCAAAATCGGCAAGGGCCACGGCTATCCTTACCCTTGTCGGCTTCATCAATATTCCGATCATCAAGTTTTCGGTCGACTGGTGGAACACGCTGCATCAGCCCGCGTCCGTGCTGCGTATGGGGGGCTCAACCCTCGACCCGTCCTATCTTAAGCCACTGCTGATCATGGCAATTGGTTTCACCCTTCTGTTTTTTACGTTGCACCTGATGGCGATGCGCAATGAAATCTGGCGCCGCCGCGTCGCGGCCATGCGCCGCGTTGCTGCCCGCAGCGCAGATGGGGGAGCAGTGTCATGACGAGCCATACCGGTTTCGTGCTTGCCTCCTATGGCGCTGCCATCATTGTCCTTGCTGCCTTGATCGGATGGATTTTCATTGATCAACGCAGCCAGCGCCAAGCGCTTCAGGAGCTGGAATCGCGCGGGGTGCGTCGCAGGTCAGAGACGAAGATGGATAACGCATCGTGACGGGGCGGGAGCAAGTCGAAAAGGTTCCACGAAAGCGCAGCCTGTTCTTTGTCTTCCTGCCGCTTATCCTGTTTGTCGCCTTGGCCGCTGTTTTCGCATTCCAGCTTGCGTCGGGCCGCGATGAATCGGTCATTCCCTCTGCGCTGATTGGCAAACCCGCTCCCAATGTGGCGCTGCCTGCCGTGAGCGGCTTACAAAAGGACGGACAGCCGGTTCCGGGGCTTGATCCGGCAGCGTTCAAGGGACAGGTCACGCTCGTCAATGTTTTTGGTTCCTGGTGTGTGCCCTGCCGTGTCGAACACCCGCTGCTTATGCAATTGGGTGAAGACAAGCGGTTTCGGCTCACCGGGCTGAACTACAAGGATAAAAACGAGAACGTCCTCGGCTTCCTCGACGAACTCGGCAATCCCTACGCCGCTATTGGAGCCGACATGAACGGCCGGGCCGCAATCGAGTGGGGCGTCTATGGCGTGCCGGAAACTTTCCTTGTCGGCAAGGACGGAATCGTCGCCCACAAGCATGTCGGTCCTTTGACGGAAGACTCGATCCGCAACGAGCTTATGCCTGCCATTGAGGCAGCGCTAAAGGCGAACTAAACGCCTTTCAGTTTTCCAGCATCGCATAGCGCCGTACCCAGCCCGCGGCCCTGGTTGCGGCCGTCGCCGTGCTGTCGTAGGCGTGGGTAAGCGGAACGGTGATCATTCGATAGCCGAATGTCGTTTTCGTTGCGACCGTGACTGGCGCAGCGATAGGCGTGCCAAGTGCAAGCGTTTCTATTGGCCGATCCGCAGCGGGCTCAGGAACCGTAAAAGACCTACCGGCGACCTCTGAATCAGGAGCAGATCTCACGGCACATGTCGCGGTGATCAACGGATAGTCGACCTTCGTGTTCTGGCGAATTTGGTTCTCCTGGTCGGCTCTGCATCGGTCGAGACTGGTCCAGCCCGCATCTGCGGTTTTTATGTATTCGCAGATTTTCGCATCGCAGTCGCAACCCATCAGGGTCATTACGATGAGAGCCGTCTTCATGGGTCACGCTTTCTGAGAATCCGTTGCCGCTAACGTGATTCTTGAGCGTAGATCGCGGCGGCATTTCGTCGTGATCAGGCGGAAATTATGACCCTTTTCAGCCGGATTGTGGCAGGATTATCAGTCTTTGCTCGACGCTTTCTCGGTTGCCGGTTCAATGGAATATTTCATCACGAGCGGCATCTGCGCGAAGGTGAAGAGCAGCGTGATCGGCATGGTGCCCCAAACCTTGAACGCCACCCAGAAGTCAGTCGAGAAGCTACGCCACACAACTTCATTCAGTACCGCAAGGAAAATGAAGAAAATCCCCCAGCGCATGGTCAGCTTGCGCCAGCCCTCGGCATTCAGCTTGAAGGCGCTGTTAAAGACATAGCCGAGGAGGGATTTGCCAAAATAAAGTCCGCCGAGCAGGATCACCCCGAACAATGCATTGACGATGGTCGGCTTCATCTTGATGAAGGTTTCGTTGTGGAGCCAAAGCGTCAGCGCGCCGAAGATCAGCACGACGATGCCGGAGATCAGGGGCATGATCGGCAGACTGCGCACCAGAATCCAGGAAGCGGCAAGTGCAATCGCCGTTGCCGCCATAAAAAGGGCGGTGGCAATGAAAATCGGCTCGCCAATATTGGAGAGTGCGGGAAAGCGCTCGATCAACCATTCGCCGCGAGCGTTCGCGAAGAAGAACACCATGAGCGGGCCGAGCTCCAGAACCAGCTTGAGCAGTGGATTGATCTCCTTGCGCGCCGGATTGGTTCTGGCTGCCGGATCAGATGGATCACGTTCAAATATGGGCTGTTCCATCATGCAACTCCTGCAATGGCTTTGGCAAAATCGCTTGCGGCGAAAGGTTCGAGGTCTTCGACCTGCTCGCCGACGCCAATGAAATAGACCGGCAATTTGTGTTTTGCAGAGATGGCGACAAGAATGCCGCCACGTGCCGTGCCGTCAAGCTTGGTCATCACGAGACCATTGACGCCTGCGACGTTCTTGAAAATTTCGACCTGGTTGAGAGCATTCTGTCCCGTCGTCGCATCAAGCGTTTGCAATACCGTATGCGGCGCTTCCGGATCGTTCTTACCGAGCACACGAACGATCTTCGCGAGTTCGTCCATCAGTTCCGCCCGGTTCTGCAGACGGCCAGCCGTGTCGATGATCAGAACGTCGCTGCCGGCTTCCTTGGCCTGTTTCCACGCATCGAAGGCTAGGCCCGCCGCATCGGCGCCAAGCTTGGAGGAAACGACCGGTGCGCCGGTGCGTTTGCCCCAGATGTGCAACTGTTCGATGGCGGCCGCTCTGAATGTATCGCCCGCTGCGAGCATGACGTTAAGACCGCCCACCGTAAGCTTAGCGGCAAGCTTGCCGATCGTCGTGGTCTTGCCCGTCCCGTTGACCCCCACGACGAGAATAACATGCGGTTTGTGCGAAAGGTCGAGTTCCAAAGGCTTGGCCACCGGGCCCAGTACTTTCTCGATTTCCGCTGCCATGATGGCGCGGACTTCTTCCGTGCTGATATCCTTGCCGTAGCGTGTGGCACTCAAGGCTCCGGTGATGCGGATGGCGGTTTCCATGCCGAGATCTGCCTGGATCAGCACGTCTTCCAGGTCCTGCAACGTATCTTCGTCGAGCTTGCGCCGGGTGAAGATGCTGCCAATGGAATCGCCAAGTTGCTGGGAGGAACGGAACAACCCCTTGCGCAAGCGCTCGAACCAGGAAAGGCGCCTTTCCGGTTCTGCAATGGCGGGTTGTTCAGCCTGCTTCTCCTCGACCGTTTTGCTAACCGTCACCTTCGAGGGCTTCGGTGCGATTATGGGCTCGGGTGCTTCTACAACCTCTGCGACCGGCGCCTCGGGAGCGGGGATCGGTACCGGCTCGATCGCCACCTCGCCCATTGGCGACTCAATTTCATCCGTGGCTTCGATGAGTTCATCGACTGGCGACGATTCGATTGTGGTCTGTTCGGTAATGATGGGTTCGATGTCTTGAAGTAACTCAGGTTCTGCCGCCGTCTCTTTGAAGGAGACCGTCTGTCCCTCAACACCTTGTTCTGCTTCAGCAGGAATAGTTTCTGCAGCCACATTCAAGGCTTCTTGTGCCGTCGTATCCTCATAGAGCTGCTCAGCCGTGGGTAGCTGGTCGAGCTCGCCCGAGGGCTTCTCAACCGGGACCTCTTCGACCTCCTTCTTGCCGAAGGAGAATATCTTCTTGATGAAACCCAGAGCCATGAAAACTGCTTTGCTAATTAAGATTATGCCGCACGCCGGCTACTATCATCAGCCAACAGCTTGTCGCTGTCATGGCCCTTGATCATGCGCTCGATGATATGGCCCGGCACTCCATCATCGACACCAACGAGAGTGAAACCCTCCGTCCGGCCAAGGCCTTCACGTTCGATGAGAATTTTCTGCGTCGTGCCAACGAGACCTTGCAAGTGGCGTCGGTAGGCTATGGCGCCTGCGGCCCGCAGCCGTGCCGCCCGTGCCTTGACGCTCTGGCGGTTAACCTGCGGCATGCGCGCAGCTGGCGTTCCTTCACGCGGGCTGAAGGGAAAAACGTGCAGATGCGTCAAACCACATTCCTCGACGATCCGGATTGAGTTTTCGAACATCTCGTCCGTCTCGGTCGGGAAACCGGCGATAATATCCGCACCAAAAACAATATCCGGGCGTATCCTCCGGACATTTTCGCAGAACGCGATTGAATCTTCACGCAGATGACGCCGCTTCATACGCTTCAGGACCATGTTGTCGCCCGACTGCAACGAGAGATGCAGATGCGGCATCAGGCGTTTTTCGGTCGCCAGCGCTTCCATCAGGTCTTCATCGGCTTCGATCGAGTCGATGGAGGAAAGGCGCAGCCGCTGCAAGCCCGTTACTTCCCTGAGTACGGTTTTCACGAGCTTGCCCAGCCGCAAGTTTCCCGGAAGATCCGGTCCATAGCTGGTCATGTCGACCCCGGTCAGCACCACTTCGTTGTAGCCATTGCCGACGAGCCGCTTGACCTGTTCGACAACCCCGCCCATCGGCACCGAGCGGGAGTTCCCCCGGCCGTAGGGGATAATGCAAAATGTGCAGCGGTGATCGCAGCCATTCTGCACCTGAACAAAAGCACGGGCACGTCCCTCAATGGCGTCGACCATGTGCGAGGCGGTCTCGCGCACTTCCATGATGTCGTTGACACGCACCTTTTCAAACTGGTTGACGCCGAAATCCGGCAGCATACGATAGGAGTTGGATTTCAGCTTCTCCTCGTTGCCGAGAACCAGATCGACTTCATCCATGGCGGCAAATTCATCCGCGCCTGTTTGAGCGGCGCAGCCGGTAACGATAATGCGCGCCCGCGGATTATCCCGGCGTGCCTTGCGGATCGCCTGCCGGGCCTGGCGCACAGCTTCGCTGGTGACCGCACAGGTATTGAAGATGATTGCGCCGTCCTCCAGCGAGCCGAGGCCCGCCGCATCGGCCTCGCGCTTCATCACTTCCGACTCGTAGGTATTGAGCCGGCAACCGAAAGTGACGACATCGACAGCCATTACGCCGCCCCCTGCGAAGATTTGGCTTCGTCGCGGTGCCAGGCTCCGGTCGCCGGGTCAAGAGATCCTGAAAACTCCCATTCCGCGGGCCCGGTCATCATCACGTGATCGTTATCAAGCCATTCGATCAACAGCGGTCCGCCCGGAACAGTGACCGTTACCACCCTTTCGGTACGGCCGGTACGCGCGGCGGAAACACCAGCGGCGCAGGCAGCAGAACCGCAAGCCTTGGTCAAACCGGCACCGCGTTCCCACGTACGCAGGGTAATGGCGTTGCGGCTGGTCACGTGCGCAATGGAGATATTGGCGCGCTCCGGAAAGATCGGATGGTTTTCAAGGAGGGGCCCGAACCGCTCCAGGTCGTATGTCCATACGTCCTGGTCAACCCAAAAAATCGCGTGCGGATTGCCCATATTGGCGACCGAGGGCGAATGCAGGACCGGCGCATCGATCGGCCCGATCTGCAATTCGATCCTGCGCGTGTCGTGAAACGGTTCTGCGAGGGGAATTTCCTGCCAATCGAAGCGCGGCTTGCCCATGTCGACGGAGATCTGGCCGTCTGGATGCTCATGCGCGGTCAGGATTCCGGCGACAGTCTCGAACGTGAATTCACGCTTGCCGGTTTCAGAGCTCAGCGCCTGCACCACACAGCGCATGCCATTGCCACAGGCCTGCGCCTCGCTGCCGTCGGAGTTGATAATCTCAATATAGGCTTCCGTGCCGTCCGTTCTGGCTGAATGAATCGCCATGATCTGGTCAAACTTGGTCGCCGGATCCCGGTCAAGCGCGATGGCCGCGTCAGCCGTAATCCGGTCCGCACGCCCACGCAGATCGGCAACGATAATTTCGTTACCAAGCCCGTTCATCTTCGCAAATTGCGCGTATGCCGCCATGCCTTCGCTAGCCTATAACTGCCATCATCTGTCGATAGAGGGCTTATATGGCGGAAAAGGGAAAGAAATGCCAGTGCCTGCGCGACTCTGTCTTGCTGGCGTTCCGTGCGCATGCGCATCGTCGACGCGCGCAACCAGTCATGGTTTGCTGCAATGCATAAGACTTTATTCACCTTGAAATGATTGAATTGGTTAATGCCGCCGGTCCTGGCTGATCGCGGGCAGCTTTGGAAGGTGTGGCGATATTGTCAGTTCGACCATTTTTTGATGGTCCTGGTGCCCGGTTCGGTCAGAAAAACAGCGGTTTTTCTGGGGTGCGGGTTGAAATTTCGCCAGTATCGCCATTGTATTGATGGTTAACGAGCGCCGAATGGAATCGCATTCAGAGTGCAAATGCGCAGATGGAGAACTGAAGTTATGGGGACTTTGAAAGTCAATTTGCTGGCCGTCGCCGTTGTTGGCATGGCGCTGGCGGGATGCCAGAGTTCGCGGATGGATCCTGTCTCTACCGCGCCTGCACCCTTGCAGCCGGCACCCTCAGGCTCGGTGAGCCAGAGCCAGCTGCCGCCGCCCGGCGGCTCCAATCAGTTTCCGACGGCTCCGACAACGGGTAACGCAGCTCCAGCGCAGCAAGGCAATACGCAGGTCGCTGCGCTGCCACCTGAAAATGCTCCCGATCTTACGGCGAGCAGCGTTGCCGGCGTCTGGAATGCCTCGATGGGCGGCCAGAGCTGCAAGATTGCGACGCCGCAGACCAAGTTCGGCCAAGGCTACCGTGCCGGTCCGCTGCGCTGCCCGGGCGAACTTGCCAACCTCTCTTCTTGGGCCGTGAGCGGCAAGCAGCTCACGCTTTATGATGCAGCGGGCGGTACAGTGGCAAAGCTCTATTCTTCCGGCCAATCGAAGTTCGACGGCCAGACTTCGGGCGGGCAGAACGTCAGCCTGTCACGTTAGTTAGCTATGAAATGGGAGTGCGCCACGGGCGCACCCGGAGACTGCATTTCGCATGTCGCACGATAATTTGAAAATATTTCCCTCCGTGCGCGAGCGCTACGATGCGCTTGTACACGCAGGAGATTTGGATGCCGATCCATCGCAACAGCGTCTTGCAAGTCGATTTGATCGTTTGATCCACGACGTGGCGACGAAGCGGCTTGCAACAAAATCCAGTGCGCTGGGCTGGCTGTTCAGCCGAAAGGCGCCGCGGCATGAAGTCGTCAAGGGCCTGTATATCCATGGCGAAGTCGGTCGCGGCAAAACCATGTTGATGGACATGTTCTACCAATTGGTGCCGGTCAAACGCAAACGTCGGGCGCATTTCATCGACTTCATGGCGGATGTGCATGAACGCATCAATGCGCACCGCCAGGCTCTGAAGAAAGGCGAGACGAAACAGGAAGATCCTATTCCGCCGGTTGCCGATGCATTGGCCGAACAGGCGTGGGTTCTGTGTTTCGACGAATTCACCGTGACTGACATTGCTGATGCGATGATCCTGTCGCGCCTGTTTCGCGCGCTCTTCGAGCGTGGCGTGGTGCTCGTCGCTACGTCGAATGTCGCGCCCGATAATCTCTATCGCGACGGCTTAAACCGCCAGCTTTTCCTGCCGTTCGTCGATCTTCTGAAAACGCACGTCGACGTCATCAACCTTGATGCCCGCACGGACTATCGCCTGGAGAAGTTGAACCGCATGCCGGTTTTTCTTTCGCCGCTGAACGATGAGACGCAACGATTGATGGATGCCGCCTGGCACGCGGCAACCGCAGGCGCGACCATCGCGCAAGATAGTGTCAAGGTCAAAGGCCGTACGGTCATCATTCCGCAGGCCGCACGACACGTCGCGCGCTTTACGTTTGCCGATCTTTGTTCGAAGCCGCTCGGGGCAGCAGATTACACCGCGATCATAAAGCGCTATCAGACCATCTTCATCGAGGCAGTGCCGGTGCTCGACCAGCCGAGACGCAATGAAGCCAAGCGATTCATCATCCTGATCGATATTCTTTACGATCATCACGTTCATGTGGTGATCTCTGCGGCCGCCTCGCCGGACCAGCTTTACGTGGCAAAGTCAGGCACCGAGGCCTTCGAATTCGACCGAACAGCGTCGCGGTTGTTCGAGATGCAGAGCGAAGACTATCTGGCGGAAACAGGCAAGGATGACGCGCTCGGAGAACGTAACCCGCAGGGATTGGATGCCATCAATTGAGCGTGATGCAGTTCGCCATTCTTTCATCATTTTGATATGTTGCCTATGTTAAAAATATCGAGGTTTGGCTGCCGTAGAGCGACCTAAATTGACGTTTACGTAAATCCCATCAAATCTAACCGATTGAATTTATTGGGGTGAAAATTTTATGTTGAGTTATTTTGGAAAGAGGAATATTCGAACGACCCAGCGCAAAGACATGTGGTGAAGGTTTGCCCATGGGCTGCCCAAATATTGCGATGTGTCCTTTGGCGTCCGTCACGACTTCAGATCAAGGAAGTAATCAGCATGGCACGTAATAAAATCGCCCTCATCGGTTCAGGCATGATCGGTGGAACGCTTGCACATTTGATCGGGCTCAAGGAGCTCGGCGACATCGTGCTTTTCGACATCGCAGAAGGCATACCGCAGGGCAAGGGACTGGACATCGCCCAGTCGTCGCCAGTTGACGATTTTGACGCCAGTCTGGTCGGCGCCAATGACTATTCGGCAATCGAAGGCGCCGATGTAGTGATCGTCACCGCCGGAGTGCCGCGCAAGCCGGGCATGAGCCGCGATGATCTTCTCGGCATCAACCTCAAGGTCATGGAGCAAGTTGGCGCGGGGATCAAGAAGTACGCCCCCGGCGCTTTCGTTATCTGCATCACCAATCCGCTGGACGCCATGGTCTGGGCATTGCAAAAGTTCTCCGGCCTGCCGAAGAACATGGTTGTCGGCATGGCGGGTATTCTTGACAGCGCACGTTTCCGTTATTTCCTTGCCGATGAGTTCAAAGTCTCCGTTGAGGACGTCACCGCCTTCGTTCTCGGCGGTCACGGCGACTCGATGGTACCGCTTGCGCGCTACTCCACCGTTGCGGGTATCCCGCTTCCGGATCTGGTCAAGATGGGTTGGACCAGCCAGGAGAAACTCGATCAGATCATCCAGCGTACCCGCGATGGCGGCGCTGAAATCGTTGGCCTCCTGAAAACCGGCTCTGCTTTTTACGCGCCGGCATCGTCGGCGATTCAGATGGCCGAAGCCTTCCTCAAGGACAAGAAGCGCGTTCTTCCCGTCGCGGCGCATCTTTCTGGCCAGTATGGAGTCAAGGACATGTATGTCGGCGTCCCCGTCATCATCGGCGCTGGTGGTGTCGAGCGGGTCATCGAAATCGATCTCAACAAGACGGAACAGAAACAATTCGAGGCTTCGGTCGCTTCTGTCGCGGGCCTGTGCGAGGCCTGCATCAACATTGCTCCGAACCTGAAATAACTCGGGCCTGAAACAATTCTGAAACGATCCGCACCTATGTGTGCGGATTATTCGTAGAGGAAATATCATATGAATATTCATGAATATCAGGCCAAGCGTCTGTTGCACTCATTTGGTGCGCCCATCGCCAATGGCGTCGCCGTCTACTCCGTTGAACAGGCGGAAGAGTGGGCGAAAACGCTGCCCGGTCCGCTTTATGTGGTCAAGAGTCAGATCCATGCTGGCGGGCGTGGCAAGGGCAAGTTCAAGGAACTCGGTCCCGATGCGAAGGGCGGGGTACGCCTTTCCAGATCGGTAGAAGAGGTTGTTGCCAACGCGAAGGAAATGCTGGGCAACACGCTGGTCACCAAGCAGACCGGTCCTGCCGGCAAGCAGGTTAACCGCCTTTACATCGAAGACGGCGCCGATATAGAGCGCGAGCTCTATCTCTCCATCCTGATCGATCGCGCTACCGGCCGCCCGGCTTTCGTTGTTTCCACAGAGGGCGGAATGGATATCGAAGGCGTCGCGCACGACACGCCGGAAAAGATCATCACCGTTTCGATTGATCCGGAAAAAGGCGTGACCGCGGAAGATACCGCCAAGATCAATGCCGCATACGGCCTCACAGGGGAGGCCAAGGCCGACGGCGAGACGCTTTTCCCGATCCTCTACAAGGCCTTCACAGAGAAGGATATGAGCCTGCTCGAGGTCAACCCGCTGATCGTCATGAAAGACGGCCGCTTGCGTGTTCTCGATGCCAAGGTGTCGTTCGACGGCAACGCCCTGTTCCGTCATCCCGACGTCGTCGAACTCCGGGATACGACAGAAGAGGACGCCAAGGAAATCGAGGCTTCGAAATACGACCTCGCCTATGTGGCACTCGACGGCAATATCGGCTGCATGGTCAATGGCGCCGGTCTTGCCATGGCAACGATGGACATCATCAAGCTGTATGGTGCTGAGCCAGCGAACTTCCTCGATGTTGGCGGCGGCGCCAGCAAGGAGAAGGTTACCGCTGCGTTCAAGATCATCACGGCCGATCCCGCGGTCAAAGGCATTCTGATCAACATCTTCGGCGGTATCATGAAATGCGATATCATTGCCGAAGGGGTGATCGCTGCGGTCAAGGAAGTCGGCCTCAAGGTTCCGCTCGTCGTTCGCCTCGAAGGCACCAATGCCGAACTGGGCAAGAAAATCATCAATGAAAGCGGCCTTAACGTCGTCTCTGCGGACGATCTCGACGATGCGGCGCAGAAAATCGTCGCAGCTGTGAAGGGGAACTGAGGCATGTCTATTCTGGTCAACAAAGACACCAAGGTTCTTGTTCAGGGCCTCACCGGCAAAACCGGCACATTCCACACCGAACAGGCTTTGGCCTATTATGGTACCCAGATGGTCGGCGGCATTCATCCGAAAAAGGGCGGCGAGACTTGGGAAGGCAATCTGCCGACCGGTTCGACTGCGCAACTGCCGATCTTTGCTACGGTTGCCGAGGGTAAAGACCGTACGGGCGCCAACGCGTCGGTCATCTACGTTCCGCCTGCAGGCGCAGCGGAAGCAATCCTGGAAGCCATCGAGGCAGAGATTCCCCTGATCATCTGCATTACCGAAGGTATTCCCGTGATGGACATGGTTCGGGTCAAGGCGCGCCTCGATCGTTCCACCTCGCGTCTGATCGGCCCGAACTGCCCTGGCGTATTGACGCCGGAAGAATGCAAGATCGGCATTATGCCGGGTAACATCTTCAAGAAGGGTTCCGTGGGTGTTGTATCGCGCTCCGGAACACTTACCTATGAAGCAGTGTTTCAGACGACGAACGAGGGCCTCGGCCAGACGACAGCGGTCGGTATCGGCGGCGATCCCGTCAAGGGTACCGAGTTCATCGACGTGCTCGAAATGTTCCTTGCTGACGAAGCGACCAAGTCGATCATCATGATCGGTGAAATCGGTGGCTCGGCCGAAGAAGATGCAGCGCAGTTCATTGCCGACGAAGCAAAGCGTGGCCGCAAGAAGCCCATGGCTGGTTTCATCGCCGGGCGTACGGCACCTCCCGGACGCACGATGGGTCATGCCGGCGCTGTCATCTCCGGCGGCAAGGGTGGCGCGGAAGACAAGATCGCAGCGATGGAAGCCGCGGGTATCCGCGTTTCACCTTCGCCAGCGCAGCTCGGCAAGACATTGGTCGAAGTCCTCAAGGGCTGAGACATTAACTTAGCGAGAATGGATCGGGACGGTAGTCGCCCCGGTCATCCACCAGGAAAAGGAGACGGAGCAGGGCTCCGGTCACGAACATGGCACGTCAAGAACAGGCCAACGATCTTTTCGCTCTCACCTCATTTCTATATGGCGGCAATGCCAATTATATCGAGGAATTGCACGCGCGTTACGAGCAGGATCCGGCATCGGTGGATGCCGAATGGCAGGAATTCTTCGCCAACCTCAACGACAGCAAGGCTGATGTTATCGCCAATGCCAAGGGGGCTTCCTGGGAGAAGCCAAACTGGCCGATTACCAGCAATGGCGAACTCGTTTCAGCGCTCGACGGCAATTGGGGCGAAGTCGAAAAGCACATCACCGACAAGTTGAAGGCCAAGAGCGCCAACGGCGCAGCAGCTACCAATGGCGCTGCCGTTGCCCTTCAGGTACCGGCGTCAGATTCGGATATCATCCATGCTGCCCGCGATTCCGTGCGCGCGATCATGATGATCCGTGCCTATCGCATGCGGGGTCATCTGCACGCCAAACTTGACCCGTTGGGCCTTGCCGAAGTCAAGGAAGATTATAACGAGCTGTCGCCCGAGACCTATGGTTTCTCGCCGGCCGACTACGACCGCAAGATCTTCATCGACAATGTGCTGGGTCTGGAATATGCGACGATACCGCAGATGCTCGACATCCTGCAGCGCACTTATTGTTCGACGATCGGTGTCGAGTTCATGCATATCTCTGATCCGGTGGAAAAAGCCTGGATCCAGGAGCGCATCGAGGGTCCGGACAAGGGCGTCGCTTTCACGGCGGAAGGCAAGAAGGCCATCCTGTCGAAGCTGATCGAGGCCGAGGGTTTCGAGCAATTCATCGACGTCAAATACAAGGGCACCAAACGTTTTGGCCTCGATGGTGCCGAGTCGCTCATCCCTGCGCTCGAGCAGATCGTCAAGCGCGGCGGCTCCATGGGCCTGAAGGAAATCGTTCTCGGTATGGCGCATCGTGGCCGGCTCAACGTTCTCAGCCAGTTCATGCGCAAACCGCACCGCGCGATTTTCCATGAGTTCAAGGGCGGCTCCTATACGCCGGATGACGTTGAAGGTTCCGGTGACGTGAAGTACCACCTTGGTGCGTCGTCGGATCGCGAGTTCGACGGCAACAAGGTCCACCTGTCGCTCACCGCCAATCCCTCGCACCTTGAGATCGTCAATCCGGTCGTAATGGGCAAGGCGCGCGCCAAGCAGGATCTTCTTGTCGGGCGCGACCGCGATGAGATTGTACCCCTGTCCGAACGTGCCAAGATCATGCCGCTGCTCCTGCACGGCGATGCGGCGTTCGCCGGTCAGGGCGTTGTCGCCGAATGTCTCGGCCTGTCGGGTCTGCGCGGCCATCGCGTCGCCGGCACTGTCCATTTCATCATCAACAACCAGATCGGTTTCACCACCAATCCGCGGTTCTCACGTTCCTCGCCCTACCCCTCTGATGTGGCGAAAATGATTGAAGCGCCGATCTTCCACGTCAATGGTGACGATCCGGAAGCCGTTGTTTATGTGGCGAAGATCGCCACCGAATACCGCATGACGTTCCATAAGCCAGTCGTCATCGACATGTTCTGCTATCGCCGGTTCGGCCACAATGAAGGCGATGAGCCTGCGTTCACGCAGCCGATCATGTACAAGACGATCCGCAGTCAGAAGACTGCGGTCCAGGTCTATTCGCAGAAGCTGATCGACGAAGGGCTCATCACGGACGCCGACCTCGAAAAAATGCGGGCCGCCTGGCGGGAAAATCTCGAGCAGGAATTCGAGGCGGGTCAGCATTACAAACCAAACAAGGCCGACTGGCTCGACGGTGCGTGGAGCGGTCTGCGGACGGCGGACAATGCCGATGAACAGCGGCGCGGCAAGACCGGCCTGCCGGTGAAGACCTTGAAGGAAATCGGCAGGAAGCTCGCCGAAGTTCCGCCCGGGCTCAATGTGCACAGGACCATTCAGCGTTTCCAGGACAACCGCGCCAAGATGATCGAGACCGGCGAAGGCTTCGATTGGGCGACTGCGGAAGCTTTGGCATTCGGTTCGCTGGTCACGGAAGGTCATCCCGTACGCCTGTCTGGCCAGGATGTCGAGCGCGGCACGTTCAGCCAGCGTCATTCGGTGCTTTATGATCAGGACACCGAGAAGCGTTACATCCCGCTCAACAATCTGCAGAAGGGCCAGGCTATCTACGAAGTCATCAATTCGATGCTTTCGGAAGAGGCCGTGCTCGGTTTCGAATATGGTTATTCGCTGTCGGATCCGCGAGCTCTGACCTTGTGGGAGGCGCAGTTCGGTGACTTCGCGAACGGCGCGCAGGTCATCTTCGACCAGTTTATATCGTCGGGTGAGCGCAAGTGGCTGCGCATGTCAGGTCTTGTCTGTCTTCTGCCGCATGGCTATGAAGGTCAGGGGCCGGAACACTCCTCGGCCAGGCTCGAGCGCTATCTGCAGCTTTGCGCCGAAGATAATATGCAGGTCGCGAACTGCACGACGCCGGCTAACTATTTCCATATCCTGCGCCGTCAGATGAAACGCGATTTCCGCAAGCCGCTTATCCTGATGACGCCGAAATCCCTGCTGCGTCACAAGCGTGCCGTCTCCTCGATAGGGGATTTCACGGGCGATTCATCGTTCCACCGCTTGCTGTGGGATGATGCGCAACTCCTCAAGGATCAGCCTATCAAGCTGCAGAAGGACTCGAAGATCCGGCGCGTCGTGTTGTGCTCCGGCAAGGTCTACTACGACCTTTACGAGGAGCGCGAAAAGCGCGGCATCGACGATGTCTATCTCCTGCGTGTCGAGCAGCTTTACCCATTCCCGGCAAAGGCGCTGATCACTGAACTGTCCCGCTTCCGCAATGCGGAAATGGTGTGGTGTCAGGAAGAGCCTAAGAACATGGGTGCCTGGGCATTTATCGATCCCTACCTGGAATGGGTCCTCGCGCATATCGACGCCAAGCATCAGCGCGTCCGTTACACCGGACGTCCTGCTGCAGCCTCGACTGCAACGGGCCTGATGTCCAAACACCTTGCACAGCTTGAAGCATTCCTTGAAGATGCTTTGGGTTCCTGACCCCCAACAGATCAAGATCAACGAGAGCTGAGAACATGGCCACCGAAATCCGCGTCCCAACGCTGGGCGAATCCGTTTCCGAAGCAACAATTGGCAAATGGTTCAAAAATGTCGGCGATGCGATTGCCGTTGACGAACCTTTGGTCGAACTCGAAACCGACAAGGTGACGATCGAGGTACCGGCATCTTCTGCCGGCTCGCTCGCTGAAATCACCGCAAAGGAAGGCGATACGGTCGAAGTCGGTGCCTTGCTCGGTATGATCGGTTCGGGTGATAGTGCTGCAGCAGCTCCCGCAAGGAAGGCCGAGGCCAAGCCGGAAGCTGCCGCACAGGCCTCGGGCAGCGCTGCTGCTGCTACGACCAAGGAAGCAGAGGCAAAGACCGCCGAAGTCGCGGGCGAGCCGGCCATCACCGAACGCAAGCCAAGCGAGATGCCGGCTTCCCCTGCTGCAGCCAAGATCCTTGCCGAGAAAGGTGTTGCCCTCTCTCAGGTCGACGGGTCCGGCAAGCGCGGACAGGTGCTCAAGGGTGACGTGCTTGATGCCGTTGCCAAAGGGATCACGGCCCAGCCCGCCGCAGCGGAAGCACCCAAGCCCGTTGTGGCTCGTCCCGCATCGTCCGCTGACGACGCATCGCGCGAAGAGCGGGTGAAGATGACCCGTCTGCGTCAGACTATTGCGCGTCGGTTGAAGGATGCACAGAACACGGCCGCCATGCTGACCACCTATAATGAGGTGGACATGTCGGCTGTCATGGATCTGCGCAATCGCTACAAGGAAATCTTCGAGAAGAAACATGGCGTGAAGCTCGGCTTCATGGGCTTTTTCACCAAGGCCGTAACGCATGCATTGAAGGAAGTACCTTCGGTCAATGCGGAAATCGACGGCAACGATATCATCTACAAGAACTTCGCTCACGTCGGGGTTGCTGTCGGCACGGATCGGGGCCTTGTCGTTCCGGTCGTGCGCAATGCCGACCAGATGTCGATCGCCGAGATCGAAAAGGAAATCGGCCGCCTTGGCAAGGCTGCACGCGACGGTGCGCTGTCTATGGCTGACATGCAGGGCGGTACGTTCACCATTTCCAATGGCGGCGTTTACGGTTCCCTGATGTCCTCCCCCATTCTCAACGCTCCCCAGTCGGGTATTCTCGGCATGCACAAGATCCAGGATCGCCCTGTGGTCGTTGGCGGGCAGATTGTCATTCGTCCGATGATGTATCTGGCGCTGAGCTACGATCATCGCATCGTCGATGGCAAGGAAGCGGTGACCTTCCTTGTTCGGGTCAAGGAGAGCCTGGAGGATCCGGAGCGCCTTGTTCTTGATCTTTAATAAATAGGATGGTGCTGGCCTTTGCTCCCTTAAGGGGAGGTTGGTCGGCGCCGTCGTTTCCCAACCCGAGAGTTAGAATATTGATGGATTCGAGCGTTCATTCCCGTTCTGCACTTATTCTGGCTGCGCTCTTGGGTTCGGCACTCATTACTGGTCCTGCTTTTGCCGCCTGCACGCAGGATCGTGCAATCTACACCGACAGGGATGATGCTTTTACGCTGAGGTTCAAGCATGTGCCCGAAGACAAGCCTGTCATGACATCGAATGAATTCTCCATCGAGATGAATGACAGCGATCTGAAACTCGATGGCGTGGTCATGTGGAATGAGGGCATTGCAAGACCCAGCGGCATCATCATGTACAAGTGCCCCACTGGCGATGTTACCGGTGATGAGCTGCAGGCATGTACCGTTTGGCGCGGCGTCATTTATGCCTTGAAGGAGGGCGCCGACGCCGACCTCCTGCCGCAAGCCAAGGAACCAGCTGCGCAGGCTCTGCTCCTGCCGGATTTTTCCAGCTCCATGAGCAGCTTTGACTTCAAACTTGAAAAACCCATCGAGACTTTTCCCTGGGAAGTCTTCCGCTTTAAAGAATGCGTGCCTGAACAGTAATTTGTTGGGCAACGTCGCAAGAGAAGGAATCAATCATGGCATATGATGTCGTTGTCATCGGAACAGGTCCGGGTGGCTACGTATGCGCGATCAAGGCCGCGCAGCTTGGCCTCAAGACCGCGGTGATCGAGAAGCGCACTACTTTCGGCGGAACTTGCCTCAATATCGGTTGCATCCCGTCAAAGGCACTGCTGCATGCCTCGGAAGTGTTCCATGAGGCGGGTCATTCCCATGCCACTTTAGGTGTCGATGTCGGCACGCCAAAGCTCAATCTTCCTGCCATGCTGGCCCATAAGGATGCAACGGTCGAAGCCAACGTCAACGGCGTTGCGTTCCTGTTCAAGAAGAACAAGATCGACACGTTCATGGGTACGGGCAAGATTCTTGCGGCCGGCAAGGTTTCCGTGACGTCCGAAGACGGCACGGTTCAGGAGATCGAAACAAAGAACATCGTCATCGCCACCGGGTCGGATGTCGCCGGCATTCCTGGGGTCAATGTCGAATTCGACGAAAAAGTCATCATATCGTCGACCGGCGCCCTGGAGCTCGAAAAAGTGCCGGAGCGCCTCGTCGTGGTTGGAGGCGGTGTGATCGGGCTTGAGCTTGGCTCGGTCTGGGCTCGCCTCGGATCGAAGGTCACGGTCGTCGAGTATCTGGACAAGATTCTCGGACCGATGGATGGCGAGGTCTCGCGTCAATTCCAGCGCATGCTGGAAAAGCAGGGCATCGAGTTCAAGATGAGCGCCAAGGTAACCGGTGTAGAAAAATCCGGGAAAGGCGCGAAGGTTACGTTCGAGCCGGTCAAGGGCGGCGAGGCGCAAACCATCGACGCCGATGTCGTCCTCGTCTCGACGGGCCGCAAACCATATACGGACGGTGTGGGCCTGAAGGACGCCGGCGTTGCGGTCGATGATCGCGGACGGGTCGCTATCAATGATCATTGGCAAACGAATGTCCCGGGAATCTATGCGATTGGCGACGTCGTCGAGGGGGCGATGCTGGCGCACAAGGCGGAGGATGAGGGCATTGCCGTTGCCGAGATCCTCGCGGGGCAGGTGGGTCACGTCAACTATGACGCGATTCCGAGCGTGGTCTATACGCAGCCTGAAGTGGCCTCTGTCGGCAAGACGGAGGAGGAGCTGAAGGCGGCCGGCATCGAATACAAAGCTGGCAAATTTCCGTTTACGGCCAATGGCCGTGCCCGCGCCATGCTGCACACCGATGGTTTTGTGAAAATTCTGGCGGACAAGGCCACCGACCGGGTGCTGGGTGTTCATATTCTTGGTTACGGCGCTGGTGAAATGATCCACGAGGCAACTGTTCTGATGGAATTTGGTGGCTCTTCAGAGGATTTGGCGCGCACGACGCACGCTCACCCCACCATGTCGGAAGCGGTGCGGGAAGCTGCTCTGGCGACTTTCTTCAAGCCGATCCACATGTGATCAGGTTACAACTTTTATCGAAAGAGCCCGGATTTCCGGGCCCTTTTTGTAATGCTTTTGCCAACTATTGGGCAGGTGCAGGAGCCGGTGCCGGCGTAGCTGGTGCCGGAGCAGGTTCAGCAGGAGCCGGAGCTGTCGGTTGAGGAGCAGTCGCTGCCGGCGGCTCAGGCGTAGCCGGTGCCGGCGTTGTCTCTGTCGCGGCAGGCTGTGTCGGAGCGGTCGGGCTCATACCGACGTCGCTACGGTTAAAGAAGAAGTATCCGCCGATCACCAAGGCGGCAATGATAATCCCGGCAACCAGGAAACCAGTGCCACCACCGCTCTTGGCGATGGTCGACCTCGGATTATTCGGATCGCTTTCCATCGGCCGCTGTTGCAGGTTCGGATCGTATGTCATTTCGTGTCCTCCATGACTTTTCAGTACATTCCGAGGAGAACAACGATTATCAGTCTCGAAAGTTCCGCAATCGTCAGATGACGCGCTTGCGATGTTTTTGCCCTTAAACGATATAGGGCGGTTTAACGGCATCAATACTTGGTATAACTGGAAGAAGTTTTGTTATTCCTAGCCGGTTCTGTTTCACGGATGACGAGACAATTAAACAGGTCACGTCCAAACCCTCGACCTTGAACCAACCTCCGGCAGATCTGGAGAGACAAAGTTTGCTCCATCACTCGGCAGTGATTGTATAACCCCTGCTCTTAAGCAGTGAAACGAGACCTTGCTCACCGGGCAGGTGCAGTGCCCCGACAGCTATGAAAGCATTTCCCTCCTCGATGATCGGCACCGCACGCTCCGCCATGGTCCGGTTGCGCGCATTGACCATCTTTTCCTCGAATTCCGCATAATTCTGGCCGCTTTCGGTGCCATCAGGAGATACCGAGCGCATCAAAGGGAAGATCATGCCGATCTCGCCTTGTGTATAAAGTACGGTCATCGTTTCGAAGACATCCGGTAGTTTCGGTCCGAGTGTCAGCGTCTCGATCAATCCGTCGATGTGAAACTGTGTTGGCAGCGATGCCATGGCGCCGAGTTGATCTTTTATAGTCTCAAGCCCGGCAATCCGCTTGCCCTGTGCCTTGGCGTCTTGCGCCAGCTTGATATCGAGAAATGCCGCACCTTCTTTTTTGCGGGCGAATTCGCATGCCGGCATGGCGAGCATGCTGGTCAGCATCCAGGGTTGCATGCGATTAACGGCGGCGAGCGAGATACCCCGGTCAGAAAGCGCAGTTTTCACCGTCTCAAGCTTGTCGTGGGGGATGACCTTGTCCAGCGTGTCGCCGTCCATGAACATCATCAGTTCCGGCGTTTCGGCCATCACCTTCATTGGAGCCTTCGGGTCGAGGACCTCATCTGTTTCAATCACGACGGTATCGGCACCCTGATAGGCGGTCTCCGCCGCGTCGGAAAGCGTGAGAACGCGCGGATCGGTCAGATGCATCGTGCCGTAGAGATAGGATGGCCGTGTCCCGGCCTTCTCGATCTTCCACAGCAAGCCCTTGCCGTTTACTGTGTCCGCGGCTTCCTTGCGCAAGGCATCGAGTTTTGCCGGATTGGTCGTTGCCATTTCCGCGATCAGATCATGGCCGCCGCACGAAACCCCTTCAGCTCTGGCGCGTGTCACGCTGAAAGCCGCTACGAAGAGCGAAGCCAACAGCAGCCAGCTGAATACCAGGCACAGCCGCAGCAGGCTATCCGCGATATGGTCAAGCGAAGTGAGATTTTCGGTATTGTTCATGTCTGGTATCTATCCGTAAGCCCGCGGAGAACGCGTTAATCTCAGCCGGTAAATTGTCCGTATTCAGGCGCGGGGATGCGCTTTGGCGTAGATTTCCATCAATCGCTCCGTGTCGACACCCGTATAGACCTGCGTCGTCGACAGGCTGGCATGGCCGAGCAACTCCTGGATCGTGCGCAGATCGCCGCCGCGTCCCAGCAGATGCGTGGCAAAGGAATGGCGCAAGGCGTGCGGTGTCGCCGTCTCCGGCAGGCCGAGCGCGCCGCGCATCTTCTGCATGTCACGCTGGATGATGGCGGAGTGCAGTTCGCCGCCGCGCGCGCCACGAAACAGCGGCTTGCCCTCTTCGAGATCGTAGGGACAGAGCGCGCGATACTCGGCAACGGCCCGGTGTACGACCGGTAGCAATGGCACCATGCGCGTCTTGCCGCCCTTGCCGGTAATCAGGATCGAGCGCGCATCCGGATCGTTCAATGCGCCGCCATCGAGGCCGAGTGCCTCGGAAATGCGCAACCCGCAGCCGTAAAGCAGGGTCAGAACCGCGGCATTGCGCGCTGCGATCCACGGCGCTTCGTTCAGCTGTTCGCCCTTCTCGACGACACGCCGTGCATCCACCATGGTCAGCGGCTTGGGCAGGGATTTCGGCTGGCGCGGCGCCCGCATGGCAATGGACGCGGCGGCGTTGGCCATACCGTGCTTTTCGAGGAAGCGCAGGAACGAGCGTATGCCCGCAAGTCCGCGGCCGAGCGTACGCGCACCGGCGCCGTCATTGCGCCGCCGTGCCAGAAATGAACGCAGATCGGCGATCCGCAGCGTCGCCACGTCCTTCAGTGCCGGAGGCTCGCCGAGGTGTCCCGTAAGAAACTGGAAGAACTGGCGTGTGTCGCGTTCATAGGCTTCCAATGTGTTCGCTGCCAGCCGCCGCGTGTTCTTCAGCGATTTTAGCCAGTTTTCTCGCGCATCGATCAGATCCGGTCGGGCAGACACAAGAAACGGCTCGGTTTGTGGTTGGACGCCCATGGCATCGCTCCTCAGCTTATTCGCCCGGACAATGCCACATGACTTCTTACAGAGTCGTTTCGCTTTGGTTTTGGCGCTTGGTTTTGTCCGGCGTATGCTCTAATTCGGGGCTGAATACGTAAAGTTGGAAGAAACCGATGGCGAAGTTGAACGATCCGGTGCAGTTGGCAGTGATCGGTGCGGCGCATGGCACGCGCGGAGAGCTCAGGGTGAAAACTTTCACTGGCGATCCAATGGCGCTGGCGGATTATGGTCCGCTTTATGACGTGACCGGCAGGCCGTTCGAGGTGCTTGATATCCGACCGGCGAAAACGGTGGTCGTCGTTCGCTTTCGCGGGGTGAACGATCGCAACATGGCCGAGGCGTTGAATGGCACCACGTTGTTCATAGACCGCTCGCAGCTGCCGCAGGATCTGGACGAGGACGAATATTACCACTCGGATCTGATCGGGCTCGAGGCGATCGACGCCGAAGGCAACAAGCATGGCAAGGTATCGGCGATGTTCGATTTCGGCGGCGGCGATCTGCTTGAGTTGACCATACCGGGAAAGCGCCCGATGTTGATCCCTTTCACGATGCTCGCGGTGCCGCAAGTGGATATCAAGGCCGGTCACATCATTATCGATCCCGCGGCCGCCGGTCTCATTCCCGACGAAAACGAAGATGAGGAACGGCGCCGGCAACTCGGCGGTGAGGATGGCGGGAAAAAGCAGCGATGACCACGGTTGAAGGCGGATTTCGCGCCACTGTGCTCACGCTTTATCCGGAAATGTTTCCGGGCCCGCTTGGCGTGTCGCTCGCTGGAAAGGCGCTTGCGGACAGGGCGTGGTCACTGGAAACGGTGCAGATACGCGACTTCGCTACCGACAAGCATCGCATGGTGGATGACACGCCCGCCGGCGGCGGCGCTGGCATGGTCATGAAGGCGGATGTACTCGCCCGGGCAGTCGATCATGTGGCTGATGCACGTCCGAAACTTTACATGAGCCCGCGTGGCAAACCCCTGACGCAGGCCCGCGTGCGGGAACTCGCTGCAGGGCCGGGCGCGATCATGCTCTGCGGACGTTTCGAGGGCGTGGACGAACGGCTGATCGAGGCCCGGCATTTCGAAGAGATTTCAATCGGAGACTACATACTTTCCGGCGGAGAGACTGCCGCAATCGTCGTCCTCGATGCGATCATCAGGCTTCTGCCGGGTGTTATGGGCAATGTCATGTCCGGTGAAACGGAGAGTTTCGAGACCGGCCTGCTTGAACACCCGCACTATACCAAGCCGCAGGAATGGGAAGGGCGACGCATTCCCGATGTGCTCCTCTCCGGCAACCATGGCGCTATCGATAAGTGGCGGCGTGCGGAAGCGGAACGGTTGACGAAGGAGCGCCGGCCCGATCTTTGGCAGGCGCACAGGGCGTCATTGCAGAAATAGCAAGCAAAAAGAATCGCCTGTGGACGTGACAAACCGGGATTTATGGTGTATCAGCCCGCCAACTCGGGAAATACCCGGTCCATTAATCAATGAATGGTGAATTCGCTCCTGCTTCGTCGGAGGCATAGAAATGTGGCCATGTTGCTACGTTTCAAGTGTCGAGCGCTCTGACTGTTTGAAAAACAAAGGATGAAGACGATGACCGTCGATATTATTCGTCAGCTCGATCTCGAACAGAGAGCAAAAATCGAAGCCAAGCGCGTGCTCCCGGATTTCCGCCCAGGCGACACCGTTCGTGTAAACGTCCGCGTGACGGAGGGTACCCGTACCCGCGTTCAGGCCTATGAAGGCGTTTGCATCGCTCGCAACGGCGCTGGCATCAACGAGAACTTCACTGTTCGCAAGATTTCCTATGGCGAAGGCGTAGAGCGCGTATTCCCGGTTATTTCTCCGCTGGTCGAAGGCGTCGATATCGTTCGTCGCGGTAAGGTTCGTCGTGCCAAGCTGTACTATCTGCGTGGTCTCACCGGTAAGGCGGCTCGTATCGTCGAGAAGAAAGACAACCGCAAGAACAAGACAACAGTTCCTGCAACTGGTGCAGCCGAGACGGTCTCGGAAGCAACTGTTGCCAAGGCACCTGCCGCTGAATAAGCGCGGTCCCTATCATTTGGAAAAAGGCGGTCTTCGGGCCGCCTTTTTTGTTTGACGCGCAAAATTCATCTGCCTGCGCGAACGCAGGAGGAACAGAGATGCTTGCGGGGATTGACGCGCCAATGACAAGGTGAAATCTGTTTCCGACGCAAACACGTGACAGGGGTTTGAGATGAACTTGCGATCCGTTCTTTTGGCGGGGCTGATGCTCACGCTGACGCCGTTTTCTGCCTTCGCCGCGGAGCTGCCCGATCTTGGCGGCAGGAAAGTCACGGTCGTGACGGAAAATGCCTATCCGCCCCTGCAATTCGTCGACCCGAAGACGGGCAAAGCCGTCGGCTGGGAGTATGATGCGATGAACGAGATCGCCAAACGGCTCAACTTCAAAGTCGAATATCTCAACACCAGCTGGGACGCGATGATCCAGGCCGTGGCGGACAATCAGTACCAGATCGGCATGACCGGCATCACCATCAATGACGAGCGCAAGCAGAAGGTGGATTTCTCGGAACCCTATATGCGGTCGGAACAGTTCATGCTGGTGCGCGGCGACGAGAGCCGCTTTACCGATCCGAAAAGCTTCGCCGACGCCAAGGATACGCTCGTCGGTGCGCAGCCCGGCACCAGCAACTTCTATGTCGCCGTCTACAATGTGTTGGACGGTAACGAGCAGAACCCGCGCATCAAACTGTTCGAGACGTTCGGCGCGACCATCCAGGCGCTGAAAACCGGAGATGTCGATCTTGTTCTTACGGACAGCACGGCCGGCAAGGGTTATGTCGATGCCTCGGCTGGTGCGTTGAAACTGATCGGCGGGCCGCTTGGCGCCGAGGATTTCGGTTTCATCTTTCCGAAGGGTTCGGACCTGGTCGCGCCCGTCAATGCAGCCATTGCTGTGCTGAAAGCCGACGGCACATTCGATGCGCTCAACAAGAAGTGGTTTCTCGACTACAAACTCGGGCAGTAATCCCGACAGTGCCGGACAACACGAAGAGCAGGGGACCTTCGGGGAAGAATGATTTCCCGTGGTGGCTGCTTGTAGCGGCAATGATTGCCGTTGCACTCGGCGTTGCCATTCTCGTCAGCCCAATTTACGGACAGGTCTTCACGACGGTCTCGCAAGGCATCTGGATCACTGTGTGGGTTTCCCTGCTGGCCTTCTTCCTCGCGTCGGCCTTCGGTCTTCTCCTTGCGGTGATGAGCCTTTCCGAACATGTCGCTGTCAGGCAGATCGCGCGATTTTATGTCGAGATTGTTCGCGGTATCCCCTTGCTTGTATTGCTGTTCTATATCGCCTTTGTCGGCGCTCCAGCTGCAATCTGGCTGTGCAATTTCATGACGCAGCCACTGCAGTCGGCGGGGCTTTTGGATCCAATGCAAGTTCGCGATTTCTCGCTGCTCTGGCGCGCGATCATCGCGTTGATGCTGGCCTACGCGGCCTTTCTCGCCGAGATTTTCCGCGCGGGCATTCAAGCCGTCGACAAGGGGCAGATCGAAGCCGCGAAGGCGTTGGGTCTCAAGCGGCTTCAGCGGTTCCGGCTGATCGTCATGCCGCAGGCGATCCGCACCATCCTGCCGCCATACGGCAATGATTTTATCTCGATGGTGAAGGATTCTTCGCTTGTCTCCGTGCTGGGCGTCGTCGACGTCACGCAGATGGGCAAGGTCTACGCCTCAGGTTCGTTCCGCTTCTTTGAAACCTACTCGGTGGTCGCTTATATATATCTCGTTCTGACAATCAGCCTGTCGCTCGGGCTGCGCTGGCTGGAACGCCGTTTGAATCGCCGTTGATCCAGGAAACAGCGGCGCTTTGTCGCCGAATTATTACTTTTTTCGCTTGTTTCTTGACGTAACTGGACCTCGAGTGCATATGTCCACGAAATAATTGGAAAGTCTGAGGATATCGCAATGTCTGCGCCACGCACACTTTATGACAAGATATGGGATGACCATCTGGTCGATAGTCAGGAGGACGGCACATGCCTACTCTATATCGATCGCCATCTTGTCCATGAAGTGACCAGCCCGCAGGCTTTCGAAGGTCTTCGACTCACTGGCCGCAAGGTTCGCCATCCGGAAAAGACACTCGCCGTCGTCGATCACAACATACCGACCTCGCCGGACCGAACCAAACGTATCGAGAACAATGAAAGCCGTATCCAGGTCGAAGCCCTTGCCAAGAATGCGCTGGATTTTGGCGTTGAATACTATTCAGAGAAGGATATCCGCCAGGGCATCGTTCACATCATCGGGCCGGAGCAGGGCTTTACCCTGCCGGGCATGACGATTGTCTGCGGTGACAGCCACACCTCCACCCATGGCGCTTTCGGCGCCTTGGCGCATGGTATCGGCACATCGGAAGTCGAACACGTTCTCGCAACCCAGACCCTGATCCAGTCGAAAGCCAAGAACATGCTCGTGCGCGTCGATGGCGTGCTGCCGGCTGGTGTGACCGCCAAGGACATCATCCTTGCGATCATCGGTGAAATCGGTACTGCGGGCGGCACCGGCTACGTCATTGAATATGCAGGCGAAGCCATTCGCGCGCTGTCGATGGAAGGTCGCATGACCATCTGCAACATGTCGATCGAGGGTGGCGCCCGCGCAGGTCTGATCGCTCCGGACGAAACGACTTTCGCCTACGTCAAGGACAAGCCCCGCGCTCCGAAAGGCGAAGCCTGGGACATGGCACTCGACTATTGGAAGACATTGCAGAGCGATGAGGGCGCGCATTTCGACAAGGTCGTCGTTCTGAATGCAGCCGATCTGCCGCCTATCGTTTCCTGGGGTTCTTCGCCGGAAGACGTCATTGCCGTCACCGGTGCCGTGCCGAATCCGGACGAGATTCCGGATGAGACCAAGCGCTCGTCGAAGTGGCGCGCGCTCGACTATATGGGCCTGAAGCCCGGTACACCGATCACGGATATCAAGCTCGATCGTGTATTCATCGGTTCTTGCACCAATGGCCGTATCGAAGATCTTCGTGCTGTCGCCAAGGTCGTCGAGGGCCGCACCGTTGCGGCGACCGTCGACGCGATGATCGTGCCCGGGTCGGGACTCGTCAAGGAACAGGCGGAAGCCGAGGGGCTCGACAAGATTTTCAAGGCTGCTGGTTTTGATTGGCGTGAGCCGGGCTGCTCCATGTGCCTTGCGATGAACGATGATCGCCTGAAGCCCGGCGAGCGTTGCGCCTCGACGTCGAACCGCAATTTCGAAGGCCGTCAGGGTTTCAAAGGCCGCACGCATCTCGTGTCGCCAGCCATGGCAGCAGCCGCGGCAATTGCCGGACATTTTGTCGATATAAGAGAGTGGAAATAGGGTTGGCCGTTAGTAGTAGTTGGCAAGACAGTTTGAGTCCGTTCCTGGTCGAACATCATCTGCTCCTGCTAACTACCAACTACTAACGTCCCCTTTTACCGCCCCCTATAGGCCGGGACACCCTGGTCTGGTAGCCACAAGCCATTCGGTACCGGACCGGTCTGCCAGAACACATCGATCGGAATACCGCCGCGTGGATACCAATAGCCACCGATGCGCAGCCACAGCGGCTTGACCGCTTCGACAATACGCTTGCCGATCCCGACGGTGCAGTCTTCGTGAAAAGCCCCGTGATTGCGGAAACTGCCGAGAAACAGCTTCAGCGATTTGGACTCCACCAGCGTCTGGTCCGGCGCATAGTCAATGACGAGATGGCCGAAATCCGGTTGGCCGGTCACGGGGCAGAGCGAGGTGAATTCCGGGCAGGCGAAGCGTGCCAGGAAAAGTGTTCCAGCCTGCGGGTTTGGGACGGCATCGAGGATCGCCTCATCCGGATGCTGCGGGATTTTGACATCCTTGCCCAGCATCGTCGCCTGTTCTGCATAATGGCTCATGCTGCTTTCCTTTCCATCTCGAACTCACCCTGATACTCGCAGCCCTCGCCGCAAGTGTCCCTATAAACGCCGACCTGCGCCAAACCGGGCAGAGACAAGGCAAAGTGCCGCCAGAGCCACATCGCAATATTTTCGAGTGTTGGTGTTTCGAGCCCTGCGATCTCATTGAGATAACGGTGATCGAGTTTTTCATGCGCGCTGTCGAACGCGCTTTTTACCGCGCCAAGATCGGAGATCAGGCCGGTCCTCGTATCCGGCTTTCCTTCCAGCGTCACGCGAACGCGAAAGCTGTGTCCGTGCAGACGCGTATTGATGTGTCCGTCGGGAAAGACGTGCGGCAAATGATGTGCCGCTTCAAACGTAAATTCGTTGAAGATTCTCATGGTTGTCCTCGTTCGCATTGGCGCAATACAGGCGCCCGCAAAAGCAATCCCAGCAAAGTGACCCGAAGGTATCGCGTCCGGAAATGCGGTAAAAAGGGGGTTCACCTCAAGGCAAACCCAGTATCTTGTGTGTCTGCGTGCTCAGCCGCCAAAGCGGATGCGCGAGGCAATAGGCCGCTGCAGATGCCACATGCGCGGCGGTTTGCGCCGGATCGCCGATGACGTCAAGAGGCTGCAAATAGAAATGCTCGAAGGAGTACTGTTCGAACCGCGAAGGGTGCGTCTCGGCTTCCTTCTGCGGATAGACCAGTTTGAGCTCGTTGCCGCTGGTCTGAACGAGCGGCGCGGCCGCCTTGGGCGAGACGCATATCCAGTCAATTTCCGCCGGCGCCGCGATGGTGCCGTTGGTCTCGATACCCACTTCGAAACCGCGCGCGTGAAAGGCCTTGATCAGTGGAGTGTCGAGTTGCAGCAGCGGCTCGCCCCCGGTGCATATGACATAGGGCTTCCCGCCACCGCCCTCGGGCCAGGCTGCTGCCACCGCGTCAGCCAGAGCGTTGGCAGACTTGAACTTGCCGCCGCCCGGACCATTCACGCCGATGAAATCCGTATCGCAGAACTTGCAGACCGCTTCTTCGCGATCGCGCTCGAGCCCGGACCACAGGTTACAGCCGGCAAAACGCATGAACACGGCAGCGCGGCCCGTATGATTGCCCTCGCCCTGCAGTGTCAGATAGATTTCCTTGACGGCGTAGGTCACGCAGCCTCCACCTTGAACTTCCGCCACCCGTTCGCACGCAATTCGCACGCCGGACAGCTGTTACAGCCATAGCCCCACTCATGCCGCTGCGAACGATCGCCGAGATAGCAGGTATGGGTGTGCTCGACGATCAGATCCAGCAAAGGTTCGCCGCCCAGATCTCGAGCCAGCGCAAAAGTTTCGGCCTTGTCGAGCCACATCAGGGGCGTTTCAATCGTGAGACGGCGGTCCAGCCCCAGCGACAGAACAACCTGTTGGGCTTTCAACGTATCGTCGCGGCAGTCGGGATAGCCGGAGTAGTCGGTCTCGCACATGCCGCCAACGAGCACACGCAGGCCGCGCCGGTAGGCCAGCGCACCGGCGAGCGTGAAGAACAGCAGATTGCGGCCGGGCACAAACGTATTCGGCAAGCCGTTCTCCGCCATCTCGATCGCGATATCCTGGGTCATGGCTGTCGATCCAAGCTGGCCGACGATGCTTGCGTCGAGCATATGGTCGTCGCCGAGCCGCGCCGCCCATTGCGGAAATTTTGCTGCAAGGGCACTGCGGAACTGCCCCCGCACCTCGAGCTCGATCCGGTGGCGCTGACCGTAGTCAAATCCGACTGTCTCGACGCGGTCGAAGCGCGAAAGCGCCCAGGCGAGGCAGGTCGCCGAATCCTGTCCGCCGGAAAACAGGACGAGTGCGCCGTCGGAGCTGCGAGCCATGGTCTTTTACCTCTTTGAAAGCGGCACCCTTTACAGGGCGCTCGCTGGCGAGGCAAATCAAATCGCAGCGGTCGATCGTTGTTCAGCAGCCGGGATGGGCAAGGATGATCGTCGAATTACGGTCTATGCCGTACTGGTAGCCGAGACCCTTGACCATGATCGGGCTGTCACAGCTTGTGTTGGGCGGCGGAATTACACCGATCACCATCGGGTCGGCTGGTGGAGAGATGATCGCCGGTTGCTTTCCGCCGCGCCGGTAGACGGGAACCTCGCGCCGGATCTGGTTGCCGATCACATCCGATTTCGCCGCCGCGCCGCCGACGAAGATGATCTTGGACCCACCCGATTCGTAATAGACGATGTTGCCGTACTCATCCCCATAGGAGTTGCTGGCATTGATCCTGTTTTCCGCAAAAGCCGGGGCGGCCAAACCGATCGAGCAAGCGAGCAGAGGCCATTTCAAGAAGCCAGTTTTCTTAGCCAGCATGACACATTCCCCTAACGATCGAACTGTTCTACGGCCAGATTAACCTTTTATTAACAATTGTCATCCGCTCAAAACCTAATCAAATCGATTTTCATCCCCGGCGCAGGTTGACGCGCTGGCTGCAATCAACCAATCCTCCGATGTATTAGACACCTGGCAGTCACAAAGGGACGGATGCGACCATGACCAAGAAAAGCGCGGACGAGCACGCCATCGACATTTCCTTGCTGCATCTCAGCCATGCCCATGAGTTCGCGCCTCTCCTTGCCAGTTATGCCCAGGCTTTGAAGCGGGGCGCACCGCGCCGCCCGGACGATTATTACGCCGAGAACCTGTTGCGCGATCGCACGGCGGAAATCGCGGGCGCCCGGCTCGATGGCGTTCTTGTCGGGTTCGTCATTTTCTACGATCTGCCGGAGCCCGTGTCCGGCATGCGCGCCGGTCAGGTCGATCATATCTATGTGCACCATGATCATCGCGGCAAGGGTATTGCCAAGGCTCTGATCGACGTGCTCGCCGACAAGGCGGAAGAACGCGGCTGGACCAAGCTTTCGCTCAATGCGCCGCGCGTGCCGGAAGATGGCCGCAAGCTCTACGAACAGGTCGCGGCGCCCGCCGACTGGACCAGTTTCATCATCCGCTTCGGCAATCAGTAACACTGGGGCAACTCCGGATTGCTGCTGCACACGGAAATATCCTGAGAACGACCCGTGCTGTCGCGTACGACTATCGTATAAAGCTCGTCTTTAGCCTCGCAATTCGAGACTCGGGCGAATTATTTTTGCACGGCACGCGTGCCAGATTTGACCCGTCAAACAGGCGTTTTTACCGCTTTAAACGATTGAATTTTAAGCAAAAACCTTATTGACTTGCTATTCAAGCCAATTCGCCGCATGAGGGTGCGGAATGGGGCTTTGACGCAGTGCAAAAACCGGATTAAAACCCCTTTAAATTGCCTTTATCCAGCCTTTCGGCCCTGCCCGTCTAACCAGATGCGGCGCTACCCTCGGGGACGCTATGAGCAAGACAAATCTACATGCAAACCGGCCGCTGTCGCCGCATTTGCAAATCTACAAACCAATTCCAACCATGGTCATGTCGATCGTCCACCGCATCACCGGCTCGGCGCTCTATGTCGGAACCCTGCTGGTCGCCTGGTGGCTGATCGCAACGGCGACGAGCGAGCGGCAGTTCGACATCGTCAACATGGTCTATGGTTCGTGGATCGGTCTTCTGGTTCTTCTCGGTTACACCTGGGCGCTCATCCATCACATGATCGGCGGCATACGCCATTTGATCTGGGATACCGGCCGCGGCCTCGAGAAGGACACCACCACGAAGATGGCCTGGGGTTCGCTCGTTCTTTCCGTCGCATTGACGATCCTGGTCTGGATCGCCGCATTCACGATAGCTTGAGGAGGCGGATATGAGCGATATGCGCACGCCGCTGAAAAAAGTTCGCGGTCTTGGTTCTGCGAAAGAAGGCACCGAACATTTCTGGCGTCAGCGCCTGACTGCGATGTCGAATATTCCGCTGGTCCTGTTTTTCATCGGGCTGATCCTGTCCCTGCATGGCGCAGGCTATATCGAGACAAAGGCTGCCCTGTCCCACCCGCTGACTGCCATTGTGCTGGTGATGGTGCTCGTCTCCGGCCTCTATCATATGCGCCTCGGCATGCAGGTCATCATTGAAGATTATGTACACGGCGAAGGCACGAAGGTCGTGCTTTTGATGCTCAATACCTTCTTCGCCCTTGGCGTCGGCATTGTCTGCATCTTTGCGATCCTCAAGCTGAGCTTTGGAGTTTAAACTCTATTATGGCACCAACAGATAAAGCCTATAAGTTCGTCGATCATAAATTCGACGTGGTCGTCGTCGGCGCGGGTGGCGCGGGCCTGCGCGCCACGCTCGGCATGGCGGAGCAAGGCCTGAAGACAGCCTGCATCACCAAAGTTTTCCCCACTCGCTCGCATACCGTTGCGGCGCAGGGCGGCATCGCTGCCTCGCTGAGCAATATGGGTGCCGATTCCTGGCAGTGGCACATGTATGACACGGTCAAGGGTTCGGACTGGCTCGGCGATACGGACGCCATGGAATATCTGGTGCGCGAAGCGCCGGCTGCCGTCTACGAGCTCGAACATTACGGCGTGCCGTTCTCCCGCACCGAAGAGGGCAAGATCTACCAGCGCCCCTTCGGGGGTCACATGATGAACTACGGCGACGGGCCGCCCGTGCAGCGCACCTGCGCCGCGGCCGATCGTACCGGGCACGCCATACTGCACACGCTGTATGGCCAAAGCCTGCGCCACAATGCACAGTTCTTCATCGAATATTTCGCGCTCGATCTCATCCAGGATGAGGAGGGTACCATCACCGGCGTTGTCGCCTGGAACCTCGACGACGGCACGATCCACCGCTTTGCCGCCAAGATGGTGGTTATGGCTACGGGTGGCTATGGCCGATCCTATTTCTCCGCAACGTCGGCGCATACCTGCACCGGCGATGGCGGCGGCATGGTTGCGCGTACGGGTTTGCCTTTGCAGGACATGGAGTTCGTCCAGTTCCACCCGACCGGCATTTATGGCGCTGGCTGTCTCATCACGGAAGGCGCACGCGGCGAGGGCGGTTACCTCGTCAACGCCGAAGGCGAGCGCTTCATGGAACGTTATGCGCCTTCCGCCAAGGATCTGGCGTCCCGCGACGTGGTTTCACGCTGCATGACCCTGGAGATCCGCGAGGGACGCGGCGTCGGCAAGAACAAGGATCACATCTTCCTGCATCTGGATCACCTCGATCCGGCCGTCCTGCACGAGCGGCTGCCGGGCATTTCGGAATCGGCGAAGATTTTTGCAGGCGTCGATCTCACCAAGGAGCCGATCCCGGTCATTCCGACGGTTCACTACAATATGGGCGGCATTCCGACCAATTATTGGGGTGAAGCGCTCAATCCAACCGAGGAAGATCCGGACCGCATCCAGCCCGGTCTGATGGCTGTGGGCGAGGCGGGTTGCGCGTCGGTGCATGGCGCCAATCGTCTCGGCTCCAACTCGCTGATCGACCTCGTGGTGTTCGGTCGCGCCGCTGCGATCCGCGCCGGACAGGTAATCGACCGCAACGCGAAGATCCCCGACATCAATGAGGCTTCGGTCGCGAAGATCATGGACCGCTTCGACCGCCTGCGCCATGCCAATGGCGGCATTCCGACCGCTGCGTTGCGCGAAAAGATGCAAAAGACGATGCAGGAAGACGCGGCAGTGTTCCGTACGTCGGAATCGCTAAAGTCCGGCGTAAGCCGCATGGAGCAGATCTGGAGCGAACTGCCGGATGTGAAAGTTACGGATCGCTCGATGATCTGGAATTCCGATCTGGTGGAAACGCTCGAACTTGAAAACCTCATGGCCAATGCCATCACCACGGTCGTTGCCGCCGAGGCGCGGAAGGAAAGCCGCGGGGCGCATGCGCATGAGGATTTCCCCAACCGCGACGACGTCAACTGGCGCAAGCACAGCCTTGCCTGGCTGGCGCCGGATGGCAAGGTCACGCTGGGTTATCGTCCTGTTCATCTCGAGCCGCTTCTCAAGGAAGAGGACGGCGGCATCAACCTCGCCAAGATCGCGCCGAAAGCGCGTGTGTACTAAGAGCGATCCCAGGAAAAGTGGTACCGGTTCTACGTCCGGGATTGCGAAAGAACAAATAGAGAGACCAGAATAATATGGTTGAACTTGCACTTCCCAAGAACTCGCAGATGCGTCCCGGCAAGACATGGGATCGTCCGCAGGGCGCAAACAATCTGCGCGAGTACCGGATTTACCGCTGGTCGCCGGATGATGGCGAGAACCCGCGCATCGATACCTATTATGTGGATCTCGATGATTGCGGGCCGATGGTTCTCGACGGTCTGTTGTGGATCAAGAACAAGATCGATCCGACACTGACATTGCGCCGGTCATGCCGTGAGGGCATCTGCGGCTCCTGTGCCATGAACATCGACGGCACCAATACGCTCGCTTGCACCAAGGGCACGGATGAGATCAAGGGCGCTGTGAAGATCTATCCGCTGCCGCATCTGCCGGTCGTGAAGGATCTGGTGCCGGACCTCTCCAATTTCTACGCCCAGCATCGGTCTATCGAGCCGTGGCTGAAGACGGTCTCACCGGAGCCGGCCAAGGAATGGCTGCAGAGCCACGAAGACCGTGCCAAGCTTGACGGCCTTTACGAGTGCATCCTCTGCGCCTGCTGCTCGACCTCTTGCCCGAGCTACTGGTGGAACGGCGATCGCTATCTCGGCCCGGCGGTGCTGCTGCAAGCCTATCGCTGGCTGATCGACAGCCGCGACGAAGCAACGGGGGAGCGTCTGGACAATCTGGAAGATCCGTTCCGGCTCTATCGCTGCCACACGATCATGAACTGCGCGCAGGCATGCCCGAAGGGTCTTAACCCCGCCAAGGCAATCGCTGAAATCAAGAAGATGATGGTGGAGCGGCGGGTTTGATTCGACTACCTGCAATGGCGTTATGCGTGGTTCGACATGCTCACCATGAGGGAAGTTGTTGTGCTGCAAGTGGCCATGATCATGGCCAGCAATCCAGAACGGGATTCTCTGCAATCCACTCGCTTTCCTCATGGTGAGCCTGTCGAACCACGCACAGGAGCGATGCAATTAGAATAAAAAACGGGCGCCGCAAGCGCCCGTTTGATTCAAGAACTGACCTTTACATTAGGCCAACTTCGCATCCAGTGTCACTTCGATCGCGCCGAGCGCCTTTGACACCGGGCAGTTGGCCTTGGCCTTGTTGGCAAGCTCGCTGAAAGTCGCAGCGTCAATTCCCGGTACGTTGCCGACCAAGGTCAGTGCGCTCTTGGTGATGGCGCCCTTGGCCGGGTCAAGCGTCACGACCGCCTTGGCCTCGAGCCTTTCCGCCGGGGTGCCGTTCTCCGCGAGGAAGTGTGAAAGCTGCATGGCAAAGCAGCCCGCATGGGCCGCACCCAGCAGTTCTTCGGGATTGGTACCGGAAGTACCGCTTTCATCCTCGAAACGGGCCTTGAAATTATAGGGAAGACCTTTCAGAGCGCCGCTTTGGGTGTCGAGCGTGCCTTGACCATCCTTCAGCGCACCTTTCCAGATTGCCGTTGCTTGTCTGTCCATTTTCGTCTCCCTCGTGGTTGAAATATCGAGCCGGCTGGTCTTCGATAAAAGCATAACGTGTCGAGCATAATGCAGTTCCGAGACAGATGCATGTCGCGAATTTGCGCAACCTCTGGTCACAGACGACAATCCCTTATTGATGAAAGGCCGTCATCGGGCTAAAAAACAATTCTCATGTGAGACGGCCACCCAGGCTTCGTCCCGACTGTTCAATTCTCATCGCCAGAACTGGAATCATCCCGTGAAACTGAAGAAACTCGGCAGGACCGATATCGACGTCACTGAAATTTGCCTCGGCACCATGACCTGGGGCGTACAGAACACCGAAGGCGATGCACACAGCCAGATCGACTATGCGTTGGACGCGGGTATCAATTTCATGGATACGGCGGAAGTCTATGCAATTCCGTCGAGCGCGGACACCTACGGCAAAACCGAAAGTTATATCGGCACGTGGTTCAAGAAGACCGGCAAGCGCGACAAGTTCGTATTGGCGTCGAAGATTTCCGGCGGCGGCAATAGCTGGATCCGCAATGGAACTCCACCTGATCGCCAGACCGTGCGGGAGGCGGTGGAAGGCAGTTTGAAGCGTCTGCAGACCGATTACATCGATCTCTACCAGGTCCACTATGCCGCCCGCGGTCATTATCATTTCGGTACCGCATGGCAGTATGCGCCGCAAAACCAGGACAAGTCGCGGGTCGTGGGGCAGATCGAAGAGACCCTGCAGGGGCTTGGCGACATGGTCAGGGAAGGCAAGATACGCCACATCGGCCTTTCCAACGAAACGGCTTGGGGCATCGGTCAATGGCTCAAGCTCTCCGAGCGCCATGATCTGCCCCGCGTTGCCTCGGTGCAGAACGAGTACAGTTTGCTCCAGCGGGTCTTCGATCTCGATCTTGCCGAACTCAGCCACCACGAGGATGTCGGCCTTCTCGCCTATTCGTCGCTGGCTTCCGGCGTACTGACCGGCAAATACCTCGATGGGAAAATGCCCGCGGGCACACGCGGCTCGATTCAGCCAGGCGGTCTGTGGCGCAACAATGAACACTCTGCGCCTGCGGTTCGCGCTTATATCGAGCTTGCCCGCAAGCACAATCTCGATGTGGCGCAGATGGCGATTGCTTTCGCGCTGACACGACCGTTCATGACCTCGGTCATTATCGGCGCAACAACAATGGAACAGCTGAAGACAGATATCTGGGCGAGCCAAATCACGCTGCCGCCGGAACTCCTCAAGGAGATAAACGCGATCTACCGCAAATATCCGCGACCGCTCTAGAGCAGGCGATGCAGAGATACGCCGATTTGCTATCCATTCGCGGAGGAGCTGGATTATCGAAGGGTCGTATTGACACTGAACACACAAGCTGAATCTATATGGCAAGGAGAAATGCTTGAATGAGCGATTTGATCGGCGTCGGAGTCTACACACCTGCTGAAGCAGGTAGGCTTTTGCACGTCCGCCCGTCCAAAATATCGCGGTGGCTTCACGGCCACAACATCCAAGGCAAGATATACGAACCCTTGTGGACGCCTGAAGTTAGTTTAGGCGATGAGCGTGTCTTTCTCGGCTTTCGTGATCTCATGGAAGTAAGGGTCGCCGACGCATTCATTCGCGCCGGCGTTTCTTCGATCAGAGTTCGCGCCACAATCGCTGCCGCCCGTGAAATCATAGGACAAGATCACCCTTTGTCGACGGATAGGTTTCGCACAGATGGTCGGGAAATCTTTCTTCACATAATTGAAACCGACGAAAATGGGCAGCAGCGGGAGCGTTTATTAAACCTCTTCCGACAGCAGTATGAATTCAAGGGTATCATCGAACCGATCCTCAAGACAGTCGAGTTTGGTCCTGACGGCAATCCACTATTGTGGTGGCCTGGTGGCCGCAGGCTAAACGTAGTCGTGGATCCCTTGCGTTCGTTTGGTCAGCCGATCGACGCGGCTTCAAGTGTCCCTACTGCCGTGTTGGCCACTGCTGGAATCCAAGAAGGCATCGTAGGTGCAGCTTTAGCCTATGAAGTGAGTGAGGCTTCAATTCGCCGGTCGATTGAGTTTGAAAACTCAATGGAGCAACGGGCTGCAGCGTGAACGTGCTGTTCGACAACTGTACGTCTCCAATTTTGGCATCGACACTTCATGGGTTCGTTAGACACTACGGCGACGCCGCCTTCCATCTGAAAGACGTTCCAGGCCTTCCAAGAGGTCGCCACTCTGCCGATTTGGACTGGATTGAACATCTTCGTAAAGCACCGGAGAAATGGATATTCATCTCTGGTGATGCGAGGATGCTCAAGAATCCAGCTGAGCGTGCGGCCTTGCGTTCGGCTGGTTTGCACGGCTTTATCTTAGCGCCCGGCTATCAAAAAACCGCGCTTAATCAAGTCGCCGCTACCGTAGTCTGGCGTTGGCCGGAAATTCTCAAGATTACGAGTCTTCTGGCTGCTCCGTCGATGCACGAAATTCCTATTGGCAGAATGACGAAACTTAGACAATTCCCTGTTTAGGTGTAGGAGAAGATCGTTCTAGATCGGCTGGCCCTGTAGCAGTTTCGGCGCTGTCGTCGATAGTCCCGCAGCCTGGCGGATGAAGAATCCCTTGAGCCGGGGCATCCGTTCGACGAGACCGAGACCGAAGTCGCGCAACGCCCTGACAGGTACGTTGTCGTTCGAAAACAGCCGGTTCAAAACGTCCGTGGTAACGCCCATCTGCACCGTGTCGAAGCGGCGCCAGGTCTGATAGCGTTCGAGCACCGCTATCGAACCGATGTCGAGCCCGAGCCGATCGGCGTCGACGATGGTTTCCGCCAGCGCCGCCGCATCCTTGAAGCCGAGATTGAGGCCTTGCCCGGCGATCGGGTGGATACCATGCGCTGCATCGCCCACCAGCGCGAAGCGCGGCTTGACGAAATCCCGTGCAAGGGTGAGACCGAGCGGAAAGGCTTTACGCGCGCCCTCCACGTGTACTTCGCCGAGTTTCAAGCCAAAGCGTTGTTCGAGCTCGGCTTCAAAGACGAAATCATCCTCGTTGATCAGGCGTTCGGCATCGGCGGTCCGTTCTGTCCAGACGAGCGATGAACGGTTGCCTTTGAGTGGCAGCACTGCAAAGGGTCCCGCCGGCAAGAAATGTTCCTCGGCCCGGCCATGATGCGGACGCTCGTGCGCGACGGTGCAAACGATACCCGACTGACCATATTCCCAGTTCACAACCTTGATGCCCGCCATCTCGCGCAGGCGGGATTTGACACCGTCGGCCGCGATCAGCAGCCGGGTACGCAAGCTCTTGTCGTCAGAATAACGGACCGTCAGATGTGCCTCGCCATGTTCGAAGCCGTTCACCGGCGCCCCTTCGACGAAGCTCACGCCAAGCTCTTCTGCCTTCTTGCGCAGCGATGCGTTGAGGACGCGGTTCTCCACCATATGCGCGAACGGCTCGCCCGGCTCGACTTCGCCGTTGAAGGTCAGGAAAACGGGCCGTACGGGATCGGACGTGCGCGAATCGGTGACGATCATCTCGGTGATGGGTTGCGCTTCCGGCAGGATCGCCTCCCAGCATCCGAGGCGGTCCAGCATGCGGCTTGCGGCGGCGGCGATCGCCGAGGCACGCGTATCGTTGCGCCACACGCCGGCGGGCGCCGCGTCGATAACCGTGACGGCAAGGTGCGGCGCCGATGATTTCAGCGCGACCGCTGTCGCGAGGCCGACATAGCCTGCGCCGGCGATGGCGATATCGCTGCTTTGTTGCGGGGAGCTTCGTTCAATCATGATTTGCCTCCGGGTTGCAATTATGCGGCGCTTGACTTGTGCTCCTGTTCCTGTTGCAAGCGTTGGACGCGCGAACGGGAGACTTCGATCATGTCTGACGCCATGAATGAGCTTTTGTCCATACTCGACCTTGAGATGCTTGAACACAACCTGTTTCGAGGTCGCAGTCCGCAATCTGGCTGGCAGCGCGTCTTCGGCGGCCAGGTGATCGGCCAGGCATTGGTCGCGGCGCAGCGCACCGTCGATCCCTTGCGTCATGTGCATTCGCTGCATGGCTATTTCATGCGCGCCGGCGATCCGAAGGTGCCGATCATTTACGAGGTCGATCGTATTCGCGATGGTTCGAGCTTCACGACGCGGCGCGTCGTCGGCATCCAGCATGGCCACGCGATCTTTTCGCTCGAAGCTTCGTTCCAGATCGAGGAGCAGGGGCTCGAACATCAGAAGCCTAAACCGCTCGACGTCATCGAACCGGAAAATCTCATCAGCGACCGCGACCTGAAAGAGCAATATTTGCAGAATGCGCCTGCCGCTATCCGCAAGTATTGGGAGCAAGACCGGCCCATTGAGATGAAGCCCTTGTCACTCGCCCACTATTTCTCGCGCGAGAAGCTGCCGCCCGAGCAGAACGTCTGGATCAAGACCACGGGTCCCGTGCCCGATGACCGCGCCGTGCAGGCGGCGGTGCTCGCTTATCTTTCGGATATGACGCTGCTCGATACCTCGCTTTATGCGCATGGAAGATCCATTTTCGATCGCGACCTGCAGGTCGCCAGCCTCGACCACGCCATGTGGTTCCATCGGCCCTGCCGTTTCGACGACTGGCTGCTTTATACGGCAGATAGCCCCAGCACTTCCGGTGCGCGCGGCTTCAATCGTGGTGCAATCTATAGCCGCGATGGCGCATTGATTGCCTCGACGGCACAGGAAGGCCTAATTCGTGTGCATTCCGAAGCGTGACCTTTTCAAGGCCCCGTGAGTTTGCCTAAATTTTAGGCATGTTGCTCGGGCTCGCGCGGGCAACCCATCGATTGTTAAAAATATCCATTTATAATCAATAACTTGCCGTTATATTTCGAGTCTGGCACAGAACTTGAATACTCCGTAGCAGTCACCGATTGCCACAAGCGGCTTTAGGCGATGGGTTCAACGCGGATGTGAAGCCTTTCGAGTAATTCCACCTGAAAGGTGCCGCGCAAGCGCAGGGGTATATTCAATGAAAATTGTGATGGCCATCATCAAGCCGTTCAAGCTGGACGAAGTGCGCGAAGCACTCACCGCTGTCGGCATCCAGGGCCTGACCGTCACCGAGGTGAAAGGTTATGGCCGCCAGAAAGGGCACACCGAAATTTATCGCGGGGCGGAATACGCCGTCAGCTTTCTTCCGAAGCTGAAGGTGGAGGTCGCAGTCGCATCCGAGCTCGTCGACACCGCCGTTGAAGCCATCACCACGGCTGCCAAGACCGGTCAGATCGGTGACGGAAAGATCTTCGTTCTCAGCATCGAGCAGGCCGTCCGTATCCGCACGGGCGAAACCGACACCGACGCGCTGTGATTTATTTGGGGTTCAAGGAGACAATAATGAAAATTCCAACCAGTCTGACATCTGCGGCGCGCAGCACCCTTCTCGGGTCGCTGGCGCTGGTCGCTATAGGTACGCTGGCGGCATTCGCTCAGGAGGCCGCGCCAGCAGCTCCCGCCGCCGCAGCGCCAGCCTTCACGGTCGACAAGGGCGACACAACCTGGATGATGATATCGACAGTGCTTGTGCTGTTGATGACCATCCCCGGCCTCGCGCTTTTCTATGGCGGCCTTGTCCGCTCGAAGAACATGCTCTCGGTTCTCATGCAGGTCTTCACCATCACCGCTGTGGTGATGCTGATCTGGGTGTTCTACGGCTACAGCCTGGCGTTCACACCCGGCAATTCGTTCGTCGGGGGCCTGTCCAAGGCGTTCTTGCACGGCGTCGACGTGACGACGATGTCGGAGACCTTCACGAAGGGCGTCGCCATCCCCGAGCTGGTCTATGTCGTCTTCCAGATGACCTTTGCCTGCATCACACCAGCGCTTATCGTCGGTGCGTTCGCTGAACGCGTGAAATTCTCGGCGGTCATCCTGTTCGTCATCCTCTGGGTTACCTTCGTCTACTTCCCGATCGCTCACATGGTCTGGTTCTGGGGCGGCCCAAGTGCCTATTCCGATCCATCGGGCCTGATCTTCGGCTTCGGCGCAATCGACTTTGCCGGTGGTACCGTCGTTCACATCAATGCGGGCATTGCCGGTCTCGTCGGCGCTCTGATGATCGGCAAGCGTATCGGCTACAAGAAAGACATCATGGCACCGCACTCGATGACGATGACCATGATCGGCGCGTCATTGCTGTGGGTTGGCTGGTTCGGCTTCAATGCCGGTTCAAACCTCGAGGCCAACGCCTATGCGGGCCTTGCCATGATCAACACCTTCGTGGCGACAGCTGCTGCGGCGGTGATGTGGATCATCCTCGAATCCGTCCTGCGTGGTAAGGCTTCGATGCTCGGTGCCGTATCGGGTGCGGTTGCCGGTCTGGTTGCCGTTACCCCGGCTGCCGGTTTCGTCGGCCCGATGGGCGCCATCGTGCTCGGCGCGGTTGTCACCGTCGTCTGCTACTTCTTCGTGGCAGTGGTGAAGAACACGTTCGACTATGATGACAGCCTCGATGTCTTCGGTATCCATTGCGTCGGTGGCATCATCGGTGCTCTGGGCACTGGCATCCTCGTCAATCCGGCACTCGGTGGGGCTGGTATCGTCGATTATTCGACGGCCGATTTCGCCGCCAGCTATGCAGGTACCGCGACCCAGGTCTGGGCGCAGTTCAAAGGTGTTCTCGTGACACTGCTCTGGTCAGGTATCGGCAGCGCGATCCTTTACAAGATCGTCGATCTGATCGTCGGCCTGCGTGCATCGCCCGAATCAGAGCGTGAAGGTCTCGACCTCACCTCGCACGGTGAAGCTGCCTATCACAGCTGATAGAACCATCTTGAAAAGCAGCAAAAGGGCCCGGTTTTCCGGGCCCTTTTCTATTGAACATGGAGTCCTGGCCGCTGCCTTAACTTGCGAGCGCTTTTTCAGGCTGATAGCGATCGGCAGCATGGACCTGCGCGTAATTTGGAATCATTGACTGTCGAGCTGTGTCGAAAGCCTTCCATTGATCGGCATCCGGAAGCGGCGGGATAGTCACGGACTCGCGACGATCGAAACCCACCAGCGCCGCGTCGACCAGTTCGTCCACTTCCATCACAGCCGGAAGTGTATTCACATCCCGACCCGAACGCTCCCAGATTTCTGTCCGTGTCGCCGCTGGCAGTACCACCTGGACATACACTCCCTTTGGACCAAGTTCGAGCTGGAGTCCCTGGCTGAGGAACAGCACAAAGGCTTTTGTCGCTCCGTAGACGGTTAGACCAAATTCAGGCGCCAATCCGACAACCGAGGCGATATTGATGATCGACCCTGCCCCAGCTTCGATGAAACGGGGCGTAACAGCACTGATCAGCCGGGTCAGCGCAGTCGTGTTGAGGCTTATGAGCTTGGCCACATCGTCCGGCGTCTGATCGGCGAAGCCGCCGGCCGCGCTGGCGCCTGCGTTGTTGATCAGTATGCCAATGCGTGTGTCGTCACGCACCCGCGACTCCACCCGAGCGAGCTCGGCCTCGTCGGTGAGGTCCGCCTGGAGGATATCGACATTGACTCCGGTTTCACGGCCCAGGCGCTTGCTGAGCGTTTCCAATCGAGCCAGATCTCGCGCTACCAAGACGAGGTCATGCCCTCGCTTGGCAAAACGGTCGGCATAAACAGCACCTATGCCAGTGGAGGCTCCAGTAATAAGGACGGTGGATTTGGCGTTCATTGATTTTTCCTTGGGTTTCGAATAGTAATCATGATCATCATCATGTTTAGGCTATTCATGATCGCTATCATGATTAATGTCAAGAGACGAAATCGAGGACAAAAATGAAAATCAGCCGCGAGCAAGTGGCCGAAAACCGGCGAAGGATCCTGGAGGCAGCCGGCAGGCTTTTCAGAGCCAAAGGGTTCGAGGCGGTGACAGTGGCGGATGTCATGAAGGCGGCGTCTCTCACCCACGGTGCTTTTTACGGGCATTTCAATTCAAAAGATGACCTGATCGTTCAGACCCTGGCCCACATTGTTTCAGCCGGGATACCAGAGGATCTCGATCTGACGCGGTATGCGACGACCTACCTCTCAGAAGGACACCGCGACGATATCGCAGGCGGATGTCCAACGGCGGGACTGGCCGGCCAAACCGTCCATCAATCGCCAGAGGCGCGCGCAGCGATGACGGCAGGCTTGCGAGAACATATCGAGCGCTTGAGCCGCTCAGCCCCTGGGGCAATCGCGGAAGACAAACGGCGGGCTGCCATCGGGAGCTGGGCGGCGATGGTGGGTGCAGTCATCTTGGCCCGGATGAGCGATGACCCCCACCTGTCTGATGAACTGCTGGCGCAGACGCGGGAGTGGATTACGTCACGGCCCAGCCCGAATTCCTCGCAGGATTGAAGGTTTTTCGCAGGTCGTTCTCACCAAATCCTCGGCTTACCTTCCATGGTTAATGGCCCCTTAACCATCCGCACCGTAACGTCAGAATCAACTCTTGGATTGGCGGCTGCTCCCAGCTGCTCTGTATGCGTTCACGCGGGGCCGGATTTCATGCGTCAAGGATACCCTTCCTCCTATGCCATTGATGATCAGCGAACGGGATTATCCAGCCTGTTTCGCAGGCAGATTCATATTCTGTGGGGGCTGGGACTTATCGGCTTCGTGGCTTTTGCTATCGGCAGCCTCGCTACGTGGAACGTGCTCGATCCAAGCTTCAGTCATGCGACGTCGAATCCCACTCGCAACGCGCTCGGTTATCCCGGTGCTGTCTTTGCCGACCTCGGCATGCAGTTCTTTGGTCTTTCCATGGTCGTGGCACTGATGCCGGCGCTTTTCTGGGGCGGGCTCTTTCTCACCGGGCGCGGTGTCGACCGTATGCCGCGCCGGGCCGTTGCCTGGCTTTGCGCCTCGCTTCTGGCCGCGGCGATAGCCGGCTGCTTTGCCATACCTGAAAGCTGGCCGATGCCCATCGGTCTCGGCGGTGTCTTTGGTGATATGGTCCTCAAGATACCCGGTATTTTTATCGGCACTTTCCCCCGTGGCGGTTTGGCCATGATCATGGTTGCCATTCTGGCCATCCCAACCCTTTGGATCTTCGGCTTTGCCAGTGGCATCACCTACCGCGACAGCGAGCCGGTGGTTACCAAAAAATCCACGCGCCACGTGGCCGAAGATGATGATTACGACGACGAGGATGACGATGATCGCGAAGGTGGTGGCCTGCTCGCTCTCGGCGCCTTGACCCATTGGTTCCTGAGCACGAAAGCTCTGTTCCGCCGGGTTTCAGGTCGTAGCGCCGGGCTCTACAATAGTGCGCGCAGTATCGGCACGCGTCATGACGGCGATTTCCCCGACATGGCGGTTTCGCGTCAGAAAAACGGACAGTCCCAGGGACGACGCGAGCCCGGCTTCTACGACGAAGCACCACAAATCGAGGCGCCTGCTATCGATATCGGCAATGACGAGTTCGACGGCCGCTTCGATCCGGTCGCCTTCAGCGATGAAGAGGACGTCGACGATTGGGCGCTGCAATCAGCTCCGGCAAGACCGACGGCGATTCCGAACAGGCCGGTTGCCGCACGCATTGATACACCGGCACCTGCGCCGCGGGCCGGCGCGCGTGTTCAGCGCGAAGCGCAGGCGTCGTTGATCGCATCCGACGAGTACGAGATGCCGTCGCTGCATTTCCTGAGCGAACCGAAGAACGTCGTGCGCAATCCGGGTCTTTCCAAGGAGGCTTTGGAACAGAACGCGCGGCTATTGGAAGGCGTGCTTGAGGATTTCGGGGTGCGGGGCGAAATCATCCATGTGCGTCCGGGTCCGGTGGTGACGCTTTATGAACTGGAGCCGGCGCCGGGTATCAAATCGTCGCGGGTCATCACCCTCGCCGATGATATCGCCCGCTCCATGAGCGCCATCGCCGCGCGTGTCGCCGTGGTGCCTGGCCGCAATGCGATCGGTATCGAGCTTCCCAACCAGACCCGCGAGATGGTCTATCTGCGCGAACTTCTGGCAAGCCGTGACTTCGAACAGACAAAGACCAAGCTGGCGCTTGCACTTGGAAAGACCATCAATGGCGAGGCGGTTATCGCCGACCTTGCGAAAATGCCCCATCTACTGGTCGCCGGAACCACGGGCTCGGGTAAGTCCGTTGCAATCAATACGATGATTCTGTCCTTGCTTTACCGGATGACGCCGGAGCAGTGCCGCCTGATCATGATCGACCCGAAGATGCTGGAACTTTCGATCTATGATGGCATTCCGCATCTGTTGACGCCCGTCGTCACCGATCCCAAAAAGGCCGTCGTCGCGCTGAAGTGGACGGTCAAGGAGATGGAAGACCGCTACCGCAAGATGTCGAAAGTCGGCGTTCGCAATATTGACGGCTTCAATCAGCGGGTCGAGCAGGCCCACAAGAAGGGTGAACGTATTGCCCGAACGGTGCAGACCGGCTTCGATCGCGCGACGGGCGAAGCTGTCTACGAGACTGAAGAGCTCGACCTGAAGCCGATGCCCTATATCGTCGTCATCATCGACGAAATGGCCGACCTGATGATGGTCGCCGGCAAGGATATTGAAGGTGCGGTGCAGCGGCTGGCGCAGATGGCGCGCGCCGCCGGTATCCACGTGATCATGGCGACACAGCGTCCGTCGGTCGATGTCATCACCGGCACGATCAAGGCGAATTTTCCCACACGTATTTCGTTCCAGGTTACATCGAAGATCGATTCGCGAACGATCCTTGGCGAGCAGGGCGGCGAGCAGCTGCTCGGCATGGGCGACATGCTCTATATGGCCGGCGGCGGCCGCATCCAGCGCGTGCACGGACCCTTTGTCGGCGACGATGAAGTGGAGAAGATCGTCCAGCATCTGAAACTGCAGGGCGTTCCGGAATATCTCGATTCGATTACTGAGGAAGATGACGAAGACGAAGGTGGCGGCCCAGCCGGAACGTCCAATCTCGAAGATTCGGACGATCCCTATGATCAGGCTGTTGCCGTTGTGCTTCGCGACAAGAAGGCGTCAACGAGCTATATCCAGCGCCGGCTCGGCATTGGTTATAACCGCGCCGCTTCGATTATTGAGCGCATGGAACAGGAAGGGCTTGTCGGCCCTGCCAATCACGCCGGCAAACGCGAGATTCTTGTGCCGACAGAGGACGACGAGTTCTAGGCGCGACTAGTAACGTAACGATTTTGTAGGCCGTTATGGAACAATAGGCAGCGGCGCATTACATAACGGTTGAAGCTCAGGTTACGTAACGGCGCAAGGGAACAAGAAACGATATCCTGCCGTTTATTGGCCATAGTGCAGCCCAACTGGCTTCGTACGAAGAGAGACGACAGGAGATATGATGATGATACTGACAAAAGCACCGTTTTGCGCCCTTGGCTCACTGGCAAAGAGCTCTGCGGTTGCTTCTATCGTCGGCATGGGTCTCCTGTTCGGCGCTGCGAATATAGTACTGCCGACACCGGCCCTGGCGCAAGCCGCACCCGCCGGTATCAGCGCAGCGCAGGACATAGCCAACAAGTTCTCCAGCGTTAAAACGCTGACGGGCAGTTTTGTCCAGTTCGGCCCGCGGGGAGATCAGACCGGGGGTACGTTCTATATCGAACGTCCCGGCAAAATCCGCTTCAACTACAACAAGCCGTCGCCCATTCGCGTTATCTCCGACGGCAAGTCCGTGGTGATCAACAACCGCAAGCTCGACACCTGGGATCTCTATCCGTTGTCGAAAACGCCGCTGAAGTTGCTCCTGAGCGATCAGATCGATCTGTCCACCAAGTCGGTCAAGTCAGTGAAGCAGGAGCCGGACATGACGACGATCGTGCTTGGCGACAAGTCGGTCTTCGGCAACTCGACCATTTCCATGATGTTCGATCCGAAAACCTCCGACCTGCGTCAATGGACCATCACCGATGCCCAAGGTCTCGATACAACGGTGATGATCACCGATGTGCGGACAGGCGTGCGCTTTGCCGATGATATGTTCAAGATCGACTACACCCGCATCGCCATGAAGCGGTAGCAGGTCACGACCCTGGCCTTGCGGTTTGCCTGATCTTTTGGCATGACCGGAGGTATCAGGCACTGCTTGACGGTGCCGTCCATCCACCTTGCGAGTCTTCATGCCCTTTTCCGTTGCCACCTGGAACATCAATTCGGTGCGCCTGCGCTTGCCGCTGGTGCTGCAGTTCCTGCGCGACTATCAACCCGATGTATTGTGCTTGCAGGAGACCAAGTGCCCGGATGATCTTTTCCCGCGCGAGGCTCTTCACATGGCCGGGTATGAGCATATCGAGATCAGCGGCCAGAAAGGCTATCATGGTGTCGCTACTCTGTCGCGCCGTCCCCTGAGCGAACCGGCGCGCGTGGGGTTTTGCGATATCGCCGATTGCCGGCATTTGAGCACGGTCGTCACCGCTGGATCGAAGCGGCTGCGCATCCACAATTTCTACGTTCCCGCCGGAGGCGATGAGCCGGATCCGGAGATCAATGCGAAGTTCAGGCACAAGCTCGGGTTCCTGGACGAGATGCGCGCGATGAATGCTGTTCACGGCGATGGTCATGCGTCTCTGCTGGTTGGCGATCTCAACATTGCCCCGCTCGAAACCGATGTCTGGTCGCACAAGCAACTTCTAAAAGTCGTCAGCCATACGCCGGTCGAAACCGAAGGTCTGGAAAAGCTGCGGAAGGATGGCGGGTGGAGCGATCTGATGCGGCACCACATCCCGCCGAGCGAGAAGATCTATACCTGGTGGAGCTATCGCGCCGCTGATTGGGCGGCGGCTGATCGCGGACGGCGGCTGGATCATATATGGGGTTCGCCGGACCTTGAAACCGATCTGACCGACATCACGATCCTTCGCGAGGCACGCGGATGGGAGCGCCCGTCGGACCATGTTCCGGTCATTGCACGTTTTAATCTGGACTGAGTTTGATCTGAGACAAGACTGCGCAACAATAGCTGAATTCTGTTCGAATTTTCCGAATCTCACGCAAGAATCCTCGATTCTGGTGCAAGAATTTCAATCTGCGGGGGAAATTTGGTTGCGGCCGGTTTAGTCAGCGCTCATTGAACAGATGTTCGTACCGGGTAATGGCATCGATCATTTCGCTGAGGTCGGCGGATATCTGGTCATGCAAAGCGGCTGCGATTTCGGGATATTCCTCGAGAATCCGCCGGAAAAGCGAGCGATTGAGGCGGATGACCTCGGTCTCGGATTCGGCCATGGCGCTGGTGAGGCGCTTGGTCTGGGCGATGATCGCCATCTCACCGAGGACGGCACCGGGACCAACAGTTTTCAGGATTATGCGACCCGACGGCCCCTCGCGGAACAGAGAAATGTCACCACGATCAATGACATAGGCACAATCCGCCGCCTGGCCTTCACGGTAGAGCTCGCGGCCTTCGCGCAAGACGAGACGTTCGGTGCCGAAGGCGAGCAGGCGCAACTGGTCGCGCGTAAACGTCTCGAACAGCCCCACCGTCTCCAGAATGCGAATATCATCTTCAATTGCCATGCAATAACAGACATATACCTAGATTGGCGTCGCGCATAACCCCAAAAAATCATCTTCAGGATTACGCGCAAATCATTCGTGTGCTGCGTCCTTTATGCCTCAAAAAGAGGTGTGGCGTAGCAATCGGCATCAAGGAATGAGCTTGTATCCCCCGCTTTCCGTGACAAGTATGGTCGAATTGGATGGATCATGTTCTATTTTCTGCCGCAACCGGTACACATGCGTCTCGAGCGTGTGTGTCGTCACCCCAGAGTTGTATCCCCACACCTCTTCAAGCAAGATATCCCTTGTGATGACCTTGCCACCGGCGCGGTAAAGATATTTGATTATTGCGACCTCTTTCTCGGTCAGCCTTATTTTACTGCCTTTGGCGTCAATCAGCATCTTTTGCCCAGGCTTGAACGTATAAGGCCCGACAATGAAAGTCGCGTCTTCGCTCTGTTCATGTTGACGAAGTTGCGCCCGAATGCGCGCCAGCAGGACGGCGAAGCGAAAAGGCTTGGTCACATAGTCGTTAGCCCCCGATTCGAGGCCGAGAATGGTATCCGAATCGGTATCGTGCCCTGTCAGCATGATGACCGGCGCCTTGAAGCCGCCCTTGCGCAAAAGCTTGATTGCCTCGCGCCCATCCATGTCCGGCAGCCCGACATCCATGATCAGGAGATCGACGACGCCGTTTCTCGCCGTCTGAACGGCTTTGGTTGCATTATCTTCCTCGATGATCTGGAATTCTTCATAGAGGCTAAGTTGTTCAACCAGGATGGCTCGCAAGTCTGCATCGTCATCGACGATAAGAATGGTACGCGCTGTCATCGGATCTCCCGCAGATGGAAAGAAGTCATTGGAATTTAAGTCGAATAGGACAGGAAAGAAAGGGGATCGACTTGATATTGGTTATGCGGCGCATCAGTCTGACAAAAAAATGCTTTTTATGAGGCAAGCATGAGTCGCAGGTCCTTGAAATTGATCGATGTTCGTCCGAGACCTGGCCATACGAGCCAAGGGCAGTTGATCGCGGGCAATATGATCCTGCGCTGTGCGCTGGGCAACGGCGGGATCACGGCGTTGAAGCGCGAAGGTGACGGTGGAACGCCGCTCACGCGCATGCGGTTGCTCTACGGATTCAAGCGTCCTGACAAGAAGGTGAGGGGAACGCGGGCCCTGCTGCTCAAGGTACTCCGCCGCGACGATGGTTGGTGCGAGGTCAGTAATGATCGCAATTACAACCGGAAGGTGCGCATTCCCTATGGTGCCAGCCACGAAACCATGTGGCGCAAGGATGATCTGTACGACATTTGCATCGTCATGGACTGGAACGTCAAACCGCGGCGTCGCGCGAAGGGAAGTGCCATTTTCTTCCACCTGGCAAGACCAGGCTATACGCCCACGGAAGGCTGCATTGCCTTGAGCAGGGCTGACATGAACCGGCTTTTACCGCATCTTTCAAACCGGACGATCATTCGCGTGCTCCGTTAGCGTTTGAAGCGCCAAACCGTCGTTTGCTTTACTTCGGCATCTTCGAGAATTCTGGTCACCGGTACCGAGTAAATTGCCAGCGAATCCAAGAGGTTCTCGGGAAAATAGGAGCGACCGGGATCGCCAACAATGATGTTTGCGCCACGGGCAGCAAGTGCGGTGAACCAAGGTATGAGTCTATTGGCCAGCGCCTTGTCATAAAAAACGTCACCGGCCAGAACGACGTCCCAGCCGTCATCGCTGCCAATAAGATCATCGATCCGAATCTCGACCGTTGCGTGGTTCACGGCGGCGTTTAGGGCGATCGCCGGACGGGCGAACGGATCGATATCACAAGAGGTAACATGCTTCGCCCCGGCTTGGGCCGCAGCAATACCAACGAGACCGGAGCCCGAGGCGAAATCGAGGACAGTGGCCTTTGCAACTGTTGCGGGATGATCGAGCACGTAGCGCGCCACTCCTTGCCCGCCCGCCCAGGCAAATGCCCAGAAAGGTGGCGGCAGGCCGATTGTTGTCAGTTCTTCTTCTGTGCGGTGCCAGAGATCATGCGCGTCATCGGCAAGATGGAGCTTGATCTCCGGTACATGCGGGGGCGATTGGAGATCGGTATTCGCCAGAACGAACCGGCGATAGTGATCGCTTTCGGGATCGAGTGCAGGCTCAACCACAGGATGAACTCATTCCGGTGCAGGAACCAGTCCGCCCATGCGGCAAACCTCTTTCCATTCGTCCGGTTGCACTGGCTGCACCGATAGCCGCATGGACGTAACCAGCGCCATGTTTTCCAGTTTCGGATTGGCCTTGACATCTTTCAATGTCACAGAATTTGGCACATCCTTTACCGCGCGGATATCAACGCACTCCCAGCGGGGATCTTCGGTGCTCGAATCATGATGCGCAAGCGCACAAACCTCGACGATACCGACCACGTCCAGCCCTTCATTGGAATGGTAGAAGAAGCCTTTATCACCGATTTTCATGGCACGCATATTGTTGCGTGCCTGATAGTTGCGCACACCTGTCCACTCTGTACCTTTGGCTCCCGCGGCCTTTTGATTGTCCCACGACCATGAATCGGGTTCCGATTTGAATAGCCAAAACGCCATGATAGCACCTATTTGTTGTCAGGATTCTTGATTGCCCAGTTCCAGGGGCGGACGTCGACCGAGGCGAACAGGCCAGCCTTGGCATAGGGGTCATTCGCTGCAATCTCTTTTACTGCATCAAGATCAGGCGCCTCGACGACCACCAGGCTGCCGTTTGGCTTGGCGTCGTCGCCAAGGAACGGTCCGGCAAATTTCAGTCGATCACTTAGGCTGTTCAAATAATCGAGATGAGAGGCGCGTGTGTCGAGGCGCAGTTGCAGATGATCAGGCTTGTCGTTGCACAGAAGGGCATAGAGCATTCATTGTCTCCTGGTTTAACTCTCGTTCTTTAGTGGCCGCGCCAATAGCGCCTCCATGGCCTCGTCGATGGTGATGTGGCGGTCGAGTATCTGCGCGACGGTCGCAATGATCGGTGCTTCGATGTTGTTGCGGACAGCAAGTTCGGCAGCGATCGCAGCCGTGGCCACGCCTTCGGCCAATGGTCGGCCACTCAAGTCTTCCCCACGCCCGAGCGCAAGCCCGTACGAGTAATTGCGCGATTGCGGCGTCGAGCAGGTAAGCATGAGATCGCCAAGTCCCGAGAGACCCATGATCGTCTCCGGCCTTGCGCCCATAGCCTCGCCGATCCGCCGCAATTCGACAAAGCCGCGGGTGACAAGCGCCGCTTGGGCGCTGGCGCCAAAACCGCGGCCTATGGCGGCCCCGGCGGCAATGGCGAGCACATTCTTGAGGGCACCGCCGATTTCCACACCGATCAGATCATCGGTCGAATAACAGCGGAAAGTTGGTCCGGACAGCATAAGGGCAATGCGGTCGGCAAGCGCCTGACTTCGAGCAGCGACTGTTACGGCGGTCGGCAATCCCCTCGCCACATCGGCTGCAAAACTGGGTCCCGAAAGGGCCCCAAGGGTCTGGTCAGGTACAATCCTGGCGACCAGTTCGGACATCAGATCGCCACTGTGGCGCTCTATGCCCTTGGCGCAAATCACTAACGGTGTGGTGACCGGAATAAGATCTTTCAATTCCTGTATGGCATGGGAAAGCGCTTGCGCCGGAATGACGCAGAGAATCAAGTCAACTCCGGCCAGAACGTCCCGGGCGTCGGTACTTGCCGTGAGTGCCGGATGCAGGTCTATTCCCGGCAAATAAGTCTCGTTACGATGATCTTTGTTGATGGAGTCGACGGTTGTGGTGCTGCGGGCGTACAACCGGACTGCATTGTCGTTGCGGGCGGTCATGGTACCGAGCGCAGTACCCCAGGCGCCGCCTCCAACCACCGCAATTGTAGGTCTGGCGCTCATGCCTTGGCTCCACGCCGACCTGCTCCGATCAAAGGTGTTGAATGCATGTCCAGTGGCCAGCGCGAGCGCGGGGCAATATCGAGCGGATCGGCAGGTGTGATACCAGCCCGTTCGGCGCCCGCCCACGCAATCATTGCGGCATTGTCCGTGCAAAGGGCCATAGGCGGTGCGATAAAGCGGAAGCCGTTAGCCGAGCATAGATCCTGCAGACCGTTGCGCAGGACCTTGTTTGCGGCAACACCACCGGCAACAACCAATGCGGGCTGCTTGGCATCCGGGAAACTCGCGCGAAACCGCTGCAGTGAGCGCGAAACCCGGTCGTCGAGGGTGTCGGCGACGGCGGTTTGAAAAGCGGCGCAAATGTCATTGACGTCGATTTGCGATAGCGGTTCCAGCGCAGTCGCCAGTTGCCGCACCGCCGTTTTTAAACCCGAAAAGGAGAAATCCAGTCTCTCCTCGCCTTTGAGCGGACGCGGCAGTGTGAATCGGCCCGGATCGCCGAGGAGGGCCGCCCTCTCCACTTCAGGCCCTCCCGGATAGGGCAGGCCAAGTAGTTTGGCGGTCTTGTCGAACGCTTCACCGAGGGCATCGTCTATGGTCGTGCCCAGCCGCTCGTAATCGCCAAGACCTTTGACCAGAACCATCTGCGTGTGGCCGCCGGAGACGAGCAGCAGCAAATAAGGAAAATCAAGGTGATCCGTCAGCCGCGGGGTCAGTGCATGGCCCTCAAGGTGATTGATGGCGTAAAAAGGCTTCTGACTGGCCATCGCTATCGCTTTTCCGGTCATCAAACCGACAATCAATCCGCCGATCAGGCCCGGACCGGCGGTGGCAGCCACCGCATCGACATCGTCCAGAGTTATCTGCGCTTCGTGCAATGCCTGGCCAATCAACCGATCCAGTACTTCGACATGGGCGCGCGCAGCAATTTCCGGCACCACGCCGCCATAGGGCGCGTGTTCTTCGATCTGGCTCAGGACGACATTCGAAAGAATGCGCCCGTGGCCCTGATCGTCGCGCTCGACTACCGCCGCCGCCGTTTCGTCACAGCTTGTCTCAATACCTAGTACCCTCATCGGTAAACCTGATATCCTTCGCCGCATTGTCGACCTGCCAAAAGGTCGTTAGTAGAACGCTCAACTCGAATTCGCGTAACACGGACAGCCGCCAATGCAAACAAAAACGCTCAAGATTGGTACACGTGGGAGTGCACTGGCGCTCGCACAAGCCCATGAGACGCGTGACCTTCTGATAAAGGCCCACGGACTTCGCGATGAAGACATCGAAATTGTAGCCATTTCTACCAGCGGTGACCGGATACAGGATCGACCCCTGGCCGAAGTTGGCGGAAAAGGCTTGTTCACGCTCGAAATCGAGGAACAGCTTGCCGACGGGCGTCTCGATCTCGCCGTGCACTCGTCAAAGGATATGCCAACCGTTCTGCCACAAGGGCTGCATCTGTCGGTCTTCCTCGAACGCGAGGATCCTCGTGACGCCTTTATTGGCCGCGAGGTAAAGTCTTTCATCGATCTGCCGAAAGGAGCGGTGGTCGGCTCCGCATCATTGCGGCGGCGGGCGCTGATACATCGCGCACGCCCCGATCTCAAGGTCATCAATTTTCGTGGGAATGTCGAGACGCGGCTACGCAAGCTTGCTGACGGCGAGGTGGATGCCACGTTCCTTGCTTATGCCGGTTTGAAACGTCTTGGCCTTGGACATGTTGTTACGGAGCTTATGGATGCAAGAGCTTTTCCACCAGCCCCAGGACAAGGCGCTATCACGGTAGAGAGCCGCATTGGTGATAATAGCGTCGACGCGCTATTAGCGCCGCTCAACCACTTGCCGACTGCCACGGCGCTGGCATGCGAACGTGCGTTCCTTGGTTCGCTCGATGGCTCCTGCCGTACGCCAATCGCCGGTCTGGCGACCGTATCGGAAGGGAGGCTGCAGTTCCATGGCATGATACTCTTGCCAGATGGCAGAGAGGCACACGAGATCACAGGTGGCGGAGCACTCTCCCACGCTGTCGAAATCGGCCAGGATGCGGCATTGCGGGTGCGTAAACTCGCCGGACCACATTTCTTTACGGATTGGTTCTGACATGAAAACCGTTTTGGTCACACGGCCTCAGCCGGGCGCGACCAAAACTGCCGAACGTCTGCTTGGCAATAACTTTCTGCCTTTGGTTTTGCCCCTGACCAAGATTGTTCAGCTTCCGGTAAAAACCCCCAATGGCAAATTCGACGCAATTGCGGTGACGAGTGCAAATGCGTTGCGGCAGGCTCCAGACAAAGTGTTGCAGCCGTTCCTTTCATTGCCCTGTTTCGTTGTAGGAGAAGCGACCGCAGATGCGGCGCGTGCCCGCGGGTTCGAAACGGTGACAACGGGAGACAGGGATGGTGCGTCGCTTGCTCAAACCATAGGGGAGGAGTTGTGTACCGGAGCCCGCGTTCTTTATGTGGCAGGGCGCGTTCGCGCGCCGGACTTTGAGCAGGCTCTCCATACATTAGGTATGCGTTCAAAGCCGGTGATGACCTACGATACCATTTTAGTCAGTTATACGACTGAATTTCTGGCAGAATTTTTCGGCAAGGGGAACATCGACCATTGCCTCCTGTATTCCCGTTGGGGCGCTGAAGTGTTTTTGCGTCTGAAAAGTCAGACGGAAATCGCCCATCATTTTGATAATACATCGATTTTCTGCCTCTCCTCTCGTGTTGCGAAGGCTCTGGCTGGAGTGAACAAGGCTCTAATCCATGTGGCAGACAGGCCGGATGAGGATGCTCTCTTCGATGTTCTGCAGAAGGCACATGATTCTTCCCGCTTAGCGCAATGAATGCGTGTGGTTTCGCAAAAGGAACTTCCTTGCTAACTTCGGGTCACGAAAAGTCTGAGAGCGAAATTCAATATGCTCTAAGTTCAGGAAAGTCTGCCCATGGCCAAATCATCCGTTCCGCGTCATTCGAAGTCTGCCCGCAAACCTGTGACAATCGAACTGACGCCAGTGCCGGTCGCCAAGACTTCCAGCGCAGGTGGCGTACCGCAGCCCGAACCGGTCGGCTTCGACCCGACCGCTGACGCGAACGCAAATATGGCGGAAAAGGCGAAGGAAACGCAGGGCGTTGAGCCGGGCGGAGATGCGCCACCGAGTTCGGGCTCTTCGGAGACCAGGCAGTCATTCGGGCGAACCAATTCCTCCGCTCAATCGACCGCTTCGCGACCAATGATGTCGTCCTCCGGATCAAGGCCAAACGATCCATTGGGCCGCCTTATAGCCGGAATCATCGGCGGTATTGTAGCTCTTGTCGGCGCCGCGGCCCTGCAATGGGTCGGTGTATTGCCATCGCCAGGGGCGGATACTTCAGCGCTCGAGCAGCAGATGGCCGAGTTACGAAATGCGCGACCAGCGGCGCAGACGCTGGATGAAGGTGCGCAAGTTGCACTTAACGGTGCCGTAGAGAATGCCAAACAGGCTGCAAGCCAGGTCTCTGGTCTTTCCGCGGAGCTCGACGCAATCAAGCAAAGTATTGCGGATATTCAGAAGAATGCTGGCTCCGGCCCAGTCGTCGATACGAGTGGCATTGACACACGTCTCGCTGCTCTGGAGACCCGTCTGAACAACAGTCAGCAACAGGCGGAGCAGGCTGGCGGAATAGCGGCGGGGGCTACCGAACGATTGAATGCTCTGGAGGCGAAAGTCAACGATCCCTCAGCGCAGGCCAATATGGCACTTGCCATGGCGGCAACGGGCATGAAAGCCGCTATAGATCGTGGCGAGCCGTTCGCGGCCGAGCTGGATACTTACGTCGCGGTTGCGCCAGCAGCAGGAGAGGTCGAGAGCCTCCGGGAGTTTGCTGGGAAAGGCATTCCGACGCTCAACGTGCTGGTCAGCCAATTCGCTGATGTCGCTCCCAAAATCATAGCAAGTGCTCATACAGTCGATCCTGATGCCGGGGTGGTCGATCGCTTGTGGGCAAGCGCGAGCAGCTTGGTCCAGGCACGGCCGGTCGGGATGGTAGAGGGCGAGGGCGTCGATGCAATTACGGCCCGGATCGAAGCGCATTTGAACGCTGGCGATCTTGGTGCGGCCATCGCCGAATGGGAGAAACTGCCGGAGAATGCCAAGGCTGTTTCCATGGATTTCGCCAATGGGATGAAGGCCCGGCAAAAGGCCGGGGACGTCGTGTCGAAGGCCTTGTCCGATGCCTTGACCGGCATCAAGTCCCCAGCAGCGGCTAATTAGGAGCAAGATCATGATTCGTATTCTGTTCTTCCTTCTCGTCGTACTTTTGCTCGGTGTCGGTTTTGCGTGGCTTGCAGATCGGCCCGGCGATCTCATCGTGACGCTCGCCGGCATGCAGTACAAAGTCACGCTGATGGTGGCAGCTTCTGCTATCGTCGCGATCGTCGCCGCAGTCATGCTGATGTGGTGGATTGTCAAAAGCCTCGTCACATCGCCTTACGCGCTGCGCCGTCATTTCCGTGCGCGCAAACGCGATCGTGGCTATCAGTCGCTCTCGACCGGACTGATCGCCGCAGGTGCCGGTGATGGCGAGACCGCACGCAGAATGGTCAAACAGGCAGAAAAGCTGCTGAACGTCGATCAGGAGCCACTGATCAAACTGCTTGATGCTCAGTCCGCCATGCTGGAAGGGCGCCCCGAGGATGCGCGGGCCAAATTCGAAGCCATGCTCGAAGATCCGGAAACGAAGCTTCTCGGGTTGCGGGGGCTGTACCTTGAAGCGCAGCGGCTTGGCGCACGCGATGCTTCCCGGCATTACGCTGAAGAAGCCGCATTGCTGGCCCCTAATGTCGAATGGGCGGCGTCGGCTGCTCTTGGCCAGAAGACCACCCATGGTGATTGGGATGGAGCCCTCCTGCTGCTCGAAAAGCAGAAAGCGACCAAGCAGGTTGACAAGGAGAAGGCCAAGCGCGAGCGCGCGGTCCTGTTGACGGCCAAGGCAATCGAAACCTTCGAAAATGACCCCGTGAGCGCCAAATCGACCGCCATAGAGGCGAACAAGTTGGCGCCGGATCTCATACCTGCTGCGATCATCGCTGCAAAAGCGTTATTCAGCCAAGGCGATTTGCGCAAAGGGTCGAAAGTCTTGGAATATAGCTGGAAGAAGCAACCTCATCCGGAAGTTGCCGAAACCTATGTGCACGCGCGGCTCGGCGATTCAGTGTTGGATCGCCTCAAGCGTGCCCGTCATCTGGCGTCGCTCTATCCGCATCACCCCGAGTCGAGCCTCGCGATCGCCCAGGCTGCGCTGGCTGCAGGCGAATTGAGGGAGGCGAGAGAAGCAGCGGAAGCGGTGCTCCGTAGCGCACCGCGCGAGAGCGCATATCTACTGCTTGCCGACATTGAAGAAGCGCAAACCGGCGATCAAGGCCGCGTCCGGCAGTGGCTGTCGCGTGCTGTCAAGGCGCCGCGCGATCCCGCCTGGACAGCTGATGGCTACGTTTCGGAACGCTGGGCGCCGGCATCTCCGGTGACTGGCAGGCTCGACGCCTTCGAATGGAAGGTTCCGGTTGAACAGCTTGGTCCGGTCATCGATTCCGGCGATGATTTCGACAGGGCTTTGGCAACAGAACCCGAACGGCCCCGCGAAGATGTGAAGCCGCTCATCCCGGCCCGGCCAGTCGCCAGGGAAGCAGAAGAGCAAGCTTCCAGAGAAGATCATGGCCATGCTGACGTCATGGATGCTGAAATCGTGCAGGTTGAGCTCCAGGAAAAGCCTGCGGAACGGCCGGTCTCGATGCCCGCAGAAACGGCCAATCCGCAGAGGATAGCTTCGGTTTTGCCTGCATTTCCGGAGAAGCCACTGAAATCCAAGGAAAAGGATGAGGAGTTCGTTTTTCCTGTGCCGGATGACCCGGGCGTGCGGCCTGAGGATGGAACGGAGCGAAACAAGAAGTTCCGGCTTTTCTAATCAGCGAAACGTGATGACGACTGTCGTCTTTGCGGCAAGATGTACAGTGGTTTAGACGTTTAAACAGGGATATGGGTGGATGAATACCATCTGGATAGACGCGAAAGATTTCCCTTGATGCTCGATAGCCTCGTGACGTTTTTTAAATCCTTGCCGTCGGGCGATAGCAGCAAGGAGCATTTTTCCAAGAAAGATCCGCGCCTCGCGGCTGCAGCCTTGCTGTTCCATGTGATGGATGCAGACGGCAACCGAGGCAAAGCGGAACGCAAACGCGTCTCCCAGTTGATTTCCGAGGCCTATGGCCTGAAAGGCGAGGCGCTGAAGCGTTTGCTTGATGAGGGCGAACAGGCGGATCAGGAGGCGGTCGACCTTTACAGTTTCACCAGCATCATCAAGCGCAATCTTGACGAAGCAGCTCGCATCAGATTCATTGAGCTGATGTGGGATGTCGTTTTTGCCGATGGTAGCGCGCATGAGCTGGAAGACAATGTCGTCTGGCGTGTTGCCGAACTGATCGGCGTATCGACACGCGATCGGGTGACCATGAAACAACAGGCAGCTGTTCGTGCAAAACAGACGGTGCGAGAGGAATAGGCCGAGCGAATGTACCAAACTGGATGGATGGAAAGCGGACAGTCGCATCGTCCCAAGATCCTGACGGTGTTGCATCAGGAGCGTTCCAGTCCCGGTCGCGTCGGCCATTTACTGGTCGAAGCTGGTTTTGCCCTCGACATTCGCCGCCCGCCCCTTGGGGACACATTGCCCGAAACGCTGGAAGACCATGCCGGAGCCGTCATTTTTGGCGGCCCGATGAGCGCCAATGATTCAGAAGACTTTGTACGCGCAGAGACCGATTGGCTGTCCATACCACTTGCAGAAGACAAGCCCTTTCTCGGCATTTGCCTGGGCGCGCAGATGCTTGCCAACCATTTGGGCGGTCGTGTTGGGCCCCACCCGGATGGCCTTGTCGAGATCGGCTGGTATCCGCTCGAGCCGACGGAAGCCGGCCGCGCTCTGATGGACTGGCCGTCGATGGTTTATCATTTCCATCGCGAAGGTTTTGAATTGCCGCAGACAGCAACCTTACTGGCGACGGGCAGCTCCTACCCCAACCAGGCGTTCAGGTATGGCAATAATGCCTGGGGCGTCCAGTTCCATGCCGAGCTGACACGGGCGATGATGCATCGTTGGGTTGTACGAGGTGCGGAACGCTTCACCTTATGTGGCGCCCAGCAGGGCCGCGACCACCTCGACGGGCGGATGATTTACGATGCAGTGCTCAGGGCTTGGCTGCATCGCTTCCTGGCGACAATTTTCGGCATTCCTGTAACGGTCTGAATTCTCAAGTCCTTCCCTGCAAATTCCGCGCTTTGCGCAATTGCGGGAACCAATAGGCCCAAAGGCCGGCAACGGCCACTGTTCCGAGGCCACCGAAGATAACGGCGGGCACGGTGCCAATCAGCGAAGCCATGACTCCAGCACGGAATTCGCCCAATTCATTAGATGCGCCGACAAAAACCATGTTGACGGCATTGACCCTGCCTCGCACATGATCCGGTGTCCACAATTGCAATAGTGTCTCGCGGATATAGACGCTGATCATGTCAGCCGCACCCATCAAAGCAAGCACCACGATCGATAACCATGCAATGTCAGAAATGCCAAACATGACGGTCAGCAAACCGAAGAGCGCTACAAAGGCAAACATGATCATTCCGGCATGATCGCGAATGGGATGCCCGGTCAACCAGACCGCCGTCACGATGGCGCCAATACCCGGTGCAGCCCTCAGCATCCCCAGGCCCCACGGGCCGAGCTGCAAGATATCGCGCGCATAAACCGGCAGAAGCGCCACGGCTCCGCCGAGCAGCACAGCAAACAGATCAAGCGAAATCGCACCAAGAACCACCTTTTCCTTCCAGATGTAGTGGAACCCCGCCAGTAGAGTTTGAAGCGATCTTGTTTCGTGCAACGTGTGCTGGGCGGGTTTCGCGATGGAGAAAGTGCTCAAAGTCGCGGTGACAAGCATTGCACTGGCGACACCGTAGGCTGCGACAGGGGAAAGTCCATAGAGCAGACCCCCGGCGACCGGCCCGACAATCGTCGCAATTTGCCAGGCTGAAGAGTTCCAGGACACGGCGTTGGAAAACGTTTCCGCCGGCACAAGATTGACGACCAGCGATGAGGAAGCAGGTCCGAGGAATGCTCTGCCCACACCAAATCCCGCCAGGATGATGAATACCAATGCCGGCGTAAACAGATGGGTTATCGTCAACAACAGTAGCAGAGCGGCGCAAATCACCTCGACGCACAACGATAGCCCCATGATCAATCGTCGTCCGAACCGGTCGGAAGCTGCGCCGGTAATGAGCACGAGCAACAGCGATGGCGCAAATTGTACGAGCCCGACGATACCGAGATAAAAGGGGTCGCGCGTCAGATCATAGATCTGCCAGCCGACGGAAACGCTGATGATCTGGATGGCAAATGAACCAAAGAAGCGTGCCAGCCAATAGCGGGTAAAGGACGAATGGCGAAACGCGGCATAACGATCATGCGCTGCATTCGTTTCGGAGATTGTCATTTCGTTGAAAGACTCCGGAATCGGGAGCCTTCTTCTAGACCAGTTCAGCGCGAATGGGGATAAGCAAATCAGAAATTTATTCGAGAGGGAAAGCAAATGGGCCGGCCCGAACCGGCCCACTTTGGTTCAAGCCGCGTTTACAACAGCAGTAACAGGAATGTCTGAATCTTTGCTGAGCAAGGATTTCCAGATGATTGCGCCAAGTACCGCGCCAATGAGCGGGGCGACCCAAAACAGCCAGAGCTGACCAAGCGCGGCGGTTTCTGCGAAAAGCGCGACGCCGGTGGAACGGGCCGGATTGACGGAGGTATTCGTCACGGGAATTGAAACGAGATGGATCAGCGTCAGGCCGAGGCCAATGGGGATTGGTGCAAACCCGGCCGGAACGGAAGCTGAGGTCGCCCCAAGAATGATCATGATGAAGAAGGCAGTGAACACGATTTCTGCGACAAGTGCCGCGACCAGGCCATACTTGCCGGGGGACAGGTCACCATAACCGTTGGAAGCGAAGCCGCCGGCGGTGAAGTCGGCCTTGCCGGATGCGATCAGATAAAGGACGGCAGCTGCAACAATCGCACCAACAACCTGTGCGATCCAGTAGGGGATGAGATCCTTGAAGTCGAAGCGTCCCGCAACGGCAAGTCCAAGTGAAACAGCGGGATTGAAATGGCCGCCAGAAATTCCGCCGACTGCATAGGCCATTGTTAGAACCGTAAGACCAAACGCGAAAGCAACACCAAGCAAACCAATACCGACATCTGGAAATGCAGCGGCAATAACAGCACTGCCGCAACCGCCGAGAACAAGCCAGAATGTGCCGAAGAATTCGGCCGACAGTTTATTGAGCATGGAAACCCCCTTGGATGAAAAGCGGGCCGGGATAGCCCGAATCACGACGCAAACTTATTCCGGTTTTTTAAATTCAACAATATCGGTCAAGATCAAGTCCTTGTAATACCTTAGTCGCATTCGAGGCCTGAATAGACGGCCATGAATACTGCCACAATAATACTTGGAGCGGCCGTACTGCGTTTTTGCTGGTGACCGCAAGCTCTTGCTCGCGGGCCAGGCAATCGCTACATGTCTTGGAAATCTTAGGAGACCTGTATGCTCGCTCTTATCCGCACCATCGATCTGGCTCTCGACATCTACACCTGGATTCTCATTGCCAGTGCGATCTTCTCATGGCTCTATGCCTTCAACGTCATCAATTCGAGCAATCGCTTTGTTGCCTCGATAGGAGATTTTCTCTATCGGGTCACCGAACCCGCATTGCGACCCATACGCCGATTTCTTCCTGACCTCGGCGGCATCGATATTTCTCCGATCGTACTTTTGTTGATCATATTCTTCATCCGCCAGTTTCTCTGGACCACGATCGCACCGATTCTGGTTTGACCAGAAAGCCATCGCATTTCCGCACGGGGGATAACAGCGTCACTCTCTTTGTGCGACTGACGCCGAAATCGGTTAGGGATGCAATTGAAGGCGTGGAAGAGACCAATGACGGGCGCTTCCATCTGAAAGCACGGGTACGGGCGGTTCCTGAAGACGGGAAGGCCAATGCAGCGTTGGTAAAGCTGCTGGCAAAGCAGTTGGGTATTGCGGCGCGAGATATAACCATAGCCGCTGGCGCTACGGCGCGGCTGAAGCAGGTAAGAATTTCGGGCGATCCTGACGAACTGGCTTTGAGACTTACCGTTCTCGAACCGCCCGAAGATTGATCGATCAGGCCTTTTTGGCGTTGTGACGTTCTATCGCTTCGGTGATGAGCTGGCGGGCGGCATCTTCATCGCCCCAATCCCCTATCTTCACCCATTTGCCGGGTTCCAGATCCTTGTAGTGCTCGAAGAAATGCTGGATCTGTTTGAGCGTGATGTCGGGAAGATCGGTGTAATTGTGCACCTTCTCGTACCGTAGCGTCAGGTGAGGTGAAGGAACGGCAATGATCTTTTCGTCCTGTCCCTTATTGTCTTCCATAACGAGGACACCGATCGGACGGACGTTGATCACACTTGTAGGCATCAGCGCGCGCGTGTTGCAGATCAATACATCGATGGGGTCGCCATCATCCGACAATGTATGTGGCACGAAGCCGTAATTGCCCGGATAGGTCATGGGCGTATGCAGGAAGCGGTCGACGAACAAAGCGCCCGAATCCTTATCAAGCTCGTATTTGATCGGTTGACCGCCGACCGGGACCTCGATGATAACGTTTACATCTTCAGGAGGATTATTGCCGACAGCAATGGCATCGATGCGCATATTTTCAGAGTCCTTATGAGTATGGAAGTCCTGTACTGATTTTTATACCGCGGCGCAACAATGCCGTCGCCCCTACGTAAGGAAAACGATTGATAGGCTCATTGAGTGTGAATGGCAAAACACAACTCGGGATTTGAGCTGCGAAAGAAGAATCTGGCGCAAAGCGGCATCAATTCCAGACAAAAGCGACCTTCTTGAGCGTCTTGCCATCGAAACACTCGACACCCTCGGCGACATCGCGGCCACCGGCGCTCTGGTAGAATGAAATCGCAAGGTCGTTGTCCTCGAGCGCCCAGATTACCATGCCCTTCAGGCCTTGATCGCCAAGACTGCGCCGAGCTGCGCCCAGAAGCCGAGTGCCCAGACCGAAGCCCTGATATTCCGGCCTGACGTAAAGTTCGTAAATTTCACCTTGTTGCTGCAACTGGCGGGCACGGTTGGGCCCAAGCGTGGCGTAACCGGCAACGATGCCGCCGACATCGGCTACTAGAATCTGCGTCGAGCGCTGGATTGCCTTTGCCCACCAATTGGCGCCGCGCCGCTCCAACATGTTATTGAGCGCGCGGTGGGGTATGATACCTGCATATGCGCCTTGCCAGGCAGCCAGATGAATGGCCGAAATCGCCACTGCATCGGCCATATGCGCCCGTCTTATCTCGATCACATGGGTGTTCATGGTCCTTTAACCATAGACCCGCAACGCGCGAGTTCGCAACATCCAAAAGTGTTTTGGGTATGCACGAAAACAAAAAAGCGGCGAAGATCGCCGCTTTTGTCTCACGCAGAACATCTATGGTTAGGCAGCGCCTGCGGTCTTGCTGCTCTTTTCAAAACGTTTGCGTTCGTTTGGATCGAGGTAAAGCTTGCGCAGACGAATTGATTTCGGCGTTACTTCCATCAATTCGTCGTCCTGAATCCAGGCAAGAGCACGTTCCAGTGTCATGCGGATCGGCGGGGTCAACTTGACAGCTTCGTCCTTGCCTGCAGCACGAATGTTTGTCAGCTTTTTACCTTTGAGGATGTTCACTTCAAGATCGTTGTCGCGCGAATGGATGCCGATGATCATGCCGGCATAAACCTTTATGCCAGCCTCGATAATCATTGCGCCGCGATCTTCAAGGTTCCACATGGCGAAAGCTACGGACTCTCCCTGGTCGTTGGAGATCAAAACGCCATTGGTACGGCCGGCGATTTCACCTTTGTAAGGCTCGTAGGCACGGAAAAGGCGGTTCATGATCGCGGTGCCTCGCGTATCGGTCAAAAGCTCCGACTGGTAGCCGATGAGGCCGCGTGTCGGCGCATAGAATACCATGCGAACGCGATTACCACCGGACGGACGAAGCTCGACCATTTCAGCCTTACGCTCGGACATCTTCTGGACAACAGTGCCGGAATATTCCTCGTCGACGTCGATCAGCACTTCTTCGATGGGCTCAAGCAAAGTGCCGGAGTCGTCTCTTTTCAGAACGACGCGAGGGCGCGATATGCTAAGTTCAAATCCCTCACGGCGCATGTTTTCAATGAGAACCGCGAGCTGCAATTCGCCGCGACCCGAAACGAAGAAGGAATCCTTGTCGTCGGATTCCTCGACCTTCAGCGCAACATTGCCTTCGGCTTCCTTCAGCAAGCGGTCACGGATAACGCGGCTCGTAACCTTGTCGCCTTCGGTGCCGGCAAGCGGACTATCGTTGACGATAAAGGACATGGTAACTGTCGGCGGATCGATCGGCTGCGCATGCAGCGCTTCGGTTACTTCGAGCGCGCAGAATGTATCAGCGACGGTGCCCTTTTGCAGGCCGGCGATAGCGACGATGTCACCGGCGTGTGCTTCTTCGATCGGCTGGCGTTCAAGACCGCGGAACGCCAGGATCTTCGAGATACGCCCCGTCTCAAGCTGGGTACCATCGCCATGCAAGACCTTGACCTGCTGGTTCGACTTGACGGTACCAGAATGAATGCGGCCGGTGATGATGCGGCCAAGGAATGGGTCGGCTTCAAGAATGGTGCCGATCATCTTGAATGGACCTTCGCCGACAGTGGGCGCGGGGACATGGTCGAGAACCATGTCAAACAGCGCCGCCAGACCCTGATCCTTCGGACCTTCCGGGCTCGTCGCCATCCAGCCGTTGCGGCCTGAGCCGTAAAGGATTGGAAAATCAAGCTGTTCGTCCGTAGCATCAAGAGCTGCGAAGAGGTCGAAAACTTCGTTCACGACTTCTTCATGGCGGGCGTCGGGACGATCGATCTTGTTGATCGCTACGATTGGACGAAGGCCAACTTTCAAAGCCTTGCCTACGACGAATTTCGTCTGCGGCATGGGGCCTTCGGCAGCATCGACAAGAACGATAGCGCCGTCCACCATGCTAAGGATACGTTCGACCTCGCCGCCAAAATCAGCGTGGCCCGGGGTATCGACAATATTGATACGTGTATCCTTCCAGATGACTGAGGTCGCCTTGGCAAGGATGGTGATCCCGCGCTCGCGCTCTATATCATTGGAATCCATCATCCTTTCGCCGACCCGCTGATTTTCGCGGAAATTGCCAGACTGTTTCAAAAGTTCGTCAACGAGCGTGGTTTTGCCATGGTCAACGTGTGCGATGATCGCGATGTTGCGCAGTTTCATAATGTTCTCTTTTGGAGGATTGTGGACGCCATCTGAGCTGCGCCGCTTTACATTTGCGCGCTCCATACATGTTTTTTCGCAAATGCGAAAGGGGGCAAAGCGTTTTGGTCTGCATGGCAGCCATGCAGACCAAAAGTTTTAGAGCAATGTTCCGGACAGGATAACCAAGGCAATACTGAAGTAAATCACCAACCCGGTTACATCAACCAGCGTTGCCACGAACGGCGCCGAGGCGCTCGCGGGGTCAAAGCCGAGCTTCTGCATGGCGAACGGCAGCATTGAGCCGGCCAACGAGCCGAATGTCACAATTCCAACCAGCGCCGTACCGACGGTTGCAGCAACGAGCGGCCAGTGCTGCCCATAATCGTAAAGACCCAGTATTTGCCACGTCGTAATCCGAACCACGCCGATCAGCCCGAGGAACGAGCCGAGCACCAGGCCAGTCGGGATTTCGCGCAATGCGACCCGCCACCAATCCTTCAACCGCAATTCCTGCAACGCCAGGGCGCGGATGAGCAAAGACGTGGCTTGAGAGCCGGAATTGCCGCCGGAACTCATGATAAGGGGGATAAAAAGCGTCAAAACGACCGCTTTCTCCAATTCCCCTTCAAAGTGCTGCATGGCGCTGGCGGTCAGCATTTCGCTCAAGAACAGCACGCCCAGCCAACCGGCGCGTTTGCGCAGCATCTGTACGAAGCCGATTTGCATGTAGGGCTTGTTCAAGGCCTCCATGCCGCCGAACTTCAACGTATCCTCGGTCATCTCCTGGGTCATGGCGTCGATTACGTCATCGACGGTGACGATACCGATGATCTGTGCGTCATCATTGACCACCGGGACGGCAAGGAGATCATGCTTGCGGAAGAGCCGCGCCACGTCTTCCTGGTCGGTCAGGGGGGCAACAGTTACGGGGGCAACGTCGCGGCCAACACTCATGATCGAAGCGTCCGGCTCGCTGGTGATCAGGCGGCGCAGGGTGACGGCCCGCAACAGTTTTTTTGTTGCCGGATCAGTGACATAGATCGCATAGATGGTCTCTCTCGACCGCTCGACTTCGCGAATATGCTGCAGCGTTTGCGCGACGGTCCAGTTCGCGGGCACGCTGACGAATTCGGTCGTCATCAGGCTACCCGCCGTATGCGGCGGATAGCGCAGGAGCTTGCGCAATGCGGCCGTTGTTTCGGGCCCGAGGCCGACCACAAGCCGGGCCCTGGTCTCCGTATCGAACTCATGGAAGATATCGGTGACACGGTCGACTGACATTGCGTCCAGGAGTTGCCGTGCGGTCTCGGCCGGCAATCCCCTTATGATGCCCGCCGCGTCATGCAACTCCGGCTGATCGAGGATCAGCACGGCATGCTCGTGCGGCATTTCGGCAAGAATCTCAATAGATTCAGATAGTTCGAGTTCGTTGAGAAGCTCGATCGCATCCGCAGCATGCAGGGTTGCAAGCTGTTCTGCAAGAGTAAGCACGGGCGCCAGCTCGGCCCTGTCCGCACCTGTGGGAAAGCGAAGATCGTTCATTTAGCTCGCCTTTCTGTCGATCCGCCGTCACAGGGGATCGAGGCGAGCTGATCTCAGATCAGGCCACGATCGCCGTTGACGGCGCAAACAATCGACTACTACTGTCGTCGCTGGGCATGAGAGATTTAACTCCGGTTGAAGATATACGGACTTATGGACACAGGTCCGCACGCATTGCATGTGGTCCTGTCGAAGGCCAAAGTCAAGTCTTTTGATTGGCTGCAAAAACACAACGTCGTGCAACTAAATTTCGCGCCTTGGTTGATAGAATTGCACCAGAATCGACTATTATTGAGTGGGTTTTGCAGATTCTTGTGCAAGATTCGACTAATCTCGCGCAAGAGCGCACGGACTGCGCGTTTTCCATGGTTTCCCGGGCTAACGATGCCGTCAAGCCGCACCGCGTAGGGCATGCTCAGGACTTCACCCGTGCATTTTCCGGATCGTATAGCGGCGCCAGATGGATTTGGGCGGTGTAACGTTCATTGGCGACGATGAGCTCATATTTGCCATCGGTGAGGAACGCATCGCTGATACCATCGGCGTGACGCACATAGCCCAGACCGATCGGACTATCGACCGTATAGCCATAGCCGCCGCTGGTGAGATAGCCGACCGGCTCGCCATTGCGCAGGATGGTTTCGCGGCCAAGCAATACGACGTCCTTGTCCACGACTGCGAATGTTGCGAGACGTTTTTTGAGCGAAGCGGCATGAACGGCCTCGCTCGCCTCCCGTCCGACGAATTCGGTATCCTTGCGCAGTTTCACCGCCCAGCCAAGCCCAGCCTCGAACGGCGAGTCATTCGGGGTGATGTCGGAACCCCAGGCGCGGTAGCCCTTTTCGAGACGCAGGGATTCCAGCGCCCGATAGCCGACCGGCCTGATGCCGAATTCTTTGCCGGCTAGCATTAGCGCATCAAAGACCTTGCCGGTTGCGGCAATGGGTGCGTGCAACTCCCAGCCGAGTTCGCCGACATAGGTGATGCGCAGGGCGCGAACGGTTGTCCCTGCGATCTCGATCTCGCGAATATGGCCGAACGGAAAGGCGTCGTTGCTAACGTCGGCATTGGTGACCCGCGCCAACACGGCGCGCGCCTTGGGCCCCATCAGTGAAAGGGTACCGAAGTCCTCGGTCACGTCGGTGAGTTTCGCATCGAGGCCTTTGCCGATGTGATCCCGGATCCAGGCGAAGTCATGGGTGCGAAAGCCGGTGCCGGTGACAATGTAGAAGCGCTCGTCGGACAGGCGGGCGACAGTGAGGTCGCACTCGATGCCTCCGCGCGTATTCAGGAGCTGGGTATAGGTCAGGCGGCCCGATGGTTTCGACACATCATTGGCGCAGATGGTATCGAGCGCCGTTGCAGCGTCCCTGCCGGTCAGTTCGAACTTGGCGAAGGAAGACTGATCGAAGATGCCGACCTTGTCGCGCACATGCCGGTGTTCTTCCCCAACCGCACCGAACCAGTTCTGGCGACCCATGGAATAGACGTCTTCCGCGGGCATTCCTTCAGGTGCAAACCAGTTCGGGCGCTCCCATCCAAGCTTGGAGCCGAACACGGCGCGATGCTGCTTCAAGCGCTCATAGAGCGGCGAGACGATGGCGGGGCGCCCGGACACATATTCCTCGTGCGGAAAGCCAACCGTGTAGTGCTTGCCGTAGGCCTCGAGGGTTCTGTCACGCACCCAATCCCGATTGCGGTGGAGGTTGGAGAAGCGCCTGATATCGACGGTCCAGAGGTCGAGCGGTGCTTCTCCATCGATGGCCCATTGTGCCAATACCCAGCCTGCGCCGCCGCCGGAGGCGATGCCGAACGCATTGAAGCCGGCCCCGACGAACATGTTGGAACACTCCGGTGCGACGCCGAGGATGAAATTGCCGTCCGGCGTAAAGCTCTCCGGGCCGTTGATCATCTGCTTGACGCCAACGGTTTCAAGCGCGGGGATACGCTCGATAGCAGCGAGCATATGCTGCTCGAAATGATCGAAATCATCATCAAACAGGCGGAATTGCCAGTCGTTGGGCACATCGCCGGTCATCCAGCTTTGTGGATTGGGTTCATAACCGCCCATGACGAGGCCGCCGACTTCTTCCTTGAAATAGGTGCGGCGGTCCGGATCGCGAATCGTCGGCGCATTGGATGACAGCCCGTCAATCTTTTCGGTGATGATATATTGATGCTTCACCGGCTGCAGCGGCACATTGATGCCCGCCATCTCACCCACCTGCCGCGCCCATTGGCCGGCGCAATTGACGACTTTTTCGCAGGCGATATCGCCCCGATCGGTCTTGACCTTGACGATCCGGTCACCATTCATCTCGAAGCCGGTGACGCGTATATTCTCGATGAGTCTTGCACCATGCATGCGGGCGCCGCGCGCCAGTGACTGGGTGATGTCAGACGGGCTGGCTTGCCCATCGGTTGGCAACCAGCTCGCGCCAACGAGATCATCCACACGCATCAGCGGGAACATGGCCTTGACCTCCTGCGGGGAGAGGAGGTGCATTTCCATACCGAAACTTCCCGCGGTGGTTGCGAGGCGACGGAACTCGGTCCAACGGTCCTGATTGGTGGCCAGGCGCAAGCAGCCAGTCATTTTCCAGCCGGTCGCAAGGCCGGTTTCCTCATCGAGTCGTTTGTAGAGATCCACGGAATATTTGAGGACGCGGGTAATGGATGCGGAGGAACGCAATTGCCCGACCAGCCCCGCCGCGTGCCATGTCGAGCCAGAGGTCAATTGCCCCATCTCCAGCAATACCACCTCGGCCTTGTGATCCCTGGCCAGATGATAGGCCGTCGAGCAGCCGATGATCCCGCCGCCAATGATGACGATCTGGGCATGGGAGGGGAGGGTCATGGGGCCGTCTTTCCGTATATGCTTCTGTAGTGATCGAGCGCATGATCAAGCTTCGATAAATTCTCGGTAGTATAGGCGACGTAGTCAACGCCCGGTGCGTCGAGGTAAAGCTCGGAAACCATGCTCCACATGGCCTCGCGTAGCAGCGAGGCGCATTGCATGGCGGCATGGGCGCGCTTGAGTTCGAAATCGGGCGGTCCTTGAAAATAGGCGGTAAGCAAGGCCCCGGATTCGTCTTCGCTCAATCCCGCATTGGAGGCAAGGCCCGCTAGATCGAACATTGAAGTCGAAAACCCCGCATATTCGAAATCGATCAGCCAGAGGCGGTTGCCATCATCGAGTATATTGGCGGGCAAGAGATCGTTGTGGCTGAAGATGATCGGCAGGGGCCGTTGCGCGGCTTCCATGTCCGCTGCGATGGCAAGATAGGCGGCAAGGTGCGGTGCCATGCGGCTGTTGCCCGCCTGCAGCGTGCGGGCATAGTCGCGGATGACATGGAAGACCCAGAACATGAAACCGGGCCCGAGAATATGTTCGGGCATCGTCATATGGAATTGCCGGATCATCTGCGCCACGCGTGAAATATTGGCGCGAACATCGCTTGCGCAATAGGTGCGCGCGCCAAGGAACGCGGTGACCATGACGCCGTCGCCCGCATAAAATAATTCGGGAGCAAAACCGGCGCGATGCGCCGCCTCGGCCGTCATCGCCTCGCGGTCGCGGAATACGTGGTGAAATGGATAGTCCTTGCCGAAGCGAACGACATATTTGCGACGGTCATCCTCGACGACATAGCTCTCGTTGCTGATGCCGCCCTTCAAAAGAGAAACATGAATATCGCCCTGCCAGAGCGGCAGGGCGGCAATACGTTGTTTGATTGCAGAAGGTGCTGTCATCGGCCGACAAATACGTGGTTCGACAGACTCACCATGACGAAGTTTGTCTGTTTAAGGAGGGTTGTGGGCTCTCCAAGAACAGGAATCCGTCTGTGGCAAAGACTTCTGTTTCGCACCCCCATAACTGCTTTTTGATTATTTGCAGGGATACTCCCCCTCATGATGAGCCTGTCGAACCACGTATTTATCTAATAATGTGACTTTCCACCTTTATTTCACCTATGTCAACACGTTTTTGTGGTGATTTGTGGCTTTAATGACAAATTTGTGGGAATCGTGTGGTAATCTTGCGGATAATTCACTCTTGGCTAGGGTTTCGGGCATGAATTCCAAACGACACGGCGAAATAAAACGACTGCTGCAGGACGAGGGAACCATTTCGATCGCTGATCTGGCGCAAAAACTCGGTGTATCCCTGGAAACGATCCGGCGTGACGTAAAGCCCATGACCGATGAGGGCATAATCGTCAAAATCCATGGCGCTATCGGCCTGCCCCAGCATCTCGGTGAAGCGCCTTTCGAGATACGCATGCGCGAAAACGCCCCAGCCAAGCGCATGATTGCCCAATGGGTCGCGCGGACTATTCAGGACGGCGAATCCATCATGCTGGACACTGGCACGACCACGAGTTTTCTCGCCCGCGAGTTGCTGCAGCACCGGAATCTGACGGTCGTAACCAATTCATCCGATATTGCCCGAACATTGGCCACCGTGAATGGCAACAGGGTTTTCATGGCGGGCGGTGAGTTGCGCCGGGATAGCGGAGCGGCCTTCGGGGTTTCGGCCATCGAGTATGTCAATCGCTTCAGTGTCGCCCATTCCGTTATTTCCGTTGGTGCGATGGATGCGGTAGGCGGGCTTACCGACTACGATCTGGAGGAGGCGGAATTTGCCCGCACGGTATTGTCGCGCGGCACACGCTCCATTGCGATCACAGACGCGGCGAAATTCGGCAAGCGCGGCCTGGTCCAGGTCTGCGGCTTTGGCGGGTTCGGCGAACTGGTGACCGATCAGGAACCGCCGGCCGACATCCTGCAGGCGCTGCATGCGGCCGGTACGGTTGTGAACATCGCCGGCAAATGAGCATGAATCGGGTGGGCGTCGCACGCTGAGATGCTCTAGAGTCATGTGTGAACCGGAGATTGCGTGTTGAAGATTTTGCTGCGGACGTCCATTCAGACGCACCTTGGACCGATGATTGCGATGGCGAGCGAGGACGGGTTGTCATTGCTGGAGTTTCACGATCGGCCGGCCTTGCTGGCGGAGGTCGAGGAACTCGAAAAACGCTACGGCTACTCCATCGAACCTGGCCGCAATGCCGTGCTTGAGCAGATCGAGGCCGAGCTCGCCGGTTATTTTGCCGGCACCCTTACCGGGTTCGACACACCGCTTGTGCTGCCGGGCATGGCATTTCAGCGGCAGATATGGTCGACCCTCCAGGCTATTCCATACGGCGAAACACGCACATATGGCGGCATAGCGCGGGATCTAGGCAGGCCGGGATCAAGCCGTGCCGTCGGCGCAGCCAATGGGCAAAACAGGGTTGCAATCGTGGTACCGTGCCACCGGGTCATTGGCGCGGATGGCTCGCTGACCGGTTATGGCGGCGGGCAGCGGCGCAAGCGCTTCCTGCTCGACCTTGAACACCGCATATTTGCGGGCATGGCCAGGCGGCCGGTGTTTCATCCGGTCACCGCACAGGGAAGCTTTCTCTAGCTCGTTTTCGCACTTCCGGACGGAAAACCGCTTCACGCGCCCTAGACAATCAGCCCCGTGCTGAACTGCGGCTCATGCAGCAGCCGGTCGAGCAGAAGCAATCCCTGTTCGAGACGAGGACGATCCGGCGCGGCGCCAAGCGAGACCCGAACCGCCTCGTCTGATGAAGTTCCGACGCTGAAGGCGGGGGCGGCCACGATGCCTAGAGCGGAACGGCGGGCAAGTGCGGCGAACTCGGCGGCTTTCCAATGTTCGGGAAGGGTCAGCCAGAGATGATGGCCTGCCGGCTCGGCGGCGTAATGCCAATCCTTGAGAATGACCGCCGCAAGCGATTGCCGCGCGCGGCTCTCTTCCCGCACGGCAGATGCGATCTGCCGCAGCGTGCCGCTTTCGATCCAGCTCGTCGTCAGGGCCGCCAGAAGTGGCGATGCACCTGGATTGCTGGCGCGCAGGGACGATGTGAGCTTCAGGACATCCAGCGCCGAGGGACAGGCCACAAAGGCGGCACGCAGGGCGGGCGTTGCGCATTTTGACAATGTCGCGATGTGCCAGGTGATCTCCGGCGCGAGGGACGCCAGAGCCGGCAGCGGCTCACCCAGAAGTTCCGCATAGGGATCGTCTTCGACTATCACGATGCTGTATCGGCGAGCTATTTCGACCATCTCTTGCCGGCGTTTCAGCGGCATGGTGGCCGTGGTCGGATTATCGATGGAGGGAACGATGTAAAGCGCCCTGGGGGCATGGTCCCGGCAGCATTGTTCGAACGCCTGAGGCAATATGCCGAACTGGTCCATGGCAAGCGGATGAAGTGCGATCCCGAGAGTCGCGGCGACGGATTTGAGGCCAGGATAGGTGTGGGCGCCGGCGCAAATGGCACCCCTGGCTGCCACGAGACCGCAAATGGCGAAGAGCGCACTTTGCGCACCGCCGGCCACGAGGATACTGTCGGGCGACGGGGCACGGCCAAAACGCGGCGTCAGCCATTGCGCGGCAGCGTGCCGCGTGGCTTCGGTCCCGGTAACCTCCTGATAGGAAAGAAACAGTCCGGAGGGTCCGGCCAGCAATGCGCTGATGCCTTCGGCGATCCGCTCCGGCAAACGGGCGGCGGCCGGTTGTGGCGGAATGTTCATGCTGAGATCGAGTTCGGCTACGGGAGTTGCAACTATCGATACAGGCTGTTGCTTCACGAATGTACCAGAACCGGTTCTGGCCTCGATGAGATCGAGACGGCGCGCCTCGTTCAGCGCGCGCGTAACTGTGGTAAGATCGACGCCAAGCTGGCGCGCGATCTCCCTTTGGGGCGGCAGCGCATCGCCCGAGGTCAGCAGGCCCGCAGCGATATCGGCAGTCAAAGCATCGACGATACCTTGATGCTTGTATCTCGAGGTGGCAGCGATGCGAGGTTTCCAGAGGGTCATGGGGCCGCTCATTGTATGGGTATTGGCCCATACAATTATCTGCGAAATCAGACATAGGCAAGCCGAATTGTCGCTGGTAACCCGAATTTTCTTTTATTTTCTCCTTACAAGGCGTATATACGCAAGGAGACAATGCCGATTGTATGGATAGAGGCTTCAGAGGCCATACGGTTGCAATCGGGTCGAAAGGCAAGATCATGGCACATGTTCATTATCATCCTACTGAAAACCCGATGAAAACCGGGATTCTCGGTCGCTGCCCGCGATGCCAGCAGGGCCATCTCTTCAATGGCTTTCTCAAACTGGCGCCGTCCTGCGAGGTTTGCGAGCTGGATTATTCCTTTGCCGATCCGGCGGACGGTCCGGCGTTTTTCGCCATGACGATCGTTGCCGTTCCCGCCCTGGTGTTCGCACTGTGGCTGCAGACGACGTATGAAGTGCCGATCTGGGTGCATCTGATCACGACGCTGCCGTTGACGCTGCTTGGCAGCCTGGTGCTGCTGCGACCGTTGAAAGGCTGGCTGGTCTGCTCGCAATATTTCCACAAGGCGGAAGAAGGCAAGCTTGTGCGCAAGGGCGATATCTGAGGGATTGCCCTTGCACATATCGATCAGGCGTTGGCGCCGCCGTCGATGGTGAGCGACGCGCCGGTGATGAAACGCCCTTCGTCTCCGGCCAGGAACGCTACGAGACCGGCGATATCGCTCGCTTCTCCAAACTTTGGAATCGCCATGCGGGCGCGCTGGCCATCGGCATGATCGCCATTGGCGGGATTCATGTCCGTATCGGTCGAGCCGGGATGGACGATATTGGCTGTGATTTCCCTCGGTCCGAGATCACGTGCCAGCGCCTTGGTCAGACCTATGAGGGCGGCCTTGCTGGTTGAATAGGCAATGAGGCCGGGGAAAGGCACGATCTCGGCGAGATTGCTGCCGATGTTGATGATACGCCCGCCCGCGCCCATGACCGCCGCCGCTGCTTTCGCCGCAACAAAGCTCGCGCGGACATGGATGGACATGACGCGATCGAACTCCTCGAGCGTCGGTGCATCGACGGTATCCATCGAGTAAACGCCGGCATTGTTGACGAGAATATCCAGCCTGCCAAATTTGGCGCGGGTTTCGTTGACCGCGGCCTCGATGCCTGCTGCATCAAGGTTGTCCGCCTTCAAGGCGATGGCGCGACGGCCCAGTTTCTCGATTGCCTTGACGGTTTCCTCTGCCTTGGCAGCGGCACTCGTGTAGGTAATGGCGATATCGGCGCCGTCCTCCGCCAGTTTCAGCGCAATCGCGGCGCCCATGCCGCGACTTCCGCCGGTGACGAAGGCAACTTTATTTTCGAGGCGTGGCATCGTGTTCTTCCTTTATGTAATGATCGATACATAATTGAATGTCACCATTGCGAAGCTGCGTCAAGTGATTTATGTATTAATCGATACAGAAAGGAACTCGTGATGTCTCCAAAGGGTCGTCCGCGTGCATTTGACCGCGATGCAGCGCTTGATTGCGCCATGCGGGTTTTTTGGCGGAAGGGTTATGACAGTGCTTCCATGGCGGATCTGACGCAAGCGATGCGCATCAATGCGCCCAGTCTCTACGCCGCATTCGGCAGCAAGGCGGAGTTGTTCCGGGAGGCTGTCGAGCTCTATACGAACAAGATCGGCCAGCGCATCAAACATTCACTCCCGACCGCGGCGACTGCAAAGGAGGGCGTCGCAGATTTTCTCATGCAGACAGCCATCTCCCATACCGATCCTGGTCAGCCGCATGGCTGCATGGTGGTGATGGGCGCGCTGCACGGTGATGAGGATCCCGGTACGCCGTCATCGTTGCTGAAGGAGCGACGTCTCGACAATGTGACACAGTTGCGCCAACGGCTGAAGCGCGCGGTGCGGGAAGGAGAGCTTTCGGAAACGGTCGACATCCAGCAGGTGGCGGAATTCTACGCGACCGTACAACACGGGATGTCGATCACAGCGCGTGATGGCGCCACGCTCGAGCAATTGAAAAAGACCGCCGACGCTGCCATGGCGGCCTGGGGCGGGTTGACTTCGCCCTGATGGCATCGGAGGCTGCCTCATCAGGGTGAAAATTGACATGCACACTCGCCGATTACCGCATCAGATCGAACGAGCAGGATCGAGCGTTACCTTGTAAAGTTCGACATCGTCGCGGTCCATCAGCCTGACCGTCATCTGTTCGCTTGCCGAATCGATATCCACGAGACCGAAGAATTGCAGCCCGGCTGACGGTGGCAGGTTCTGACCTTGCTCCGGCGTTGGCGCCTTGATGAACTTGAGTTCCGGCCCGAAGGTCTGATCGAGATCATTGGGACCGAAGGTGCCGGCATGAATAGGGCCCGAGACGAATTCCCAAAACGGCTCGAAATCCTGGAACTGCGCCTTGTCCGGATTGTAGTAGTGCGCTGCGGTGTAATGCACATCTGCCGTGAACCAGACGGTATTGCGGATACCGGCGGATTTGATGAAGCGCAGCAGGTCGGCGATCTCGAGCTCACGGCCTTTCGCCGCGCCATTATCGCCATTGGCGACGGCTTCTGCGCCCTTCTTTGCGGTCGCATTGTCCCACACCACCAGACCCAGCGGCATGTCCGCCGCGATGACTTTCCAGGTCGCGCGGGAATTCAACAGTTCGCGCTTCAGCCAGCGCACCTGGTTTGCGCCAAGAATGGACGATTCCGGCGTGATCGTATCTTCCATATCCGGACCGTTCGGGCCACGATAGGTACGCAAATCGAGAAAGAAGACGTCAAGCAGCGGGCCATAGGAAATCTTGCGATAAACGCGTCCGGGTTCTGCAGGCGTATAGCGAATCGGGGTCATTTCGTGAAAGGCGCGCGCGGCCCGGGCCGACAGCAGGGCGATGGACTTTTCAGTGTAGCGATCGTCGGCGGTCAGATCCTTGGAGGAAGACCAGTTGTTGAGGACCTCGTGGTCGTCCCACTGGAAAAAAGTCGGGCAGATTGCATTCAGGGCCCGGACGTGATCGTCAAGCATGTTGTATTTCCACTGGCCCCGATATTCGTCCAGGGTTTCCGCCACCTTGCGCTTTTCATCGGTGATGATGCGGTTTTTCCACTTGCTCCCGTCCTTCAACGTCGTTTCTTCCACCAGAGGACCGTCGGCATAGATCGTATCGCCCGAGTGCAGGAAGAAATCGGGGGTGTGGCTGGCGATGGTCGCGTAGGTCTTCATGCCGGTCTCGTCGATGCCCCAGCCTTGGCCCACCGTATCGCCTGACCAGGCAAAACGGATATTGCGCCTTGCGGTCGGTGCGGTTTTGAAATGGCCTACAATCGGTTCCGAGACAGCGTTGAGGTCGCCGAGATCAACTGCGGTCAGGCGGTAGAAAATATCCTGGTCCGAGACGAGATCAGTAAGCAATTGCTTTACCGCAAGGTCGCTGTCCGGGAAGGCATTGAGCGGCGGTAGCGAATAGGCGTTGGCAAAACTCTCGGTGGTGGAAACTTCGATATTAACCCGGGCTGGCCTGTCGGTTCGCGTCCAGATCATGCCCGTCGTCGCGTCGACGTCACCTGACTGAACGCCATGGGTAAAAACCGGCCGCGCATTCGCGCGTGAGTAGGACGGGAGGGCAAGACCTGACGCAGCGGTCAATGCAAAGGCTCCTGATGAAGCGAGGAAGTTGCGACGCGTGAACGAAGCCGATCTGCTCATGGTGTTCTCTCCGGGCTGGCTGACGCATGACCCCAAAACCGCAAAGGGCTCGGGCGAGGATTATGCGCCATTTCAAAGTGGCTGGCTGCGCCTTCTTTGCGCGGAGAACGTTTCAGTTTTTTTGCAGTTCTGTGAAGTTTGCTCAAAAACAAAACGGGCGGCAAAAGCCACCCGTTTCGTCGTCGATAGCAGGAGCCGATGGTCAGCTTGCAGTTTCTTCGGCCGGAGCTTCTTCGGCAGGGGCAGCAGCTGCTTCAGCGGCGGCAGCCTTTTCAGCCTCAGCGGCGGCTGCAGCAGCTTCCGCATCAGCAATGACCTTGGCCTTTGCGTCTTCTTCAGCCTGCTTGGCCATAGCAACGCGTTCCTGCGCCTTCTTGCCAGGCAATGCCTTTTCAGGATTGTTGCGGGTGTCGCGCTTGGCGATACCGGCCTGATCGAGGAAGCGAAGAACGCGGTCCGTCGGCTGTGCGCCGTGACCGATCCAGTAGTTGATGCGGTCGGCATCCAGCTTGACGCGCTCGCCATCCTTGGGAAGCATCGGATTCCACGAACCGACGTTTTCGATGAAACGACCATCGCGCGGCGAACGCACGTCAGCAATGACGACGTGGTAGTAAGGACGCTTCTTCGACCCTGCGCGGGCCAGACGGATTTTCAGTGACATTGGTATTCTCCTTGATCGTTGGGTTAACCGCCGTTTTCCTTGGCGGCTGTTGTTTCGTGATGTCTGATCACTTCCTTGACGATGAAGTTCAGGAACTTCTCGGCAAAATCGGGGTCCAGATCTGAATCCAGCGCCAAGGAGCGCAGACGTTCGACCTGTAGTTTTTCACGGCCCGGGTCAGCGGGTGCGAGGCCATTCTTCGCCTTCAAAACGCCCACTGCCTTGGTGCAGCGGAAACGTTCGGCGAGCATGTGGATCAACGCTGCATCGATGTTGTCGATGGAAGCGCGTAACTGGAGCAGTTCTTTGGGGAGCGAGGAGGACGACATATTCACCCTTTCTTTTTCGGCAGCCCTGGAAGACCGCCACCAAGGCCGGGCAAACGCGGCATGCCGCTGCCCAGGCCGCCTAATCCCCCCGGTAGACCACCAAGCCCACCGGGCAGGCCACCGCCCTTGCCGAAACCAGCGGCTTCCGCCTGCTTCTGCAAGGCTTCAAGTTGCTTCGGGTCCATTTTGGACAAGTCGGGCATGCCCCCCATTCCGCCTAGTCCGCCAAGACCCATCTTGGCCCCAAGGCCACCCATCATCTGTTTCATCATGCCGCCTTTACCCTTGCCGCCCATCGCTTTCATCATGTCCGCCATCTGGCGATGCATCTTGAGAAGCTTGTTGATCTCGGCGGCATTGGTGCCGGAACCCTTGGCGATGCGCTGCTTGCGCGAGTGCTTGAGCAAATCGGGATTGCCACGCTCGGCCTTGGTCATTGACGAAATGATCGCGAGCTGGCGCTTGAAGATGGAATCGTCAAGACCGGCCGCAGCCATCTGATCCTTCATCTTGCCCATGCCGGGCATCATCCCCATGATGCCGCCCATGCCGCCCATCTTCTGCATCTGGCCGATCTGGTCTGCCAGATCGTTGAGATCGAACTTGCCGGACTGCATCTTCTTGGCCATCGCCGCGGCTTTTTCCGCATCGATGTTTTCAGCAGCTTTTTCCACCAGCGAGACAATGTCGCCCATGCCGAGAATGCGATCGGCGATGCGCCGCGGATAGAACTCCTCCAGCGCATCCATCTTTTCGCCGGTGGCGATCAGCTTGATAGGCTTGCCGGTGACGGCGCGCATGGAAAGCGCAGCACCACCACGGCCATCGCCATCCATCCGGGTAAGAACGAGACCGGTGATGCCGACGCGTTCATCGAAGGACCGCGCAAGATTGACGGCGTCCTGACCGGTGAGCGCATCGGCAACCAGCAGGATTTCATGCGGATTGGCCTTTTTCTTGATGTCGGCCATTTCGATCATCAACGGCTCGTCGATATGGGTACGGCCCGCTGTATCGAGAATGACGACATCATGGCCGCCGAGCTTGGCCGCCTGAACGGCGCGCGCAGCGATCTCGACAGGTGTCTGGCCAGCAATAATTGGCAGGGTGTCGACGCCGGTCTGCACACCGAGCTGTCGCAACTGTTCCTGCGCGGCGGGACGGCGTGTATCAAGAGAGGCGAGCAGCACCTTCTTCCTCGACCGCTCGGTGAGGCGCTTGCCGATCTTGCCAGTGGTGGTGGTTTTACCGGAACCCTGCAGACCAACCATCATGATGACGACCGGCGCAGGCGCGTTCAGATCAATGGTGACGCCCTCGGCGCCGAGCATGTCGATCAGCTCGTCATGGACGATCTTGACGACCATCTGGCCTGGTTTGATGCTCTTGACGATATCAGCGCCGACTGCCTTTGCACGAACCTTGTCGGTAAACGAACGGACGACATCGAGCGCGACGTCTGCTTCGATGAGGGCTCGGCGCACTTCGCGCAAGGCCGCCGCGACATCGGCATCCGACAGCGCGCCACGGCCTGTGAGGCCGTTCAAAATCGAACCAAGTCGTTCCTGTAAGCTCTCGAACATCCAGTTTTCCTTTATTCCTTCAGAGACCCGTTCCCCAAAAGATAAGTACCAACCGCGCCAGGGCAAAGAGCTCAAAGCAAAATGACACCCGAGGGCGCATCGCGCTGTCGGGTGTTGACCTCCGGGATCGTCTAGACCCTTGCGGGGCCCCGGTTGGCTGCTCGGAGTTTCAAAGCTCGTCGCGGATTGATGGGCGGCTTAAACAGGAAATGCCGCGTGAAGTCAAGACATGCAGGGTCAGGCGCGTTTTTTCCGGCTTGTCACAGCCCGGGGCCGTTCATCCCGGGTTTCGAGTTGCATGAGCTTGCGCAATGCCTCGTCGATGCGGCCCTGCCAGCCACGCCCGCTTGAGCGATAATGATCAAGGACATCCGGGCTAAGGCGGATGGAGACCGGGATTTTTGTCCGGGCACTAAATGGGCGACCCGGGCGGCCTTTTATGAATTCTTCAGTTACAAGCACGGTGCCTGGATCGTCCAATGCCGCTTTGGTAAGCGCCCTATCTTCTTCAGGGGTCATCGCATCTGCGCAGGCTTTGGCCAGAGCAATCGCCTCTTCGCGAGTTCGAGAGGTATATTGCCTTTCTGTTACAGTCATGTGTACCAGTCCAGACGCGTTCTTTTTGATGCGATAGCCTTGTCGCTTACTCTCTTGATCTGACATAGATGCTCATCTCCTTACGTGATGCTCTGCGTAGAGAAATTACACGGACGGCCTCGTTTCTAATCGTGTAAATGAGTGTGTATAAATTTTCGCCCAGAGCGCTAACGGCGACAATACGCTGCTCACCATAAATATTCAGATCCGCCAACCAACTGATCGCTGAATCGAACTCAAAACAACGTACTGCTTCAAAATCGACACCGTGCTTGCGTAAATTCGCTTTTGCCTTTTGCTCGTCCCACTCAAATCTATCCATGGAAATCGCTTTGGTCAATAATTATTGTATATACAAAATATGGTGCAAGCGTAGCTGAAACGCTGAACAGTCTCCAGCGGAACGCTCTCAAAAAATCTCATCAATTAGTTCAAGGGCAAGTGTGGTGGCACAATGGGAGTCACAACCCTAGATTGTATCCGTGCCGCTCCCGAAATTGGCTGGTTACACATGCGATTTGCCACTGCTGCGGACCCATAGTGAGGCTGAAACGCTGAGAATAAGCGCTATTTGACCTTATATAGCTCGATTCTTGCAGATGACAGCACGACAGAAAAATGCCAGATAGGAGCACGACGATTCAACCTTCGAGGAGATTTTCATGGCATTCGTTGCCAAAGGCAGATTTTTTGCGGCTGTAGCGACAGCGCTTCTTATGACGGCAGGCGCGGCGCAGGCGGCCGCTCAATGCGGCAACAATTCCGCCGGATTCGAGTCATGGGTCCAGTCCTATCAGCAGCAAGCCGGGGCGCAAGGCATCGGCAGCAGAGGCATCAACGCTCTGGGTAACGTCAAATATGCTACCAAGACGATCAATGCCGATCGCAACCAGAAGAGTTTCAAATACTCACTCGACAAGTTCATGCAGGTTCGCGGTGCCCAGACGATCATTTCGCGGGGACGCGCGCAAAAAGCCCAGAATGCCGCGCTGTTTGACCGGATCGAGCAGCGTTATGGTGTTCCCGCTGGCCCGTTGATCGCCATCTGGGGCATGGAAACCGGTTTCGGCAGTTATATGGGCAATCAGCACACACTATCAGCCGTTGCGACCCTTGCCTATGACTGCCGACGTACCGAGTATTTCCGCGAACAACTCAATGCTGCATTGAAGCTTGTCGACAACGGCACGCTTGCGCCCAATGCGGTGGGCGCCATGCACGGCGAGATCGGTCAGACACAATTCCTTCCGCTCAATGTTCTTCGCTATGGCGCTGACGGCGACGGCAATGGCCGGATCGACATGGTCCGCTCCAAGGCAGACGCGCTGGCATCGACAGCGAATTTTCTGGTCGGGCATGGCTGGCGCGCAGGTGGCGGCTATCAACCGGGACAAGCCAACTACGGCGCCATTGCCGGCTGGAACGCTGCTACTGTGTATCAGCAGGCGATCGCCATTATCGGCGCGAAGATCGACGGCGAATAATCGGTTCTTGATGACGATGTTTCCTGGCCGGCGCTCGCGCCGGCCTTAGAGCCCCTCATGAAAGGCTCTAATATTTAAAAGCCTTCGCAGGCCTCCCCGAGTGAACTCTGAGCGCTCTCTATGATCCTGCCGCCGCGAAAGTTGAAGATCTCGCGCGTATAGGTGGTGTTCGCCGGGAATTGGTAGCAGACGAAAACGGTGGTCGTGCCGCCTTCGACGCCGCCGATACGATGGCGCATCCGGGCGCCCCGCACTGCGCTTTTCCATTCATCGAGGCTGGCCAGGAATTCTTTCTTGGTCTGGATCGTATCGATGTCTTCGAGGATGACCGTCGCGTCGTCGGCTAGAATCCTGTCGAAAACCGCGCGGTCGGCGGTACCGAGCGCGGAATACCAGCTTTCGATGATGGCGTTGTGCGCGTCGTCCGCCCTGGCAGGACACATCGTTAGGAGAATGACGGCGATCATGAATATCAATCGCGCCATTCTCGCGTTTCCCTATTCCAGCGCGGTGGCTTGGCCGACCTCTTCGGGGTCGGGGCGAAGGAAATCTCCGGTTTCCGGATTCATGATCCATAGTTCACCGGTGGAAATGTCGAACCAGGCGCCATGCAGGGTGAGGCGGCCTTTCTTTTCGAGGATATCGACACAGGGAAAGGTGCGCAGGTTTTTCAGCGAATAGCGAATGGATATGCGCTCCAGCGCAGTCTGACGCTCGAATGGAGTCATCAGCTCGTTGGCGGAAACCGCTTCCGCTGCAGGCGCGACAAGGCTCATCCATTTGCCGATGAAGTCGCCAGGGGACAATGGCTCACTCGTCGTGTCGAGCGCCGCCTTGATGCCACCGCAGCGGCCGTGGCCGAGGACGACGATATTCTTGACTTTCAGGCTCTGCACCGCAAATTCGAGGGCTGCGGAGGTAGAGTGATATTCGCCGTCCGGCTCGTAGGGCGGTATGAGGTTGGCCACGTTGCGCAGAACAAAAATCTCTCCGGGTGCCGTATCGAAGATGATCTCGGGGGCGGAACGGGAATCGCAGCAGGCGATGACCAGTGTTTCGGGCGTCTGCCCCTGGTCCGCAAGCTGCTTGTAACGCAACGTTTCGTTGGCATAGCGATGCGCCATGAAGCTGCGATAGCCGGTGAGAAGTTTCTCGGGAAGCAAGGTCATTCTTTTCCTCTAATCCTGAACCGGGACAAGATCAATTGGTCTAATGTGCTATGCCCTGATACCCTTGCTCGGATGAACCAACCGCCGCATCTGAGTCATCGCCATGGGGGTGGAAAGGCTGGATGCGTCGGCTTCGAGCATCAGCTCATCGGCGCCGCGCTTGGCAGAGCGGGCCATGATCTCGAAAACCGAGGCTGTGGTGCGTTGCAGCGCCTGTTCGAGATCGAGACCGGCAAGCATGCGTGCAAGGAAGAGTGCGGACGTAAGATCACCAAGCCCATTGGTCGGGCCGACGACGAGGCGGTGTTCGGCGAGCAGCGCCAGAGAGTGGGTCACCAGAAGATTGCCGGTGCCGCCAGCAATCATCGGATGCGCCGAGGTCACAAGCATTGTACCAGGCCCCGCATGCAATGCCGCTTGCATGACCGCCTTGTTGTCGGGCAATTCCGCGCCGGTCAGCCATGCAAGCTCGAAGCGGTTTGGCGTCGAAACATCGGCGAGCGGCATCAACCTGTCGCGGATGGCACTTGCAGTTGCTTCCGGAACGTAAAGCCCCTTTTCATCGCCGATGACAGGATCGCAGAGATAAACTACGCCCTTGTTGCGAGCCTTTATGGTTTCTACCAGACGGGCGACACTCGCGGCCTGCGCAGCATTGCCGAGGTAACCGCTCATGATGCCCCTGACTTCACCAAGCCAGGGAGCGCGCTCCAGATCGGCAATCAGATCGTCGAATTGCTGCGGTTCCGGCACGATGCGCTTGGCCGGTCCATGACCGGGATGCCAGGGCAAGATGACGGTTGGCACCGCCCATACCGGATGGCCGAGCGTTTCAAGCGCGAATACGGCGGCACGATTGCCGACTGAACCCCGCACCACATGGCTGGAAATGACGATGACGGCATTGGATGAAGGAGAAACGGAACTGGTCATTGGAAAGACTCGTGCGAAAGTTCGGGCGGGCGGGTGCGACTCAACCCTTGCCGACTATAGAGCTGATCACCCAGATAATCATGGCGATCAAGACAAGCAATCCCAGAAACCTGCCGATGCGGGTGCCCCAGACTTCTATAGGGTCGGCCGGATCCGCATCGCCGGCCGAAAAGTGGCCCTTGGTCCGTTCGACGATAGATATGCCCCCGGCAGCGGTTTCGCGATCGATCCGTTCGATAATGCGTCTCGATTCCGCATCGGACGGATGCTTTCCATCGTGTTCAGGCATGAAGACACTCGGTTTATGTTCAACAACTTAGCATAGCGCTTTGGCTGTTCCTTTTGCAGAAAAAAATGGCTAGGTTTGTGCTGCTTCGTTCTGGAGCGGTGAATCTGTACTCTGGGAGAGGATTCCAATGCAACATGCGACTTGCTTGCCGGCGCCGCGCCGCGCTCTTTCTATCATTGCCCTGTTTCTTCTCGTACCGCTGCTTTCAGCATGTGGCTTCAACACGATTCCGACCAATGAGGAAAAGGCCAAAGCCGCGTGGAGCGAGGTGTTGAACCAGTATCAGCGACGGGCCGATCTTATTCCCAACCTCGTCGAGACAGTCAAAGGTTATGCCGCCCAGGAAAAGGATGTGTTGACATCCGTGGTTGAGGCGCGGGCCAAGGCCACATCCGTACAGGTGACGCCGGAAACCCTGACCGATCCCAATGCCATGAAGGTGTTTCAGGAGAATCAGGCACAGCTGACCGGGGCACTGTCGCGGCTGATGGCTGTGGTCGAAAACTACCCGGACCTGAAATCCAACCAGAACTTCCTCGCATTGCAATCGCAGCTCGAAGGCACGGAGAACCGTATCGCCGTTTCACGCCGCGATTATATCGAAGCGGTGCGGGTCTATAACACCTCGCTCCGCACGATGCCGACCATGATCTGGAAATGGATCTGGTACACCGGGAACGAGCCCTACCAAACCTTCACCATCGAAGACTCAGCCAAGCAGACGCCTCAGGTCAAGTTCTAGGCTCAAGACATGAGCGCATTGCGCCAGACTGTGGTTGGGTTGAATCGCCTGTTATTGGCTATTGCGCTGCTGGCATTCCTGTCAGGCAGCGCATTTGCCGCAGAACTTCCTACTCTGACAGGTCGTGTGGTCGATGCCGCGAACGTCATCGATGCGGCAACGCGCGAGCAGATAACCCAGAAATTGGCGGCGTTCGAAGCCAAATCCTCCGATCAGGTGGTGGTGGTGACGGTGCCGAGCCTCGACGGCGAGGAGATAGAGCCCTATTCCAACCGGCTCTACCGCTCCTGGGCGCTCGGACAAAAACAGGAAAATAATGGCGTTCTTCTCGTCGTCGCACCAAACGACAGGAAGGTGCGTATCGAGGTCGGCTATGGCCTCGAAGGCACGCTGACCGACCTTCTGTCCAAGCTCATCATCGAAAATGCCGTCATACCGGGGTTTCGCTCGGGCGATTATTCGGGTGGAATCTCGAAAGGCGTCGACGGCATTCTTGCCGTGCTTTCCGGCGACGCCGCTGAACTCGAGGCGCGCGCCAAACGCAATGTCCAGGAGCCGACCTCCGACGTCGATTGGGTAATGATCATCTTCGTCATGATCTTTCTGTTCATGTTCTTCAGCGGGATCATACTTCCCGCCGTCGTTACATCCTTCGGGCGCAAGATCGCGCCTGGGCGTTATGAGTGGCTGGGCATGATCTTTGATATTGGCTCGAGAAGCGGTCGCGGCGGTGGCGGCTGGTCCTCGGGCGGTGGCGGTTGGTCATCCGGTGGAGGTGGTGGCTGGTCTTCGGGCGGTGGCGGCGGCGGCTTTTCAGGCGGTGGCGGATCGTCAGGCGGCGGCGGCGCATCGGGGAGTTGGTAGGCCATGAATTCAGGGTCCATGAATGAAGCTGATCACGCGCGGATCGCCGAGGCGATACGTGCAGCCGAAAGCCGCACAAGCGGCGAAATCTATGCGGTGCTTGCGCGGCGCAGCGACAGTTATTTCTATGTGGCAGGATTTACCGCGGCTTGCGGCATAGTTTTTGCGGCCGTCGTGGTTGCGGTGGCGGCGCACTGGTACTGGTTCACGTTGCCACTGCCGGTCTTTGGTCTCGCTATCCTTGCAGCTTTTCTTGCCGCGGTGCTGGTCCTCTGGCTCTTGCCCGGCATGACCATGTGGCTTGTGCCGCGACGTATCCGCTACAAGCGGGCGCATCTCAATGCGATCCAGCAGTTTCTGGCTCGCAATGTCCATCTCACGACACAACGTACCGGTGTCCTCCTTTTCGTCTCCCTGGCGGAGCGATATGCAGAGGTGATCGCGGATGCGGGTATCAATGCAAAAGTCCATCAGGATGAATGGAACGGGATCGTCGCGATCCTGACCGAACATGCGGACAGAGATGAACTGGCCGATGGTTTTCTAAAAGCCATCGGAAAAGCGGGCCAACTGCTGGAAGAACATTTCCCCAGAGGGGTCGAAGACGTCAATGAGCTCGACGATCATTTGGTCGAATTGTAACATTATTGCGTGTCACACTATTTTCACTACGACCGTGCAGTTTAGGGTCGAAAAAGCCTTTCGAAAGGCTATGATCGCGCCAAATACATAATCCAGGGGGAAATATTTCATGGCTTCCAAAAATAATGCGGACGTAAAGGTCGCCACGAAGTCAAAGCCACCGAAAGCCCCGAAAGAAAAGTCACAAGCGGGGCTGTTTGAAGACCTTTTGTTTGCGCGGGCGCCGGAAGAGGACCTGGCCGACTACGATGCTGGTGCGTTGACGGCATCGGCGAAGCTTGCGGAGAACGCGCTGGCGCAATTCAAGTCGGGACGCCCGGTCATCGATGTCAGCGAAGGCAACATCGTCTCGCGCGACGGCCGTCCTGTGACAGTGGTTACACTGATCAACGACAACATGCCCTTCCTGCTCGACTCGGTGCTTGGCGAAATCAGTGAGCGCGTCACGTCGGTTTATCTCGTGTTGCATCCGGTCATGGATATCGACAGAAACACGAACAGGGTTCTCGGGACTGCGGGTCCGGACAAGCCGGGCAAAGACGTGGCTCGGGTCAGTGTCATGCAAATTCATGTACCCGCGCTCGATGAGCCATCGCGTGAGATCACGACCGCGGCGCTGGAGCTTGTGCTGAAGCAGGTACGCGAAGCCGTCAGTGATCGTGGAGCCATGGTTGCGCGTCTAGGCGAGGCGATCGAAGCTTACAGAACCGGCAAAACGCCGATGAAAAAAGCTGTAGCAGAAGAAGCTGCAGAGTTTCTCGAATGGTTGCGCGACAATAACTTCACCTTTCTCGGCGTTCGTGAGTACGACTATCAGGGCGACAATAGTCAGGGTGAGCTGGAGCGCTCTGGGAAGCGCGGTCTTGGCATATTGAGCGATCCTGATGTGCGTGTCCTGAAGCGCGGCAACCAGGGTGTGACGACAACCCCGCAGATCATTGCCTTTCTCACTGGTCCCGAGCCTCTGATCGTCACCAAGGCCAATACAAAATCACTGGTGCACCGTCGCGGCTATATGGACTACATCGGCGTGAAGACCTTCGATGCGGAGGGCAAGGTTACCGGCGAATTGCGTTTCGTCGGATTGTTCACGTCCGGCGCCTATACGCGTTCCGTGCTTAAAATCCCCTATCTGCGCTCGAAAACCGAGGCCGTGATCCACCGGCTTGGATTCAACCTCGAAGATCATTCTGGAAAGCAACTCATCAAGGTACTCGAGGGTTATCCGCGGGATGACCTTTTCCAGATCGACGTCAAGACGCTGACCCGGTATGCCGAGATCATATTGGCGCTTGGCGAGCGGCCCCGCGTGCGTGTCCTGCCGCGGATCGATCCTTTCGGCCGTTTCGCTTCGATCATCGTCTTCGTGCCACGCGAGCGCTATGACTCAATCGTGCGCGAGAAAATCGGCTCGCATCTTGCCAAAGTGTATGAGGGGCATGTGTCGGCGTATTATCCGGCATTTCCCGAGGGCGGGCTTGCTCGCGTGCATTTTATCATCGGCCATGCCGAGGACCAATTTCCCAAGGTCAAACGTGAGGCGCTGGAAGAAACCGTCCGTTCCATCGTCCGGACCTGGGAAGATGCTGTCGCCGAGGTCGGAGATCGTCGTGGAACCGCCGAATTCACTCCTCTTGCTGCGGCCTTTCCGGATTCCTATCGTGAAAACTTCTCGCCCGACGAGGCGCTGGTCGATGCCAGTCGCATTGCCGGTCTTTCACGCAACAATCCGCTCTACGTCGATTTCTATCGGCATCGCACCGACGGTCCCAATGCCGCTTCGTTGAAAATCTATCATTACGGCTCGGCGGTTGCCCTCTCGCAGCGTGTTCCCCTGCTGGAGAATATGGGCTTTCGCGTCATCAGCGAGCAGACATTCCAGCTGCCTGCGGCCGACAACAGCCCGCTTTTTGTGCATGACATGGAGCTTATCAGCGCCTCGGATTCGGCGATCGATCTCGCCGATGACGGCGCTCTTTTCGAAGACGTCTTCCGCTCCATCTGGAATGGTGCGTCGGACAATGACGGCTATAACGCGCTTGCCCTGACCGGGCAGCTGACCGCACGGCAAATCATCATCCTGCGCGCCTACGGCCGTTATCTTCAGCAGGCAGGCATTCCTTATTCGCAGGATTTCATCGCGGCAACGCTCAACCGCTATCCGGCGATCGCCAGACAGATATTCGATCTGTTCGATCAGCGGCTCAATCCCGCGAGGGCCGGTGCGCAGTCGCAGCGCAAACAGACGACGCTGCGTGCTCAAATCGAGGAAGCGCTGCAAGGCGTTCCGAGCCTCGATGATGACCGCATCCTGCGCCGTTTCCTCAATCTCATCGAGTCGACCCTGCGCACCAACGCCTTTGCGCCGGAAGAGGACGGCGGCGAACGCGTAACGCTCGCCTTCAAGCTCGATCCGCGATCGCTGGATGAGCTGCCGGAGCCGCGGCCTTACCGCGAAATCTTCGTCTATGGGCCGGAGGTCGAGGGTGTCCATCTGCGCTTTGGCCCAGTCGCACGTGGCGGCTTGCGCTGGTCGGACCGTGCACAGGACTACCGCACGGAAGTGCTGGGTCTGGTGAAAGCGCAGCAGGTGAAGAACGCAGTCATCGTTCCCGTTGGCGCCAAGGGCGGTTTCTTCCCCAAACGCCTTCCGACCGGCACCGATCGCAACGCCATCTTCGAGGCGGGCCGCGCGGCCTATATCACCTTCATCGCGACACTGCTTTCGGTGACTGACAATCTGGAAGGCGAGACGGTTGTCCCGCCGCAAAACGTAATCCGTCTCGACGGCGACGATCCTTATTTCGTGGTAGCGGCCGACAAGGGCACGGCGACGTTTTCCGACACCGCCAACGCGATCAGCCAGGCACATGATTTCTGGCTGGACGATGCCTTCGCTTCGGGCGGTTCCGCAGGCTACGATCACAAGAAAATGGGCATCACCGCGCGCGGCGCATGGGAAGCGGTGAAGCGCCATTTCCGCGAGATTGGCACCGACATCCAGAAAATGCCATTCACTGTCGTTGGCGTCGGCGATATGTCGGGTGACGTCTTCGGCAATGGCATGCTGCTATCGCCGCAAACGAAGCTGATTGCAGCCTTCGACCACCGCGATATTTTCATCGATCCCGAACCGGATGTGAAGGCGACGCTGAAGGAACGCCAGCGGCTGTTCAATCTGCCGCGCTCCAGCTGGCAGGATTTCGACAAGAGTAAGATTTCGGCGGGCGGCGGTGTGTTCTCGCGCTCGCAAAAGTCGATTACCCTGTCGAAGGAAGCCGCAAGAGCCATCGGCCTTGCCAAGACTACGGCAACGCCGTTCGAGATCATGACAGCGATCCTGAAAGCACCGGTCGACCTCCTGTGGTTCGGCGGCATCGGCACCTATGTCCGTTCGTCGCTGGAGAGCGACGCGGAAGCGGGTGACCGCGCCAATGATGCCATCCGCATCACCGGCAGCGATGTTCGGGCGAAAGTCATCGGCGAAGGCGCCAATCTTGGCGTCACGCAGAAGGGGCGCATAGAGTTCGGCCTGCTCGGCGGGCGCTGCAATTCCGATGCGATCGACAATTCGGCCGGCGTCAACACATCCGACGTCGAGGTCAATATCAAGATCGCCCTGGCACAGGCCATGCGCGCTGGCAAATTGCAACGTGACAAGCGCAACACGCTGCTGGAATCGATGACTGAAGAGGTCGGCGATCTGGTTCTGCGCAACAATTATCTGCAGACACTGGCACTCTCGCTGGCGCAGCGGCGCGGCCTTGCCGACCTCGCCTATCAGGCACGCTTCATCAACGACCTCGAGACAAGAAAACTCCTCAACCGCAAGGTGGAGACGCTGCCCGATGACAAGGCGATGGCGGAGCGGCAGGTCGAAGGCATTCCCTTGACGCGGGCTGAACTCGGCGTACTTCTTGCCTATTCCAAGATTGTCCTTTCGGACCAGCTCCTGGCAAGCGATTTGCCCGACGACCCCTATCTCGAACGCGAATTGATGGATTATTTCCCGCGCCAGATGAAAGACGGCTTCGGCGACGAGATCCGCACGCATCGCTTGCGGCGGGAAATCATCGCGACGCAGCTTGCCAACGACGTCATCAATCGCGGCGGCCCGACTTTCGTGAGCCGGCTGGCGGACCTTACCGGCCAATCGGGCCCCGAGATCGTTCGCGCCTATGTGATCGTGCGGGACGGCTTTGAGCTGGATCAGTTGTTCGCGGGGATCGACGCACTGGACAATGCGATTCCTGGCGAAACCCAAAACGGTTTCTACGCCAACGTCGCCCAGATGCTGAACTGGACGACAGCCTGGGTGCTGCGCAACAACGCCGGCGCCGTAGGCCTCGGCGCTGCGATCGCGAAGATCAAAACGGCGCGAGATGCACTGCAGCCGCGCCTCGACAAGCTGCTGCCTGCATCGATGACCGGACTGATCCGCGAAGACACCGCCAGCAACGCCGCCCTTGGCGCGCCTCCCGCCCTCGCTGCGCAGTTGGCGCGACTGGAGATAGCGCCAATCATCCCGGATATCGCCGCCGTGGCCCAGCAGGCGAATATTGACATTGCCAGCGCGGCACGGGCCTATTTCGACATATCCGAAGCATTCCGCATCGGGCGTATCGAGGACGCGGCGCGCGGCGTTTCCATCGCCGATTACTATGACGGACTGGCGCTTGCCCGTGCAACCGATCTGATATCGCAGGCGCGGCGCGGTATCGCCGTCGCGGCCCTGAGCAAATATGGCAAGCAGGCCGATCCGGCTAAAGACTGGCTGATGAGCCGGGGTGCACGCGTCGACGAGGTGCGGCAGCGCATGGCGAATATTGTGGAAACGGGCGATTTGACCGTTTCCCGGCTTGCTGTGGCCGCCGGATTGCTTTCCGATCTGTCATAGGCAGTTGGGCTCGATGGGCAAGGGATATGCGTAATGGCTGCATCGAGAAGGGGCATCTGGGGTTGGATGCTCTTCGACTGGGCGGCGCAGCCATTCTTCACGGTCGTCACGACGTTTATCTTCGGACCGTATTTCGTTTCGCGCGTGGCGAGCGACCCTGCCGCCGGCCAGGCGGCATGGGGTTATGGCATCGCCATTTCGGGGCTGTTCATCGCCGTGCTCTCGCCGGTGCTCGGATCGATCGCCGACCAGACAGGACGGCGAAAACCGTGGATCGGTTTTTTCGCCATCATCAAGATAGTCTCGCTGATCATGCTGTGGTTCGCGGCACCAGGCTCGGGCCTGATTGTCCCGCTGATATTCTTCTCGCTGGCGTCGATTGCGGCGGAGTTTTCCATCGTCTTCAACGATTCGATGATGCCGCGGCTCGTGGCACCAAAGGATATCGGACGGATATCCAACACGGCCTGGGGCCTCGGTTATCTCGGCGGCATGATCGTGCTGATCTTCGTCGTGGCATTTATGGCCGCGTCGCCGCAGACCGGCAAGACCATGCTTGGCCTTGCGCCGGTCTTCGGGCTCGATCCCGCGACGGGCGAGGGTGATCGCGCGACGGCGCCATTGTCGGCGCTATGGTATTTCATCTTCATCCTGCCGATGTTCCTGTTCACGCCGGATGGTGCGAGAGGCCCGGCTTCTGGTCAGGCAGTGCGGGTGGGGCTAGCGGAACTCAAGTCTACTATTGGCGAGGTTCGGCAGCGCCGGGGGCTTTTTCGCTTTCTCGTCGGCCGTATGATCTATCAGGACGGCGTGAACGCGTTGATCGCGCTGGGCGGTGCCTTCGCGGCGACAATGTTCGGCTGGGCCACGGCGGAGATCGGGATTTTCGGCATCATACTGAACGTGGTCGCCATTTTTGGCTGTCTTGCCGCCGGCAAGCTCGACACGATGCTTGGGTCAAAGGTCGTGGTGGTGATCTCGCTGGTGTTGCTGACCATCGCGACGATCGGCATCGTCTCGACCGGCCCGGGCTATACGCTGTTTGGCCTTGTCCAATTGCCGGGTGCCGATAGCGGAGGTCTGTTCGGTACACCTGCAGAAAAAGCCTATATCGGCTTCGGACTGCTCATCGGCATAGCCTTTGGACCCGTGCAGGCTTCGTCACGCTCTTACATGGCGCGCAGCGTTTCGGCTGATGAGGCCGGGCGATATTTCGGCATCTATGCGCTGTCGGGACGGGCGACGAGTTTCCTCGCACCCTTCCTGGTCGCAACTGTGACGGCGCTCAGCGGATCGCCGCGCCTCGGCATGGCGATGATCATATTCTTCTTGCTGGCCGGGCTGGCGATCCTGTTGCGGACGCCCTACCCGGCTGCAAAAATCAATGCCTGAAATGGCGCATGCCGGTAAAGACCATTGCGATACCGTGCTCGTCGGCAGCCGCGATCACCTCGTCGTCGCGCATCGACCCGCCCGGCTGAATCACGGCGGTGGCACCAGCGGCGACAGCTGAAAGCAGGCCGTCGGCAAAGGGGAAGAACGCGTCGGAGGCGACCACGGAACCCTTGGTCAATGGCGTCGCGCTTCCCGCTGCTTCGGCGGCATCCTCGGCCTTGCGCGCCGCAATGCGAGCGCTGTCGACGCGGCTCATCTGCCCGGCGCCGATGCCAACGGCTGCGCCGTCCTTGACGTAGACGATGGCATTGGATTTCACGTGCTTGGCAATGCGGAAGGCAAGCTTGAGATCGGACATTTCCGCTTCGGTTGGAGCGCGTTTTGTGACCACCTCCAATTCGAGATCGTCGACGACGCCGCTGTCGCGCGACTGGACGAGGATGCCCCCGGCAACCGTCTTGGCGCTGATGCCACCGGCACGCGGATCAGGCAGGCCGCCGGTCACGAGCAGCCGCAGGTTCTTCTTGGCTGCAACGATCGCCTGCGCTTCCGGTGTCGCATCGGGCGCGATGATGACTTCGGTGAAGGTCTTGACGATTTCCGTCGCAGCTTCGGCGTCGAGCGTCTTGTTGAGTGCGACAATGCCGCCGAACGCCGAAACCGGGTCGCAGGCGAGCGCCTTCAGATAGGCTTCCTTCAAGGTCGAGCCTTCGGCGACGCCGCAAGGGTTGGCGTGTTTGATGATGGCGACGGCGGATGTGCGCGCCGGGTCGAATTCGGCGACGAGTTCGAAGGCGGCATCCGTGTCGTTGATATTGTTGTAGGAAAGCTGCTTACCCTGCAGCTGGGTAGCGGTGGCGACGCCTGGACGCTTTTCGCCGGTGAGGTAGAACCCAGCCGACTGGTGGGGATTTTCCCCGTAGCGCATGACCGAATGCAGTTGGCCGCCGATGGCCCGGCGCGATGGCGTTTCCGTCATCAGGGCTTCGGCAAACCAGCCGGAAATAGCTGCGTCATAGGTTGCCGTGCGAGCATAGGCCTTGGCGGCAAGGCCCTGGCGGAATGAATAGGGCAGCGAACCCTCATGCTTGTCGAGCATGGCGATGACCATGTCGTAGTCGCCAGTCTCGGTAACGACGGCGACATAAGCGTGGTTCTTGGCTGCCGCGCGGATCATGGCCGGACCGCCAATGTCGATATTCTCGACAATATTCGCGTAGTCGGCACCGGAATGACGGACCTCTTCGAACGGATAGAGGTTGATGACGACGAGATCGATGGCGCCGATATCATGCGCCTTCATCGCCGCTTCATGTTCCGGATCGTCTCGCACGGCGAGCAGTCCGCCATGCACTTTCGGATGCAAGGTCTTGACGCGGCCGTCCATGATTTCCGGAAAGCCGGTGACGTCGGCGACGTCGCGGACAGGAATGCCCTCGGCGGCTATCGTCTTCGAGGTGCCGCCGGTGGAGAGGATTTCAACACCGTGCCGGTGCAGCGCATGAGCCAGCGCGGTAAGGCCAGCCTTGTCCGAAACGGAAAGAAGGGCTCTCTTCACGGGATGAAGGTTTGGAGCAGGAAAGGATTTGGCGGCGACGGCCATGGATGTACGTCCTCAAACTTTGAATGGAAAACTCACGCCATGGCGGCCTGCAAATGGCGGTTTTCTCCGCTCCGGTGCTCGGAAACCACCATTTTCGCCTCGCCCGACCTGATTCTCAACGGCCCCTAGAGCAAGTTTTGTTTATTCAGAGCCAGTTCTGTTTCCCGGATGGCGAGACAATCCACACGGAAGGTGGCGAGGCCGATGTCTTTCCATCGGACGACGCCGCCTGACAAAGTGGTTGGCCGCCAGCAGGAAACCCAAAGGGCCGGGTGAATTTGGGCCAAATCCCTCGACCTTGAACCAAATTCCCTCCGGCAGAATGGCTCTGAATAGACAAAATTTGCTCTAGCACAGGGAGGTGGGGAATCCTACTTTTTTGAGCGCCCTGCGGCGATTCACGACTGGGAGCGTGGTTCCGTTGTGAAAATCAGCAGGACGAGGAGACCAAGCCCGGCCCCCGCCAGCGAAGTAACCCACCAACCACCATAATAATAGGTGGCCGCGGCAAGCGCCGATCCGGCCGAACCAAGCAGGAAAACGATGGTCATATAGATCGCATTGAGGCGACCACGCGCCTGGTCATTGAGCGAGAAGATGATGCGCTGGCTCAGTATCTGGTTGGTTTGAACGGCGCTGTCGATGAAGATCGCCGCAAGGACGAGCGCGGTGATGGAGATGGCGGTTCCGGCCCAACCGGCAATCAGAAACCAGATCGCGAGCGTTATCATGGCGATAGCAGTACCCTGTCTTGTATAGCCACGGTCCGCGAGGCGGCCAGCCACGGGAGCCGCGAGCGCGCCGGCTGCACCCGCCAGGGCGAACAGTGCGATCTGGCGTTGGCTGTAGCCAAAAATGTCGGTCAAAAGCAGCGGAATGCCAGTCCAGAACAGATTGAAACTGGCGAAGATGATGCCCTGATAAAGGGCGCGGCGCTGCAAAGCCGGTGTGGTGACAAGCAGATACCACATCGATTTGAGGATGGCGCCATAGCGCATGCTGCCATGCGGCCGGCGTTGTGGGAGCGCGGCCCGCAAGAGCACGAGGACAGCGAGCATTGCCGCTGCCGAAATCCAGAAGATCGCCCGCCATCCGAACTCGGAAGCGACCAGATTTGCCAGCGGTCGCGCCAGCATGATGCCAGTCAACAGTCCCGCCATGACATTGCCGATCGTGCGGCCGCGCGAGGCAGCGGGAACCAGATGGGAAGCGAAAGGCACGAGTACCTGCGCACCACAGGCGAAGAAACCGATGGCGAAGGACGACAAGAGAAAGGTCATTGCCGAGCCGGACAAAGCTGCTCCGGCGAGGCCAAGTGCAGTGCCAGCGAGCGTCAGCAGAACCAAACGACGATTTTCGACGAGATCGGCCAACGAAACCAGGAACAGCAGCCCCGCCCCATAGCCGAGTTGCGTCACTGTAACGATAAAACCGGCCATACCGCCATGCATATCGAGATCGGTGCTGATGAGACCGATAAGCGCTTGCGCATAGTAAATATTGCCGACCATCGCCCCGCAGGCGAATGCGAACAAAAAGGTCAATGCCGGGGAAAGTCCCGGCATTTCGGCTGCGATCCCGGCAGCTTCCGGTTGTGGTAGTACGGTGTCTCGGGAATAGGACATAGGGCTCTCGCTGCCGGCGGTCCTCCCACCCCCGGCCTTTCTTTATTTCAAATGGGGTTGGATAAGGGAAAGGTCGGCGGCAGAAAGCCGGTCGGACGCGGTTCGGGCTTGATGCCAGTACGGATAAATCAGCGGCAACTGGCTGACCTTGTCCAGACTTGCACGTTCTTCGGCGCTCAGAATCACATCGGCAGCCTTGAGATTATCCGCAAGCTGGGCGTCGGTGCGAGCGCCAACGATGACAGACGTTACGCCCTTGCGCCCGAGCAGCCAGGAAAGCGCAATCTGCGCCGCAGAGATATTGCGCGCTTCGGCAATGCCGGCCAGCACCTCAATGATGTCATAAAGCCGCTCCTGATCCCGGATTGGTGGCTCACCCCAATCAGCAAGCTGACGCGTGCCTTCCGGCATTGCCTTGTTGCGGCGGTATTTGCCGGACAGTAGTCCACCGGCCAATGGACTCCACACCAGTACGCCAACGCCTTGGTCAAGCGTCGCGGGGATCAGTTCATATTCCGCCTCACGGGCCTCAAGGCTATAATGGATCTGCTGACTGACAGGCGCGATGAACTTTTCCAGTGCCGCAACGCCCATGGCCTTCATCAGCTGCCAACCGGAGAAATTTGAAACGCCGACGTAACGTACCTTGCCCGAGCGCACGAGGGTATCGAGCGCCTCCAGCGTCTCATCCAGCGGTGTCAATCCGTCCCACTGATGCAGCTGGTAGAGGTCGATGTGATCAGTGCCGAGCCGTTTCAGGGTGGCCTCTGCGGCGCGGATCAAATGATAGCGCGACAGGCCGGCATCATTGATTTCTTCGCCCATGCGGAACCTGGCCTTGGTGGCGACGAGGACGCTGTCACGCTTGCCCTTGAGAGCCTCTCCGACGATCTCTTCCGAAGCACCGGTCGAATAAATGTCCGCCGTGTCGATAAGATTGATCCCGGCATCGAGAGCCATGCCAATCTGGCGCTTGGCGCCTTCCAGGTCCGTGTCACCGGTCTTGGCGAAATTGCCTTTGCCGCCAAAGGTCATCGTGCCGAGGCTGAGCGCGGATACTTTGAGGCCGGAGCGGCCAAGTTGACGATACTCCATGGTGAAGACTCCTGGTGACCATAATGATGACAGAGGTGCAAGCCCGCCGAGCGAGCGCAACGATGCAACTCTATACAAGCCAGAAGGCCGGATGTCGCCCCCGAAGCCGAAACACAGATTGGTGATCGGACGGAATGTTATCCGTAGACCCCGAGGGTCGTGCGGGTGAACTGCCATTCGACTTCCGGGCGCTGGGCGGCATTGACCGAAAGCGTGATCTGGCGGGTCTTGACCGGTCCCCGGAACCCGGCGAAGAACAGCGAGTCCTCGACAAAGGGCTGGACCGTCGCCGAAAACATCCAGATGTCATCATTCTCGACTTGCAGGATGATCAGGCCATGCTCATCGACTGTGATGTTGACGGATGGGTGCAGGTGAAAACGGATGACAACGTCCTCTGCACCTGTGTCACGGAGTGGATTACGGCCGGAAGCGAAGAAACTGTCTATGCCCTCGATCACGCTGCCATTATGCGAGAGGACAATCTGGCGTTCGTGATAGATGCCAAAGGGCCGGACATAGCCATTGTGATTGGCGACGAATCCGACTGCGCCTTCGCGTTCGATCCGTTCAATATTGACCTTCGTGGGACCAGCGATGATCGGCGTACCGATCATCGTCGACAGTCCCGACGTGGAGCTGAACCGGCAGGAGGACGTGTCGTTGATCGTGGCTGTCGAATGGGCGGCGGTGGAACGCGCCAGGGGGCGAAATTCCGGCGGGCCGTAGCGATCGACGCCGGCATTGACGATATAACGGTTGCGACCGGAGGACATCTCGAAGGAAAGGCAGCCGGCATGGGCATCGCGAGAGGCCGTCACAGGCGGTGCGAGACCTGTATCGGCGATGATCGTTGTGGAATCCATGGATAGCCGTTCATAGCCGGAATGCGGCGCATGGGTGAGCGGCAGGCCGCCAATATCGTCATGGCGCAGCACTGCGATTACCCGTTCCGGCATGGTCGCGCCGACGCCGTTAAACAACGCAAGACTGCCGTCGTGGTGGCGAAAGAATCGTAGCGCGGGCAGCATGCGTTCGATGGCTTCGATCAATGCCTTGGGTGGCGCTTCCTGGCCGCTGGCATAGGTCTGCCGCAGGGGCAGAAGGTCGGCAAGCAGTTCAAGAATAGTCAGCGGATTGCGCGAAATGTGACCGCCATCCGGCAAGATCTGCCGGACGAGTTCGTACTCGAGGTTACGCCTGGCTGACCGGCTGGTACTGGCTGTTACGGGCAAGGCCAATACGGCGAGCGCAAGGGCAATGCGCGCGCGCAGCTTCTCCTCGCCATCATCCATGACGGCGGCCATGGTTCGTAAATAGCGCACCTGCATGGCGAGCGAGCGCATGAACTGGCGGTACGAGCGAAGATCCGTGCCGGCGAGGATGAGGCTGGAATGTTGTAGCCAGGCTATGATGCGCTGGGCAGTGACTTCGGGCAGCCAGGCGGGTCCTGAAATCGACCGGCCGTGAGTAGTGATCCAGTCGCCGAGCAGCGCCCGCGCATTGGCGGTAGCAAGATCCGTGCCTGCGGCGCGCAGATGGCGTAGCCAGCCAAAATTATGAAGGGCTGCCTGCCACGCGGCGTTGGGTGGTTCAATCAGGAATGGCGACCGCCCGCCCGTCTCGACGACCCTGCCGGCAAGGGCGAAACGACCATGGTAAAACTCTTCCGCCAGCTGTGGATCTGCAGGCCGGAGATCTTGCGGGGCAATGAGAACGCGTTCGGGCGTAAAACCCGTGAACCTCCAGCGATAGAGGGGCCCCATTCGCACGCGCCTGCGGAAACGGCGCCAAAGTTGCGCTGTTGCCAGTCCCCACAGTTGCGGTGTTTCGCTTAGCGCGACCATATTATTATTGCTTCGAATCGCCTCGACAAACGCCGACTATGGAGCAGAAACGGTTAAAACTTTAGTATTTCCGTTTGAAGCGTGCTGCGAAGAAGCCATCCATGCCGGAAAGCGCGGGATCCTCATGGGCAAGATCGGCCGGTGTGGAGCGGACAAAACCTTCCGCGGTGATGAGTTCAGCGAGACCGCCAACTTCGTCCGCGGTTACCGGTATGAGCGCTATGCCCGGGTTTTTTGCGAGCAAATCAGTGGCAACTTTCTCTCCTTCGAGTGGATCGAGCGAGCAGTTGGAAAAGACCACAATCCCACCTGGGCGAACGATAGTAACGGCATGATCGAGGAGTTTGGCCTGGAGTTGTGCCAGCTTCGCTACGTCTTCGGGCGTCTTGGTCCAGGGCACGTCCGGGTGCCGCCGCACAGTGCCCGTTGATGAACACGGCGCATCGAGCAGGATCGCATCGAATAGCTCCGTTGGCTGGTAGGTGGAAAGATTGGCCTCGACCGTCTCGGCGGAAAGCTTGAGGCGTTCGAGATTTGAGCGCAGACGCTTGAGGCGGTTGGCTGAAAGGTCGAGGGCCGTGACATTGGCGCCCGCCAGTGCAAGCTGTGCAGTCTTGCCGCCCGGCGCTGCGCAAAGATCGGCGACGCGCTTGCCCTCGATGTCTCCGAAGAGCTTCGCTGGAAGGCTTGCAGCGGTATCCTGGACCCACCATTCGCCCTCTGCAAATCCCGGAAGAGACGTGAGCGCCCCTTCGACAGTGGCAAGACGTACCGAACCCGTTGGCAATGCGATGCCGCCAAGCCTTTCCGCCCACATCTGCGGATCGCCTTTCACGGTCAGGTCGATTGGTGGTTCCTTGCTTTGGATGTCGAGAATGGCTTTGGTCTTGTCCTTGCCATAAGCGGCAACAAGGCTGTTCTCGAACCAGGCCGGAACATTGCTGGCGTGCGAATGGACCTCGCTCTTGAACGTTTCCTTTTCGCGTGACAACCGGCGAAGGACAGCATTGACCATCGAGGCGAATCGGCGATTGCGCGGATCATTATTGGCGGCGGTGACCGCAAGATCGACCGCGGCACGGTCAGGCAGGTCGAGATAGAGGATCTGTGCGGCGGCTACTGCCAGAAGGTGGCGCAGCGCAACGGCATTTTCCGGCAATGGCCGGTCGATCAACTGGCCGATGGCGGCTTCGATGCTGCCACGATTGCGCAATGCGGCGCCGAGGATGGCGCGGACCAGCGAGCGATCGCGGTCGTCGAGCGCCATATATTGGGGGTGGCCGTGGCTGTTGTCAGTCAGGCCGTCGAGCGAGGTGTGCTTCTCGATGACGGCGCCAAGCAGGCGCGTCGCCACTTGACGCGCTGCGAGACCGGGACGGTCTTCCGCATCGATGTAATCTGCCGATTTTTTGCCTAAAGGCCGTTTGGCTGGTCGTCTGGTCCCGGGCTCCGCGCTCATGCCCAGGGGCCTTTACGGCCGCCGCCATCGCGGCCCCATGGGGACGGCCGGTCATCCAACGGTTCGTCGTCGATGGGGGCCTGTGGTGCGCGGGCCGGACGAGAGGCGGCGGGCGCCTGGCTGAACTCGTTCGCCATCGCTTCAAGTGCGGCGATGCGGTTTTCCGTGCTCGGATGGGTGGAGAACAGATTGTCGGCGCCTTGGCCGCTCAACGGATTGATGATGAAAAGCGGAGCGGAGGCCGGGTTGCGCTCGGCATCCTCGTTGACGATCTGTTTTGCGCCACGGGCAATCTTGTCGAGCGCGGACGCCAGCCACAGCGGATTGCCGCAAATCTGCGCACCGCGCCGGTCGGCGGCATATTCACGGGTGCGGCTGATTGCCATCTGCACGATCATGGCGGCAAATGGCGCGACGATCATGGCGATGAGCACGCCGATGAAGCCGAGCGGATTGTTGTTTTCACGGCTGCCACCGCCGAAAAACATTGCGAAGTTGCCGAGCATGGAAATGGCGCCGGCAAGGGTGGCAGTGACGGTCATGGTCAGTGTATCGCGGTGTTCGACATGGGCGAGTTCATGGGCCATGACGGCGGCGACTTCCTGAGGCGAAAGCCGCTGCAGCAAGCCCGTACTCGCGGCAACGGCGGCATTTTGCGGATTGCGCCCCGTCGCGAAGGCATTGGGCTGGTCGTTCTGAATCAGATAAACTTTCGGCATGGGAAGATTTGCCTTCGCGGCCAGATCGCGCACGATGGCGTAATATTCCGGCGCGTTTGCCTCATCGACCTCGACCGCGTGGTGCATGTTCAGCACCATCTTGTCGGAATTCCAGTAGCTGAACAGATTCATGCCCGCAGCAATGACGAGGGCGATCATCATGCCGCCGGTTCCGCCAATGAGAAAACCGACGCCCATGAAAAGGGCGGTCATAAAGGCAAGCAGCATTCCGGTGCGCATCACATTCATGGCATCAGTCCTCCCGTACTGGACAAATCTATCAAGTTCATTCCTTTTACCGGTCGTCTTCCGCTATATGATGGTGTTTTATACAGCAAGCTTCAATGACGAGTATCAGCGTTATGAACGACGACCATAGGACAGTGACGCCGCAGGCAGACAATGATGACAGCCGGCAGCGTCCGACATTCGAGCAGTTGCCGCCAGCCGCGCAGCGGGCATTGAAAGAGGCGGAAGCACGGCGCAAGGCCGAGAAGGAAAAGCCCGGTCAGCCGCGCGAAATCGGCGGGCGCGGCGGCAAGGATCCTGCGCGCTTCGGTGATTGGGAAATCAAAGGCCGCACCATCGACTTCTAGCGTCAGGACCCTAGAGCTAGCGGATAATCTCGATCCCAAGTTTTTCGCGCCGCAGCCAGCGGCTGATCAGCAGAAGAGCGGCTGTTGCAAGACCGCACAGCAACCCAAGCCAGATACCTGCGCCTTCCAAGCCGAGCCAGAAGCCGAGGCCGACAGACAGTGGCAGGCCGACGCCCCAATAGGCGATAGCTGCATAGATCATCGGTATGGTGGTATCGTGCAAGCCGCGCAACATGCCGCTGGCGACGGCCTGACCGCCATCGAAAATCTGGAACAGCGCGGCGAAGGCCAGAAATGTAACCGCCAGTGAAATCACCTTGGCGTTGGCAGGGTCGTTGACGTCGATGAAAGCACTTATCAAAGCGTGCGGCGCCAACAGCATCAGCAGCGCGGTGAGGACCATGAAGCCGGTGCCCGCCGTGAACGCAACCCAGCCGGCGCGCCTGATGCCGTCACGATCCTGCGCACCGTATGCCCGGCCGACACGCACCGTTGCCGCCTGGCCAAAACCCATCGGCACCATGAAGGCAATCGAGGCGATCTGGATGGCGATGGCATGCGCGGCGAGCGAATCAGCCCCTATCAGTCCCATCAGGAAGGCAGCGGCATTGAAGATCGTTACTTCGAAGCTGAGGATCGCAGCAATGGGCAGCCCGAGGCGCAACAGTTCGCGATAGCGCGGCCAGTCCGCACGCCAGAAACGTCCGAAGAGGCGGTAGCGCCGGAATTGCTTGTCGAAAGAAATGACAATGACGAAGCCGGCAAACATCAAGGCTGAAGATAGCGACGTTGCGATGCCGGACCCGACAATGCCGAGCCTCGGAAAGCCGAAATGACCGAAGATCAACAACCAGTTCGCCAACGCATTGAAGGCAACGGCAAAAAGCGCGATGACCAACGCCCAGCCGGGGCGTTCCAGAGCAGCGATGAAGGAACGCACCACAATATAGCAATAGAAGGGCAGCACCGCCCATTGCAGCGCACGCACATAATTGCCGGCCTCGGCAGCGAGCGCTTGATCCTGCCCCATGGCGATAAGGATCGTTTTCGTGTTCCACAATATGAGCCAGATCGGGATCGAAATCGTGACTGCGATCCACAGACCCTGGCGTACCGTGCGGCGTATTTCGCGGACGGTGAATTTGTTGCGTCCGAGTTCACGCGCCATCATCGGCGAGGTTGCTGTCATCAGCCCGAGGCCGAAAATCATCGGAACGTAATAGAGATTGGTGCCCAGCGCACCCGCCGCCAGCGTGCTTGCCCCGACCCAGCCCATCATCATGACATCGGTCGCTGTCATCGCGGTCTGCGCAAGATTGGTGAGAATCATCGGCCAGCTCAGCGAGAGCATCGCAACGATTTCATCACGCCATGCACGCTTTGACGCGTTTTGGACTATAGCAGCCGACATTGTTCAAAACTTTCAGTGGGATTTTGCCTTGGGATTAGGCAGAATGCAGCGTTTTCAGGCAAATCTTGGTATCATCAATTTGGCGAAGAGCAAGAGCTGCCCTGTGCAATCGGGCGTTGGTGTTGTCTGCGATGGTTTGGCGATACGATCAGAGTTATTGACGTTTTGTAATTTAAAAAATACATATATGCTCCAGCTTGAACAAACTGAAACGTTTCGAAAATGGCGAACGGAACTCAAAGACCGGCGAGCCCGAGCTTTGATCGCTTCGCGGTTGGATCGCCTTGCTTTCGGGCCCGCAGGCTTTGCGGTGATGATAAAAGCACACAGGCAAAGGACATCCGCATAGCGCAATTTTTGGCTGACGCTTAGAGGAGTTAGAATGCTTGAAAAATTGATTCCGTATGATCCCGCCGAGGATCTGACGACCGACGAGGCGATAGAAGTCTTTCTCGCAAATGCCTTCGAGACTGGAGAAGCGCGATACATCGCGAGAGCACTCGGAGTTGTGGCGCGTGCCAAGGGCATAACAAAGATAGCGCGGGACACGGGCTTGGCTCGAGAGCAGCTCTATCGTTCCCTAAGTGAAAACGGAAATCCCACTCTCGAAACAACGATGGCCGTTATGAAAGCGATCGGCTTTCAAATTACCGGCAAGCGCGCGGCATAAACGGAAAGGGCCACCCCGAAGGGTGGCCCCGCAATTCCGTCTGGCACAAAGCTGTCGTTTGGCCTTCTTCCCTGGACTTAGCCAGGGTGCTTATTCAACGGAGAGACGACCCCCGATGGAAAGCATCAGACGCCTTGTGGCAGTTTTCGAAATCACGAGACATCGGATCACCTCCTTTACATTCGTTGAACACAAAACAAGAATGGGGTGTCTTTGCCCGCGTTTCAAGAGAAAAATTTGTCGAAGCTTTCTGGTGGCTTGCAAATGGCGGTTTGCGGCCATAAGCCAAGAAATGTTTTTCAAGAAGCGCCCGGTGCCAATCAGCGCCAACGCGGTGTTTAGGGGTACAGGATGGCAGCGGAAGATAGAGCGGCGCGGATTATCCGCACGGTAATCGATGTACTCGAGCCGCAATTTGGCGTCGAATTATGGGATGGCACCAGAATCGGCGAAACCGATGGCCCAATTCTTGCGATTAACGATCCCATGGTCGTGCGCCAGCTTGCCCTGAAGCCGAACATTGGCTCGATCGTCGAATTGTGGGTTTCCGGACAAATCGATGTGAAGAACGGCACCCTGTTCGACCTCGTCGAGAAAGGCCCCAAGGGCAAATTCAAGCAGAAACTGAAGAGCCTGCCGAAATGGCAATTGCTCAAAGATGTGCCGTCGCTGCTGCTTGGCCGCGGCAAGGCCAGCAATTCCGGTCTGGGCGGCAAGGACCCCTTTGTCAGTGGCTCCAACAAGGAAGCCATCACGCATCATTACGATGTGTCGAACGCTTTCTATCAGCTCTTTCTCGATGAGCGCATGGTCTACACCTGCGCCTATTTCACCGATTGGGCCAACACGATCGACCAAGCGCAGGCGGACAAACTGGAGCTGATCTGCCGCAAGCTGCGGTTGCAACCTGGCGACCGGCTGCTGGACATCGGTTGCGGCTGGGGGGCGATGTTGATCTACGCGGCAAAACATTATGGCGTGACCGGGACGGGTGTTTCGCTGTCCGAGGCGCAGACGGCACTGGCGCGAGAGCGCATCAAGGCTGAGGGCCTTGAAGACAAGATCACTATCCACGTCAAATCCTACGAACACCTCGAGGGTCAGTTCGACAAGATATCGTCAATCGGCATGTTCGAAGCGGTCGGCATAGCGCATTACGATACCTATTATTCCAGCGTGCGCCGCCTGTTGCGGCCGGGAGGGCTTTATCTGCATCACGCCATCACGCGGCGCATGAAACGTAACAAGAAGACCTTCGGGCGCAAGAGCGCCGAGCACTTGGCGCTCGTGAAATATATTTTCCCAGGCGGCGAGCTGGATAACCTCGGAATGACGGTGGAAAATCTCGAGGGCCACGGCTTTGAAGTGCATGATGTCGAAAATCTCCGCGAGCATTACGGCAAGACCTGCCGGATGTGGGCGGACCGGCTCCACGCCCGATTTGACGAAGCCATCGCCGAAGTCGGCGCGCCCAAGGCACGGCTGTGGCTACTCTATCTGACCGGTTGCGCGCTGGCCTTCGAACGCGGTACCGTCCAGATCAACCAGACGCTGGCATCCAAGCGCAAGCGGGGTCTATCGGCCGTGCCGCAGACGCGGGCTGACCTGTATCGATAAATCTTGACGGCCGCCTGATGTGATTTTCTCGACTTCGGGTGCTCATGGTCGAGATGTCCACTGTGCTCCGGTTCTCGATATCGCACCCGTTGACTCGTCAGGCTGAATTTACAGGTCGTGCTCGATGGAAGAAGGAAAGATCAGCCCTTTTTGTTTTGCCTGTTGGCGATCAGATCGTCGACGACAGCTGGATCGGCAAGCGTCGACGTATCGCCGAGCGCGCCGAAGTCGTCCTCGGCAATCTTGCGCAGGATACGGCGCATGATCTTGCCCGAGCGGGTCTTGGGCAGACCCGGCGCGAACTGGATCTTGTCGGGCGAAGCAATCGGTCCGATTTCCTTGCGCACATGTGCAACGAGATCCTTGCGCAGCGCATCGGTGCCCTCAAGGCCGGCCATGAGCGTGACATAGCAGTAAATGCCTTGGCCCTTCAGGTCGTGCGGGTAACCGACGACGGCGGCTTCCGACACCGTATCGTGCGAAACAAGCGCGGATTCCACTTCTGCCGTGCCCATGCGATGACCCGAAACATTGAGCACGTCATCGACGCGTCCGGTGATCCAGTAATAGCCGTCCTTGTCACGACGGCAGCCATCGCCGGTAAAATACTTGCCTTTGTAAGTGGAAAAATAGGTCTCGATGAAACGCTTGTGATCGCCATAGACCGTACGCATCTGGCCGGGCCACGAATCAATGATGCAAAGATTGCCGTCGGCGGCGCCTTCAAGCACATTGCCTTCATTGTCGACCAGCTGCGGCTGCACCCCGAAGAAAGGCCGCGTTGCCGAACCCGGCTTGAGCGGGGTTGCGCCGGGTAGCGGTGTAATCAGTATGCCGCCGGTTTCGGTCTGCCACCAGGTATCGACGATGGGCGAACGCTTGTCGCCGACGACCTGATAGTACCATTCCCAGGCTTCCGGATTGATCGGCTCGCCAACGGAGCCAAGGATGCGCAGCGACTTGCGCGATGTCTTGGTGACAGGGTCGTTACCGGCGCTCATCAGTGCGCGAATGGCGGTAGGGGCAGTGTAGAAGATGTTGACCTTGTGCTTGTCGATGACTTCCCAGAAGCGTGAAACCGACGGATAGTTGGGGACGCCCTCGAACATCAGCGTGGTCGCGCCATTGGCGAGCGGTCCATAAACGATATAGGAGTGGCCGGTGACCCAGCCGACATCGGCGGTGCACCAGTAGATATCGCCATCATGGTAATCGAAGACGTATTGATGCGTCATCGCGGCATAGACCAGATAGCCGCCGGTGGTGTGCAGAACACCCTTCGGCTTTCCCGTTGAACCCGACGTATAGAGGATAAACAGCGGATCTTCCGCCTTCATCTTCTCCGGCTTGCACTCGGGCTTCACACTTTGCGTTTCCTCGTGGTACCAGAGATCCCGGCCCGGCGCCCAGCCGGTCTTGCCGCCCGTGCGGCGTACGACCAGCACGTTCTTTACCCTGACGTGATGCCTGGCAGCGATATCGATCGCCTTGTCGGTGTTATCCTTGAGCGGGATAGGTTTCCCACCGCGCATACCTTCATCTGCGGTGATAACGAAGGTGGATTCGCAGTCTACAATACGGCCGGCGAGTGCATCGGGAGAGAAGCCGCCAAAAACCACGGAATGGATGGCGCCGATGCGTGTGCAGGCGAGCATCGCATAGGAGGCTTCAGGGATCATCGGCATATAGATGGTGACGCGGTCGCCTTTCTTGACACCGTGCTTCTTCAACACGTTGGCGAGACGGCATACCTGCTCATAAAGCTCATTATAGGTGATCTTCTTGTCGAGATAGGGATTGTCGCCTTCCCAGATTATGGCAACCTGATCGCCGCGCTTTTTCAAATGGCGATCGATGCAGTTGTACGAGACGTTGGTGACGCCATCCTCGAACCATTTGATCGCGACCTTTCCCTGGAACGAGGTGTTTTTCACCTTGGTAAAAGGTTTGAACCAATCGATGCGCTTTCCGTGCTTGGCCCAGAATTTCTCGGGATCCTTGACGCTCTGCTTGTACCAGCTCTGATAGGTATCATCGTCGATGAGCGCGCTTTTCTTCGCGCTTGCCAGCACGGGATAAACCTTCTCGGACATCAATTTCCTCCAGAATCTGAAATGACGGGCCTCCACCCGCGAACCCCTCGAGCGAGGGGCGAAGCGCTTTCCTTAGCATCATGCAAATCATGGCGTAAATATCCCAAATGACTGATCCGGGAGGTGCCGCGCCGTGATCTACAACCGGGCGTTGTAATATACCGTTACATTTTGTCATGGAACGCGGTCTATTTTGAACACATTTCGGCTTGATCGGTCGCTGCCTTGACTTGGGAGGACAAACGGGGCGCGCCGCATAATCATAAAATCTGCGCCACCAAGGATCGAAGAATGACAATTCAACCCTTGCGCAGTGTTGTGTTCCGCGCGAAATTCACGATGCTTTTTCTGACCGTGCTCGCACTGGCAATCCCCGCGGATGCCGGAACGTTACCCGAGCCGTCGAATCCCCAGGAGCGGATTGGCGCTCATCTGTTCGGCGAAGAGCACGCGCATCTCCTGAAAGATTCCGTCTTCGACAAGATTAGCCCCCTGGTGCTCGCCGCCATGCCTCGCGGCAAGGCCTATATCGATTACAAGGCCCCGTCGAAATGTGTGCCGGAACGTTTGAGGAATGTGCTCAACCGCGTGTCAGCCAAATATGGTCCGATTACTGTCAACTCCACGGTTCGTTCGCGGTCACGCAATCGCAGTGTTGGCGGACGTGATCAGTCCTATCACCTTAGCTGCCAGGCGGTGGACTTCCGGGTGCATGGCGGCGTGTCCGGATTGGTCAATTTTCTTTCTTCCGCGAAAGACGTGGGTGGGCTGAAGCGCTACCCGGCGGGTTACTATCACATCGATACCGGGCCGCGCCGTAGCTGGTAGGCCAAATTACGACCTCGACCCTTCATCCAGTCAGGAAGGCTCTAACGGGCGCCAAAAATCGCCGAGCCGACGCGTATCGACGTCGCACCGAAACCTATGGCAATCCGGTAATCGCCCGACATGCCCATGGAAAGTTTCTCCACGTCGGCTTCGTCGGCAATTTTGCGCAAAAGGGCAAAATGCGGACCGGGATTTTCATCGGCCGGCGGAATGCACATCAGGCCCTCGATCATAAGGCCATGCACGCCACGGCAGCGCGTAATGAACGCCAATGCTTCCTTGGGTCCAATGCCCGCTTTCTGCGGTTCGGAGCCGGTATTGACTTGGACGAAGAGCTTCGGAAAGCGGTTCTGCTTCTTCATTTCCACGGCCAGGGTTGAGGCGATCTTCTCGCGATCGACAGTTTCGATCACATCGAAGAGAGCGACAGCTTCCTGCGTTTTGTTGGATTGCAGCGGGCCGATCAGGTGCAATTCGATATCCGGGAAATCGGTACGCAGGTACGGCCACTTCGCCAGAGCTTCCTGCACGCGGTTTTCACCGAAAACGCGCTGCCCGGCTTCGATAACCGGGCGAATAGCGTCGGCATCAAAAGTCTTGGAAACCGCTACCAATTTCACCGAACCTTCTGGACGGTTGGCCTCGGCTTCGGCTTTGCGAATTTCGCTTTGAACGGCAAAAAGTTGTTCAACGGCATTGGGCATGGCGCGGTTGAGTCCTATTTATGATACACGAGCCCGGTTTTCGCGGGTTCCTTCAGCTTCAAATGGTTGACGGTCCCGCCATTCCATGGTGAAGGTCCCCGCAACTATTATCCTTTGCAAGAGAATCCCGTTCATGGCAACCGAACGATACAATCCCCGTGTAGCCGAAAAGCATTGGCAGAAGGTTTGGGACGACGCCAGACTTTTCGAAACGTCCAATGACGATCCGCGTGACCCGTACTACGTGCTCGAGATGTTCCCCTATCCTTCGGGCCGCATCCATATGGGACATGTGCGCAATTATGCGATGGGCGATGTCGTTGCACGCTACAAGCGCGCCAAGGGGTTCAACGTGCTGCACCCGATGGGCTGGGATGCATTCGGCATGCCTGCTGAAAACGCAGCGATGCAGAACAAGGTTCACCCGAAGACCTGGACCTACCAGAACATCGAAACCATGCGAGGCCAGCTGAAGTCGATGGGGCTGTCGCTCGACTGGTCGCGTGAGTTCGCGACCTGTGACGTCGAATATTACCATCGCCAGCAGATGTTGTTCCTCGACTTTGTCGAGAACGGCCTGGTGACGCGCAAATCCTCCAAGGTCAACTGGGATCCGGAGGACATGACCGTTCTTGCCAATGAACAGGTGATCGATGGCCGTGGCTGGCGCTCCGGTGCGCTGGTCGAGCAGCGCGAATTGACACAGTGGTTCTTCAAGATCACCGATTTCAATGAGGAATTGCTGAGCGCGCTGGACGGTCTCGACCAGTGGCCCGAAAAGGTTCGGCTGATGCAACGCAACTGGATCGGCAAGTCGGAGGGCATGCTGATCCGCTGGGCGCTGGATAGTAAGTCGCAAATCGGTGGCGAGAACGAAATCGAGGTCTATACCACGCGCCCGGACACCCTGTTCGGCGCGTCGTTTATCGCGATCGCCGCAGATCATCCGCTGGCGAAAAAGGTCGCTGAAACCAACGCGGCGCTGGCAAAATTCAACGAGGAATGCCGCCACGCCGGCACGTCCGTTGTTGCGCTTGAGACCGCTGAGAAGAAAGGCTTCGACACCGGCCTGCGCGTCGAGCATCCGTTCGATCCGAGCTGGAAGCTGCCGGTTTACGTCGCAAATTTCGTCCTGATGGACTACGGCACGGGCGCAATCTTCGGCTGCCCGTCGGGTGACCAGCGCGATTTGGACTTTGCCAACAAATATGGCTTGCCCGTAGTCCCTGTCGTCATGCCGAAAGACGCGGATGCGGCGACGTTCCAGATTACTGAAACAGCCTATGTCGATGACGGGGTGATGATCAATTCGCAGTTCCTCAATGGCATGACACCCGCCGCGGCATTTGAGCAGGTGGCGAACCGGCTGGAGAAGCAGACGATTGGCAACCGGCCGCAAGGTGAGAGAAAGGTCAACTTCCGTCTGCGCGACTGGGGCATTTCGCGCCAACGCTATTGGGGCTGCCCGATTCCGATGATCCATTGTGACGATTGCGGTGTCGTTCCTGTGCCGAAGGCCGATCTGCCAGTCAAACTGCCAGACGATGTCGAATTCGACCGGCCCGGCAATCCACTTGACCGTCACCCAACCTGGCGGCACGTCAACTGTCCGCAGTGCGGCAAGCCAGCGCGCCGTGAAACCGACACGATGGATACGTTCGTCGATTCTTCCTGGTATTTCGCCCGCTTTACCAGCCCTCACGAAGATGCGCCGACTGACCCGAAAGCCGCCAATCATTGGCTGCCCGTCGATCAATATATCGGCGGCATCGAGCATGCGATCCTGCATCTGCTCTATTCACGCTTCTTTACCCGGGCGATGAAGATAGCTGGGCATCTCGATATAAGCGAACCGTTCAAGGGCATGTTTACCCAAGGCATGGTCGTGCACGAGACATATAAGGGTAAGGACGGCTGGGTTATGCCGGCAGAGGTCAAGGTCGAAGAGAGTGACGGCAAGCGCCGCGGGATCCTGATCGAGACCGGGGAAGAGATCGAGATCGGCTCGATCGAAAAGATGTCAAAGTCGAAGAAGAATGTCGTCGATCCGGATGACATCATCGCGTCCTATGGCGCCGATACGGCGCGCTGGTTCATGTTGTCCGATTCGCCACCAGAACGGGATGTGATCTGGACGGAAGCCGGTGTCGAAGGTGCGCATCGGTTCGTTCAGCGCGTCTGGCGGTTGATCTCCGAAGCCGCAGACGTGTTGAAGACTGCCGAGCCGGCCACCGCCTCCGAGGGCGAAGCGCTGCAGGTTTCAAAGGCCGCACACAAGACAGTGAAGGCTGTCGGTGAGGATATCGAAAAGCTCGCCTTCAACAAGGCGGTCGCCCGGCTTTATGAACTGGTGAATATCCTGTCCGGTCCCTTGCAGAAAATTGCGGCAGGCCAGGCGGACCCGGCGTTGATCGGCGCATGCCGGGAAGCGATCAACATGCTGATCGCCATGATTGCGCCGATGATGCCGCATTTGGCCGAGGAGTGCTCCAAGGCGCTGAACGGCAAGGATCTCGTCGCGCATCAGCCATGGCCAACCTATGACGAGGCACTGATCGTCGAGAACGATGTGACGTTGCCGGTGCAGATTAACGGCAAGAAGCGTGGTGATTTGACAATTGCCCGGGATGCGGATCAATTGGCGGTCGAAAAAGCCGCCCTCGCGCTTGATTTCGTCAGGGCCGCGTTGAATGGTAATCCGCCAAAGAAAGTCATTATCGTACCGCAGAGGATCATCAATGTCGTTGCCTGATCGTTTTCAACCGGGATCGCGTTCCGGGCGTCTGTTGTTATCGGTCTGCTTTCTTGGAATGGCCCTCATTGCCGGAGGATGCCAAGTGAGGCCGCTATATTCCACTCCTAGTCCCACGGTGACTGGAAGCGTCAACGACAATATACGCTCGAGGCTCGCCACCATCTCGATCAACCAGCCCGGCGACCGGGTGACGCAGGAAGTGCGTAACAATCTGATTTTCCTGTTTGCCGGCGGAGCAGGACAACCGGCCAGCCCTGCCTATTCGCTGACGCTGAGTGTCGCTTCAAGGGATTTGTCGTTGCTGCTCGTGCAGAATGCAACGAACGACAAATCCGGCCAGCCGACGGCTGGTTCGATGCGCATGACCGGCTCCTATACCTTGACGCGCCTGTCTGACGGGAAGGTTGTTGGTAGCGGAACGCGCATAGTCACCGCGGACTACGACGCGCCAAGGCAGCGTTATGCCGTACTGAGGGCGCAGCGCGATGCGAACAATCGTGCGGCTCGGGAGCTCGCCGAGACGCTCAATCTCGCTGTCGCGCAGGATCTATCCAAAACATAGATACAAACGTCGGGGTGTAGCTAATGCGCCTGACTTCGCTTTCGGCGACTGGCTACCGGTCGTTGCGTTCCATACGGCTCGGTATCGGTCCGCTCGCACTGTTTGTCGGCGAGAACGGCGTCGGCAAATCCAATCTCTATCGGGCAATGCAACTGGTCAAGGCTTCGGCGGAAGGGACGCTTTCCTACGAGATTGCGCGCGAAGGTGGCATGCAATCCGCCCTGTGGACCGGGAGGCGCAGACCGGGTCCGGTACGGATATCTTTCAGCGCTTCGTTTGAAGATGAAGGAACGACTACCCGTGGGGATTATTCCGTCGAAATTGGTTTGCGTCCGCCGGCCGCAGCTGGTTTTGCTTTCGAGCCGCAGATCAAGGAAGAGGCGCTGACGATCGCCAGCGGTAGAAGGCCGGTCGATATGATGGGTCGCAAGGGGCCGGCTGTGTTTGCCAGGGATGATTCCGGCCGGCGCGCCGAGCACCCAGTCAAGCTTCTCGATTCCGAAACGGGGCTGGCGATTCTCGGTAGCTCCCGGCGGTACCCCGAAATCGGCGATCTGCGCGGCACGCTGCTCGGTTGGCGTTTTTATCACGGCTTTCGCACCGACCGCGATTCCCCCGTTCGACGCTCGACGTTGGCGATCACCGCGCCGATGCTGGACGAAGACGGTGGCAATCTTGCTGCTGTCTTTGCGACGCTGGTGTATATCCGAGAAGATACGGTTGACCTCGATCGCTGTGTCGCTGAAGCACTAGGAGGTGCCACCCTCGATGTGCCGGTTCCGGGTGAGACTGCAACATTCGGCCTGCGCCTTCCGGAATTTCCACAACGCGTGTTCCGTCCGGAAGAACTGTCGGATGGTCAGATACGGTTTCTGGCGCTGGCGGGAGCACTTCTGTCCTATCGGCTGCCACGGCTGATTGCGCTGAATGAGCCGGAGACCAGCCTGCATCCGTCGATGCTGCCGGCTCTTGCCGATATGATCAGCCGGGCTGCGGAGCGCACGCAGTTGTGGATCGTCACGCATTCGCGTGCGCTGGCAGATGAAATTTCTGCTCGAACCGGCGTGCGTGCCATGACCGTGGTTCGCCAGGACGGCGCAACATCCATCGAGGGGTTGAGGCTAGACGGCCGTTTCGGCGACGACGATTTCTGATGTTCGCGGTATCGCTATCGCCTGCAGCGGTTGCTCGTGTCATGGAAATGCGCGCCTCCATGGACTCGCCAGAAAACTAATCCCATCGCGCCGGATTCTACAGAATTTCTTTTCTCTATTAGAGTTGTCGAGTTAACTAGCATTGGATCAATTCCCGGTCGGGCGGGAAGGCTTTCGTCAACAAAGCCCGCATCCGCAGAGGGACCAATGTCCAGATTGACACGCAGAGCATTTGGCGCGGCCCTTTTCGCTGCAGTTGTATTTGCCACCACATCGTTACACGCTGCCGAGCCGTTGAGGGAGTTGAAGATCGGCTTCCAGAAGACAGGCTTGCCAGTCGTCGCCCGCCAGCAGCAGGTGATCGAAAAAGCACTTGAGCCGAAAAGCATTGCGGTTAAATGGGTTGAGTTCACCGCAGGCCCGCCGCTCGTCGAAGCGCTTAACGTCGGCAGTATAGATGTCGGCTGGGTCGGCGATGCACCGCCTATTTTCGGACAATCCGCAGGTTCCGCCATTACCTATGCTGCTGCTCTTGCGCCTAATGGCAAGGGCGAAGCCATCATCGTCAAGCCCGGCTCGTCCATCCAGTCGCTTGCCGACCTCAAGGGCAAGAAAGTGGGCGTCGGCAAAGGCACAAGCGCGCACAATCTTCTTATTGCGGCATTGGAAAAAGCCAAGTTGAACTACGATGAGATCACGCCGGTTTACCTGAGCCCGGCCGATGCCGCTGCTGCTTTCGCCAGCGATAAGATCGATGCTTGGGCAATCTGGGATCCATTCTTCGCGATTGCCGAGACGCGCTACAATCCGCGCATTCTCGTCCGCACCAGCGACGTTCTCAACGTCAACACCTATCTCATTGCCAATCGCGATTTTGCCAAGCTACATCCAGAAGTTGTGACGGAGACAATCGGGGCGCTGAAGGTCGCGGCTAATTGGGCCAACGCCAACAAGGACAAGGTGGCCGAAGCGTTGCATGAAGTGACCGGCGTGCCCCTCGACGCGCAGACCCTTGCGGCGAACCGCTCTGTTTTCAGCGTCGAACCGATAACTCCGGCAATAATCGCCCATCAGCAGGAAACCGCAGACCGCTTCTTCAAGCTGAAGCTCATCCCCAATGCGATCAAGATTTCCGATGCCGTATGGACGGCTCCAAGCAATTAGAGGCCAAGGATATTCGCGCCATGCTGGGCTGCAAACATCTGCAAGTCTCAGCCCACAAGATCAGGATTGGATATTCTTATGACACAGCCAGCCCCGCTTGATTTCTTCTGGTTCATCCCGACGCATGGCGATGGCAGCTATCTCGGTTCCGAACGGCAGCAACGGCCGCCGGAACATGATTACCTCCGTGAGATAGCGCAGGCGGTCGATCGTCTGGGCTTCCCGGGTGTGTTGCTGCCAACGGGGCAAAGCTGCGAAGATTCCTGGATCACCGCAGCGGGGCTTGCCGCGCATACGGAGCGGTTGAAGTTTCTGGTGGCACTGCGTCCGGGTGTGACGTCCCCGGTTTTCGCCGCGCGGCAGACAGCAGCACTCGACCGCCTTAGCAACGGCCGTCTGCTGCTGAACGTGGTTGTTGGCGGAAATCCCAAGGAACTTGCAGGTGATGGTGTGTTTCTTCCGCATGACCAGCGCTATGAACAGGCGGCTGAATTCCTGAAGATCTGGCGCGATCTCGTCTCCGGCAAAACAGTCGACTTTGACGGCAAGCATTATCGGGTAGAAGGCGGAAGGCTTGACCTCTTGCCCGTACAGGAACGCGCACCGCTCTATTTCGGCGGTTCATCCGATGCGGGACAGGATCTAGCGGCGGAACAGGTCGACATGTACCTGACGTGGGGCGAACCGGTGGGGCAGGTTGCCGAAAAGATCGAGCGCGCCCGCGCAAAGGCGGCCCAAAAAGGCCGCAAGCTGCGGTTTGGCATTCGCCTGCACTTCATCGTTCGCGAAACTGACGATGAAGCGTGGGCCGCGGCGGACCGGCTGATCAGCAGGATCACCGATGAGCAGATCGAAGTCGCGCAGGCGCGGTTTCTCAAGGAAATGGATTCTGTCGGACAGCGCCGGATGGCGGAACTGCATGGCGGACGCCGCGACAAACTCGTTGTCGGTCCCAACCTGTGGGCCGGCGTTGGCCTCGTACGTGGCGGTGCAGGCACCGCACTTGTCGGATCGCCGCAAAGCATCGCAACGCGGATTCGCGAATATCAGGCGGTTGGTATCGATACCGTGATCGGTTCGGGCTATCCGCATCTGGAAGAAGCCTACCGTGTTGCGGAACTTCTGTTTCCAGAACTTGGTCTTGGCGGAAGTGCGCGCGCCCCGCGCCGTTCGATCGAGAACGAGTTCGGCGTCGGCTTTTATGGCGACAAACGCCTGCAGGCCTCTTCATGAGCCGGGCGCTCCAATCTATCGGGCGCAGCGCGCTGGGCTGGCTCTTGCCTGCCTTTCTGCTTGCCGGATGGGAAGGCGCGTCGCGAGCCGGGCTTATACCTGCCAACGTCTTGCCAGCACCATCCGCTGTCGGAGAGGCATTCTGGAAATTGCTTCTGTCGGGAGAACTCATTGAGAATATACGCATTTCGACATTGCGCGCTCTCAGCGGCTTTCTCGTCGGCGGTAGCATCGGTTTCGCGCTTGGCCTTGCCAATGGTCTATCGGCGCTCAGCCGCGAACTGACCGACACAACGCTGCAGATGATCCGCAACATTCCACATCTCGCGCTGATCCCGCTGGTAATCCTGTGGTTCGGCATAGATGAGGAAGCGAAACTGTTTCTCGTTGCGCTCGGCGTGTTCTTTCCAATTTACGTCAATACACTGCTTGGCATTCAGGGTGTCGATCCGCAGCTGGTGGAGATGGGGCGCATCTATGGCATGTCACGGACACAGCTCTTCCTGCGCGTAATCCTGCCGGGCGCGCTGCCCTCGATATTTGTCGGGTTGCGCTATGCGCTTGGCATCATGTGGCTGACATTGATCGTCGCCGAAACGATTTCAGCGTCCTCGGGTCTTGGCTACATGGCGATGCAGGCGCGCGAGTTCCTGCTGATCGACGTCGTTGTTCTATCGATTTTGATCTACGCGCTGCTTGGAAAGCTTGCGGATTCGCTGGCTCGGTTTCTCGAGCGGCTATCACTGCAATGGCACCCTGCCTTCCAGACTGTTTGAGGAACCAAGATGACCGCAGCGACGATAACAGCCCGCAAATCCTACTCCACGACGACGCCAGCCTATAGGCCGGCACCCCAAGGCAAGGTCTCGTTCTCGTTTCGCAATGTTGCCAAGCAGTTTGGCGGCAAGGCGGTGCTGCAAGGCATCAATCTTGATGTCTACGAGGGACAATTCGTTGCGGTCATCGGCAAGAGTGGCTGCGGCAAGAGTACCTTGTTGCGATTGATCGCCGGATTGGAAAAGCCGACATCGGGCGAGATCATTGCAGGCGTTGCGGAAGCTGATCAGAAACGTACCCGCATCATGTTTCAGGAGCCGCGACTCCTGCCTTGGGCGAGGGTTGCCGCCAATGTCGGCGTAGGGCTGACCGGTATCGAAAAGGGCGAGGCAGCGCGCAAGAAAAGTCTGGAAATTCTGGCCGAAGTCGGTTTGGCGGATCGTGACGGCGACTGGCCGTCCGTTCTTTCAGGCGGGCAGCGGCAGCGCGTCGCTCTTGCGCGCGCGCTGGTGGGGCACCCATCCGTATTGGCGCTGGACGAACCCCTGGGCGCGTTGGATGCGCTGACGCGGATCGAGATGCAGCAACTGCTGGAACGAATCTGGCTGGCGAAAGGATTCACCGCGGTTCTGGTGACACATGATGTAGCAGAGGCCGTTTCGCTTGCCGACAGGGTCGTCGTTATCGATAGCGGACGCATTGCGCTCGACCTGGCGATCCCGGTAGAGCGCCCGCGGCGTCATGCTTCGCCCGAACTGGCGTTTTTTGAACGGCAGATATTGGATCAGTTGTATAATCGATGAGAAAACGCCCGCCGACGATGTCAGCGGGCGTTGCATTCAGATAGTTATATTAAGATCAGGCGATCTTCTGGCCGGTCTTTGCCCAGTCTGCGAGGAAAGTCTCGAGACCCTTGTCGGTCAGCGGATGCTTGACGAGCGCCTTCAGCGTTGCCGGCGGTGCGGTTACGACATCTGCGCCGATTAGTGCAGCTTCCTTGACATGGTTTACGGTGCGGATCGAGGCTGCAAGGATTTCCGTCGGATAGTCGTAATTGTCGTAGATCGTCCGAATTTCGGAAATCAACTCAAGACCATTGATGCCGATGTCATCGATGCGGCCGATGAAAGGCGAGATGAATGTTGCACCCGCTTTAGCGGCCAGCAGAGCCTGATTGGCTGAGAAGCAAAGGGTAACATTGACAAGGTGTCCGTCGGAGCGAAGCGCCTTACAGGCCCTGAGGCCGTCGAGAGTAAGCGGTACCTTGATGCAGATATTGTCGGCGATCTTGGCAAGCACCGCCGCCTCTTTCATCATCTGCTCATATTCGACCGCTGTCACTTCGGCCGAAACAGGTCCCTTGACGATGCTGCAGATTTCTTTGGTGACCTCGAAGATGCTGCCGCCGGATTTGAGAATCAGCGAAGGGTTGGTTGTCACGCCATCAAGCAATCCAAGATCGTTGAGTTCGCGAATTTCCTTTACATCGGCGGTATCGGCGAAGAATTTCATCGGAGCAGTCCTTCCAAAAATGATAGAGGGGATATTTCTCCCGGAAAGTGGCTTTTCTTTATCCGAAAGCCGCGCCAAGGTCACGCCTATATGAGCCAGGATTCGTTCATCCCGCAAAAAATAGTTCCCGTGTTGGTGCCGATGCCGGCCGAACGGCCGTATAGCTATGCCGTGCCGGATGGCATGGCGGTGCAGGCCGGTTCAATCGTTCGGGTGCCGCTAGGGCCGCGCGAGGTCGCAGGGATTGTTACGGAGGGCTCGACAGATTCGATCGATGCGAAAAAGCTGCGGCCGATTTCAGAACTCTTTGACTGTCCTCCGGTCGATGATGGCATGATGCGGTTCATGCGCTGGGCCGCCGACTATACGATATCGCCGCCTGGCATGGTGGCGCGGATGGTGCTGCGGGTGCCTGCGGCGTTCGATCCGGAGCCGCCTGTTCCGGGGTTGCGGTTCTCCGGCCGCGAGCCCGACAGGATGACGGGAGCCCGCGCCCGCGTATTGGAACTTGCGGAAGACGGAATGGCATGGACCCGGACCGGACTTGCTCATGCCGCAGGCGTGTCGGCAACTGTCATCGATGGTCTCGCCGCTCAGGGCGTCTTCGAACAGGTGATGATCCCGGCGCGGCCAATCGTAGCCGCTCCCGATCCGGATTACGCGAAAGCGGCTTTGTCCCCCGATCAAACGCAAGCTGCAGATCAATTGGTCGAAGCGATGTCGACGAATAGCTTTTCGGTATCCTTGCTCGATGGCGTCACAGGCTCGGGCAAGACCGAAGTCTATTTCGAGGCGGTGGCCAAGGCTATCGAAAAAGGCAAACAGGTGTTGATCCTGTTGCCGGAAATCGCGCTGACCCAGCAATTTCTCGATCGGTTTCACGATCGGTTCGGTTCAAAGCCAGCGGAGTGGCATTCGGACCTCGCACCAAGATCGCGCGAGCGGGTGTGGCGGCAAGTGATGGAGGGCCAGGTCAGAGTTGTCGCGGGCGCGCGCTCGGCATTGTTCCTGCCGTTCAAGGATCTGGGATTAATCATTGTCGATGAAGAGCATGATCCGGCCTACAAGCAGGAGGACCGCGTGTTCTACAATGCGCGCGACATGGCCGTGGTGCGCGGGCATATCGGCAATTTTCCCGTGGTCCTGGCATCGGCGACACCGTCGATCGAAAGCCAGGTCAATGCCCAACAGGGACGCTACACGCGCATTCGCCTGCCGGGCCGCTATGCGCAGGCCGCGATGCCCGACCTCAAATCGATCGACATGCGTAAATCGCCGCCGCGACCGGGCGGTTTTCTTTCCCCCGCTCTGGTCGAGGCGATCAACCAGACCTTGCAGCGCAAGGAGCAATCGCTGCTGTTCCTCAATCGGCGTGGCTATGCACCGCTGACCTTGTGCCGGGTATGCGGTCATCGGTTTCAGTGCCCGGACTGTTCAAGCTGGCTTGTGGAGCATCGCTTTCGTGGTCAACTGGTCTGTCATCAATGCGGGCACCGCGAGGCCAGGCCCGAGGCTTGTCCATCCTGTGGTACGCTTGACCACCTGGTCGCTTGCGGCCCGGGTGTCGAGCGCATTGCCGAGGAAGCGGAGAAGACATTCCCCGATGCGCGCATCATCGTCCTGTCATCCGATCTCATGGGTGTGAAGCGTCTAAGGCTTGAACTCGACGCGATTGCGCGCGGCGAGGCGGATATCATCATCGGCACGCAGCTTGTCGCCAAGGGGCACAATTTTCCTAACATGACGCTCGTCGGCGTTGTCGATGCGGATCTCGGGCTTGCCAATGGCGATCCGCGCGCAGCCGAACGGACGTTCCAGTTGCTGAACCAGGTGACAGGGCGGGCGGGACGCACTGGCAAAAAGAGCCTTGGACTGTTGCAGACCTATCAACCGGACCATCCCGTCATGCGCGCGATCGTTTCCGGTGATTCACAAGCCTTTTATGAGCGCGAGATAGAGGAGCGAGAACGCTCCGGGCTGCCACCATTCGGCCGTCTGGCGGCATTGATTATCTCTGCAGCAACTCGGCCTGAGGCAGAAAATCATGCCCGGGCTTTGCGGCGTGGCGCGCCCGCCTCGCCGCAGATCAGTGTACTCGGTCCGGCGGAAGCAGCACTCGCGCTTGTTAGAGGGCGCCACCGCTTCCGACTCCTGATCCACGGCACCCGCAAAGCGGATATTCAGGGCTTTATCCGCGCCATGCTGGCGGCAGGACCAAAAGAACGGGGATCGGTGCGCGTGCAGGTTGATATTGATCCGCAAAGCTTCTTATAAAATCCGGCGCTGTGAAAGCAGGATTAAAGGGATTGGGGGAAGGGATAAGTCATGGAACTTTATTGGCCGGCGACTACGGGGGAATGGCTGGCTTGGCTGTCAGCCGCAATTACAGTCATCTTCGGATTAATCCTGTTTTTTGCGCCCCGCGTCGCACTTAAAATCATGCGCCTGCAGACGAAACCGGAGCGGCCTGAAGCGATATCTGAAGTGCGCGCCACGTTTGCCGGATTCTATCTCGGACTTGGGCTAAGCGCGCTGGTTTTTTCCCAGCCGTTTCTCTGGATCGCGCTTGGCGTTTCGTGGGGCTTTACGGTGTTCGGACGCCTGATCTCCATGATGTCGGATCGAGGCAACACAGCTTATAACTGGATATCGGTGCTTGTCGAAATTGCGCTGGCAACAGGCCCGTTGCTCTTTGCCTTCGGCTTCATTGCATAAACATGACACCATTAGTTGAATCAGTTGCTCATAATTATCCAGAGCTGCGGCGATTGGGACGGCCTTTTTAGGGGATTCGCGTGTTGCGAGTCCTGAGTTCCTATGCTAGACGGCATTCAAATCTCGTCGGATACGGCTTTCGGGTTGTGCCTTCGGCGGTAAAAAAATCAATAATGCCAAAGATTTGACCGAAAATCCCTTCCGGTTTCCAGATTTTTGGCTCCAACGCAGAGAGCTTGTCGTTCGTGGCAGAAACTTCGTCGCTCATTACCGGTGTTGCCCAGCGTTACGCGGGTTCGTTGTTCGACCTTGCGTCGGAGACGAAATCCGTTGCCGAGGTGGAGAAGAATCTCGGCGAGTTCGAGGCTCTCATTAACGGTAGTGCCGATCTGAAGCGACTGGTTTTGAGCCCGGTCTTCTCATCGGGGGATCAGGTCAAGGCGATTTCCGCCATCCTTGCAAAGGCCAAGATCGGCGGCCTTGTCGGCAATTTCCTGCGTGTCGTCGCGCAGAACCGGCGCCTGTTCGCGGTGCCTGCCATGATCCAGTCATTTCGCCAGATCGCCAGCGCGCAGCGCGGCGAGGTTTCGGCGGACGTTACTTCGGCGCATGCCTTGACGGCAGCGCAGCAAACAGAATTGAAGGCCACGCTGAAAAGCGTCGCCGGCAAGGACGTGACAATCAATGTCACTGTTGATCCATCGATCCTTGGAGGTCTCATCGTCAAGTTGGGGTCCCGCCAGATCGATACTTCACTTCGCACAAAACTTTCTTCGCTTAAGCTTGCACTGAAAGAGGTCGGCTGATGGACATCCGTGCCGCGGAAATTTCCGCAATCCTGAAAGAGCAAATCAAGAATTTCGGTCAGGAGGCAGAAGTCTCCGAGGTCGGTCAGGTTCTGTCCGTCGGTGACGGTATTGCTCGTGTATATGGTCTGGACAATGTTCAGGCCGGTGAAATGGTCGAGTTCCCGGACGGTACCCGTGGCATGGCCCTGAACCTCGAAAGTGACAATGTCGGCGTCGTTATTTTCGGTTCAGACCGTGACATCAAGGAAGGCGACACCGTCAAGCGGACCGGCGCAATCGTTGACGTTCCCGTTGGCAAGGAATTGCTCGGCCGTGTTGTCGATGCGCTCGGTAATCCGATTGACGGCAAGGGTCCGATCAAGGCAGCGCAACGTTCGCGCGTTGACGTCAAAGCGCCAGGCATCATCCCCCGCAAGTCGGTGCATGAGCCTATGTCGACCGGCCTCAAGGCTATCGATGCGCTGATCCCGGTCGGCCGCGGCCAGCGCGAGCTGGTCATCGGCGATCGCCAGACCGGCAAGACTGCGATTATTCTCGATACTTTCCTTAATCAGAAGCCGGCTCATGATGCAGGCAATGAGAGCGAAAAGTTGTATTGCGTCTACGTCGCTATCGGCCAGAAGCGTTCGACTGTTGCGCAGTTCGTCAAAATCCTTGAAGAACGCGGCGCGCTTGAATACTCGATCATCGTTGCTGCGACGGCTTCCGATCCTGCGCCGATGCAGTATCTGGCGCCCTTTGCCGGTTGCACGATGGGCGAATACTTCCGCGACAACGGCATGCACGCCCTGATCGGGTATGACGATCTGTCCAAGCAGGCCGTCGCGTACCGCCAGATGTCCCTGCTGCTGCGCCGTCCTCCGGGCCGCGAAGCCTATCCGGGCGACGTTTTCTATCTGCATTCCCGTCTGCTGGAGCGCTCTGCAAAGCTCAACGACGACAACGGCGCCGGTTCCCTGACCGCATTGCCTGTCATCGAGACCCAGGCGAACGACGTGTCCGCCTATATTCCGACCAACGTGATCTCGATCACCGATGGTCAGATATTCCTTGAAACCAACCTGTTCTACCAGGGTATCCGCCCGGCCGTGAACGTCGGTCTGTCGGTTTCCCGCGTTGGTTCTTCCGCACAGATCAAGGCGATGAAGCAGGTTGCCGGTTCGATCAAAGGCGAGTTGGCTCAGTACCGCGAAATGGCGGCCTTTGCGCAGTTCGGTTCGGATCTCGACGCCTCGACGCAACGCCTGCTCAACCGCGGCGCGCGCCTCACCGAGCTGTTGAAGCAGCCACAGTTCTCGCCGCTGAAGACGGAAGAGCAGGTTGCGGTTATCTACGCCGGCGTCAATGGCTATCTCGACAAGCTTGCCGTTAATCAAGTCAATAATTTCGAGCAAGGTCTGCTCACATGGCTTCGTACGGAACACAAGGATGTTCTTGCGACGATTGCCAAGGAAAAGCAGATCAGCGACGAGACCAAAGGCAAGCTCAAGGCCGCTGTTGACGGCTTTGCCAAGTCCTTCGCTTAACATTACGGACGGGATGAACGGATGCCTTCGTTAAAGGATCTGAGAAACCGGATCGCCTCGGTCAAGGCGACGCAGAAAATAACCAAGGCGATGCAAATGGTCGCCGCGGCGAAGCTGCGTCGTGCGCAGGAGGCTGCGGAAGCCGCTCGTCCCTATTCGCAGCGCATGGCTGCGGTTCTGGCGAACATCGCTTCCAATGTCGATGGCGATGATGCGCCTGTGCTGATGAGCGGGACAGGCAAGGACGATGTGCATCTGCTTGTCGTCTGCACTTCTGAACGTGGCTTGTGTGGCGGTTTCAACGCGCAGATTGCGCGTCTGGCTCGGGATCATACCCGCCGGCTTCTCGCCGACGGCAAGACGGTCAAGATCATTACCGTTGGCAAGAAAGGCGCAGATATCCTGCGCCGTGATCTCGGCAAGAATATCATTGACCACGTCAATTTGCGTGAAGTCAAAACACTTGGTTTCGTCAACGCCGACGAAATCGGTCACAAGATCATCACGCTCTTCAATGAGGGCGCGTTCGACGTTGCCACGCTGTTCTATTCGGAATTCAAATCGGTAATCGCACAGATACCGACTGCCCAGCAGCTGATTCCAGCCAGTGAAATCGGCGATGTCGAGCCGGAGAGCGCAGGCGATGCAGTTTATGAATATGAGCCGGATCCGGCCGCCATTCTTGGCGATCTGATTCCGCGTAATATTTCCGTCCAGGTTTTCCGCGCTCTCCTTGAAAACGCGGCATCGGAGCAGGGTGCACGTATGTCCGCCATGGACAATGCAACCCGCAATGCCGGTGACATGATCAACAAGCTGACAATGTCGTACAACCGCCAGCGTCAAGCCCAGATCACCAAAGAACTGATTGAAATTATTTCGGGCGCGGAAGCGCTCTAATCGCGAAGGTAAGGATCGATGGCTAAAGCAGCGACCCCGAAAACACCCGCAGCCGCCAAGGCTGCCCCGGCAGCAAAGACAGCTGCAGCAAAGACATCTGCAGCAAAGGCAACTGCCGAGGCCGTGAAGCCGGTTGCAAAAGCCGCTGCTCCAAAAGCAGCTGCCAAGACTGCCCCAGCTGCCAAAGCCGCAGCCCCTGCAAAGGCAACAACGGCAGCCACACCCAAGGCTGCTCTCAAGGCAACTGGCGTTGCCGGTCGCGTCAGCCAGGTTATCGGCGCTGTTGTCGACGTGGCCTTCGATAGTGGTGTTCTGCCGCAGATTCTGAACGCGCTGGAAACCGACAATCTCGGCAACCGCCTCGTTCTCGAAGTCGCGCAGCACCTCGGTGAGAATACTGTGCGCACGATCGCCATGGACTCGACCGAAGGCCTGATCCGCGGCCAGGTCGTCTACGATACCGGTTCGCCCATCATGGTGCCGGTTGGCGAAGAAACACTTGGCCGCATCATGAACGTCATCGGCGAGCCCGTCGATGAAGCAGGCCCGATCAAGACAAAGCTTTCCCGCGCCATCCACCAGCCGGCCCCTGCCTATGTCGAGCAGTCGACGGAAGCCGAGATCCTTGTCACCGGCATCAAGGTGGTCGACCTCCTCGCGCCTTATGCACGCGGCGGCAAAATCGGTCTCTTCGGTGGTGCAGGCGTCGGCAAGACTGTTCTCATCATGGAACTGATCAACAATGTTGCCAAGGCGCATGGCGGTTATTCGGTATTCGCCGGTGTGGGTGAACGCACCCGTGAGGGTAACGATCTTTATCACGAGATGATCGAATCCGGCGTTAACAAGGAAGGCGGCGGCGAAGGCTCCAAGGCCGCTCTTGTCTACGGCCAGATGAACGAGCCACCAGGGGCGCGCGCTCGTGTTGCTCTGTCGGGTCTGACTGTCGCCGAGCATTTCCGCGACCAGGGCCAGGACGTTCTGTTCTTCGTGGACAACATCTTCCGCTTTACGCAGGCCGGTTCCGAAGTGTCCGCTTTGCTTGGCCGTATTCCGTCCGCCGTGGGCTATCAGCCGACGCTGGCGACCGACATGGGCCAGATGCAGGAGCGCATCACCACGACGCACAAGGGTTCGATCACGTCGGTTCAGGCCATCTACGTCCCCGCCGACGATTTGACCGATCCTGCGCCTGCGACTTCGTTCGCTCACCTTGATGCGACGACTGTTCTCAATCGCGCCATCTCCGAGAAGGGAATTTACCCGGCTGTGGATCCGCTCGACTCGACATCGCGCATGCTCGATCCGCTGATCGTCGGTGATGAGCATTATCAGACGGCCCGTCAGGTGCAGTCGATCTTGCAGCGCTACAAGTCGCTCCAGGACATTATCGCCATCCTCGGCATGGACGAGCTTTCGGAAGAAGACAAGATTGCCGTGGCCCGCGCCCGCAAGATCGAACGTTTCCTGTCACAGCCATTCTTCGTCGCCGAAATCTTTACCGGTTCGCCGGGCAAGCTGGTCGATCTGGCAGACACCATCAAGGGCTTCAAGGGTCTGTGCAATGGTGATTATGATCACCTGCCAGAGGCTGCGTTCTACATGGTCGGCTCGATCGACGAGGCGATCGAGAAGGCACAGCGTTTGGCTGCGGAAGCTGCTTAACGCATGACTATGGCGGGCTCCGGCCCGTCTTTTCGCCACAGGATTTGAGTGATTATCATGGCAGAAGCCTTTCAGTTCGAACTCGTCTCACCAGAGCGTCTGCTTCTTTCGGAGCAGATCATTGAGGTCGTCGTTCCAGGTACGGAGGGTTACATGACCGTCATGGCGCACCATGCGCCATTGATGGCAACTGTGAAGCCGGGCGTCGTCGCAGTGAAGACACCGGACGGCAAGCTGGACAGCTATGTGGTTTTTGGCGGCTTCGTCGACATCACGCCCGACGGCTGCACGCTCCTTGCTGAATCGGCCGTACATGTCGCCGATATAAGGGCCGATGAGTTGCAGAACCGCATAAAGGACGCTCAGGAAGACTTCGAAGACGCCACAACCCGCGAAGACCGGGCCAAGGCAGAAGACCTTCTCGGCCAACTGAAGACACTCGAGGAAGCCATCAAGGCAGCGTGATCGGGCCAAACCGAGCGATGATAAATCAAGCGGGCTTCGGCCCGTTTTTTATTACGGCAGGTTCCTGCAATGGCGGTCCCGACGAACAAGTCCGGTTGAACGACCGCATCATGTTCTTTCCGAAGCGATCACGCTAAGATCGGTCTGAGAAACCATAGGGCGGGGGCAAAGAAGAAATGAAGCGTCTGTTTGTCGGTGCTGCCATCATCGTTGCCGTCTACCTCTTGCTCGCATATGTGGTCCTACCGACGGTCTGGACTCACTATGAACGACAGCCAGGCCTTGCCAACCATCCCATGGTGACGAAGACCGCACGAGGCATTCCCGGCGACCCGCTAAACGTCGGCCTCATAGGTGATCGTGAGGACATCATCCGCGCCATGCACGCCGGTGCCTGGTATCCGGCCGATCCCGTCACCCTGCGTTCCAGCATCGATATCATTGGAAGCGTGCTACTCGACCGGCCTTACGACAAGGCTCCGGTCAGCCCGCTATTTTATGACGGCCGCCGCGAGGACCTAGCCTACGAAATGCCCGTTGGCAGCAGTGCAAAGCAGCGACATCATGTTCGTTTGTGGAAGGTGCTCGACACGGGCGTAGAACAACGGCCCGTGTGGCTCGGTTCCGCAACCTTCGATCAACGCGTAGGGCTCAGCGAGTATACCGGTCAGGTAACGCATGACATCGCACCGGATATCGATGCCGAGCGTGACTATTTTGCCAATAGCCTCACCAAGGCGGGTATGGTGGAAGCGATCTATCAGGTCTCGGGCGTCGGGCCGACGCTCAATGGCCGCAATGGCGAGGGCAGCCCATATTTTACCGACGGCGAAATTCGCATGCTGACCTTGGTCCATAAGGGGCTACGCCGGAGCCAGCCGCCTGAAATACTTGCCTCACCGCCGCTGATTGAAGCCAAGGACAATGCCTGGATGACAATCAAGGAGGCGTTGGGCAATTAGCAGATTTTTTTGCGCAGGCTTCTGGTTTTCTTAAAAAATCGGGAGGATCGCCATTGCGCTTCAAAGAATAAAGAACCGGACCGAGGCCATTTACTCCATGTTTCACATTCGAGGCATATAAGACAGCAAGCGCGTTCCTTGGATTTTTCGGATGAACACTTTCAATCGCTGGATGACAATGTTCGAGGCGTTGTCACCCGTCAGGCAAATCCTGCTGGTGCTTGGGCTCGGCTGTGTTCTCGCCAATGGTCTGGCCGCCATCTTCTTCAAGCTCGGCGGTTACGAAAGTCTCGACAGGACGATCCTCGTGACAACGCTGATCGTTATTGTTGTCGGAGGCCCGCTTGGAGCATTCCTGGTCGGATTGAACTATCGCCTTAAGGTCATGGCGCACGAGCTCGACATTGCATTCCGCAAAGACGGGATGACAGGGCTATCGACGCGTCATGAGTTTTATTTACGGGTCGAGCAGATGATCCTCGGTAACAATCCTGCTCTCAGTGCCGGAGCCGTGCTCTATATAGATGCGGATCACTTCAAGTCGGTCAACGATCAGTTCGGCCACGCCGCTGGAGATGATGCCCTGCAAGAGATAGGAACGCTCATTGGAAAGCGGTTGGGCCGGCGTGATGTCGGCGCGCGCTTTGGCGGCGAAGAATTTGCGGTTTTCCTCGCCGATGCAGACTATGGCAAAGCATCATGGGTGGCGCACGGCATACTGCTCGATGTACGAGGCATATCGCGGAAAGTCGCCCGGAGCGAATTGTCGTTGACGGTCAGCATCGGTGTTGCGTTTCATCAGCCTGGGCAAACATTGGAGCAACTGGTCAATGCCGCGGATGAATGCCTCTACCGTGCCAAGAACCAAGGGCGTGATCGCATCGTTTACGAGATGGCTTCGTAGTCCCAGAGCGCTTCTCCAGGCTATCAAATGGGCTGGACTTTGCGCATATCGCTCAGTTGCCGCTTCATATTGTGAATGCGCGCTTGATCTTCGATCGGTCGGCGCATCGCCACGCTGGTCGACAGAACGTCGATCACGACGAGCGCGGCTATGCGCGAGATCGTCGGCGTATACATATTGGTGTTCTCCAGGGTCTCGACGATCAGTGCCACGTCACAGTAACTGGTAAGGGGCGACTCCGAACCCGTCAGACAAATTACGGCGGCGCCGTTGGCGCGAGCAATGCGGGCAATCTCGATGATGGAGCGCGTTGTTCCGGTATTGGAAATCACAAAGGCAACATCGCCCTGCTTCATCATCGAGGCGATCATGATTTGCTGATGTGAATCGAGCTGTGCCCCGCAAGGAACACCAAAGAGTGGAAACTTCTGCTGGGCGTCTCGCGCAACAATGCCCGACGCGCCAAAGCCAAAAAATTCAATGGTCCGGGCCTGCGCCAGAATGTCGATGGCTTTGCGCAGAGCGGTCCTGTCAAGGTGGGATCTCGCCCAATCGAGACTCGTCATGGTGTACTCGAAGATCTTCTCGGCCACCGTCTCCGGATCATCAGTATCCAGCAGGACTGAATGGGTCGCCGGTGTGCCGAAAGCCAGACTCTGAGCGAGCCGTATCTTGAAATCCTGGAAGCCTTTGCATCCGATCGCCATAGCAAAGCGCAGGACCGTAGGCTGACTGACCTCGGCAAGTGTTGCTGTCTCACCCACTGTCGCGTTCAGGATTCGCTGGGGGTCCTTTAGAACCACATCCGCGACCTTACGATCCGATTTGCGGAGCTCGGCCCGCATTGCGCGGATAATTTCGATGATGTTGCGACCGCCGGCATCGCGGAGATCCGGGCGCATTCCCCTTTCATCATCGTGTGGTTCTCCATGCATCTATCGCTCCGATGCTTCAAGGGCGATTGCGGAAATGCGATCGAATGACGGCCCCGACACGGGTATTTCAACGTTGAAGACCTCGGCGATTACCTGCGTCCAGCCGTGCAGGAAGTAGGTCCAACCATCCACAACCTGCAGATGGTGGTCCTGTTGCTGGCTGCGTGCCTGGTCGAGGAAAATCAGATCGCCTCGATAATTCAGATCCCACACCACAGAACGCTCGGGAAACCGGCAGGCGCTGGACAATGGCGAGCCGGGTGCATCTTTGCCGAGGCCTGTGGCATTGATCACGAGAGAGCCCGGCTTGAGCGTGCGTAACACATCGTCGTTGGCTCCGGTCTCCGGGGCAAGGACGTACTCTATAGGGACGACGCTTTCGACCTGTTCGTGAACGCGACGGATTTCATCGAGACGTTCCTGGTTGCGATCGGACACGAATATTCGCCGAGGAATGTCCTCGCCGCGCGAATAGCGCATCAAGTGCCAGGTGATCGCAATCGTAGAGCCGCCTGCGCCCATGCAGAAGAGGTCGGCTTCACTACCGGAAAAATATTGCTCGCCGAGAAAGCCATCAATGGCAAGGCCGGATGAGATGGGATCCTTCGCATGACAGATCAGTTTGCCATCCCGTTTGGAAATGCAGCTGGTTTCACCCATCAATAGTGCAAGCGGATCGATGGTGTAGAACATATCGCGGCAAGCGTGAAAGAGATCGATCTTGTGAGTCGTCACCAGCGCGCCGAGAGAAAGGGGATCGTCCCGGATGAACGCCACAGCTTCGCGGTAGGCCGCAGGATGGTCATGGAGCTTGAAATCGATGCCCTTTATGACAGCGGCTTCAAGCCCGAGATACTCGGCCCATGCGGGAAAGACCTTCATAATGGAGCTTTTGCCGGTTGTGACGCCGATGAAGTAAAGTGTGGGCAGCGTCGCGGGTGTGTAAGCAATCACTTACGATTCTCCAGATGGGGGCTTTTGATCAAGAATTATTCTTCATGAGGTCCGCTACCTCTTCGCCTGTTCGCGGGTTGTAACAGGCGTTGTCCACCAGTTCCCACCCGTTGCCACTTTTCATCACACGATGGCGCATGCCGTTTGATTTCTCAATAATGCTGTAGTTCTGCCCGCTATCGGAAGGGTAAGCGAAGACCATCACAAGGTCCGTTTCACCGATATTGATGGACCGGTGAATCCAGTATGGCGGAACGTAGCAGATAGTCTGCGCGGTGATTTCGACAATGCGTGTCTCGCCCTTCGGCGATTCCAATTGCATGAGACCATGCCCGCTTTGACCATAGTAAATCTCGGGGCGATCTGCCTGCGCATGAATGTGGCCGCGCGTGAGGAAAAACTCCCTGTCGACGCGCCCCGGATTCATGCGGGTGACGCCGTAGTTAAGATCACCGGAATGCGTCCCTGGCCGAAAATCTTCGACACTGTAGACGACCGGATCATTCAGGCTCTTGACGAGCGCCTCATGTGCGCCTGCGTTTTCATAGACCCCGGCCAGGTCGCTCAACCGTTTTTCATAGCGACCGCTGTGGCCGCTCATTCGGCCGGCAAAGGGATCTACGAGGCAAGTGACCGGTTCGCGCACAATAGTCAATCTCCATTCTGTAGTAAAATTACATAAAACTACAAAAGTGCGCGCGCAAGCAAATATTTACAATCCGAGCGGAGCGCTCGCTTGCTGTCATTCGGGGTAGAATTGTGTTGACGGACAAAAATTGCGTAATTACGTTACAAATAGTTCGGGGATTCATCAAGGTCAGGTCCTTGGTGGGAGGAGATCTATGTCGGATTTTAAGGTGTCCTGCTTCCGGATCGCAGTTTGCTGCGTCAGCGGTGCGGCATGACTCGCAATGATCCGATCAAGCATTTTTTTATATGGCCAGCGCTACTGATCGTCCTGGTGATTTCCATATTTCCGCTGATCTATTCGCTAACGACCAGCTTCATGAGCTTGCGGCTCGTTCCGCCAATTCCGCCAAGATTCGTCGGATTCGGCAACTACGTCGAGCTTCTGCAGAATCCAAGGTTTTGGCACGTCGCATGGACGACGACGATCATCTCCTTCATCTCCGTGGCTCTGCAATATGTCATAGGTTTCTCCGTGGCGCTGGCGCTCAACAGAAATGTCCCGGGCGAAGGTCTGTTCCGCGTCAGTTTCCTGCTGCCGATGCTTGTAGCGCCAGTCGCGGTTGCTTTGATCGCGCGGCAAATCCTCAACCCGACCATGGGTCCGCTCAATGAGCTGATGACATTTTTCGGCTTTCCCAACCTGCCTTTCCTGACCCAGACGAGATGGGCTATCGGGGCGATCATTTCCGTTGAGGTTTGGCAATGGACACCTTTCGTCATGCTGATGCTGCTTGCAGGGCTGCAGACCTTGCCGGATGATGTCTATGAAGCGGCAGCGCTGGAGAATGCCAGCTCTTGGCAGCAATTCTGGGGGATCACCTTCCCGATGATGCTGCCAATTTCTGTGGCGGTCGTATTTATCCGGCTGATCGAGAGCTACAAGATCATGGATACAGTGTTTGTCATGACGGGTGGCGGTCCGGGGATTTCAACAGAAACCTTGACGCTCTTCGCCTACCAGGAGGGCTTCAAGAAGTTCAATCTTGGGTACACGTCGGCGCTGTCCTTCCTGTTCCTGATCGTCATCACGGTTATTGGTCTCGTCTATCTCGCGATCCTGAAGCCCTATCTGGAGAAGCACAAATGAGTGTGAGGGATCTGAAGGGGAATGGACGCTGGTGGGCGCTTGCTGGTTGCCTTCTTTGGCTGGCGTTTACCTTCTTCCCACTCTATTGGGTGGCAATCACCTCATTCAAATCGCCGTTGGGGGTTGTTGGCGGACCGACATACCTGCCATTTATCGATTTTGAACCTACATTGACCGCCTGGCGCGAACTTTTGTCGGGCCAGCGCGGCCAGTTCTACAATACCTTCATGGCATCCACGATTGTCGGTCTTTCGGCTTCGGTCATCGCAACAGCGGTCGGTTCGATGGCAGCCTATGCGCTGGTGAGATTCACCTTCGAGGTCAGGCTACTGACCGGTGTCATATTCGTCGTCGTGGCTTTCGGTGGATATTTGCTCGGCCGGCATATTGCCGGCTATGGTCAAGCGATATCACTTATTTATGCCTTTGTTGCAGCCCTCGCACTCGCTATCGGCTCCAGCCGGATACGGCTCCCCGGTCCTATTTTGGGCAACAACGACATTGTCTTCTGGTTCGTCAGCCAGCGCATGTTTCCGCCGATCGTTGCAGCATTCGCGCTGTTCCTGATGTATACAGAAATGGGAAAGCTGGGATTCAAACTCGTCGACACGTATATTGGCCTCACCTTCGCCTATGTGGCTTTTTCACTACCGATCGTGATCTGGCTCATGCGCGATTTCTTCGCCGCATTGCCCATCGAAGTGGAGGAGGCGGCAATGGTGGATAATGTTCCCTCGTGGAGAATATTCTTTGGCATCGTGGTGCCAATGTCGAAGCCAGGATTGATAGCGACGTTCATGATCACGTTGGCGTTCGTCTGGAACGAATTTTTGTTTGCGCTGTTTCTGACGAACTCCAGATGGCAGACTCTTCCAATTCTCGTCGCGGGTCAAAACAGTCAGCGCGGAGACGAGTGGTGGTCTATTTCTGCGGCCGCCCTGGTTGCCATCATACCCATGGTTATCATGGCTGGAATTCTAAGCAGGATGATGCGATCCGGCCTGCTTCTGGGAGCAATAAAATAACCATTCACAATAACGGATCATCGTAAATTCCAGGGAGGAAGACATGAGAAGATTGCTATTGAGTACTACAGCTGCGGGTTTGCTGGCGATGGCGGGCGCGTCATCGGCGCTTGCCTGCGACCCCGATTATACAGGCATAACCCTGACTGCGACGACGCAGACCGGACCCTATATTGCTTCCGCACTGCAGCTGGCAGCCAAGGGCTGGTCGGAGAAAACCTGTGGCAAAGTGAATGTCGTTGAATTTCCATGGTCGGAGCTCTATCCAAAGATCGTAACATCGCTGACATCGGGCGAAGACACGTTTGACGTGATTGCCTTCGCGCCAGCCTGGGCGCCGGATTTCACCGATTATCTGTCGGAGATGCCCAAGGCCATGCAGTCAGGCCCCGACTGGGAGGATATCGCTCCCGTCTATCGTGAACAGCTGATGGTCTGGAATGGCAAGGTTCTGTCGCAGACGATGGACGGCGATGCGCACACCTATACCTACCGTATCGATCTGTTTGAGAAGCCGGAAAACCAGACGGCATTCAAGGCGAAGTATGGGTACGATCTGGCGCCGCCAAAGACCTGGAAGCAGTATCTCGATATCGCTGAATTCTTCCAGCAGCCGGCAAACGGACTGTGGGGCACGGCCGAGGCTTTCCGCCGTGGCGGACAGCAATTCTGGTTCCTCTTCAGCCATGTTGCCGGATATACGAGCCATCCGGACAATCCGGGTGCCATGTTCTTTGATCCGGACACCATGGATGCCCAGGTGAACAATCCTGGCTGGGTCCGCGGGTTGGAAGAATATATCAAGGCGTCGAAGCTCGCACCGCCAAACGCACTGAATTTCTCGTTCGGCGAAGTGAATGCAGCGTTTGCCGGCGGTCAGGTGGCGGAGTCGATCGGCTGGGGTGATACCGGCGTTATTGGCGCCGATCCCAAGCAATCCAAGGTTGCGGGCAACGTTGGCTCGGCATCGCTGCCGGGATCGGACGAAATCTGGAACTACAAGACCAAAAAGTGGGACAAGTTCGACCACGTCATCCAGACATCATTCATGGCATTCGGCGGGTGGCAGGCGGCTGTACCTGCTTCATCCAAAAATCAGGATGCGGCTTGGGATTATATCAAGTTCCTGACCAGTCCGGCTGTTTCAGGACAGGCGGCGATCACCGGTGGCACCGGGGTCAACCCCTATCGCATCTCGCATACGACCAACGCCGATCTCTGGTCGAAGATATTCTCACCCCGTGAGGCCAAGGAATATCTCGGTGCTCAGAAAGACGCCGTCACTGCCAAGAACACGGCGCTTGACATGCGCCTGCCGGGCTATTTCTCCTACACGGAAATTCTGGAGATCGAATTGTCGAAAGCATTGGCTGGCGAGGTGACGCCCCAGCAGGCGCTCGATACGGTGGCGCAGGGATGGAACAAGCTGACCGACGATTTCGGCCGCGACAAGCAGCTTGCGGCCTATCGCTCGTCGATGGGCCTCCCGGCAAAATAATGACAAGTCCCTATCCCGCCCGCGGCAAATGCGGGCGGGATAGTTCGAGATGTGAATGAAGCGTCTGTCGCCGCTGTAGCAGCGCGACGGAGTTCGTATGAAAAGGCACAGCATGTCCCTAGTGCGTTTGCAGCAGGTCACCAAATCCTTCGGCAAGGTCGAGGTTATTCCGCCACTCGATCTGGTGATCGCTGACAAGGAATTCGTTGTGCTCGTCGGGCCTTCCGGTTGCGGGAAGACGACAACCCTGCGCATGATCGCCGGCCTGGAGCAGGCGACGTCGGGAGAAATACGCATTGGCGACCGCGATGTCACCAATCTCCGCCCTGGTTTGCGCAACTGTTCGATGGTGTTCCAGAATTATGCGCTTTACCCCCACATGACGGTCGCCGAAAATATTGGCTATGGCATGAAAGTGCGCGGCACGTCCAAGGACGATATTGAAACGTCGGTTGCAAATGCAGCGCGCATTCTCAATCTCGGCGCCTATCTTCAACGCAAGCCGAGCGCGCTTTCGGGCGGACAACGCCAGCGCGTGGCCATTGGCCGCGCCATTGTGCGTCAGCCTGAGGTTTTCCTGTTCGATGAGCCTCTTTCCAATCTCGATGCCAAGCTGCGGATTGAAATGCGAACCGAGATCAAACTTCTGCACCGCCGCCTGAGAACCACCATCGTCTATGTCACGCACGACCAGGTAGAGGCGATGACAATGGCAGATCGCGTGGTTGTGATGAACCAGGGGCGTATCGAACAGGCGGCGGACCCGATCACACTTTATGAGTCGCCGAAGAATTTGTTTGTCGCCGCCTTCATCGGGGCTCCGAGCATGAACTTCATCGAAGGCCGGTGCGAGCGGGATGGTAGCGGACTCAGCTTTCGGGCAGGCAATGATGTGACAGTGCCAATACCTGCAAATCGAACGCAAGCGCTGATGACCGCGGCCGGCGAAGAGGTCGTGCTCGGAATCCGGCCCGAGCATACCATGATTGCGGCAGGTTCGTTTCCAACGGTGCCGCTAAAGGTGGCGGATATCGAACCGCTCGGACCCCACACGCTTGCCATTGGCAAGACCGGAACTGCGCCATTCACGGCACAGGTTGCCGCGGGCTCGCCGATTCGTCCCGATGATGTCATCAACATTCCGATCGATGTGGAAAGGATGCATCTGTTCTTGAAGAGTACGGGCGAAGCACTTGGCAGGTAAGCTCACGCTTGCGATCGACGTCGGCACGGGAAGTGTGCGAAGCGCGCTGGTGGATGCTAAAGGCAATATCCTTATGATTGCCGCGCGGGAACACGAGCAGATCGTGCCGCAATTCGGCTGGTCTGAGCAGCGGCCCGGCGATTGGTGGCAGGGCGTTGTGGAGACGATCCGCGAAGTGCTCGACGAGGTCCCAAACGCGTCTTCCAATATCGACGCGATCGCCGCTTGCGGCCAGATGCACGGTACCGTGCTCGTAGACGATCGCGGCAAATTGGTCCGTGATACCGCACCGCTATGGAACGACAAACGCACAGCAAGTTACGTTGCAGCTTTCGAAAGATCACATCGCCCTGAAAGCTACCTCGCTGACTCTGCCAATCCGGCGACGCCCGCCTGGCCGGGTTTCAAGTTGCAGTGGCTGCGTGACAATGACCCTGATGCCTACCGGCGGACAGCGGCAGTCCTTATGCCAAAAGACTATATCAATCTGCAGCTGACCGGAGAGATTGCCATGGATCGCACCGATGGGGGTGCGAGCTTCCTCATGGATCCGAGCACCAAAGAATGGTCGGAAACGATGATCCGGCTTCTCGACCTCGACAGGGCCAAGCGGGCACCATTGCGAAATCCGGTCGAGATTCTTGGTTACGTAACAGCGACAGCAGCGATCGAAACGGGGTTGCGCGAGGGAACACCGGTCCTGGTCGGGGCGGGGGACTATCCGGCTGCGCTTCTTGGATCGGGCGTATGCCGTCCCGGCGTCGGATCGGAAGTCATGGGCACTTCCGCGATCATAACTGCCGTTTCAGGTCAGCCGCTGCTTGATGCAGCCGTCTGCAATGTTGGAACCGTCGAGGGCAATTGGGGTGCCTTCATGTTGCTGGAATCGGGCGGGGACGCCATGCGATGGGCTCGGCGGGCCTTCCACGAAAAGCAGCTGTCATATTCCGATATCGTTGGTAGGGCTGAAGAAGCCCCGCCGGGATCGGAAAGGCTGTTCTTCATGCCCTACCTTGTGGGCGAACGGCTTGGCGAACATCGCAATGCGCGTGCGCAATATTTCGGGATAGGCGCTTCCCATGGCCTTGCGCACATGCACCGCGCCATTCTTGAAGGTGTTGCCTTCGCGGTGAAGCGGCACATCAATGTCCTCGATGCTATTTCTGGAGTGCCGCTTGAACGGATAATCGCTTCGGGCGGCGGCGCAAAGACGAAGCTCTGGATGACGATCAAGGCCAGCGTCTACAACATACCGATTCTGGTGCCCGCTGAAGCTGAATGCGGCATTGTCGGCTGCGCTATCATGGCTGCGACCGCGACCGGACGTTTTGCCAATTTGCTGGCGGCCGTGGACGACCATGTTTCCTATGTCGATGAAATAATGCCGGACGCCCGTTGGTCGGAAATATACGCGCCAATGCAGGTCTTCTTCGAGAAACTCTATAGACATAGTCAAATGCTGTACGATGATTTGGACGGCTTGCCTCAATGATATTTGGTGAGAGCGGAGAGGCGGCTTTCAAGGGAGCGGTATGCAGACGACGATAGTCAAGACAGATGACGTCGAGCTGGCGAGCGAAGCATTCGGCAATCCAAATGATCCAGCAATCCTGCTGATCATGGGCGCCATGGCCTCCATGCTGTGGTGGCCGAAGGAATTTTGCCAGCGTCTCGCGGGCAAAGGCCGCTACGTGATCCGCTACGACAATCGTGATACGGGGCTTTCGACAAACTATCCGGTTGGCAAACCTGAATACAGTTTCGACGACATGGCCGACGATGCAATTCGTGTGCTCGATGGCTACGGCATTTCGTCGGCGCATATCGTCGGGATGTCCATGGGAGGCATGATCGCACAACTTGTGGCTTTGACATATCCGGAGCGATCGCGAACGCTCACATTGATAAGCACGTCACCTGTTGGCGTTGATACCACTCATCTACCAGGAATGACTCCCGCCTACACAGAGCATTCCGCCAGTTACGCCGATCTCGATTGGTCAGATCGCAGGCAGGTTGTGGAGTTCATGCTTGCGGACGTTCGTGCGATTTCCAGTACGAGGCATTCGTTTGACGAGCAACGTGCGCGGGACTTCATCGAAACGGATTACGACCGGGCGCGGAGATTTGAAAGTGCGACCAACCACTTCGTGATTTCCAGCGGAGATCAACAGAAGAGCAAGCTTAGCCATCTTAGACAGTCGCTTCTCGTTATCCACGGCACGTCTGATCCCATCTTTCCTATCGAGCACGGTCGCGAATTCATCAAGATCGTTCCGGGGTCGAAGTTGGTCGAAGTTGAAGGAGGCGGTCATGAACTGCATCCCAACGACTGGGACACAATGCTCGAGGCGTTGGTCAGGCACACAAAGAGTAAAAAGAATACGCGCTAATCCAGCAAGATCCGGCAGGTAAGAGATTAAATTTAGTCCACCAGATGCCTAAACGCTGCGACCACCTCTTCATAGACCTTGCGCTTGAAGGGGACGATGAGGTCGGGCAATTGTGCCATGGGTTTCCACGCCCATTCGTCGAATTCGGCCGTGTGACCGCCGGGAGGCGGATTGATCGCAATTTCGCTTTCGTTGCCCTCGAAGCGATAGGCGAACCACTTTTGTGTCTGGCCGCGATATTTGCCTTTCAGCGCAACGCCAACAAGATGAGAAGGCAACTCGTAGTTGATCCAATTAGGTGCTTCGGCGAGGAGAGATACGGATTTCATCCCTGTCTCCTCGTAGAGCTCGCGCAAGGCTGCTGGTTCGGGTTTCTCTCCTTGATCGATGCCGCCTTGCGGCATTTGCCACAGCTGCGTTGCACCATCCATCTCATCATTGGCGGTGACGATGCGGTGCCCGGCCCAGACCAGACCTTGCCGGTTGAGCACCATGACGCCAACGCAGGGCCGATAGGGCAGGGATTCGGGATCGACAGGTTTCTTGTTCTTGCTCATGCAAAATACTCCGCGCAACCAGGTTGCTAACCTTTTTGCGGATCGCGGACAAGGGCGGAGACAGGAACGATCTCGATACCGCGTGCCTTGGCCTCGTTGGCCCAAGATGTGACCGCCTCCACTGTCACGTCGAAGGCGGAACCAGTGGCGATTGCAGTACCTTTGGCACGGGCAATGCGCTCCAGTTCATCAAGCTTCTTCAGAATCGTGCCGCGATCCTGCGAAGCGTCGATCAACAGGTCGGCCGCGGCGAAAGGCGCGCCCTGTTGCGCGGCAACGCTATCGGCCTTGCTGCGCGCCGATGTGCCATCGTCCAGATAGAGCAGACCGCGCTTGGCGATATCCTGAATAACGGTGGTCATCGCTTCTGGTTCGGCGGTGAACTGTGCGCCCATATAGTTCATGACGCCTGTGTAGTTGGTGATACGGCCCATTGCCCGGTGCAGGTTTTCCAAGGTCGCCGCTGGGGATGCATCCACGGTCAGTGTGTTGCGTCCAGGGTTTACTCGCGGATAGTCGTAGGGTTCGAGCGGGATCTGCATCAAGACTTCATGGCCATCCTGGCGCGCTGCTTGCATCCAGCGGAGGAGGCTGTTGCCCTCCGGCGAGAAGGCCAGCGTCACTTCAGGAGGCAGCGTCTGGATTGCCTGTTGCGACCCGGTTTGCGACAGGCCCAGTCCCCCGATGACTATGGCGACGCGAGCACCGCGCGCGCCTGACCACGGCCGGGCATAGATATCGAGCGGGCGGCGGCCATCGGGCGCAATTATGGGCAATGGCCCCTGCGGACTTTGCTCGAGCATATCGGGTTCGGGGATATGGGCAGTGCGGGGGTCCTGGGCGCGCCGCGTAGGATCGTCAACAACGATTATCTTGGGGCCGCCTTCCGGCGCTGTGACAATGTTGCCCGGCTGGCTTTTATTGTCATGCGCTGGGACGGGGGGTGGGATAACCGTCGGTGCGGCTTCTGCAACCTGCGGCTTTGGCGGTTCAGGTACGGGCCGTCGGAAGCCTTGATGGCTGGTGTAGGTGACGAACGAGGCAAGACCGAGGACGCAGACAATTGCAGCCGAGGGCAATAGCCAGCGGATCGGCGACATCTTGTCAGATTTTGAGTCTGGCCGTTTGCTGTTTTGTCCCAGCGGCCGGTTGAGATCGGAGTTCACACGTTTTGGCCGCAGAGAATGTTAGGGGAGGGATAGAGGCTGGAGGTATGAGCGATGGGGACCAGACTATTGGAGAGAAGTCCGGTCCCCATTTTCATGTTAGTTAGGCACGCCCTTCTTGGGATCAGCTGGGAAGGCTGCATTTGCCTGTTCGCCGCGCAGTAGCTTCAGCGCCTGGATGAGCTGCAGGTCGTCCTTCGGATCCGGCGGCACATAGGCGATCGACCCGGAACCCTCAGCATCTTCTTGCACGCCTTTGATGTGACCCTTCAAACTGGATTCGCTCATTGGCTCCGCCTTACCCTGAAGGTCCGCGGGAAGCGGCTGATCGACAGCGATATCCGGGACAATACCCTTGCCCTGGATCGATTTTCCAGCAGGTGTGTAGTAAAGCGCCGTCGTCAGACGCAATGCGCCGCTTTCGCCGAGCGGTATGATGGTCTGTACCGAACCTTTGCCGAACGAGCGTGTTCCGAGGATCGTTCCACGGCGATGGTCCTGCAACGCGCCGGCAACGATTTCCGAAGCACTGGCCGAGCCGCCGTTGATCAGGACGATCAGCGGCTTGCCGTTGGTCAAATCGCCAGGCCTTGCGTCGAACCGGGTAATATCCTGCGGATCGCGGCCCCGTGTCGAGACAACCTCGCCCTTGTCGAGGAAAGCATCGGAAACGGCGACGGCCTGATCCAGCAGACCACCGGGGTTCAAGCGCAGATCAAGGACGAAGCCCTTGAGCTTGTCATCCGGAACCTTGCTCTGGATATCCTTGATTGCCTTTTGCAGGTCCTCGAAAGTCTGCTCAGTGAAAGAAATGACGCGGACATAACCAACGTCGTTATCCACCCGTGAGCGGACAGCTTTGACCTTGACCACGTCGCGGACAATAGTGAGCTTGATTGGCTTGTCGGCGCCCTGACGAATGAGCGTCAATTCGATAGGCGTGTTCACCTCGCCGCGCATCTTGTCGACGGCGTCGGTCAGCGTCATGCCACGCACCTCGGTGCCATCGATTTGCGAAATATAATCGCCCGCCAAGACGCCAGCCTTCGATGCCGGCGTGTCTTCGATCGGAGCGATAACCTTCACAAGTTCGTTTTCCATGGTGACTTCGATACCGAGGCCGCCGAATTCACCCTTGGTCTGAACGCGCATGTCCTGCGCCTGTTCGGCATTCATGTAGGATGAGTGTGGATCGAGCGAGGTCAGCATGCCGTTGATGGCACTCTCGACCAGCTTTTTGTCGTCGGGTGGCGTGACGTATTGGGCGCGGACGCGCTCGAATATATCACCAAAAATTGATAGCTGTTTATAGGTATCGGTGCCCGCAGCTTCTGCAGCGGTTGTGGGCAGAGCTCCCTGCACAACGACCATTGCCGTCGCACCCAACAGGGCTCCGGCCATGAGAAGCGTTAGCCTACGTATCATTTGCGGTCCTTCCAGCAAGCCTTTCCGCCCACCAGGGAGCGGGATTAACAGGTTTTGTATCCTTCCGAAACTCAATGTAAAGCATTGGAGCTCCATTTCCCATCGGAACAGGTGCGGTACTCGCAATAAGTTGCTTGTTCATCACACCGACCGGTTCTCCAGCCAGTACAAACTGGTTCTGGGAGACGTTGATTTTATTCATTCCCGCCAAGACAACATGATATCCATTGCCCGCGTCAAGTATCAAGAGTTGACCGTATGACCTGAATGCGCCCGCATAAAGGACTACCGCGTCGACCGGTGAAGTGATTGTGGCGCCTGGGGCGGTCGCGAGCGTATCACCCTGAACCGTGCCGCCTACGCCATCATCGTCGCCGAAATGCTTCACAAGCTTACCTGCTGCTGGCATGGAAAGATGGCCTTTCAACGACGCAAAATTAACCTGTGCCGAAAGGCGGCTCTGGTTGGAGGCGAAATCATCGGCACGTTGCTGGCTTGCGGCCATCTTCTGTTGCTCTTGCGCGCTCGCAGCATCGGCGGCCTTCTTGACCTCCTGCATATCCTTTTCAATGGAGGCAATCAGATCGCGCAGCGACGTGGCTCGCTTGGCGAGGTCCTCGGCGCGCTGTTGCTCGGCGAGGCGCGTTTCTTCAGAGGTGGTCTGCATTTTTTGCTTCTCGGCAAGCAGCAGGTCGAGGCGTGCCTTTTCCTCCGCTTGCCCTGAAAGTGCAGTGGTCAGACGGCTCCGTTCCTCGGCAATCGATGTCTTCACGCGGGTTAGGTCCTTGAGATCTGCGATCAGCGTTTCGGTTTGCTGACGCATTTCGGGAACAACAGCGCCGAGAAGTACCGCGCTTCGCACGGATGCGAGGGCGTCATCAGGACGAACGAGAATTGCCGGCGGCGGGTTGAGGCCCATGCGCTGCAAGGCCGCAAGCACTTCGGCGAGAGCGCCACGCCGCGATTTCAGCGACGCCTTTATGCTGTCTTCTCGCTCACGCAGACCGGTGAGCTTGTCGCTAAAGCCGGTGATGTCCTCGCTCAACTTTTTCTCGGTCTTGGCCGACTGGATGAGTGCGGCGGTTATAGTGGTTTGATCCTTTTTCAGCGCCGCGATTTCATTGTCCAGCGCCGTGACACGTTCCGAGGACATCGATATCTGCCCGGTCAGCTCTTCAAGTTCCTTGGCAGTTTGTGCGCGCTTTGCATCCAGTGGTTCGGGAGCCGGTTGCAAGCCATTTTCTTGCGCTCGAACGAATGATGGAATGACTGACGTGCCGGCCAAGGCCAGAATCAGGAAAACGACATGGGAGAATGTGCGTTTGCCTTTCAGCGTTGCCTTTAATGCCTCAAATTTCATTGCCGGACCGGACTAGAGCGATGGTTTGATCCCGACTTTAGGGAGACTTCGATTAATGAAGTATTAACCATAAACCAGCCACGTCGAAAGCCTGATGATTTAGCATTGATTGACGTGGCGGAATTGCGGCGCTCCGGTCACCGCATGGAAGTTTGGTCAGTGCTTCTTGGCGCGAATACATTCTAGGGGATGGAATTCGCGCCAAAATGTCTATATTTACCCGGTGGCTGCATCTGCAAAATCACCTGAGTGATCTTGGGCATCCGGATGTGGCGTCCCCTTCACCAGTGGTTCTCAATATGACCGATTTGACGATCGTAATCCCATGTTACAACGAGTCCGGCAACATCGGAAACCTGGTAAGGGAAATCAATACAGCGCTCCTATCCGGCCCATCCTATGAGATCATTGTGGTCGATGACGGGTCCGCTGATGGATCGGCCGAGGAAGCGGCAGCTGCCGGCGACCACACCCGTGTGCTGCGCCACAAAAAACGCACTGGCAAATCACGGGCCTTGATCAGCGGCTTTCGGGCGGCCCAAGGCCGCTGGATTGCCACGCTGGATGGCGATGGACAGAATGACCCGATGGATATTGCGCGATTGTGGCCTCGCCTTGAGCGCGCATCTCCGGCGCTTTTCGCTGGCGTAAGGAAACGGCGTAACGATGGTATCGTCAAATTGGTGACTTCAAGATCCGCCAATTTCGTGCGCAAGCGGCTTCTGAAGGATGATTGCCGGGATGCGGGCTGCGGTTTCAAGATTCTTCCGGCTATAGTAGCGCAAAGTCTGCCCTATTTCGACAACATGCATCGGTTCATTCCGGCTTTGTCGCGACGGGCCGGGCTGCCAGTCATCGAGGTCGACGTCGAGGACCGGCCAAGACTGGCCGGCGTATCGAAATATGGTTTTTTTGACCGGGCCGCAGTGGCGTTCCTCGATACAGTCGGCGTTTTCTGGCTCATCCGTCGCTATTCTGATCCGGTATCGGTAACCGAGATGAATAACGCTGGAAGCTAAAGGTTCGCAGTTCCCCGTTGAAGTTTCGCACTCGCGCGGTCACCCGTGTAACCGGTCCGATGGGCTGTGCATCAGGCGGTAACCGCGCTAACGCTTCTTCGCCAGGGTCGTCATTGCCCTGCCAGACCAGAACGATATCCGAGGCCTCGCCCCGTTCAGGTGGCCAATGCAGGAGCGCTGCCACATTGCCCGCATCATCTTGACGGTTGGACGCGATCCTCGCAGGCGTGGGATTTTGTGCGCGGATCGCATCGGCTATGCCGTCGAAGGGAAAATTGAATCGAGGGGTGCCGAAGAGGGCAATCACTGCGACTGCCAGCGGGGCAAGGATGTACATCGCGCCTGCGATGACCAGTACATTGCGTGCGCCGAGTACCTGCGGCAAAGCTAGCGCCAAAAGGATCGCAGTTGGTGCCAGAATCGGAGCCATATAACGCTCTGCGACGGAATGGTAGTCGGCAATGAAAACCAGCGCGGCGAAGGCGGCGAGGCCAATCAGGACCGTGCGCAGCAGGAGCTTGCGGACATCCGCGTCGCCATCCGGCGGGGGACGTGGATGATCGCGACTCCGACCAATCCAGAATATTATGAGCGCAGGGCCAGCCCATAGGAACGTTGAAATCAGGAGACTAGCTAGCCCGTCGATCCCTACCCGCGGGAGATCGAATGATTCCAGATAGTCGATCGCCTGGGCAAGCTTATGCATTCTGCCGGCGGTCGCCGCCAAGGGTGCATTGAGGGACGCGACAACGACGGGTGTGAAAGCGGCAATGAAAATAGCAATCGAGATCCAGATCCGCCGCTGGAACAATTGACGGCGGATTGGTGGCGTCATCACCGCAGCGATGAGGAAGCTGACCAGAAAAATGAAGAAGTTATATTTGGCCAAGGCCCCGATTGCTGCCCATATCCCAAACCAGATATATGCACGCGTGCCCTTCCCCTCGCGCAACAGGGCAAAAGCATGAATGATGCCAATTGATGCGGAAATAACGAGAATAGTATGTGCCGTGGTCTGGATGGACATCCAGACTATCTGTGGGAGAAACGCCGACGCAGTTAGCGCCAGTACGCCCGCACGGTCGCCACCCAGTCTGCGCGCGGTATCGAAACTAAGACAGTGATAGAGCCCAAGCAGGGAAAGGCGCACAAGAGGGACAGCAAGAACCCAGTTCCAACCAGTCAGTTCGAGCGCCAGTCGCACCAGCCAATTGTACATTGGCGGATGCGAGTTGCCATAGTTCCAAGCGAACGCAACTTCGCCAACGAATTGCGCCTCATCGATTTCCATAAACCGCGAAAGAAAGAGGCGCAGGACAAAGATGGCAAGGATGTACAGAACGATTGCACGCGGGGCGAGGCGCGCAAGTTTTGACCAGTTGATTGGTGGGCCATCAAGTGAGGCCATGCTGAAATTTCGCCAGAACACCCTTGGCTCCCACGCTTCATTCAGCCTGACCTACTACGAAAATTGAGTTTGCCGCAATCCCAGACAGGACTTCTTGAAAACACACGAAAACCGCCGGTACGAGACCGGCGGTTTTTGCTATTTGCCGCTGTTAAGCGCGGCGTATGATGCTGGCGATCAACGAGATCAGCAACAGCGCCAGGAACACGTAGAAAATGATCTGAGCGATGCCCGCCGAGGCGCCAGCAATACCGCCAAAACCTAACGCGCCTGCCACAAGTGCTATGATCAGAAAAATTACAGCATAATAAAGCATTTATCATCTCCCTGTCTTGTCGGATTCAAAACGGGTAAGACGCCGTTTTGTTCCCAAGGCACGAGGGCATGGCTCTACGCCTTGGCTTTGCTGCTCTCTTTGAAGAACAGGGCCTGAGTGATCAGTGCTTTGACCATATCGGGATTGAACGGTTTGGTAACGAGGAATGTCGGTTCCGGCCGTTCTCCTGTCAGCAATCTTTCGGGGAAGGCGGTGATGAAAATAACAGGGACAGCGTCCTGGCTAAGAATGTTGTTCACCGCGTCGATACCGGAGCTTCCGTCGGCAAGCTGGATATCTGCCAGAATCATGCTCGGATGGGTGGCGGAGTAAATCTTGAGCGCCTCGTCGCGCGTGCGTGCAATGCCAACCACGCGGTGCCCGAGGGTTTGCACCATGTGCTCAATATCCATGGCGATCAAGGGTTCGTCCTCAATGATCAGAATGTCGGTTGCGATCTGTTTCGAAATGCCGACGGATGCTTCATCCAGCAGTCCGTAAAGTTCGCCGTCCGTGACTTCGAGAATGTCCATCGTCTCGGCTTGGCTGAAACCTTCAAGGCTGATCAGCAGGAAGGCCTGACGGGCTTTCGGCGCAATTGCAGTGAGGTTGGCTGCTGCGTGTCTCTCCCAGCCGAACTCGGATTTCAGTTCGAGAGGCCGGACATTGACGGAGTTGAAATGTTTGATCAGCAGCTTGTAGAGGCTAGCACGATCTGATCCTGCCTGAGGGAAAAGGGAAACGTCGGTGATGAGAATTTCGAGCGTCGCCGCAACGTAGGCATCGCCGGAAGATTGTGAGCCCGTGATAGCGCGAGCGAAACGGCGAAGATATGGCAGATGAGGGGCTATCCGGGTGGACAATGACATTATAGTGATTTCCCTGTTTCGGGTGGGTACTGAGGCGTGGTGAGTTCTTTCCTGAAACACTTTCGCAAAAAAAAAGTTCCCTGTAACGGAACTTTCTTCTTTGTCAGGAATTGTCACCATTAATGTGCCTTGGGTACAGGCCTATTCATACTGCAGCGACGAACCACCAGCAAAGATCAGACAATGAACGCCAAAAAGAATTCTATTGACGCTCCTGAGAAGGTGCGAGTTCGCCGCCGCGACATCAAAAATGCCGAAACGGAAATTGGTCTGAAATTACGCGCGCTTTACGCATCGGTGCAGGAGGAAGAAATACCAGCTCGTTTTCTCGATCTTCTTGAAAAGCTTGATGAGGCTGAACGCAATCATACGCAATCATCCAAATAGCAGGCTGTTGAATGGTACATGAATCTGCCGACTTCAAGAGAGATTTGATTGCTGCCTTGCCGAAACTGCGAGCGTTTGCGGTGTCACTGATCGGTAATCCGGACAGGGCAGATGACCTTGTGCAAGATACCATCATGAAGGCGTGGGCCAAACAGGATTCATTCGAGCCGGGCACCAATATCAAGGCTTGGCTGTTTACGATCTTGCGTAACGAATTCTACAGCCAGATGCGCAAGCGCGGGCGCGAGGTTCAGGATTCCGATGGGATATTCACCGAGCAGTTGTCCGTTCATCCGGCACAATATGGCTCGCTGGATTTGCAGGATTTTCGCAAAGCGCTCGAAAAACTGCCCGACGATCAGCGTGAAGCGATCATACTTGTCGGCGCGTCGGGCTTTTCCTATGAAGAGGCTGCCGAAATCTGCGAGTGCGCCGTCGGAACGATCAAAAGCCGCGTGAGCCGTGCCAGAACACGTCTGCAGGAATTGCTCGAGATTCAAGGGGAGGTGGACTACGGTCCTGATTCGATCGCAACTCAGGTCACATCAAACAAGTTCGCCTGAGGAGGAGCCCGTTTCATTTAACCGCTTTTTCGACGGAGATAAGGCGGCTACAGCTTTGATAATTTGACTCTTGCCGTAGGGTTTACCGACAACGGTAACTCCCGCAAATCCATCTATGCCACCTGCTTCCACATCATACGCAGTGGTGAAAACCAGCGGCACGCCGCGCGATTGCAACAAGCTGGCCGCCTGCAGCGAAGAAACGCCGTGCGCTTCGACCTCGATGATTGCAATATCGCATTCGGCTCCACTTTCGATCCAGGCCAGTAGTTCATTGACATTCGAAACCAGATCGACGGATTGCGCCTGGCACTCTTCCGCGATGCGCTCCAGCTCAAGTCCAATCAGATATTCATCTTCGAGGACCAGAAGTCGCATGCCTTTCAATTCCATTTAAACTGCTCCTGTGGGGGACTTCTTATGCACAGGACGGAATCGCAATGTCATTTAACTAAGACATACGGATTGCGAAGAAATGCTAAGCAATTCACAGGCGGCGTGATAACTTGCAACCCGACATCAACTGAACGGCCACGATGAAAACCACGAAAACTTCGGCTGCCCGGCAGTATCCCTGTGACAAGTGTCCATTGCAGGAGTTTCCGCATTTTCAACGGCATACCAAAGAAGAAATATCGTTCCTCACGGACTTCAAAACGGGTGAGTTGGTGGCCGACGCAGGCACGACAGTCCTTGTGGAAGGTGCCAATAGCGCGCACCTGTTTACTGTTCTCTCGGGCTGGGGCTTCCGCTACAAGACATTGGAAGATGGTCGGCGGCAGATCCTGAACTATGTTCTTCCCGGTGATCTGATTGGCCTGCAGGGATCTTTGATGCGTGAGATGCAGCATTCGATCGAGGCTTTGTCGCCGATGATACTTTGCGTATTTCAACGTGATAAACTTGCAAACCTCTTCCGCAACTATCCCGAACTTGCCTACGACATAACCTGGATTGCATCCCGCGAGGAACAAATGCTTGACGAAATCCTGCTGAGCGTGGGACGGCGTACTGCCTTGGAGAGAGCAGCTTATCTTTTTGCGTTCGTGTTCCAGCGTGCCAAATCAGTAGGGATGGTCAGGAGTAACAAGCTGATGGTGCCGCTGACGCAGCAACATGTGGCTGATACGCTAGGCCTTTCGATTGTTCACACAAACAAGACGTTGAAGAAGCTGGCGGCTCGTAACGCCCTTCGTTGGCTTGATCGCGGGTGCGAGATCCTTGAGGAAGACGTGCTCCTGGACATATCAGGATGGCAGGGTTTGCCGGGTACGCCTCGACCATATATCTAGGATATTTCCATGGAGGGCACATCATTTGCTGTGGTGGCGCAAAATTGTCATGAGCTTTTCACGGAGGCCGCTAAGGGGCATGGCGATCGTACTTTCGCTCGCCATGATCATTGGTTCGGCCGGCTCTACGATTATCCTTGCGCGCAGCGTCAACAATCAGATCGACGATATCCTTGCCACCTATAAGGTGCGCGAACAGGCATATGGTTCGCTGTCATTGATGACCGAGGCTCACAACAGCCAGCGGGGGTTTATCTTGACGCAGAGTACACTGCTCCTCGATCACTATCGCAATGTAACAGCCAGGCTCGACGAGAGCCTCAACACGCTTACGGAAATGACCAAGGGAAATCCGCGTCAGCAGGCTACGGCGACTAAAATCCGCGATCTGTCGAAAGCAAAGCAGAGAAAGGTGGATGCGGCGGTTGCCCAGGCGGTTGCGGGGATGACTGCGGAAGCGCGTGAGTCCCTCGGACCAAATTTCGGCGTTGGCCAACTCGATGAAATCAACAAGACGGTCGACGGCTTTCTTGCAGAAGAAGATCGGAGGCTGATTGAACGAAACATTGCTGTAAATCAAATGAGAAGCTGGCTAACAATAGCTGCGCTCTCTTCCCTCGGGGCTGCTCTCATTCTGGCGGTCATTCTTGCGAACCGAACCCGACGTTATGTACGCAAGCTGACAGAGGGACAAACACTGCTTCTTTCAGAGAAAACAATTCTGGAAAGTATGGTCCAAAGCAGGACGGCGGAACTTGAAAAGGCCATGCTCTTGGCAAAACGGGAGCGGGCTCGTGTGGAAACACTGCTCCAGGATTCCGACCATCGCATAGGAAATTCGCTTGCGACAGTCTCGTCGCTACTCGGTATTCAGATGCGGGACGTATCGTCGGAGGAAATACGCGCCGCACTCGGAGCAGCCCGCGACAGAATTCAAACCATTTCGTCGGCCCACAGACGTCTGCGGCTTGGAAAGGATCATGAGACTGTTCGTGCAGATGAATATTTGCCGGACGTCATCGCTGATATCAAGCAGTCGACCGCCCATGACCGAGATATCAGGATTGTCGCAGAGCTTGCCCCAATAAACCTGAGCTCCCGCGATGCGACGACGCTCGGAATAATCATCGGCGAGTTGACTATGAACGCGATAAAACACGCTTTTCCAGGCAACAAGCCGGGAGAGATACGCATCGATTTTTTGCGGGGTGAGGGTGACGTTCTGCGGCTGGAGATTGCCGATACCGGCGTCGGCATGCAGAAAACAGCGAAGAAGCGCTCCGCTGGACTTGGGTCACTCATCGTCAATCAGCTTTGCCAGCAATTCGACGGATCCGTTGTCTATTCTGCCAATCCGGGCGGGGGAACCTTCGTGAAGGTGGCGTTGCCGGGCCTCATGGAAATACGTTCAGAAGAGGCGACTGAAAAGCACGAATGATCGCCTTCGTCACAGCGTCGCGGCACCTGTTTCCGGTTTTTCGGCGTTCAGATTACCAAGGGCCAGTTCGATGTCCCGCAAATTTCGTGTTACACCATCATCTGGATCCATACCACCTTCCGTGGCCGCTCGCTGCAGTCCCCGAGCCTCGCTCAACAGTTCCTCCAGTTTGGCAATCTTCTGGACCCTGCTGAGACTTTCATCAGAAAGAATGTCATTCGCTTCAAGCATTTTCGGCCTCCTTCGGTAACATGACGAAAACGAAGGGGCTCGATAAATGTTCCCACCAAGGAACAAAGCACAAAGGGTCGCGTTCTTGAGGAAGCTGTATCGATGGTGTGAGTAGGGTGGCGATGCGAGCCATCGTTTGGATATGAGATCGGAAAACATTTCAGAAAGCACGCTGGAATTTCTGTCGGGGTCGTCGCGTCGTGATGTTCTTTCGAGTTTGAAGACGCTTGAAATTCGCGAGCATGACAACGAATTCCATTGTTTGGCAAAACTCGCATTGTCGATGTCCAACAGCGACGGTGCGCAGATCACGCTTGTGGACGAGAAACGAAGCCGGGTCTTGTCCCATGCAGGCCATCTTGGGATAGTCAATATCTGGGCTATTGAAGCCAGTTCCCTTGCGTCACCTGACAAGAGTTGCCTGATCATTCTGAACGCCGCGGAGGATGTTCGCTACTCTGAAATCGATGCTGTGACCCATAGTCCGAATATCCGGTTCGTCGCCGTTGCACCGATCTGCGTCTCAAACGAGTGTATTGGAGCTCTCAGCGTCCTGTCCGACGAGCCCCGAACCGAATTCACTTTAGCGCAGCAGGAACAACTCATGCTTCTGGCAAGACTTGCCGGTTCGTTCATCTCGCTAAAACGTGAGTCCCGCGCAGAAACGGACGCCATGGCGAAGTTGCATCAGGATGAAGATCGTAATTCCATGGCACTTGAGGTGGGCAATGTCGGCAGCTGGGTATGGGATCTGCGCACGGGCAAGTTCAGCGGCAACAGGATGGCCTATTCCATGCTTGGTCTTAGTCCGGATCAACCCGTCAGCGGCGAAGACGTCTTCCGGGCAATGCACCCCGACGATTTTCCCGGCATGAAATCAGCCTTCACACGCGCACTCGTCAGTAATCAGGATTATGTCGGGGAATTTCGCGCTGCGTCATCGGGTCAATGGCTTCTCGGACGCGGCCGCATTTTCGAACGCGATGTCCAGGGAAGACCCGTGGTGGCTGTTGGTGTCAATATTGATATTACAGACACAAAGAAAGCCGCCGAAAAAACGCGGCTCCTGCTGCGCGAACTCAATCACCGCGTCAAAAACACCTTGGCAATGTTGCAATCGCTGGCACGGCAGACTCTCAATCGAACATCCGATCCAGCTGAGTTCATGGAGGCGTTTTCAGGACGTCTTCGAGCCATTTCGGAAGCACATACCTTGCTTTCCGATCGAGAGTGGAGCGGCATCAGCCTGATCGATCTGATTGCAAAACAAGTGGAGCCTTATGCGGGTTTTGATCCTCGACAGATTGAGCTCGCGGGGGAGGACATGGTTTTGCCGCCGGACCACGCACTGGGGCTTGGCATTGCGCTGCACGAGCTTGCTACCAATGCAGCTAGACACGGCTCCCTGTCTGTCGCCGGCGGTCGCGTGCGGGTGTCATGGCACATTGAACCCGGCCTCGATGAATCTCGCGTTACCATCCACTGGGTAGAATCCAACGGTCCGAAGGTCCAGCCGCCGGAAGCGCGAGGACTCGGTGAAAGATTGATCGAACGCAGCCTGGATAAGGTTCTGTCAAGTAGTGTCAGATTGAGCTATCCGGAAACCGGCATGGAGGCTTTGATTTCCATGCCCATCCGCGATCGCTCAAATATCCTGGCCCATAGATGAGGTGTCCTCAGGACGCCGCCTTTTTTTTCTTTTCGGTTTTGTCAGGAGCGCAAGACCACCGAAAGCCACGAGAGGAACTGCAAGCATCATAAGCGCACGTGATCGCAGAACAACCGGTGCTGCAGCAAGAGCTGCAACTGTAAGAAGAGCGGGCGTGTCAACCTTTGGTCGTTCGCGCTGGCGATTTCGCGCGGCCCGCTCGAGGATCTTCATGATTATGTATGTAATGAGAGCCAAGCCGAACGCGCTGCCGGCGAGAATCAACGAAGCATGCATTTCGCCATAGCGCTCGGCAAGCGCGATATAGGCAGCAACAATCAGGAAAATCAGGCCGATAATTGTCAGTACGGCGATGACGCCAGCGAAGACCGCGTTGCGCTTCAATCTATTTATCACGAGACCAACTTCACCCGCGGCGAAGCTGGTTAAGAGTGGAGCTAACAGTTTGAGCATGTCAGCGGCGGGCAATCAGGGCAAGAAGAAACCCGACGCCGGCGGCGACGGCAATCGTGGTCAAGGGGTTTTCACGAACAGTTTCGGTGAGCTGGTCTTCAAGCTCGCGAGCTTGCAGCCGAAGGTCATCAAACGTTTCCTCACCGCGGAGTTTTGCGGTTTCGTAGGAACTTGCTGCGCTGCGCCTGGCGTCTTTGGCAGAACTCTTTCCTATCTTGGCAAGAGTTGCTGCAATATTCGCGATGTCCTCCTTCAGGGCCGCAACCTGAGCTTGCAAATCGGGATTGCTATCGGTCGCGTCGTCAACCGCTTTGCGAATTTTTGAAGAAACCGTAGCCATAGAAGAACTCCTTGAGAAAACAGCCGCATATCGACCGGGAACGTCGGCCTTCAGTATTTGTTCCATGCATTGGAGGCTGCTGCAAGTCTACTGGCGAGCATCCCTTCCAAAGCCTATGAAAGATAGCCCATCAACCATAAAATAAGAATGATCGGAAGCGGCAGGCCGATGAGCCAAAGCAAAGCACCTCGTAGCATTTTAAAACTCCTTTTCAGTTATGCCAGATGATCGTTCGCGCAATAAGAAGCGCGTCAAATTCTGCCCATCAGAAGCAAAATCAGCAGAACGACCAAGATTATTCCCACGAGTCCTGAAGGTCCGTAGCCCCAATTCCTGGCGTGAGGCCAAGTTGGAAACACCCCGATAAGCGCCAAGATGAGAATGATGATGAGAATTGTCGTTAGTGGCATTCTTTCGCCCTCTCCTGGAAACTTTACAGCTCCGAAACACCCGAACCAGGATTTGGTTCCCAAGTCATAGGCCTGAACCAAGAGCCGAAAGCGAAATGCAACCAAATTGAGCCGACTTCGTTCCTGTCGCGGGGTTTCAACGGAGATGGGTTTATATGGATGTCATGCCGGTAGGTTTTCATGCCTTCTGAGGAAGCCGGAAGGACGTCGCGTGCCGTTGAACGGGTAACCCAACGATCGATCTATACGCCTGTTTCGGCGAATGCGGCGAACCAGTTTCCACCAGTCATTGTCGCCATAGCGGTTGTAGCGGCGCTTTATTTCGCCCGTGAAATTTTCGTGCCACTGGCGTTGGCTTTGCTTTTGACCTTCGCGCTGTCGCCGTTGGTCACCCGCTTGCATCGCTCAGGCATTCCGAAAGGCGTTGCCGTACTCGGTGTTGTGACAACGACGTTTCTTGTCATCTTCATTTTCGTTAGCATTGTTGCGAGCCAGCTCACTGTGCTGGCGCAGAACCTGCCAAGCTATCAGTACAATATCGAAACGAAAATCCGCGCGATCAAGGATGCCCAGTCGGGCAACAGCATCTTTGATCGTGGCGCGCGGATGTTCAAACGCTTCAGCGAAGAAATCGGCCGGTCGGACGAAGTGGAACGTTTTGAAAGCGAAAACCGAGCAGCGACCAAACCGGATCCGGCACGACAACCTCCCCAGAACGTTGCGCCGCCTGCCCCTTTACCACCCTTGCACGGAACAGATCCCAACAAACCCATACCTGTGGAAATACGCAATCCACCACTAGATCCCTTGAGTTTGCTGCAGACTTTTGCCGGACCGTTGATTCAGCCTTTGGCGACAATCGGCATTGTCATCGTGGTGGTAATTTTCATGCTGATGCGGCGGGAAGATTTGCGCGATCGCTTCATAAAGCTGGTGGGCGCCAGCGATATTCACCGGACGACGACTGCCCTGCATGATGCTGGCAAGCGCGTCGGCGAATATTTGCTGATGCAGTTGATCATCAATATAAGCTTCGGCGTGCCTATCGGGATCGGCCTATGGTTCATCGGTATTCCCAACCCGATGCTGTGGGGGATGATGGCGATCGTTCTGCGTTTCGTGCCCTACATTGGACCAATCATTGCAGCCGCATTTCCACTAATCCTGTCGCTGGCAGTCGATCCCGGCTGGATGGTGCTGGTCTGGACAGCCGCTCTGTTCATCGTGCTCGAACTCGTCAGTAGCAATATCATGGAGCCGCTTCTCTACGGCTCCAAGACCGGATTGTCCCCCGTTGCGATTCTGATGGCCGCCATCGTCTGGACGTGGATCTGGGGTCCGATCGGATTGATCCTTTCAACACCGCTCACCGTGTGCCTGGTCGTTCTCGGAAGACACGTGCCAAAGTTTGAATTTTTGGATGTTCTTCTTGGCAACGAGCCGGTCCTTCTTCCACCGCAGCAGCTGTATCAACGGCTGTTGTCCGGTGATCCGGACGAAGCAACGGAAAAAGCCGAGGAGTATCTACAATCGGCAACGATCATGGATTATTACGCTTCGGTGGCTATTCCCGCGTTGCTGCTTGCCGAACACGACAGGGGCCGGGGCGTGCTTGACGAGCCCAGGCGAAACCGCGTGGCACAAAGCATGATCCTTCTCGTCGAGAACCTGTCGGAATATCGCGATGTGGAGGACGTAGAAGAAGAAGGAGCCGAACCCGAAGGAGGCTCCAAGAAAGCCGTGGCTGATAAAGAGAAGGCCAAGCCTGAGAAGTCGAAAACAATCGTGTCCGCAGGCGGACGCGGCGACCTTGACGATGCGGCAGCGGTTGTTCTTGGCGATATTCTTGAGCGCAAGGATTTTGACGTTCGCGATATTTCCCATGAGGAGCTCGAGGCGATCAACATCGGCAAGCTTGATCTTACGAGCGTCAACACAATCTACGTCAGCTACCTCAACACGTCTTCGGTCGCTCATGCACGCTATCTCGTCCGCCGCATAAGACGGCGGAACTCACGCGTAAAGATTGTCATCGGATTCTTCGCAGAAGACGCGAGCGAAGTTGATGGCGAGAAGATCGTTGGATCAACACGCAACTGTTTTTTTGTATCGTCGTTAGAAGCGGTGGTTAAAGAGATTGGCGAGTGAGCCGCCCTCGCGGAGAATTTTCACCAATCTTAATTTTCGCGGAACCAAGAGCGAGCTGGCTACGTTTCCACCCAGCTGATCGAGCTTCGATCGGTAACTGGAGACCCGGTGCCTGTTCCCCCGTGGGCGCCGGGTCGTTTGCCGTCGATCTGCGCAATATCCTGGTTTTTCAGTTACTTGTTACCTGCGTGAACCGAAGGAACAAACTTCAACTACGACCGTTTGATCTGTGTAGTTTAGGCTCAAGGAGTTCCTTATGGGTAGTACCAGCGACAAACTTTCCGGCGCGGCCAACAAGGCGGCTGGCAATGTGAGGCAGGCCGCCGGCAAGGCGACTGGATCGAAAGAAATGCAGGCGAAGGGCAAAATGCAGGAAATAAAGGGCGAAGCACAGCAGGCCAAAGGGAGAGCCAAGGATGCTGTGAAAAAGGTTGTCGATAAGGCCTGATCGTTCTTAACGCTGCTATTCAACCGGTCCCTTGTCGGGCCGGTTGCTTTTTGTGCGAGAGTCTGTCGTGCTGTTTTTTATTGAAATCAGGTTTTTCGTCTAAAGGAACAGCTTATGAGGATCAATGTGGGGTGTGAACTGACGTTCGAGTTTACGCAGGAAACGCCTCTGATTGCCATTTTGAACGTGCATCATTCGCGTTTTGCCGATCTGGAGGGCATCGAGACGTTCCAAACTACATTTGGCTCCAGTGTCCACGGCTATCACGATCAGTTCGGCAATTGGTGTAATCGCATTCTCGCTGCGCCGGGCACATTTTTTTGCTCGACAAATGCCATCGTCAAGGACAGCGGCCTGCCAGATCCCGTAGTTCTCGATGCTGTTCAACACCGGGTGCAGGATCTTCCAGACGAAACGCTGGTCTATCTTATGGGCAGCCGTTATTGCGAGACCGATTTGTTGAGCGAGGAAGCGTGGCGCCTGTTCGGCCACGTACCCGAAGGCTGGCAACGCGTTCAGGCAGTGTGCGATTTCGTGCACAACCACATTGTGTTTGGTTACGAGCATTCGAACCCCACTCGCACGGCGGCCGCGGGATATTTCGAAGGCCGCGGTGTTTGTCGTGACTTCACGCATCTTGCAGTTGCCTTTTCCCGCTGCCTGAACATTCCGACGCGCTATTGCACTGGTTATATCACCGATATCGGCATACCATTGCCGCATGCGGAAATGGACTTTTGTGCATGGATGGAGGTTTACCTCGGCGGTCAGTGGCACGCTTTTGATCCTCGGAACAACCGACCGCGAATAGGACGGATCAAGGTGGCGCATGGGCGCGACGCTGCCGATGTACCCCTGACGAATATATTCGGTCCCAATGTCCTGACGAAATTCAAGGTTTGGGCCGGCGAAGCTGTTTAATCGCGTGTTTTTCGCAACCTTCTGGGTCTTAGGCAGTTTTGTCCGAGAAACGTTGGCAATGCCAAGGAGGAAAATGTATGAGCCAAAGAGCGATCGATTTCGTTAATAATTGGATCGACAAGAATGTCGACGCCAACAAACCGGCGGATATGGCACATCACGATCGTCGGCCAAAACAACTTGCTGCAAAATGTGCTGCAGATGCAGAGGCAGCCGGTATTTCCGAATCGGAGATCAAGGATGGTCTGGGTGACCTGGAAATTTGCATGATAACTGCGATAGACCGGGCAGCATTGGCAAAGGAGAGCAAGCAGGCTTGAGCGGTCAGTGAAAATCTCTCGATTTTGGCAAAATGCGCACCTTGCGTGGATGACTGGCCCGTGGTCGATCCGGGACTGGATGGATTACTTCGTCGCTGTGAGACACAGGTATGACGGTTCTTTGCTCGGAGAGGCGGTATAGATCTCCGGTACGATCAAACAGCTTTCGGGCAACAATGTGCACGACATTATCGGCGCTTTGAACCATCCCTTCGATCAGGATAAGACGTGATCCCATGATTTCCTTGCGATATTTTTCCAGCAATTTTGCCCAGACAACGATATTGGCTATGCCAGTTTCATCCTCGATTGTCATAAAGACGACCTTGCCATTGCCTGGCCTTTGCCGAACAGTAATCACGCCGGCAAGTTTGACTCGTCGATTGTTGCTCAGACTGTTTGCCTGCTTGCATGTTACAATGTTTTCCGTAGTCAACATTTCACGCAAGAACTGCATTGGATGACCTTTGAGCGAAAGCCGTGTCGATTCATAGTCGGCAATAACGTGTTCGGACATTTTCATATGCGGTAGCCTGGTTTCAGCTTCCCTTGCCAATTCATTCGTTTCAGCAGCCTGGAAGAGTGGCAGGGTTTCACTGTTGGGGAAACGACGGACCGCCCAGAGTGCTTCCCGGCGATCAATTTCCAGCGAACGAAACGCATCGGCATCAGCGAGGAGAACAAAGGCTCGTCTTTCAAGCCGCGTTAGGCGGCGCAGTTCTTCGATATCATGATAGTGGCGCTTTCGTTTTGTGCATATTTCTTCCGCCCAGGCTTTCGAAAAGCCTTCGACCTGTCGAAAGCCTAGACGCAAGGCAAGATTATTCTCGTCGATGCGTTCCAGCCTGTTGTCCCATTCGCTGAAGTTGATATCGACAGAACGGACCTCGACGCCATGCTCACGTGCATCGCGGATGATTTGGGCAGGGGCATAAAAACCCATCGGTTGTGAGTTCAAAAGTGCAGCCGCAAATGTCGCCGGATGATGGCATTTGATCCAGGAGGAAATATAGACGAGGATTGCAAAACTCGCCGCGTGGCTTTCCGGAAAACCATACTCACCAAAGCCCTTGATCTGGTTGAAGCAGTTTTCGGCAAAGCTCCGCTCATAACCACGGCGAACCATACCCTCCACCATTTTCCCTTCCATTTCGCTGATTGTGCCGACATTGCGGAATGTGGCCATGGAACGGCGCAATTTATTGGCTTCGTCGGGGGTGAATTTTGCTGCCTCGATGGCAATGCGCATGGCTTGTTCCTGGAATAGAGGTACGCCAAGGGTCCTGCCGAGAACATTTTTCAGTTCGTCCTCGTCACCATGTTCAGGGGACGGAGACGGATAGTGGACCTCCTCTATTTCATTGCGCCGACGCAGATAGGGATGAACCATATCGCCCTGGATTGGACCGGGACGAACGATGGCAACCTCGATCACCAGATCATAGAATTTTCTTGGTTTAAGACGCGGCAGCATGTTCATTTGTGCGCGGCTTTCCACCTGAAAAACGCCGAGGGAATCGGCATTGCAGAGCATGTCGTAAACCGCGGGGTCCTCTTGGGGAATGGTTGCGAGTTCGTAACGGTTGCCCCCATGCAGATGAATGAGATCAAAAGCCTTGCGGATGCATGTCAGCATACCAAGTGACAGCACATCCACCTTCATGATGTTGAGTTCGTCGATGTCATCCTTATCCCATTCTATGAATGTACGGTCTTTCATGGCCGCAGGACCAACAGGGACGGTTTCGTCCAAACGCTCCTTCGTCAGTACAAATCCGCCCACATGCTGGGAAAGGTGGCGTGGAAAACCGATCAATTCGGTCGCGAGCCGGACAGCGCGCCGTATCATGACATTATCGGGATCCAGACCGGCGTGCCGGACCTCGTTCTTCTCAACCGCCGTACCCCAACTGCCCCAGACCATATTGGCCAGTGCAGCAGTAACGTCTTCGGTCAGTCCCAAAGCCTTGCCCACATCGCGGATAGCGCTGCGCGGGCGGTAACTGATGACAGTGGCCACGATGGCCGCACGATCGCGGCCATAACGATCATAGATCCATTGCATCACTTCTTCGCGGCGTTCATGCTCGAAATCAACATCGATATCCGGAGGCTCCTTCCGCTCCGCAGAGAGGAACCGTTCGAACAAGACATCCGTATGTTTTGGATCAACTGCTGTGATAGCAAGACAATAACAGACCGCAGAATTGGCAGCGGAGCCGCGGCCCTGGCAAAGAATATTCTTCGAGCGGGCATATTTGACGATGTCATAAACCGTGAGGAAATAGGGTGCATATTCAAGCCCTTCGATTATAGCCAGCTCTTTCCGCAAAATCGCACATATCTTATCCGGAATGCCTTCCGGATAGCGCTGTGCAGCACCTTTCCACGTTTCCTCGCATAGATATTGTTGCGGTGTCTTGCCCGGTGGCACCGGTTCGTCGGGATAGTCATATTTCAGCTGATCGAGCGAAAAACCGATCGGCTCAACGAAACGCTGCGTTTCCTGAAGTGCTAGAGAGAAATGCCGGAAAAGTCGCTGCATTTCATCAGGCGATTTCAAATGCCGTTCCGCATTCTTTTCCAGCTTGCGTCCGGCCGTATCGATCGTGAGATGTTCGCGAATACAAGTCAGCACATCCTGCAACGGCCGCCGCGCAGCGGTGTGATAGAGTACATTATTGATCGCCAGCAAGGGAACATTGGCCTCAGTTGCAATACGCGCCAGCTTTTCGCCGTATCGCCGGTCTGCACCCTGATGCGGCATTGCCAGGGCAAGCCAGACAGAGCCCGGTGCTGCAATCACAAGCTTTCTCAGGAATGCAGTTAAGATTTTATCTGCCCTTAACGGCGGAACGACAGCGATCTGAAAATCTTTTGCCCGAAAAAGAAAATCTTCGAAAAGGAGGTGGCACTCACCCTTGATTTTCGCCCGATCCTTGCCTTCGCTCAAAAGTCGGCAGAGCTGACCATAGGCTTTACGATCGCGTGGGTAGACGAGCAGATCTGGCGTGTCGTCAATAAAAACCAGCCTGCATCCGATAAAGAGGTTCAGTCGTATTCCCGCTTTTTCCCTGAGCTCATTATGAGCCTTATAGGCCCGTACCACACCTGCCAGTGTGTTGCAGTCAGCGATGCCTATACCATCGAGCCCGAGTATGGCTGCAGCCTGCACCAGTTCATGCGGTTGCGAGGCGCCTGCAAGAAAGGAAAAACTACTGGAAACTGCAAGTTCCGTATAAGGTGGCATCAGGCGAAAATCCCGTGCAGGAACCAGCGCGGTGTGGGATCGCCACGCTCGTACAAGCCTTCGCGAAACACCCAGAAACGACGGCCTCTATTGTCTTCGAGGCGGTAATAATCCCGCGTCAGCGCGCCTGCATGTTCGCGCCACCACTCGGGGGCGATGCGTTCCGGTCCTTCAGCCAAGGTGATAATATGTTGAACCCGGCGCCAGGTGAATCGTGCCGGGGCGGCATCAGGGACTTCAAACGTCGCATCAATTCGCTCGGGTGGCTGAAACAAACGGATCGGTCGCTCCGGAGGATTGCCCGGATTATGTTCCGGCGTCCGTTCAAACACCATGTCCTGTCTTGCAGAGGCTGCAGGTTCAAGTGAAACCGCGCGTTCGGGAATATGTGTGTCGACAGGCAGCGGGCGCAGCACACGGGAATTGCCAAGTCGGATGGAAAGCCGGTCGACAAGCGTGTTGATTTCCTCGGTTTCTTGTGCCCGGTCGTCGAGGCTTTTCTGGATCGCTTGGCTCTGATCCACACGTATAGCGGCAAGCCGGATAATATCAAAACCATAACCGGAATCGAGCGGATCGTTAAGTGTTGAAAGCCGCTCCTTCAAAAGTCGAAACATGGTTTTTGTTTCGGTCACGGGGCGTCCGGTCTGAATACTGATGCGGCGTACATTGCCATCGGCGCGAAAGAAGCTGGCTTCGATCTCGCGGGCTCCCTCGACTCTTTGTTGCAGACGACGGAAAAGTTCGTCGCTCAAGGACACAAGCACGTGTTCCACTGATTCCATAGCGATGAGCGGTTCTGCCATGCGCCTCTCAACCATGCAGACAGGAACGATACGGCGAGGGGTAATAGGCTCATCCTGACGACCGAACAATGCATCGAGTCGGTTAACAAGTTTTGCGCCAAAACGCGCCGTGAGTGCAGCTCGGGGCAAGACATCGATATCGCCAACGTTGCGTAATCCTGCCCGCTTGAGACCGGCGAGATGGTTTTCTTCGATATCGAGACTAATAAGCGGCAAGGCGTATAATCTGCGTGTCTCGTCATTCCGGTCGATGATTCCACCTGGCGAGTGTCGAGCAAGGGCACATGCTGCGGCGGGTTTGCTTGCAAGAGCTGTCCGGACCGTCATGCCATAGTGCTGAAGACGCTTATGAATATCTTCAATAAGGTGGCTTTCATCACCAAAAAGATGAATGCAGCCGGTCAGGTCTAGAATAAGGCCATGAGGCTCATCAAGTGCCACAAGCGGTGTGTAGCGGTCACACCAATCGGCCAGTTTTTCAAGCAGGACAGCATCCTTGCGCGGTGAAGCGAAAGCGATATCCAGCTTTTCAAATTGCGCGCGTGCATCTGTGAGAGCCATGCCCTTGTAGAGCCCCGCCTTGGCGGCCCTTTCATCGACAGCTGTCAGCCTCAAGGCATTGGCAAGTTTGTCCACGACGATCAGATGCTGATCAGTATGGGCGCGTTCCGGATTTTCGTGTTTGAGGCGGTCGGTAGGAAGGTGCGGAAACCATAGCGCCAGAAAACGGCTCGATCTGTCTGAAAACATGATCATCACTTTCCCATTGCAGGATCCAATGGCCTGTCATTCCCTGTCTGTTGCGTATGAGAGTGGCGTCGAAAACCGGATGTCCGGGTGCATTGGCGCCACTCGATTGCGAAGGTGCGGCACTGATCAACCAGCGGGTGACGGCGGCATTTTCGCTGGGGTATGCCCCCAATCGCAGAAGAAAGGCCGGCACATTGGTTTGTTGCGCCGTCAGCAGCAATTTGCGCGAGGCGGTCAGGTCCAGACACTTCGGGTTGCTCCACGGCGCGATGATGACGGCGCCCGTGCCACGAATACCGAGACTGTCCGAAGCAGCTTTCAAAACGTCCTGTGGTGAGGCGCATCGCACTATGATGAGGCGTTGCGGATCGAGTCCGATATTTTGCAAGCCGGGAGCATATGGGAAGCCATTTTCTTGCGCTGCAAAATCTTCTTCCAACCATAGAACGGGGCTTTGATGCGGAGATGCCCGCAGGACAAGGGCAATAGCGAAACCGGTTGCCGCACCTGCGTCGCCTGCTTCTTCTGCGAAGATTTCATGCACGGCACCACGCTGCATACCCTCGCGGAAGACGCGATCTATATTATTGTCGCCGAAGTCAAAGGCGGAGCGCTGCGCAGCACGCGCATCCCTCTCTCCAAGAGATGCGATGTCGCGTCTCAACGCCGCAAGATCGACGGTTGTCACTACGGTAGCCTTTCAATGTTCATGATATGTTCTATTATGGAATCCGATGACAGCAAGAGTCAAGCGGCATGTATCAGGTTGTAGGAGGCGCCATTATCGATCGATGCGGGTGGAGAGAATAATCGACGACATGGTGCGTTCGACACCTTCAAGAGCGCCGATTTCGTCGAGCAATTTGTCCAGTTCCTGTATCGAAGGTGCTTCAACGATAACGATCATATCGAATTGACCGCTAACAGAATGAAGCGTTCTGACCCAGGCGATTTTCCGCAAGGCAGCCTCAACCTTCACCGCCAATTTTGGCAAGGCAGTCACAAGCACATGCGCCCTCACCAGGTTTTGTTCATACTCAGGGGAAAGCTGAACGCTATATCCTCTTATCATACCGCGCTTTTCCAGCCGCTCGATGCGGCTTTGCACAGTGGTGCGTGATACGCGCAGCCTGCGGGCAAGCTCGGCAGTCGAGGCTCTCGCATTCTCGCGCAGCAATGAAAGCAGGGCATGATCGGCTTCTGACAGCATAATGACAAATCCAATCGGCATATCGATAAAATTATAACGTTGTTTCGTCAGTTTATAGACTTCATTTCGCCGAGCAATATGCGAAATTCATATAAAGTTTTTACATCCGAGGGGAATCACATGAAAGAGATCGTTGTCGTTGGAGCAGGGAAAATCGGTGGGACCATCGCCAATCTCCTGGCCGGTACGGGGGATTATCGCGTAACGGTCGTCGACCGGGCTCAAGCCCAGCTAGATGCCTTGGATATCTCGCCGCTCGTTGAAACCGCCTGCATCGAGATTGCTGAAGCCGGAGTACTTGAAAGCGCTCTTAATGGCAAATTTGCCGTACTCAGCGCAGCGCCGTTCCATCTGACCACGCGCATAGCTGAAGCGGCTGCCAAATCCGGCGTGCATTATCTCGATCTGACAGAAGACGTGGCCAGCACACGTATCGTCAAGCAATTGGCAATGACTGCAAAGACCGCCTTTATTCCCCAATGCGGCCTGGCTCCGGGTTTCATCTCGATCGTAGCCAACGATCTGGCCAAGCGCTTCGATACGCTGGAAAGCGTGCGCATGCGCGTTGGCGCATTGCCGCAATATCCTTCAAACGCACTGAACTACAATCTGACATGGAGCACGGACGGGGTTATCAACGAATATTGCGAGCCCTGTGAAGCGATCGTCGATGGCGAGCTCACGGAGGTGCCGCCGCTTGAAGAGCGCGAGGAATTCTCACTCGACGGAGTGACCTATGAGGCGTTCAATACGTCAGGCGGCCTTGGCACATTGTGCGAAACACTCCTCGGCAAGGTTCGCACGCTCAACTATCGCACCATTCGTTATCCGGGCCACGCGGCCATCATGAAGGCGCTGCTCAACGACCTTGGCCTGCGTGATCGCCGCGATGTGTTCAAGGATATTCTCGAAAACGCCTTGCCATCTACCTTGCAGGATGTCGTGGTGATTTTCGTTACGGTCAGTGGCCGCAAGAAGGGCCGTCTTCTTCAGGAAACATATGCCAACAAGGTCTATAGCGGCCATATAGGCTCGCAGCTTTATAGCGGGATCCAGATCACAACGGCGTCGGCCATTTGTGCCGTGCTTGACATGCTTGCCAACGGTGCCTTGCCGCAGCAGGGTTTTCTCAAGCAGGAAGATATCGCGCTTGACGCGTTTCTCGCCAATCGTTTCGGCAAGGCCTATGCGCAAGCGGAATCAGCTGGGCGGCTGGTTGCCTAACCTTAGCCAGAAACAAGAAGGCCACCTAGATGGCCTTTTTGTTATCATGTACTCAATGATCAGACCCATTCGCCCTTGCGCATCACCGGGATAGCCGAACCGTCCTTGTTGATGCCGTCTACGTCGATCTCGCCAGAACCGATCATCCAGTCGATGTGAATCAGGCTCTTGTTACCGCCACGCGCTGCAACTTCATCGGGCGTCAGCTCGCCACCATTGACGAAGCATTTCGAATAGCATTGGCCGAGCGCGATGTGGCTTGCAGCGTTTTCGTCGAAAAGCGTGTTGAAGAACAACAGGCCCGATGCTGAAATCGGGGAGGAGTTTGGAACAAGCGCCACTTCGCCGAGACGCCGGGCGCCCTCGTCAGTTCCAAGCACCTTGTTAAAGACTTCTTCGCCCCGCGTCGCCTTGGCTTCGACAATCCTGCCATCTTCGAAACGAACCTGGATATTTTCGATGAGCGTGCCCTGATGGGAAAGTGGCTTGGTGCTCGAAACGTGGCCATCGACCCGCAATGCGTGGGGTGTCGTGAAAACTTCCTCCGTGGGAATATTCGGATTGCAGGTAATGCCGTTCTTCGCAACAGAAGCGCCGCCGTGCCATTCATGTTCATCGGCGAGGCCAACAGTGAGGTCCGTGCCCGGTCCCTTGAAATGCAGTGCCGAGAAGGTGCGCTCGTTCAGCCATTTCGTGCGCTTATGCAAGGCCGCATTATGATCGCGCCAAGCGCTAACGGGATCATCCAGATCAACACGCGACGCCGCAAAAATTGCATCAGCGAGCATGGTGATAGCCACTTCAGGATCCTGATCGGGAAATACTTGCTTGGCCCAGGATGGATTCGGGTACGAAACGATGTTCCAGTTGACCTCGAAATTGGTGATTTTTTCCAACGCGGGCTGATAAGCCCGGGATTGCGCCCGGTTCGCGCGGGAGACCTTTTCCGGATCCTCCGAAGAGAGCAGCATCGGATTATCGCCGGCGACTGCAAGCCGCGCTGTATTGGCAGAAAAGGCTTTCGCCATGCCCTCAAACAGCCAGCCCGTTGCGCGGTCGAAACTTTCGTCTGGCGCGTGGCGATAGCGCATGAGAGTGGCTTCTTCGTCGCTGTATAGCGAGGTTACGAGACCCGCTCCTGCCCTGTAGGCATGTTCTGTGATCCGCCGCACCAGAGGCACTGCGGCAAGCGGGGCGGTGATCAGGAGATCTTGTCCAGGCTGTAACTGCAAGCCGATTTTGATGGCTACTTCCGCCAGGCGGTCGAGCTTGACGGGATCGACGGCAGGGATTTGGGGAGATGAGTTCATAACGAATCCAACCTGGTCATTGAAGGGTTTTCTCCAGCATAGAACCGTATCAGTCCCGGTATCAAGCGACCGATTTGGAAATTGCTCTTTCGTAATACTACGAGTCCGCAATATCCGAGGCTGCGTCCCAGAATCAGCGTGTCAGATATCCTGATTAAGAAAATCAGCGAATTCGCTCTGATACTCCGGATGCCAGCGCGACAAAGGTGGGCGATTCTTTATAATGTCGTTGGCTGCCCAGAGGATGCGGCGCTCATCGAGGCTGCGGGCTACATCATTATCTGGGCAGAGGATATAAAAATCACCGGCTGACACACGCTCCAGCATGAAATCGACAGTTTGTTCCGGTGTCCACGCCCCAGCTGGCTTCTCTGTGCGATCTCCTGCAGTCAAAGGCGTATAGACAAAACCCGGAATGAACAAATGAGCCGTTACGTGACCGCCCTTTTTGTTACGTAACTCATGCTGCAAGGCTTCAGTGAAGGTCTTCACACCCGATTTCGAGACATTGTAAGCAGGATCGCCAGGCGGAGTGGTTATGCCCTGTTTGGAGCCGGTATTGATGATGAGGCCGGGTTTGCCTTGCCGGATCATGTCCGGGCCAAACACCTGGCAGCCGCGGATTATACCGAACATATTAACGGCGATGATCTTGTCCCAGTGATCTGCATCGAAAACGCTGCTGCCAGGCTGGATGCCCGCATTGTTCATGAGGACGGCAACGCTGCCAAATCTATCCTTGACCGTCTGCTGCAGTTCGCGCAGATCTTCGACGTTGGTTACGTCTGTGGCAATAGCGATGACGTCATCGCCTGTGCTGGCGAGTTCAGAAACCGCCGCACAGGCCCGGTCGAGTTTTTCACCGGCAAGATCGGCAAGGGCAACCTTTAAACCCATGGCGGCGAAGCGCTTTGCAGCCGCAAGACCGATGCCGGATGCACCTCCTGTGACTACGGCTACCTGGGAAGGTGAAAAGGCAGGATGTGCCATGGAATTCGTCCTTTATCGTTACGTAGCGCTATCGCGGCCAGCTAACGGAATATGAGAACAGATACGTAACAATTAGCCAAAATTCGGAACACGCAAATAATGCGCAAGCGGCGCCACTTGTTCCTTCGAGTCGCGTAAGTCAGACTTTCGCTCAGCGATGGCATCCTTTTGCCGGCGCGCGTCAAGAATCTCCTTTTCGGAGCTTTCGCCCATACTGAGAGCCCTGAGCAAGACCATTCGCGCGCTGTCGGCAATACCCGAGCGATTTTCGTTGAGAGCAATGTCGAGAATGACCCTGCGGAAATCGGTCGGTCCAACAAGCGTTACGGCACGCTCGCGCCGCCCATTTTCGGCGTCGATAAGCGCGTATAGTTTGTCACGGAGATCAGCACCGACATTCTCGTACTGCGTGGAGAGATCCGGTGCCGCCTCGGCAAGCTTTTGCTTCTGCCGCTCGCGGTGCCGTCTTTGCCTCTCTGCATTACTGAGTGCCATGGGTTAATGCCGTAACGAATGCGAATCACTTTACACGAACCTGAATAAGCATGCGTGCCGTAGCGGGCAACATTGTGATTTCGTTACACACAATCTGTTCGCTGGCTTGTTACATAACTTGTTATGCAACCAATTATAGTTTTCCGCGCGGTACGACCGGGCCCACAGCTGAACACATTGTTAGGAACCTTCGTCTTATCGTTGGGCGAATCAATTGTAAGCGCGGCGTTGCCGAACTGGGAAGAGTATGAGTATGTTCGAAGCTGAATCCCCAATCCCATGCCAGATCATTGCGTTCCCACTGACCAAGCGTGTGGCGAAGATTCGCGACGTTGCGGCAAAACTCATGGAAAAGGCCACGGATCGGCAGGCTGAAGCCTATCGTAACCAGATTGCCGATACCCTATTTCGGCATCTTGAGCGCATTGGGGTTCATGAGGACGAACAGGATGAGCAGGTCGGAGCATTCTTCACTGCAGTCGAGTTGGAACTGTCGCGTCTATATGATCTCACTGAGGACTATGGCGATACATCAGCCTACTGAGCTACCGTCCCTCGACGGGGAAAGCCCGCCACTTTGCGGCGACGGGCCTCGTTAGCTTAAGCGCTTACTGTACGGAAAGGACATCACCGGTACGGCGATCCACGCTGACGCGCATGTCGTTGCCCCGGCGATCCATACCCTCAATGACGAACCTTGACCTCGTACGCCTTACGTCGTCGACATCACGAAGGCCTTCGCTTCTGGCGATACGCACCGCTTCGCGCTCACTGATATCCGAATAACGGCGATAATCCCGCTCCGGCCTCGGCTCTTGTAACCGGACACCGTCAGGGCCAATCTGAATGGACTGAGCAAAGGCCTGGGGAGCCGATGTTATGGCGATTAACGCCGTTGCTCCGGCGATAAGGATTTTTTTCAACATAACAGTCTTCCTTTTTTCAAATCAAATATCCCGCCCATTTGACAACGTTAACGTTCACCAAGGGGCGGGGTTCCAACTTTTCGGAAAATGCTGGATGGGCGTGGCTGCTAACCAGACTTATCTGCAGCGTTTCAAGCGGAAGCTGTCGCCGCTCTCGAGCGAATACCAGGTCAGGTTTCTTTTTGTCACATCCCGGAGTTCGAAGGCATAGCCATCGCTCAATTCTACCCGGTAGCTATTGCCGTTACGTTCGACATTCCGGATCGGTGTTCCGTCATAGGTTCTTGTGTTGAAATCCCAGAGTCGACCTCTGCAGCTACCGTCGATCTGATCCCACCTGCCGACGAAAGTCATCTCGGCTGCAGGTTTGATCGCTGGCTTGACGGCAGGCTTTGCCATGTTTGCGGCAACTTCGGCGGCTCTCTTAGCATCGAGGGCAGCGGCCGCCGCTTTTGCATCGGCGGCTTGCTTTTGCTTTGCATCGTCAGCGGTTTTTTGGTCCGCGCGCAGCTTTTCGATTCGAGCGTCAACCTTGGCAATATTATCGACACCAAGGACGTCGGCGCAGTCAAGAAGCGCCATGCGTTTGGAAACCAGGTCCTCAAGGCCGGCAGTGTCGGCGCTCGATTGCATGTCGCGGCAAGCGGCGGACCGCTTTTCGGCCTGCGCAGCCTTTTCCTCGGCCGCCTTCGCATCGGCGAATGTCTGTTTAATGGCCGCCAGGTGCTGTTTTGAGTCGTCAATCGTCGCTACGACACCATCGACGAATGTAGCGGCCGGCGCGCAGGCCGATTGATCGACTTTCAAATGTTCCGCTGCGGAACGATCGGCGTCCGCAATAATGTCCGTAGCTGCTTCGTTCCCATCCATTTCCTGGCGGAATTCCGCTTCTTGCGCGGCGGCATCGGCGAGGGGTTGAGTGGCAAATGGATGATCGGCAAAGCAATACTGATCAATGGCTTTTGCATACGCGCTCGCCTTCGTAAATTTAAGCGCCTGAATGGCATCCCGCGTCTTGTCATCAACGGCATATGCTGCGTTGGAAAAGGCGGCACATATGATGGCTGCGGCAACGAACTTCTTCATGGTTGCAATCCTTGCTCGACGCCTGTTCGGCAGGTACGAATTGAAATGCGCTAACCATGAAAATGTTCATGGATTGAACGACAAAATCCCGCTGAAATATGGTTTGATTTTGTTCGCGCTATGTGAGCGCCTCGACCGGACATGCGAAGCCTTCCGCATTTCCCATACACAAATCGGTTTCCGCAGGATCAGCTCGAACGGTATCGGGCAGATTGCGTCTGATGCTAATCGTGGAAGGGTGCAACAAAGACACGTTTGCCGAGCATGAAAGAGTCGGCGACATGCCGAAGCGGCGCTAGATCGACGTCGGATTCGCCATTTTTGATCAATTTGGCAAATTGCCGATAGAGAGCTGCGTACTCCGTCTCCGATGAAACTGGAACAATCGTCTCGTTGATCGTGAGCTTTGAACCGCCTTCGGCCAGCACCATCTTTCCTGCAGACGTTTCGGCAACAATGTCCCATGTCTGCTCTCCGATTTGCCGCCAATCGAATTCCGCGCGAACAGAAATATTGTCACTGTTCGTGAAATTAAGATTGGCTGCGATCGGCGCATGTCTATTTTCCGGAAACTCCAACGTCGCATTCCTCAGAAAAATGCTGGTCGGCAAGATATGCGTTATAATCGAAAGCGCATTTATGCCGGGATCGAAGACACCAAGACCGCCGGCTTGCCATATCCAATCCTGATTGGGATGCCAGTGGCGGACATCTTCTTTCCAGACAACGTGGACGCTCTGGATATCTGTTGAGGCCAAGAAAGACTTTGCAGCCTCAACGGCAGCGGCAGAACGCGAATGCCAGCTGGCGAAAAGTGAGACATCCTTCTCAATGGCAAGAGCTCCCAGGTCAGCGACCTCGCTCAGCGTCGCCCCAGGCGGCTTCTCAAGAAAGACGTGCTTGCCCGCACACATCGCTTTGTACGCAGCATCATAGCGGTACTGAGGGGGCATACACAGGGACACCGCGTCAATGAACGGGACGGCCTCAAGCATCGCCTCTATTGTCGTAAAATTCGGAATACCCTCGACCGCGCCGTTACGGCTCGCCGCAGCGACAAGCCGAAAATCGGGGTTGCCGGCGATCGACGGCAAGTGCTGATCGCGGGCAATTTTACCAACGCCGACAATTGCTAGGTTGATTGGTGGCATAGCGAATCCCCTTTTGGAGGGGTTTACCAATGGAATATGCCCTTAACAAGAGGCACCGGCGAAGGAAACCGAATCTCGCGAATGTCGCTTGTATCCTCAGTATCGCTACTGCTCACGGAAGGCTCGGCTGAACTGATCTGCGAGCGGCTTGGACAGGAAGGACATTGCCGTACGCTGTTCCGTCGAAACAAAGACTTCTACGGGCATACCCGGCAAAAGCTTGCTGTCGCCGAGCTTTTCGAGCTCTTCCGATGGCACGATGACGTCGGCCAGGTAATAGACCTGGCCGGTCGAGGGATCACTGCTGGTCGCCGCAGAAACATAGGCGATACGGCCATGCAGTTCCGGCGTGGTACGCTGGTTGAAGGCCGAAAAGCGCAATTTTGCCGGTTGTCCAACGAAAACCTGGTCAATGTCGGTCGGTGACAGTTTCGCTTCTATCTTCAACGCGGCATCTGCGGGGACAAGTGTGACAAGCTTCTCCGCCGGGGTGATTACGCCACCGATGGTGTGGACGGAGAGTTCGTTGACTGTGCCCGAGAGCGGTGCGCGGATATCGGCGCGGGCGAGCCGGTCTTCGATCGCCACCCGGCGTTCCCTGAGTTCGGAGAGCTTTGGCTCGATTGCGCTAAGTTCACGCTGAGCTTCTGTGCGTGCCGTTTCATCAATGGCGATGATCTGCAGCTGAATTTCGCTCATGCGGGCTTTGGCGCGTGCAATGTTTGCTTCAACTTCGCCGCGCTCTCCCATCAGCTTGGCCATTTCGCGGTCTATGACATATTTGCGTGAGGTTTCGATAAGGCGCTTGTCCGTCAAGCCCTTGATCTTGCCATGTTCGGTCTTGACCAGCGCAATCTCGTCAATCTTGGCATCGCGCTGCGATTCAAGCCCCCTGATTTCCTCGCCAAGCTGATCGATCCCAAGGACCAGCTGTTCCTTTTGGCTTTTCCGGTTCTGGCGATTGCCCTCGAACATGCGATTTTCGCCAAAGAAGACATGGGGAAAATCCTCGATGCGCGAAGTGAGCTCCGGCGACATCATGATGGAGTCGAGACTATCGCGCTCGGCCATTAGACGAGCCTGTTTCGCCATCAGTTCGACCAGCTGGGTGCGAACAATCGAAAGTTCCGCGCGCGTTTCGGCGTCATCCAGCCGCAGCATGACCTGTCCCTTCGTGACAAAGTCACCTTCCCTGACCGCGATCTCGCTGATGATGCCGCCATCGCGGTGCTGGATCGACTTCAGGTTCTGATCGACCTTGACCATGCCTGGTGCGATGATCGCCCCCGTCAGCTGTGCGGTTGCTGCCCAGCCGCCCGCTCCGACGAAAAGCATCAGTCCGAGCGTAACACCCGCGATGACCCGAGGCCCCACGGGGAAACTGTTTCCCGGATCGATCTGAGGTCCCAGGCCCAGGTCTTTTTGTTTTTGTCGCCCAAACATGTCTCACTCCCACGCGTCACAACGACGTCTTTACTCAAGGGTTTTCGACGATCATCAACATGTGATGACCCGTCAGATTGATAGTCATTTCGTAGTGTTCATCGCGGTCCATATCGACCTCGATCAGCGTCTGTTGCAGTTCGTCAGTTCCTTCGTGACGAACACGGATCGGCAGGGGTTGCGCGTCGGCGTCGTCGCCGTAGGTTTCCTCGAACCGATCTTCCAGACTGTCGATGACCTCTTCGAAGATCTCGTACCTCGACATCTCGATGCGATCGCCAACCATGAAGTCGAGTATCTGATGGATAACCTCGGCACTGGAACTTCCCTCCGGAATATGAAATTCGAAAGTGTCCGAACCGCCGCCGCCCTCGAGCACCATGGCAGTCGTACCGATGTTGATGTGATCGTTGCCGGTGCTACCGACCACCTGTTCGAAGCCGGAAATCACGTCGTGCCCGATATCGAAACCTGTCGCTGCGCCCGTGGTCAAATCGACAAGCACGCCTTGGGCCGACTGCGAATAGTCGAGGGTGTCGGATCCAGCCTGACCGGCGTAAATGTCGTCGTTGCCATCAGCCGCCGCAAGCACGATATCGTCGCCGATCCCGGCCAAAACGCAATCTGCTCCTTCGCCATCCGAAATCACGTCATTGCCCGCGCCCCCCGATAAAGTGTCATTGCCGCTTCCTCCGGAAATGACATCGTCGCCTGCGTTCCCGAAGATACTTTCCCCGGCGGTACCGCCGCTGATTTCGTCGGCTCCAGCACCTGCATTGATCACCTCAAAATTGGTGATTCTATCCGTACCGATTTCCACGCCGCTGGCGTTGGCGGTAACGACGTCGATGACCACGGTCATCAGGGCGGCCGAATAATCGAGCGTGTCTATGCCTTCCCCGCCGTCATACGCATCATCGACTGTATCCAGGGCGGCTGTGACAATGTCATTACCGGCTCCGCCGCTTACAGCGTCTTGCCCCGAACCGTCGGACAGATGATCGTTGCCGTCACCGCCCAGAACCACATCAGCGCCTCCGCCGCCTTCAATCCGATCATCACCGCCATTGCCATGGATCTCCTCGGCCGCATCGCTGCCTTGAATGTCATCCTGCCCCGCTCCTGCCAGCAGAATCTCAAAGTTCGAAATCGCGTCGTGACCGATCTCGTCGCTGGTTGCAGTGCCTTCATCGAGATCGATCGTGCTGCCATACAGGACTGCGGTATAATCCAGCGTATCGACGTCAGTGCCGCCATCATAAACATCGTCCGCCTGATCAGTATCGGCGGCGATGGTATCCTTGCCATCGCCGCCGTGCACATCGTCCTTGCCACTGCCGCCACTAAGAAAATCGTCGCCCAGGCCACCCTCGATAACATCGGCACCGGCCTGGCCGAAAACGACATCATTGCCGCCGCCGCCATCCAGGCGGTCATTGCCGGCGTCGCCATGGATGGTATCGCGGCCGAGATCACCGGTAATGCTGTCATTGCCCTCACCACCAAACAGCAGGTCATCACCCTCTCCGCCGCTGATCGTATCATCGCCGCTTTCGCCGAAGATGGTATCGCGACCTTCCTCGCCGAACAGACGGTCATTGCCGCTGCCGCCGAAGACCTGATCGTCGCCGAGGCCGGCCAGAACGATGTCGTCGCCGGCGCCAGCAAAGATAAGGTCATCACCGCTGCCGGTAATTATATGGTCATTGCCGTTGCCGCCGTTGACCGTGTCGTTGCCGCCTCGGGTGTCGATATTGTCATTGCCGTCACGGCCGTCTACGTCGTCAGCGCAGTTTGTTCCGACAAGGATATCGTCGCCTTGGGTGCCGATGATCGGCGGTGCTTTCAATACGGAGAACTCGGCCGTCTGCAGGATCGACACCTTGCCATCGCTGATCTGATAGGTAACGGTGACCGGACCAAGCATCGCTGCATCGAAATACCAGCCGCTTGCGGTCTGCGTCAGTGTTCCCGACGATACGCTAATGTTCTGGATGCGGAGCGCATCGCCGTCCGGATCGGATGCACCGCGCAGGAGATCGGAAAGCCCGATCAGGGCGACCGCACAGCCAAAGACGTCGGCGAGATAAACGGGGCCGTTGACCCTGGGCGCACGATTGACGCCTTTCTCCCTGTCCGTATCGTCATCCTCCTCTTCATCGATATCCTCGCGAGGACCGACGTCCTGCACCGGCGCAATCTGAGGGTTTGAGCCACCGCCACCGCCGCCGCCGTGGCCCATACTGGCTACCTTGCCACCGCGCCAGGCATTGTCGTTTGCTGCATGGAAGGAGAAGGAAACCCCACCGAACTTCTTCAAGAGAGCCGAGTTTGGCAGGTTGAGCTTTTGAAACTCGATCATCGGGGAATCGGAAAGCTCATAGCGCCAGTCTCCGCCGCCAAACAACCTACCGCCGGAACCTGACTTATCCCTTGGCGATTCTTCCGCTTCCGTCGCAACGTTGGAAGCGCCAGCCGCTGCAACCTCGGGCGATCCGGACTGCTCCGGCGCTTGAGACTTGGCTTCTTCCTGCTGCTCGTCACTGCCCAACCGCGGAAATGCGCTTTTCAGGTAAAGCGCAAGCCCGGTGAGAAACACCGTAAAGAACAACGGGGCATTAGAGCGTTTGTCCTGGTTCTTCAGGACATAATGTTCATGTGACTCGTTCGTTTCCGGCTTGGTGGTTTTGGTCCCTTTGACATCGATCATCATGCTGAAACCCTCGATGTGACGCGCGGCGCATTTTGTGCGGCAGGCGCGGGTCGGTTGACTGTTTCTGCGGGTACGGGCGATTTGAGAATTTCGTCTTTTGGTCCGAAGGCCACCATCTTGCCGTTCTGGATGACGGCGACCATGTCCACTGCGGCTAGAGCGCTTGGCCGGTGGGCTATGACGATGGCGATACCGCCGCGTTCACGAATGGCCTTGATGGTTTGCGTTAGTGCCATCTCGCCTTCACCATCGAGATTGGAATTAGGCTCGTCCATCACGACGATGAAGGGGTTACGGTAAAGGGCACGTGCCAGGCCGATGCGTTGGCGCTGGCCAGCAGAAAGTGAGGCACCCTGAGGACCAAGCGCCGTGCGATAACCGTCGGGCATGCGCACGATCATCTCATGAATCCCGGTGATCTGGGCCGCCTCGACGATCGCTCGTGCGTCCACCTTGGGCTCAAGCCGCGAGATATTCTCTTCGACTGTTGCGTCCAGCAGTGCCACATCCTGTGGAAGATAACCCAGGTATTGACCAAGCTTGCTGTCTGACCATTGCGTCAGTTCGGCATCGTCCAGTCGCACGCTACCGCGCAGCGTCGGCCAGATACCTGTCAGGGCACGCGCAAGTGTCGTCTTGCCGCCACCGCTCGGTCCGATAATGCCGAGCGCCTGACCCGCATTGATCTCAAAGCTGACATCACTAAGAAGAACCCGACCGGACCCTGGCGCGGCTACCGTGATCTTTTCAACCTTCAACGATCCAACAGGCGCCGGCAGATCCATCGGTGTCTCAATGGAAGACAATGCGACGACGGTTTCCTTGAGCCTACCAAATGCCGTGCGCGCAGCGACGACGCTCTTCCAGTTACCAATTGCAAGATCGACGGGCGCGAGAGCACGGGCTGAAGCAACCGACGCGGCGATAATTGCGCCAGCGGACAACTCACCCTGGATCGTGAGCCACGCACCCAGACCAAGCACTGCAGATTGCAGGATCATGCGAAGTACGCGAGAGATCGCTCCAAATGTTCCACTGATGTCGTTTGTGCGCGTTTGAAGTTCGAGGTGATCCTGATTGGCTTGATTGAAGCGATCGACTGCTCTTCCGGCAAATCCCATGGCCTTCAGAATATCGGCATTGCGGGCGTTCGAATCAGCGATCCCGTTGCGTGCAATGGCGGCCTGATGGGTAGCGCTTGCCAGGCGCCGGGTCATCAGCTCGGTAGCAATTGTCAGCATCGACAGGATGAATGCACCGGCAAAGGTGAGCGCGCCGAGGTAGGGATGAAGCATATAGACGAAGATGAGATAGAGCGGCATCCAAGGCAGGTCGAACAGCGCGACTGGACCCTGGCCGCCAAGGAAGCCGCGTACCGTATCGACATCACGGCCACGCTCCAGCGCCTCGGCTGTTGAAAAACCAAAGCGTGGCATGTCGATAGCCACTTGATGCGCCATCGGAGCGATCCTGCTGTCGAGACGCGCGCCGATACGCACCAGTACCTGAGAGCGGATTATATCAAACATGCCCTGGAACAGATAAAGACCGATCGCCAGAGCCGACAAGGCGAGGAGCGTCGGCACGCTGCCGCTGGTCAGGGCGCGATCGTAAATCTGCAGCATGTAGAAGGAGCCGGTCAGTGCGAGAATGTTGATGACGCCGGAGGTGGTGAAGAGAAACACGAATATCCCGCGAAAGCCTTGCGTCAGCTTCTCGGCATTTCTCCGCTTGGTGCCAGTCAATGGGGTTTTCGAGCGCATTTTTCTTACCGTTTCTAGTTGAGGCTTTGGGCGGAGCGGTCACGGGCGGACCACGCTTCCAGTTCAAATCCAATATGTTGAGGTCGCCTGTTGTTTGACACCCCGGGACTTCTTGGACGCCCCAGTAGCGAGGCGCCTCGTCAATACTTCCGCAGCAATCGTCATGACTGCCGTGACCAAAGCAGCAATTAGCGCCTGCCGGCCAAGAATTGGCAGATACGCACAGACTGCGAGGAGATAGAGGGGAAGCCAGGGCAGATGCAGCGTCTTTATCAAGCTGGCGGCTTCCAGACCGCGGGAAACGTCGGCATTGCGGCCCTTGAACGGCCTATGGCGAGCCACGTTGCTCGCAGGGTTGGCAAAATCAATTCTTGTACGCATTCTCGTGACCCCCCTTTTGTTATTGGTATAGGGCGGCGAGCCGGTTATTGCGGCTCGCCGTCAGTTATCGGACTACAGATGGAAGTCCGAGTTGGTCAGGTCGTGGTTGCCCTTGATGCTCAGGCGCAACTCTGCCCCGCTGTCGCCATCGACGCTGCCCTGGACGATCGTATATTCGCCGTCCTCGCGGGTTTCATGCGTGACAACCAGTTGTGCGGCGCCGCTTAAGGTCGAGCCTGCAACTAGCGTGAAGGACTGGTTACCGCCTGCGCCGCCATTGGCATCGATACTGCTTAGATCGATCTTGTCTCCGGGCTGGAAGCCCGCGATCGTATCTCCGTCCGCATCTCCTGCGGAGAGGAAGCGGAAGGTGTCATTGCCTGCACCACCGTCGATGACATTGACAGCGCTGCTTGCAGTGATCGTATCGTTGCCGGAACCGGTCACGACATTCTCGACATTCCACAGTGTGTCGTTGCCCGATTGACTGCTCGATGCACTGCCCCGGCCCGCAAAGCCCGTTCCGAGGTCGACTGTGAGGTTGGCCGTGATGGCAGCCATGTCGAGCGTATCGCCGCCGGCATCGCCGTAGTAGTTGTCATTCCCGTCGCTGGCTTCAGCGACGAACATGTCATTGCCATCTCCACCATGTGCGGTGTCGTTGCCGGAACCGCTATTGATCAGATCGTTTCCAGCATCGCCGAAGATGCGGTCTGATCCGGCATCGCCGTAGAGCATATCGTTGCCGGCCCCGCCGAGAACATCATCGTTGCCAGCACCGCCGAAAGCCATGTCATCACCGTCTTGCGCACTGATGAAGTCGTCGCCTTCATCACCGCGGATGACATCGGCTCCAGCGCCACCCATTACCGTGTCACTGCCGCCGAGCGCGATAATCGTCTCGCCGTTGACAGTGCCAAGCAGTACGTCTGCATTGGCTGTACCCACAACCGGAGCCCCTGGCGAGTTCGAACCTGGAGCAGGAACATCGTCATCGTCGTCTACCGGTTCCCCACCAATCTGGGGCATTCCGTCGGGTGCAGTGAACTTGATCGTTTGTTGACCATTGGTCAGCGTTGTGACGCCATCTTCTATCGTTGCTTCATAGTCTGCGATGGTCGCTCCGTTTGGCAGTTCGATCACATCCTGGGGACGGAGGTTGCCGACAATCGTGTCGTTACCACCGTTGGACCTGAAGACGATCCGGTGCGCGGAGTCCAGCGACGAGATATCGATGGTATCGTCTCCGGCATTGCCATCGATAGTGATGGTATTGAAATTCAGGCTCGTGCTGGTGAAGTCGCCGACGATCTGGATCGTGTCACCATTGTTTGTGCCGCCATCGGGCTGGTTTGGATTGTTGCCATTGTTGGCGGTGGTATTGAGTGTATTGACGGTGATCTCTTCGATATTGTCGAGTTCGGCAATGATGGTCGTCGTTAGCCCGACCGTGCGGGTAATAACGATCTCAGTGTTGGCCCCGGACACCGCGATACCGGCCAGGATTGCTTCCGCCCTCGTGTAGATCCGGAATGTCTCGGCCAAACCGTTCCGCCCGTTCAGGTTGAAGGTGTCGGCAGCGCCGGCCCCACCATCGATGATGTCGAAGCCGTCGGTGTCACCGGTGGCATTAGTATTCCAGATGATGGTGTCGTTGCCCGTTCCGGCCACGATGATATCGTTGCCTGTACCCCCGGTGACCGTGTCATTGCCGTCGCCGGCATCGATGTTGTCATTGCCACCGCCGCCCGCGATCGCATTGATGGCGGTGTTGCCGACGATGATGTCGTTGGCCCCTGTGCCGGTGATATTGGCAGTCGTGACGCGGGTGACAGTCACTGTTGCCGGGTCGGTCAGCGTGCCATCGCTGCCAGTATAGGTGAAGGAGCCACCGGCAGTCGCATTGTCGGAGAGGGTGATTATCCCTGCTCCCAGTGTCGGTCCCGTTGCAAGTCCGGTGGCACCGCCCACCGCTGTGATGGTGATCGGTGACCCCTCCGGGTCCGTATCGTTGGCCAGCAGAGCTGCGTGGGAGATGCTGAAGGAGGTGTTCGCGGCCGCATTGGTGATGACCGTGTCGTTATTGGCGACAGGGGCATCGTTCGTGGCAGTCACATTCACCGTTGTCGTGGCAACCGCGCTGTCGAGCAGGCCGTCATTGACAGTAACCTGAAGAGTTCTGGCGCCAGCGGCCGGGTTCTCCGAGTTGTTGGAGTAGCGGACCTGTCCGATCGCAGTCTGATAGTTGGCGAGGGAGGCGCTGCCAGTCAAGGTCAAGGTGATCTGACCAGCAACGCTGGTGTCGACCGCCGATGTGATGCCGCCCGGCAGCCCACCAAGCACCGTCAGCAGATCGCCTGCACTGGCATTGGTGAGAACGACACGGGCCGAGGCCATAGTCGGGCCGTCATCAGTGATCCGTGCACCGACGGCAATTGCGACTGGGGCGCCATTTTCCGCGTAGTTCGTCACATGGTTGTTGCCTGGGGTACCAGGAGTGACGGTCGTGGTCGTGGTCGTCGTTGCGATGTTGAAGTTGTTGATCAGCACGTATTCGCCGGCGCTGATCGCACTGGAGACGAACCGGATCGCCGAGTTCGGGCCAGCACCGGTAAGGTTCAGAGCGACACTGAACGTATCTGCGCCGTCACCTCCTCCTGAGTTTTCGTTGATCGTCGTCAGGACGGTGAAATTTCCAGGCGCGAACGATCCCGACTGCGAGTACTGAACCACAACAGACTCGCCTGCATCGATGCTGCTGGTCCCGTTGTTTCGATCGTAGCTGAACGAAAGCGTGGCACTCGTCACGCCGCTGAGATTGACGGTGCGCGTTATCTGCGCCCCATCACCGGCCGTGAAGCGCAACTCGTTGGTTCCATTGTCGAGCTGGATCTGCCCGCCGGTGACCACATTGCCGGTTGTGGTATCGTTAGTCTCGACCCAAGGCGTCGCCGCCCAGGCCAGAGTTCCATCGCTGTTGCTATGCGAAGCGGTATCGAACGTGTCGCGATAGGCTTGAGGAAGGGTTAGAGTAGTGGTGTTCGTAACGTCGCCGTTGAGATCGAGCGTCGGTGCCACCAGCGAAATGTCCTGATCGGTGAAATCCAGAATCTCGACATTGCGGATGGTGTCTGTGCCGTCGGTAGCAAGACCGCCGGTATGGGCAACGGTGATGGTCCCATCGGTGTTGAAGTCGATATCATATTCGTCTCGTGCGCCAGAGAAGATCGCCCGATCGACATCGGCAATGCCGTCGCTGTCGACATCGTCATTGCTGTTTTTGATCGTTCGAAGGATACCCAGCTGGCCCGGATTGATCGAGCCGTTGAACATGCTGGCTGCGAGCGTCGTCATTGATTTGTGTACGGCGATTGGCGTACCCGTGTGCTCGGTATCACCAGCGGCGTAGACGGCGATCTGAACGTCGAGGTATTTGTCGCCGTCGATGATATCATCGCCGGCATTGCCGGTGATAGCATCACTGCCGTCGCCCCCGAGGATGATGTCGCCGCGATCAAAGGTGGTGACGCCGGCGCCCAGAACAGCCTGCAGGCCCTGGATGAGGGCGATGCCCTGTGCATCCAGCACGCTGCCGCGATAGCCCGTCGTCCCGCCCTCAAGCAGCGGTGCACGATCTGCTGCCACATCGTTGGTGCCCTTTAATACGTCGTTGAACCTTGTGCCGGAAAGCCCTTCCATCGACTCATACTCGTCCAGCGCCGCGTTCTGCGGCAGTGTCGGGGCCTCGTCGAAAATGATCGGGATGGACAAGTCGGCGTTCACGCCGGTCAGATTGTCCTTGTAGGTCGCCCAGTCGAAACCGGACATGCCCACCATCTTGCCGCGGCCGGCGCTGCCGACCATGATATCGTCGCCGCCTTCACCGATATACTCGTCAAAGCCGCCATCGCCGAGGAACACGTCGTTCCCATCAATACCGTCATGGGCGAAGATCTCGTCGAAGTTGTCGCCGGGAGCACCATCGAACGTGCCGGTTTCGATCCAGTCATCACCCTCGTTACCGAGAATGCGTTCGGCATTCTTGTTACCGTAGATAAAGTCGTTACCCGTACCAGCGAAGACTTCCGAGCCTGCATCGGTGCCGAGGAAAATGAAGTCCTGGCCGTCATTGCCCATCACCAAGTCGAGACCCGGTCCGGCATGGACCACGTCATTGCCCTTGCCGGCCTTGATGTTATCGTCACCGCCGGAGTCCTTGATGATGTCATCGCCATCGCCACCATTGATGATGTCGTTGCCGAAGCCACCTTCCATGTTGTCATTGCCGCCATCGCCGAACAACGTGTCGTCGCCAATGCCCGCAATCATGATGTCGGCCGCTTCAGTACCGCCGAGCACCACGTGGTCGTCGCCTGTGTAGCGCAGGTAGTTGGTGTCAGGTCCGACGGTGCCGGGATTGTTGCGGACGACGAGAGGGGTGAGGATGCCTCCACCAATCGGATCGGTGCTCTCGAGCGTTCCGTCGCCATTCAGATCGTTGAACTGCCTGGCCTGGTTGACTTCAAGAATGAGGCCTGGAGTCGAGAACACGTCCGAAGGCAGATGGGTGGCGTCTGTATTGCGCATGATCATGGCGGCGAAGGAGTTGTTCTCCATCTCGCCGAACAGATGCAGACCGTCGAGCCGCTGAAGGTAGTAGAAGCGGTCACCGCTCTGCAGGTTCTCCATCTGCACTTCGAAGACGAAGTTGAAGGTCGAGCCAAGCATGCCGCCGAACGGCATGGTCTCTTCGGCCAGGCCGCCGATCCAGAGATCGACATTGTTGAGGCCGCCGAGCGAGCCACCGGCATAGGCGCCTGTGGCGTTTAGGAAGTCGAGTGAATCAGCAGGGACCGCCATGCCGCCGACTGACACGCCGGTGATGATGGTCAGCGCTGCGTCTCGCTTCTCCTGAAGCGTGTCCGCAGTTGTAATCAGCGTATGCGTGCCGTAGGAGGCGATGAAGTTGATGATCGAGGCTTCGTTCTTGAGATGGCCGGCAAAATCGACCCAACTCTCGTAGGGCTTGAGCAAGACATTCTGGTTGCTCGCCTCGTAGAATTCCGCGCGAGCGGCATTCAGCGACGGTACGCCGGTATCACGCCCGCGTGCTAGGTTGATGGTCGCGAGGTCGAGCGGCAAACCGAGCAGGTTGTTGCGCAACGCGCTGGTGACGAACTCGTCGATTTGGTTGCCGACCTGGCGGGTCATCCCGCGGATGATCGAGCCGGCAGCGACCTCGTCGTCAATTGTCCCCCCCGGACCGTTAAACGCCGTCGGGTTGAGGAAGCCCTGGATCAAGCTGATGTGAGCGGGCGTGAAGGTCGGGTCGAACTGGTCGATAGACTCGGTCAGCATCGAGTGGCCGAAGCGGTAGACCACGTGGGCGAATTCGGCCACGATCGATGGATTGAGCGTTGTGTCGAAGCCGTCCGGAACCAGGAAGACGTTGATATTGGGCTGGATCTTGCGGGCGAATTCTTCGAACACGAGGTGCTGGTACTGCATTTCGGTGCCGAACTTGGCAGCTTGGAACAGGCGTTCGCCATCCCAAACCAGACCAGTTGGGTTTGCCGGAACACTCGTTACATCGACTGCAAGCCATTCGTTGAGGAAAGCAACGGCCTCGGCCTCGGACCCGCCACCATCGAGGATGGCCTGGGCGTCGGCAAGGGTGACTTCCTTTGTATGTTCGACCAGCCGGTTGTGTTCGGCATGGAAGACATGGTGGACGGCAGTCAGACCGATGTTCTCATTTACGCGACCATCACCGGCGATGAAGTGTGCGTCCAGCAGTTCGTTGTCATACACCCCGTCTACAGGAATGTTGCCGCCGATTTCGGTATCGCCATCGGCTAGACCTTCCGGTGCTGCGCCGTGCGCAATGTCGGCGAGAAAGGCGTGGTTCGTGAAGACTGAACGCACAGGCACAACAGGATCGGCAGTGCCAAAGACGTTATGGGGATCGACCGGATCGGCAGGATTGCCCTCGATCACCAAATCGTCTCCAGTGTTGGGAATGCCGTCGCCGCCGATACCGATGATCAACTGCGGGTAGCCATTGGGACCGGGGATAAAGTTGCCGTAGGGGTCGGTTCGAAGGAGCGGTACGGCGGTAACGTCCTGATCCGTCAGTTGAATGCCGAGGATGTTTGCTGCCTGCGCCTTTAGTTCGGCCCATGTTGCCATGCCGCCATTCCCACCTTCGATGAGCTTGCCGGTTGCCGCCGGACCATCCGGTGTGGATACGTACTGCCGGATGAACACCTGATGTGAGGGATGCGACGTATAGGTCTGGTTCTGGTCGACATAGGAAGTCGTCGTATTGACGGGACGTCCATCGTCGAGGCTCTCGTCCTGCGGCGTTGCGGGGTTGTTGCCAAGCACACCGTCAGCGCCGGGTGAGGTCGTGGCGCGCGTCAGCACCATGAAGTTGGTCGTACTACCTTCAACATACAGCGGGTCATCCGGTTGCAACGGAATCATCACCGCGCCGTTGCCGCCCTTGTTGACGAGGTCGAGGCCATGATCGAAGAACTGGCCAAACAGTGTGAACCAAGAGTTGAACGGAGCCGATAGGCCCTCGTCCGGCGCAATGTTGGGTAGGTGGACATTGGCGCCGTCCAGTTCGATGCCATTGGCTGCGAGCAGTTCATAAAGCCCACCGACCCCGCCAGCTGCAGTATCGAGGGCGGTCTGTGCGGCGGCGAGCGCTGCGGCCGCATCGGCGGCCGCCGTCTGCAGTCCAGCATTGCCGGGGTTAGCGGCGGCAGCAGCTGCGGCGGCGGCTTCAACGCGCTGGGCGTCGGCCACCGCCCTGAATTCGTCCTTGAGGGGAGCATAAGCAGCCGAAATCGTCGCGGTGATCACCATGCCTGGGTCGTTGTTGCCGGCACGCTGAAGCGCCGTCAGGATTGCCGCAGGATTGCCGAGCGTCTGGTCGACGATCAGGTTGGAGATCGTGCGAACCTCAGGGTCGATGACGTCACCCGGCCCCGCATTGGTTCCTGGGCCATCCACGTCGTTGCCGGGGGTATAGGGAATCGGGACGGGTACCGCGGCGAGAGGTCCGGGACCATCAAAGTCGATCATGGCGGTCGTGGTTCTGTATTGCGGGTCGAGCAGCTCCAGGAACTCCTGGTCAGCGGCGCCCCACTGTTCCTGGCCGGGCAAGAGATGGTTGTAGCTGCCGTCGACTGTGCGCAGGCCCCAAGCCAGATTATAAGTGGGAATCAGACCACCTGGTCCATAAAGCGGTTGTCCCCCGGCATGAGCCTCGGCAATTTTGATTTGCGCCAGGATGAAGTCGAGATCAGAACGAATATAGGTTACCATTTTAGCCTCCCTTTGGACCCCACGAGAATCGCCGTCTGCGGCAGTCGGTTCTGGTTACGTCTGTGGTTTCAGACGCAATTTACTTTGTTCCGTAACTTGGTTTCTCTTGACCGCTCCCGAAACAAAGGGACAAACTGGTTCAAAATAACTTCGACACGAGTTTCGATGGTCGGATAATGTAGAGGGGGAGGCGAACTTGATAGTTCGGAAGGTCCAGTCAAATACACAGACTTTCGTCGGCGGAAAGGTGGGACTTTGGGCCCGGGCCAAAATGTGACCTATGGCCCAAAGGATGAAGGTATTCCTTCGAAATCCAACACTCTGGTCCGATATTGGCACAGCCTGGGTTTAACAGCACAATTCCTTATTGTGGCGGCACTCATCGTCTGTGGATCAATGGCAATATTGGGTGAATGGCTGAGCTCACAGATTGCCGCAAACCAACTTCGGAGCCGTGTTGAAGCCGGAGCACTCTATGTTGAGGGATTTCTGGCCCGCCATGTGGAGGAGACGGAAGATGGGCCGAGGGTTGCCGCCGACCGGCAGAAGGAACTCGACGAACTTTTGATCGGGACTGAACTCTCCACGCGCGTCGAAGGATTCCGGATATGGGGCAAGGACGGTTCAGTCATCTACAGCACAGACAAATCCCTGATGGGAAAGCGGTTGCCATCGACCGACATCGACAAGGCGTTCGCTGGGGCAGTCGTCTCGCAGTTGGAAGTTGGACATAACGACGAAGGAGATATTACGCTGGGTGACAATCAATCTTTGATTGAGATCTACGCGCCCATCTATCGCCCGGGCTCACACGATGTAATCGCTGTTGGAGAACTCTACGAGGACGCTGAAGAGTTTATCGTTCAGCGCAACCGCGTTCAGCGCCATACCTGGGCCATTGTCGGCGCGACGACGCTGGCAATCATGGGGCTGCTTTTTCTCATCGTAAGGCGCGCGAGCAATGTCATCGAAAGCCAGCGAGTAAGGCTGAAGTCCCAGTTGGCCAATGCGCAGGCATTGGCTGAACAGAACAAAAAACTTCGAAAGGCCGCTGACCACGCCCGTATGGACGCTACCAAATCCAATGAGACGTTGCTCAATCGCATTGGTTCTGACCTGCACGACGGACCGGTTCAGCTGCTCAGTCTTTTGATCCTCAGGCTTGGGGGCGGCTTTCCCGACCCGACGAAGGGGTCAGATCTGCTGAAAAACGTGCCTCAGGAGCTGCATCCCTCGCGGCTGGCAAGCCAAGTACTTACGGAGCTGCGCGAACTCTCGACGGGACTCGTTCTGCCAGAGATCGAGAACATGTCGCTCGAAGCGGCGCTTCGTGTTGCTGTGGAACGACACGAGTATGCGACCGGATCAGTCGTCAGCGCGAACTACGTTGGCCTGCCAGAGAACGTTGCCTATCCGTTGAAAATTTGCCTTTACCGTGTTGTTCAAGAAGGGCTCAACAATGCGTTCCGGCATGCTTCCGGATTGGGCCAAAAAGTTACGGCTTCGGCGGACGAAAAAACCATTACTGTTGTCGTCAGCGATGCTGGGCCGGGACCGGTGCGGGCAGACGGAGCTTCGGTACGCACAAGGCCTTTGGGACTTCAAGGCATCCGTAATCGTGTGGAAGCCTTCGGCGGCTCGGTGCAATTCCAGCAGCGCAGCGGCAATGATACGCAATTGATCGTATCGGTCTCTCTCGAAAGCAATTCGCCTTAAGACGGTTCTAGTGGCGCGACATCGGCTCTCGTTGACCGCCGACCTCGAGCTTCTGGGCGGCAATGAGAACTTCGAGCCGATTTCGGGCATGCAATTTCTGCATCAGAATTGTCATGTAATTTTTGACGGTCTTCTCTCCGATACCCAGCCCAACGGCAATTTCGCGATTAGTAAACCCTCGCAGCAACAGACGAACGATCTGCTCCTCCCGTATGCTCAACTTGATGGGACCCGCAGACATCCGTCGCAAGGAAGCAATTCTCAAGGCCTCGACGACCTTGCAGGCAAAACTTGGAGTGATGTAGGTTTCGCCATTATGGGCCGCCCTTACCCCTTGAATGAGTTCTTCGGCGCTGCTGCCCTTCAGGATATAACCACTGGCACCAGCGTTAAGGGCCCGCACCGCATAATCGCTTGCGGTCATGGCGGTAAAAGCCACCACCTTTGTGCCGCCCGATTTTGTGACGATCTCGGTAATTACATCAAAGACGTTGCCGGGCATGAACAGGTCCAGGACCATAACGTCCGGACGCAGCTTTTTGTTTATTTGAAGAGCATCGTCAGCAGTCGCACCCTTGGCGACAACCGTAAAATCGTCATTTACTTCAAAGAGGTGGACGACGCCAGCCAGCAAAAGCGGATGGTCGTCGACCAACGCGATCGATATTGAACCCATTTTTATGCCCTCACTTTGCCTTTGCGGCTTGTGGCTGTATTAGGCACTTATTTGGCTGTTCTGTCCTTAAACAATTGGGACTAACCAAAATCGATGGCCGGAAAGCATTGAAATAGGCGGGAACTGCCAGGGATTGCGTCAAATCTTCCCCATGTCGTCGCCCCACGCCAAGCGGATATGAGCATTGGGTTCAGGGAATTGTAAAGATACTGATCTGATCCGTGATGCCGCGAAGAGTAACGGTTTGCGACATCGGCTTGAGACCGTGATCCGTAAGGACATGGGAAACACGCGGATCATTGAGTACCGAACCGGTAGCGAATATCTCGCGTGACGTTGCGAGGTGCTGGACCCGCGAGGCAATGTTGACCGTTTGTCCGAAATAATCCTGCCGCTCGTTGAGGCTGACGGCTATGCACGGCCCTTCGTGAATACCGATTTTCAGAAGCAGATCTTCGCTGCCACGTTCCTTGTTGAGACGCAGCATTGCATCACGCATCCGCATCGCCGCTACCAATGCCCGGTCGGGTGTTGGAAAAGTCGCCATTACCGCGTCGCCGATCGTCTTGACGACAGCACCTGCCTCTGCGCCGACAATCTCGTTGAGTACGCCGAAATGGGCCTTCACAAGATCGAATGCAGCCAGATCGCCAACTCTTTCGTAAAGCTCGGTCGAACCGCGGAGATCTGTGAAAAGAAACGTGAGACTGGTAATGCGCAGCTTCTGGTCGACGTCGATGGTATCGGTACGATAGATGTCGCGGAATGTCTGATTGGAAAGCAGAGATTTTGCGGTAAGGAACGGGCGGCGTTGGCCGAGCATCGTGTGAAGGGCATCATTGGCCAGGCACACCGACGGAAGCGTGCGAACGTCCGTATGATTCTCGACTGATATCCGTAAGGGGCCTGGTCGCAAGGTGATGGTTTCGCTGTGACGGTGCACGCGGTCAAATACCAGTGATATGCTCTGCCGCTCTTTGGTCGGCTCCCCTGCCACATCCAAAAATTGCGCGGCGTGGGTGACCGGTTCAAAGACGATGATGAAGGATGGTGGCAAATGCAGCGATATGACCGCCTTTTCCCCGGCTGGTAGTTCAAGCGACTCGATAATGAACTCGTCGACTTTTTCCTCAAAATCGTCGTCCGGCAAATCGACTCCCGAACCCCAATAAACCTGACGGAAATATTCCACGGCTGGAAGTTGGTGGGGATTGTGAGCCTCGATATGGCGCACACGCGGTGTCACGGTGAAGGTGACTTCTACCATTTCGTCGAGCGTCGGCTCGTAGCCGGCAGCACAGAGCGCGCAGGTGTATTCATCGCTTTGCACGGTCTTGAGCGAGGTATTGGCATCCAGAACGCCACCGCAGCCGGGGCAAAGGACATTCCACGACATTTCGAACAGGCCGAGACGTGATGCCTGCAAGAAGGCGCTAATCGTCTGCTCTTCGTCAAGTTGTTCGCTGGCAGCGAAAGCCAGCGCATTGATACGGCTCAGCTTGCGATCCGGCGCTTCGTGAACGAGCCGTTCCATGGCATCGACAACGCGGGGCTGCGCCGATTGGCGGAGCATTGCAAACAAAGACTTAGCTTCACTCATGAAACTATTCTACACTGAAATCAGCGAGCGGACAGCGAATTCGTGGGAAGCGATGGCGGAGAGGGAGGGATTTGAACCCCCGATGGAGTTGCCCCCATGCCGCATTTCGAGTGCGGTGCTTTCAACCACTCAGCCACCTCTCCGCGTAGGGGAATTGATATCCCCGATCCATTTGCCGGATATAAAACCCGGCTGATGCGCGATGCCCCATGGGCTCAGCTTGAGCGTGCGACCGGCTAGATAGCGGGCAAAGCTTCGAGATACAAGAGTAATTTGCGTTAAATTTCTTGACTCAGCGGCGAACCTGATCCTATAAGCGCCCGTCAACTGGCGTGGGGGATTCTCCGCGCCGTTTGTTTTTGAATTCGGGTGCCTTTATTCTTATGCGTAAGAGTGCCTTTCGATCAATCTGTCACGACTGACAAAAAGACGGTTATTGCCATAAACGGCACTAAACCGAACCGGACTCCGAAAGGGAAAAAATGTTCGCAGTCATCAAGACCGGTGGTAAGCAGTATCGCGTTGCCGCCAATGACCTGTTGAAGGTCGAGAAAGTTGCCGGCAATGCCGGTGATATCGTTGAGTTTGCTGAAGTTCTGATGGTTGGCGCCGGAGCTGACGCAACGATCGGTGCTCCTGTTGTCGGTGGTGCGCTGGTGACAGCCGAAGTCGTAGAGCAGGGCCGTGCACGCAAGGTCATCGCCTTCAAGAAGCGTCGTCGCCAGAATTCCAAGCGTACGCGCGGTCATCGTCAGGAATTGACGACGATCCGTATCTCGGAAATCCTGACCGATGGCGCGAAGCCTTCCAAGAAAGCCGCTGAAAAGCCGGCGAAGAAGGAAGCTGCTCCGAAGGCTGAAGCCGCTGCTGCGGATGCAATCGAGACGAAAGCCGCCCCCAAGACCAAAGCTGCGCCGAAGAAGGCTGCTGCCAAGGCTGAGAAGCCCGCTAAGGGCGAATAAAAAGAGATTTAGAGGAGCAATCCGATGGCACATAAAAAAGCTGGTGGTTCGTCACGCAACGGTCGTGATTCAGAATCGAAGCGCCTTGGCGTGAAGAAGTTTGGTGGCGAGAAGGTTCTTGCCGGCAACATCCTCGTTCGTCAACGCGGCACCAAATGGCACCCCGGTGTCAATGTTGGCCTTGGTAAGGACCATACCCTGTTTGCACTTGAAGCAGGCACCGTTTCCTTCCGCACCAAAGCCAACGGCCGTAGCTACGTGTCGATCGTCAACCCGATCGCCGAAGCAGCAGAATAGCCGGTCCTGCTTGAAGCACCGGCGTCCCATCGGACCCGGTGTATGGCAACCGCCAACAGATCAAAGGGGAGATGGGATAACCACCCATCTCCCCTTTCGTGTCTGGAGGATAGACAAATGGTTGCTGAAATACTGGAAGACGATGAAGAACGGTTGGATCTGATAGACTGTCCCGTTCTCGTTACGGAACGTCTCGTTCTGCGAGCGCCACGTAACGAGGATGTGGATGCAATTGCCCGTCTCGCCGATAACCTTCACGTAGCGGAAATGCTTTCTCGCATGCCACACCCCTATACGAAGGAACATGCGGTGGATTTCGTGCGCCGCGCCAATGCGGGCGAGATCGGCAAATGCGTCTACGCCATTACATTGGCACAATCGGGCACGTTCATTGGCTGCTGTGGTATCAACTATCGTCGCAGCAAGGATGACCATACGCCTTGCCGCAAGGAAGAGTTGGAGATCGGCTACTGGCTGGGCGAGCCCCACTGGGGCAGGGGCTACGCAACGGAAGCCGCCCATGCGCTCGTCGATCTGGTGTTCAGAGCAACACAAGTCGAAAAACTCTATGCTTCTTGCCGCGTGTCCAATAATGCGTCACGCCGGGTGATCTATAAAAGCGGTTTCCAGTATACAAACACCGGTATGATGGATTCGATCACTGCCGGGAATGTTCCTGTAGAACGTTACATGCTCGACCGGAGGACGTGGATCGGTCTTCGCAGCTGGACTTCATAACCAACGCTGGTCGTCTCCAACATCGAGGCGACCAGTTTTCATTTCGAGGATTTTACTGTAATGCCTCGGAACATCAAAAGGACTGAACTTTCATGAAATTCCTCGATCAGGCGAAAGTCTATATCCGTTCCGGCGACGGTGGTGCCGGTTCGGTGTCGTTTCGGCGCGAGAAATTTCTCGAGTTCGGCGGTCCCGACGGCGGCGATGGCGGACGCGGTGGTGACGTCTGGGCGGAAGCGGTCGATGGTCTCAACACGTTGATCGACTATCGCTACCAGCAGCATTTCAAGGCCAAAACCGGCATGCACGGCATGGGCCGCAATATGACGGGCGGCAAAGGTGCCGATGTTATTCTGAAGGTGCCGGTCGGAACGCAAATATTCGAAAACGACAACGAAACGCTTATCTGCGATTTCACAGTTGTCGGTCAGCGATATCGTCTTGCCAAGGGCGGCAATGGCGGTTTCGGCAATGCACATTTCAAGACCTCGACCAACCAGGCTCCGCGCCGCGCAAATCCCGGCCTCGAAGGCGAGGAGCGCAACCTTTGGCTCCGGCTGAAGTTGATCGCCGATGCTGGACTTCTTGGCAAGCCCAATGCCGGGAAGTCGACCTTCCTTGCCAGCGTCACTGCCGCCAAACCAAAGATTGCCGATTATCCGTTTACAACGCTCCACCCCAATCTCGGCGTTGCACGCATCGACGCCAGAGAATTTGTCATCGCTGATATTCCGGGGCTGATCGAGGGCGCGCATGAGGGGGTGGGCATTGGTGACCGCTTCCTTGGGCATGTCGAGCGGACCCGTGTGCTTCTACACCTTGTTTCGGCACAGGAAGAGAATGTCGCGGAAGCCTATAAAACCGTCCGGATGGAACTCGAGGCCTATGGAGCGGGACTCGCTGACAAGCTGGAGATCGTGGCGCTCAGCCAGATCGACACGCTTGACGCAGCTGCCCGCAAGAAGAAGGTTGCAGCGCTCAAGAAGGCGGCCGGCCGCGAGCCGATGCTATTATCGTCCGTCAGCCGCGAAGGCGTTGAACCGGTGATGCGCGCATTGTCTGCAATTCTTCTTGAATCGCGTCAGTCGGAAGCTCCTGCCGAGATCGACAACCGCTTCAAATATTGAGTAGTAGTAGTAGAATGTCCGCGAAATCAGTCCAACTCCGGGATAACGATGATCAGGTGAATTCGCTACCGAAACTGGCGTCTTATCGCCGGATCGTTGTCAAGATTGGCTCGGCTTTGCTTGTTGATCGTGTCACGGGCCTCAAGCGCGATTGGCTTGAGAGCCTTGGCACCGACGTTGCTGCGTTAAGCGCATCGGGTGTCGAGATGTTGATTGTATCTTCAGGTGCGATCGCGCTTGGCCGGACGGTGCTGGGTTTGCCAAAGGGGGCATTGCGGCTGGAAGAAAGCCAGGCTGCAGCTGCCGCCGGCCAGATCGAATTGGCCAAAGCTTATGCCGAGGTTTTGAGCCACCGCAAACTGCGTGCCGGACAGATTCTCTTGACTCTCGCCGATACCGAGGAACGCCGCCGCTATCTCAATGCGCGCGCAACGGTAGGCACCTTGCTGCGATTGAAGGCAGTTCCCGTCATCAACGAAAACGACACGGTTGCCACTACTGAAATCCGCTATGGCGACAATGACCGGCTTGCAGCACGTGTTGCGACCATGATGGGCGCGGACCTCCTCGTCCTGCTTTCAGACATCGATGGGCTGTACACTGCCCCGCCACATCAGAATCCGCATGCGCAATTTCTACCTGTTATCGATGCGATTACGCCCGATGTCGAAGCGATGGCTGGTGCAGCCGCATCGGAATACTCGCGCGGCGGCATGAAAACCAAGCTGGATGCGGGTAAGATCGCCAACGCGGCGGGAACGGCCATGATCATCGCCTCCGGCACACGGCTCAACCCGCTGGCTGCCATCGATCGTGGCGGACGCTCGACAATGTTCAAGGCCAGCTCGACGCCCGTCAATGCCTGGAAGACCTGGATATCCGGCAACCTCGAACCATCCGGACGGCTGGTGATCGACGACGGCGCGCTTGCCGCGCTCAAATCCGGCAAGTCATTGCTTGCTGCCGGTGTTCGCGAAGTTGCTGGCCAGTTCACACGGGGGGATACGGTCGCTGTGTTCGGACCCGATGGCCGTGAGGCGGCTCGCGGGCTTGTTGCCTACGACGCTGCCGATGCCATAAAGATCGCGGGGCGCAAGACCAATGAGATTGGCACGATTCTCGGTTATGATGCCCGTTCAGCGATGATCCATCGCGATGATCTGGTGGTGCGCGCCGCAAAGCGCGCTGCCGCGGCCAAGGAGTAAGAGATGTTGCGACGAGTGGATAAAGACCTGTCGGTTGCCGAATTGATGGCTGAAATCGGCTGCAGGGCACGCGCAGCCGCGCAATCTCTTGCCACTGCATCTCCTGACAAGAAAACAGCAGCGCTGGCTGCTATGGCAGACGCCGTCGACAGGCGTGCGGCTGACATTCTCGAAGCCAACGACCGCGACATTGAGAACGGTAAACATGCCGGCATGTCGCCAGCGTTATTGGACCGGCTCAAACTTGACCAGAACCGGGTTGTCGGGATTTCCGCGAGCATTCGTGCGATAGCCGGTCTCAAGGACCCGGTTGGAGACATCATTGCCGAATGGGATCGCCCCAACGGTTTGCACATCGAACGTGTCCGCACTCCCCTCGGCGTTATTGGCGTGATCTACGAGAGCCGGCCGAATGTGACGGCGGATGCGGGTGCGCTATGCCTCAAATCCGGTAACGCTGTGATCTTGCGCGGCGGATCGGATTCCGCGCATTCATCAAAGGCTATCCATCAAGCCTTGCTTGAAGGACTAGAAGCTGCCGGCCTTCCGGAGGCCGCCGTCCAATTGGTGCCGACCACCGATCGTGCTGCTGTTGGCGAAATGCTTAACGGTCTCGATGGAAATCTCGACGTGATCATTCCGCGCGGCGGCAAAAGCCTGGTAGCTCGAGTGCAAGCCGAGGCGCGTGTACCTGTGTTTGCCCATCTTGAAGGGCTTTGCCACGTCTACATCGATGCCTCCGCCGATTTGGCGATGGCGCGCAAGATCGTCGTCAATGCCAAGATGCGCCGCACCGGCGTATGCGGTTCGGCCGAGACATTGCTAGTCGACAGGCTCGCTGTACCAACCCATCTGGTGCCGCTCCTTGAAGACCTACGTTCAGCTGGCTGCGAAATTCGTGGTGACGACCGAGTCGTGGAGCTCTTCGCGGGTGCCAAACCCGCCACTGAGGAAGATTGGTCTACCGAATATCTCGATACGATCATTTCGGTAAAGCTTGTTGATGGTGTCCACGGCGCGATACAGCATATCAATCACTATTCCTCTCATCATACCGAAGCTGTGGTTGCCGAAGACCCGCGCATCGTGGAACGGTTCTTCAATGAGATCGACTCGGCCATTCTTTTGCACAATGCGTCTACGCAGTTTGCTGACGGTGGTGAATTCGGCATGGGCGCCGAAATCGGAATTGCCACCGGCAAGATGCATGCGCGGGGTCCGGTGGGCGTCGAGCAGCTGACCTCGTTCAAATACCGTGTGCGCGGCAACGGTCAGACTCGTCCGTGACAATAACGGCAAGTCTGCAAACGAGCCTTCCGGGCGTCAGTGAAGCACATCTGCGCATGCCTTTCGTCGAAAAGGGCATGACAGTGGGGTTGTTTGGCGGTTCCTTCAATCCGCCACACGCGGGTCACGCGCTGGTGGCCGAAATTGCATTGCGTCGCCTGAAGCTCGACCAGCTCTGGTGGATTGTCACGCCGGGCAATCCGCTAAAGGACACGCGGCATCTGGCACCGTTGGCGGAGCGCCTGGAACGCTGTGAAAAACTGATCCACGATCCCCGCGTGAAAATTACGGCATTCGAAGCCGCTCACAATATCCGCTACACTGCTGACGCGCTGGCTATGATCAAAGCTCGCAACCCGGGCGTGCATTTTGTCTGGATCATGGGGGCTGACAATCTTGCGGGCTTTCACCTCTGGCAGCGCTGGCACGAGATCGCCTCGACGTTTCCGATTGCTGTAATCGATCGTCCAGGATCCACTTTGGCCTTCCTTTCATCCCGTATGGCCAAGACGTTCGGTTATGCTCGTGTCGATGAAGACGACGCACCGATCCTGGCCCGTTCACGCGCGCCAGCATGGACCTTCATTCATGGGCCGAGATCATTGCTGTCATCGACTGCTATTCGCAACGGCGTGATGAAACCAAAGACGTGAAGCGGCGTTTCACTTACGTGCCCACCATTCGGAGCATGGCAGTAACAGCGACTTAGTTCGATAGGACGTCTTGAAACTGTCATGCGACTCTGCCTATCTTACTGGTGTGCAGTACGGGTACAAACTGCGTTGCGTTGTTCTTAAGGGAAAGGAAATACACTGAGAACAGCATTTCAGAAGAAGGATGCCCTGGCACCTTCACCGGCAGAGATGAACGGTATCAATTCCGTATCTCTTGCCCTTCAATCGGTCCTTGCCAGTCTTGAAGACGCAAAGGCTGAAAATATCATCCCCATCGACCTTCGAGGCAAGTCCGTCATTGCTGATCATATGATCATTGCATCAGGGCGTTCGCATCGTCATGTGGCGGCGGTTGCGGACCAACTTTTGCGTGCTCTTAAAGAGAGCGGGCATGGCAACAATGCCAAGATCGAAGGTCTTACCGGCGGCGATTGGGTGTTGATCGACACAGGTGACATCATCATCCATATTTTCCGTCCCGAAGTGCGTGAGTTCTACAATCTCGAAAAGATGTGGCAGGCTCCCGAGCTCGACGGAGAGACCGTCCACTAGGCGGCGGATTAGAGCATCGAACAACACGATGCTCTGAACGGAGATAGATTTTACCGGTCGCGGACCGGAAGAGTGTTTTCGAGCCGCCATAGGCTTGAAACCCGGAGTGTGACATGCGGATTACTGTCTTTGCCGTGGGCCGGATGAAGTCTGGCCCCGAACGGGAGTTGGCAGACCGATATTTCGACCGCCTGAAAAAGACGGGGGTTTCGCTCGGGCTTGAATTCACATCCGTTATCGAAATTACCGAAAGCAAAGCGCCGCAGGCGGAACTGCGCAAGCGGGAAGAGTCTGCGAAAGTTCTTGAAGCACTGGACCAAGACGGCGTGCTCATTCTTCTGGACGAGCGGGGGAAGACGGTGCCCTCCGAGGCATTTGCCGCAACAGTTGCGCGATTTCGCGATGATGGCAAGCGTCAGTTCCTCGTGGCGATTGGCGGCCCTGACGGACACGACGCGTCACTGAGGGATCGTGCCGATGTCGTTTTGGCACTTGGCGCGATGACGTGGCCGCACCAGATCGTTCGCATTCTTGTCGCAGAACAACTTTACCGGGCAACAACAATCCTTGCGGGTCATCCATACCACCGCATTTGAAATTCATTCAGCTCGCATTCATGCCCACAGCCCATAATAGCGTCGCAGTGATCATTACGAAAATATAATGATCTCAATACTTTTCAGGCGAACCGCTCATCTCCATTTCTTGCTAAGATGGATCGGGAAAGTGTCGTTCGTCGGCGCAACAAGGTGGACGGTTGATGAGCAAGATAGCCAAGCAAGGCAAGGCATCGCCTGCCGAGTCCAATGTGACGTTCATTCCGGCCACCGTAAAGTCGGATCGAAAAAAGAAGCGGTCCCGGTTGTGGATATGGCTGCCCGTCGTCCTCGCGGTTGCAGGGGCAGGTTATTACGCATGGAGGAACTACAGCGCATCAACGGCAAGCACTACCGTTATCACGCAAACGGTCGTGCGCGGTGACATCGAGAATGCAGTCACCGCTGTCGGCACGCTCGATTCAATCAAATCGGTGGATGCCGGCGCACAGGTTTCCGGACAGCTCAAGGTGCTGCACGTAGAGATCGGCGATACGGTCACCCAAAATCAGCTTATCGGCGAGATCGATCCTGCCACTATACAAAACAGGATTGAAATCGATCAGGCAGAACTCGCCAATCTGCAGGCACAGCTGATTTCGAAGAACGCCCAGCTTGTGCTGAAGCAGGCCAATATCGAGCGTCAGCGCAATCTTGTGGCGACGCGCAGCGTTTCACAATCTACGCTGGATCAAGCTATTGCCGACCTTGCGGCGGCCGAAGCGGATGTGAATGCCCTGGCGGCTCAAATACGCAAGCAGCAGGCGACACTTGCCGGCGATCAGGTCGATCTCGGTTACACCAAGATTTACGCACCCATGGCTGGCACGATCGCTGCTGTCCCGGTTAAAGAGGGCCAGACTCTGAATGCCAGCCAAACTGCGCCGACGATCGCAACGATCGCGGATTTGTCGACGATGACGGTGAAGGCACAAGTTTCGGAGGCTGATGTCAGCAAGCTCAAGATCGGCATGGATGCCTACTTCACCCTGCTGGGGCAGCCGGGTAAGCGTTATAAGGGAAAATTGAGGCAGATCCAGCCGACCCCAGATATCCAGAACAATGTCGTACTCTACTACGCCTTGTTTGATGTTCCGAACCCTGACGGCGATCTTATGATTTCAATGAGTGCGCAGGTGTTCTTCGTGCAGTCAGCTGCAAACGATGTGCTTGTTGTGCCAAGTTCTGCAGTCAGCACTTCCGAAGGATCGCGTCGTGCGGGAAGCAGTGGCGAAGGTCGCAAGGCCGAGGTCACGGTTGTCACAACCGCCGGCACCCAGGAAACGCGCGAGGTTGAAGTGGGTGTCCGCAACCGTGTCAGCGCTGAGATCAAGAGTGGGCTGAAGGAAGGCGAACTCGTGGTCGTCGGCCAAGGAGGCGAAAGCAACGGCGCAGGCACGGGCCGTAGTTCTGGCAATCGCTCGCAGCGCGGCATGCGTATGCCGTCGATGTTCTGACGATGACCGCCCTCATCTCGCTTAGAGACATAAGCAAGACGTATCACAACGGTGACCTCGCCGTTGAGGTCCTTCACGGTATATCGCTTGATATCGAGGCGGGCGAGTTTGTCGCGATCATCGGCCAATCCGGTTCGGGCAAGTCCACGCTGATGAATATTCTCGGCTGTCTCGACCAGCCGACGAGCGGGGATTATCTGCTTGATGGCGAACACGTTTCTGGCTTTGAACCTGATGAGCTTGCCGGATTGCGCAGGCGCACGTTTGGGTTTGTCTTCCAAAGTTATAATCTCATCCCGACGGCCAGTGCGCAGGAGAACGTCGAGGTCCCAGCGGTCTATGCAGGCGCGTCGGCTCGCGACAGGCATGACCGGGCAGAGGCACTGCTTAGCTCATTGAAGCTTGGCGACCGGCTCGATCACCGTCCGAACCAGCTTTCCGGCGGTCAGCAGCAACGTGTTTCTATCGCCCGGGCCTTGATGAATGGCGGTCGGGTCATCCTTGCGGACGAACCGACCGGCGCGCTCGACAGCCAGAGCGGCGACGAAGTCATGGCGCTGCTCCGTAGCATGAACGAAAGTGGTCACACGATCATCGTCATTACCCATTCACGTGAAGTGGCAGAACAGGCCGACCGACTGATTGAACTGCGTGATGGACGCATTATCTCGGACCGGACAAAAAAGGGGCGCAGCAACCCCGAAGCCGCAACGGGACTCAAGCAAAAGGCTTTCGAGGGTGTTGCGGCAATCGCCGATATTTCCGAAGCCATCAAAATGGCTTTCAGGGCATTGCGGGCCAACCTGTTTCGCACGATTCTCACATTGCTAGGGATCGTCATCGGTGTCGGTTCTGTTGTGGCCATGCTCGCTATCGGCACGGGTGCGCAGAACTCCGTACTCGACCGGATCTCTTCGATGGGGTCTGATCTTCTGGTGATCCGCCCCAACATGGCCAATTTCCGCGGTGGTACGGGCGGTAGCGTCGTTACCCTCATTCCAGCCGATGCGGATGCCATCCTCGAACAGCCAAATGTTGCTTTCGCCGTTCCGGAAATGACGAGCACGGTGACGGTACGTTATGGGAATGTCGACTATCAGACGTCGGCCAATGGTACGGTTCCGCAGTTCACTCAGGCGAAGTCCTGGGCAGTGGGTAAGGGCGAGTTCATCAATCAAGATGACATGATTAATTACGCCCCGGTTGCTGTGCTTGGTCAAACCGTGGTCAAGACGCTCTTTGCCGATGGCACCGACCCTATTGGCAAGTATGTACTCGTCAACAAAATTCCGTTCCAGATCATCGGCGTGATGAGCGAAATGGGCGCGGGCATGGGCGGAAACGATCAGGACGATACGGTGCTGGTTCCCCTGACGACTGGCAGCACGCGGCTTTTCGGCCAGCGCAACGTGCGGACAATTACCGTCCAGGTAAAGGACGGCTCGGCGATAGACGCCACACAGGAGACGATTCAGTCACTTTTGGACAAACGCCACCAGAGACAGGACACCCTCATCACCAATATGGCGTCCATTCGCGAAGCCGTGACCGAGACGTCAAATACGCTGAAGCTGTTTCTTGGTGCTGTTGCTGCAATTTCGCTCCTTGTCGGCGGGATCGGGGTCATGAATATTATGTTGGTGAGCGTCACAGAGCGAACTCGCGAGATCGGCGTTCGCATGGCAACGGGCGCACGGCGCCGCGATATCCTGCTACAGTTCATAATAGAGGCACTGGTGGTTTCGGCCATCGGTGGAGCAATTGGCGTCGCGGCAGGCATCGGGACTGGAGTACTTGCAAAGCTCCTCGGCGCACCGATCAGCTTCACGATCGGGCCGGTGGCGTTAGCTTTTGCCTGTTCATTCTTGACAGGGCTCGTCTTTGGCTACCTGCCGGCCAGGAACGCCTCACGGCTTCAGCCGGCAGTAGCACTCAGCTCAGAGTAAACGCCTAAAAGTCGAGATCAAGTTCGACACCATTGTCACGCCGGCGGCGGGGATACCGATCGTCGTATCGGTCATCTTCACGGTATCTGTCCCGACCGCGCCTAGAATCGGTGAAGACCGCAGCGCAACCCTTATCTACCCAGATAGCGCCGCGATTGTAGCCCCAGCTGTCGCCAGCTATGCAGGGTCTTTTTGAAATCTGCCTTGCGACACGCGGGCGGCGCATGTCGGCATCGCATTCCCTATATCTAAAGTTGCGCGATTCGCATTTGACGGAATCTTGTGCCTGCGCGGGCATCACCGGCAAGAATTGCGCACCGCCAAGGACTACAGCGAATGCCAGGATATATCGGTACATTTTCCCTCTCCGATACGGTTTCGAATCACCATTATGGTGCACCATTTTAAAGTCGGGTTGGCGATTTTTGTTCCGCGGTGGTTGATCATTATTAGGCCAATGAAACGGCATCTTATTCAGGAGAATCGCGCGTTTTCACGGTTCACTATGTCGGAAATGAAATTGGAGACCGCAGCGATACGGCGAAGCGTTCGGACGGATTCGTGATAGGCCAACCAATAGGACCGGTGAATCGTGCGTTCTGGCAGAACTGGCACGAGATCTTCATGCTCCCGTGCAATGAACATGTGGAGTATTCCGATGCCTGCACCGGCCCGCACCGCCTCGACCTGTCCAAGCGCACTTGAAATCTCAAAGGCTGCTTTCCAGTCACGCGTGATTTCAGGCGCGTAGTTCAGTGACGGGCTGATGACGAGGTCATCAACGTATCCCACAAGACGATGCGCCGAAAGCTCATCCACCGTCTGCGGCGCCGTCCGTTCGGCAAGGTAGGAGCGGCTGGCGTAGAGGCCCAGGCGGTAATCGACGAGCTTGCGGGCTACGAGACGTCCCTGATCGGGGCGATCGACAGTGATTGCGATGTCGGCCTCGCGCCGCGAAAGCGAAAACGAGCGAGGGACCGGTACCAACTGTATTTTCAAGTCTGGGTATCGGCCTGTCAGCAACGCCAATCTTGGTGCGAGGAAGGTAACGCCAAACCCATCCGGCGCCCCAATCCGAACTGATCCGGATATGGCGACGTCGGCATCGCCGAGTGACGAGCGGATGGATAGCATTTCCGCTTCCATACGCTCTGCAGACAATAGAAACTCTTCGCCGGCGTGCGTGAGCTCACATCCGTTGGTGCGTCGGGTGAGAAGCTTTGTATTAAGATCGTTCTCGAGCGCCGTCAGCCGTCGCGCAACTGTCGCGTGGTTAAGCCCCAAACGTTTTGCAGCCCCGAGAATCTGTCCGGACCGTGCAACAGCGAGGAAAATACGTACGTCATCCCAATTCATAAAAGCCTCCCGTTCAAGTCGTACTTTAATTTTTGCACAACAGATACGCTTTTGCTTGGCTTGCAATAAAGTTTTTGAAGCGCGATGATGGCCGCAACAGAAATCCAACTATTGCCGGGAGGTTATTCGCTATGCGTGAGGTAGGACATTTCATCGGTGGCAAGCATGTCGCCGGAACCAGCGGTCGCACGACCGAGATTTTCCAACCGATGGACGGAACTGTTCAGGGCCGCGTTGCGCTTGCGACACCGGCGGAAGTTCGCGCTGCAGTGGAGAATGCAAAAGCTGCGCAGCCTGCCTGGGCTGCCACCAATCCGCAGCGCCGGGTGCGCGTCATGCGCAAGTTCCTCGAACTGGTGGAAGCCGAGTATGATTCGTTGGCCGAACTTCTGGCACGCGAGCATGGCAAGACAATCCCTGATGCCAAGGGTGATATACAGCGCGGCCTGGAAGTGGTCGAGGTGTGTCTCGGTGCAGCGCATATGCTGAAGGGCGAATTTTCTGACAGCGCCGGAACTGGCATCGATGTCTATTCAATGCGGCAGCCTCTCGGGGTAGTTGCCGGCATCACCCCGTTCAATTTTCCTGCAATGATCCCGCTATGGAAAGCTGGCCCGGCAATCGTGTCTGGTAACGCCTTTATCTTGAAGCCTTCAGAACGTGATCCGGGCGTGCCTATGCGCCTTGCAGAGCTTTTCATCGAAGCGGGGCTTCCTGCAGGCATCTTCAACGTCGTCAATGGTGACAAGGAAGCGGTCGATGCGATTCTTGACGACCCGGATATCAAGGCTGTCGGCTTTGTTGGCTCCACTCCGATTGCACAATACATTTACACCCGCGCTACGGCGAACGGCAAGCGTGCCCAGTGCTTTGGCGGCGCCAAGAATCACATGATCATCATGCCGGATGCCGATATGGACCAGACCGTCGATGCACTGATTGGTGCAGGATATGGTTCTGCCGGCGAGCGTTGCATGGCCATTTCCGTGGCGGTACCAGTTGGCAAGGACACGGCTGATCGACTTGTCGAGCGGCTCATTCCCCGTGTGGAAAGCCTCAAGGTTGGGCCTTCGACCGACATGTCGGCCGACTATGGTCCGGTTGTCACCAAACAGGCGCTGGAGCGCATCCAGGGTTATGTGAATCTCGGCGTGGAGGAAGGTGCCAAACTCGTGGTCGATGGTCGTGGTTTCACGATGCAAGGCTATGAGAACGGCTTCTACATGGGCGGCTGCCTGTTTGATCATGTGACGCCAGACATGCGGATCTATAAAGAAGAAATCTTTGGACCGGTTTTGGGTATCGTTCGCGCCGATACTTATGAGGATGCGATCCGCCTGCCAAACGAACATGAATACGGCAATGGCGTTGCAATTTTCACGCGTGATGGAGATGCGGCTCGCGATTTTGCCTCTCGCGTTCAGGTCGGAATGGTCGGTATCAACGTGCCGATTCCGGTTCCGATTGCATATTATACCTTCGGCGGCTGGAAGGGCTCTGGTTTCGGCGACCTCAACCAGCACGGACCCGATGCGTTCCGCTTCTACACCAAAACCAAGACTGTCACCTCGCGCTGGCCGTCGGGTGTCAAGGACGGCGCCGAGTTCGTTATTCCCACGATGAAATGAAACACAAATGCCGCCGGTCTCCGGCGGCATTTTCTTTAAGGTGCCAGGGTACGCAAATGATCAATAAGTTTGGTGGCCTCTTCTGACGCTCGATCTGGTGCCCCGGCAATGATTGCATCTATCAATGCCTTGTGAGCGCCTCCTGATTGCTGAAGGCTTCCGGGTCTCTGCAATCGGAACCAAAAACGCCGGCTATGGGTTTGAAGCGGTGATGCAAGCCGGGCAGCAAACGGGTTTTCGGCTGCTTGGGCAAGCACAGTATCGAAAATTTTGTCTGCTATAAGGAATCGACAGACATCGTCAGATGCAAGAGCGGCGCTCATAGCGTCGGAGGCCTCCTTTAATCGCTTATGGTGCAGGGCTCCGCCATAGCGGGCGGCATCACGGGCAAGGACGCGTTCCACCCCCTCGCGCGTGTCCAGTATTTTACCGAAGTCCTGCAAATTGAGCGGGGCGATGGCGATGCCGGAACGGGGCCGGATTTCCATGAGGCCTTCCCAAGCAAGCTTTTGTACCGCCTCACGCACCGGAGTGCGACCCATCCCTGTGATATCCGTCAGCGCCCTTTCGTTGACGATCGAGCCGGGCTCGAGTTTCAGTGTTACGATCATCTCCTCCAACTGGCGATAAGCGAGCTCCGCCAGGCTCTCGCCCGTTTGCGCAACCGTGTGGATGGTCGTTTGATACATAGGTCGTTCTCTCGGATTGACAGCCATAAAAACTACAGATATATTTGTGATATATCAAGAAGGAGCAAGCGTCATGTGGTCAGGTGTATTTCCGGCAGTTACCAGTAAATTCGCAGCGGATGATAGTCTCGATCATGGTGAAATGGAACGTTGCTTTGCGCTGTTGATGGATGCAGGCTGCGACGGATTGATCGTGGCAGGGTCTCTTGGCGAAGGGCCGATGCTTAGCCATGATGAGAAACTTGAGGTCTTGAAGACTGCACAGCGCGTGGCGAAAGGCAGGCCGGTGCTCCTGACCGTCAATGAAGCGGCAACGCGCGATGGTGCAGCGCTGGCAAAACGCGCTGCCAAAGCCGGTGCGGACGGCCTGATGCTCGTTCCAAGTCCGATCTACCACACAGACCCCGAAGAAACAGTGACAACGCTGAAAGCTGTGGCGGCGGCGGGCGACTTGCCTGTGATGATTTATTCCAATCGCATCGCTTACCGCGTCGACGTAACGAGTGAAATCCTGGCGGAACTGGCGTCGGATGAGCATTTCGTCGCGATCAAGGAATCTTCCGATGATATTCGCCGTACGACAGATATAATCACCATGTTCGGTACCCGGTTTGATCTGTTTACGGGCGTCGACAATCTCGCCTTCGAAGCGTTGACCGCGGGGGCCATCGGCTGGGTAGCCGGCCTCGTCACTGCTTTTCCGAAGGAAACGGTCGCTATATACAAGCTGGTTATGGCTGAACGCTATGCTGAGGCCCTGGCAATTTATCGCTGGTTCCGTCCGCTTCTCGACCTCGATGTTTCCACATACCTTGTGCAGAACATCAAACTGGCGGAAGTACATGAAATCGGAACAAATGACCGTGTTCGTCTGCCGCGTTTGCCGCTCCGTGGTGAACGCCGTGCTGCGGTCGAGAAGACCGTCATGGACGCGATCGCATCCCGCCCGAAACTCCCTGCGCTCTGAGGCAGCCGGTTGATTGATGGGCGGGCAACGTTCGGACACCAAGGAAATTGTTATCGTAGGTGCCGGCATTGTCGGCATCGTCGTTTCTGCCTATCTCTCCGAGATGGGGCACAAGGTGCTCGTTATCGACAGGCAGGGTATCTGTGAAGGGACAAGCGCCGGCAATGCCGGGGCCTTGGCATTTTCCGACATTCTTCCCATGGCTTCGAAGGGCATTCTCGCAAAGGTACCAGGTTGGCTCATCGACCCCCTGGGGCCATTCTCGATTCGTCCATCATATCTGCCCAAGCTCGCACCGTGGCTCTACCGGTTCTGGCGCGCCAGCCGTGATGAGGCGCTGGTGCAGACCGTACAGGCGCAGGGCGCGCTGATGCGGCTTGCCGAGCCGGAAATGCTCGGTTTGATGGACCGGGCAGGTATTCGCCATATGGTGCGCGAGGATGGTTCACTTGAACTTTATGAAAGCGAAGAGGAGCTGAATGCGGCCTTGCCGGGCTGGAACGCTCGTAAGCGAGCGGGCATTCCCTTTGAGCATCTGCGCGGCGAAGAGCTCGCCGCAAGCCAACCCGGTCTCGCATCGCGTTTTGTTGCTGGTACCTTCGTGCCTGGCTGGAAGACGGTCAGTGACCCTCAATATGTGGGTAAGAGCCTGTGGTTGTACGCAGCACGTCTTGGCGCTGAATTTCTGTGCGCCGAGGTCAGTGCGGTTGCGGCAGGAGAAAGCGGTGCGACGATTGAGCTGGCAGATGGCACACATATCAAGGCTGCAAAACTGATTATTGCGGCGGGTGCATGGTCGCACCGGCTGGCAAAGAGTTTGGGTGATGTAATTCCTCTCGAAACCGAGCGGGGCTATAATACAACCCTGCCGGCGGGGTCGTTCGATCTCAAGCGCCAGCTCATTTTCTCGGGCCACGGCTTTGTGGTGACGCCGCTCCAAACCGGCATCCGTATCGGCGGCGCAGTCGAATTTGGTGGACTGGATCTGCCACCCAACTATAAACGATCCGACGCGATGTTGACGAAGGCGAAAATGTTCATGCCTCATCTTGATACTTCGGGCGGCAGGCAGTGGATGGGATATCGGCCGTCTTCGCCGGATTCATTACCGATTATCGGGCATGCAAGAACGAGCCGAAATGTTCTCTATGCATTTGGTCACGGTCATCTTGGACTGACACAATCGGCAGCGACAGGACGCTTGATCACGGATCTGATTGTTGGAACAAACCCTTCAATTCCGATCGGTCCATTCAGCCCGCAACGTTTCTAAGGATTATTATGGCGCGCCATTCTTTTTTCTGTGTCGATGGTCATACTTGTGGCAATCCAGTACGTCTGGTGGCCGGTGGCGGCCCCAATCTTTCCGGTTCAACGATGATGGAAAGGCGGGCGCATTTTCTCGCGGAATTCGACTGGATCCGCACAGGACTGATGTTCGAGCCGCGCGGGCACGACATGATGTCCGGATCCATTCTCTATCCTCCCACCCGTGACGATTGCGATGTAGCGGTCCTGTTCATCGAAACGTCCGGCTGCCTTCCCATGTGTGGACATGGAACGATCGGTACGGTGACGATGGCGATCGAACACGGCCTTATAAAACCGAAGATACCAGGTATCCTCAAGCTCGATACACCCGCCGGCCTTGTGGTCGCCGAGTATGAACTAGACGGTCAATACGTCTCCAGTGTGCGGATCACCAATGTCCCTGCATTTCTCTATGCCGAGAAGCTGGAAGTCGAATGTCCGGATCTGGGAACCTTGTTGGTCGATGTCGCCTATGGCGGGAATTTCTATGCGATCGTCGATCCCCAGGAGAATTTCACGGATATTGCCGATTATCGAGCGCTCGACCTCATCGGCTGGAGTCCGATACTCCGGGAGCGCCTCAATGAGCGCTATTCATTCCAGCATCCTGAAAAACACGACATCAATACACTCAGCCATATCCTTTGGACCGGCGCACCGACGCAACCAGAAGCCCATGCACGAAACGCGGTTTTCTATGGGGATAAGGCGATCGATCGTTCGCCCTGCGGGACCGGAACATCCGCCCGCATGGCGCAATTGGCTGCCAAGGGGAAGCTGAAGCCAGGCGATAATTTCGTGCACGAATCCATAATCGGCTCGCTATTTCACGGCAGGGTCGAACAGGCCACTGGCGTGGCAGGAAAGCCGGCGATCATTCCATCCATTGCCGGGTGGGCACGTATGACCGGGTACAACACCATCTTCATAGACGACCGCGACCCCTTTGCTCACGGGTTTGTTGTCAAATAGTCCCTTTTGGATCACCGGAGAATTAAGGCGTGACTAGTCAATTCGTCTAACAAAGGCGGAATTGCCGGAATTTCTGTTGCATTGCACATCAAATTTGGTGAAAATTTCCAGTGAATATATGCCAGCAAATGTAGCGTTGTCGTATGCGCCAAAAAAGCAGTTGCTTTCTCTAACGCAGGCGCTAGGTGTAAGGACATTGGGGTAATGGGAACCGGATAAAAAAACCGGATAAAAAACTTCCCAATAAAATGAGGGGTATCGTTGCGATGGAGTACTTCATCCAGCAATCGATCAATGGATTGACGCTTGGTTCGATCTATGGACTGATCGCCATCGGCTATACGATGGTTTACGGAATTATCGGTATGATCAACTTCGCCCACGGCGATGTTTTCATGCTCGGCGCCTTTATGGCGATGATTGTTTTTCTTGCTTTGACTACTTTCATTGGCGGGGTGCCAGTCGTTCTGGCGCTGCTCCTGATGATGATTGTGGCCATGCTGCTGACAGGGTTGTGGAGCTGGACGATCGAGCGTCTGGCCTATCGGCCGTTGCGCGGGTCGTTCCGTCTCGCACCCTTGATTACAGCGATCGGCATGTCGATCGCGTTGTCCAATTTCGTGCAGGTTACACAGGGTCCGCGCAACAAGCCGATCCCGCCACTCGTCAATGGTGGCATCACGATTTACGGTACCAACATCACGGTTGCCTACAAACAGATGGTCATCATCATCGTGACAGTGGTCCTGCTTGCCGCCTTCTGGTATCTCGTTAACAAAACGACGCTCGGAAGGGCGCAGCGCTCCTGTGAACAAGACCGCAAGATGGCGGCTCTGCTCGGTATCGACGTAGACAAAACCATTTCCATGACCTTCGTTATGGGCGCCATGCTCGCGGCAGTTGCCGGCACGCTTTACCTCATGTTTTACGGCGTCATCTCCTTCACCGATGGTTTCACCCCAGGCGTCAAAGCTTTCACTGCAGCGGTGCTGGGTGGTATCGGCTCGCTCCCCGGCGCGGTGGTGGGCGGTCTTCTGATCGGCCTGATCGAGGCTCTTTGGTCCGCCTATTTCTCCATCGACTACAAGGACGTTGCCGCATTCTCGATTTTGGCAATTGTTCTGATCTTCCTGCCTTCCGGCATTCTCGGTCGGCCCGAAGTCGAAAAGGTTTAAGCGTATGGCCGACGTCCAAAAAATAGAACCGGATTCCGTCTTCGCCAAAGCGGTGAAGGAAGGGCTCCTCGCCGGTGCTCTCGCCTTCGGATTGTTCTTTCTGATCGTCGGTTTCCGCACCGATCAGAATATCCGGAACGAGCTTGTTCTGAACCAGCGTTGGGGACTGCTGGCGATCTTCGTGCTTGTCGCAGGTATAGGGCGGTTTTTACTGACCGCTTACATTACACCCTGGAGCGAAGCGCGCAGCAAGAACAAGCGTGCTGCGGTCGAAAAAGAACAATCCGCATTCCGCAAGAGCTTCCCCAAGATTGGACTCGGGCTGCTGCTCATCTATCCGTTCCTCGTGATTCTGATCCTCTGGGCCTATAACGGCTCCATCATGGCTGGCCTGCAGGGCTCACTGAAGTATGTCGATAATTTTGGCATTCAAATCCTGATTTATGTGATGCTCGCCTGGGGTCTAAATATTGTGGTCGGTCTCGCCGGACTGCTCGATCTCGGTTATGTCGCCTTCTACGCTGTTGGCGCCTATTCCTACGCATTGCTCTCAACCCATTTCGGTTTATCGTTCTGGCTGTTGTTGCCGATGGCGGGCATTTTCGCCGCCCTCTGGGGCATTATGCTCGGCTTCCCGGTTTTGCGCCTCCGCGGCGACTATCTGGCGATCGTCACCCTCGCTTTCGGTGAAATCATTCGTCTGGTGTTGATCAACTGGACCGTCGTTACCAAAGGCACGTTCGGTATTTCGGGTATCGCCAAAGCAACCTTGTTTGGCATTCCTTTCACCCCGGGACCAACGGGTTTCGCAGCGCTGCTCGGTCTTCCCAATTCCGGCGTCTACTACAAGATCTTTCTCTACTATCTCATTCTGCTCCTGGCGCTCCTGACTGCATGGGTCACTATTCGTCTGCGCCGTATGCCCATCGGTCGTGCTTGGGAGGCTTTGCGTGAGGATGAGATCGCCTGCCGCTCTCTCGGGATCAATACAACGACGACAAAATTGACAGCGTTCGCCACCGGCGCGATGTTTGGCGGCTTTGCTGGTTCTTTCTTCGCAGCGCGTCAGGGATTTGTCAGTCCTGAATCCTTTGTGTTCCTGGAGTCCGCCATCATCCTTGCAATCGTGGTTCTGGGGGGCATGGGATCACTGGTCGGGATCGCTATCGCTGCCGCGGTAATGATCGGCGGTACGGAACTTTTGCGCGAACTGGAATTCCTGAAGCGTATCTTCGGACCGGATTTCACTCCTGAACTCTATCGTATGCTGTTGTTCGGTCTCGCGATGATCGTTGTCATGGTGTGGAAGCCGCGTGGATTTGTCGGCAATCGAGAACCGAGTGCCTTCCTGCATAAACGCAAGATGGTGTCCAGCGAGTTTACCAAAGAAGGCCATGGCTGATGGTTTCGGAAGTGCAAAACAATCCCACTGCAATCTTGCGTGTTGAACGGCTCTCGATGAAATTTGGTGGCCTCATCGCCATCAACGACCTGAACTTCGAAGCCAGGCGCGGCGCGATTACTGCGCTTATCGGCCCCAACGGTGCAGGCAAGACCACGGTCTTCAATTGTATAACCGGCTTTTATAAGCCGACCGAAGGTATGCTGACGATGACCCGTCAGAATGGTGAGGAGTATCTCCTGGAACGGATGGCCGATTTCGTCATCACCAAGAAGGCCAAGGTCGCGCGAACGTTCCAGAATATTCGCCTGTTCTCAGGGTTGACCGTACTGGAAAACCTGCTCGTCGCTCAGCACAACCCACTGATGTTGTCGTCGGGTTTTACCATCCTCGGCTTGCTGGGCTTTCCTACTTACAAGAAGGCGGCCTCGGATGCGATCGAGAAGGCCCGTTTCTGGCTGGAGAAGATCAATCTGGTGGAGCGCGCCGACGACCCAGCTGGTGATCTGCCCTATGGTGCGCAGCGGCGCCTTGAGATCGCTCGCGCAATGTGTACGGATCCGGAATTGCTCTGCCTTGATGAACCTGCTGCAGGACTCAATGCTCGCGAATCTGCCGAGCTCAACAAGCTCCTGCTCGATATTCGTGATGAGACCGGGACTTCGATCCTCCTCATCGAACATGACATGTCTGTCGTTATGGAAATCTCCGACCACGTTGTGGTTCTCGAATATGGCACGAAGATCTCCGATGGCACGCCTGCGACAGTGAAAAACGATCCAAAGGTTATCGCTGCTTATCTCGGCGTCGAGGACGAAGAAGTGGTCGAACTCATCGAACAGGCAGAAGCCGCTGGCGTCGATGATATTACCGCGGCGGTAGACCTGCTTTCAACCGAGGCGCTGCACGAGATCGAGGAAGCCCATCCGGATATGGCTCCGGCTACCCTCATCCCTTCCGCGCCTGCCAAGGTCAGGCGGCCTAGAGCTACGGCTGCAAAAAAATCGGCTGCAAAGTCTTCTACAGACACAAAAGCTGCCAAGCCTGCAGCAGCGAGTACCGTGAAATCGAAGCCGGTCAATCCAGCCACAAAGCCGCTGGCGGCGATCAAACCCGGCGCAACGGCGAACGCACTTGCAGAGCCGCGTGGGGGCAAGGCAGACAAACTTATCGTTATCAAGGGCATAGGGCCGGTGAACGAGCGCAAACTCAACGAACACGGCATCTTCCACTTCGACCAGATAGCTGCCTGGAAAAAGGCCGACATTATCGCCGCTGAGGCCTACCTTGCTTTTGATGGGCGGATCGCGCGCGAAGACTGGATTGGACAGGCCAAGAAACTGGCAAAGCAGAGCCAGGTAACCCCGGCGCCCAAAAAGACCGGAGGGGCTAAATAATGTCAGAAAAGCAAGCCCTTCTCAGCGTTGAAGGCGTTGAAACCTACTACGGCAACATTCGTGCCTTGAGCGGTGTGACAGTCCATGCCGACCCGGGTGAGATTGTCGCTTTGATCGGCGCCAATGGCGCCGGAAAATCCACCTTGATGATGACGATCTTCGGGATGCCGCGCGCGCGTACCGGCCGTGTCGTTTTCGATGGCAAGGACATCACGCAATTGCCTACCCACGAAATCGCGCGGCTGCGGATTGCGCAATCACCTGAAGGCCGCCGCATTTTTCCCCGCATGACCGTGCAGGAAAATCTGCAAATGGGTGCCAGTCTCGACAAGCTTGAGTTCTTCGATGAAGATTCACGCATGGTGTTCGATCTTTTCCCGCGGTTAAAGGAACGCATTAATCAGCGCGGCGGCACGCTTTCTGGCGGCGAACAGCAAATGCTGGCCATCGGGCGGGCACTTATGGCACGGCCGCGCCTGCTACTGCTGGACGAGCCTTCATTGGGTCTCGCGCCACTGATCATCAAGCACATTTTCGAAGCTATCAAAGAGCTGAACAAGACCACCGGATTGACGGTCTTCCTGGTAGAGCAAAACGCGTTCGGCGCTCTGAAGCTCGCCGATCGCGGCTACGTGATGGTAAATGGGATTGTTACTATGAGCGGATCGAGCGCGGAACTTCTGGCAAATCCGGAAGTGCGCGCCGCATATCTTGAAGGCGGTCGCCACTAATGATTGAAAGGCCTTCTTGAAAGGCCTCGAGGGGAATATTGCCATGCAAGGCATCTTATACGAAGAACCTTCAATCTGGCTGTTCATACTGGTTACCTGCCTCATGGGCGGCTGGGCGGCGTGGATGGCAGGACGAGCATGCGCCAAAACATGGCGCCCCTTGATAATCGTCATATTCTATATGCTGCTCTTGGGCATCGCTGTCCGGTTCATTCACTTTGCTCTTTTTGGTGGCACGATGTTCACGCTTCACTACTACATCGTAGACACGATTGTGCTGACCATCATTGGAATCCTCGGCTATCGCTACACCCGTACCAACCAGATGGTTCGGCAATATCATTGGCTCTATGAAAAAAGTTCTCCATTTGCCTGGAAAGAAAGAATGAGAGCTTAACCTATCTCGCTGATGCGAAATGAATCAGCGTGACAACCGCCGGGAAATCGGCAAATGTAATCTTCAAGCGACGAAAACAAGCCGTCGCGAGGGGTTGGTAAGTACCTAGAAAATGGGAGTTTTCAAATGAAGAAGTCACTGTTATCGGGCGTTGCGCTTGCTGCAATGCTCGCCTTGAGCGGCAACGCCTATGCCGATCTTCTGATCGGTGTCGGCGGACCGTTGACCGGACCGAACGCCGCTTTCGGTGCGCAGCTGCAGAAGGGTGCAGAAGCAGCTATTGCTGAGATCAATGCAGCCGGTGGCATTAATGGTGAGCAGGTCAAACTGTCACTCGGGGATGACGTTTCGGATCCAAAACAGGGCATTTCCGTTGCCAACAAGTTTGTTGCTGATGGTGTGAAGTTCGTTATCGGCCACTTCAATTCCGGCGTTTCGATCCCGGCATCTGAAGTTTATGCCGAAAACGGCATCCTGGAAATTACACCTGCTGCGACCAACCCGGTCTTCACAGAGCGCAAATTGTGGAACACCTTCCGCACTTGCGGACGTGACGATCAGCAGGGTGTTGTAGCTGGAACGTACATTGCCGAGAAGTTCAAGGACGCCAAGATTGCGGTTGTTCATGACAAGACACCATATGGCCAGGGCCTCGCGGACGAAACCAAGAAGACGCTGAATGCCAAGGGCGTGAAGGAAGCGATGTACGAAGGCGTTAACGTCGGCGACAAAGACTTCTCCGCTCTGATCGCCAAGGCAAAGGAAGCCGGCGTTACGGTTCTTTATTGGGGTGGCTTGCACACGGAAGCTGGCCTGATTATCCGCCAGCTCGCTGACCAGGGCCTGAAAGTCACGTTCATCTCCGGTGACGGTATTGTTTCGAACGAACTTGCTTCCATCGCTGGCGATGCCGTTGCCGGTACGCTGAACACATTTGGGCCGGATCCGAGCAAGAACCCAGCCAACAAGGAGCTCGTTGAAAAGTTCCGCGCACAGGGCTTCGAGCCGGAAGCCTATACACTCTATTCCTATGCTGCAGCACAGGTTATCGCAGACGCAGCGAAAGCAGCAGGATCGAACGATCCTGAGACAGTTGCGAAAACGATGAAGGAAAAGGGCCCATTCAAGACCGTTCTCGGCGATATCGCCTTTGACGAAAAGGGCGACCCGAAACTTCCAGGCTACGTTATGTACGAATGGAAGAAGGGCGAAGACGGCAAGTACAGCTATTTCCAGCAGTAAGCCTTCAGTTTGAGGCGCTAAGTGAGTGCCCGGCCCAGCGCTGGGCATTCACATTTGACCACCTATCGCGTTGGTTGTTTCCCGACGGAACATACCAGCACGTATTAGCCCGCGTAGAATACCAGCTATTTTTTCCACAAGTCCTTCATTTATCCACCCAAACCTAAGCCGGTGATCAAGCCCCGGATATGGTGATACCCGCCATTTTTTAACGTCATTTTAGAATGGAGTTTTGTATGACGAAGCTACTTTTCCCCGGCATGGTTGCCGCAACAATGCTCATACTCATAGGTTACGCTGACGCCGATATACTGGTCGGCGTTGGCGCCCCACTCACCGGCCCGAATGCAGCCATGGGTGCGCAGATAAAGCGAGGGGTCGAGGCAGCTGCAGCTGTCATAAACGACGCCGGCGGTATCAATGGTGAGAAGATCGATCTAACCTTTGGGGATGATGTTTCCGATCCGAAACAAGGTATTTCCGTTGCGAACAAATTCGTGGCCGACGGTGTGAAGATCGTTATTGGTCATTACAATTCGGGCATATCGATACCCGCGTCGGAGGTTTATGCGGAGAATGGTATCCTGCAGGTAACCCCGGCGTCGACCAATCCGAAGTATACCGAGCGCGGTCTCTGGAACACATTCCGAACCTGTGGCCGCGATGACCAGCAAGGGAAGGTCGCCGGAGCATATATCGCCAATCATTTTAAGGACGCCAAGATCGCCATCGTCAATGACAAGACGCCCTACGGCGAGGGTCTCGCCGATGAAACTAAGAAAGCGCTGAACGCTGAAGGGATTACCGAAGTGCTCAACGAGGGCGTCCATACCGGTGACAAGGATTTCTCGGCGCTGATCAGCAAAGTGAAAGAAGCCGGTGCGACCGTATTCTATTGGGGTGGGGTACACACGGAAGCGGGCCTGATCATGCGTCAACTGGCGGACCAGGGGCTGAAGGTACAATTTATTTCAGGTGCGGCGATCGTCTCAAATGAGCTGGCATCGATAGCAGGTGACGCTGTCATTGGTACGCTCAATACATTTGGTCCGGATCCACGCAACAACCCGGCGAACAAGGAACTGATCGAGAAGTTCAGGGCGGACGGTTTTGAGCCGGAAGCGTTCACGCTGTACGCCTATGGTTCCCTTCAGGCCATTGCTGCGGCCGCAAGCGCCGCAGAAACAAACGATCCGGAGTTGATAGCCAAATCATTGAAAGAAAAGGGACCATTCAAAACGGTTCTCGGTGATCTGGCGTTTGATGAGAAGGGCGATCCGAAATTCCCGGGCTACGTCATGTATGAATGGAAAAAAGGCCCCGACGGCAAGATCGGCTATTTCCAGCAATAGGCCGACTACCGGATATATGCGTGAAATGCTCGGCCTAGCGCCGGGCATTTTGCTATTGGACATTTGAGATTCTTGTGTTCAATATGCATTTGTTTGCACTGCAACAATCCCGAGAAATGTTGATGCAGCCCAATCCATTTTAAAGCGCTTTTTCGCTGTCTGGAGTTTCGCCTTGCCTATCAAGAAAATACTCGTCGCCAATCGATCAGAGATTGCCATCCGCGTATTCCGTGCGGCCAACGAGCTTGGCATGAAGACCGTGGCGATCTGGGCGGAAGAGGACAAGCTTGCGCTGCACCGCTTCAAGGCGGACGAGTCCTATCAGGTTGGCCGCGGTCCGCATCTGGCCAAGGACATGGGGCCCATCGAAAGCTACCTCTCGATCGAAGAGATTATCAGGGTTGCGAAGCTCTCGGGCGCCGATGCTATCCATCCAGGTTACGGTCTTCTGTCAGAAAGCCCGGAATTTGCCGATGCCTGCGCGGAGGCCGGCATTATCTTCATCGGACCGAAGCCGGAGACCATGCGCCGGCTTGGTAACAAGGTTGCCGCGCGCAACCTGGCCATTGAAATTGGCGTTCCGGTGGTTCCTGCAACGGAGCCGCTGCCCGACGACATGGAAGCGGTCAAGGCAATGGCCGAACAGATTGGCTACCCGGTGATGTTGAAGGCCTCTTGGGGCGGCGGGGGGCGCGGTATGCGCGCTATTTTTTCCGTGGGTGATCTCGCCCGCGAGGTCACCGAGGGCAAGCGGGAAGCCAAGGCTGCCTTCGGCAAGGACGAAGTCTATCTTGAAAAGCTTGTGCAGCGGGCCCGCCATGTCGAGGTACAAATCCTTGGCGACACGCATGGCAATGCGGTGCATCTATTTGAACGCGATTGTTCCATCCAACGCCGCAACCAGAAAGTGGTCGAGCGCGCGCCTGCGCCATATCTCACTGACAGCCAACGCAAGGAGCTATGCGACTACGGTCTGAAGATCGCCAAGGAGACAAGTTATATAGGCGCCGGAACTATCGAGTTCCTGATGGATGCCGATACGAATGAATTCTACTTTATCGAAGTTAACCCACGTATCCAGGTCGAGCATACGGTTACCGAAGAGGTGACTGGTATCGACATCGTCAAAGCGCAGATACGAATTCTTGAAGGTGCGGCCATCGGCACGCCGGAATCCGGCGTACCCGCCCAAAAAGATATCAAGCTCAACGGCCATGCCTTGCAATGCCGCATAACCACCGAGGATCCGGAACAGAATTTCATTCCGGACTATGGTCGCATCACCGCCTATCGCGGCGCTACGGGTTTCGGCATCAGACTGGACGGTGGCACAGCCTATTCCGGCGCGGTGATTACTCGATTCTACGATCCCCTTTTGGAAAAGATTACAGCCTGGTCGCCAACCGCCGAAGAAACGATCCACAGGATGCATCGCGCGCTGCGCGAGTTTCGTATCCGCGGGGTCGCCACTAACCTTACCTTCCTTGAAGCGATCATCACACACCCGAAATTTATCGATAATTCCTATACGACCAAATTCATCGATACGACGCCTGAACTCTTTGAACAGGTGAAGCGGCAGGACCGTGCAACCAAACTTCTGACCTATCTTGCGGACGTAACCGTAAACGGTCATCCCGAAACCAAGGGCAGGGCCGCGCCCTCCAAAGATGCGGCGCTGCCGCGTGTTCCTTTCGTGGAAAAGCCGATACCCGATGGCACCAAACAGTTGCTCGATCAACTCGGGCCGCAAAAGTTTGCCGAGTGGATGCGCAATGAAAAGCGTGTGCTGTTTACGGACACCACGATGCGCGACGGGCACCAATCCCTCTTGGCTACCCGTATGCGGACGTATGATATTGCTCGCGTTGCCGGTACCTATGCACGCGCCCTGCCACAGCTCTTTTCGCTGGAGTGCTGGGGCGGTGCCACGTTTGATGTGGCAATGCGGTTCCTGACGGAAGACCCATGGGAGCGCCTGGCCGAAATCCGCGAGGGGGCTCCAAATATCCTTCTGCAAATGTTGCTGCGCGGCGCCAACGGCGTCGGCTACAAAAGCTATCCGGATAATGTCGTCAAATATTTTGTGCGTCAGGCTTCAAAAGGCGGTGTGGATGTTTTCCGCGTGTTCGATAGTTTGAACTGGGTTGAGAACATGCGCGTCACCATGGACGCGGTCGTCGAGGAGAACAAGCTCTGCGAAGCCGCGATCTGCTATACGGGCGATATACTGAATTCCGCGCGGCCAAAATACGATCTGAAATATTATGTCGACCTGGCGCAGCAGGTGGAGAGGGCCGGGGCCCATATCATCGCTCTCAAGGACATGGCGGGCCTTCTGAAGCCCAATGCTGCGGAGGTTTTGTTCAAGGCGTTGCGTGAAGCGACCGACTTGCCGCTGCATTTCCACACTCACGATACGTCGGGTGTTTCCGCAGCAACGGTTCTTGCAGCGGTGAATGCGGGTGTTGACGTTGTTGACGCTGCGATGGATGCGCTTTCCGGCAATACCTCGCAGCCATGTCTCGGTTCGATCGTTGAGGCATTGAAGGGTACCGAGCGCGATCCTGGCCTTGATCCCGAGTGGATACGCCGAATTTCATTTTATTGGGAGGCGGTGCGTACGCAATACGCGGCTTTTGAAAGTGACTTAAAGGGCCCCGCCTCCGAGGTCTACCTTCACGAAATGCCCGGGGGGCAATTTACCAATCTCAAGGAACAGGCTCGCTCGCTCGGACTTGAGACGCGTTGGCACGAAGTGGCGCAAACCTATGCGGACGTGAACCAGATGTTCGGTGATATCGTCAAGGTCACTCCGTCCTCCAAGGTTGTCGGAGACATGGCTCTAATGATGGTAAGCCAGGATCTATCCGTCGCCGACGTGAAAAACCCCGATAAGGATATCGCATTTCCGGATTCGGTAGTGTCGATGATGCGAGGTGATCTCGGACAACCGCCCAATGGTTGGCCGAAGGATATTCAGAAGAAGATTCTGAAAGGTGAAAAGCCATTCACAGAGCGGCCAGGTGCGCTGTTGGGGCCAGCTGATCTTGATGCCGAGCGAAAAGAAATCGAGACCAAATTGGAGCGGAAGATCAGCGATCAGGAATTCGCTTCTTATCTCATGTACCCCAAAGTGTTCACGGATTTTGCCATAACGCACAATACATATGGACCGACCAGTGTACTGCCGACGCATGTCTACTTTTACGGACTGGCGCAGGAGGAGGAAGTATTTCTGGATATCGAACGCGGGAAGACCCTCGTCGTGCGCAACCAGGCAGTGGGCGAACCCGATGATAAGGGAATGTGCACAGTCTTTTTCGAGATGAACGGTCAGCCGCGGCGCGTGAAGGTCCCCGATCGCGCACGTGCCGGCAGTGGCGCCGGTATAAGGCGCAAGGCGGAGCTTGGAAATGACAAGCAGGTGGGAGCGCCCATGCCGGGCATTATCTCAACTGTAGGCATTGCAAGTGGACAAAAGGTCAATGCGGGGGACGTGTTGCTGTCCATCGAGGCGATGAAGATGGAGACTGCCCTACGTGCCGAACGCGATGGCACAATTGTAGAGGTGCTTGTTCGCGCTGGCGACCAGATCGATGCAAAAGACCTTCTGGTCGTTTACGGATAGAATTGTCACTACTAGCAAGCGCCAAAAAGGCCCTCAGGGGCCTTTTTAGTTTCCGGCCTAGGCGCTAAAACGCTTATTCATGCAAATATGCGCATGCTATATTGCCGATATCGGCAAGACCCTTTATGGTGCCTGCACATGCAGGGTTGTTCGATGCTCAAGGATCTATCGCCGGACGAAAGAAAAAGTATGATCCTCCAGAGGATCAATGAGTCTGGCCGCGTGCTAGCGAATGCGGCCGCATCGGAATTTGGCGTCTCGGAAGACTCCATACGCCGGGATCTACGGGAATTGGCCGAGCAGGGCCTCGTCCAGCGATTCCATGGAGGTGCTGGAAGAAGCAGATCGGGTCCCCGAAGCTTTCAGCAGCGCGCTCGCGATGAGACCGCCGGCAAGAAGGCAATCGCCGCTGCCGGTGCGAGCCGCATACCGGCGAACGCCACGATGCTTCTCGACGCCAGTACAACGGTGCTGGAATTCGTTCGAGCACTCCCTAAAGATCTTCAGGCATGCATCATTACCAGTTCCCCGGATATCGCTTCGGCGGCGCTCGACCATCCCTGCTGTGAGGTTATTCTACTGGGCGGCAGCCTAAACCGGTTGACGCGCAGTGCCGTCGGGCAATCCACGCTGGCTGAAATCCAATCTTTGCGTGTTGACTATTGCATTCTCGGTGCATGCGCCATCGATGAAGAACTGATGCTGCGTGCCGAGAACTATGATGATGCACGCATGAAACTTGCGCTTGGTCAGGCGTGCAATGAGATCATTCTCCTGGCCACAAGCGAAAAACTTGTCAAGCAGGCTCCCTTTGCCATTGGCCCAATATCGCTCGTATCTACTCTTATAACCGACCGGACGGCAGATCGGTCGATTCTAGAGCGGATAAGAGGGATGGGCGTCGAAATAGTCGTCGCAGACGATGAACCCCGGTGACCTAAATGTCTTCGCAATATCAGTGCACAACAGGTGATGATCCAATGGATGCCTCGGTCTACCTCAGGAAAGCCGTCTATGGCCGGTGGGCCGTTGCCTGTGCGTTTTTCTTCAACGGCTTCCTGGTTGGGAGCTGGGCGCCGCAAATTCCCGTATTTATGCTGCGCCTCGGAATCAGCGAATTCACGTTGGGATTGCTCATCCTGGTTTTTGGTGTAGGCGCGCTCGCTGCGATGCCATGGTGCGGTTATCTGATCAGCCGTTTCGGATCGCGAGCGGTCGTAAAAGGCTTTGCGGTTTTCTGCTCCTTTTCGCTGTTACTCGTCGCTCTCGCCCCAAACGTCTGGACGGCTGCGCCAGCGCTGTTTCTTTTCGGTGCCGTGATTGGCGGCATGGATGTGGCGATGAATGCCAATGCAGTGGAGGTGGAGAAAAAGCTTTCGCGCGCGGTCATGTCGTCATCGCATGGTTTTTGGAGCCTCGGCGGTTTCGCCGGGGGTGCGCTAGGCGGATTGCTGATAGAGGCACACGGCCACTTGGCTCATGCGCTGGTGGTTACGCTGATCGCCGTCGTGCTGGGCGTGGCAACCTTCAGCTATATGATCACCGAAGACTCGCCTGCGGCACAGGAAAAGCACAGGCTTGAGTTCCCGACCAATCCATTGATCTATCTCATAGGATTGATGGCGTTGTTTTCCATGGTGCCCGAGGGTTCGGTACTCGACTGGGCAGCGCTATACCTGCAGCAGGAACGAGGCGCGGACATCGCAACAGCCGGTTTCGCCTTCGCCGCCTTTTCCGGAACGATGTCAATCATGCGCTTTCTCGGCGATGGCGTACGCAACCGCTTCGGTGCGGTGAAGACATTGCGTTACTCGGCGCTTATCGGTGCAACCGGCATGTTGATAGCCAGCATTGCACCGAACTCCTGGATTGCGATACTTGCTTTTGCATTCGCTGGGCTTGGCATCGCAAATATGGTCCCAATCGCCTTCTCGGCAGCAGGAAATCAAAAAGGGACGTCGTCGGGGGTCGCGCTTAGCATGGTGACGCTTATGGGCTATTCGGGTATTCTTGTTGCTCCATCGGCCATCGGTTTTGTCGGAGGCAGAACCGGATTCGGACCGGTCTATATGGTACTTGCCGGACTTCTCATCATCGTGTTTCTGATGTCCAATCTGGCGAAGAGCGCTGATGTTGACCGATCATAGAGGAATTCCAGGGAAAGCAGGACCCGGATTTCCGTCGGCAATTGCGTAAAAATAGAGAGTTAGAGCAATTCCGTAGTTCGAAGGAAAACGGAATTTGCGAGAGATGACTAGGCGCGCCGGGCGACGATGGCTGGCTTTTTGCGTTGCATGAGAAAATCGCTTACGCGTTTGCCCGGCTTGTGAGACTTCAGACCGACGCTCATTTCCGGCGTCAACTCGCCGGTCAGGTCGAGCGTAGCATGTTCGCCGACAGCATCGAAATTCTCCTCCAGCCAGTCGCCTGCGGCTGCTCGGCCAAGATCGCGCAAATATTCCAGGAACGCCCATTCTGCGTTGATCTTGGATGACGAAGACAGGCCCTCGAGCGCTTCGTCGGCGTCGATGCGGTGCATTCGAATGTTGCGGTATTCGCCATGCTCTAGCCTCCCGGCTTTGATCAGCGAATTGACGAACGCAATCGAACGGAACTCGCGCAGAAGGGCAGCGTTGAAAGTAATCTCATCGATACGATCGGTTATTTCGCGTGCCGTCTTGGGGGTGCCGCGTCTTTCGATTGGATTGATCTGGATCAAGAGGACGTCTTCGCTCTCGCTCGAATAGAAGAACGGGTAGAGTGCCGGATTGCCGCCATAGCCGCCATCCCAATAGGGCTCGCCATCGATTTCCACTGCCTGAAAAATATAGGGAAGGCAGGCTGAGGCCATGACCACATCTGCATTAAGTTCCGATTGCGAGAAGACACGTAGCCGCCCACTTTCCACATTGGTCGCGGAAATAAAGAGCTTGAACTGAGAACAGGCCCGTACCCGTTTGAAATCGATTTCCTTTTCAACCACGTCCCGTAGGGGGTTAAGATTGAACGGATTGAACTCATAGGGAGAAAATAATCGCGAAAACTGTTCAAACAAGTTGTAGCCGAGTCCGTGCTCAACTGACCAGTTACCGAAGAATCGATCCCATGGTGTGCGCTGGACTGGGCTAAACTGCCCCGTTCGCCCCACTGCGCGCCAGAACTCGTACAATTTTACCCGAGCGCCTTCAGCGCCATTGTGTGACCACCCGTCGGCGAGCGCTACGGCATTCATTGCACCTGCACTGGTGCCGGATATGCCTTCGATTGTCAGTCGGCCATCCTCGAGGATACGGTCGAGAACACCCCAAGTGAAGGCACCGTGCGAACCACCGCCTTGGAGGGCGATGTTGATTGTCTTCGATTTGACTTTCGTCACTGCGCTGTCCAGCCGCCATCGACGGATATGGAGGTTCCGGTGATCTGCGCGGCGGCGTCGCTGGCGAGAAATACGACCGTTGCGCCAATCTGGTCCACAGTGGCAAACTCCTTTGTTGCCTGCTTATCGAGCATGACCTCGCGGATAACGGTCTCACGATCCATGCCGTGCGCTTTCATCTGATCGGGTATCTGCGCCTCGACGAGCGGCGTAAGCACGTAACCGGGACAGATTGCATTGCTGGTGATGTGTTTTTCTGCAACTTCCAGCGCAACAGTCTTGGTAAAACCAAGGACGCCGTGCTTGGCAGCAACATAGGCGGATTTGAATGGCGAAGCCCTCAATCCATGAGCTGACGCTATGTTTATGATACGCCCCCAGCCGGCTTTCTTCATGTATGGAAGGGCAGCAGCAGTCGTATGAAATGCCGATGTCAAATTGATGGCGATGATTGCGTCCCACTTTTCCGTTGGGAACTCATCGACTGGCGCAACGAACTGAATTCCAGCATTGTTGACCAGGACATCGACACTGCCAAATGCCTGGGCAGCCTTTTCAATCAGGGCACGGCATTCTGCACCATTCGACATGTCTGCCTTGATGTAGGCTACCTTCACGCCGTGCTTCTCCGCAATTTCGCTGGCAAGTGCATGATCTTCGGGCCGGTCAGTGAATGAGTTGATCACAACATTGTATCCTGCTGCAGCAAGAGCATGCGCGGAACCGAGCCCGATGCCGGAATTCGAGCCTGTAACGACTGCGGTCTTTTTGGACATGCTTATTTCCTTTTGATTGATCAACCGTGCGTGCAGAAGGCCGACAGAATATATTGCATCGCAGCAAAATTGCTAGATGTGCCGTATGAACACTTTGTCATGCAAGCTCTGCAATGCAGGCGCCGCCCTCTCCGTGGTAAGTACGGAGTTGACAAATGGCGATAGCTGCGCCACCTGAACAGCATATCTGGAGCTTGACGATGTCAGACTATTACTCGCAACCTTTTGGCCGGCGGCCGTCAGTCGGTGTCGATGTAGGCGGCGTCATGGTAGGTGGCGGAGCGCCGGTTGTCGTTCAATCGATGACCAATACGGATACCGCCGACGTGGATGGTACTGTGGCGCAGGTGGCGGCTCTGTCCAAAGCGGGCTCGCAGATCGTCCGCATTACAGTTGACCGTGACGAATCGGCAGCAGCCGTACCGAAGATTCGCGAACGGCTCGACCGGTTGGGTCTCACGGTCCCGCTGGTAGGTGATTTCCACTATATAGGCCACAAGCTTCTGGCTGACCATCCGGCTTGCGCCGAAGCATTGGCCAAATACCGCATCAATCCTGGCAATGTTGGGTTCAAGGACAAAAAGGATGCACAGTTCGGCGCCATTATCGAAATGGCAATCCGCTATAACAAGCCGGTACGCATCGGTGTAAACTGGGGCTCGCTCGACCAAGAATTGCTGACTGCCCTGATGGACCAGAATCATGCTGCTGGATCGCCCCTGACAGCGGAGGCAGTAACGCGGGAAGCGATTGTGCAGTCGGCGCTCATTTCATCGCAACTCGCTGAAGAGATTGGCCTGCCGCGTTCGAAAATCATTCTCTCCGCAAAAGTAAGCCAGGTTCAGGATCTGATCGCGGTTTATGCCGAACTTGCGCGACGTTGCGATCACGCTCTGCATCTCGGGCTGACCGAAGCCGGCATGGGCACCAAGGGCATCGTGGCTTCTTCGGCTGCAATGGGCATCCTGCTACAGCAAGGCATCGGAGACACCATTCGCATTTCTCTTACGCCTGAACCGGGCGGCGATCGCACGCGCGAAGTCCAGGTGGCGCAGGAACTCCTGCAAACCATGGGCTTTCGGCAATTTATCCCGATCGTCGCGGCATGTCCCGGATGCGGCCGCACGACGTCGACGGTGTTTCAGGAATTGGCGCAATCGATTCAAAGCGATATCCGCACCAACATGCCGATCTGGCGTGAGAAATATCCGGGTGTTGAAGCACTGAATGTGGCTGTCATGGGCTGCATCGTCAATGGACCGGGCGAGTCCAAAATGGCCGATATCGGCATTTCGTTGCCCGGAACGGGTGAAACACCGTCCGCTCCCGTATTTGTTGACGGCAAGAAGGTTGCTACCCTGCGCGGTGCGGGTATCGCTCAGGAATTCCAGAAAATGGTGGCAGATTACATCGAGAACCGCTTCGGTCTTGGCGCGGGTTCGCACGCGGCAGAGTAGTGCCTAGCTCTGCCTTTCGGCAATGAAGCGCGCCGCATCCTTAAGAAGTGCTGCTTTCTCACCAAAGGGGGCGAGAAGCTCTTCCGCCTGCGCCACCAGACCGGCCAACTGGCGCTGAGTCCACTCAATGCCATGCATGGAGACAAGTGTGGCCTTGCCGGCGGCCGCATCCTTCCCGGTCGCTTTGCCCATGTGGGCCGCATCGGCGGTAACATCGAGCAGGTCATCGGCAAGCTGGTAGGCAAGGCCAATGGCTGCGCCATACTCCGCCAGCCGCTCGCGCTCCTCGGAGTTGGAGCGGCCAACGATAGCACCGGCCTCGCAGGCAAAACGGATGAGTGCCGCGGTCTTCATTGCCTGCAAGCGGATAATGCCTTGCTCGTCTGGTTTGACCTTTTCCGCCTCTAGATCGAGTGCCTGGCCACCTACCATGCCGCCAACTCCTGCTGCGCGGGCCAGTGTCGCGACGAGCGCTACTCTAGCTTCAGCATCAAGCTCGGTTTCCTCGCTGGCAATCAATTCGAACGCGTAGGTCAGGAGGCCATCTCCAGCAAGGATGGCAGTTGCTTCATCAAATTTCCGATGCACTGTCGGTTGACCCCGCCGCAAATCATCATTGTCCATGGCCGGCAGATCGTCGTGGACGAGAGAATAGCTGTGAACGCATTCGAGCGCCGCTGCAACGCGCAAAGCGGCAAGATTATCCGCTTTAAAGAGGGCGGCGCTTTCCATAACGAGGAACGGTCGCAGGCGCTTGCCGCCATTCAACACGCTGTGGCGTATCGCGGCCATCAATCGGGACGGCCGGCTGATCTCGCCGGTTTGCGGGCTATCCGATAGCAAATTGCCAAGCAGCGCTTCTACCGAAGCTGCGCGCTGCTGTAGGGTAATCTGGAACAATGAGAAATCCCGATCAGTCATCATACTCCGCCAATTGCCGACAAATCGAGTTCCGGTCAATGGCCTCCGGGCAAGCGCGGTTGCATTTTTGCAGTAGTCCGTGTGTACGGCTCAGAAAATCGTAGAAAGAATTCCCTTCTGTTGCTCTTTGCTTTATGTCCGACAGGAATATTCAAATGGAAGATGTGTGTGGCAAGGCTTCTCGTCAGAAACAAGCGGGGCAGAGGTTATCTGGTCAATCCTGGACGTTCACCCGTCGGGCGCGCCGTGCGTTATCTCATTTTGGCGGGAATCATATTGATTATGTTGCCGATTATCCTGCTCAGTCTCTACCGATTGCCCTTCATTCATCCGATTTCGACATTGATGATGAAAGATATCGTGACGTTTTCTGGGTATGATCGCCGGTGGGTGCCACTCGACCAGATATCTCCATCCCTGGTCAATTCGGTGATGATGTCAGAGGATGCGAGGTTTTGTTTTCACAATGGCGTGGACTGGGATGCATTGAATTCCGTCGTTTCGGATACAATTGACGGCGAGCAGACGCGTGGGGCGTCGACGATTCCAATGCAGACAGCCAAAAACCTGTTCCTATGGACAAGTCGCTCATTCATCCGCAAAGGACTGGAAGTGCCTCTGGCTGTGCTCACAGATCTTATTCTGCCCAAGCAGCGGTTGCTGGAAATCTACCTGAACATCGCTGAATGGGGGCCCGGCATTTATGGTATTGAAGCCGCGGCCCAATATCATTTCAAGACAAGCGCAGCAAAGCTTTCTCCCCGTCAGGCCGCTTATCTGGCGGTGACATTGCCCAATCCAATTGTGCGCAACCCTGCGCGGCCCGGCCGCGGCATGCAGACATTAGCACGGGTCAACGAACGCAGAGCGCGTGGCGCCGGGGCCTATGTCGGATGCGTGAACTAGGCGAATCTACCGATAAAAGCCTTGGCGACAAAAAATATGCGAGTCCTGCTGGTCAAAAGCCGTCAGGACGTGTATAGCCCCACCGAACTTTCCGGAATTTTGTCCATTGCGACAGGCTCAATCGGGCCAGTGCCGGATTTTGACTGATTACTGGAGCTGGAACAATGGCTGTACCTAAACGAAAAACTTCTCCGTCGAAGCGCGGCATGCGCCGTTCCGCCGACGCGCTGAAGGCACCGACTTACGTCGAAGACAAGAATTCAGGCGAACTGCGCCGTCCGCATCATGTCGATCTGAAGACCGGCATGTACCGTGGCCGTCAGGTTCTGACGCCGAAGGAAGGCTAATTCTCTTCCGAATTCGCACTAAAAAGACCGGCCGCTGTGCCGGTCTTTTTGTGGTGTGATGCACCCAGTCCTTGAGCTATTTCAGCTCGATCTCAATAAAAGCATATTCACCATCATTGGCGTTAACGACATCGTGCTCGTCGCCCTCAATCCGGAAATAGGGAACGCCCTTTTCCATTTCCGCAAATGATTCACCGTCCTTCGTCACCAGCTTGACCCGTCCGTCCATCAGGGGGACGACGACATAATCACGCGTGTGCCTGTGCCAACCCGTGTTCTCTCCGACAGCAAAACGATATTCTGTAACGACGACGCGCTCATTGTCGATGAATACCGTTGCTTTGGCCGTTCCCATAGCGCGTACTCCGTCTCTAATGTTAGCTCCATCCCCCGTGATAATTATTTATCAAGGGAGTCGAGTTTGCGCTGCATAGCGGCAATCTGCTCCTTCAACTCATCAAGCCCCGTATCCTTTGCGAGCTTTTCGGGCGCGTGCGCATCATCGGGCTCAGAAGGAGCGGAGGTCTTGTTCAAAGGAAAAGGTGTGAACATGCGCATGGCATGCTGCAGCATTTCCGTGTTGCGACGCACCTGCTCTTCGACCAGTTTGAGCGGGGCGCTAACATTCATCATGTCCATTGGCGTCTTGCCAAATGCCGCGGTCAGCTGCTCGCGCATACGCTCCTGCTCTTTTGCAAAAGCAGACATGGACTGTTCAAGGAACGTTGGAAGCACAACCTGCATCTGATCGCCATAATAGGCAATCAATTGGCGCAAGAACGGGATAGGCAGCATGTTCTGCCCGTCCTTGTTCTCAAGCTCGAAAATAATCTGGGTCAGTACGGAGTGAGTAATGTCCTCGCCAGTCTTTGCATCCTGAACCGTAAAGTCCTCGTTGCGCTTTACCATCTCGGCCAGGTCTTCCAACGTCACGTAAGTACTTGTTCCGGTGTTGTAGAGACGCCGGTTGGCGTATTTTTTTATGACGATGTCCCCGGTTTTCGCTGCCATTGCCCACTCCCCAAAGCTTCGTTTCCTCTACCGAATTTACGTGCCGGCTTACGGATAGACTTGAGAGGATAGGGGCAAAGCGCGTCAATTCAAAGCGATTTGTGCATTGCATTCAACGCAGTGCATAGGGTCCAATGCTGCAGTGCGACAAGCGATATTTGCGTCTCATACTCAAATGGGCCTTGTCAAACTGTTGAAGGCAGCTAATTCTGACCGATAGATGCTTTATGAATTCAGAACGACAAATATGAGGAAACGTTATGACCCATTCCATCGTCATCGCAAGTGCCGCCCGCACCCCCGTTGGATCGTTCAACGGTGCGTTCGCCAATGTTCCGGCGCATGAGCTGGGAGCAGCCGTTATCAAGGAGGTTCTGAGCCGCGCTGGGATCGACGGTGCGGAAGTCGATGAGGTGATTATGGGGCAGGTGCTTGGCGCCGGCGAAGGTCAGAATCCGGCCAGACAGGCAGCGATGGCCGCCGGTATTCCGCAGGAAGCGACCGCCTGGGGCCTGAACCAGGTTTGCGGCTCTGGATTGCGCGCGGTTGCGCTTGGCATGCAACAGATTGCCATGGGTGATGCCAATATTGTCGTTGCCGGAGGTCAGGAATCGATGTCCCTGTCTCCGCATTGCGCGCATCTTCGCAGCGGTACCAAAATGGGCGACCTGAAGCTGATTGACACGATGATCAAGGATGGTTTGACCGATGCCTTCCACGGTTATCACATGGGTATTACGGCCGAGAACATCGCCACCAAGTGGCAGTTGACCCGCGAGGAACAGGACAAGTTCGCACTTGGCTCACAGAACAAGGCCGAGGCAGCTCAAAAGGCTGGCAAGTTCAAGGATGAAATCGTGCCGTTTACGGTCAAAACGCGCAAAGGTGACGTGGTGGTTGCCGACGATGAATATATCCGCCATGGAGCAACACTGGACTCGCTGGCGAAGTTGAGGCCGGCTTTCGACAAGGACGGGACGGTGACTGCAGGCAATGCATCCGGTCTCAATGACGGGGCCGCCGCCGTCGTGCTGATGAGCGAGGAGGAAGCCAAGCGTCGCGGCATAAAGCCTCTGGCAAGAATCGCATCTTGGGCAACAGCTGGTGTTGATCCATCCATCATGGGGACAGGGCCCATCCCGGCCTCGCGCAAAGCCCTTGAAAAGGCCGGGTGGACGGCCGAAGACCTCGATCTGATTGAGGCAAACGAAGCATTTGCGGCACAGGCCTGCGCCGTCAACAAGGATCTCGGGTTCGATCCGGACAAAGTCAACGTGAATGGTGGCGCAATTGCCATCGGCCATCCAATTGGCGCCTCCGGTGCGCGTGTTCTCAACACATTGTTGTTCGAGTTGAAGCGTCGCAACGGCACGAAGGGTCTGGCTACGCTCTGCATCGGCGGCGGCATGGGTGTCGCGCTCTGTGTGGAGCGGATCAAGGACTAACAAGGCTTCAACCGGCTCAATATTATTGGGCCGGTTTTATATCGATGGCCGCGGTTGCAGCCAACAACCCGTTTCATGTTTTCATTGTCGCACAGCGTTATACGAGATCAGTTTCAGGGAGGGATGATAAATGACAAAAACAGCAATCGTAACAGGTGGAACGCGTGGTATAGGCGCAGCAATATGCGTTGCTTTGAAAGCCGCAGGCTACAAGGTTGCCGCTAACTACGCGGGCAATGATGACGCCGCCAAAGAATTCGGAACAAAGACCGGAATCGCAACCTATAAGTGGGATGTTTCCAATTATGAGGAATGCGCAGCAGGTATTGCAAGGATCGAAGCAGAACTCGGTCCGGTCGCCGTGCTGGTGAACAACGCCGGTATCACGCGGGATGCGATGTTCCATAAGATGACGCCGGGACAATGGAGCGATGTAATCAATACCAATCTTACCGGCCTGTTCAATATGACCCATCCAGTGTGGAGCGGTATGCGCGACCGCAAATTTGGCCGGGTGATCAACATTTCTTCGATCAACGGACAAAAGGGCCAGGCCGGCCAAGCCAACTACTCGGCTTCAAAGGCGGGGGATATCGGCTTCACGAAGGCTTTGGCTCAAGAGGGCGCGCGCGCCGGTATTACGGTCAATGCTATCTGCCCTGGCTACATAGGGACTGAGATGGTGCGGGCAATTGATGAGAAGGTGCTCAATGAGCGGATCATTCCGCAAATTCCGGTCGGACGCCTTGGCGAACCCGAAGAAGTTGCGCGCTGTGTGGTGTTTCTGGCATCTGACGATGCGGGTTTCATTACGGGGTCTACACTCACGGCCAACGGTGGACAGTATTCGACCTGATCGCAGTGCCAGCGCGGCATTCTTTTGTCGGCTGAATGCCTGAATCTTGTCCTATAGAGGGGGTCAATCGTTGCGCGTTGCGCGGTTTCTGTCGCTGCAGGACCAAATCTGTGTGGTGAACAAAACGGAAATCTTGCGAGGCGCCGATTCGTTTCGACTGGACCGGAATGGCTGGCGGTAAGGCGGTGCGAACCAGCTAACCATAAGAAATCATTCGTTCTTAGGACTGACTAATTCCGTCGCAATCGGCGTTGACACATGACACGCCTGTGAAAGGTAACCGGAGGGTGTCATTCTCGGTGATTCAGCATGTAGTGCGAATCAGAGCCAGAAAAGCTAGATGTGGCCGTGAACAAATCAGGAATCACATCCTAGAGCCGTTTCGTAGCTGATTCGTTCGCCTCGCGTTCTATTTCGTTACGGTACACTCCGTGAATCGGTTCGTGATTGTTTATCTGGACAGCCCCGCCTACCTTTCTGCCGGGCGCTTAAAATGCTAATCGAAAATGCATGCCCGGCTTTCACCGCCTTGGTGCCGGTATTGGATTGTAATTGATGAACGTTATGCCCAGCCCCGAACTTCCCCTGGTCTTGACCGGCCGCGATGTTACAGCCGTCTTGGGGCCCACAAACACGGGGAAAACCCATCTAGCGATCGAGCGGATGCTTGCCCATCACACCGGAATGATTGGCTTGCCCCTTCGTCTGCTAGCCCGCGAGGTCTATCATCGTGTGGCAGACAGGGTGGGACTGGCAAATGTCGCGCTGATTACCGGTGAGGAAAAAATCAATCCACCCGGAGCTCGCTATTCGGTCTGTACTGTTGAAGCGATGCCCCGCCAAACCGATGTGGATTTTGTCGCCATCGATGAAGTGCAACTTGCTAATGATCTTGAACGCGGCCATATTTTCACCGATCGCATTCTGCATTTGCGGGGTCGTCAGGAGACGTTGTTGCTTGGCGCAGCAACGATGCGCGGAATATTAGAGAAGCTCTTGCGTGGCGTTTCTGTCGTCACTAGGCCGCGGCTTTCAAATCTCGCTTATGCAGGTTCCAAGAAAATAACCCGCCTGCCACCCAGATCCGCGATAGTGGCCTTCGCCGCCGAGGAGGTTTACTCCATTGCGGAATTGATACGGCGTCAAAGTGGCGGCGCTGCGGTGGTCATGGGTGCTCTTAGCCCGCGCACGCGTAACGCGCAGGTCGATCTCTATCAGTCCGGTGATGTCGATTATCTAGTCGCTACGGACGCAATTGGCATGGGTCTCAATCTCGATGTCGATCATGTGGCGTTCGCTCAGGACCGCAAGTTCGATGGGTACCAATTTCGTAACCTCTCACCCGGCGAGATCGGGCAGATAGCTGGCCGCGCCGGCAGGCATTTGCGCGACGGTACATTCGGAGTGACCGGCCAAGTGTCGGCGTTCTCGGAGGAATTGGTGCAAAGAGTGGAATCCCATTCTTTCGACGCCGTCAAGATCCTGCAATGGCGCACGGCTCGCTTTGATTATTCCAGCCTGGACGCGCTGAAGAGATCTATTGATATGCCCGCTCCTATCGAAGGATTGACGCGAGCTCTGCCGGCGGTCGACCAACAGGCGCTGGAATATTTGTCCAACGACCCGGATGTCGCACCACTGGCCACTACGCCTGAACGTGTAGCTCTTTTGTGGGACGCCTGTGCGCTGCCCGACTATCGCAAGATCGCGCCAGCGCAGCATGCTGACATTATCGCATCGATCTATACCGATCTTGCAGATAAGGGCCATGTGAACGAAAATTACATGGCCGAAGAGGTTCGCCGCGCCGATTCAACGGATGGCGATATCGACGCGCTTTCACGGCGGATCGCCCAGATCAGAACCTGGACTTTTGTGTCTCACAGGCCCGGATGGCTTGCAGATCAGGCACATTGGCAAGAAAAGACGCGTGAAATTGAGGACAGATTATCAGATGCACTGCATGAAAGGTTGACGAAACGCTTCGTAGACCGCAGGACAAGCGTGCTTATGAGGCGCCTGAGAGAGAATACAATGCTAGAAGCCGAAATTAGCCCTGCCGGGGACGTTGTTGTCGAGGGGCATCATGTTGGACGTTTGGATGGGTTTCGTTTCACAACGGACGCCCAAGTCGATGGAACAGACGCGAAGGCCGTCAAGGCTGCAGCGCAAAAAGCGCTTGCGACGGAATTCGAAAATCGCGTCGAGCGGTTCTCCGCCTCGGCCAATGGCGATTTCGCCCTCGGCTCCGACGGGACTTTGCGATGGATCGGTGCGCCGGTTGCCTCGGTCGTCTCGGGCGAGCAGGCGCTGAAGCCTCGTGCTATTTTGCTTGCCGACGAGCAATTGACAGGTCCGGCGCGCGATAAGGTCGCTGCGCGCGTCGATCGCTTTCTGGCCCATCACATCGATACGATCCTGAAGCCTCTTGTCGATCTTGCCAATGCCGACGCGCTCGTTGGTATCACCAAGGGCCTTGCTTTCCAGCTTGTCGAGAATTTCGGCGTCCTTCAGCGCCGTGATGTCGCGGAAGACGTCCGTGGCCTCGACCAGGATTCACGAGCTGCTCTCCGCCGCCTTGGCGTACGGTTTGGCGCCTACCACGTGTTCCTGCCGGCTCTGCTCAAGCCAGCACCGGCCGGTTTGCTGACACTTTTGTGGGCGCTTAAGGAAGATGCCAAGGATCGTCCTGGATATGGAGATGTGGTGCAGGTCCTATCCGCTGGACGCACATCTGTGGTTACGGACCCGAGCTTTGATCCGGCCTTCTATCGGCTTGGAGGCTACCGTCTCCTCGGCCGGCGCGCAGTGCGAATCGACATTCTGGAGCGCCTCGCAGATCTCATCCGGCCTGCACTCGGCTGGAAGCCTGGAACCGGCACACGGCCGGACGGCGCGTATGATGGGACTCGCTTTGTGGTGACGCCATCGATGATGTCGATCCTCGGCGCTACCGCCGACGATATGGAAGAAATTCTCAAGAGCCTCGGCTACCGTCCTGAGCCGGTCGAAGCATCGATCGTCGCTGCCAAACTGGCAGAACTTGATGCAGTGCCTATGGCTGCTGACCCAGTGGCTGCGGTTGCCGCCGTTGCGGTCCCAGCGGTTGCTGAAGACGAGAACGTTACACCTACGGAAACAGCCGTTGATTCCACCGAACCGTCCGCCACCATAGAGGTCCAGCCGGAACCGGTTGCAGAGACCAGTGTATCTGCTGGCGAGGCTGCCCCGACTGTTGTGCAAACTGTAGCCGAAGAAGCGCCGAAGCCCATTCTGCTGTGGCGCCAGGCGCGGTTTGACGGCCGCAACAATCGCGGGCACCAGGAAAAACGCGAGCATCACCGCGGCGGACAGGCGCGCAGTGTCCAAGGCGAACAACGTCCCGCCCGGAATGAACGCGACGCAAATCAGCAGAACGAACAGAGTGCGCGCAAGGAACAATTCCGCGGTAAAGGCAAGTCCAATGGCAAGGATCGTTTTAAGCAAGGCGATACCGGAAAGTCCGCTGGCAAGCCACCTCTTCATGTGAAGCGCGCGGAACGTGAAGAGCGTCCGGTCAAGATCGACATGGACTCTCCCTTTGCCAAGCTGCTGGCACTGAAGGAACAAATGAAGAAATAGGGATGGCGGACACGTCCTCAAATTACGGCAGTGCAAGGCAGCGCATTGACAAATGGCTGTTCTTCGCCCGAGTGGTCAAATCCCGTGCCCTGGCGGCCAAGCTCGTCTCTAGCGGCAGTGTTCGGTCCAACAGAGACAAGATCGATCAGCCATCGCACGGCGTAAAACCGGGGGATGTGCTGACGATCACTCTCGATAGGCGTATTCTGATCTACAAGGTGGTCTCTGGTGGAACCCGCCGAGGTCCGGCCGAAGAAGCGCGCACGTTGTACGAGGACATCTCGCCGCCACCTCCACCCAAAGACGGCGTCACTGCTCTTGACGGGTTACCCAAGCGCGATGCGGGCAGCGGACGCCCGACAAAACGCGAACGCCGGCAGGTTGACCGGTTTATGCAGAGTGACGACGACAGTTCGGGCGAATGATGTTAATTTCGAATATTGGCCATGATGTCGAAATAACCTCTACCATAAGCTCGGAAGCTAAAATATTATTCCGCGAAGCGCGTCAGTATGGGATAGGCGTTGCTTGTCGATTGAGTATCGCAATGCCATGAATGGCGCCGTGAACGCCAATGTCCCTGGCTTTAAGGGAATACCGACCGCGTTCTGGTGCCGCAGCCGTTATTCCCCTCTTGTCAGCCCGGCATCGAATCGTTACCTCAACGGCTGACACGTGGTGTCTTCAGGAGCCAATAAATGACTTATGTTGTGACCGACAATTGCATCCGCTGCAAATACATGGATTGCGTTGAGGTCTGTCCTGTGGATTGTTTCTACGAAGGCGAAAACATGCTCGTCATACATCCGGACGAGTGCATTGATTGCGGCGTTTGCGAACCTGAATGCCCTGCGGAAGCTATCAAACCGGATACCGAGCCGGGCCTGGATAACTGGCTGCAGATCAATGCTGAATACGCTGAGAAATGGCCTAATATTTCACAGAAGCGCGATGCTCCGGCGGATGCCAAGGACATGGATGGTATCGAAGGCAAGTTTGAAAAATTCTTTTCGCCGGAACCTGGCGAAGGCGACTGATATTTTATTCGAGTTTAGAAATAAATAACCGATTTTTATCGCAAGACGCACCTTGAAATATTGCGCCTTTTGCGCAGGCGCAGCAAAAAGTTGATTCTAATCACTTTTCGTGATAGTGTAACTGCATATGTTGATCATTGGACGTCAAATTTCGTGGCGCTAAAGCATAAATCACCAATCGGCTAGATTTATTTCGGACTCTGCAGTTCAGGGCGTGTTGTTTGTTTGCCCATCAATCTGTTTTGTCCGGATTGCTTTTGCGTGACAATTGGCGGCCGACAAACCGGGTTCCGGTTTCCAGTGATTGGTTTGACCGGTGCGTTTTGCCGGGCGCAGCAAGGAGTAGTTAAGCGCATGACAGCAGTTCAGCAGAAAAAGACCGCCCAGCGTATCGGATTTAAGACGGGCGAGTTTATTGTATATCCGGCCCACGGTGTAGGACAAATTGTCAATATCGAAGAACAGGAAGTTGCGGGCCACAAGCTTGAGCTGTTCGTTATTGATTTTCAGAAAGATAAAATGCGCTTGAAGGTGCCGGTCGCCAAGGCAACAGCTATCGGCATGCGGAAGCTTTCAGAGACAGACTATGTAGATCGTGCGTTGAAGGTTGTCCAGGGACGCGCTCGTATCAAGCGGACCATGTGGTCCCGCCGCGCGCAGGAATATGATGCGAAGATCAATTCCGGCGACCTGATTTCGATTTCGGAAGTCGTGCGGGACCTTTTCCGGGCTGACAACCAGCCGGAACAGTCATATTCAGAACGTCAGCTCTATGAGGCAGCGCTGGATCGCATGGCTCGCGAGATTTCCGCCGTCAACAAGATGTCGGAAACAGAAGCTGTGCGCCTTATTGAGGTTAACCTCGCCAAAGGACCGAAGCGTGGCGCCAAGGCTGAAGAGACTGAGGCCGAAGCAGACGTCGTTGTTGAAGACGAGCAGGAAGAAGCCGCATAAAAACGGTTTCATCCGACGCATAATGGAAGAGCCCGGCATGTGCCGGGCTTTTTTATTCGCTGATGATCTTGACCTTGTCGCCGGCGGACACCGTTCCGCCGGGCGGCAGTGCATTGATCAGGCGGAAGAGGTCGAGCTTTCGATCGGTGCCCATGATCTGATTAGAGAGGCTGACCAGCGTGTCACCGGGCTTCACCGTGACGACCCGGATGCGCAGGGGCTTGGTATTTGCCTTCTCATCCGGTGTGAGCAGGTGGAAGCTCCGGATGACAGTCTGAGAAGCCGGTATCAGTGCGGTGCTTCCTGTTGGAGCGGCTGTCAGAAAGCGGTAAATCCGGTTGCCGGCATTGACGACGAATATATCGAACTCCCAGCGATCCGCTCGGGCTTTCGCGCTTGCCGCGGGCATCCCGTTGAAAGTAGCCGCCTGAACGCTGGCGTCGTCGAGACCCGTAACCCAGCCGCTGCGCATGTAATCCGTCATCGACGGACTACCGGAAACCTGCGTCCCGTCGAAGCGTATTGCTACCTCGCCCGGACCCGTTGCCATGACCGCGTCTGCGCTGTTGTCAATAGTGAAGCCCTCAGGAACGGTGAAGCTTACACCAAGCAACGGATGAACGAAGTTGCGTCCACGAACGTAACCCTCCTCGGGGGTGTCGCCATAGAGAATACCGTCGATGCCCTGCAGGAATGAGTCACGATCGGTCGTGCCTACACCTGGTGCGCCGATACGACGGGCATGCCCGCGCGCGAGTTCGATGCGCTGTGGTGCGGAAGGGTGGCTGGCAAGAAAGTCGAGGCTCGCATCGGTCGCGCCCGAGACACTGCGGAAATCCGCATAGGACGCCATGGACTGAAGGAAACGGGCGGCAGCGAACGGATCATAGCCAGCCTCGCCGATCATCTTGATGCCAATGGCATCCGCCTGGAGTTCCTGATTACGCGAAAATTGCGCCATGCGAAGCTTGCCGCGAATGAGAGCTTCGCGTCCGGCACTATCGTCCTGCAAGACCTCCGAAACGACGCGACCGGCAATCTGTGCTTCCTGCTCGCGCTGCTGGCGTTCAATACCGTGATTGGCGATCACATGACCCATCTCATGGGCGATGACTGCTGCGAGTTCCGCACTGTCATTGGCTAGGGCAAGGAGGCCGCGCGTTACATAGAGATATCCGCCAGGAAGGGCGAACGCATTGATGTTGGGCGAGTTGAGGATGGTGATGCGATAGGTGTGCGTAGGATTGTCGGAAACCGTTGTGAGGTTACCGACGACTTTGGCGACCATGCGTTCGAGCTTGGCATCCTTGTATTCGCCGCCGTAGGTCGCAAGAATACGAGGATGTTGCTCCGCACTGAGCTTTGCCAGCCTGTCGTTCTTGGTGACATTGTCGACTGTTACCGGATTTGAGGAAGGTCCCAACGCGTCGTCCTTGGTGACATTGAGAACCTGGCACCCCGACAGGAAGGCGAGCAGCAGCGTTGCCGACGCAAGATTCCTGCGTCGAGCGGCTGGAAGCCATCCGTTGTCATTCGGGGATTGGTGCGAAGCCAGAATCATGTCCTCATTGTCGCGCGCGCAAGCAGATACGTGTTTTCGTGCCCTTGCTAGCCCGACAAGCAGCTGTGAGCAAGAATTTCATTGTGTTCTTGAATGTGGCAACGCGTCGAAAATATGTCAAAGCGCAGAGTCTTCTGCACCGAGATATTTCCGCAACAGCGTTGGCGCCCGGGTTGAGAGCAGGTCTGCCGCCGGTCCCGAAGCAACGACTTCCCCGTTGTCGAGGAAAACGAGCAGGGATTGCAGGCGCAAAGCATCGCCGGGATAATGCGTGACCATGACCACGGTCATACCGGTTTCTTCTTGCAGAGCACCGACAAGGTCGAGCATCTCATGCCGCAAGGCAGGACCCAGAGAGGCGAAAGCCTCGTCAAGCAAGAGCACCGGTTGATTTCGTACAAGTGCTCGCGCTATCGCCACTCGCTGGCGTTCGCCGCCAGATAAAGCTTCCGGCTTTCGACGCTCCTTGCCGGAGAGGCCAACCTTGTCGATTGCCTCCGCAACAGCTGCCTTGTCAATTTCGTCCAATCCGAGGTTGGGCTTGCGACCCAGCCCGACATTGGTGGTGACATCAAGATGCGCGAAGAGATTATTATCCTGAAAGACCATCGAAACAGGCCGCTGCGATGGCGCGGCACGTGTTATGTCCGTACCCCCAATTAAAATCCGGCCGGATTTAGCCGTTTCAAATCCGGCGATGAGATTGAGCAGGGTGGATTTTCCCGCTCCGCTTGGACCAATGATCGCGGTGACGGTCGACGGCTCGATGGTCAGGTCGAAATGCATCGACATGTCAGCATAGTCGAAATCGACCGCATCAAGGCGGATGGCCGCACCATCTTTCGTCCGGGCGCGCTTAGCCAATGTTTGCGACCTCTCTCTTTGCCAGAGTGCCTGCACCTCTGTCAGCCGCGATCATCAGGAGCAAACACAGTACACCGAGGATCAATGCCAGGCCTGCCGCATCTTGTGTACGATAGCTCCCCATGCGTTGCAGCAGCAAATAGGGCAGGGTTTGAATGGAATTGTTGCCGAAGAGAGCGATCGTACCAAGGTCGCCGAGCGACAGGGCCATCGCAAACGCGAAAGCGACGCTCAATGGCCGCTTCAGTACCGGCCAGTCGATGAGACGAAGCCGGTTCCATCCGGCAATGCCCAATTGCGCGCACAGCCTGTTGTGGCGGCTGGCAGCTGTATCCCATGTCGGGCGCAATATGCGAAACGCAAAAGGGACGGCCATCGCAGCGTTGACGCCCACGACCATAAAGGGTGCGAGACTGAATGGATCGACAAAATGGCGTGACAAGATAAACCAGCCGGAGCCGATGACGATCGGTGGTATGACTATGATGAGACTTGCGCCACGATCGACCGCGCGCTCAAACAGTTTTGGCGAGGCGTAGCCACGCCGGCTTGCAAGATACTCGCGCGCCACCACCAACGCCAGTGAAATGGCCAGCGCCAGCGCAGCCGCACTTGCTCCGAGCACGATGCTGGTCAGGATAGCGCGCCAAACGATCCACTCACCCAGCAGCCGGCCAAGATCGGCCGCCAGCCCCGAAACGACTGTTCCGGCTATCGGCAGCGCGACGAAAAATAGACCGAGGATTATCGTGGCGGCGTTCAGAAGGCATGTCCTTAACGTTGGCTGGTCAAAACGGCGTGTCGTCGTGCGTAGGCTGAACCCTTCCTCGGTGGGGCGCCCGCTTAGGCTCAGAATAGACAGAACCGCAATCGTCAGGCACAATTGCACAAGCGTCAGCGAAACCGCGCGGGCAATATCGAAATCGAAATGTAGCGATTGATAGATCGCAACCTCAAGCGTCGTCGCACGCGGTCCGCCGCCGAGCGTCAGGACGACGGTGAACGATGTAATGCAAAGCATGAAGATCAGCCCCGCGATTCCGGAAATGTTGCGCAGGATCACTGGCCACTCGATCAACCGAAACCGCGCCCATTCTCCCATACCGAGTTGGGATGTGAGTTTCCAATAGTCTTCCGGAATAGAGTCCATGCTCGAGAGCAGCAGTCGTGTTGCCAGAGGAAGGTTGAAAAACACATGCGCAATGAGGATGCCGGTGAGACCGTAAATATTGGGAATGGTTTCTAACCCCAGCCAGTTGAACAGTGCAGCAAGCAGGCCATTGCGCCCATAGATACTGGTGACACCGAGTACGGCGACAAGGGCTGGCAGCGCGAGCGGCAAAGCAAAGAGCCGCAAGATCATTGCACGTCCCGGGAAGTCAGGATGCGTATACAAGGCGCGGGCAAGTGGTATGGCAAACCCCACCGAAAGCAGTGTAGAGAGCAGCGCTTGCAGCAATGTGAAGCGAGCAATGCGCCACAGATAGCCGTCGAAGGCGGCAAAGCCTTCCGTGCCGCCACGCAGCGCTTCAACTGCGAGGCTCAAGCCTGCACCGCCCGCAAGCACCGTAAGGAAGGCGAGGGCGAGAGCCCCGGCCAATGGCTTCAAGGATATCAATTTGTCACAGGCTCATGGCCGACAGCCATTCATCGATCCAGGCTTTGCGATTCCGGGCCACTTCCTCCGGTGGAAAGATCAATGTTTTCGCCGGTTTGACCAAGGCATCAAAGGCAGGATCGAGCGGTCCGCTTGTCCCCGCGGCCGGAAACATCCAGTTGCTTTCTGGAATGGTATCCTGGAAAGCCGTTCCGGTCATGAAAGTCAGGAACTGCGCCGAAAGCGGGTTCTTTGCGCCGTTCACAGTTTGCGCGGCCACTTCGACCTGCAGATAATGGCCCTCTTCGAACGCAGCGGCCTTGTAACGCTCGGTCTTTTCGGCAATCACGTGATAAGCAGGCGACGTCGTATAGGAAAGGACCATCGGTGCTTCCCCTTTGGTGAACAGACCATAGGCTTCCGACCAGCCCGGCGTCACGGTCAACACGCGATCCTTCAGTTTGGCCCAGGCTTCGCCGGCCTTATCGCCGTAGACGGACTTCACCCAGAGCAGGAGGCCGAGGCCGGGTGTCGACGTCCGCGGATCTTCGATGACGATTTTCTGGTTCGGATCGCCCTCGACCAGTTGCTTGAGACTGGTGGGTGGGTTCTTGAGTTTTTCCGTATCATAGATCACGGCAAAATAACCGTAGTCGTAAGGAACGAAAGTATCGTCCTTATAGCCGCCCGGAATGTTGATCGAACTTGTGTCGATCCCGTGTGGGGCGAACAGGCCGGTTTCCTTCGCCTCATAGGTCAGATTTGTGTCGAGGCCAAGCACGACATCGGCTTTGGTTGAAGCACCTTCAAGTCTCAGACGGTTGAGCAGAGCGACGCCATCCGTAACCGCGACGAAGTCCACAGTGCAATTGCATTGCTTTTGGAAGGCTTCCTTGACTTTCGGCCCTGGACCCCATTCGGCCGTGAAGCTCTCATAGGTATAGACCGTCAGTTTGCTCTCAGCTTTCGCCGGTCCGGCAAGGGCAAGGGCGAAAATGCCCGCGAGAGTTGCAGATTTCAAAATAGTCTCGAATGGCCGCATCGGCGCCTCCTAGAGTTGAAGATCAAAAGGATTGGTGCGCCGGCTTTTTTGCCGCGTCTAATCCCTCCGCCGGTACAAACCGGATCAGGTTCCGCGGGTTGGCAGGATTTCTCCTTGAGCCTCTCAGCCGATTCTTGCGAATTGGCACCCCGTTAGAGCACTGCAAAGATTAGAGATAAAGCTGTTGCCGTGCAAGCAATATGCCTTAGCTTCGGGTGTGCTTGCCCCGTTGCCACGCCCGCTTTCGCGTCTGGCCATTGTTTGCATTGCGGGAAGACGGGCGGTCGTCGAAGCGCGTCTTTGTAGTTGGTAATGCGATCCGAAGACCGCCCGCTAACGTTGTCCCCCTGCCGGCCAGCTTCTGCTTCTTCCGCGGGGCGAGTGGATGAACCCTGGAGTCCGGGCCCATCGTCGCCGTCGGTGCAGTGTCCGCACGATTGGCGTTTGGCGTCAACAATGGAGGCAATATCTGCCTAGAATGCGCAGATTGACCTCCGAAGACGAACAGGTCGGCCAGCGCTTGGGTCCGTTTCCCGCGCGCTGACACGCCGTCCTTCCCCACTTTCGAACGGCTCCGGAAGCAGCTCCCCATGGAAAGGACCGGAACAGGATAGCTCAGGTTTTATGGGCGTGGATAAATGGCCACGATTATTCTTGCCAGAGGCTGCCGATTTTGCCGATGGCAATGCTGCTGAACTTGTCGAACCACGCACAGCAGCATTGCCATTCGGACACGACTAATAGCCAACCAACCCATGCGGCGCACAGACACATCTATCCCGCTGTCCTCACGCATGCTATGGGCGATCCATGAGCAAATTCGTTATACTTCTTGGTGGAGCCGTCCATGTTACGGACCGTCTCCTGCGCCTTGTCGCCGGGGCGCACGTGCTCGCTGCCGATGGAGGAATCGCGCATGCAGCCCCGCTAGGGCTCGAACCGGAACTTTGGCTTGGCGATTTCGACTCGACTTCACCGGAGCTCGCAGCACAGTATGCCAAAGTTCCGCGGATGGAATTTCCGTCCGAGAAGGACATGACTGACGGCGAACTCGCCTTGAACGAAGCCTACCGGCGGGGTGCGACTGAAGTGATCCTCTGCGGGGCTTTTGGCGGCGAGCGCACCGATCATGCACTGCTGCATTTGACCATGGCGACGCGGTATGCAGCCGAAGGTAGGAAGCTTGTTCTCTCGAGCGGTTACGAAGAGGCGCATCCCCTGGTTGCAGGTGCTTACGACTTCGATTTTGTCGACGGAACCCTTTTTAGCATTGTTGCATTTTCGCAATTGAGCGGACTTTTCATCCGTGGCGCGCGCTGGCCGCTTGAAAATGTGGAACTTTTTTTCGGTTCATCGCTTACAGTGTCGAATGCCGTGCGTGGGAACCTCCACGTGTCACTTCATTCGGGTAAAGCGATTCTGATTGCTGCGCCGCAAATTGCCTGACGCTTGTCAAATAAAAGCGGAAAGTGTAATTGTCGGCAGGCAGCATTGGGGACGCAAGCTGATGAGTTTGGTATTAAAACGGAGAGGTCTTCCATGTTGAAAAGTTTATCCACGATTGCAGTCGCAGGGCTTTTGGCGCTTTCAGTTGCTGGTTGCACGACCAGTGATCAGCGCGTTGCCGGTTATGGTCTTGGCGGTGCAGCAATAGGCGCATTGGCAGGTGGTGCAATAAATGGTGGAAAAGGAGCTCTCGCAGGTGCTGCGATCGGTGGTGCCGGTGGCGCTCTGGTAGGTGCTGCGACGAATAACAACAATGGCAGCCGCTATTGCACTTACGAAAATCGCTATGGCGAACGCTATCGCGCTCCTTGCCGCCGCTATTAATTTTGCATTAAGCTGGAAAAAAGACAGGCCGGGAAATTCCGGCCTGTTTGTTTTCGAGATCACCATTCGTCGGCCAACGCTCAGCGATCTTTCTTCTGCCGCATTATCTACGCAGAGTCTGGTTCGTTTCGATGTGAGAGGATTTTAAGATGACACTTCGTTTAACTGCAATTGCGGTTTCGGCACTTCTGGCTTTGTCTGTAGCCGGTTGCGCGACGAGTGAGCAAAATCAACGCGCCGGGACGGGCGCTTTGATCGGCGGTGGCGTTGGTGCGCTGGCTGGCCAGGCTCTTGGACATGATACGAAGAGCACCGTCGTTGGTGCAGCAGGCGGCGCACTTCTTGGTGCAGCCATCGGAACCGCAACTACCCCGCGAGGACAAAGCGGCAACTACTGCCGTTACCAGCGGCGTGACGGATCCATCTACGAGGCCCCCTGCGAAGGCAATGGCGGTGGCGGTTACTAATCTCACCGCTCGACCAGAGCTTTTGTGTAGGTACAACAGGCCGGAAATTCCGGCCTGTTTTGCATCATGGCATTTGACAGCGGCAATAATCTCGCCGACAAGCACGGCAATCTTCGATCGTGGCTCCATTTTCCAGAACTGTAACTTGTATGGCTCCCCCTCTTCTCCGTCTTGACCAGATAGCGCTGACTTTCGGTGGCACGCCGCTTTTGAGCGACGCGGCCATTTCCGTCAGCGAAAACGATCGCATTGCGCTGGTCGGCCGAAATGGATCGGGGAAATCGACGCTGCTGAAAATTGCCGCCGGATTTATCGCGCCCACCGACGGCGAAGTGTTCAAGCATCCGGGCGTCACAGTGCGTTACCTGGCGCAGGCTCCCGACATGGAAGGCTTTGACACCGTCCGCGCCTATGTCGAGGCGGGTCTGGGGCCGGCTGACGATCTCTACCGGGTCAGTTATCTGCTCGAACATCTCGGCCTGACCGGCGAGGAGGCGCCGGACAATCTTTCCGGTGGCGAAACACGCCGTGCCGCATTGGCCAAGGTGCTGGCCCCGCAACCAGACATTCTTTTGCTAGACGAGCCGACCAATCATCTGGATCTTACAACCATCGAGTGGCTGGAAGACGAGTTGCGCCAGATACGTTCCGCGATCGTGGTTATTTCCCATGACAGGCGCTTTTTGGAAAACGTCAGCCGTTCGACCATCTGGCTGGATCGCGGCGTGACCAAGCGGCTCGAGCAGGGCTTCGGCGCTTTCGAGGAATGGCGTGACAAGGTTCTCGAAGAGGAAGAGCGCGACCTGCACAAGCTCGGGCGGCAGATCGTGCGCGAGGAGCATTGGCTGCGCTATGGCGTGACCGCCCGGCGCAAGCGCAATATGCGGCGGCTCGGCGATCTGCAATCCATGCGCAGCGAATTCCGTAATCATCGCGGTGCGCAGGGCAAGGCCGTGCTGAAAGCCAGCGATGCGAGAGAGTCCGGTAAGCTTGTCATAGAGGCGGAACACCTCGTCAAAGCCTATGGCGAACGGGTGCTGGTCGATGATTTTTCAACGCGGATACAGCGTGGAAATTGTGTCGGATTTGTCGGCCCCAACGGCGCCGGCAAAACGACACTGCTGTCGATGCTGACCGGGGTGCTCGCGCCGGATAGCGGCTTCGTCAAGCTCGGCACAAATCTTGAGATCGCCATCCTCGACCAAAAGCGCGACAGTCTCAATCTTGAGCAGACGCTGTCGGATTACCTGACCGACGGGCGCGGCGAGAACGTCATCGTCAATGGTGAGCAACGCCACGTCGCATCTTATATGAAGGACTTTCTGTTCCAGCCAGAGCAATTGCGGACACCCATCCGCGAGCTTTCCGGTGGCGAAAGAGCACGGCTCATGCTGGCGCGAGTACTTGCCCGTCCGGCCAATCTTCTGGTGCTCGATGAGCCAACCAATGATCTCGACATGGAAACGCTCGATCTGCTGCAGGAACTGGTAGCCGGCTTCGCGGGTACAGTCCTCCTTGTCAGCCATGATCGCGATTTTCTCGACCGCACGGTAACGTCGGTGATCGCGCCGGAGGGCAATGGCCGCTGGCTCGAATATGCCGGCGGTTATACGGACATGCTGGCACAGCGCAAGGAAGCCGCCTTAGCGACGCGCAAGGAATTGAAAGCCGCAAAGCCCACGGGTGGTTCGGTGGAGAAGGCAATACCGGCGCAACGTGAAGAAAAGCGCAAGCTTTCCTATAAACAGAAGTTCGCCCTCGAGACTTTACCGGGAAAGATTGAAGCGCTGCACGCGGAGCTCGCAGGGCTGGAGCAAAAGCTGGCGGATCCGCAACTCTTTGCCAAGGACGCAGCGCAGTTCAACAAGACGGTCGATGAAATCAGCAAGAAGCGCCATAGCCTCGAAACTTACGAGCATGAATGGCTCGAACTTGAAATGCTGCGGGAAGAAATGGAAGGCTAATTCGCTTTTGGCGCGAGCTTGGTCGCTAGCGTCTCGATACGGGTCGTGACCTCGGACAGCACGCCGGTTATCGCAGCGTCATTGTTATCGGCCTTGGCCAAGGCCTCGTCGCGGCTCTTGCGCAGCGCTTCCGCCTCGTTTTCGAGTCCCTTGACCCGCATCTGCAATTCGCTGAGTTCATCCATGACCATGATGCCGGCCATCACAGTCAGGCGCAGGTCTCCTATTTCGCCAAAAGACGATTTGAGATGGGTGACGTAGCGGTCAAAGCGCTCGGCAAGGCCTGTCAGATGCTGTTCCTGGCCTTCATCGCAGGCCATTCTGTAGGCTTTGCCGTCGATCGTAACTGTTACCGTGGCCATGGTATGTTTCTTCCCGGTTTAACTCTTTGTTTTATCGCATTTCCCGACTGAAACCGCCTCACAATTTCCCTGGAAATGCTCAGCGATCAAGGACAGTGCGGATGGACTCCATTGCAGCCACGAGACGGCGCGAAACTTCCTTGTTTGCCGCCTCCAGGCGCTCGGCCCGTCCTTCCGACGCATCGAGTTCCTGGGCCAGCTTGCGCCGGTCCATGTTCATCCGCTGCACTTCTTCTTCGGCTTCGGCAAAATCGCCTTCGTGCTCCAGACGTGCGTCGACCGCGTCCTCGAGCGAGGCCAAAGCTTTTCCCAGTCTTTCCAGAACCTGTTTGAGGGTGGCTTCCGATGCCATTTCAATGCTTCCCCATGTGTCAATCTTTTTAAACGAATCGCAAAAAGAAGAACAGCTTATGTTGGAGAGTCTAAGGGTTACATCAACGTCCCGTCAATCAATCCGCGCCGTCATGGCCCAGTCATGCACCGATAATAATCTCGTGCGACGAATGACCCGTTTGTCCGCGAGGCCATTTTGCCGTAGGTTTAATTGACTCCCTGAAGACACCTGCTATTTGTCGCGTGCCTCTTGGATATTGTCTTTCCGGCATCCAGAGACGGCACTCCTTTCCTCTTCGAAAGACGGTGAACATGACCAATTCTGAGAAATCCAACCAAATGGCCAATGCAATCCGCTTCCTTTCAGCGGACGCGGTGGAAAAAGCCAATTCCGGCCATCCCGGTCTTCCCATGGGCGCAGCCGATATTGCGACCGTGCTTTTCACCCGCTTCCTCAAGTTCGATCCGAAGGCGCCGCATTGGCCCGACCGCGATCGTTTCGTGCTTTCGGCCGGCCATGGCTCGATGCTCCTCTATTCGCTTCTGTACCTCACGGGTTACGAAGACATCACCATAGAGCAGATCGAGAACTTCCGGCAGCTCGGCTCGCGTACGGCCGGTCATCCGGAATATGGCCATGCGGCTGGCATCGAGACGACAACCGGCCCTCTCGGCCAGGGACTGGGCAACTCTGTAGGCATGGCGCTTTCCGAGCGCATCATGAATGCGCATTTCGGCGACGATCTCGTCGACCATCATACCTATGTCATCGTTGGCGATGGCTGTTTGATGGAAGGTATCAGCCAGGAGGCGATCGCGCTTGCCGGCCATCTCAAGCTGAACAAGTTGATCGTCTTCTGGGATCACAACAATATTTCGATCGACGGTCCGGTTACCCTCGCCGACAACACCGATCAGTGTGCGCGCGTCGAAGCTTCAGGCTGGAATTCCATAAGTGTCGACGGTCACGATCAGGATGCGATTGCCGCTGCAATCGAGAAAGCACACAAGTCCGATAAGCCGACATTCATTGCATGCAAGACCACAATCGGTTTTGGTGCGCCGACGAAGGCTGGCACCAACAAGGTCCATGGGTCGCCGCTTGGGGCCGAAGAACTTGCCGGCGCGCGCAAGGCGCTGGGCTGGACGGCGGAGCCTTTCGTAGTTCCTGCCGGCATTCTCGATGACTGGCGTGCCGCAGGCCAGCGTTCTGTGAAAGAACACAAGGCCTGGGAAGAGCGCTTGGCCAATGCCGATTCGACTATCCGTTCCGAGTGGGATCGCCGTTTGCGTGGTGATTTGCCGGATAATTTCGAAGCAACTATTTCGGCCTACAAGAAGAAGCTTTCCGAAGACAAGCCCAAGGTTGCGACTCGCAAGGCATCCGAGATGGCGCTCGAGGTCATCAACGGAATTGTGCCCGAGACGATTGGCGGTTCCGCAGATCTGACAGGTTCCAACAATACCAAGACCAGCCAGACCAGCAACATCACCCCTGAAGACTACGGTCAGCGCTATGTGCATTATGGCATTCGCGAGCACGGGATGGCTGCAGCGATGAACGGAATTTCGTTGCATGGCGGGCTCATTCCCTATTCGGGAACGTTCCTGACGTTCTCCGACTACGCACGCGGCGCCATGCGGCTTTCCAGCCTGATGGGCATTCGCGTTGTCTACGTGATGACACACGATTCAATCGGTCTTGGTGAAGATGGGCCGACACACCAGCCCGTCGAACATCTCGCGGCGCTGCGTGCCATCCCCAACAATTACGTTTTCCGTCCGGCCGACGTCGTTGAAACCGCGGAATGCTGGGAATTGGCCCTCAAGTCACGCAAGACGCCGTCGACAATTGCTTTGACCCGCCAGAACCTTCCGACGGTTCGCACAGAACACATTGCAGAGAATATGTGCGCCTATGGTGCCTATGAGCTCGCGGCGGCAAGCGGCAAGGCGGAAGTCACTATCTTTGCGACAGGTTCGGAAGTCGAAATAGCTCTCAATGCCCGCACGAAACTGGAAGAAGACGGCCATCCGACGCGGGTCGTTTCCGTTCCCTGCTTCGAGCTTTTCGAACAGACGAGCGACGAGTACAAGCGCGTCATCCTCGGTGATGCGCCGGTGAAGATTGCGGTCGAAGCTGCCATCCGCATGGGCTGGGACAGGTTCATCGGTATCGACGGCATCTTTGTCGGGATGACCGGCTTTGGTGCCAGCGGCCCGATCGAAGCCCTGTACGAGCATTTCGGTATCACCGCGGACCATATCGTCGCAGCGGCGGAAGCGAAGTTGAAATAATCCAGACCATTCCTGCATAATTCATTCAAGGGCCCCAAAACCCAGGGAGACATACAAATGACAGTTCGCGTTGCAATCAACGGATTTGGCCGCATCGGCCGCAACGTTCTTCGCGCCATTGTGGAATCCGGCCGCACCGACATCGAGGTCGTTGCGATCAATGATCTCGGCCCGGTCGAGACCAATGCTCATTTGATGCGCTATGACAGCGTCCACGGCCGGTTCCCGGGAACCGTAACGGTTGATGGCGACACGATCGATGTGGGCCGCGGACCGATCAAGGTCACCGCCGTGCGCAACCCTGTCGAATTGCCCTGGAAAGAGCTCAATGTCGATATTGCGCTCGAATGCACCGGTATCTTTACCGCGCGTGACAAGGCCGCTGCTCATCTTGAAGCCGGTGCGAAGCGGGTTATCGTTTCGGCGCCCGCGGATGGCGCCGACCTGACGGTCGTCTTCGGCGTCAACGATCATAAACTGACGAAAGACCACATGGTCATTTCGAATGCGTCCTGCACGACGAACTGCCTTGCGCCGGTCGCCTATGTTCTCAACGAAGCCGTCGGCATCGATCATGGGTTCATGACCACGATCCACAGCTACACCGGCGACCAGCCAACGCTCGATACGATGCACAAGGATCTCTATCGCGGCCGCGCTGCAGCCCTGTCGATGATCCCGACCTCGACCGGTGCGGCCAAGGCCGTGGGCCTCGTTCTTCCGGAACTCAATGGCAAGCTGGACGGTACTTCAATCCGCGTTCCGACCCCGAATGTTTCGGTTGTGGATTTCAAGTTCGTCGCCAAGAAGCCGACTACGGTTGCGGAAATCAATGATGCCGTCAAATCGGCTGCCAATGGCAAGCTGAAGGGCATTCTCGGCTATACGGACGAACCAAATGTTTCGGTCGATTTCAACCACGACCCGCATTCTTCCGTGTTCCACATCAGCCAGACCAAGGTCCTGGAGGGCACATTCGTGCGCGTATTGTCCTGGTACGACAACGAGTGGGGCTTCTCGAACCGGATGGCTGATACCGCTGTGGCTTTCGGCAAGGTAATATAATTTATAGTGCGGCAGTAGAGGCGGATTATCTCTCCCTTGTAGGAGAGATAATCACCGCACCAGCCATTTCCGCGACGAGGATAAACCATGACTGTTTTCAAGACGCTAGATGATGCCGAAGTCTCTGGAAAACGCGTGCTTGTGCGCGTTGACCTGAATGTGCCGGTAGCAAATGGCGAAGTAACCGATGCTACCCGCATCGAGCGGGTTGCGCCGACCATTCTTGAACTGTCGAAAAAGGGTGCGAAAGTTATTCTGATGGCCCATTTCGGCCGCCCAAAGGATGGCCCGACGCCGGAATTCTCGCTGAAGCCAATAGCGCAGGCGGTATCGAAGGTTATTGGTCACAGCGTTCAGTTTGCTGAAGACAGTGTTGGCGACAAGGCTGCGGCAGCGGTTGCCACCCTCAAAAATGGCGATATCCTGCTTCTGGAAAACACCCGCTTCCACAAGGGCGAGGAAAAAAACGATCAGGCCTATGTGGAAGCTTTGGCCGCGCACGGCGATATCTACGTGAATGACGCCTTCTCGGCTGCTCACCGTGCCCATGCCTCAACCGAGGGGCTTGCGCGCGTGCTCCCTGCCTATGCGGGACGCACGATGGAGGCAGAGCTTCAGGCGCTGGAGAAGGGCTTGGGCAATCCAAAACGCCCGGTCGTTGCCATTGTCGGCGGCGCCAAGGTATCTTCCAAGCTCGACCTTCTCGGAAACCTCGTACAGAAGGTCGATGCGCTGGTTATTGGTGGCGGCATGGCCAATACGTTTCTGGCCGCGCAGGGCGTGAATGTGGGGAAATCCCTGTGCGAGCACGATCTAGCCGGAACAGCGCGGGAAATCATGGCCAAGGCGAATGCTGCCAATTGCACCATCATCCTGCCTGTCGATGCCATCGTTGCCTGGCATTTTGAGGCGAATGCACCGTTCCATGCTTATGGTCTAGATGCCATTCCGGATGACGGCATGATTCTCGACGTCGGTCCGCAATCGATCGAGCGCATCAAGGCTGCCATCGATGATGCTTCCACACTGGTGTGGAACGGCCCACTTGGCGCCTTCGAACTGCATCCGTTCGATCGTGCAACAGTTGCCGCTGCGCGTCATGTGGCCGAGAGGACGAAGACAGGCCACCTCGTGTCGGTCGCCGGTGGCGGTGATACGGTTGCCGCCCTCAATCATGCTGGTGTAGCAGACGATTTCAGCTATGTTTCGACTGCAGGAGGAGCGTTTCTTGAATGGATGGAGGGCAAGCCCCTGCCCGGAGTGGATGCTCTAACGAAGCGCTAGAGGTTTATTCCTGTCGAGGATCAGTCTTCGCTACGGTTAACGAACAACAGAAAATGTTATCTTTCTAAATCGGTTGAAAAAATTTCAATCGTTTCAATAAGTTGGTGTATAGTTTCGTTTGTCATTTGCTTCTGCTATTGCCCACGCTGTGGGAAAATGGAGTGATATTACTAATGAGCGAACGCCTGGAAGATATCGCGATTGCAATGGTTGCTGACGGCAAGGGCCTGCTTGCTGCTGATGAAAGTACAGGAACAATCAAGAAGCGGTTCGACACGATCGGACTGGAATCGACCGCCGATAGCCGGCGGGACTATCGCGAAATGCTGTTCCGTTCAGATGAAGCGATGAAGGATTACATCTCCGGCGTCATTCTTTACGACGAGACCATTCGGCAAAGTGCCAAGGACGGCACGCCGTTCGTCAAACTTCTTCAAGCTGATGGCTGCATCCCGGGCATCAAGGTGGATGCAGGTGCGAAGCCACTTGCCGGTTTCAAGGATGAGACGATCACTGAAGGTCTCGATGGATTGCGCGAACGGCTTGGTGAATACTACAAGCTTGGTGCACGTTTCGCCAAATGGCGTGGTGTGATCGGCATTGCCGACGGCATTCCGACCTGGGGTGCAGTCAAGCAGAACGCTCAGGCGCTGGCGCGCTATGCCGCCCTTTGCCAGGAGGCCGGTATCGTGCCGATCGTCGAGCCGGAGGTGCTGATGGATGGCAAGCCTGCCACCCATTCCATCGAACGCTGCTATGAAGTCACGGAATGGGTTCTGAAGACGGTTTTCGATGAGCTCTATGATGCGCGCGTTGTGCTGGAAGGCATGATCCTGAAGCCAAACATGGTCATCGACGGGAAGAATGCCCGCAAGGCTTCGGTCGAGCAGGTGGCCGAACAAACCGTGCGGCTGTTGAAATCAACCGTACCGGCGGCAGTTCCAGGCATCACGTTCCTTTCTGGTGGCCAGAATGACGAGGAAGCCACTGCGCATCTTTCGGCGATGAATGCTAATTACACGCTGCCTTGGAAGCTCTCATTCTCTTATGGCCGTGCACTGCAGGCAGCTGCCTTGAGCGCCTGGAATGGTAAACCCGAAAACGTTGCCGCGGGTCAGCGGGCCTTTACCCACCGCGCGAAGATGAACAGTCTTGCCGCAATGGGCGGCTGGAAAAAAGACCTCGAGAAAGCAGCTTAAGCGTTTTTTATCCAAAAACGTATCTGATGGAGCCCGGGCTGGACATTCAGCCCGGGTTTTTTGCGCACCATTTGCCCGCCGCGATTTGTAACGGAAACATTTATGCGTGGAAATCCAATGTGTTATTGTAGCATTTATGCATTCGGGCGAGTGCATAAATGGCAAGGGAGGTATTTGCCTGCTAATGAAACCTTCGCCGTTCCATCCGCTGGTCAGCTGGCTGCTTTATCCCGTCTACGCGTGGCAAGGCACGGGCGTGCGGCGGAAAACAGAGCGCTTGCTGCCGCCAAGCAACCTGCCTATAGGGGAGATAGCTGGCAAGGATCCTGCAATCAGGCTGCTCGTGATCGGGGATTCGTCCGCAGCCGGTGTTGGCGTAACCGATGCATGGCAAGGCCTTTGCGTCCGGCTTGCGGTACACCTGCAGGGGCGGACCGGGCGCAAGATCATCTGGCGCACCGCGGGCTTCAATTCGGCGACGTCCGGCCAACTGCGCGATCACGTGGTGCCCAATCTCGAACGCGGCATGTGGACCCATATCGTGCTGACGACCGGCACCAACGACGCCAAGAATTTCCATTCACTGCCGCGCTTCAAGCGGGAGTTTGGCGGGCTGCTCTACGCGCTCAAGGCGAAGTGGCCGGAAGCCCATATCGTCTGGTCGAAGGTTATCGATTTTCGCGATGTGCCCGCCATGCCGCCGCTGCTCGGCCGTATTCTGGAAGCGCGCGCCAACGCTATCAATAAGCTGGGAGAACGGCTGTGCCGCGAGCGCATGGCGATACCCGCGACGCGCCTGCCTATAGAGGGAGCGGAAGGCTTTGCCAGCGACGGCTTCCATGCCTCGGCGCTTGGCTACGATGCCTGGGCGAAACATCTGGTGCCCTATATTCTCAACCTGCCGGACATTGAGAGCCATTCGCTGGATGGTTAATAGCCAGCGTGTCCGAGCAGGACGAGCGCAAACATCGCAAGAATGGCACCGGCGGCTATCTTCCAGAAATCACCGCGTTTTTTCAGTCCCGGCCAGCCCAATGGTTTTATAATGTGCAACGCCATAATCAGGATCAGCATCAGAGGCAGGATTTTGGTCATGAAGGCATTTACCTGCGCGGATGATCGATAAGCCGAGCAGTGGTCGAACCATGTGCGATTGTCAATTCCACCTTTGACTCTGCGTCGCACATTATGGATGCTCCGAGCGGGAGGATACGCATGACGTCGCGATATAAAGAAATCTACCAGGAATGGCAGGCCGACCCGGAGGCATTTTGGGCTCATGCGGCCGTGGCGATCGACTGGATCCGGCCATGGGATAAGGTGTTCGATCCGGATGACGGACCCTATGGCCGCTGGTATGCGGGGGCCGAGTGCAACACTTGCTATAACGCTGTCGATCGCCATGTGGCGCAAGGGCGCGGTGATCGGCTTGCCCTCATCCACGACAGTGCAGCAACAGAAACCCAGCGCAAGATCACCTATACGGAGCTTTTGAGCGATATCAATGCGCTGGCCGCAGTTCTGATAGACAAGGGAGTCAAAAAGGGCGACCGCGTCATCATCTACATGGCCATGGTGCCGGAGGCCGTTGTCGCCATGCTTGCCTGCGCTCGCATTGGGGCCGTGCATTCCGTGGTCTTTGGTGGCTTCGCCGCGCATGAACTCGCCACGCGCATCGATGACGCCAGGCCGGTGATGATCATCGCGACTTCGTGCGGTCTCGAACCCGGGCGCGTCGTCGCCTACAAGCCGATGCTCGACAAGGCCATGGAGCAGGCCAAGCACAAGGTCAGCGCCTGCCTGATTCTCGTGCGTCCGCAGCAGCCGCATGAGATGGTCGAGGGACGCGATTTCGACTATGCGCAGGCTGTTGCCGCTGCGGCGGGACGTGAAGTGCCGTGCGCCACGCTAAAGGCGACGGACCCACTCTATATCCTCTATACCTCAGGTACGACCGGCCAGCCCAAGGGGGTCGTACGCGACAATGGCGGGCATCTCGTTGCGCTTGCCTGGTCCATGGGTGCAATCTATGACACAAGGCCGGGCGACGTGTTCTGGGCGGCCTCGGACATAGGCTGGGCCGTGGGCCATTCCTATATCGCCTATGCGCCGCTGTTTATCGGTGCGACGAGCATCGTCTATGAGGGCAAGCCTGTTGGAACGCCGGATGCGGGTACGTTCTGGCGCGTTATCGCCGAACATAAGGTCAGAGTGCTGTTCACTGCGCCGACGGCGTTTCGGGCCATCAAGAAGGAAGACCCTAAAGGCGAGTTCATAGGCAAGCATGATATCTCGTCGCTGAAATACCTGTTCCTTGCAGGGGAGCGGGCCGACACGGATACGATCAAATGGGCGGAAGAAAAGCTCGGCGTTCCCGTGATCGATCATTGGTGGCAGACAGAGAGTGGTTGGCCTATGGCGGCCAATCCGGCTGGGCTTGGCATGCTGACGATCAAATACGGTTCGCCGACGGTGCCGATGCCGGGTTATGACGTGCAGGTTCTTGACGATGCAGGGCATCCGGTGAAACGCGGCGAACTCGGTAATATCGTCGTCAAATTGCCGTTGCCGCCCGCTTGCCTGCCGACGCTGTGGAATGCCGATCAGCGGTTTCGCGAGGCTTACACCACAGAATTTCCCGGCTACTACAAGACCGCGGATGCCGGCGTCATTGATGAAGACGGCTATATCTACATCATGAGCCGCACCGACGACATCATCAATGTCGCCGGCCATCGGCTCTCCACAGGCGCGATGGAGGAGGTGCTTTCAAGTCACCCGGACGTCGCGGAATGCGCTGTCATCGGCATTGCGGACCATCTGAAAGGGCAGGTGCCTTGCGGCTTCATCGTGCTCAAATCCGGTGTGACACGGGATGAGACCGAGATTGAACAGGACTGCGTCGCACTGATTCGGGACAAGATCGGACCCATAGCCGCCTTCAAGACGGCACTGACGGCAAAGCGCCTGCCTAAAACGCGCTCCGGCAAGATTTTGCGGGGCACGATGCAGAAGATCGCCGATCGGGAACCGTGGAATATGCCCGCCACGATCGATGATCCCGCGATCCTCGAGGAGATCAAGTTTGTGCTCAATGCACGCGGGATCGGTGTCAAAAACTAATCCGCGCTCATGACATCCTCCTGACAGAAGGTTGTCAGGAGGGGTGTGAGATAGTGTCTCCGTAGTCAAAAGGAGACAGGGATATGACTTACGTTGATTTTGGCATTACCCGTACAGTAAGGCGTCTGCTTTCGGATTTCACGGCGTACCGTGAGGAACTGCGTACGGAGCGTCATATCAGTACGCTTCCCGAGTATATCCTGAAGGATATCGGCTGGCCGGATGCCTATGCCGAACGCCTCGCACGTCGCGGTTCGATGAAAGAAAAGGAGGCTGGCACGGATAGTGCCAGCTCCGACCTCGCTCCATGGCAACTCGGATGGCCGAAGGCTCGCCACCCGAAAAAAGTCAGCAAATCTGGGTATTTCGGACTAGAATGCTGAGATAATCGGCAAAATGGGAGCGAAAGATATGGAGCAGAAAAAGACGATCGGGTTCGTTTTCGTCGATAAATTCGCCGATTGGGAATTCGGATTGCTTTCAGGATCGGCGGTCGATTGGTTTGGCGCTCGTACCCTGGCGTTGTCGCCGTCGACCGGTCCGGTCAAATCCATAGGCGGCCTCAGACTGGTGCCAGATCGCGGCGTTGCGCCCGAAGAAAATGCCGACCTCGATGCGGTTGCAGTCATCGGCGCGGAGACGTGGCCGAGCGAGGATGCTCCTGACATTGCGCCATTATTGAGCGCCACACTGGCACGCGGCGGTATCGTTGGTGGCATTTGCGGCGGGACGTTGGCTTTGGCGCGCGCCGGGCTTTTTGAAGGGCGAAGACATACGAGCAACGGCGCCGGCTGGATACAGTCAAAGATAAGCGACTACTCGGGATCTTCGCTTTACCAGGATGTTCCCCATGCGGTGCGGGACGCGCACATTGTCAGCGCTCCAGGATCTGCGCCCGGTACATTCGCGACCAATTTCCTAGAAGCTCTTTACCCCGAGAAGGCCGGGCAGGTTGCGGAGATGCGCGACTTCATCGCCAGAGAGTATAGGTCCGACCATGCGCAGGGCTGACCGTCTTTTCCAGATTGTGCAGAAGCTGCGCGGCGGGCGCCTGGTAACCGCGCGTCAGCTTGCCGAAAAGCTCGAGGTTTCCGAGCGCACGATCTATCGCGACATCGCTGATCTGCAATCGACCGGCGTGCCGATTGATGGCGAGGCCGGCGTCGGCTACATCCTGCGCGAGGGTTTCGATCTGCCGCCACTCATGTTTACGCGCGATGAAGTTGTGGCGCTCGTCGCCGGTGCGCGGCTGATTACAGCTTGGGGCGGTGCATCCATGGCTCGCGCGGCGGAAGAAGCCATCATCAAGATCGGCGCCGTTCTGCCCAAAGAAGAGCGCCCACGCATCACGAATACCCATGTTCACTCGACCAGTTACAACATTAGTGACAATGACCGGGCACTCATCGACCTTGCGGAGAACGCCGCCGAACAGTGCCGCATTCTGTCGATCACTTATACCGACCTTGAAGGCAATGAGAGTGCGCGTGACATCCGGCCGCTTGGCTTGTGGTTCTGGGGCAAGGTGTGGACATTGATCAGCTGGTGCGAGCTGCGAAATGATTTTCGTACGTTCCGCATTGACCGGATCGCCAAGGTCGAGAAGATCGACCGGATTTTCCGCCAGGAGCGTGGCAAGACGCTAGCGGATTTCTACCGCCGTGTGGAACTGAGCGAAACACCCGACACCAAGGCCCGTGCGTCTTAACAAAAAGCCCGGCATCGCCGGGCTTTCCATTGTCTTGTTTTTGTGAGGTCTATTCCTCGTCTTGGTTTTCCTGGTGTCCCTTGAGGGACGACAGCTTGGCGAATACCTTGTCAGCATCGAGCTCCTGGTCCTCTTCGCGGACCGTTGGCTGAATGTCGAGGTTTTCGGTTGCCGATGCGGGGAGCAGAGTGTCGCCGCCTTCGCCTGGCTGCTGTACCGGCCGACCGCGGGATGAGCGCTCCACCTCGATGTCCAGATCGATCTGCGAGGACAGGCCGAGGGTGACCGGATCCATCGGCTGGAGGTTGTTTGAATTCCAGTGCGTACGGTTGCGGATCTGTTCGATGGTGGATTTCGTCGTGCCGATCAGGCGCGAGATCTGCGCATCCTTCAATTCCGGGTGGTTGCGAACCAGCCACAGAATGGCATTCGGGCGATCCTGGCGCTTCGATAGCGGTGTATAGCGCGGACCCTTGCGCTTGGTTTCCGGAACGCGAACCTTCGGCTCCAGAATTTTCAGCTTGTAGTTCACATCAGCTTCACCCTTGGCAATTTCCTCGCGCGACAGCTGACCGGTAATAAGCGGATCAAGGCCCTTGATGCCTTGGGCGGATTCGCCATCGGCAATCGCCTTTACTTCGAGCGGATGCAGCTTGCAGAATGCAGCGATCTGATCGAAGGACAGCGCAGTATTGTCGACAAGCCAGACGGCCGTTGCCTTTGGCATTAGAAGCTGGGTGGCCATAGATATAGTCCTCTCGTTCGTCCGCTCCGGGGGCGCGGGACGTGGGTTCAACCACAATTTCCGGGAATTCGGCGCCTATATAGCGTTATTTTGTTCGATGAGCAAGAATCGGTTTCACTCACAACCGGGTACAACCAGGCGTTTCATCAAACTGTCACAAAACCGTCATTCCATTGCAATGCGGCTGGGCGAACCATCCTCCAAAGAAAACAGGAGGTTTACAAAAATATGTCGCGCAAATCGCTCTATTTTGGTCTCTGGACCACCCTGGCGGCGTCCGTCGCCATTCCCGCCGCTGCTGAACCGATTTTTAATCGAATCGCGAGTTTTCCAGTGGCGGACAATCTGCCGAAGGATGCAGACAAGTCGAAGCCGACATCGTCGGAAATCATCACTGCATCGGAAGATGGCAAGACGCTGATCTATTCCGACAGCCCCTTTGGCGCTATCGGATTCGTCGACATTACCGATCCGGCCAAGCCGCAGGCGGGCGGGATCATCAAGGTCGAGGGCGAGCCAACTTCAGTTGCAACCGTTGGCGGAAATGTTCTGGCCGCTGTGAATACGTCTGAAAGCAAAGCCAATCCATCGGGACGGCTTGACGTCATTGATATCGCCACGCGCAAGGTCAACGCGACTTGCGACCTCGGCGGACAGCCCGATTCGGTGGCCATCTCCCCGGACAAGACCTTTGCCGCCGTGGTCATCGAGAATGAGCGCGACGAAGAATTGAACGACGGCGAAATACCGCAGATGCCCTCGGGCAACCTCAAGATATTCTCGCTGAAAGACGGCACCCCGGATTGCGCTACCATGAAAACGGTGGACCTGACCGGTCTTTCGGAGATCGCACCAACCGACGCGGAACCGGAATTCGTTTCCATCAACAGTCTGAACCAGATTGCGGTGACGCTACAGGAGAACAATCACATTGCCGTTGTCGACGCGGCGACCGGCAAGATCGTCAGCCATTTCTCCGCTGGTACCGTCGATCTAGACAAGATCGATGTGAAGAATGACGGGGCTTTCAAGTTTGACGGCAGCATGAAGGGTGTGCTCCGCGAGCCTGACACCATCAAGTGGCTCGACAATGATCGCTTCGTTGTCGCCAATGAAGGCGACTATAAAGGCGGTTCGCGCAGCTTCACCATTTTCACGAAGGACGGCAAGGTAGCCTACGAGTCCGGCCCGTCGCTCGAATACAAGATTGCGGAAGCCGGACACTATCCGGACAAGCGCAACAAAAAGGGTGTTGAACTCGAAGGAGCCGAATTCGCCAAGTTTGGCGATACGCCTTATCTCTTCGTCGCGAGCGAGCGCGCATCCATGGTCGGCGTGTACAAGGACACGGGGGCCGATCCGGAATTCGTTCAGCTTCTGCCCTCGGGCATTGGACCGGAAGGCGTTTTGGCGATTCCGTCGCGCAATCTTCTGGTCACGGCAAATGAAACGGATCTCGTCGAAGACGGCGGTGCCCGGTCGCATGTCATGATCTATGAGCTCAAGGATCAGAAGCCAAACTATCCGCTCATCGTCTCGTCAACGAAGGATGATGGAACGCCTGTCGGCTGGGGCGCGCTATCTGGCCTCGTCGGGGATCTGAAGGAACCCGGCAAGCTCTATGCCGTGTCGGATTCGATTTATTATTCCGCCCCGACAATTTATACGATCGATGCCAAGCAGACTCCGGCAAAAATCACCAACGCTCTGGTGGTTAAACGCGGCGGCCAGCCAGCCCAGAAGCTCGATCTTGAAGGGATCACCACGGATGGCGATGGCGGCTTCTGGCTTGCCAACGAGGGCGATCAGGCAAAGCTCGTTCCGCATGCAATCCTAAATGTAAACGACAAGGGCGAAATCAAGAAAGAAATCGCACTGCCGGACGACCTGCTGCCAAACCAGGTCCGCTACGGTCTCGAAGGTATCACCCGTGTCGGCGAAGGCGATGACGCTGTGCTCTGGATGCCGGTCCAGCGCGAATGGAAGGACGACGAGAAAGGTTTCGTCAAGCTCCTGCGCTACGACATCAAGAAGAAGGAATGGAGCGCGGTTTCCTATCCGCTCGACAAGACCGAAAAGGGCTGGGTAGGATTGTCCGAGATCACCGCCCATGACGGCCAGCTCTACATCATCGAACGCGACAATCAGGTCGGCGCAAATGCCGTCAACAAGCGCTTGTACCGCGTGGCGCTTGACGGGCTGAAGCCTGCCAAGATCGGCGAAAAGCTTCCAGTGGTCGAGAAGACGCTGGCGCATGACTTCATGGGTGACCTCAAGGCCAGCAATGGTTATGTCGCCGAGAAGCTTGAAGGCTTCACGGTCGACTCCGAGGGTAATGGCTATGCGGTGACCGATAATGACGGTGTCGACGGTTCGTCCGGCGAAACCATCTTCCTCAATATCGGTAAGGTTCAGGCAACAAACTGAGTCAGATTACCGGCTTTCGGGTCCATCCTCCCGAACAGGAGGATGGACGTTTTTCTTTTCACCGCTCTGGAGCCTTTCATAGTTAGCTGGAAGCAGTTCTGTTTCCCGGATGGCGAGACAATCCACGCGGAAGGTGGCGAGGCCGATGTTTACCCACGATGCCGTCTGACAAAGTGGATGTCCGCCAGCCGGAAACCCAGCCGTTGGTTTGCTTTGCAAACCAATAAGCTTTCAAAACCACTGGTCGAATTATCCGCATTTCGAGCGAAATGCGGTTCGACCAGTGGGCCGGGTGAATTTGGCCCAATTCGTTCGGGCTTCGGCGTCGTCCGATGGATAAACATCGGCCTCGCCAATCCCTTGACCTTGAACCAAATTCCCTCCGGCAGAACGCTTCCATCCAGCTATGAAAGGCTCTAGCTCACATCGAGCACGATCTTGCCGATATGGCGACCGTCCTCGATGCGTTCATGGGCCCGCCAAGCCTCATGCAGCGGGTAGATCATGTCGATCACCGGCGCCACACGGCGCTCGACCAGCAGGGGCCACACCTTGAGCTCAAGTTCGCGGGCGATCCCCGCCTTGAACTCGACCGGACGATTGCGAAGAGTAGACCCGGTGTGGGTCAGACGCTTGACCATCAGCTTCGATATGTCCGTTGTGACTTTGGCGCCGTTCAGGAAAGCAATCTGCACGATACGGCCATCGAGCGCTGCGGCGTCATAATTGCGTTCCGTATAATCGCCGCCAACCATATCGAGAATGAGGTTGACACCCTTGCCCCCCGTCATCTCCTTGATCGCCTCGACGAAATCTTCATTGCGATAATTGATCGCGCGATCAGCACCGAGTTTCTGGCAGGCTTCGCATTTCTCGTCCGAACCTGCGGTGGTGATTACTGTGGCCCCAAAGGCCTTGGCCAGATGGATTGCCGTGGTGCCTATTCCGGACGATCCTCCATGCACGAGAAAGGTTTCGCCGCTCTGCAAACCGCCACGCTCGAACACGTTGTGCCAGACGGTGAAAAAGGTTTCCGGAATTGCTGCGGCTTCAATGAAACCGTAGCCCGCAGGCACCGGCAATGCGTTGGTTTCGTGCACCACACAATATTGGGCGTAACCCCCGCCTGCAACGAGCGCAGTGACACGTTCGCCAGCGCGAAATCGCGTTACACCTTCGCCAATCGCGACGACATCGCCGGCGATTTCCAGACCGGGAATATCGGACGCACCGGCTGGCGGGGGATAGTGACCCTGCCGCTGGAGCACGTCGGGCCGATTGACCCCGGCGGCACGTACCTTGATGAGAAGCTCGCCGGCTTTCGGCTCCGGAACGCTGCGCTCGCCCGGCTTCAGGACCAAGGGGCCCCCTGGCGCGGTGATTTCGATCGCCGTCATCTTCGTCGGAATTGTTTCGGCCATGGTGATCTCCCTCTGGATTGATTCGCCGGAATGGTTTGCAATTCCAAGCAGTTGGGCTGTATCCTCGACACTAGGACGACAAGTGGAGGAAATAATGTCACTTTTCGACGAAGAACCAAGACGCAAGATTGTCCACGACATCGGGCAGGACTTGTCGCTGTTGTCGGTTGCCGAACTTGACGAGCGAATTGTCCTGCTGCGTTCCGAGATCACACGTCTCGAAGAAGAGCGGTCACGCAAGGGTGATAGCAAGGTCGCTGCAGAGGCCCTGTTCCGCTGAGCCGATGAAAGTTTTGCGGGTGACCTAAAATCTCCGCATTGCTGATTGAGACGAAGTCATCACCAGCCTGCTCCAGGCTGGCTCCACTCCCCATTCGCTTGAAGGGTTTGCCGTGTTCCGTTCGTTCATTCAGGTTTTCGCGCTCCTCTGCGGCACCTCCTTCCTCGTTATGGCATCCGGTCTCCATGGGTTGCTGTTGCCATTGCGTGGCGGCGCCGAAGGCTTTTCGACGTCGTCTCTCGGTCTTTTGGGAACGGCCTGGGCGGGCGGGTTCATCGCTTCCTGTCTGCTGGCGCCGCGGCTTGTGCGCCGGGTCGGGCACGTCCGTGCCTTCAGCGCCTTTGCATCGATCGCCGCGATCGTGGCGCTGCTTACGGGAATTCTCGTCGACTCGACCGCCTGGATCGTCCTTCGCGCCTTGACCGGCTTTGCCATGGCAGGCTCCTACATGGTGATCGAGAGCTGGCTGAACGAGCGAGCGACCAATGCCAATCGCGGGCAAATTTTCGGTCTCTACATGGTGGTGAATTTTGGTTCGATCACCGTCGGGCAGATGATGATCGGCTTCGGCGACGTGCATACGGGCACATTCTTCATGCTGTCGGGGATTCTCTTTTGCCTCGCCCTCATCCCCACCGCGATTTCAACCGCCAGCAGCCCGAAACCATTGACCGAAGTGCAGCTCGATCTGAAGGCTCTCTATCGCAATTCGCCGGTGGCTTTCCTCGGCTGTATTCTGATCGGCATCGCCAATGGTGCGTTCGGAACGCTGGGCGCCGTCTATGGCGCGGCGACGGGCATATCAACCACCGAGATCGCCCTGATGATGAGCGCCTCGGTCATGGGCGGTGCGCTGATGCAGATCCCGGTCGGTCGCATGTCGGATCGCACCGACCGGCGGTACGTACTGGCCTTTGTCGGCGGTGCTGCAGCGCTGATCGGCCTGTTGATCTTCCTGATTGCACCCAGGCACGCCACGGTTATTCTGATCATGACCGCGATCTATGGCGGCCTCGCCTATACGCTTTACCCGGTGGCTGTTGCCCATGCGAATGATTTTTCGGATCAGCAAAGCTTCATCAAGGTCACAAGCGGGCTGTTGCTGCTCTATGGTTTTGGCACCATGATTGGGCCGATACTTGGCGCGTGGGCGATGGAAAGCGTTGCACCCGAGGGTCTTTTTGCCATAACGGCGCTGGCACATATTTCGATCATGGTTCACGCAATCATACGGTCGCGAATGCGTGCACCGGTTCCGATTGAACTGCGCGACAACTTCCAGACGGTTCATTCCGAACGTGTGACGCCCGAAGGAGTGAGGCTGGATCCTCGTGCAGAGACACTGCCCGAATAGTTTTCAATTCGGTCGGCTACGAAATCCGTTGACATTGCCGCTGGTTTAAAATGACTATTCCGGATGGTCGAAACGGATGCCTTTGCAGCAATTTCTGATCCAAATCGCCGCTATCTGCTCGAGGAGCTCAGACGCGGACCAAAAACTGTGAACGAACTTGCGACAGGCCTACCGATTTCCCGTCCGGCTGTCTCACAACACCTCAAGGCGCTTCTGGACGCGCGGCTGGTATCAGTCAAAGCCGAAGGCACACGGCGGATCTATGCCGTCGATGACAACGGGTTCTTTCATCTGAACCTGTGGCTCGACCAGTTCTGGATGCGCTGAAAATAGAAAACCCGGCTCACCGCCTATGCGGGAACCGGGTTCCTTCTCACTGCCAGTACGACGCTTCTTCAAGCAATCGACCGGAATTCTGCGGTCCTTCCAGGTCGTTAGTGGTGAGTGACGGCTGCTTTCAGTCTTTCAATCTGCTCTTTGAGCACCAGCTTGCGTCGTTTCATATTACTGATCGTCAGGTCGTCGGAGGCGGGACTTAACAGCGCGTCGGAAATTTCCTTTTCGAGCGCTCCATGCTTACGTTCAAGCGTTTCAAGATGAGACTCAATGGCCATCCGGCTTCTCCCTTGGTTGGTTTCGTCCACGTATGCATGCTCTACTTGCCAGGCAGCAAGTTTATGACAGAGCGGTGACACTGTGCCATCACTTTAAGCAATTGTCGAATTTGTTTCGTAGGATTTTCTTGTTCCTTGAAATATGATATGGCGACGTGCTGGCGAGGACAGGTTGTCCACAACCAGAGACGCGATTCTTTTTACAGCGAAATACCGGGAATCACTGCATGTCCGACCAGGATCAGGCTGACATTCGATTGGCAGTCGCAAGATTGAAACAGGAGCATCTGGATTTCGATGCCGCCATACAAGCAATGATCCAGGTTGGGTGTGACCAGCTTCGTATTCAGCGAATGAAGAAGAAGAAGCTTGTCATAAAAGACAAGCTCATCGAACTTGAAGACAAGATCACTCCCGATATTATCGCCTGATCCCAAATCCGAATATTGCGGTGTCGCCGCCAGCTTGCGGCGGTCCATCTTTTCCGTTAATTCCTCCCGACAGATTTACAGGATGCTCAATGGCTGACAAACGCGCCGATGTTGCAATCATCATGGGAAGCCAGTCGGATTGGGCAACCATGCGTCACACCGCCGAAACGCTCGACAGTCTCGGCATCTCTCACGATGACCGCATTGTTTCCGCGCACAGAACGCCAGATAGACTTGTGAGCTTCGCCAAAGGCGCGCGCGACGCCGGTTTCAAGGTGATTATCGCAGGCGCGGGTGGGGCTGCTCACCTGCCGGGGATGGCTGCATCGATGACGGCATTGCCGGTGTTTGGCGTGCCGGTGGAATCCAAGGCGCTTTCCGGGCAGGATTCACTCCTGTCGATCGTGCAGATGCCGGCCGGTATCCCTGTTGGCACATTGGCGATCGGCCGAGCCGGTGCGGTCAATGCCGCTCTGCTGGCCGCTGCGGTTCTTAGCTTGAACGATGCCGCGCTGGCAAAGCGGCTGGATGATTTCCGCAAGGCACAAAGCGACAAGGTCGCGTTGAGACCTTCTGACGAGGCGTAAGCATGATTTCTCCCGGATCAACGATCGGTATTGTCGGTGGCGGTCAGCTTGGTCGCATGCTTGCCATGGCGGCGGCTCGGCTCGGCTATAAGACTGTCATCCTTGAACCACAGGAAAATTGCCCGGCGGCGCAAGTCGCAAACGATCATATCGTCGCGGCCTATGACGATCCGAATGCGCTTGAACAACTTGCCGAACTCAGCGACGTCATCACGTATGAATTCGAAAATGTTCCTGTCGATTCGGCCGAAATACTCAGTGAAATCAAACCTGTATTTCCATCGTCCCTCGCTTTGAAAGTCTCGCAGGACCGCGTCAGCGAAAAACGCTTCCTTAACAATGCGGGGATCCAGACGGCACAATGGCTTAGTGTCGAGAATGACGGCGATCTTGTAGCGGCCCTTTTGGCCTTTGGCGGTAAAGGCATCCTCAAGTCACGTCGTTTCGGCTATGACGGCAAAGGACAGGTCAAGTTTTCCGGCAAAAAAGGTGAAGACGCCAAAAAAGCATTCGCCGCCATCGGCAGTGTGCCCTCCATACTGGAAGCGCTGGTCGATTTTACCTGTGAAATTTCCGTTATCGCCGCGCGGGACGAAGCGGGCAATATAAGGGTCTATGACATCACCGAGAACGTCCACAAGGACGGCGTTCTCGCGACGTCGACCGTGCCCGTCTCGGTATCATCGACCGTCGCGGGCCTTGCCGCCGATGCAGCCCGCAAACTATTGGAAGGCTTGAAATATGTGGGCGTTGCCGGCGTGGAATTCTTCGTGCTTGCCAATGGGACTGTGCTGGCGAATGAGTTTGCCCCGCGCGTGCACAATTCCGGTCACTGGACTGAAGCAGCCTGCGCCGTATCGCAATTCGAACAGCATATCAGGGCAATCACGGGTCTGCCGCTCGGCGATACGAGGCGGCATTCCGATTGTGTCATGGAGAACCTGATCGGTGACGATATCGCAAAAGTTCCGGAAATCCTCAAGGAAGCCGGCGCTGTTGTACAACTCTATGGCAAGGCGGAAGCACGTCCCGGCCGCAAGATGGGCCATGTGACGCGGATCACGAAACGCCGCTAACGATAAATAAATGCATGATTCCCGGATGAATCATGCCACAAATCGTGAGCCGGGTGTTGACAATACAGGTAATCGTTGGCTATTTCCCCGCAACGTGTTTCCGGCGCGCTTTTAAGGCGCGCTTTTTATTGGTGCCCGGTTTCGGGCGAAAGATACCGGTGCTGAAATGAAGATCAAGAACTCCCTTAAAGCCCTGAAGGCCCGTCATCGTGACAATCAGCTGGTCCGTCGCAAGGGCCGCATCTATATCATCAACAAGACCGCTCCGCGTTTCAAAGCGCGCCAGGGCTGATATTACCCGTCTCACGGTTATTTGCATTTGACGTTTCGCTGATACGGATTACCATTCGTGTCATGCGGAACGTTGTTGTATTTTCAGCTGTTTTTTTACTTGCCTTGCCGGCAATTGCCACCGCGCAGGACCCGCTGCCGCCGCCGCAACAGGCCGCCCTACCCAACCAGACATTGGCCGAGAAGCGGGCGGCAAGACTGGATGACCTGTTTGCCGCGCTCAAGCGCGAAAGCAACGAAGTCAAGGCGGCGCGCATTGCCTCACAGATACAGGCGCAATGGCAGAATTCCGGTAGTCCCACTATCGACCTGATGATGGGCTGGGCCGCTAAGGCCATGGAAGAAAAGAAATATTCGGTCGCACTGGATTTTTTGGATCAGGTCGTCGTGATGAAGCCCGACTATGCCGAGGGCTGGAACAGACGGGCGACTCTGAATTTTCTGGTGAACGATTACGGGCGTTCAATGGCGGACATCCAGAAGACACTGGCACTTGAACCACGGCATTTCGGGGCGATGGCCGGCATGGCGGCGATCCTCAAGGATACCGGCCGCAAGGAGGCCGCCTTACAGGCGTTCGAGCGCGTTCTGACGGTCTATCCGATGATGCGCGAGGCTCAGAAGCAGGCGGGTGAACTGGCCGACGAACTGACCGGCCAGCGCACGTAATGCACGCCACCACAACCAAATTTCCCGTATAGATAGAAAAACTTGCGCCAGAATCGGTGATTCTTGCGCAAGAATCGAGTTTTTGCGTTCCATTTTCCATTGGAACGCAATGGAACTCGTTAATAAGTTTCTAGATCCCTGTCAGCCCATCCGATCCGATATAGGCGATGCGCAACATGTTGGTCGAACCGGGCGTACGCAGCGGTACGCCAGCCGAAATGATGATGCGATCTCCCGGATTGCCGAACTCTTCCTGGTAGGCGATGTGACAGGCACGGTCGACCATGTCGTCGAGGTCGCTGGCATCTTCAGTTACAACGCAGTGCAACCCCCAGACGAGAGAGAGCTTGCGCGCCGTTTCGACAACCGGTGACAAGGCGATGATCGGCAAGAGCGGCCGCTCACGCGCCGCGCGTAGTCCGGTTGTACCGGAGGCGGTGTAGGTAACGATCGCCGAGAGGTTGAGCGTTTCCGCGATCTGGCGGGCTGCCAGCGAAATTGCATCGGCGCCCGTCGCGTTCGGCTCGGGACGCTGGGCGTGAATGATGCCCGGGTAGTTCGGATCGCGCTCGACCTCTTCGGCGATGCGCGCCATGGTCGATACAGCTTCAACCGGATAGGCGCCGGCGGCGGATTCGGCCGAGAGCATGACCGCATCGGCGCCTTCGAATACGGCTGTCGCTACGTCGGACACCTCGGCTCTCGTCGGGACCGCTGCCGTGATCATCGACTCAAGCATCTGCGTGGCGACGACGACGGGCTTGCCGGCTCTGCGGCAGGCACGGATGATCTGCTTCTGGATACCGGGAACCGTCTCCAGCGGCATTTCAACACCGAGATCGCCGCGGGCTACCATGAGCGCGTCAGAGAGCTCGATGATCTCCTCGAGGCGGGTGACGGCCTGCGGCTTCTCGATCTTCGACAGCAAGGCAACGCGGCCGCGCGAGATCTTGCGTACTTCGGCAAGATCCTCCGGCCGCTGGATAAACGACAGGGCAACCCAGTCGACTTCCTCCTGCAGAACGGCATCGAGGTCGCGCCGGTCCTTTTCGGTGAGGGCGCTCACGCCGAGCGTCGTATCGGGCAGGCTGACGCCCTTCTTGTCGGAAATCTTCGTTCCGGAAACGACACGGCAGCGAATGTGCTTGCCGTCGGAAGCTTCCGCCACCAGCGCGAGCTTGCCATCATCGATCAAAAGGCGATGACCTGGCTCAACAGCTTCGAGAATTTCCGGATGGGGCAGGAATACGCGGGTATTGTCGCCCGGCGTGTCATTGTCGTCGAGCGTGAAGGTCTGGCCTGCAACGAGATCCGCCTTGCCGTCCTTGAACTTGCCAACGCGCAGCTTCGGCCCCTGCAGGTCGGCGAGAATGCCGATCGGCCGCCCCAGTTCCTTTTCGACATTGCGCAGGCGGCGCACGAGCTCGCGCATCAGATCATGACTGGCATGGCTCATGTTGATGCGGAATACGTCCGCGCCGGCTTCGAACAACTTGCGGATCATGGCTTCGTCGGAGGAAGCGGGACCCAGTGTGGCTAGGATTTTGACCTTGCGGCGGCGTCTCATGGAGCGGGGGTATCCGTTACGATTGGAGAGGAGGGGGGATTTTCTTCCGTAAGCTGGACCATCCAGCTTGTCTGTTCGCCGGTGTCGTATTCCTGGAATCCAGCGCGCTGGAAGCCGCGCGCGAAACAGTCATTGATACCGGTGATCTTGAATTGGTTTTCGGCGACGCACATGTTCACCCTGCCATCCCAGCGCCCGCCGCTCTGGGCGTCTTCAGCGTAGAGATAATAATAGCGCGATGTCAGCGGTCCGACCACAAGTGTTGTGCACGAGGACGCATTGACGTGCCACCAGCCTTCGGTGACCCAGCCGGATTTCGCCCGGTAGCCGAGCGCAACGCCGACAAGGTTTTGCGTTGTGTTGCAGACGCGAAAATCGGCATGTGCCTTGTCGGGGGCCAAAAAACTGCCCGCTGCAAATATAAATAAAAAAGCTCCGAGGACATGTCCGTTTTTCTGCGAAATACGGAAACGCCCTTGCCTTTTGTCCTGACACAATCCCGGACGGAAAACCGGATTCCACTTTTCCTGGAATTGCTCTAGAAAGCTGCCCAATCGCGTCCGCTGATGCAGTTCAGCGTGGAATATAGACCACTTGCGCAATATTGCCTCCGTACATCGTGGTCACCCTTTTCGGTAGTTTCTCGTGCGTTGTCAACGCGCTAATCGTTTGAACGCAAAGTTCTTACGCGACTGCGACAAAAGAATGAACCTTGCCTCGATAGCGGGCGGTTTGGGCGAAAGACTAGGCAATTTCAATTTGAAACTGTTTATCGAATGGCGACGACGTTTTTCTCCGTAACCACGGGCAGGCACTGAACGGCTGCGGGCCGGAATACCAGCCCGCAGCCGTTTTAAGTTGTCGTGCCTTATTGAAGCGGAAGCACGACGGGCGCGATGGTCGCCGCCTCGTTCACCACCGCAGTCGTGCTCGTTCCCGCGATGGCCAGCTTCACCTTGGTCCAGCCCGGCTTGAAGGTTCCTTCCACGGCCCCGAAACTGACGGTTGCCTGTTTGCCGGATAGAGTGCAGGTGAAACCGCGCCGGTAGTAGACGCCCTTGCGGAAGGCAAAGCTCGATCCGTCATCGGTGTAGACGGATCCCTGGCATTTCTCGCCCGGATAAATATCGAGCTGCAAGGTATCCGCCTTGGCGACGTCGACCGTGCTTTGGACATTTGCTGCGATCGAATCCGGCAGGCGCGGGATGATCGAGCCGGCTCGGACGTAGACGGGCAGCACCTCCAGCGAGGACGTTGCGACCTTATAAGCCCAGGAGGAGGCCGTTCCGGATGCAGGTTCGGCCAGGGCCTTGCCGGTCCAGTAGTCGAACCACTTGCCAGGAGGCAACAGGACGTCATAGGGCGCGGTGATATTTTTGGCTTCGGTCAAGCCGCCGCGCATATCATCGCCAGCGCCAGCGGGAAACACCGCGCCCGGCTGCCCCACGATCAGGCTGTCGAAATTGACGTGTCCAGAATCGGTCACGGTTTGCACGATCTCAATCTTGTGGTCGCCTCCTGTCAACGACAGAGCGAAAGTTGCCGTTCCCCATTGATTCCAATTGGAGAGTTTAGGCATCGGAATCTGGCCGGCGGTCTTGCCATCAACCAATACGCTCATCGTCCGTGTGTCGCCCATGCCATTGGCGTATTTCACCTTGAGGTCGTAAGATTGAGCGGTAGTCGAACTGCCCGGTACGCCCGTCAGTGTGAAGCCTATCTGCGCTCCGGCCGTCTCGAGACCGGCAACGAATGCCCGGCCTGTATAGCCGGTGTGATCCGTTGCCGTTCTGGCACCTCCGGCGAAATCCGCCGACTCCGCTTCGGTCAGTTTGCCGAAAGCAAATGCTGCAGGTGCAGTTGTCACAAAGCCCTGTTCGATCGGCGATGGCGCGACCAGAAGATTTCCGCCGACCATGAACTGGGTTTCGGCGGCAATATCGAGCGGGGTGGTCGATCCGGGGGCATTGGCATCCGGGAATTCAAGGAACATGCGGCGCAGCATCGGCGTGCCGGTACGGGAGGTTTCCTCGGCCGCCGTATAAAGGTAGGGCATCAGCGTATAGCGGTTGCGAATGTATCGGGTGCGGGTCGCGATGTCTTCGTTCGTGCCGTTCTCCCAGGGCTCCTGCGGTGACTTGTCCTTTTCAAAATGCACACGGCTGATCGGATAGAATGAACCGATCTCCATCCAGCGCGTCAGCAAGGCAGGCGTTGGATCTCCCCGATTCTGGAATCCCCCGATGTCGGCTCCCGAATGAAAGCCCGACAGTCCGAGCCCAGTGATCTGGTTCGTAGCGACGCGCAGGTGTTGCCAGGTCGAGAGATTGTCGCCCGTCCACGTCACCCCATAGCGCTGGCCACCGGCATAGCTCGCCCGGGTCATTACAAACGGACGCTGCTCCGGCTTGAGCTTCAGCAGTCCCTCGAATGTGCCGCGATGGTTCTGCATGCCGAAGACGTTGTGGATCTCTTTGTGCGTCGCGTCGCGCGTTTTGAAGCCCGCTTCTTCAATCTTATGGATATTGTCGTCGGGCATAGTTAGGTTCCCGTTGAAAACGGATGGCTCGTCCATGTCGTTCCAAATGCCCGCGACGCCGTCAGTCTCGTAGAGTTCTTTGAACAAGGTTCCCCACCAATCACGTGCCGGCTTGCTGGTAAAATCCGGAAACACGCTCTGGGTCCTGTTCGCATGATGGGGCCAAACATTGTCGGCATATTCATCTTTTTTCTTATCTTTGTCCGCATCTTTGTTCGCGTGGACGAAGTAGTCGTGGTCGTGCCCATATGTGTAGGGGTAGTAGTTCCCCGATTTGTCCGCCGCGATATGCAGGTCCGTGATCGGAACGACCTTGAAGTTGATATCCGACAGTGTCTTGACGAAAGTGTCGAATGGCGCGAAAGAATCCGAGATCGTAAACGGATAATTGTTTTGCTGAAACTGGATATCGAGCCAGACGGCGTCGGCAGGGATCCTATTGTCGCGATATTTTTTAGCGATTGCGATGACCTGGTTAGAAGTATCATATGTTTTGTCGCCGCCCCAATGGCTTTGCTGCCAACCCAACGACCATAGTGCCGGAAGCGGCGTGGTTCCGGTCAGTTTCGCATAGTTCGACAGAATTTCCTTCGGGCTCGCACCGGCGATGACGTAATAGTCGATGCCGCCGCCAGCGGCGTTCACGTCGAGGGTGCCGGGTTTGGACTTGCCGAAATCGTAAGTCGAACGCCATGTGTTGTCGAGAAAGTATCCAGAGTAGGAATTGCCGTTTCGGCGAATGAAGAAAGGTAAGGTGCGATAGAGCGGGTCCTGTCCGAACCTAAAGCCAGGCGTGTCGGAATTCCAGAATATGTAGGATTTGCCGGATTTGTCGATTGAATCCGTTTTGTCGCCAAGGCCATAGAAATGGCTGTCCTTGGGGATAGCTCCTGAAAACACAAAGCTGCCATCCTTGTTGAACCGGGGCAGATCCGCATCCTGCCAGAGCACCGTGCCCGCAGCGTCAGCCACCGACAGCTTGTCCTCGCCGCTTGCGCTGATAGTCAGCGCCGCAGTCTTCAACGATTTTTCCGATCCGCCGGTGGCGCAGCCGAGCGGTTTGCGCGCGTCCTGAAGCACGGCCCAGGAAGCATCCTCGGGCAGGGCATCCTTGCCGATGCGGATGCGGACGATCTGCGGATCGACGGCGCTGACCTGGTAATGCAGCCCGGCCTTGGACACCCAGCCTTCGGCAGGAAGGCTTGACGTGCAGGCCTCCGCCTCCTGCGTCAGGCCGGATGTGTCCGTGGTCTTTTCGCCCGTGTTACCGGTGAAAGTACCGGTGTTTTCCGTCGGTGGCGCTTTCGCCTGATGGGGCTTGTCGTCCTTGCAACCTGCAAGTAGCGCACAGCCCACCGCTCCCAAGATGGTCGTCTTCCTTAAAATCATTGTTTCCTCCCGAAATTCCTTGATGAAATATGCTTTGACTAAAATCTGACCGGACCCTCCTTGAGGGGTTGACCCTCACCATCCTGACGGACTGGCACAGGCACCCGAACACGGGGGGGGCGGGGAGTACTAGATTTGATATAAATGGCGCGCGCAATTCGTCGAAAGACTAATGAACGGCCGCCCGTGGAGCGGATTGCGCCACGGCATCATAGCGGGGTTTGCCCCTGCGCCGATCCTTGAAACCCTCGATACCGATCCCGATATGCCTGTTGCGCGGCGATAGGCTCGCGCCGGACCGATCGAGAAACCTTCCGCTGAGGAGACCATGCAATGACCGATCTCACCGACGAACAGCGGACCGCGCTGGAGGCTGCGGCCTTCCGCAGACTGGTCGATCACTTGCGCGAGCGCAGCGATGTGCAGAATATCGACCTGATGAATCTGGCGGGGTTCTGCCGCAACTGCCTGTCGAACTGGTATCGCGAAGCGGCTGAAGCTTCGGGACTGGCATTGTCCAAGGAGGACTCGCGTGAAATCATCTATGGCGAACCCTATGCGGAATGGCAGGCCAAGCATCAGCGCGAGGCCAGCGATGCGCAGAAGGCTGCGTTCGAGACGAACAAGCCTGCGCATTGATCGCTCCTGACCCTACCCTCTAGTTTTACACAATTCCCGACGCAGAAACGGTTTCCGCCTTTTGGAATTGCTCAATTGTCTTGACTCACCATGCACTGGTCGGGCATCGGAACCGCTCGCGCGGCCGGTCTTGAGTCGCAGAATGAAAATTTACGGAGCGAGAGATGAGCATGGATGATTTGGCAGCGCAGGGCGGCGTCGAAGGTGTGGCTGCGGCAGAGCTTCGGCAGTTCATCGAACGCATCGAACGTCTCGAAGAAGAAAAGACGACGCTCCAGGACGACATCAAGGAAGTGATGGCCGAGGCCAAGGGCCGCGGTTACGACACCAAGATCATCCGTACGATTGTCCGTCTGCGCAAGAAGGACGCCAATGAGCGCAAGGAAGAAGAAGCGATCCTTGAATTGTATATGAACGCGCTCGGCATGGTGTGATTGCTGGTTTCACAGGGCTGTCTTCTCAAGTCTTGGGCATGGACCAAGATTTGCAATCTGCATGGGCTGCAGCGGTCATTCGACGTTGGAGTCCATGCAGCGATATGTGAATTTGTATTCTCCTTCGGGCTTTCCCGGGTTCCTGTCTTCCCTCGGGTTATGATAACAGGCGCCCCACCTGATCCCCGAACGCCCGGCAACACTCAAAAGCTGTAGTCCCCCTTTTGCGGCGATCACCGTGGCCGGATATAGTTGGTCACCTTGGTGCTGGACTACGCTGGCACAATTCAATGGTTCTTCGGATGCCTCTTCGAAGCAGATTTCAATGACCACTTCCCGGTCGCAATTGTTGACGAAAAGCCAACCTTTGTCGTTTTCAGTCCCGGTGACGCAGCTCTTGGCATCGTCGCTAAAAGAGGGCGTAACCTGGCCGGAAAACAGGATCAAGGCGATCACGGCAAGCGTCTTGCATTTCTTCAAAAGCCTCGTGTGATTCAAGCCGATGCGTCCCCGATTCGTCAAACTTGATTTTGAAGCAGCCTACGACGACTATGTCATCTTGACCACTGTCAAGCAGACACAAACTCTCGTCCATGAGCCGGGCGCGGCGCGCTTGATCCGCAACGCCATGGGCGGGGTGGCCGGTCGACGCAACCAAACGATTCTATAATTTGTTCCGGATGGTTTTTCTCCAGATCAGCGGTGCGTGCAGGTTGGCAGACCGCACAAGACCGGCGGTCGCATCGCCTTGGAGCCAGGCGACACTGCTCTTTACGATTTCATCCACCGGCTGCGAAAACGTCGTCAAATTATAGGACGTCCATGAGGACTGTTCGATATCGTCGAAGCCGACGATACAGAGATCTTCCGGAATGTGCAGCCCAAAGTCGTGCCGTGCACCGTCCATCAACCCGAATGCCATCAGATCGTTGACGCAGAAGACTGCGTCCGGCCGCACTGCACCGGTGAACAAGGTCTGCGCAATCTTGCGGCCGCTTTCGTAGATGGTGTTGCCGTGGCGTACGATCCTGACCTCAAGCCCGAATTCGGCCGCCGCTGCGATGAAGCCGCGTTCGCGCGCCATCAGACTTGGTGTTCCAACGTCGGAGTTGGCGAATGCGAGGCGCCGGCAGCCCGCACGCAGGAATGCGCTCACGGCCACGCGTGCCGCCTGACCATCGTCTAGATTGATGCGGAACGGCCCATCAATATCATCGTCGCGATTGATCAGCACGATGCGCTGGCCGCTGTTCAGGCACAGCCTGGTGATTGCCTTGTCCGGAAGCCCGGATAACAGGATGGACGCATCAGCACGGTAATGCAGGGTTTGCCGGAGTGCCGCATCCACACTGCCGTCGGAACGATCAGTGTTGATGAGCATGGCGATCTTGCCGGCCGTTTGCAATTCGTGGGTGAGAGCGCGTACCAGGCGGGCCCGGTAGGGCGTATCCATCTCGGATACGACCAGGCAGACGATGCCGCTTTCACTGCGCATCAGGCCGCGCGCAAGTTGGTTGACGTGATAGCCGAGCGCTTGCGCGGCCTCCATGACCCGCTGGCGCGTCTCCTCCGAAACACTCGCGCCTGGCGTAAACGTGCGCGATACAGCCGAGCGCGAAACGCCCGCCCGCTTTGCTACGTCGTCAGCGCTGACGAATGATTTGTTCAACGGCATGAATCCATGGTTGTTTACGATATCTTGCACGCGCTTGCGTGCTACTGCAACCACCAGATCGCTAATTTTATTGAAAGAACGCAATAGCCCGCTTGACATGAAGACATGACGTGTGAAACTTTTGCACACGCTTGCAAAAAAGTGTGCGGCATGGAGGTGCCGCTTTTTCAGGGAGGAAAATCATGCGTTCTGTATTCGCAATTGCCGCCGCTTTTGCTGTTGGTCTTCAGATGATGCCAACCGAGGTGCGCGCAGCGGACAATCTCAATCTGATCTGTTCGGCCGATGTCGTTATCTGTGAGTTGATGAAGGGCATGTTCGAGAAGGAGACCGGTATCCAGGTCAATATGGTTCGCCTATCGTCGGGCGAGACCTATGCCAAGATCCGCGCCGAAGCACGCAATCCGAAAACCGATATCTGGTGGGCGGGGACAGGTGATCCGCATTTGCAGGCCGCTTCCGAGGGGCTCACCCAGGAATACAAATCGCCACTGCTCGACCAGTTGCAGGATTGGGCGAAAAAGCAGGCCGAAAGCGCAGGATACAAGACCGTTGGCGTTTATGCGGGTGCGCTTGGATGGGGTTATAATACCGAGATCGTCAAGAAAAAGGGCCTCAAGGAGGCCAAGTGCTGGGCTGACCTCGTCGATCCATCCTTCAAGGGCGAAATCCAGATCGCCAACCCGAATTCGTCCGGCACCGCCTATACGGCGCTGGCTTCCCTGGTTCAGATCATGGGTGAAGACAAGGCATTCGACTACCTGAAACAGCTGAACGCGAATGTATCGCAATATACAAAATCGGGTTCCGCACCCGTGAAGGCCGCGGCCCGGGGTGAAACGGCGCTGGGCATCGTCTTCATGCATGACGCCGTCGCGCAGATTGCCGAAGGCTTCCCCGTCAAGGCGGTGGCGCCATGCGAAGGCACGGGTTACGAAATCGGCTCGATGTCAATCATCAAGGGCGCGCGCAATCTCGACGCGGCCAAGAAATGGTATGACTGGGCGCTTTCCGCCGAAGTGCAGTCGCATATGAAGGATGCAAAGTCCTTTCAGCTGCCATCGAACAAATCCGCCACCGTTCCGCCCGAAGCTCCGAAATTCGAGGACATCAAACTCATCGACTATGATTTCAAGACCTATGGCGATCCTGCCAAGCGCAAGGAACTGCTTGATCGCTGGGACAAGGAGATTGGTGCAAGCGCCAATTGAACTTGCCTTTGCCTGAAGCGATATGTCCGGACCGTTCCGGACATATCGGCAGCGCAAGCAACTTTCTATGATGAACGAAGGCGGGTGGCGTTATGGAACGTAGCGACCGGAGATTGAATATTGCTCTCGGGATCGGGCTCGCCGGGTTCATCCTCGTGCCGTGGTACCGGATTGAAAGCGGTTTTTTCAGCCTCGATTGGCTCGGCAATTTTCCGAACGGTTCCAGCGAAGCGCCTGCGCTTGTGCAGATATTCGCACACGGCCGCTGGACGCTTGCCGTCATCGCGCTGCTCTTCGCTGCGGGCCTGTGCGCGCGGGCTTTCAAAGTCTCGTCGCTTCGTTCAAATCTGCTGATCGCTGCCGGTGCCGCTGGAATTGTTTTCCTTGTGCTGCAAGGGCTCGCTGTCGGGTTTGCCGGCTGGACGTGGACGATAACGGAAGCGCTGTTCGGACCGCTTGCCGATGGCCAGCCTTCGATGGGTGCAGGTGCCGGGCTCGTGGCGCTTTCTTTCGTCCTTATGTTTTCCTTCGGACTTGCCGAGCGTGGTGTGCTCCGGGGCGATGCCTTCGTGGTCGCTTCAATCGCGCTGCTCGTCTTTCTTGTCGGTATCTTTGTGTTCTACCCCGTGGGCAGCATGTTCATCGGTGCTTTCCAGAGCTTTGACGGCTCCTTCGATCCCTCCGGATTTGTCCGCAATATTCAGGATCCGTCTATCTGGAGCCTGGATTGTCTTGTTGGGGGTAATCGCTGTGGCGTTGCCTGGCGCACGCTGATGCTGGCTATCCTGTCGGCGTTCGGGTCCACATTGCTCGGACTCTGCTTCGCGCTGGTAGCCACCCGCACCCGCTTTCCTTTCAAGAAGGGACTGCGGCTGCTGACGATCCTGCCGATCATCACGCCTCCCTTCGTCATTGGCCTCGCACTCATTCTTCTTTTCGGCCGCGCCGGTGTGGTGACCCATCAGCTTTCCAACCTCTTCGGGATTGAGCCGGGCCGTTGGCTCTATGGCCTGACCGGCATCTGGATCGCACAGGTCCTGTCGTTCACGCCCATCTCGTTTCTGGTGCTCATCGGCGTCGTCGAGGGTGTCAGCCCCTCGATGGAGGAAGCGTCGCAAACCCTGCGGGCGGATCGCTGGCGTACGTTCTGGAAAGTCTCGCTGCCTTTGATGAAGCCCGGTCTCGCCAATGCCTTTCTGATCGGCTTCATCGAGAGCATGGCGGACTTCGGTAACCCGCTGGTGCTCGGCGGCAGCCATGGGGTGCTCTCGACAGAAATCTTCTTTGCCGTTGTCGGCTCGCAGAACGATCCTTCGCGTGCCGCGGTACTTGCGATCATCCTTTTGTTCTTCACGCTCTCTGCCTTCCTTGCGCAGCGACTATGGTTGGCCGGCAAAAGCTTCGCGACCGTAACCGGCAAGGGCGATTCCGGTGCGCATATTGCCTTGCCGCGATCGCTGTCCATTGGCGTCCATGCCATCGTCATTCCCTGGATACTGTTCACGCTGGTCATCTACGGCATGATCCTGTTCGGCGGCTTCGTCCGCACATGGGGTCTGGACAACACCCTGACCTTCGAGCACTACCAGCGCGCTTTCTCCTTCAGCTTTGAGAACGGCGCTATCGCCTGGACCGGCGTTGCCTGGAACTCCTTCTGGACAACGATAAAGATCGCGTTGATTTCGGCCCCGCTGACAGCGGCGGTCGGGTTGCTGACGGCTTACCTGATCGTCAGGCAGCGGTTCATCGGACGAAATGTATTCGAGTTCGCCCTGATGATGAGTTTTGCCATACCGGGCACTGTCATCGGTATCAGCTACATCATGGCATTCAATCTCCCGCCGCTTGAAATGACTGGCACGGCGCTGATCCTCATAGCCTGCTTTGTCTTCCGCAACATGCCGGTTGGCGTGCGCGGCGGCGTGGCGGCGATGAGCCAGCTCGACAAGAGTCTGGACGAGGCATCGCTGACCTTGCGGGCAACGAGCTTCCGCACCATTCGCAAGGTCATCCTGCCCTTGCTTCGTCCGGCGATCGTTGCCGCGCTGGTCTATTCGTTCGTCCGCGCCATCACATCGATCAGCGCTGTCATATTCCTTGTCAGCGCCGAGTATAACATGGCGACTTCCTACATTGTCGGGCTCGTCGAGAACGGCGAATACGGCGTCGCCGTCGCGTACTCATCAATGCTCATCGTTGTCATGATCGTCATCATTACCTGTTTCCAGCTGCTGGTGGGTGAACGGAGATTGCGCCGCGAGAATCGCGTTGCAACGGCCTTTATTCCGTCGGCCGCACCACAAGAGAAGGCCGCCTCATGACCACCGCACAACACACCGGCTCTGTTGTTTTCACCAATGTCAAAAAGCAGTTTGGCACGTTTACGGCGATCCACGATCTGTCTCTGGACATCGAACCTGGCACACTTGTAACCCTGCTGGGACCATCAGGATGTGGCAAGACGACGACCCTGCGCATGCTCGCCGGGCTTGAGCATCCAACAGCAGGACGCATTCTCATCGGCGGCAAGGACGTCACCATGCTTCCCGCCAACGAACGCGATGTCTCAATGGTGTTCCAGTCCTACGCACTGTTCCCGCATATGTCGGTGCTGGAGAACGTCGCTTATGGACTTGAATCATCGAAGATGAAAAAGAATGAAGCGCGGGAACGGGCGGAAGAGGGCCTGAAGCAGGTCGGTCTTGCCGGATACGGCCAGAGGTTGCCTGCTGAACTGTCCGGCGGGCAGCAGCAGCGGGTTGCCGTTGCGAGGGCTCTGGTGCTCGAGCCGCAGGTGCTCTTGCTGGATGAACCGCTTTCCAATCTCGATGCGCGCCTGCGGCGCCGCGTGCGCACGGAAATCCGTGAACTACAGCAGCGTCTGGGGTTTACCGCGGTCTATGTCACCCATGACCAGGAAGAGGCGCTTGCGGTGTCGGACAGGATCATTGTCATGCAGGACGGCGCCGTTGCTCAGCAGGGTTCGCCACGCGAGCTCTACGAAGCTCCCGCATCGTCATTCATCGCCGACTTCATCGGCGAGGCGAACGTCCTGCCCTGCGAGGTCCTGCGTAGCGATGGGGGGCAGGCGATCATTCGAGTCGGCAAGCTGGAACATTCCGTGCCAGGCCGGAGTGCCCGCCCGGGACCGGCAAGGATCGCCGTCAGACCCAATGCGATCACGCTCGAGGCGGCAGAGAGCGGGGCGTTTCCCGGTAGCATCAGGCATGCCGCCTATCTCGGCGATCATGTGGAATACGAAGTCGAAACCGAGGCAGGCACCCTCTTCGTCGTGGATCCGGCCGTCGACCGAAGCCTGGCACCGGCGACCAATGTCAGCATCGGCTTTCACCATCGCGGCATTGCCATCATCAACAATTGAAATCTGCATTCATAACTAAGGAAAGAACATGACATCCGATGTCACCGTGGATCTTCAGGATCGATTTGCCCTGGCTCGGGAGATGGCGATTGAAGCCGGGGCCGTGGCTCTTGCGCATTTCAACGCGCGCGAAAGGCTGATTATTGAAACCAAGGCGGATCCACATGACGTCGTCTCCATCGCCGACCGCGAAGTTGAAGATCTTATCCGGACCCGGATTGCAGCAGCTTTTCCGGCCGATGCGATCCTTGGCGAGGAGTACGGTGTCAGCTCGGGCACATCCGACTATACCTGGGTCGTCGATCCGATCGACGGTACGAGCCCATTCGTCAATGGCATGCCAACGTGGTGCATTTCAATTGCTGCCATGTATGGGGAGGAAATAGCCATCGGTGTTATTTACGTGCCGTGCAATGACGAGCTCTACGCTTCCGCCGCAGGGATGGGGGCGACGTTGAACGGTAAAACCCTCAAACTCGATGGAAGTCGAACAATCCGTAACGCCGTGACTGGCATCGGCGCCAACAATCACGTGACGCCAGGGGTTGTCGCATCGATTGTCGAAAAACTGCTTGGCGCGGGGGGCAACTTCATTCGCAACGGCTCGGGTGCTTTGATGCTCGCCTATGTCGCCGCGGGTCGCCTTGTCGGCTATTACGAGCCTTATATGCATGCCTGGGACTGTATGGCGGGCTATTGTCTCGTCAAGGAAGCCGGTGGGTGGCATCTTCCATTTCCGGTCAAGGGCGATGGTTTGACAAAAGGTTCCCCGGTGCTTGCAGCCGCCGCAGGTGCCGTTGACGATCTACGGACAATCGCGGGGCTTTAGAGCATCGTTCATCCGGCATCAGGGTGCCAATCGCCGGTTCGCGCTTGATCATGAGCCTGCGTAAAAACGCAACTTCAAATTTGCTTCATGGAGTTATGGCATAAGTGCCCGCAGAGTTGCATGATACGTGCCGTGGCGGCGCGGCTCGAACGACTATCAGAGGGGACGAAATGAACGATCCAAAGCATGAGGCGGCAAACCAGGATTGGCTGGAGGCCGAACTCGCCGATACGCTCGATGAGGATTATGAACTCGAACTTTCCGAGCCGGCACTGTCCGAAGAGATACGCAAAATCTACCGCAAGACTCATCCACCAACCATCCCGCGTATGGAGTATTTTCGCGCCCTGCTTGCGCTTCAGGCCGAGTTGATCAAACTGCAGGACTGGGTCGCCTATTACAAAGAGAAGGTCGTCGTCATCTTCGAGGGGCGCGATTCTGCAGGCAAAGGGGGTGTCATCAAGCGCATTACCCAGCGGCTCAATCCGCGCACTGCGCGCGTTGTAGCGCTGCCAGCTCCTTCGGATCGCGAAAAATCCCAATGGTACTTCCAGCGCTACGTGCCGCATTTGCCCGCCGGCGGCGAAATCGTACTGTTCGATCGATCCTGGTACAATCGTTCCGGTGTCGAACGCGTGATGGGATTCGCCAATGAAGACCAGGTGCAGCAATTCTTCCACGATGTGCCGGAATTCGAACGCATGCTTGTCCGATCCGGCATCAAGGTTATCAAGTACTGGTTCTCCATAACTGACGAGGAGCAACAGTTGCGCTTCCTCATGCGCATTCATGACCCGCTGAAGCAGTGGAAACTGTCTCCCATGGATCTGCAATCGCGCGTGCGCTGGGAAAGTTACACCAAAGCCAAGGAAGAAACCTTCGCCCGCACCAACATACCCGAAGCGCCCTGGTATATCGTTGAAGGCAATGACAAGAAGCGTGCCCGTCTCAACTGCATTGCACACCTTCTTTCACAGGTTCCCTACGAGCATGTGCCGCACGAGGATATCACCTTGCCTGATCGCGTGTTCAACCCCGACTACGAGCGCAAGGTGTTGCCGCCCGAACTCTACGTTCCGTCAAAATACTAGGTTGTGAACTCATGAATCTGATGGAATCCCGGCTGCGCGCTGGTCTGTGATATCGTCTCCACTGCCTTCCGGGTGCGATCACCGGGAGGGCGATCGTTTTGATCATCTTGAAACGCTGGGGGATAGCCACAATGGATGAACACGAGATCGATGCGGTCAGGGCCCTGTTGCAATCCCATCCGCGGCCCGCGAGCCTTGCCGAGCGTCGCCAGCGCCTCGATCTCGTAGCGGCCGACGATCCAATCGCGCCCGATATACAGTTTAAGCGTCAGATGATCGGCACGCTTGAGGCCGAATGGTCGCTGGCGCCGGGAAGCGACACCACCAGGACGCTGCTGTTTTTCCACGGCGGCGGCTACTGCTCAGGATCGATCCAGAGTCATCGCGGGATGGTCGCCGAGACCGGTCGCGCCGCGGGTGTACGCACGCTTGCGCCCGGTTACAGGCTCGCGCCCGAGACTCCGTTTCCAGCTGCGCTGGACGATGCGCTTGCCGCGTTCGAATTCCTGATCGCACAAGGCGTTCCCGCGGCGTCGATTGCAATCGGCGGCGACAGTGCCGGCGGCGGGCTGACGCTGGCGACCATGATACGTCTGCGCGACGTTGGCAGACCGCTGCCCGGCTGCGCATGGTTGGTATCGCCCTGGGTCGATCTCGAAATGACCGGTGCGAGTATGGACGAGAAGGCTGCGGTCGATCCGCTTATTCACCGGGACTATCTCGAAGAGCTCGCCGGCGCATATCTTAACGGGACCAGCGCTCGCGAGCCGCTCGTTTCGCCGCTCCATGCGGATCTTGCGGGGCTTCCGCCGGTCCTCATCCAGGTTGGTTCGGCCGAGACACTGCTCGACGATGCAGCCCGAATCGCCCGTCGGCTTGGCGCTGCCGACGTGGCGACGAACCTCGAAATCTGGCCGCACATGATCCACGCCTGGCCCCTTTGGGCGGCACGGCTGACTTCGGGGCGCGAGGCGATCGCCTCGGCGGGCGCGTTCATAACCAGACACCTTGCGACTTAAGCGGCGAAACCGCCGGTCGGGGTCGCGCCCGCCACCTGTGCAGCTCCAAGAAATTATGGCATAGATGAGCCATGGCGATAAGTCTCTTGGCGGTCCACAACAGCGGCGGCGAGACGGAGCAGGCAGCGGGCAATTCGCTGGCCGTCGGCTACACCGTGGCCGTACTGTGCTGGCTGCTGTCCGCCGGTGTCTATATTTCGGCAAAATGGGTCTCTCCCGAAATGCCGCCATGGGCGTTGTGCTTCTGGCGCGTCCTCATTGCGTGGGCGATCCTGCTCCCGATCGTGCGCGGGCATTTCGGCGCCATGGCTGCGCTCGTGCGGGCGCGCCCGCTGGAGCTGCTTCTCGTCGGCGGGATCGGGCTCGCGATCTGTCAGGGCATGGTCTTTATGGGGCTCGAGAAAGCCGACGCCACCACGGCCGGCATCATCATGGCCCTGATCCCGATCATCACGATGATCCTCGCCCGTTTGATTCTGGGTGAGCCGATGGGGAGATGGCAGGCGATCGGATCGATCGTCGCCTTCGTCGGGATCGTGGTCATCATCGTCAAAGGCAGCCCCGCGGCGCTGATGCGTCTCGACGTCAATCCCGGTGAATTGTGGCTCGTCGCCGGTGCCTTCTGCTTCGGCCTCTATGCCGTTCTGCTCCGCCGCGCGAAATTCGATCAAGAGCGTCTTCCGCTTCTGGTGCTTTTACTCGGGGCTGCGGCGCTGACAGCGCTCCCCTTCTATCTTTGGGAACTTGCTTCCGATGAACGCTCGGCCCTCGACAGCAACGGGCTTCTAGCCCTGGCCTATGTGGCAGTCCCCGGCGGTGCGCTGATGTATTACCTCTTCAACTGGAGTGTCGAAGCGTTGGGGGCAGGCCGGGCGGGCGTGCTTCTCTACATCCAGACGATATTCGTCGCCATCCTCGCCTATTTTATCCTTGGCGAGCGCCTGCAGACCTATCATCTCGAAGGGGCAGCACTCATAGTGGTCGGCGTGCTTTTTGTCATCCTGCTCAAGCCCCGGACCAAGCCTGCGGCGACCAAATCCCTCTAAGTTGAACTGATTGTGAAGGGGCTCAATCCATTTGGCGTTTATGCTGGCGTCGGCGATTCCAAGTGAAATGCGGCGGAGCCTTCTGTGATGGATCTCATCGTTCGGACTGCAAGAAGTGCCATTCTGGGCCTGCTTGCCCTAGGCGCCATCGTCTTCGGATCGGCCGGGACACTGGACTACTGGCAGGGCTGGGCCTTCATTGTCGTCTTTACACTTTCGACAAACCTGATTGGCATCTATCTCGCAATCAAGGATCCAGCTCTGCTCGAGCGCCGCTTGAAAGCCGGGCCTGGTGCCGAGACACGTCCATTGCAAAAGGCACTGATAACGGTTGCCTTTGCCGGTGCCATTGCCTTGCCGGCGGTCTCCGCGCTTGACTATCGTTTCGGCTGGTCATACGTGCCGCCCTTTGTCTCGGTGCTGGGAAACGCCTTGGTGGCTCTGGGCCTGATGATCGATCTTCGGGTCTTCCGTGAGAACAGCTATGGCGCGTCGACGATCGAAAAGATGGAAGATCAAAAGGTCATCTCGACCGGACCATATTCATGGGTCAGACACCCGATGTATGTCGGGGTGCTCGTCCTCATCGTCGGGACACCGCTCGCCTTGGGTTCGTATTGGGGCCTGTTGTTCCTGTTTCTCAACGTGCCGATCCTGATATTGCGCATCCTTGACGAGGAAAAGATGTTGCAACAGGAGCTCGAAGGCTATCCGGATTATATGGAAAAAGTGCGATACAGGCTTGTACCCGGTCTTTGGTGAGCAAGCCTGCGGCGGTCTGCCGTTGCCGATCATCGTCTAGAGGTGCACTTCTTGTTCCTGCGATGCCATCTGCAGCCAATTGACGAAGAGGCTTGCAGCTTCATTGCCATGTTGCCTCGTCGGGATCACGACGAAATAAGCCCCTCTGGGTTTGATCGCGGCGTCAGTCAGGCGAACCAGCCGTCCCTGCTGCAACAGGTCTTCCACGAGATGTGTCCAGCCCAGCGCGATCCCCTGACCGTTGAGTGCCGCATAGATCGCTTCGGTGTAAAAGCTGCAACGCAATCCCAGCGTCTTCTTGGGAACCACGATGGAAAATGACGAAAGCCACTCATTCCAGCCTGTCCACGTCGGATCGTCGGTTTCGTTGGAAATGAGGGAATATGAGGTCAAGTCCGCCGGAGTTTTGATGCGCCCATCTGCCCCTGTATATTCCGGGCTGCAGACCGGGAAAACTTCGTCCTCGAACAGCAATTCGGCATGACCATCCGGCCACATGCCGTTGCCGAATCTGATCGCAACGTCCACCTCGCCCAGTCGAAGGTTCGGCATGTTGTCCTGAGAGAGGATGCGGAGGTTGGTGTAGGGATATTGCCGCGAGAACTCTGAAATTCTGGGCATCAGCCAGAAATGCGAGAATGCAACTGTCGCAGAGATCGTCAGCTCATCGCTGGAAGCGTCCTTGCGAAGGCCGGTAACGGCCTCCGCGATGAGATTGAAGGCGTCGCCGGTGGCCGTCGAAAGCGCTTTGCCCTTGTCGGTCAAAATCACCTTCCTGTGCAGCCGTATGAAAAGGGGAAAGCCAAAGTCCTTCTCGAGAAGGTGTATCTGGCGGCTGACCGCAGCCTGGGTGACGCCGAGTTCCTCAGCGGCTTTCGTAAAGCTCGACAGCCGCGACGCCGCTTCGAATGCGGTAAGTGCCGTCAATGGTGGCAGCTGTTTCCTCAAGCTCTTCACTCTTCACCCCGATTTCGCCGAGCGACAGGTCACAGTTTCCCATTACGTCAGGTAATGTCAACGCCGCGCATTTGTGCGGTTGAAATATCGATATTTGCTGCGATTCTAAAGCCGATTGATCCATAAGGAAACATTATGCTCAATACGTTCCCATCGCCGATCTCCTCTCTGCTCGATGCGCGTATCGACGGGCACTGTCTTCCTGCCGGACTTTACACCCGCGAGGACGTCTTCCAGGCGGACCTCGACGTGTTCTTTTCCAGGCACTGGATTCATGTTGGTCTTGAGTGCGATGTTCCGGAAGCTGGCGACGCGGTGGTCATCGACATCGGATCGACAAGCTTGATTTTGCTGAGGGACGACGACAACGCCATCCGGGTGGTCCGCAACGTTTGCCGTCATCGAGGCGCGCGACTGCTGGACGCCGGATCAACAGTCATTTCCAAGCTGGTGTGCCCCTACCACCAGTGGACGTACGAGCTTTCGGGTGAACTCAGTTATGCCCCGCATATGGGAAAGAACTTCGACAAGAGCTGCAAGAGCCTCAAGGCGGTCAACTTCAGGTCGATCGGCGGCCTGATCTATGTCTGTCTTTCCGACAATCCGCCGCAGGACATCAAGCGGCTGGAGGAGGTCATGGATGGGCGGCTGGAGCCCTATGACATCCGGAACGCCAAGGTCGCACACCAAATGGATGTCATCGAGAAGGGCAACTGGAAGCTCACCATGGAGAATAACCGGGAGTGCTATCACTGCTCGGCGAACCACCCGGAGCTATGTGTTTCGTTCGTCGATCTTGATTTCGGATATGATCCCGACAGCCTCAGCCCGGAGGACCGGGAGGAGGCGGAAGCGCATTTCGCCATGTATAGCGAGCGCACGAAAGATTGGGAGGCAGACGGATTTCCATCCTCCACGGTCGAACAGGTGAGAAACTGCGAAACCAATTTCCGTACCCAGCGCCTGATTATCGCCGGGGCGGGCGAGTCCCAGACGGAAGATTCAACCGCCGCCTCGTCGAAGCTTCTTGGGACAATGACCCGCAAGGATCTCGGCGATGTGCATCTTTGGGGGCACAATAGCTGGTGCCACTTCATGGGTGACCATGCCGTGATCTCCATCGCGATCCCGCTCTCTGCCGACACCACCCTCATCCGGACGAAATGGCTTGTTCACAAGGATGCGATGGAAGGCGTCGACTACGATCTCGCCAAACTTACCCACGTATGGACCGAGACCACCAATCAGGATGCGGAACTCGTTGCCCGCGCCCAGGCGGGCGTCGAGGACCCCGGCTATGAGCCCGGCCCTTATTCCAGGTTCACCGAAGTCGCTCTCGATGACTTCGCGAGCTGGTACATTGAGCGGATGCGTGCCCATGGTTACTGATCTCCTCCCCAAGGCCGTGCGCGGCGGATATTGGGACCCGGAGACCGACGACGAACTCGTTTGTATCGACGTCCACGACGAAACGCATGACGTGAAAAGTTTCACGTTCGTGTCGCCGGATCGGAAACAATTCGAGTTCAACGCCGGGCAATATTTCAAATTCGAGCTCGGCCTCGATAATGAGGACGACGGGCGCTGCTACAGCATCTCATCGTCACCACTTCGCAAGAACGCCATAACTGTCACGGTGAAGCGTGTGCCGGGTGGAAAGGTATCGAACTGGCTGCACGACAATCTGATTGCGAGCATGGCCGTCCGCGCGTCGGGGCCACTTGGACGTTTCGTCCGGCCAGCGGCGAAGAAGTACCTTTTCCTGTCGGGCGGCTCGGGAATCACGCCACTCATGTCGATGGCGCGGGAACTTGCTGACACGGCCGAGTCGACCGACGTCATCTTTCTCCACGCCGGTAGAACTCCAAAAGACCTTATCTTCCGCGAAGAGATTGCAAACATTGCCCGACGTGTCAAAGGGTTCAGAATTCTGCTGCTTCCCGAAGACATCGGGGCCGAACGCGGTTGGCCGGGCATTTCAGGCCGGATTTCCAGGGAGTTCCTTTTCCTGGCGGCACCCGATATCGCCGACCGCGTCGTCATGTGCTGCGGACCCGCGCCGTTCATGGCAGCTGCTAGAAAGATCGGCGTCGAACTGGGTGTTCCTGAATCCAGCTACCTTGAAGAAAGCTTTGACGCGGTTGTCATCGAAGAAGAGGCAGCGCCGGCTGGCGCGGACGCCCAAACGAAATCGTTCAATGTGCAGTTTTCGAAACAGGGCAAGTCTATCGAAGTCCGCGCCGAGCAGACGGTTCTCTCCTGCGCCAAAAAATCCGGCGTCAGGATACCATCCTCCTGTGCCAGCGGTATCTGCGGAACCTGCAAGTCCAAGCTCGTAAGCGGAGCCGTCGACATGAAACACGATGGAGGGATCAGGCAAAGGGAAATCGACGCTGGCTTCTTCCTGCCGTGCTGTTCCAGACCATTGAGCGATCTCGTCATCGAACGCTAGTCGCTCCAATGCAGGACGAGTCCCGGCGAATTTTCAGCGGGCGAGAATCTTCATGGAACAACTGTCATATTGAAACGTTAGGTTGCGCTATGACCACACCGTTTCCCTCTGTAACCATCGAAATTCAGCCGGCCGGGAAGCCCCGGAACATCGCGTCTGTCCCAGAAGCAGCCGAAGTCCTGTTAATGGACTGGCCGATCCACGACGGCGTCAAACTGAAGGCGGCAAGGCAGAAATGTCTTGATGCGCTTGATGGTAAGGTAACGATTACCGAGTGCCGCTCGGCGTTCATCGAAGCGGCCAAAGAGGCTCGCATATTTGTAGATTATCCGGTGAAGAGACTTTAGAGCGAATTTTCCAAGTCCGTCGGGCTTCGGCTTCGCCCGATGGAAAGACATCGGCCTCGCCAAATCCCTCGACCTTGAACCGAATTCCCTCCGGCGAACGACTCTGAATAGACAAAACTTGCTCTAGATCACTTGTCAAAGTTACGCTTGAGAACGCCTGAGAACAGCGGGTCTTTCGCCACGTTGTCGGCGATTTCCGTCAGCTTCGGGAAAGATTGCGCGAATTCTTTCCATCCCGGCCGCCAGTTGCGCATAACGGCAATATAGAGGTCGATCGCACAGAAATCATTGCCGAGGAAACAGGGCGTATCGGCGACGTCCTCCACGTGGCCCCACAATGTCTTGCGATATTGATCGACAGTCCGCTTGTATTCGTCCTGCGCGTCTTTCGGCAATTGCCAGCGGGCCGGATCATCGCTGAAGTTCGACGTCGGGTAGATTTCACTCACGATGTAAATGAGCCATCGCAGAAAGGCCGGCCTTTGCCGGTCGCTGGTTGCGGGCGCAAGTTGGGCATCAGGAAATGCATCGGCCAGATGGAGAATAATCGCCGCGGTTTCTGTCATGACATCGCCGCCCGGCATAATCAAGGTCGGGACCTGGCCGAGCGGGTTCAATTCCAGCAAACGGTCACGGTCGGGGCCCGGTTCGAGATAGGGGATCTCCTCGAGTTCGAATTCAGCGCCGGCTTTGAGCAACGCCAATTCGACGATAACCGACCCGCAACCTTCCGATCCGATGAGAACATATTTGCTCATTGCCGCTTCCTGGCTTTATCAGCTCTTGGCGTCATCCTCGACATCGACTTCAGGCCGGTCACTTCCCCTGACCGATTCCTGATGCCACGTGCCATCTGAAGTTTCATAGCTGATCTGCGCATCCTCGCCACCAATCTGCTGGCGTTTGGCTGCCTCCCTGGCAGCTCTCAATGCGGCGTCGTGGGAGGGAAATTTCTCAGACCAGACGTCTCCGAGCTTGTAGGCCCAACCGCCGTCATGGGCATGGACATGATAGGTGAGATGCATGAAAGTTCTCCATTGGGACCGGCCGATTTGATCGCACGGTGCAGCATATCAGGCGAAAAGAAAAATGAATTGTCGAAGATTTTGTTCCAGCCAAAATCCGATCAACAGCCAAGGTAAATCTTCAGTGATTTGTCGAACGAACATCCGGGGCGTTTAATGTAGTACACTTATCTCACGATGATCAACCGAGCGAAAGGGTGGGACATGTCCAAATCCAATGCAGCGCTTTCGGGCACATTCAGAATTGGCGGAGACGTCGAAATCCATCGCCTCGGCTTCGGCGCCATGCGCATTACGGGCCCAGGAATATGGGGGGAACCGGCGGATCGTGCGGAAGCGCTACGCACGTTGAAACGGCTTCCCGAACTTGGCGTCAATTTCATCGATACCGCCGATTCCTACGGTCCCAATGTCTCCGAAGAGTTGATCAGGGAAGCGTTGCATCCCTATCGCGATATGTTGATCGCAACGAAAGCCGGGCTTGCGCGTACCGGCCCGAACCTGTGGACCCCGCTCGGGCGGCCGGAATATTTGATCCAGCAGGCATATGCGAGCTGCCGCCGGCTGGGCGTGGATCAGATCGGACTGTGGCAATTGCACCGGATCGATCCGAAGGTGCCGGGGGACGAGCAGTTTTCGGCGGTAAGAAAGCTCCTTGATGATGGTGTCATCCGTCATGCGGGTCTTAGCGAGGTGTCGGTGGCCGATATCAGGGCCGCATCGAAACATTTCAAAGTGGCGACGGTCCAGAACCGTTATAATCTTGTCGATCGAACCAGCGAGGACGTGCTCGACTATTGCAGCCAAAACAATATCGGGTTCATTCCGTGGTTTCCGCTTGCGGCGGGCGATCTGGCCAAGCCCGGATCGCTCCTCGACAAGATGGCTTCGGCTCACGGGGCCGGTCCAAGCCAGATCGCGCTGGCCTGGGTCCTGAAGCGCAGCCCGGTGATGTTGCCAATCCCGGGTACATCGAAGGTGGCGCACCTCGAGGAAAACATCGCAGCTGCGGCCATCGAACTTTCCAACGAGGAATTCGCCGCGCTCGATGCGGAAGGGAGGGCCTGGAACGCCGGCTAATCGATCCGGCGCTCAAGCATCTCCTGAAGGCGATCAAGGAACCGGCGCTGGCCCGCTATGATTTTCCGGTGCGCATCATCGAATGAAAACCACTGGGCGCGGTCGACCTCCGGAAAGATTTCATTGCGTCCGCTCCTGGGCGGCCATTCGATTTCAAAGGTATTGCTGACGAGCCCGGCCACGTCGAAATCGCCTTCGAGAGCAAATGCGGTCACAACCTTGCCGCCCGCTTGGCGGATGGACCCCAGAAACCGGAGCTCTCCATCAAGAACCACGCCCGTTTCCTCGGCAAATTCGCGCCGTGCCGTCCGTTCCGGATCATCGCCTTCGCCATACTCGCCTTTCGGAATAGACCAGGCCGAGATATCCTTGTTGCGCCAGAAGGGGCCACCTGGATGAACCAGCAATACTTCACATTCATTGCCGGTCTGGCGGTACATGAGAATGCCGGCGCTCTGCTTTGCCATGGCTCCCTCCCCGGGTCACGTGATCTCAACCGCTTTGACAAGCGGGCACGGGAACAAGGCCTCTTGCGTCAATATTGTCACAAGAGGCTCTAAGCCGGCGGTACTATGGAACGATTGAAATAGGTGTATCGTCCGAATTGGGGTATTGCGGGGTAAATGCAAATCTGAGATCATCGGCCATCCTAGAAGTCCAAATAAAAAGACCAGGGAACAGGAGGAAACATAGTTCGTAATTCTCGATGGAGTACAACTATGATTTCGAATTCAAGCTACGCAAATATCGCTGTTTCGTACAAAACGGGGGGCAGCGGGTCATGAACGACAAGTCTTTTTCATCTCCAGTACTGATCAGCCTCGGTGCCATGGGGCTTCGCCTCGTCTCTTCGGCGTGGGAGGCATTGGAGTGTCTGAAGAACCAATGGCCGCAGCAGGATGGGGTCGAATACCGGCGTGCGACGCGCATGTGCCGGGATGCCCTAGAAGGCTGGATGCCGCCGGCAAAGGCAAGGCAAGCATTCGTCCTTGCCGCGCAGCGCGCGGGTGTGTTGATAGGCAACCCAACGTTGAAATGAGCTAGAGTCGCCTGGGGGTTGCTCCAGCACATACTGCTCTCTCGCGCCGTTCGCATGGGCGCGGGAAGTGGAGTCATGACCGTCTTTTGCGCTGGCGTAGAGATGACGCAGCTGTGCAAGGCGGCTTTTGTCGCTTGCGGTTGTAAAAGCTGTCGCAATACGCCCGGAGGATGTTATTGAAATCGTTGAATCTTTGATCATCCTCCCCCTTGGATGCAATGGTCGCAGCCGGCTTACAATTCATTTAATTTAACAATTTCAATTCGTTAGATGACGTGCCTCCGCGTCACTCCCCTTGTGACCAAACTGTAATATATCTGTCACATGACTGTTATAAACCTTCTGTAGACAGCGCTTACTTCAACAGTTTTCCAACGGGAGTAAAACGATGAACAAGCTTCTAACTACAGCCGCAGTGCTTGCGATCGCCGTCGGCGCGTCCACGGTTGCAGCGTCTGCACGCGATCAGGTCCAGGTATCGGGCTCTTCGACGGTTCTGCCATACGCCAAGATCGTTGCCGAGACTTTCGGTGAAACATATCCTAACTTCAAGACGCCAGTCGTCGAATCCGGTGGTTCCGGTGCAGGCATCAAGGAATTCTGCAAAGGCGTTGGCGAAGACACGGTCGACATTGCCAATTCATCCCGCCCAATCAAGGAAAGTGAATTGAAGTCTTGCGCCGATGCAGGCGTCAAGGACGTCGAGGAAATCCGTATCGGCTACGATGGCATCGTTTTCGCCACCGATATCAAGGGTCCAGATTGGGCTTTGGCACCGAAGGACATCTACACGGCGCTTGCCGCCCAGGTCGTTGTTGACGGCAAGCTCGTCGATAATCCAAACACCAAGTGGAACCAGGTGAACCCGGCCCTCCCGGACTGGGATATTGCCGCGTACATTCCTGGCGAAAAGCACGGCACACGCGAAGTTTTCGAAGAGAAGCTGATGACCGGTGGCTGTAAAGCTACTGGGGCTGCCGATGCGATCAAGAAGCTCGGCCTTGACGAAAAGGCCGCTGCTGCTGCCTGTGTCAAGATCCGCAAGGATGGCAAGGCAATCGATATCGATGGCGATTATCCGGAAACGCTGGCTCGTATCGATGCCAACAAGACCGGCGTTGGCGTATTCGGCCTCGCTTTCTACGAGAACAATGCCGACAAGCTGAAGGTTGCTACGGTTGAGGGTGTCGTTCCGAGCACGGAAACCATTTCCTCGGGCAAGTATCCGGTGTCGCGTCCGCTGTTCTTCTATGTCAAGAAGGCCCATCTTGGTGTCATCCCTGGCTTGAAGGAATATGTCGACTTCTTCCTCAACGATCAGATGATCGGCCCGGACAGCCCGCTCGTCGAGTACGGCCTGGTTGCTGCCCCGGATGCAGAACGCAAAGCCCAGCGCGATGCATTTGCTGCCGGCACAACAATGAAGTAAGCCTCGGCTTACTTAAACGGGCGGCTTCGGCTGCCCGTTTATCTTTTTGATTGACGTGAATTTGCGGGACGGGGAAGATCCTAGATGTCCACTTTAATGGTGCTTGTGATTGTCATAGCGATTGCCGCGGCAGGATACTTCATCGGCCGCCAGCGTGCCGTCAGCAAAGAGGGCGGAAACGTCAAGCCGCATTCCCTGCCGCATTACCATGGATGGTGGGTTTTCCTGGCTTCCGCGCTGCCGGCTATCCTTTTTATCGCGGTTTGGGCCGCTGGAACCGGGGTTTACCTGGAGCGTTCGGCCATTGCCGAGCTGCCAACGCGCACAGCCGACACCGTCATTGCCAGCCAAAGCCTTGAGCTTGGGATGGTCAGCGGCATTGCTCGCGGCCTGGACAGGCTTAGCGATGCAGAACGGGCCAATCTTCCGCAAACCTTTGCAGAGCTGCAGCCGCTTCTCGCCAGCAAGGGTGTGGCGCTTGCCACCGAGGGTCAGGACTATATGATTCCCATCGCCGCCGAGTGGAACAGGAACACCGCCTGGGCGAGCAGTATAGGCGGAATTGTCGCGATAGTGCTGGCACTTGCCGGCGCGGCCTTCGGCCTCTCGGGCGTGCATGTCCGGGCGAGGGCCCGCAACAATGTGGAACGTGTCATCCTTGGCGCGCTCGTCGCGGCGTCGGCTATCGCCATTCTGACCACCATCGGCATCATCCTGTCGATGCTGTTCCAGACCATAACCTTCTTTCAATCGGTATCGCCTTCGGCCTTCTTTTTCGGCACGGTCTGGGATCCGCGCTTTGCAGCGGCGGGTTCCGGTGGTTCGCAAGGGCAGTTCGGCCTGATCCCTCTGCTCGCCGGCACGCTTTACATCGCGTTCGTTGCCATGCTGTTCGCGGTCCCGGTCGGCCTGTTCGCCGCCATCTATATGGCGGAATATGCAAGCCGCAGCGTACGTTCGGTCGTCAAGCCGCTGCTTGAGGTGCTGGCCGGTATCCCGACGATCGTCTATGGCTTCTTCGCGCTTGTCACAGTCGGTCCATTCCTGCGCGATCTCAGCGCGGCACTTTCCGGTGGTTATGCCTTTATCCAGGCGCAAAGCGTTTTGACTGCAGGCATTGTCATGGGTGTCATGCTGATCCCCTTCGTCTCGTCGCTTTCCGATGACATCATCACCGCGGTTCCCCGCTCGCTGCGCGATGGATCACTCGGGCTCGGTTCCACCAAGTCCGAAACAATCCGCCGTGTGGTTCTTCCGGCTGCCTTGCCGGGTATCGTCGGCGCGCTGCTTTTGACCGCGTCGCGCGCCATCGGCGAAACCATGATCGTTGTGCTCGCTGCCGGTGTTGCGGCCAATCTCAACATCAACCCGTTCGAAGCGATGACGACGATCACAGTCAAGATCGTCAATCAGCTCACGGGCGATCTGGAATTCAACTCACCGCAAACGCTGGTGGCGTTTGCCTTGGGCCTCACCCTCTTTTTCATCACTCTGGCGATGAACATCTTTGCGCTCTACATCGTGCGTAAGTATCGGGAGCAGTACGAATGACCGACATAGCCCTCAATCCCGCTGCACCAGCATCTGCACGTCCGGCGCGCCGTGACATCGGGCTCAAGCGCCGTTATGCCGCCGAACGTCGTTTCAAGCTGTATGGTATCACCGCGATTGCCATCGGCCTCTTCTTCCTGGTCGCCTTGATGTATTCCGTGTTCTCGAACGGTTATACGGCCTTCTGGCAGACCGAGGTCAATCTTGCGATCAATCTCGATCCGAAGATCATCGATCCGGACAACAAGCGTGCGACCGATCCGAACGTCCTGTTAACGGCCAATTATCCGATCCTGGCACGCAATGCACTGGCGGAAAAACTGGGCGTGGCGACGACGAACAAGCCCGCGATGCGTGAGCTCGGCAAGCTGTTTTCGGAAGGCGTGCGCGGACAATTGCGCGACCTCGTCGTAGCCAATCCTTCGCTTATCGGCACGACGCAGAACGTCTGGGTGCTGACTGGTGCGGACATCGATTCTGCCTTCAAGGGTCAGATCGATCTCACCGTCGATCAAGCCCGCCGCAAGGTTTCAGACCAGCAGGTCGAGTGGATGAACAGGTTGAAGAGTGAGGGCGCGATGTCCCAGCGCTTCAATACCGGCCTCTTCACCTATGGCGCGTCGAGCCGGCCCGAGACATCCGGTCTTGGCGTGGCGCTGATCGGCTCGCTCTACATGATGCTGATCGTCCTTTGTCTCTCCCTGCCGATTGGCGTCGCCGCGTCCATCTATCTTGAGGAATACGCCAAGAAGAGCCGGCTGACGGACATCATCGAGGTCAATATCAATAATCTCGCGGCTGTTCCTTCGATCGTGTTCGGACTTCTCGGATTGGCTGTCTTCATCAACTTCTTCCACATGCCGCGCTCGGCCTCGCTGGTCGGCGGCATGGTGCTGACACTGATGACATTGCCGACCATCATCATCGCGACCCGCGCAGCGCTGCGGGCCGTTCCGCCATCGATCCGCGCTGCGGCGCTGGGCGTCGGAGCGTCGAAGACCCAGATGGTGTTCCACCACGTCCTGCCGCTGGCCGCCCCCGGCATCCTGACCGGCACGATCATCGGTCTTGCGCACGCGCTGGGTGAGACGGCGCCGCTGCTTCTGATCGGTATGGTCGCATTCGTCGCCAACAGTCCTGTAACGCCGCTCGATCCTTCCACGGCGCTGCCAGTGCAGATCTATATGTGGGCCAACGAGGCGGAACGCGCCTTTGTCGAGCGTACATCGGGCGCTATCATCGTGTTGTTGATTTTCCTCGCGGTCATGAACATCACAGCCATCATTCTGCGTCGCCGCTTCGAGCGGCGGTGGTAACGGGTCGGGAAAGGCTCTAATTATGAACCTGATGACGGAACGAAATCTCGAAAAAGCGGTAAACGACAAAATGAGCGCTCAGGGAAATGCTATCAAGATGCAGGGCAAGGACGTCACCGTCCACTATGGTGACAAGCAAGCGCTGTTCGGTGTCAGCCTCGATGTGCCAGAGAAGATGGTAACGGCCCTGATCGGACCCTCGGGCTGCGGCAAGTCGACTTTCCTGCGCAGCCTGAACCGCATGAACGACACGATCGAAGGCTGTAAGGTCGGCGGCCTTCTTACACTGGACGATGAGGACATCTACAATCCAAAAATCGACGTTGTGGAATTGCGTGCCCGCGTTGGCATGGTTTTCCAGAAGCCCAATCCCTTCCCGAAGTCGATTTTCGAGAACGTGGCTTATGGCCCGCGTATTCATGGTCTTGCCAAGAACCGCCAGCAACTCGATGAAATCGTCGAAAAGAGCCTGCGTCGCGCCAGCCTGTTTGAGGAGGTGAAGGATCGCCTGCACGAAGCGGGAACAGGTCTTTCCGGCGGCCAGCAGCAGCGCCTGTGCATTGCACGCGCCATTGCCGTCAGCCCGGAAGTCATCCTGATGGATGAGCCGTGCTCGGCGCTCGATCCGATCGCCACCGCGAAGGTTGAGGAACTGATCGACGAATTGCGCGAAAATTATACGATCGTCATCGTGACGCACTCGATGCAGCAGGCGGCCCGCGTATCGCAGCGCACCGCAATGTTCCATCTGGGCAACCTCGTCGAGGTAGGTGATACCGAAATGATGTTCACCAGCCCAACGGAAAAGCGCACGCAAGACTACATCACCGGACGCTTCGGCTGATCACGGGAAAGAGGTTGATATCATGACCGAACAGACAGCACAGCACACCGTCCGTTCCTACGACGAAGAACTGAAGTTCCTGACGCACAAGATCGCCGAGATGGGCGGGCATGCGGAGCGCATGGTCGAACAGGCTGTCGCTGCCATGGTCAAGTCGGACAATGCGCTGGCACAGCGCGTGATCTCGGACGATTTGATCCTCGATGCCGGTCAGCGCGAAATCGACGAAAAGGCGATTACCATCATCGGCAAGCGTCAGCCCATGGCGATCGACCTGCGTGAAGTCATCGGTACGATCCGCATTTCATCGGATCTGGAACGCATCGGTGATCTTGGCAAGAACATTGCCAAGCGCGTGGTTGCTGTTACCGATACGAGGCAAACGCTCTCCGTCTATCGCGGGTTACAGACCATTGCCGAACTGGCCTTGACGCAGCTCAAGGACGTTCTCGACGCCTACGCCACACGTTCGGTCGCGCAGGTCAATATCGTGCGCGAGCGTGACGATGAGATCGATGCGCTCTACACATCATTGTTCCGCGAACTTCTGACCTACATGATGGAGGATCCGCGCAATATCTCCGCCTGCACGCACCTGCTTTTCTGTGCAAAGAACATTGAACGCATCGGCGACCATGCGACGAACATAGCAGAGACAGTTTATTATATTGTGACGGGAACGCAGCTTCCGGCGGAACGCCCAAAGGAAGACCAATCCCACACTATCGTCGTGGATGAACCTCTCGCGTCCTAATTGAAGGTAGAAAATGGCTATAGCTCCCAAAATCACCGTTGTGGAAGACGAGGAAGCCTTGAGCGTTCTCCTCAGGTACAATCTTGAAGCTGAAGGCTATGCAGTCGAGACGATCGCACGCGGAGATGAAGCGGAGATAGCCCTGCGGGAGAAAGTGCCGGATCTGCTGATCCTCGACTGGATGCTGCCTGGCCTTTCCGGCATCGAACTCTGCCGGCGGTTGAGAGCCAGGCGCGAGACGGAAATCCTGCCGATCATCATGCTGACGGCGCGCGGCGAGGAAAGCGAGCGGGTGCGCGGCCTTGCGACCGGCGCGGACGATTACATGGTCAAGCCGTTCTCGACGCCGGAGCTGCTTGCACGCATCAAATCCATGCTGCGCCGGGTCAACCCGAGCCTTCTGTCGCATGTGCTGAGCTTCGGCGATCTCAAGCTCGACCGTGAGCAACATCGCGTCTACCGCAAGGAACGCGAACTCAAACTCGGTCCGACGGAATTCCGGCTCCTGGAATTCCTGATGCAATCTCCGGGCCGTGTGTTCTCGCGTGGTCAGCTGCTCGACAATGTCTGGGGCGCCGACATCTATGTGGACGACCGCACCGTCGACGTTCATGTCGGACGTCTCCGCAAGGCCATCAACATTGGCCGCTCCATCGATCCCATCCGCACGGTGCGGGGCGCGGGATATTCATTCGGTTAATATTGGAGGCGACGGGATTACCTTTCCGGCCCGAACAAGGAACCATTGTCCAGCACCCTCGTTACACCCGCGGTCGACTTGCGCAGCCAGATTGCGTTTAACCACGAAACCGCCAAACGAATGGGAGTCTTACAATGGTCGAGAAGACACTGGACAAACTCTTTCATGAAACCCTGAAGGACATCTACTACGCCGAGCGCAAAATCTTAAAGGCGCTGCCGAAAATGGCCAAGGGCGCGGCGTCCCCGCAACTGAAGGCTGCTTTCGAGAAGCATCGGGCCGAGACAGAGGTTCATGTCGAGCGTCTGCAACAGGTTTTCGAAATTTTCGGCAAACGCGCACAGGGCAAGACCTGCGATGCGATAGAAGGCATTATCGCCGAAGGCGAGGAAATTCTGGATGAATTCAAGGATGAGCCCGCTCTGGATGCCGGACTGGCATCCGCAGCGCAAGCCGTTGAACATTATGAGATCGCGCGATACGGAACCTTGGCGCGCTGGGCCGGGGATTTGAATATGCCCGATGCGAAGAAACTGCTGGGAGCAACCCTGCAGGAGGAAATTGCCACCGACGCCGCGCTGTCGAAACTGGCGGAAGGCTCACTCAACCGGGCAGCAGCTGCCTGACTGTCTGCCAACGCCCCGTCCCAAAAGAAAATGATCCAGAACGCCCGTCATCCAGGCAGGAAAGGCTCCAGGGGCGGGCGTTCCTCTATTTCTGCCGTTCCCATGGAGGGATGAACCTTCCATCCAGATATTCGTCCAGGTAGCCCGAATGAACCGGGATGGCGAGATCCGGCGATTTGAGGAATGCAAACGCCCAGCCTGCGAGGTTGCCGTCCTCATCGCAGATCTTGATCGACTTGCGAAAATTACCTGGCAAGCCAACGGATTCGAGTGCGTCCAGCAGAGGCAATCGGCTCTCGGCAATGTCGTAGAGTTCGCCTTTTACGCGAAAACCGGTGCCAGGCAAATCCAGCATCATCGGCGTGAACCAGGATCCGGCAATGAGCATGGGAAACCGCTCGACTGTGCGGCAGTTTCCCACAAACACGGCATCATTCAGGCCGTGGGCGTGCAGCGGGAAACCTTTCTTCAAGGTGCCGAAGGCGAATATTCTCATCGGAAGTCTGCGACGAACTTGCCAAATCCAGTCAGGCCGTGAGCCGAACGGATTTTGAGAACCTGTATGCGGGTAGGCAGCTCGATCAGGAACTCTCCATCCCGGGCAAGATGATGGATGCTGTTGGGGTCGCCTCCGGTGAAGTGCGCCATCGACTCCACGTCCTCCCAATAAGAGATCGTCATGAATTCCGTCTCGTCCTCCCGGTCCTCCCGCAGGGTCTGCACCCCGAGCGCCTTTTCGATCAGCGGCTTGATGCCAGCTTCGTAATTGTACACCTCGTATTCATCAGCGTGTTCCGGCCGGGTTCGGCCACGCCAAATGCGGGCAATCGTCGGTTGTTTGGCCATCTGTCGTCCCTCGGTTGTGCCGTTGGTCGAAAACGTCAGATCAAAGCAGATAGTTCCTCATTACGACAGGAACAATTCGGATGCCTGGGGGTTAAGATCACATGCGGCGAAGGAGATTCAGATGACACAGGCAAACCTTTCACGGCATGAAGCGGCAGGGGACAAGACTGCGAAACGGCACCGTGAAATTCAAGCAAAGATTGATAAGATCGATAAACACAAGGGCAGTTCTGCGAAAAAGAATGCGCCACAAACCGGTGCCCGTGCCTATCCCGTTCCGCCATTTCCCAAGCAGCATCTAAAGAAACCCGGTCTCGAGGCCGAGCTTACGCCGGCACCGATGTACGATGCCCCCTATTACGAGGGTTCGAAAAAACTTGATGGAAAAGTCGCATTGATCACGGGTGGCGATTCCGGCATAGGACGGGCGGTTGCGGTTCTTTATGCGCGTGAAGGGGCCAGCGTGGTTATCGTGCATCTCGACGAAGAGCGTGATGCGGACAAAACAAAGAAACTGGTCGAGAAGGAAGGAAGACCTTGTCTCGTCATCGCGGGGGACGTCCGCAAGCGAGACTTTTGCCACGACGCGGTCGAACAGACGATCAAAGCCTTCGGTAAGATCGATATCCTGGTCAACAATGCAGCATTCCAGCTGCACACGGACGATTTCGAGGACTTGGACGAACAGCACTTTGATGAAACGATCAAGACCAATCTCTACGGCTATTTCTTTCTTGCCCAAGCAGCTGCGCGCAAGATGAAACCCGGATCGGCGATCGTCAATACGGGCTCGGTCACGGGGCTGGTGGGCAGCAAGAACCTCATCGACTATTCGATGACCAAGGGTGGCATTCACGCGTTCACCCGGGCTTTGTCCGGAAACCTGCTCCCCCGCGGTATCCGCGTCAACGCCGTTGCGCCGGGTCCCGTCTGGACGCCGCTCAATCCGGCCGACAAGGAGGCAGGGGACGTCTCGAAGTTCGGCTCAGACACACCGATGAAACGACCCGCCCAGCCTGAGGAGCTGGCACCAGCCTATGTCTTCCTGGCGTCGTCCCATTGCTCAAGCTACATCACTGGCGAGATTCTGCCCGTGGTCGGTGGGTATTGAGGAGGCGATATGAGTTTGCGACCTAGCCGACGGGTTTCAGCGGCTTGGGAGCGTTTTCGTTGGCCACACCGTGCAGAATCTGGGCAGGTTCGTCGAGCCGGGTAATCATGCCTTTTTCCATACGGAATACCCCGTGTCGCCCGCCTTGACGGGCAAAATCGGTCTTCAGGTCGCCCCATGAGCCAAGAAAATTGCCGCATGAACTACAGTGTATCGGCGAGTTTGAATCTACGTCTGCCGGTATGTCGAGATAGATTGTCCCACAGTTTGCGCATTCCAATTTGTGGTCCAGTCTCTGGCCCATCCGAGTACCCTCTGCAATAGTCAAACAGAACAGTACGCCGTTTGCGTGCAAGCGCAATTGTATGTCCGCCGGCAGACATAAAGCAATAAGTCTCCGGGCGGCCTTCAGGTGCGGCCGAACTCCTTCCTTAATTCGTCCTTTGCCCGCTCCAATACATTCTTTTGTTTGTCGGGCAAATTGTGGCCCGCGCGGTTGATATAGAACGTCAGCATCGACATGGCAGACCGGTAAGGGCTTGATTTGCGTCGTTCGGACTGCTCTGCAGACCGCTTCAGCGAGACAGCGATCTTGTGCGGGTCATCCTGTTCGAAAATATGGGCTTCAAGGTCGAGTGCGTCACTATTCTCGGTGACATCCTGTGACCATTTCTCTTTTGGCTTGCCGGCCATCTTGAAACCTCCAATGATCGTTCACTCGAACGTTACCTTCTTTGGGTCGAATGCAGCATGATCCCGGATCGCAGCGACGTCCGGTATGGGGTCTTCATAAGCCCACATCGCATCGTTGGCCGACTCGCCCTGACCCGTGATCCGCCAGTAGGAGGCGGCGCCCTTCCAAGGGCATGTCGTGCTGGTTTCGGTTTTTTCGAGATGGGCGAAATAAATATCGTCGAAAGGAATATAGAGGACTGGATCGTGTCCGGGTTCCAATAATTCCAATGCCCGCTCCGTCGAAGCGACTACGACACTATGAAATCGTACGGTCACGGGGCGAGTATATGGTGTGATAGTGATGCCGCTATCCATGGCCTATTCCTTTTTCGCAATTGACTGACCGGAGCTTCGTTGAGTTTTAAGCCACAAGGAAGCAAAATGTTCCGCGCCTATGAAAAAGTGAACAAACCGTGCCGACTCTATTCTTCACAGGAACCCCGGCACTTTTGACGCGTTAGAAACGCAAAGGAGAATTACCCCATGACGGAGACCAGATTGCTTACGGACCATCAGGAGATACGGGACTGGGCTGCGGCGCGATCCGGCATACCTGCCATTCGCGATGCGGAAGAGCTGATCGGGAGCGATGAGCCTGTAATCTCCATCCGTTTTGGTCAACATGCCTATGAGGATGATGATCACGAGGGCGCGGATCGTCCCGAAGATTTTGGCAGGCCGCGTCTGGTCGAATGGGATGAGTGGTTCGCGGTGTTCGATCAGGAGGGTCTTGGTCTCGTGGTTGCGCAGGACGTGCCAGGCCAACGCGACGAGTTTCACGAACTCATTCGCAGATAGTCTCCGGATGGATCGTGGCATGTTTGTGGAGGGCGAGCGCGTCACCCCAAATCCCTTGAGGGAACATAGATTCGAGGCGGCTGTTACTGCTCTTCGCGATAGATGCGATCGGTGGCCCGATCACGAGCTTCCCGTTCATAACGGCTCAGCCGGCGCTGCCTCATTCCCAGTGCCAGCAACAGCCCCAATATGAAGGGCCCACCGATCAGTATAAGAAGCCATGAATACTCAGCCATGATTCCACTCCCGTTTCGGCTCTAACCGACGGAGGCGCAATAGGTTCCGAATTCACGGTGCGGAGGGTGTCACCCGCCATATGGTGTTGCCAACATCGTCCGCAACCAGAAGAGCGCCGGCCTTGTCGACGGCGACGCCTACCGGACGACCAAGAGCCTTATCGCCATCGACGAAGCCCGTCAGTATATCTTGCGGAGGTCCATTCGGCTTGCCATTGCTGAAAGGAACGAAGATCACCTTGTAACCGCTGCGCGGCTTGCGGTTCCAGGAGCCGTGCTGTCCTACAAACGCGCCGTTTTTGTATTCAGGGCCAAAGAGCGAGCCGGTATAAAAGGTCAAACCCAGCGACGCGGTATGCGGACCGAGTGCATAGTCCGGCTTGATCGCCGAGGCGACAAGCTCCGGGTTCTGCGGACTGACCCGCACATCGACATTCTGGCCATAATAGCTGTATGGCCAGCCATAAAACCCGCCATCCTTAACCGATGTCATATAGTCCGGAACAAGATCGCTGCCGATCTCGTCGCGCTCATTGACCGCGACCCAGAGGGGCGCCACTTTCGGGATTCCAGGATAGCCCGTTCGGGTTTCGCAGACCCCAGGCAAACAGCCTGGTTTTTTTCGTGTTCAGGTTGATCTCGAGGACGGCAGCCCGGTTGGCTTCCGCGTCGATGCCGTTCTCGCCGACATTGCTGTTCGATCCGACCGTCGCATAGAGTTTTGTCCCGTCGGGGCTGGCGATCACATCTTTCGTCCAGTGGTGATTGATCGGGCCGCCTGGCAGGTTGGCGATCTTTTCCGGTGCTGCCGAAATCTTCGTTTTGCCATCATCATAGGGGTAGGCGACGATCGCATCGGTATTGGCGACGTAGAGTTTGCCCCCTGAAAGGGTCATTCCAAAGGGCGAATTCAGGTTCTCAAGAAAGGTTTCCTTTACCTCGGCCACACCGTCATTGTCGGCGTCGCGCAGCAGCGTGATGCGGTTCGGGCTTTTTACCCCCGCACCAGCCCTGCCCATGATCAGGCCTTCGACCCAACTGCGGATGCTGAAGGACTGGTTCTGCCGCGCGGGGGCATTGGTTTCGGCCACAAGAACATCGCCGTTGGGAAGGACATGCAGCCAGCGCGGATGGTCAAGATCCTTGGCGAAGACGCTGACTTTCATCCCTGCCGCAACTGTCGGCGTCTTGCCTTCCGGCCAGGAGGAAGCCTCGGCGATGTTGACCGTGGTGATAGGTTTGGGATTGGGTGGAGGCAGGGTGGGATCGGGGCCGTACCCCTGTTCAACGGGAATTGTCGCGGACTCCCGCGAATAGAAGTAGACGCCGGCCGCTGCGAGCAATGCGAGCACCAGCAATGCCGCGATAATGAGAAACGCCGTCTTCATGGCTGACCCTTGAATGGAGAACCTGGAGTTGTGCAACGCACGAAAATAAACAAAGTTGCTGCGGGCGATGCGGCAAACTTGCGCGTTGGTATCGTCGCGCTTTCATTATGCCGCTTTTATATATTTGACCTTGCGGTCCAATCGAAAAAATATTTGTCCCCTTCTATCCTCACGCTGTGGGTTTGTCGACCATCGAACCACGCAAACACGAAGGATGAAAACGATGCTTCCGCGTTCAGGGATCTACTATGCAGCCCAGCACCATGCACGGCGGGTCACATTGCCCCCGCATAAAATCAACGATTCTGCAGTCATCGCCGCAGGCTACCGGGAGGAACTCGGTGTGTTCCTGCGCCTGTGGCTTGTGATCCTCGCGGGCGTCGCCGTCATCCTCTTGAGTAGCTGGCTGGTGACGGTCTGATGCGCGAAATGGCGCGAAACGCGGCTTCAGACCGGTCTGAAGCCGAGGTTAAAGAACATAGCGGTCCGACGGAAGATATAAGATCCATCAGATCGCTCATTCCGCTTGCGCTGGGGATGCTTGTGTTTATGGCAGCTCTTGCCTCTCTGATGAAACTCTTGCCCTGATCAGCACGGACCCCTCGATTAAGGCCTTGGTAGATTTCAAATCCTTATAGTTTTTTTATTTCTTCTCCCCGCGTCCCGTCTCGAACTTTTATGACGTTCCGAGCCATATTCCGCGGCGATCAGCGAGCTTGGCAGTGTTGCCACTGCCCCATCTGATTGGACCATTTATGCAATCAATAAGGAGTTCTATCGATGGACATTGTTGTTCTCGCGATAGGTATTTTGTTCGTCGTCCTCTCGCTGGCTTACACCAAAGCCTGCGATAATCTGTGACTGGAAGGAACGGCACATGAGTATCGACTACATTCTCGGCGGTGCAGTGACTTTGTTCCTCCTCGCCTACCTCACCTATGCCCTCGTTCGTCCGGAGCGCTTCTAAGAGACCGCAAACGTCTCCAGCGCATTACCGGTCAAGGCCCGGAAAGCTACACCATGACTCTCAACGGTTGGATACAGATCCTCGTCTACTGCGGGATCATCATTTTGCTCGTGAAACCGCTCGGCGGCTACATGACGCGCGTCTTCAACGGCGATCGCACGCTGCTTTCGCCTGTCCTCGTTCCGGTGGAGCGAGGCCTCTACCGGATCGCTGGAACCAGCGAACGAGAAGAGCAGCATTGGACGACGTATACAGCGTCGCTGCTGTTTTTCAGTCTGACCGGCTTTATCGTTCTCTATTTCCTGCAGCGGTTCCAGGGAGCACTTCCTTATAACCCTGCTGCCATGGGCGCAACGGAACCCTGGCTCGCGTTCAATACGGCCGTCAGCTTCGTGAGCAATACGAACTGGCAGAATTACGGCGGTGAAAGCACGATGTCCTATCTCGTGCAGATGGCCGGTTTCACGGTGCAGAACTTCGTTTCGGCAGCGGCCGGTATTGCCATAGCGATCGCACTGATCCGTGGTTTCACCAGGGCTTCCGGCCGGACAATCGGCAATTTCTGGGTCGATCTGACCAGATGTACGCTGTATATACTCCTGCCGATCTGCATCGTGCTGACGTTGGTCTATGTCTATCTCGGCGTTCCGCAAACGCTCGGGACCTATGTCGATGCGACGACGCTGGAAGGCGCCAAGCAGACGATCGCCGTCGGCCCGGTTGCCTCGCAGCTCGCGATCAAGATGCTTGGAACCAATGGCGGTGGCTTCTTCAACGTCAATTCGGCGCATCCATTCGAAAATCCGGATGCCATCTCGAACCTAATCCAGATGGTTACCATCTTTGCGATCGGCGCGGCATTGACCAATGTGTTCGGCCGCATGGCTGGTAACCAACGCCAGGGCTGGGCGATTTTTGCTGCCATGGGCGTCATGTTCCTGGCGGGTGTAATCGTCTGCTACTGGGGTGAGGCTGCCGGCAACCCCCTGGTCCACGCTCTCGGGATCGACGGCGGCAACATGGAAGGCAAGGAGGCACGTTTCGGCATCGTCTTGTCCGCTTTGTTTGCGGTTATCACAACGGCGGCGTCCTGCGGTGCGGTCAATGCGATGCATGACAGCTTCATGGCGATCAGCGGCATGATTCCCCTTATCAACATGATGCTGGGAGAGGTGATTGTAGGCGGCGTCGGTGCCGGTCTCTATGGCATCCTGCTTTACGTCATCATTGCAGTCTTCGTGGCTGGCCTGATGGTTGGCCGTACCCCGGAATATCTTGGCAAGAAGATCGAGGCCAAGGAGGTCAAGATGGCGATGCTTGCTGTTCTGGTTCTGCCTTTGGCAATGCTCGGCTTTACGGCGATAGCCACGGTCCTGCCGTCCGCAGTCGCTTCCATAGCGAACACCGGTCCGCATGGCTTCTCGGAGATCCTGTACGCCTATACCTCGGCAGCGGCGAACAACGGTTCGGCCTTCGGCGGTCTGACGGGCAATACGGCCTGGTACAACATTACGCTCGGTATCGGGATGTGGATGGGCCGGTTCTTCGTCATCATTCCAGCGCTGGCGATCGCCGGTTCGCTGGTTGCCAAGAAGACCGTCCCGGAATCCGCAGGCACCTTTCCGACCCACGGCGGCCTGTTCGTTGGTCTGCTCGTCGGTGTCATCCTGATCGTCGGCGGTCTCACCTTCTTCCCGGCGCTGGCCGTCGGACCGATCGTGGAGCACCTGGCGATCGGCCTTGGCCAGACATTCTGAGGAGTCACGTCATGCGTCACAGTTACCTGCAATTCAATCTCAAGCCTCGCGCCGGAAATTTGGCGCGGGGAGCAGACAAGCGTGTGCGCGCTTCCGACATCATTCTCGGCATGACGCTGATTATGCTGTTCGTCTGGCTCGCTGCATACGGGTTTATTCACCTTCACAACTGGAGTCTCAAATGAGCCAGTCCAAATCAGCGAGTCTTATGGACTCATCCATCTTGATACCAGCTATCGGGGGCGCTTTCAGAAAGCTCAACCCGCGCAGCCTCATCCGAAACCCTGTGATGTTCGTCGTCGCGGTGGTTTCAGCCCTGACGACCGTGCTTTTCCTCAAAGACATTGCATCTGGCGGACAGAGCCTCGGTTTTTCCTTCCAGATCATCATCTGGTTGTGGTTTACCGTGCTCTTTGCCAACTTCGCCGAAGCGGTGGCCGAGGGACGCGGCAAGGCGCAGGCAGATTCGTTGCGCAAGGCCCGGACTGAAACCCAGGCGAAGCTTCTTGCCGGCGATGATCGCACCAGTTTCAAACTGGTGCCTGGTGCGAGCCTCAAGGTCGGCGACATCGTCCTCGTCGATGCCGGTGATATCATCCCGTCAGACGGCGAGGTTATCGAAGGTATCGCCTCGGTCAATGAATCGGCCATCACCGGCGAATCCGCTCCTGTCATTCGCGAGTCCGGTGGTGACCGTTCCGCCGTGACCGGTGGTACGCAGGTTCTGTCCGACTGGCTGCGCGTTCGCATTACCGCGGCCGCCGGTTCGACCTTCATCGACCGGATGATTGCGCTCGTGGAAGGTGCCGAGCGCCAGAAAACGCCCAACGAGATCGCGCTCAACATCCTTCTTGCAGGCATGACGCTTATCTTCGTTCTTGCTACGGCGACAATTCCGAGCTTTGCCTCCTATGCGGGCGGCGCAATCCCGGTCGTCGTGCTTGTTGCCCTGTTCGTGACTCTGATCCCCACCACGATCGGCGCATTGCTGTCGGCGATCGGTATCGCGGGCATGGACCGGCTCATCCAGTTCAATGTGCTGGCAATGTCCGGGCGTGCCGTCGAAGCAGCGGGCGACGTGGATACACTGCTTCTCGACAAGACAGGCACGATCACCTTCGGCAATCGTCAGGCGACGGAGTTCTTGCCCGTCAAGGGCGTATCGGAACAGGAGCTTGCCGATGCCGCGCAGCTTGCTTCGCTGGCGGATGAAACCCCGGAAGGCCGCTCGATCGTCGTCCTGGCCAAGGAAAAATACGGCATACGGGCCCGGGACATGCAGACACTGCATGCGACCTTTGTGCCCTTCACCGCACAGAGCCGCATGAGCGGTGTCGATATCGACGGATCATCGATCCGCAAGGGCGCGGTCGACGCTGTTCTCGCCCATGCCAATCAGTTGTCGCTTGCGACGCCCGGAGCTGGTGGAACGATTGTTGCGACACGCGCCACCGCCGAGACCATTCGCGACCTGCAGGCTATCGCCGACCAGATCGCCAAAGGCGGCGGCACGCCGCTCGCGGTTGTCCGCGATGGCAAGCTGCTTGGCATCATATACCTGAAGGATATCGTCAAGGGTGGCATTCGCGAACGTTTCGCCGAGCTGCGCCGCATGGGCATCCGCACGGTGATGATCACCGGCGACAATCCACTGACCGCTGCCGCCATTGCAGCAGAAGCCGGCGTTGACGATTTCCTGGCCCAGGCGACGCCCGAGAACAAGCTCACGCTGATCCGCGACGAGCAGTCGAAGGGCAAGCTTGTCGCCATGTGCGGTGACGGTACCAATGATGCGCCGGCCCTTGCTCAGGCAGATGTCGGCGTCGCCATGAACACCGGTACTGTTGCAGCCCGCGAAGCCGGCAACATGGTCGATCTCGACAGCGATCCTACCAAGCTGATCGAGATCGTCGGTATCGGCAAGCAGTTGCTGATGACCCGCGGTGCGTTGACGACCTTCTCGATTGCCAATGATATCGCCAAGTACTTCGCCATTATCCCGGCAATGTTCCTGGCGTTCTATCCGCAGCTTGGCGCGCTCAATATCATGGGACTGCAGACACCCCAGAGCGCCATCCTGTCTGCGATCATCTTCAACGCGCTCATTATCGTCGCACTGATCCCGCTGTCGCTCAAAGGCGTCAAATACCGGGCTGTCGGTGCCGGCGCGCTGCTGAGCCGCAACCTTCTCATCTATGGCCTCGGCGGCGTCATTGTTCCCTTCGTCGGCATCAAAGCGATCGACGTCGTCATCACAAGCCTCGGCTTGGCTTAAAGGATTATTCCAATGTTAAAACAACTCAAACCCGCGATTGTCATGATCATCGCCCTCACGGTCATAACCGGCCTTATCTATCCTTTGGGCATGACCGGCATCGCTCAGGTCCTGTTTCCTCGGCAGGCCAATGGCAGCCTCATCGAGAAGAACGGTACCGTTATCGGTTCCGAACTGATCGGTCAGGCCTTCGCCGCCGACAAGTATTTCCATGGCAGGCCATCTGCTGCGGGTGACGGGTATAACGCCGCAGCCTCCAGCGGTTCAAATCTCGGACCGACAAATCCGAAGCTGATCGAACGTATCAAGACGGATCTGTCCGCCTTGCAGACAACCAACCCGAATACTCCGGTTCCGATGGACCTCGTCACCACCTCAGGTAGCGGTCTGGATCCGCACGTCTCGCCGGAAGGCGCCTATTTCCAGGTGCCACGCGTCGCCAAGGCGCGCGGTATCGATGAAACCCGCATCCGTCAGCTGGTCGATCAGAACGTCCAGGGCCGCGAGCTCGGCTTCATGGGAGAGCCCGTGGTGAATGTGCTGGCGCTGAACCAGGCACTTGATGGCCTGACGGCACAGTAGGTCGTAAACGTATAAATCTGGTAGAAATGGCGCCTGAAACGACAAGAAGATGCGAGGAGAAGCGTGAAGGACGGGGTCTTTCCCCGGCCGAGCGGTTCGACACTGCAGCTTGCAGCCCGATCAGGTCCGCAGGATAAAGTCCATCTTCCCCGGCAACATCGTCGCAAAGGCTCGAAAATGAACGACATTTCCTTCACCTTTGCTCCTTGTATCCGGAAAGATGGCCTCATACCATTTCCATCAGATTTATGAGTTCACGACCTGGTTGAATGGGAGCCGGGAGCTGCAACCGCAAACCCGGCTCCGGCATGAGAGGCCCACAATGCCCACTGACAGCCGCGACACCGACAGGAGACCATCACCCGATGCACTCCTTGAAACTGCGGAGCGCGAGACGCGAGGACGGCTGAAGATTTTTCTCGGGGCGGCACCCGGCGTGGGCAAAACCTATGAAATGCTGATGGCTGGCCGATCGGCACTTGCAGACGGCAAGGATGTGGTGATCGGCGTCGTCGAGACGCATGGCCGCAAAGAAACGCAGGCGCTGGTCAACGGTTTCGAGGTGATTGCGCGCTCACAGGTCAACTACAAGGATCATCATCTTGAGGAGATGGACCTCGATGCGATCCTCGCACGTCGGCCAAGCCTCGTTCTGGTTGATGAACTCGCACATACGAATGCTCCAGGCACGCGCCATCCGAAACGTTATATGGATGTGCGGGAGATTTTGGCCCACGACATCGACGTCTATTCGACGATGAACATCCAGCACGTCGAAAGCCTGAATGATGTCGTGGCGCAGATCACCAAGGTGCGGGTGCGCGAGACGGTGCCGGATTCGGTCATCGACCAGGCCGATGAGGTCGAGATCATCGATCTGACACCCGCTGATCTGATCAAGCGTCTGCAGGAGGGCAAGGTCTACGTTCCAGCCAACGCCAAGCGCGCCATGGAAAACTATTTTTCGCCGGGCAATCTGACTGCCCTGCGCGAGCTCGCCCTGCGGCGTACTGCGCAACGTGTCGATGATCAGCTGCTGACGCATATGCAGGCGAATGCGATATCCGGGCCCTGGCCGGCCGGCGACCGGGTTCTCGTTTGTATCGATGAGCATCCAGGCGGTGCTTCGCTTGTCAGATATGCCCGCCGCCTTGCGGATCGGCTGCGGGCGCCGTGGACGGCTGTTAACGTGGAGACACAGCGGTCGACGCGTTTTTCAGAAGCGGATCGGAATCGCATCGCATCTACCTTGCGCCTTGCAAGCCAGCTAGGCGGTGACGCGATCACGCTCCCGGGCCGGGATGCTGCCGAGGAAATCGCACGTCACGCACGGGAGAACAATGTTACACACATCGTCATCGGCAAGCCCTATAAGGCGCAATGGCGCGAACTCTTTGAGGGGTCAGTATCCCATGATCTGATCCGCCAGGCCGGCAATATCAGCGTGCATGTCATTTCCGGAAGCGAAGAGCATGCTGGTGCTACGGTGCGGACAGCCGAGCAGGCACCGATGGCGCGCGTCCGGATCAGAGCCTATCTCTTGAGCACGGGCTATGTGATCGGTGCATTGGTATTCGGCCTATTGCTCTCCAGCGTGGTTGACGTGCGCAACATTGCGCTTGTCTTTCTCATGGCGGTGCTTGCGACCGCCGTTTCGGTTGGGCTCTGGCCGGCTTTGTTAGCCTCCGTCCTCAGCGCCCTGATGCTCAATTTCTTCTTTCTTCCGCCGCTTTACACGCTCGATATTGGTGATCCCGAAAGCGTCATCGCTCTCGCCTTCTTCTTTGGTGTGGCAGTCATTGCCAGCAATCTGACCGCACGGGTCCAGCGTCAGGCCGCGGCGGCACGTCAACGCGCGCGAACGACCGAAGATCTCTATCTCTTCAGCAAGAAACTTGCCGGGACCGGCACGCTCGACGATGTGTTGTGGGCGACGGCGTTCCAGATCGCATCCATGTTGAAAGTGCGTGTGGTCCTGCTCCTGCCAGATCATGGGACAATCGAAGTGAAGGCCGGCTATCCGCCCGACGATTCGCTGGACGACGCGGACATCGCGGCGGCGCGCTGGGCGTGGGAGAACAACCGTGCCGCAGGGCGGGGCGCCGACACGCTGCCGGGTGCGAAGCGACTCTACCTGCCGCTGCGGACAGGACGCATGGCGGTGGGCGTCATAGGGCTGGACAGTGACAAACAGGGGCCGCTGCTCACACCGGAGCAGCAACGTCTACTGGATGCGCTGGCTGATCAGGCGGCTGTCGCCATCGAACGCACACAGCTTGTGGCCGACGTCGACCGGGCCAAGCTCGCAGCGGAGGCCGACCGGCTTCGCTCGGCGCTCCTGACGTCCATTTCGCACGATCTGAAGACTCCGCTTGCGGCCATCATGGGCGCGGCAGGCACCCTGAAGGAGTTCGCACCCGCCCTGCCGATCGAGGCGCGGGTGGAACTGCTCGGGACTGTCATCGACGAATCCGAACGGCTCAACCGGTTCATTGCCAATCTGCTCGACATGACCAGGATCGAATCCGGGGCGATGGAGCCGAATTTTGCGTTCCACTACGTTGGCGACATTGTCGGTACAGCGCTGAGCCGGGCCAGAAAGATCATTGGGCAGCACAAGACGGAGGTCGATATTCCGCCCGACCTGCCGATGCTCAGGGTCGATCCGGTGCTGTTCGAGCAGGTATTGTTCAACCTTCTCGACAATGCTTCCAAATATGCACCGGAAGGTTCCTCGCTGCGAATTCAGGCCTGGACCGATGATGGCTGGGTAATCCTGCAGGTCATTGACGAAGGGCCGGGCATCCCCGCCGACGATCTGGAGCGGGTTTTCGATACATTCTATCGCGTACGCAAGGGCGATCAGGTCACAGCCGGCACGGGGCTTGGCCTGTCGATATCACGCGGCTTCATAGAAGCCATGGGCGGTACCATTAACGCGGAAAGGCGCATCGACCGGTCGGGGTCGATCTTCACGATCAGGATGCCTGTTCCGAAGGAGACGCCAAATCTGGAAGAACTCATATGACAAATTCGAGTGTCAAGATCCTGATTGTGGATGATGAGCCACCCATCCGCAAGTTGCTCCGGCTCGGCCTCAGCACGCAGGGCTACAGTGTTGTCGAGGCCATGAATGCCAGCGCCGCGATCGAACAGATAGCTCTGGCCCAGCCGGATCTCATTGTGCTCGATCTCGGACTGCCGGACCTGTCTGGTTACGAACTGCTGCGTCGCTGGCGCGATGAGGGCTCGGATCTGCCGGTGGTCGTTCTGTCAAGCCGGACGGACGAAGGCGGAATCGTGCAGGCGCTGGAGCTCGGTGCAGATGATTACATCACCAAGCCGTTCGGCATGAATGAACTCGTCGCCCGTATACGCGTCGCGTTGCGGCACAGGTTGCAGCAACAGGGCGAGAGACCGATTTTCGAGACGGGCGGGCTTTCGGTCGATCTTGTCAAGCGAATCGTCAAGGTCGATGGCAAAGAGGTCAAGCTGTCGCCAAAGGAATACGAAATCCTGCGTGTTCTCGTACAGCATGCGGGCAAGGCCCTGACGCACCGGTTCCTGCTGGCGCAGGTGTGGGGAGGTTCGACGGATGTGCAATATCTGCGCGTTTACGTGCGGCAACTCCGGCAGAAGATCGAGCGTCTGCCCGATCAACCGCAATATATCACGACAGAGACAGGCGTTGGATACCGCCTCAGGGAAGTAGAGTGACACACGCGTACGCGACTGAAAAGAGAATGAGAATTGCCATGAACTTAGCCGACTATATAAAGCCGGAAAATGTAATCCCGACTCTTGATGTGTCAACCAAGACGCAGGCGCTGCAGGTGATGTCTGCCAGCGCAAGTGAACTTGCAACCATTCCAGCGGACGCGATTCTGGAGGCGCTGCTAAAGCGGGAGAGGCTGGGGTCGACTGGTGTAGGACAGGGTGTTGCCCTTCCGCACACGCATATCGCTGGCATTGGCCGGCCCATCGCCATGGTTGCTCGATTGAAGCAACCCATCGACTTCGAATCGATCGACGGCAAGCCGGTGGATATCGTCTTCCTGTTACTGACGCCGAACGAGGCACCCAAGCCGCATCTCAATGTGTTGGCGTGTTTTTCCAGGAGGCTGCGCTCGCCCGGTGTTCTCGATCACATGAGAGCGGCGCATGACGCAGCGTCGCTCTACTCGTCTTTTGTTGAGGAACGCTAGAGCCTCCTCCAAGCATGAAAGGCTCTAGCGCTCAGGCGCGTTTACGGTAAGACCGCTGCGACCGGTCGGACAGGTCCTGCCAGGGGTCGGCGAGCAGGCAATCGTCGTCCTCGGCGCACCAGACCGCGCCCGGCTGGTGCTCGCTCTGCGCAACGGCAAAATGTACGGCCGATTGCTTGTCCGCAAAAATACCGCCGACCAGACGCTGCCTGTCACAGACGATCCAGCAACCGTCAATGCTGCGACCGACAAGAAAGCGACGACAATCGTTCGAGTTATCGTGATTTTTTACAGCATGTGCCATGATCTCTCACTTTCAGCTTCAGGCTTGCCGGCCTGAAGCGATTGATTTTGTTGAATTGCTATTGGTACTAGACGCGCCAAGCGAGTGGCGCGGTCTGGCCCCCGGAAATTGTCTCGACTTGCTTGAAGATTGCGGCGCCGTCATCTGTTCCACCCAGATGATCAAGAGCCGATCTGATCTCGATAGCTGTCTCGACGGAGACGGGTACAAGCGGCAGGCGAACTTCGTCGCTCATGCCACGGCGATGCTTGAGTGCACACTTTATCGGGCACGGATTTATATCGAGGTCGAAAGCCTTGAAGACTGGCTGCATTCTTTGCTGAATGTATCGGGCGGTAGCCCAGTCACCTGCTTTGCATGCATCGCGCAGGGCGACGAAGACGTGCGGCAGCACGTTGGCGATCACCGAGATCATCCCGTCGCCACCTAGGAGATTGAATGCGTATGCCGTCTCATCGTGACCGGACAGCAATATGAAGCGGTCACGGAATATCGTGCGGATATATTCGACGCGCTTGACCTCTCCCGTCGCGTCTTTGATGCCCACGATCGAAGGAATTTGCGCAAGCCGATCGAGAGTGTGCATGGTGAGATCCACACCCGTACGCGACGGCACATTGTAGATGATGATCGGCAGGTTGGTGCTTTGAGCGATCGCCTCGAAGTGACGCACAATGCCCTCCTGGCTCGGCTTATTGTAATAGGGAGTAACAATGAGGGCAGCGTCAGCACCGCAGGACTGGGCCGCGGAGGTGTGGGCAATGGTCATTTCGGTGCTGTTGGTGCCTGTACCGGCAATGACCGGCACGCGCCCACGTGAAGTCCGTACGCAGGCTCTGATGATTTTCAGCCGCTCGTCCCAGGCAAGGGTGGGGGCTTCGCCGGTGGTCCCGCAGGGGACGAGCGCATCGATGCCGCATTGCAGGTGCCACTCCGACAAGGTGCCGAGTGTATCATAATCGACGACGCCGTTCTTGAAGGGCGTGACAAGCGCGGTCATCACGCCCTTCAATCGTGAAGGGTCGACTTTGCTGTTCGTAATCATGGGGTTCCTCTTGTTGCGATCTATCTGCAGATCAGCCCCGACGCCGGCAAACTGCCGGCAACGGACTTGTCACCCGCCTCATTCAAAGAGACACACCAAGTGCGACGGCGAGTCTCAAACCGGCGGCCGCTGCCAATAGAGCAGTGAGCACCAGCAGCATGATTAGCCTCTGGCTGTGTTTCGGGGTAAGGTTCGTTTGTTTAGTTTTGTCTAATTCTACAGTATTCATCGAGATGGTCATTTCCATGCACTCCAATGATTTGGGTACACAAAGGAAATACCATGCCCGCCGATATGAATTCCATTGCGGGTTCAGAGTAAAGATATCAAGAAGTCATAAGGCTCGAACAAACCCTGACCCGAGTTCGGGCCGGCCGGCGTTTCGCCGTCGATCACTTGAACGACGGCGGCTGTCCAAGATCGAATGACGGCGGGTTGCCAAGGTCGTTGCCCGGGGCGGATGGCAAATTCAGCTGGATATTCTGCAGGTCGACTGCCGGCGCCGCATCAAGGAAATAGGTAACCATTCCCGGAAAGGCGATGAGCAGACCGACAAGGATCAGCTGCAGAACCAGCCATGGGATTGCCCCCATGTAGATATCGCTGGTCTTGATCGATTTTGGTGCGATACCCCTCAGATAAAACAGCGCAAAGCCGAAGGGCGGGTGCATGAAGCTCGTCTGCATATTGGCGCAGATCATGACGCCGAACCAGATGAGATCGATTCCGAGTGCGCTTGCCGCCGGCGCAAGCAGTGGAATGACGATGAATGCGATTTCGAAAAAATCGAGGAAGAAGGCGAGGACAAATATGAAGATATTGACGAAGATCAGAAAGCCGACGACGCCGCCCGGCAGGGAGGTCAGCATTGTTTCGATCCAGTGACCGCCGCCGACGCCCTGAAACACCAGACTGAACACGCGTGCGCCGAGCAGAATGAATACGACCATGGCGGTGAGGCGCATTGTCATATCCATCGCCTGATAGACGAGCTTCCAGGTCAGGCGGCGGTTCAGCCAGGCGATGAACATGGCACCGACAACCCCCATCGCTCCAGCTTCCGTGGGCGTGGCAAGGCCCATGAAGATCGTGCCAAGCACGATGAAGATGAGCGCAAGCGAGGGAACCATGCCGCGCGCGCAGCGTGCCAATAGCGGCCAGCCTCGGAGGGTGCGCGCTTCGGGCGGAAGCGCGGGAACGTGATCCGGCCGGATGATGCTGAGAACGAATACCCAGCCCGCGAATAACAGCACCTGGACGATGCTCGCTCCGGTCGCACCGATATACATGTCGCCCGGCGACTTGCCGAGCTGATCGGCAAGAACGATGAGTACAAGCGATGGCGGAATAAGCTGGGTGATCGTGCCGGAAGCCGCGATGACGCCGGTGGCGTGGCGGATATTGTAACCGTATTTCGCCATCACGGGCAGCGAAATGAGCCCCATGGCAATCACCGAGGCTGCGACGGTTCCTGTGATTGCGCCGAGAATGGCACCGACGAGAATGACCGCGTAGGAAAGGCCGCCGCGAACGCCGCCGAATAGCTGACCAAACCCTTCGAGGAGATCCTCGGCGAGGCCGCATCGTTCAAGGATGACGCCCATGAAGGTAAAAAACGGGATGGCCAACAGCAGTTCGTTGGAAAGCACCGAAAACATCTGATAGGTGAGATTACCCAGGAAGTCCGGGCCGATTTCTCCCATTTCAATGCCGATGAAGCCGAAGAAGAGCCCGACTGCGGCAAGGGAAAACGCCGCGGGATAGCCGATGACCATAAAGATGATCAGCCCGAAGAACATCAACGGGGCAAGATTGTCAGCAAAAAATGTCATCATTGAACGGGTTTCTCGTAGGCAAATTCACGAACATAATCAGTAGTGAGGGCGAGGTAGCATTTGATGAGTTCTGAAATTCCCTGCAGACCGACCAGCGCGAAGCCCACCGGAAGGCTCAACTTGACGGGCCATAGCGGAAGACCACCTGAGTTGGACGATCCTTCATTGGTTACCCATGACAGGACGAACCAGGGCCATGTGAAATAAATCATCAGGCAACATATCGGCAGCAGAAAAAACAGACCGCCAAGCAAATCGATCCACGTCCTCGTCCTTTCACTGACCGAGCCATAGACGAGGTCGACGCGCACATGTTCGTTCAATTTCAACGTCCAGGCGCCGCCGAGCATGACCATGCCAGCAAAGAGATACCACTGCAGTTCTGAAAGCGAATTTGAATTGCGGCCGTAAACGGCAAGGATGCCGCGAAACAGGCCGCCGACACCGACATGATGGTCCAGCCAGATCATCGTGCCGATGCTGTAACGCAGGAGCGCGTTGAAGGCGCAAACCAGCGATGCAAACAGGACAAAATAGATCGCGACAATCGCTATGCGACGATTGAATTCATCGATCCAGCCCGTGATGGCCAGCCATCGTGACATGCAGTGTCCCCTCCCATTCACACCTTTCTGCCAAGTCGGCATCTCTTGTTCGAGTTTGCAGCCGGCCTTGCGGGTTGACAGAGTTAACCCAAGGAATCGAACGTTGCAATGGCGCAGCTTTCGTCAATTTCACCGCATGGAAGCGGTCGTTGGCTATCCGGAGCCTTCCCTTCCTGATGCAATTGCGCAATCATCGGGAGGGCAAGGAGGAATATCATGGCGGAAGAATCTGAGGTCTCGGGCGTGCTGACCGGCGGTTGTCTTTGCGGCCATGTGCGCTATCGCATGGAAACTGCGCCGATCGTTGTCCACGGCTGCCACTGCCGTTATTGCCAGCGGATGTCGGGTTCGGCTTTCGCGGTCAATGCCATGATCGAGGCGGACCGCGTCACACTCACCGGCGAGGGCAAGCCCGACGCGATTCACACGGTATCGGCATTGCCGGCCGGCCAGATGATCCATCGCTGCCCGCGCTGTTCGGTACCGCTATGGGCAAATCACTCCGAGCTTGGTGAGACTTTCGCGCTCGTCTACGTCGGCACGCTGGATGATGCCGCGAAGCTATCTCCCGACATTCATTGTTTCACGACGACCAAGCATCCATGGATCGCGTTGCCAGCGGATGTCCCGGCCTTCGAAGGAAACTACGATGCGGAACAGGTCTGGAGCGCTGAAGCCAAAGCGCGTTTCACAACGGCGATGCAAGGTTAGATATGATGAAGCAGACGGCTCTTCCCTCAGGTGAAATGGTTCCGGTGCTCGGTCAGGGGACCTGGTTCATGGGCGAGGACAGACGGCAATTCTATCAGGAGGCGGACGCGCTGCGGCTTGGCCTCGATCTCGGCATGAGCCTGATCGATACGGCGGAAATGTATGGCAATGGCGGGGCAGAGGAAGTGGTCGCCGAAGCTATCGAACACAGGCGCGACGAGGTGTTTCTGGTGAGCAAGGTCTTGCCGTCAAACGCATCACGAAGGGGTACCAGGCTCGCCTGCGAACGCAGCCTCAAGCGGCTGAAATGTGAAACGATCGACCTATATCTTCTGCACTGGCGCGGTGGCTATGCACTTGAAGAAACGGTGGCGGGATTCGAAGACCTGATCAAGGCCGGAAAGATACGGCATTGGGGTGTCAGCAATTTCGACACGGAAGATATGGAAGAGCTTCAGGTGGTTGACGGCGGCAAGGGTGTCTCAACCAACCAGGTGCTCTATAACCTCAGTCGGCGCGGCGTCGAATTTGAGCTATTGCCCTGGTGCCAGGAGCACAAGATGCCGATAATGGCCTATTCGCCGATCGAGCAGGGGCGGATGCTCAATCATCCGGCACTCGCGCGTGTTGCCAGGGAGTGCAGGGCAACTCCGGCCGCGGTGGCGTTGGCCTTCGTTCTGAGCCGCGACGGTGTCATCGCTATCCCAAAATCGAGTACTTCCAAGCATATCCAGGAGAACCGCCGCGCGGTAGATGTGAAACTGACGGCGGATCAACTCGCAGTTCTGGATGAAGCTTTCCCGCCACCGCGACGCAAACGGCCACTTGAGATGCTCTAGAGCTTTCCATCCAGGCATGAAAGGCTCTAGATTTCTCCGGAAACGTCACGCCGCTGTCTGTCCAGTTCTTCGCTGTAGCGGCGCAGAGTATGACTTTCGGTGAGGAGACCGATGACGCGGCGCTCGACAAGATCATTGACCACGGCCAGTTCCTCGCTCTCCGCCTTGTCGAAAATAGCGGCAGCCTGTTTGGCGTTCATCTGTGGTTGCAGGAAGTCGTTCTTGTATTTGATCAAGCCGGTGATCGATTGACCTTCGTCAGAGCTTTCGGTCACGCCCGAATGCGCCTCCGGTACAAGAATCATGCCGGCATATTTGTTGTTATCATCGACAATGATCACCCGCTGGGTCGAGCCGAGCGGGAAATCGCGACGGAATTCAATAATGCTCAGGTTGGATGGCGCTGTGCGGACATCGACACGCATGAGCTTGGCCACGGTCAAATTGCGGATCCAGCCGACATCATGCGCACTTCTGATGCTTTCGCCTCTCAGGTGGAAACGCCAGGTAGCGAAGGAATAACCAAACAGATTGCGTACAGTGAGAGAGGCGGTAATTACCGCGGCAAGGACCAGCACCGTTATCGGGAAATCGCCTGTGATCTCAAGGGCAAGGAACGTCATGGTCATGGGCCCGCCGATGACCGATACGGCCAGTGCACTCATGCCCACAACAGCATAAATTACCGGTGTCAACGTGGCGTGAGCGAAGACGTAGGGGGCCGAATAGGCAAAGAGTTTGCCCAGCAATGCGCCCATGAACAGCGAGCCGAAAAACAGGCCGCCGCGGAAACCCGAACCGATGGAAATCGCCGAGGCAAATGACTTGAGCAGGAGCACGCCGATCAAAGCCGCAATTGGTGTTGTGTTATCGAGATTGAGGTGCAGCGCGCCATGGCCGCCGGAAAGCACCTGAGGGGAGATCAGCGCCAAAAGACCGATGAGTGCACCGCCAAACAATGGCCGGATCGGTCCGGGAACGAAGCTCTTTCGCGCAAACTGCTCGACAAACGCTACGCCCTTCATCAGAAGGATGCCGGCCAGCGCGCAGAAGACACCGAGAAGCAGAGCCGGGATGTAATCTGCCGTGACCACTGTTCCGAAACCGCCGATATCGATGATGAAATTATTGCCGGCGAGCATCCGCGCGATGATTGTCGCAGTGAGTGCCGAAACGACGACGGGCGCCAGACTGAGGATCGTATAAGAGCCGATGATCAACTCGAAAGCATAAAATGAACCCGTCAGCGGGGCATTGAACGCAGCCGCAATTGCGCCGGCTGCGCCGCAGCCGACGAGGATGCGCAGGTCCGAACGACGCAATTGCAGGGAGAGCCCAATCTTCGAAGCAAGACCCGATGCGAGCTGGGTGTAGCCGGCTTCGAGACCAACCGAGGCTCCGAACCCGTTTGAGACGAGGTTTTGAGCAGCAATGATGAGACTGTCATTGAGTGAAAGACGCCCGCCATGCAGCGCGTTTGCCTCGATGGGATCGACCATGGGTCTTTTTCGATAACGGTTGAGGATAAGCAGCACCATCCCCAAAATGGCGCCGCCTGTCACAGGTGCGGCAAGCAAGAGGACGTGGTCATTCGCCATGATCGACGAGAGCCGTTCGCCTTCGTTCAACCCGAAAATCAACTCGTGCATCTGCTGCGCGACGAAGCTCATGGCGGTGACGACAAAGCCCGACACGATGCCGACAGCGGCCGCCGCAAGAACGAGGCCGAGTTCGGTGCTGCGGGCAAACGCCCTCAGACGGCTTGGTGCAAGAAATATGGAGAATACGCCTAATCGGCGCAGTGCCAGTTTGCGAGACATTGTCGGCCCGAAGAGGTTTGATGATAGGAGTGGACAGGTCGACAGCCCAATATACGTCTATTGTGTCAATGCGTTGGCATGATTCGTGGCTTTTCAGATGATAGCGCGCGCGAAACCTGCGCGCGCCATCAGTTTACGACCTATTGGCTCAGCAGACGTGCTGCCGGCTTGCTGTGGGACAGGTTGGGACCGAGCGCCTGACGCGCCGCCTCGAAGGTGTTCCAGTCGGCCGCATCCGGAAGAGCAGGGATCGTGACGAGTTCCCCCTGGTCGAGGCCAGCAAGAGAAGCGTCAACCATGTCTTCGGCCGACATGACGATGCTCGCGGGAAGGTTGCTGATGGGCACGCCGGCGACATCCCAGAACTCCGTGCTGGTAGCGCCTGGAAGAACGGCCTGGACACGGATGCCTTTGTCGGCAAGTTCGTGATGCAGCGATTGACTGTAGGCCAGCACGAAAGCCTTGGTGCCACCGTACACCCCGTTCAGGAGTTCCGGGGAGATAGCCACGATCGAGGAGATATTGATGATCGTGCCGCCTCCGCGCTCGACAAGCCGCGGTGCGACAGCCCTGGTAAGTCGGTTAAGAGAAACCACATTGAGCGTGATCATGGCATCCATCTTGGCCGCGTCGGACTCGAGCAGCGGGGCGGCTGCGCCCACACCGGCATTGTTGACAAGCGTGGTTATGCTCGCGTCGGTACGCAGGATGTCTTCAAGGCGCGCAATGCCTTCTTCGCTGCCGAGATCCGCAGCGACGACCTCGACCGTACGCCCGGTTTCCGTCGTCAGGCGCTCGGCGAGAGTATTGAGTCTTTCACGGTTGCGCGCAACGAGAATGAGGTCATAACCGCGTTTGGCAAGCCGGTCCGCATAGACAGCGCCGATGCCAGAGGATGCGCCGGTGATAAGGGCAGTGCCCTGGGATAATGTGCTGGTCATGTATCTGCTCCATATGTTGAGGACAATTCCCTTCAATGGAAACAGTTTACATCTCGGCTGGTATGTCTTAAATGTCATATATACCACCTTTTAGGACGTTCACGATGCATCACATTGGAATCATCCTGTTCCCTGGATTTCAGGTTCTCAATCTGGCCGCTACGACAGTGTTCGAGTTTGCCAACCTGGCGCTCGATGAGCCTTACTATAAAGTCAGCCTGTTGTCGGAAAGGGGTGGGCTAACTGCGTCTTCCGCTGGATTTTCGGTCAGTACCGACCCTTTCAGCAACGCCCCATTCGATACGGTGCTGGTGGTGGGCAACAATGACGTGGAGCCGGTGTCGTCGGCCCTGATCGATTTCTTGCGCGAAGTCGCGCCACGATCGCGCCGCATCGGCTCGACTTGCACTGGCGCCTTCATCCTTGCCGAAGCTGGGTTACTCGACGGGCGGCGCGCAACGACCCACTGGTTCCATGCCCGGAATTTCCAGCGGGCGTTTCCTGATGTGAAGATGGAGGAAGATCGCATCTTCATCATCGACGGACCGGTCTGGACATCCGCCGGGATGACATCCTGCATCGATCTGGCATTGGCGCTGGTGGAAAAGGATCTGGGGACAGATATAGCCAAATCAGTTGCGCGAAAGCTCGTCGTCTATCATCGCCGGGCGGGTGGGCAATCGCAGTACTCGGCGCTGCTCGAACTTGATCCGAAGTCTGACCGAATCCAAAAGAGTCTCATTTATGCCAGGGAAAATCTGCACAAGGACCTATCCGTAGAGCAGCTCGCGGAAGTCGTGCATCTCAGTCCACGCCAGTTCAGCAGGGCGTTTCAGGCGGAAACCGGTCAATCACCCGCAAAGGCCATCGAGAACCTTCGCGTGGAGGCGGCGCGGTTGATGATTGAAAACGGGCGCATCCCGATCGATACAATCGCCCGCGATGTAGGCTTCGGTGATCGGGAACGCATGCGCCGCGCATTTCTGCGGGCTTTCGGGCAACCACCGCGATATATGCAGCGGAATGCTCGGATGGCAGCTAATTCATAGCATCTGAAGCGCAGTCAGGGTCGATTCCAGCAAAACCTGTGCGCCTAATACGCAATGTTCGGGCTTGACGAATTCTTCTTCATTGTGGCTGAGGCCATCGCGGCAAGGCACGAAGATCATGGCAGCGTCGGTGACGCGTGCAAGGAAAAGCGCATCGTGGAACGCGCCCGATAGCATTGGCTTGGAGGCGACACCGAGACGCGTTACCGCCCGATCGACCGCTTGTATCAGCAGGGGAGAAAATTGCGCCGGCGGCATGTCGAACGTTTGGCGGATGCTTGCCGCACAGCCGAACGCAGCTGCCTTTTCTTCACAGGTTACGCGAACATGGTCCTCCAGGCGCGCCAGTTCGGCAGCGTCCGGATGGCGCAGGTCGACGCTGAAAGACACCTTGCCGGGAATGGCGTTGATGGACGCCGGTTCGAGCGATATGCGGCCGATGGTCAATCGGGCCCGCTCATCATTGGGCATGACGGAATTGTAAAGTTCCTGCAGCGCTTCGGTGACCGCTACCAGCGGGTCTTTGCGGAACGAGAGTTGTGTCGTTCCGGCATGGGCGGTCTGGCCAGTGACGACGACCTCGAGCCAGCGGGTGCCCTGAATGGCATGGACGATACCGATCGGGATGTTCTCGCGCTCAAGTGACGGACCCTGTTCGATATGCAATTCAAGATAGCCGGCTAGCGGGCTCCCTAGCGGGCGCAGAATCGCTTGCGGAAGTGCGTCGAGGGTCGCGGCAAGTTCCTCGCCCAATACCTTGCCGTCTGGAGAATGGGCGGAATACCACTCCGGGGGAATAATGCCGGTGGCAAAGGCCATCGAACCCATGCAGCCCGGCGCATATTGACTGCCTTCCTCATTGGTCCAGGCGACCACCTCCACGGCTCTCGGTGTCTGGATACCGGCATCCTCCAGGGATTCGAGCAATTCGAAGGCTGACAACGTACCAAGCGCGCCGTCGAAGCGGCCGCCCATAGGCTGGCTGTCGAGATGACTGCCGATCAGGAAGGGCGGAAGGTCGTTTGAAAGCCCAGGCCGGCGGATGAACAAATTGGCCATCGGATCCTGGAAAACGCCAAAGCCGCGCTCTAAAGCCAGATTGGCAAGTTTGGCCCGAGCACTCCGATCTTCGGGAGACAGCGCCTGGCGGTTGACGCCCCCTGCCGGGGTTGCGCCAATAGCAGCGAAGTCATCCAGTCTCTGAAGGAGACGCTCTCCGTCGATCTTGCCGCCCGTGTTCATTGCGATTTGGGTCAATCTTTTGCAATCGCCCAGGCAAGCATCTGTTCGAACAGCGTCTTATAGCCCTTCCACGCTATAAAATCCGAAGGGAGCCAGTGCGGACCGACATCGGAGGTCCAGGCGAGCGTGCGGCCTTTACCGTAGGTGCCCGTGACCAGAAGGGGTTGTGAGCCGTAGTCGGTCGATACAGTTGCAAGGACTTCCGCGCCGTCCTTGATCGTGACCTCGTTATAACCGAGCAGGATCGGCCAGTCCTTGCCGAGCCCCCGTAAAATGGGGTGGTCGCCGGAACCGGTTACGACAGGCGTAAACCCTTCGGGCACCTCAACGCGGTCATCGACAGAAAGGCAAGTGACGGGCAGAACCTCTTCAACTGCCGTTTTGTGATAGCGCGCACCGCCATTGATGCCCTGGAAACTGTAGTAACCTCCAAACATCAGCAGCGCTCCACCATTGCGAACATAGTCACGCAACAGGCGAAGCCGGTTCGGCGTGGTCTTCGAGTGAATCCACGTATCTGGATGCAGGAGCAGTGTATTGGCGCCGATATCGGAGAGAATGATCGCGTCATATTCGGACAGCGCTTCAATCGTCTGAGGGAAATCGCGCTGCGCTTCATGCGCCGGCATGAATTTCACGTCGAAGTCGCTGTCCTTCAACGCCTTCAGCAATTCGTCGGCGCCGGTGTGATAAGTGACGGTCGGGAACTGGTCGAAACCCTTGATATGGGTTGCGGTGGAAACCCATGACTCGCCGGCGAGAAGAACTTTGTGTTTGGACATGAAAACTCCTTGAATATCAGAACGCAGCGATCAAGCCGCATCGGAAAATACGGATCTGGGATTGTCTGTGAGCATGCGCTCGATGGTTCCGGCGTCGACACCATGACGTTTGAGCCGCGGCACAAAGTGCTTGAGAATATACCCGTAACCAAATCCGCCATAACGCGTCAGCATCATCTTCAGGAAGACGTCCTGAGAGAGCAGAACGCGGTGGCCGAAACCCATATCGACGAGTGAGCGAATGGCACGGGCGTTCTGTTCGTCAGACGGCGATTGAGCATCTTGATCGGCGTAGTAATAATCCATGCCGATCATATCGTATTCGAGGAACGCTCCACGCTTGGCGAGCCCGGTCTGGTAGGGCAGATCCTCGTGACTGGGGTTCATATGGCACAGTATCGTGTGGCGCAGGTCGGCGCCTTCTTCTTCGACGATGTCGAGAACCTCATTGGCAAGACGCTCCCAACCCGGCAGATGGATCGATAGCGGTACGCCGGTGAGACGGGACGCGCGCGCTGAGGCACGCAGCGATTTGCGCTCTTCGGATGTGAAGTCCTTGCTGACGCCAACCTCACCGATGATACCCGCCATGATTTCGGGTTGCGTATCGCCGCCGCCAACATCGTTGACGAGAAATTCGGTGACCGCGTCGACATCCATATCTTTCAGCCATTCGGGATGGGTGTGTTGCAGATAGAAGCCGGAACCCATGATGATCTTCAGATTTGCCATCCTGGAGATGCGCCGCAGCTTTACCGGATCGCGGCCGATGCCGATGTTGGTGGGATCGACGACGGTGTGGCCACCCAGCGCCTGAAAGCGCTTAAGCTCCGAAAGAGCAAGATCCGTATCGTCCAAAGAAACGTTGTCGCGATTCATATAGGGATTCATGCGCAATTCGCCGATGATCTCGATCGATACAGGCTGATCCGCGATCGCCAGTTCGTCGGGATGGCATGGGCATTTCCACGACGTCGCACCATCTAGCAGAATGTGCTCATGCATCAGGGTAACGCGCATTTCATCTAAAGGCAGAGGCCCCTGAACGGTCATCACCGTTCCGGACTTAATCCCGATCGGTGCCCGTCCAGGTTCATTGCTCTGAAAGTCGAGACCAGTCATTCATCTGCTCCGGATCGCGCCGCGAAACAGCCGGAAGTTAAGCCAGATTGCCACCAGGATGATCGTGCCCGTGACGATGGGCGTAAAGAATGGTGACATATGAGCGAGGATGAGGCCGTTGCCGATAACGGCGACGGTCAAGGCTCCAAGCACGGTACCGATCAGGGTTCCTCGGCCACCGAAGAGGCTGGTGCCGCCCAGCACGACGGCGGCAATCACTTCCAGCTCAAAGCCCTGTCCGGCGTTGGACGAACCAGAGCCGAGGCGAGCGGCAAGTATGATACCGGCCGCTGCTGCTGCCGTGCTTGAAAGCACATAAACCATCAACGTTGTCAGCCGCGTATCGACACCGGCTCGGCGTACTGCTTCGGCGTTGGCACCGATGCCGGTCACATAGCGGCCGAAACGGGTTTCGTTGAAAACCAGATACGCGACGACGAGGACGACCAGGGCAATCAGTGCCGGGACCGGCACGCCGAGAAACCACGCGCGGCCGATGACCGTGAAAGGGCTCGTTGCTTCGACGGGGATGGAATAGCCGCCAGTAATAAGCAGGGCGATGCCACGGATGACAGACAGCCCCGCTAGCGTGACGATGAAGGCTGGTATGCGCTCATAGGCGATGAAGAAGCCTTGGATCGCGCCAATGGCAGCGCCGAGCAACAGCATGGCAACGATAACCAGTGGCCAGGGCAAGCCCGCTTGCAATGTTACCGCCGACAGGGTGGCGACGAGTGCAAGGACCGAACCCACCGAGAGGTCGATGCCCCCCGTAGTGATGACGAAGGTCATGGCCGCCGCCACGATCAGCAATGGTGCCGATTGCCTGACGATGTTGAGGAGATTGGGTGCGGTGAGAAAGGCGTCGGTGATGCCGGAAAACAACAGGCACACGACCAGGAAGAAGATGGCGATGGAAACGACGCTACCGTTGGCCATGAAACGATCGTGCAGCGTACTTTTTCGGACGCGCGTTTGAGCGGCGGCGGGATGCAGGGCATCGTTGCTTGAAGTCGATGGATTGCTCATGGCCTTGCTCCATTGTCTTCGCTGCGGCGCGCCGAACGCGCCTGGAATTTGCGGCCAACAATGAGATTAACGACGTCTTCGATGCTTGTGTCTTCAATGCGCCTTTCGGCGACATTGCGGCCCTCATACATGACCTGGATGCGGTCGCAGACCAGAAACAGATCCTGCAGCCGGTGGGTGATCAGGATCACGCTGACGCCGCGGGCGCTGACAGCCCGAATAAGATCAAGAACTGCCTCGACCTCCGCGACCGCGAGGGCTGCCGTTGGTTCATCCATGATGAGAACGGAAGGTTCGAAGGAGGCCGCGCGGCCGATAGCGATGGATTGACGCTGGCCACCGGAAAGATTTTCAACCTTCAAACCCGTATCGGCGATGACGATGCCAAGCCGGTCGAGCATGGTGCGGGCCTCGTCGTGCATCCGCTTTTTGTCGAGAAACGGTACACCCAATATCCGGCGTCTCGGTTCCCTGCCAAGGAATATATTGCCCGCCACATCGACGGTATCGCACAGGGAAAGGTCCTGATAAACCATCTCCACATGCTCCGATCGCGCATCTGCGGGTGAGGAGAAAGATACGGTCTTGCCGTCGATCTCGATCGTGCCTGCGTCCGGTATGACGGCGCCTGACAAAACCTTGCTCAGGGTCGATTTGCCAGCGCCATTGTCACCGACGAGCCCGAGCACTTCACCAGGCTTTAGGCTCAACGATACATTGTCGAGTGTCTGGATCGTATTGTACCGCTTGGATATGCCGGTCATGCGGACCCGGTAGGTTTCATTTCCAATATCGTTCATCGCAATACCATTGGGTTAAAATAATAACAGGATTGGGCGCGGCATGTGCGGCCGCGCCCCTTTGCAGCATTTGTTCTACTTGAACATGCCGCGGAACTGGTCGACGTTGTCCTTCGTTACAATTGTCACCGGCACATTGATGATGGGCTCGATTTTTTCGCCCTTCTTCAGCTTGATCAATGCCTCGACGGCCGCCTTGCCTTCGCCAGCAGGATCCTGCTGGACGACGGCTGTGACCCAGCCGGCATCGATGCCTTCAACGGCCTGCTTGGTGAGGTCCCAACCGAAGACCTTGACGTCCCCCGTACGCCCCTGACTGGTAACGGCTGACACGGCACCGACCAAAGCCGGCTCACCTGTCGCGTAGAGCGTCGTCATGTCCGGATTGGCGGTCATCAGATTTTCGGCCGCGGTCAGAGCCACGTCCTGCACATTCTGGCCATCGACGGTATCGAGGAAAGTGACTTTCTGGCCGCTGTCCGCAACGGCCTTCTTGAAGCCGTCCAGACGCTGGTTCTGAATGAAAGAATTGAGGGCGCCAATCACGCCGATCTTTGCGGTTCCCGCCATGTTGGACTTGACGTAGTCAGCATAGAACTTGCCGATGTCTTCGCCTGCCTTGGTGTTGTCGACACCGACAAAGGCGACGTTGTCGCCGTCCGGAATCTGCGCATCGATGGCGATAACCGGGATGCCTGCAGTCTTGGCGGCCGTGATCGCGGGCTTGACGCCGTTCACATCGATCGCAACCAGGATAATGCCGTCGACCTTCTGGGTGATATAATTCTCCATCGCGTCATTCTGGGCGCTTGGAACATTGTTGGCGTTGAAGATAACCAGTTTGGCGCCAGCCGCGTCGGCGGCCTTCTGCGCACCTTCGTTGATCTGATTGAAGAACAGTGCCTGCTGGTTGATGGTGACCAGTGCGAAGGTTTCGGCCCAGGCGGAGGAGCCAACAGCAAGAGACATGGCAATGGCTGCAGCGCAGCCCGATAGTATTTTGGTAAGACGCATCCCGATTCCCCTTTTTATTTGATGGATGGCCCATGTGAGGGCCTCATAAAAACTGAACGCCAGCTCATAATTCAAGAGACTTGAATGCTTGTCAAGTAAATTGAAAGTTTTCTGGCGTCAGAATGTCGGTGGTGTATTGACCCAGAAAATACTTGCACGCTTGTTGCCCGTGTTCCGGTAGGAATGGGGCAGATCGGAGTTGAAGACGAATGCGTCCCCTTCCGTCAGCTGGAAATGTTTTTCGCCGACGGTAAGTTCCACTTCGCCCGCCAGGATATAGCCAACTTCTTCGCCTGCGTGCTGGATCGGGCCTGCGCTGGCGCCATCCTTTTCGATATGATGGATGTTGCATTGGAGCAGATGCCCAGGCGAATAGGGAATGACGCGCTCCAGCGATATGCCTTCACCGCGCCGCAAGGGATCAAGCGCGATCAGTGGCCTTGCGCCCGCGCGAAAGACGATACCTTCCTCGCCATCCGACTCTTCGAACATCCAGCCGATATTGGTTTCGAGAACCTGGACCAACCGGTGCAGCATCGGCAGGGAAGGCGATGCCTTGCCATTCTCGATCTTTGACAACAGGCTTTCTGAACAGTTGGCGGCTTCGGAGAGGGCCTTCAGTGTGAGACCGCGTGTCTGCCGTGCCAGTTTCAGCCGTATGCCAAGCCGAGCCGGATTTGTCTCGGTGATACCGTTTGGCTGTTTTTCGAGTTCGATCTTGTTCATGCCTTGCCGTGACCTGTCAGCTGGTCATTTGGTTGTGAACTCGCACATCTGGTCAGCAGATTTAGAGTGCACGACCTCGCATACCTTGGCGCTCATGACCTGACAATGCAAGGTCAATCCCATTTCGTGTCGCCGAGTGCATTCAAGGGTATTTTCAGAAAACGTTTACCGTTCGCTTCTGGTTCAGGCAGCCGGCCACCATTCATGTTGACCTGCAGGGCTGGCAGAATAAGTCTGGGCATCGGCAGGGTCTTGTCGCGGGCTTGTCTCATTGCCACGAACCCTGCTTGAGAATTGCATTGAGAGACGTGGATATTGTGGCGCTTCTGGTCCCCCACTGTGCTTTCCCACAGAGGTTCACGCCCCCCTGGTTGATAGTCGTGACCGACAAAGACCCTGGTTTCGTCCGGGAGCGCAAGAATCGATTGAATGGACTGCCATAGATGCTCGGCGCTCCCTCCGGGAAAGTCACAGCGGGCGGTTCCGCCATCCGGCATGAACATTGTATCGTGAATGAAGGCGGAATCGCCAATGACATAGGTGATCGAGGCAAGTGTATGGCCCGGTGAGAACATCACGGCCCCGGTCAGCTTCCCAATACTGAAATAATCTCCGGCGTCGAACAGGTGGTCCCATTGCGATCCGTTTGCCGGAAAATCCGGCCAGTTGTAGAATTGCTTCCATAAGGCCTGGACCTCGACGATATGGCTGCCGATCGCGGTCGTTGCGCCCGTCCTGGTTCGCAAATAATCGGCTGCCGAAAAATGGTCGGCGTGGGGGTGGGTCTCCAGTATCCACTCAACCTTCAAGCGATTGGCGTCAACGAACTCCAGGATTCGGTCGGCGTTGGCGGTAGCCGTAGCTCCAGACTTTTCGTCGAAATCCAGAACCGAATCGATGATTGCACATTGCCGGGTTACGGGATCTGCAACTACGTACTGGACGGAATTCGTTCGTTTATCGAAGAATGCTTGAACGTCCGGTTTTATGGCGGCTTCCAACATTTTCGCGCGTCCCCCGAGCTTGAGCTCGGCACGATTCTCGCCGCTTTTGGTTCAGCTTGTCAATCAGCGTAAAGATTGGGTCATGATACATTATTCTGTTGAACCAGGCGTTGTGCTTTGGCCTTTTGCGATGCGCCGGAAATCACATGAACGATCACCGCAGCGAAAACGATCGATCCACCAAATACCGTACTCTTACTTGGCGCCTCGCTGAACACGAGCCAGACCCAGAATGGTGCCAAGGGGGCATCGAGGGAACCGATCAGAGCGGTTTCAATCGGCGGAAGGAGCTTGGCCCCAAGGGTAAAGAGGGCAAGGCCCACGGCAGAAACCAGTATGCCGAAAAGCGCAATGAGCATCAGATCATGGGCCGTCACCCCAAGCGGATAGCCGAGTGGCCAGCAGACGAAGGAGCTGAATAGCGCCGACAGACAGGCCGCCGGCATGACAGAAACGTCCGGAGAACGGCGGACGATGATCATCAGCACCGCCATACACAGTGTCATGCCAAAGGCGAGAGCATCGCCGAAGAAAGTTCCTTCGATGCTGAAACCTACCATAAGCGATACCCCGGCCGCGGCAGCGATGCTGGCGAGAATGGCGCTCCAGGTCGATCTTTCGCCGAGAACGAACCAGCCAAGAATTGCGGCCACAAACGGGATGGTGGCGTAGATGACAGCGACATGCGCTACGGTCGTTTCCTTCAAGGCACTGATGAAAAACACCATGCCGAGCGCGGAAATGCCAACAAAAAGCCAGCCAGCCTGACCCATGTCGCGGAAGCTCGACCAGAACCGGCCGCGTTCGGTAAAGACCATCACCGCTGCAATGCCGAGCGAACCGAAAATCCCGCGCCATGCGAGAATGGTCCAATTGTCCTGCGGGATGACACGCGTGAACAGACCCGCAAGGCTCCACGCGATTGCCGAGCCGGTTACGAAAATCAGTCCCAATTGATAAGCCGATGGCCTCATGATTGCCTTGATGGTTCGAAGGCCGGATACGTATGGATCTAGCGCCGCTGTAGGGGGAGATGGCAAGGCTGCGGTAGCCAAAAATTGACATCCTGCTGACATGGCGATGTCAGCTGTCGCGTAAGAAACGGCTTGTGTAGTTTGTATAACGATCACACAATCTTGATTGCATTGCACCCCGGCTTAATTGACCCAAGTTGCTGATATATCTAAATTGGATTCGTTCTAAGTTCTCGCCAGCTCTTGCACGCGCCGAGGTTCCCGGCCCCCGATGGTTGGACGTTTGATCCCAAGGATTGCCTGTGAAATTCGGTCGTTTTCTTACCGGTCTTGGTGCGCTGATCGTTGTCGGTGTTGCGGGTGCTTTTGTTTACGCGTGGAGGCCGGAAATTGCTCCGATCAAGCCACCAGAACGTGCCTCCTTCGATCAGGCATTGATTGAGCATGGGGCGAAACTTGCCGCCGTCGGCAATTGCACGGCTTGTCATACCAATCCCGGCGGAAAATCCTTTGCCGGCGGGCTGCCCATCCCGACACCCTTCGGGACGATATATTCCAGCAACATCACACCCGATGCGGAGAGCGGCATAGGAACATGGTCGGAGGCAGCTTTTCAGCGGGCCATGCGCGATGGCGTCGGACGAAAGGGCGAGCATCTCTATCCCGCGTTCCCGTATGATCACTTCACCAATGTTTCGGATGACGACAACCGTGCCCTGTATGCGTTCCTGATGACACGTCAGCCGGTGAAGGCCACGCCGCCGCCGAACGAGCTGCCTTTCCCCTTGAACGTGCGTATGGTTCTGGCTGGCTGGAAGTTGCTGTTCTTCGGGGATGGCGCGTATCAGGCCGATGCGAGCCAAAGTGAGGAATGGAACCGCGGCGCCTATCTGGTCAATGGTCTAGGCCATTGTGGTGCGTGCCACACACCGCGCAACGTGCTAGGTGCCGAAAAAGCTTCACTGCACCTTGCCGGCGGCGAGGCCGAGGGTTGGAGCGCTTTCGCCCTCGACGGATCGTCGCCTGCGCCCGTGGTCTGGGAAAAGGACAGCCTCTACACCTATCTGCGGCAGGGCTGGCACCCGGATCACGGTGTAGCCAATGGTCCCATGGGTGAAGTCACCGGAAATCTCGGTCTGCTGCCCGACAGCGATATTCGTGCGATGGCGACTTACATCGCATCGATGATGGGCGAACCTTCGGCGGAGCGCCGCGCCAAGTCAGATAAACTCCTGGAAGAGATAAAATCGGGCCCGATCACGTCTGCGATAAGCAATGATCAATCGGCGTCAGGCGGGAAGGCTGCGGCGATCTATGAGGCTGCCTGCGCCGCTTGCCATGAAAACGGCCGGCCACAGCCTTTCGGCGGACTTGATCTGCGGCTGAGCTCTACGGTGCATGCACCAGACGCGCAAAACGCCATCAACATGGTGCTTTATGGTCTTCCAGCCGCAAGTGGCCGCACGAGCGCCATCATGCCAGGATTCGCAGATGTGCTGACCAATGATCAGCTCAACGATCTGCTTGGCTATCTGCGCCGGCATTTTACTGATCAGCCAGCGTGGACGGATATCGTCGAGCGTGCAGCCGATGCCAGAACCGGTAAATACCATGTCAGTGTTCGGCCCTCCGACGGCATCGAGCGCGGGCCCAGCAACATAGGAGCGGAGGATCAGTGATGAAACTCAACGTCAATGGCAGCACGCACGAAGTGGATGCCGATCCCGCGACGCCGCTGCTCTATGTCTTGCGCAACGACCTCGAACTCAACGCTGCCAAGTTCGGCTGTGGTCTAGGGCAATGTGGCGCCTGCACTGTGATGGTAGACGGGAAGGCAATTTTCTCCTGCCTGACACCGATCCTCTTGCTTGAGGGACGGGAGATCAAGACCGTGGAGGGCCTCGGTACCATCGACAGTCCTGGCCCGATGCAACAGGCGTTTATCGAGGAGCAGGCTGCGCAATGCGGCTACTGTATTCCGGGTATGATGATGCGGGCCCAGGCATTGCTGCAATCGAAGCCCGATGCGAGCGATGCAGAAATCCAGACAGCGCTCGAACCCAATCTGTGCCGTTGCGGAACGCATATGCGTATTCTCAAGGCCGTGAAACGCGCACGCGAGCTGATGAAAACAGCGGCTGTGCCACTTGCAAGCGGTGAAAGGAAAGTCTGATGAACGCTCCCCGCTTACCGAATGTTACGCGCCGCCATCTGTTGTTGGGTACCGGCGCATTGGTTGTCAGTTTTTCATTGCGAGATCACGCTTTTGCCCAAGAAGGGGAACTGAATGTACCGGCGAAACCGCCGGAACCAGCAGCGCCTGGTCCGAAGCTCCCTGGCAGTCTGGCCGATACGCCTTCACTGGACGCATGGATACGCATCGATGCCGATAGCTCGGTTACGGTCTACACGGGCAAGGCAGAACTTGGGCAGGGCACAAAGACCTCGCTGCGCCAGATCGCGGCGGAAGAACTCGAGGTACCCCCTGCGTCGATCAATCTGATTACTGCGGACACGGCGGTCACCCCGGATGAAGGTTTCACCGCCGGCAGCCAGACGGTCCAGAACAGTGGCACGGCAATCCGAAATGCCGCGGCACAGGTCCGCGAAATCCTGCTTCAGCAAGCAAGCGGCAAATTGCAAGTTCCCGCCGATCAGCTCAAGGCAGAGAATGGACGTATTGTCGGGCCCGATGACAAATCGATCGGATATGGCGAAGTGGTCATGACCGATATGCTGCATGTGGACGCGCAGCCGAAGTCCAGGCTCAAGTCCCCGGATGCCTATGAATATATTGGCAAGCCTTTCGCGCGTGTGGATATCCCGGCCAAGGTTACCGGCGGTTCCGCTTATGTACAGGACATGCGGTTGCCGGGAATGCTGCATGCACGCGTCGTTCGCCCGCCGAGCTGGTTCGCGACGCTGAAGAATATCGATACCGCCTCCATCAAGGCGATGCCGGGTGTCGTGGCGGTTATTCATGATGGAAACTTTCTCGCAGTGGCTGCGGAGAAGGAGTGGCAGGCCGTACAAGCCATGCGGGCTCTGACAGGCCTTGCCGAATGGGAGGAAGAGCCTCGCCTGCCGAACGAGCAGGATCTACCTGCTGTTCTGCAAAGGAGTGAAAGCGAGCAGGGCGTCGTCGCTGAGGCTGGCGGCGATTTTACTGGCGGTGCAGAGACATTCACCGCGCAGTTCATGCGGCCATATCAGATGCATGCGTCGATCGGCCCCTCGTGCTCCGTGGCCCATCTCGACAACGGCACAATGACGGTATGGACCCATACTCAGGGTGTTTATCCGGACCGCAAGGCGATCGCGCAAATGCTCGGCATGCCTCTGGACAAAGTACGGTGCATCCATACGGAAGGGTCAGGTTGTTATGGACACAATGGCGCCGACGATGCGGCCGGCGACGCGGCATTGATTGCGCGCGCCCTTCCGGGCCGCCCTGTCAAAGTACAGTGGATGCGCGACCAGGAGCATCTGTGGGAGCCCTACGGTCCGGCAATGCTGACCAAGGTCAGCGCATCGCTCGATGCATCAGGCAAGATCGTCAATTGGAAATATGACCTTTGGAGCAACACGCACTCGGCACGGCCGGGCAGCGCGGGCGCACTGCTGCCCGGACAGCTGATGGCCTCCGGGTATCCACCGGACAAACCCGTCATGAGCATCACGCCGCTTGGCAATGGCGATCGCAACGCCATACCGCTTTATTCCATTCCCAACATGCGGGTGCTTTGGCACTTCGTTGCCGATATGCCAGTGCGGGTTTCATCGCTACGCGGGCTGGGCGCCTATGCAAACGTCTTTTCGATTGAAAGTTTCATGGATCAACTGGCGAAGGAGGCAGGAGCCGATCCGGTTGAGTTCCGCCTCAGGCACATGGAGGATCCAAGGGCACGCAAGGTGATGACGACGGCGGCCGAGGCTTTCAACTGGTCGAACGAGCCCATGCCGGAAGGACGCGGCCGGGGATTTGCCTTTGCCAAATACAAGAACCACGCTGCCTATCTCGCACTGGCGATGGAGATCGATGTCGACAAGGAAACGGGCAATATCCGCATACCGAGGATTGTGTCTGCCGTCGATTGCGGCGAGGCCGTGGCTCCCGACAGCATCCGTAACCAGACGGAGGGCGGCATCATCCAGTCATTGAGCTGGACGATGTACGAAGAGGTCAACTTCGACAACACCCGGATCACAAGTTCAGATTGGTCGACCTATCCGATCCTGCGTTTCAGTGCCGTACCGGGTAGTCTTGATGTCCATATTGTCGATAATCCCGGTTCGCCCTATCTCGGGGTCGCCGAGGCTGCGCAGGGACCGACATCCGCCGCTCTTGCCAACGCACTCGCCAATGCGACGGGCAAGCGTCTCTACAATCTGCCTTTTTCGCCGGCGCGGGTGAAGGCAACACTCGGAGTTTGACACGATTTCCGTATGGTCAGCCTGATTAAGCTTGAAGTGATTGCAAGCTGCGGTCTTGATTGGCGGGGTGCCCTGTCGCATAACTGCGGCACATTCATCCGCGCCAGTATTCGCAGCGCCACGCCCCCGATATCAGGATTCAGACTATGCAAAATACAATCGTGCCCAGCTCCGGTGTTCTTGTCGGTCGCGCCAAAGTTCCCGGCCATGCCACCCCGCGGATTGTCACAGTGCGCGACGGTTCGGTTTTCGACATCACTGCCAAAGCCGCGCCGACCGTGCGCGATATTGCCGAACTCGCCAATCCAGCCAGTTATGTTTCCGCAACTGCAGGGACCAGGCTTGGTGACGTAGACCCGATCATTGAGAAAAGCTGGACGGAGAAATACGACCCGGCGCTTCCTGCGCTGCTTTCTCCGATCGATCTGCAGGCTGTAAAGGCGTCAGGCGTGACCTTCGTCGCTTCCTTGCTCGAGCGCGTCATCGAGGAGCAGGCGAAGGGCGACAAGGCCAAGGCCGATTCGCTGCGCGACGACGTTCTCAAGCTTATCGGGGCGGACCTTTCAAAGATCGTGCCAGGTTCCCCTGCGGCCATGCAGGTCAAGGAGGCGTTGATCGCCCGCGGCGTCTGGAGCCAGTACCTCGAAGTCGGGATCGGTCCCGATGCCGAAATCTTCACCAAGGGTCAACCCATGTCGACGGTGGGCTTCGGAGCCGATGTCGGATTGCACCCGATTTCGAGCTGGAACAATCCAGAACCGGAAATCGTGCTGGTCGTTTCAAGTGCCGGGCGCATCGTCGGTGCAACGCTGGGCAATGATGTCAATCTGCGCGATGTTGAAGGACGCTCGGCGTTGTTGCTGGGCAAGGCAAAAGACAACAATGCCTCGGGTTCGGTCGGTCCATTTGTCCGCCTGTTCGATGGCGATTTCACAATCGAGACCGTCAGGGCGGCGGAACTCAGCATGCGCGTTGAGGGCGAGGACGGGTTTGTTCTCGATGGCCATTCCAGCATGGCGAAAATATCACGCACACCGGAATCGCTCGTTGAAGCGACGATCGGAAAGCACCATCAGTATCCGGACGGTCTTGTGCTCTACCTTGGCACCATGTTCGCGCCGGTCAAGGATCGCGATGGGCCGGGCAAGGGTTTCACCCACAAGATGAACGACGTCGTTTCGATCTCGACGCCGACGCTGGGAACATTGTCCAACCGCGTTCGGCTTTCGACCGAATGCGCACCATGGACCTATGGCGCGAGCCATCTGCTGCGTGATCTCGCGAACGCAGATCTGCTCTAGGTCCAGAAATAGCGCACGATGTGAAAGAAGATCGGGGCGGCAAAGACCAGACTGTCGGCCCGGTCAAGCATGCCGCCATGGCCCTCGATCATATGGCCCCAATCCTTGACACCGCGATCGCGCTTTATCGCCGAGGCGACCAATCCGCCGAAGAACCCCATGATGCAGGCAAGCGCGGCCATCAGGCCGGCTTGTGCCGGTGTGAAAGGCGTCAGCCAATAAAGTGCGGCTCCGAGGAGCGATGCGCTGATGACACCGCCAATCAGGCCCTCCCATGTTTTAGAGGGGGATATTTTGGGCGCGACCTTATTCCTACCGAAGAGCTTGCCGAACACGTACTGCAACACGTCGCTGCCCTGCACCGTGGCGATCAGAAACGCGATGAGCAGAAGCCCCTTGCCTTCGAAACCGGGTATCGGAAGTGTCAGCAGAGCCGGTACATGGCTGAGGCAATATACCGAGAGCATGATACCCCACTGCTGTTCACTGACACGCTCGAGGAACCGCTCCGTGTCGCCGGAGATAGCTGTCAAGGCGGGCATGGCGAGGAAGCAGTAGACTGGCACGAAAATCGAGAACATCCCGTACCATTCGATCCAGAGCAGATAGTATTGAACCGGGATGATGATCAGAAACATGCCCAGCAGTATCCAGTGGTCACCCCGTCGCGTGTGCGTCAGTGTTACGTATTCGCGCAGAGCCGCAAAAGATACAAATGCAAACAACAGGATAACGCCGCCCTTGCCGAACAAAAAGGCGATGGAAATGGTGGCGATCATGATCCACCACGCCTTGATGCGCGAGTTCAAATTGGCGAGTGTCGAAGGCAGAACTTCGCCCTTGCGTACACGCTTCCAGCTTAATGCCGTCGCGACGGCGCTGGCGGCCGTCAATATGCCGAGGAGGCCCAGGAACAGCCATATCGTTTCAGCCATGGTTGAGTGACCTCTGGTACTCCGGGTTCAGCTCAAGCAGGGCCTGCCGTGCCCTGTCGAGAAAAGCATGACGGTCTTCGGCGGGCGTAAGCTCGACAGGCTCGCCGAAGATGACACGGCAAAGCAACGGCACCGGTAGAAACGCACCCTTGGGAAGAACGCGCGACATGTTTTCGATCCAGCACGGGACGAGTTCGACATCGGGCCGGGCGAAGGCCAAGTTGTACAGGCCTGAGCGGAAACGCAGGAGTGGCTCGTCGGTCATGTTGCGCGTACCTTCGGGAAAGATGATGAGCGAGTGACCGTTCTCGAGTGCGTCAAGCATAATGACCATCGGATCTTGCTCACGCTCGACCCAGTTCCGCTCTACGAGCACCGTATTGAGCAGGTCACGGGCCAAGACATGCCGGATCCTGTTTTTCCTCCAGTAATCAGCTCCCGCGACCGCGCGGGTGCGTTCGCGCTCCTCCGGCAGCAGGCAGGTGGAAAGCAGAATGAAATCGCCGTGACTGGCGTGGTTGGCGAAATAGATTCGCTGGCGCGTCGACGGCGCACAGCCTTGCCAGATCGGGCGCACCCCGGTTATGGCTCGCGCGACGCCGGCAAGCACCATGGCAGCCGCCCGCCGCAATAGCGGTTTGGTTTCGATCATATGCCCCCTCCGGTTGTTTTTAACCGGTCCACAACCCATAGGCTGTTATTGCAGCGAATAAAGCAAGAAAAGCCGCAAAAGCAAGGTGCAGTTTCATCAAGAGGCTGTTGGTTCGTGTCATGCGCGCCTGCAAGGGCCGGGTCCTATCCGGCCGCTTTCGCAAATGCATGCGCGCGAGAATGTCGTCCACCGCGCGGCAGCCCTCCGTTTCGTCGTCATGGGATGCGATAAAGCGAAACAGCGCGGCATCAAAACGAAGATAGACGGCCAGGAAAAGGGTCAACAACCCACCGATGATCAAGAGCGGCCAGAGCCAGCTGAAGAGCGGACCTCCGGCATCGCCGATGATGGAGGATATGACCAGCAGGACGCATGTAAAAAAGCCGTATGTATGGGCCCGATGTTTCAATCGGGCCGAGAACGTTGCGGCGTCTTCCTCCATGAAAATCACCCCATTTGATTGTGCCGTATGGCTTGTTGTTACATATGATCCAGGAGAAGACGGATTTCAAATCAGTTCGGGACGCACGAGATGCTCACGTGAGCGAATTCAGGAGTTCCCTGATTGTTGCTGCGCTCGTAGGGCGGCCGAAGAGCCACCCTTGTCCGTTGACCTTGGGAACAAGGGCCGCAAAATAGTCGCGCTGGGCTGGTGTCTCGATGCCTTCGACGACGATATCCAAATGGTGGACATGGGCCATCCCAATGATCTGCGGCACGATCGACACCGAGACAGAACCGGTCCCGATCGTCTGGGTAAAGGACCGGTCGATCTTTATCCCGTCGACGTTGAGTTCACCGAGATAGGCGAGGCTCGAATATCCGGTGCCGAAATCATCGATGAATATCCGGTGTCCGCGGGATCGCAGACGCTGGATCGCTTCTATGGCCTCGGCGGCGTTAGCGGTGGAACGCTCAGTGATCTCAAGCACGATCTGGCTGCTGGTGACGTTTGCCTCCTCGAGACGTGACGCGAGCTGGGCGCTGAAATCACGGTTGAAAAGATCCGCAGCGGTTATGTTGATGCTGACGTGAAAATCAGGATTGGCATCGAGAACCGGCGCCATATCCTTAAGGACATTTTCGATAACACATATCGTAACCCGGTTAATCAATCCGGCTTTTTCAGCAAAAGGGATAAATACGTCTGGGGGTATCGTCTCTCCATTTTCCTTCCAGCGCACAAGCGCCTCGGCTGCCACCGTACGACCTGTCGCTATGTCGACGATGGGTTGATACTCCATCGTCAGCCTGTTGTGCCCAAGCGCCTGTTGCAGCCTCGTTTTCATGCTCAGATTGTTGCGCCGAAGCAGGATGATGATCGTAGCGAGAGCAGCACCGAGCGTAGCGCCAAAAATGGAAATTATCGTCGTGATCGGCTGGGCTGATGCTTCAAGCTGACTGACCTCGGCGTGTACTGTCACGCATGCCATGTCCCGGCAAATGTTGCGATAGACAGTATCCCCGATCCGGCCAACGCCATCGGGCGGCCTCACGTCGAGCTTGCCGATATTCAATGACCCGAACATCCCGACTGTCGAGGATGTGCCTTGCGGATTGTACATTACAACGTAGGCATAGGCGGAATTCTTCAGCGTTTCAAAAGAAGCGGGATCCAGGACGACGTTTGCCTTGCCAATACCGATAATCGGGGCGCTGGAATTGGATATCGCCAGGCGCGAATTCGCATAGATCAGTTTCCCCGCCGGCGTTTCGAGATCATGCGCGACCAGTGGCATCGGCTTTTTTCCATTGCCGAACACAGCCGAGCAATGAAAAAAGCCGTCGCTCACCCTGCCCATGTCCTTGAGATATCTGGTGCCGAACAGCACGTCTCGTAAATACGATATTTCCTTGTCCGAACAAAAAGGATAGGGCGACGTATTGATGACCGTCAGCATCAGGTCGGCTTCGGTAAAGACCTCGACCGCGCGATCAAGAAGCCGGTCAGCGAAGATTCGCATCTGCCCGCGGTCACTTGAGATGACGACAAGCCGGCTGATCCACATCCCGCACAGGGCGCCGACGGCAATCAGCAGAGCAATGAATATTACCCTGTACCATAGCCGATCAAAATAGCGCGACATTCGGAGAATCCACCAAGCCTTCCACCACGGACCGACACGCCAGTTTGCTGACTCAAGCGCAGGCTTATCAATGACACTACGACCGTTAATATTTCTCTGATTTTTCCGGGGTTCTACAGAGAAACTAAGTAGTTTGATTTAATTCCGTTCGTGGGAACGAACGCAATGACTTCGAGTATTGCGACAGTTCCCGCAGGCGTAGTGAACATAGGCAGCGGCACCGCCAGGGGTGCTATCTATACTGACATGAATGCGTAGACCCTCGTGCTAGGATGGAACGCGCCAGTGTTACGACCTCGATCTGGCCGACTGCGATGAAGTGAAGAAGAGAGGAGAATTCGCCATGCCCAGGATTGACCGTCGCACCTTGCTTCTCGGTTGCGGCAGTGCCGCCATCGTTGCGCCCGTTGCGGCAGCGGCTGTTGCCGCAGAGCCGCTACGCCGGGACAGGGAATCGTCCCGCCACCTGCTGGCACTCATCGAGGCGCATGAGATAACATACGAAGCGTTTTGCAAAGCAATCCAGACGATGGATGGTAATAATTGCGATCCCGATGAAGCCAGCCGGGTAGAGGAAAAAGCCCTTCTGGCTGTATGTGCCTATTCTGCGATCGGCGACGGAGATCGCCGGATCAAGGCACGATATCTTTTGAAGATTGCGGCGCGAGGCGAGCTCGACCTGGCAGAACATATGCAGGCTCTCCTCCACTCGGAGATGGCGCAAGTATAGAATCGATCGATTGCCGGCGAAAAGCAGGGTTCGAGCAGAGCAGATCGTTCAGCAGCGAATTGAAACAGTAAGGCGGCGAGTTTGGACCCGCCGCCTTGATTTCATATCGAAGTAATCTGATTGCGTCAGCTGGATCAGAAGTTGCGCTGGAAGCGAACGATGCCGCCGAACGCATCATCGTCACCACCATTGGCGATCGAATCATCCTTACGCGCGCCATCAAATTTGGTGTAGTTGATTTCCGGCGTGATGGTGAAGCCCGGCACCAGCTCGTAAGCCACATTGAGAGCGAGAGCGTATGTGCCTTCGTCTTCGTATGCGGCCTGTGCGTTGACGGTCGCCTTATCGGTAACCTTAGCAGCAACACCACCCCAGGCGGCCCAGTCGCCCTGGAACTGGGCGAACCAGTTGGTTTCACCGGTGTAGAAGGAATTCGCATCGAAGTCGGACTGATACGCGCCCAAGACCCAAACCGAAACCTTGTCCGTGATGTTGAAGTCCACACGCAGATTGGCTGCTATATCTTCCTGCTTGGAATCGTAGCCAACCGTGCCGGCAATCTTGCCCCAGGCCTGCTCCCATTTCGCGCCGGCAAGAACGTGCGGCATATAATCGTCGATTACGTTGTCGCCAAAATCATCGGAGCCCTGTTCGGCAGCGATGATAGCCGAAAAACCGTTGCCGCCGACGAACGTGTAGCTGATCTGGTTCGACTGGCCGGACTGGTAGTTGATGACATCGTCCTGGATGATGTCGCCGGCATACCCGACCCAAGCACCAAAGATTTCATCGTCCGTACCAATCTTGAAGCCGCCAAGCTCGATGTAGGCTGTTGGAACGGATCCGCCACTGTCTTCGCCATCATCATACTGGAAGCGGCCGATGATATAGGAACGCAATGTACCAAGTTCGGTTTCCGAACGGGCATCCATGCGGATTTCCGCACGTGTGCGCTTATGATAGGTTTCGTCGCGGGTGCCGTCTGCCTTGAGGCGACCGAGGTTCGAACCGTCATACGGATCGTCACCGGCCTGGGCATCGTAACGGACCATGCCCCCGACCCTGAGACAGGTTTCGGTGCCAGGAATGTAGAAAAATCCAGCGCCGTATGCGTCGCAAACGCGAACATATTCGACGGGCTCCGGTTCAGCAACAACGACTGCATCCGCAGCGCGCGCTCCTGTTACCGCAACAAGGGCAGCAACGGAGCCGAAAAGAAGACTTTTGATATTCATGCCTATCTCCAGTTATGGACGATGAGTTGAGTGAGAGCATACGAATGGATCCGGATGCCTGGGGCCTATGTCTTCCGGCAGGGCGGGCTAGGTCAAAGGACATATCCAATGGCATTTTGCGGCCCGTCGTGGTGTTGCTGGAATGTTACATTTGATGTGTGGAGATGAGCTTCGCAGAGGCTTTCCAACCTGTCGTCGAATCGCGGCAACCGGCGGCAGCGCCGGCGCTCCGAGCAACTCGCGCCGTGTCAGGTGGTATGAAGTGCATGTGATTGTTGGTGCGGTTGGACACTATCGTTGTGGCTGGTTGTTGGTGGAACCAGACGGAGAGTGGCCTTCACAGCCAAGTTTTATGGGAATCTGATAGAGAAAGCATCTGATTATGTCCTTTGACTGCCGATGAGATCGGATGCAACGTCAACGCGCACCAGCCTGCCGATGCAAAAAATGGCATCGACAGGAGGCTGTGTTGATCTCCAGTCAATGGCCAGGACCCTGCCCCTCGGGGCGGGGTTATGGCTGAGCCTAGAAAGCGTGAAGGCGCAACGTTGATCTACCATCCGGCAAACAAACACAGATTTGCCTATGCACAACGCCCCATGGGAAGGAGATCATAATCCTTGTTTGCAAGATGCATTCCGAATTGTGTTTTCGCCACATGGGCTGCGACCATATTCTCAAAGACATCAACAAGAGGAGGAAGGATCTTGACCTTTCGACCGCCCGCCTCCAGCAGGCGTACCAGCCCTTCGGCCTCCGCTCTTCTCATGAGCCGGCGAATATGTGTTCGAGATACACCGTAGAGGCTTCCAATGTCATCGAACGGAAAGCTCACGACGTTGTCTCCCGGCGAATTCCTTAACGACATCAGTTTGCAAAGAAGTATTTCGCCGCTGCCGCTGGAAGCAAACAGCCGCGAGCCAGGCTGATCGGATATCCACGCGCTGATATCAAGCAGCGACTGCAAACTGGAGGCGAAGTATCGCTCTATGAAACCACCGGCATCGTCCAGCAAATCGCGGTAATGCCTTAGCGGAAACAATCTATCGGCAGCCGCCACCGCCACCGCCACGATTTTCTTCGCACAGCCCAATAAGTGATCGGTTGGCTGAATGAGATGAATTCTATGATCAGTTTGATCCTGTACACGTTTGACAAGGCCAATCTTCTCGAGAAGATCGATGCTCGCCGCCGTGGCGCTGAGGCTGCACAATTTCGCGTCAGTGGTAATGCGTTGGATGGCCGATATGGTTGCTCCATTGCTGCCGTTGTTACTATCGAAATGCAAGGCAAGAACCGCCATGCAAATCACCTGTCTGGCCATGGTCGCCATCACTTTGTTGGCCATGTAATGACCCTCGAACAAGTCGACGACGCCTTGCGAAAATATCTTCGCCGCAGGGACAAAATGCGGATTGTTTCGAAGAATTGCTACCCGCTGTACCAACCATCGCGACCTGGTCTCATCAGCAATACAGGGAAGAAAATCAACTACGTTGCCGTCCATGTGCGTTATTCCTGTCGAACAAACATGCGGTCAACGGCCATGCAAAAAGCCGGGCCATGTATTGCCGCCCACCCGTACTGGTCCGCCTGAATTGACAACTTCAGTGATTCCGGCGCTGACTTTTTATATGGTGGTTATAATGAATAGACAAGTAATAATGACGATCATTATATATGACGGTACTACGGGTTTTGGAAATTTGGGTCCAGAAGGCGCTCGATGCGTGCTGCGGCCGCGATCGCCGCAGCACACATTAGCGTGATTGCCAGCGCACAAGGACGATGTTCGATCCGTCCGGCCAGGGCGTCATAACTAGGACACAACCAGATGCAGACTCGCGGTCAGGGCCGTCTGCGCCTTATCAGCTTGATTCAGTGAACCCGAATTGCAATTCGCCCCAACCGAAACAAAATGCTGAGGCTAAACGCGATGAATTCCGACGCTGACCGCACCCCGGTATCGATCATTATTTCCAACTACAATTATGCACGCTTTCTACGGCCATGCATCGATAGCGCATTGGAGCAGGATTACGAAGATGTCGAGGTCATCATTGTCGACGATGAATCGACCGACAACTCCGTTGAGATCATCAAATCCTATGGCGGCAAGGTGCGCCCGTGCCTCAGAGCACGAAATGGCGGGCATGCGGCGGCATTCAATACAGGGTTCGCGGCGTCTTCGGGAGAAATCGTTCTCTTTCTGGACGCTGATGATTATCTCTACCCAAATGCGGTGTCAGAGGCTGTCCGCGCTTGGGGGACGACAATCGCCCAGATGCAGTTCAGGCTCCACATCGTCGATGAAGACGAAGAAATCAAGGATATCTTTCCTCCGCCCGAACTGCCGTTCGATTCCGGTGATGTTGTTCCAAAACTCTTGCGCAAGGGCCGTTACCAAACCACGGTGACAAGCGGTCTTGCCTTTGACCGGTCGACGCTGGAAACGATCATGCCGATTCCTGAACCAGACTTCCGGCAAGGGGCTGACGGATATCTGGTGACGTTGGCTCCTCTTTACGGGAAAGTGACGTCGATAGAGAGGTGTCTCGGCGCTTACCGGATCCATGGGGGCAACCACTCGGTCTTTGCAGAGAAATTCGGCCAGCGAGCACGCTGGCGGGTAGAGCATGATTTCCGTCGCCTGGAGGCCCTGTCGGATCAGGCGGCGGAGATCGGTTTGACAGTGCCGCCGGATGCCAATCTGCGCGATCCGGTTCATCTGGAAGAGCGCTTGGCATCCTTGTGCGTGGACGAACATCAGCACCCCGTGGACGATGATTCCAAGCTGGCTTTGGCTGTAGCGGGTGTAACCGCCAGTCTGGAGATGAATGCATCCTTGCGCCGCCGGGCGGTCCTTGCGGCGTGGTTTCTATCTATCGGAGTGCTGCCGCGGCAGTTGGCAAAGACTGTGTTGTCATGGAAGCTTGTTGCATCGTCGAGGCCGGCATTCCTTTCACGCATGTCAAAGATTATCCGGCATACGATGGATTAAATCTGCCTCGAACCGTGTGCTGGTGCTCGAAATGGCTCCAGTAACGGACGAGGTGACCTGGCAGAGGAGGCAGATATCATGATGAATTTGTACGGTCGGTTCCTTGGCGGCGCCGTCTTTATGACGGCAATTGTCTCGGGCGCTGCTGCACATCACGGCTGGTCTTGGGCCGAGGCCGATCAAATTGAGCTCAAGGGTGTGATCCGTGACCTCTATATCGGCCCGCCGCACCCAACGCTCGATGTGGAAACCGCGAATGACGGTCTTTGGCGTGTGGAACTCGGAAATCCGCGTCAGACCGAACGCTCCGGTTTTGTCCACGGCTCGGCAAAAATCGGCGATGAGATAACTGCACTTGGCAATCGGTCCACTGATCCAGGCGAAAAGCGGATGAAGGCCGTGCGGATCGCCGTGGGCGGTAAGACATTCGATATCTACCCCGAGCGGATAAAGACGAACTGACCGGCGCTTCGATGGAGTTTTTGCAGGCGCTTTCCGAATGGCCTGGAGCGGTGATGCTCCGGCGTTTTCAGATTGCCTATCTGCTTGTCAATGCGACGCATATTCTTTCGATCGGTGTTGTCTTGGGCGCTATCATCACGCTGGACCTTAGAATACTCGGGTTGTTCAAGCAGTATCCCATCGGCACGCTTGGCCCACCGCTTTCACGTGTTGCTGCTGCCGGTGTTGCACTTGCCATTATCACTGGATTGATCCTCTTATCGGTGAGGCCCATCGCGTACATTCACAATACCGCCTTCCTCATCAAGGTTGGGATAGTCGGATTGGGTATCGCCAATGCTTTGGTGCTCAATCAAAACAGCCATTGGCGGCTCGCTCTTAGGAACAAAGAGCCGTCAAGGAGAGTGCAGCTTTCAGCAGCTCTATCGATCACTCTTTGGGTCAGCGCTGTAGTTGCCGGTCGGTGGATCGGGTTTCTTTAAGCAATGTGCGGGTCTTAGTCGTCCGCCTGGAAGCGATCCACTATTCCCCTTGAGGTTTTCCCATCTCTCCGGAAAAGAAGGTTCTTGCATCTGCGGTCAGGTCACGTCGGGAGCTCGACCGCGTGTAGAACATGTGGCCACCACGATAAAGCTTGAGGTCGACCCGGCCCGCCGCAAGCGAGGACGGCAGATGGTCGATGACATATTTGCTGATCCCGTAGGGCGTGATCGCATCGCTGTAGCCTTGCGCGACCAGCAAACGGAAAGTCGGTATCACCGAGAGAAGGTCGCGAATGTTTCCGGTCGCGCTGGCCTGGGTTCGCATACCGCCGCCTTTGCCGCGACGGCCCCACTCCCACCGCTCGTTAACGTCGTTCGCGAGCAGTCTGTAGGTCAATTCAGTGCTGAAACCCAGTTCATTGCGGGCGTAGCTGGCAAACGCCGCCCCATATGAGCGCGTGAACCCGTCAAGGATAGGATCGCTGCTTCGATCAGCGTCGGACTCAGGATAGGGATCTGAGACGGCAAAAGACGCATCATAAGGACTGACCACCTCGAATTCGTTGCCCTTCGAGTGCTTGACATAGGTGTCGTCGAGAAAGCCGCGTGTCCGGCTTACGACCGCTTCGGGGATGCCCGTCAATTGTGAAATCCGCGCGTAGAAGGCTGCCGCCTTGTTCCCAGACGGTTCAGGTCCCGCAAGCGTCACAAGATAATCAGTCATGGCAAATTGTTCTGCATCGCGGATCGCGCTCGGGTCGAAGGCGTTTCGGCGTTCCAACTCTGCTGCCGCAAGCGAAGGAAGTTGAAGGGCCGCTCCCAACGGATACTGCCTCTCGCCAAATAACAGCTGCCCCTCGATGAGTGGCGACAGCATGATAATCCCCGAAACAAGAATGCCTTGGTCGTCCTTGAGCGCAGAGGCGACTTTTGCAGCGCGAAAACCACCATAGCTCTCCCCAAGCAGATACTTTGGGGAAGCCATGCGCTCATTGTGATTGACGTAAAGCGCGATCGTCTTGGCAATGCTCTCCGCATCTTGGCCAACCCCGTAGAAATTCGAAGCAATGTTGTCGCTTGCCGCACGACTCCAACCCGTGCCAACAGGATCGATCAGCACAAGGTCAGTGAACTCCAGCCAACTATCCGGATTGTCAATCAGCGCCGGGCTGGTGCCATCCTGACCGTTCGGGCCGAAACTGAGGATGCGTGGCCCGACCAGCCCAAGGTGGAGATAGGCCGAAGCGGCTCCCGGTCCGCCGTTGAAAGCAAAGGTGAGCGGACGGCCCGGTTGACGATTGCGGGCGACATAGGCGGTATAGAAAATCTTGGCGGTACGCTCTCCATTTTGCCCGAAGAGGCTGAGCGTGCCCGCGGTGGCGGTATAGGCAAGGTCCTGCGTTCTGGTTTTCAAGACGTGATCGGTAACCGAATCCGCGGGCAAAAGGCTTAGAATGCCACCGGTTGAAGTGTCGCCCTCCGTCTTCGAAGGACCGGCCTTATCTCCACCGCTCGACGGTGGCCGCGATTGCGTGACGTTCCCGCCATGATCATCTGTTCCAACATCTCGCTGTGCATTGTCTTGCGAAAACGCTGGCGAAGTCAGCAGTGCAAAAGCGACGGCGAGACGCAGAATGGTGCGATGGAAATACAAACTCTCTTCCTCCTCGATGCGGGGCGTCCGCACAGAGTGTATCCCTTCGCCCGGGAGAAGGAACTCAACACATATTGATATGCACCCAGATGGGGACGGTTGGCCGGTAAATGCCACTGCGATGCCGTAAAGATTCCGAACCTCGCTCCAAAGTATTTTCGGAGATCAACTTCACGCGACAAGCACATCTTTGTGATCGCACGGCTATACGAGTGTCTCGCACAGTTTCCACAAGCATTAAGTCTTGCCCGGTTTGCGCGTCCTCACTATCGTAAAGAATAGGGCAATGATGTTTACCGATTCACGGGAGGAAGACGTGGCCACGAAACAAATCCAGCTTAATGTTGATGGTAATAGTCATGTAATTACAGCGGATCCAGAAATGCCGCTGCTCTATGCTCTTCGTGACGATCTTGGCCTCCGGAACCCTCGTTTTGGCTGTGGTCTGGCACAGTGCGGTGCGTGCACGGTGCATATTGACGGACAGGCCGTCCGTTCATGCGTGACTCCGGTCGACTCAGTTGGCGTCGGCAAGGTTGTTACTTTGGCCGGTCTCGGTGGGGGAAATGGCAAAGCTCACAAGATCCAGGAGGCATTTATCGAGGAGCAGGTTCCGCAGTGCGGCTATTGCCTCAACGGTTGGCTGATGACGGCGGCAGCATTCCTTGAGACAAATCCTAGTCCCAGCGACGGTGAAATTCGTGATGCATTGCGCGGGCTGAAGTGCCGGTGCGGTACGCATTACAGTATAATGCGCGCCGTCAAGCGCGCTGCACAGGCGTGAGGAGGCAATCATGACGTTCAATGTCAACCGGCGCATGTTTCTCGGTGCCTTCGGCGCACTTACTGTTTCCGTTGTACTGCCCGGCCACAAGGCGCGCGCGGCCGTCTTGGGTGCCACGACACGGCCTCCGCTGAAACCTGAAAATCTGTCCTCCTATATCCAGGTCAACGCGGACGGTACCGTTGTCGCCTTCTGGGGCAAGATGGACATGGGCCAGGGCACTGATCTTGGCGTTGCCCAGATGGTGGCTGAGGAGCTCGATCTCCCAGTATCCAAGGTCTTCGTGCAGCAAGGCAATACGGCGACCAGCATCAACCAGGGCGGAGCTTCGGGCTCCACCGGCATTCAGCAGGGTGGCACAGCGCTGCAGAGCGCGGCTGCGGAAGCGCGTTATCAACTTATCGACATGGCATCGAAGCAGCTTGGTGTACCCGCCGCGGACCTAAAAGTGGACGATGGTGTCATCAGTTCCATCGCCGATCCGGCGAAAACGGTGACCTATGCCGGACTGATCGGCGGCCGGTTCTTTGACACTCAGCTCGAGTGGAATCAAAAAATTGGCAATAGCCTCTTTGTCAAAGGCAAAGGCACGATAAAACCTGTTGCCGACCACAAGGTTATCGGCAGTTCGCCTATGCGCCGTGACGTGCCATGGAAGGTTATGGGCACCGGCGATTACGTCGTGGACATCAAGGTGCCAAACATGTTGCACGCTCGAGTGATACGTCCCGAAGTGGCGGGTGCCGTGCCTGTCGAGGTCGATGCAGATTCGGTCAAAGACATACCGGACGTGCAGATTGTGCGCGAGAAAGGCTTCCTCGCAATTGTGGCGCCACGGGAATGGGATGTGATCAGGGCGGCCGACCAGCTTAAGGTGACATGGTCGGATTCAACGCCGAACTTCCCGACACAGGCCGGTATTTTCGATCATCTTCGGAATGCGAAATCGGTACATCGCGAACCTGGCGAAGATGTCGGGGATGTTGATGCTGCTTTCGCGGGCGCCGCTAAAGTCGTCGAGGCGGCGTATGAGTGGCCTTTTCAGAGTCATGCGAGCATGGGCCCGGCCTGCGCAGTGGTTGAAATCAAAGGTGACAGCGCAACCTTATGGACTGGGTCGCAGAAGCCGCATTTTGCCGCCGCGGGCGTCGCCGCAATCCTGGATATGCCATCGGAGAACGTGCATGGCATCTGGGTTCCCGGCCCCGGCAGCTACGGCCGCAACGATGCCGGCGATGCTGCCGCCGACGCGGCGCTGATCGCCAAGCTGACTGGCAAACCGATCAGGGTTCAGGGTATGCGGAAGGACGGCACAGGGTGGGACCCTAAAGGTCCTGCCTCTATCCATACAGCACGTGCCGCGCTCGACAAGGATGACAACGTTCTTGCCTGGCATTTCGAATCCAAGGGCTTCTCCCGGGTTGACGTCAACTCCAATGAGAGCGCAACGCGCGATACGCTGGCTGGTCAGCTCATCGATATACCGCTAAAGCCCGGCGTCGGTTTTGGCGTGCCGGAAGAGTCTTACGGTTTCCCGGCGAAGAGAAAGGCGTGGGAAACGGTCGCCCCATTGCTGGACCGGGCATCGCCGCTCAGGACGACTCATCTGCGCGATCCTGTCGGGCCGCAAATCCACTTCGCTTCGGAATCATTCATCGATGAGCTGGCCTATGCCGTCGGCATGGATCCGCTGGAATTCCGCCTCAAATACATTACCGACCCTCGTGACATCGCCGTCGTCAAGGCGGCAACGGAAAAGGCCGGCTGGCAAGCTCGCACTGCCGCGCGTCGGCAAAGCGCAGGCAATGGCAGGTTCAAGGGGCAGGGGATGTCTTATGCGCAACGCAGCGGTACAAGGGTAGCGGTGGTCTGCGATGTCGAAATCGAGAGCCGGACCGGTCGGATATGGGCCCGGAAATTCACCGTGGCTCATGACTGTGGCATGATTGTCAATCCACGGCAGCTTACGCATACGATCGAAGGCAATATCGTCCAGGCAATCAGCCGTTCGGTACATGAGGAAGTGCAGTTCGACGACAAGAACGTCACCAGTATCGATTGGGAGACCTACCCGATCCTCGACATTACCGAGACGCCGGAGACAATCGACGTGGTTCTGATCAATCACAAGGAACTTCCGCCCAGCGGCGCTGGCGAACCTTCCATGCGACCTGTTGCTGCGGCTATCGCCAATGCGATCTTCGACGCGACCGGCGTGCGAATCCGTCAGGCACCGTTCACACCGGATAAGCTCAAGGCCGCGGGCCTGGCGTGAAATTGATCGCCTTGCTCAAGACCTCACGAGAAGCCGTATTCGGTTCGGCTTCTCACTTTCCCGCGCTAGTGTTCGGTTGCGGAGTAATAGATTGAATCCGCATTCTTGAACGGAAACGGTTTTTGGAAATGCCCGCGACTTGCCATAAAGTTGAGTTCACGATTTGCTGCCATTGCCGCCAGCTCATCCTCATCGCGAACGCCGCTCTCATAGATAGCCATGATGACGCGAGCTAGATCATTACACCGCTCGTGCGTCTTGGGACACCGATCCAACAATTGCGATGCTCTGTTGTGAGCCCGCTGCATAATTTCCCAATCGGTAGTGGCGAATATCCGTCGGTCTCTATCTGTGAATGTCATGACACGCTCCCATCTGTTCAGCGAGAACACATCTCAATTTGCGGGCCGCCATTCCGCGCGATTGTTGCGGCGATAGGCAAAAAGCTAAGCGCATTTTCTGCTCTGTCGCAAATTGAATTGGATTCGTTTGTCGAATGCACCACTTACCGCACTGCAAAAAAACATTCTCGATAGGCAAATCTAGCAAGTGCGTACGTCCCGGCAATACGAATTGGAGCGGACCCTATCCGTCACCTGCTTACCATGCCTCAATCAGACGCCTGCATGGTTCATTCCAGTGCTTGCTCAAGAAGCCTCATCAGCCCGGTTTCCGGGCCAGTGAGACCTTTCCGGTGGGGCGCACGCAGCAGTGACTTATCCAGTTGGCCGGCATTGAAGCACTCTGTCACAAGGGGATGCACATAACTCGATCGTGCCACCGCGGGTGTGTTGCGCAGGAATTCGCTGACATTGCGCATGGCTGCAGAAAGGGCCCGCTTCCGGGCGGAATCGGTGTTGGCATCGTTCTGCGCCAGGAATTCAAGCGCGCGGGCGGATCCATGAAAAGTCCTGAAATCCTTGGCGCTGACTTTCGAGCCGGAGATTTCCTGCAGATATTGGTTCAGTTCTCCCGCGTGCAGGCTGCGCCAGCGCTGCTTGTCCTTGTATTGGAATAGCCTTCCCCGCCGTTTCAGGGCCTTTAAGCGCCGGACGGCGGCGCGATCGGTGATGGCTATTTCGTTCTTCTTTTTCGATTTACCGGCAAAGACGAAGTTTGCGATATTGCCGTTGATTTTGAGATCGCTGTTCTTGAGTGAGGCGATGCCTCGACCACCATCCTTGGCATATTTTTCATGCCCGGGCCGGAAAGCCTTTTGATCGATCAGTTTCACTGCGAGCGCGACAAGCGGGCGACTTGATGTCGGGGGGCGCTGCATATCACGCAGAATGCGCTTGCGGATTCGGGGAAGTGCTTTGCCGAATGCAAGCAAGCGATGCGTCTTGATATTGTTGCGCACGTCCTCCCATTTCGGGTGATAGATGTATTGCCGGCGCCCCAGCGCATCCAGGCCGACTGCTTGAATATGTCCTTCGGATTCGTCGCAGCAACAAACCTCTGTCCACGCAGGAGGAATAACCAGAGCGGCGATGCGCTCGAGGTGCTTTTTTGAAACAGGACGTCCATTGGTGCGGACGTAGTGGAAGCTGTCTCCGCACGGCTCGCGCTTTAGGGTGAATGTCTCCGGATCGACCAGTTTAAGCCCAGTTATTTCAGCATAATACGCATAGTCCGGCTGCATTTCTTCACCCTGTTGTTGCGGTCGAAGAACGTTTGTCGCGACGGGACAGTTCCCTGTGACGCAAAAAAGGTGCAAGCTTGCCACGCAAATCCCGTCCCAGTTCGAGAAGGAACCACCATGACCAAATTTGCTCTTTACGTGCCCCTCGAAGCAAAAGCCGGAAAAGAGGAAGACGTCGCGGCGTTTCTTCAGTCGGCTTTACCGCTGGTAAATGAAGAATCCGGAACCATCGCATGGTTCGCGATACGCCTCGGTAAAAGTTCCTTCGCAATCTTCGACGCTTTTGCTGACGAGGGGGGGCGCAACGCACATCTATCAGGAAAGGTTGCTGCCGCTCTGATGGCGCGAGCAGATGAGCTTTTCGCCAGTCCGCCGCAGATCAACAAGGCCGATGTCCTTGCGGCCAAACTCCCGTGACGCTACATGATTGATTCTATGGAACGAATTGGCTATCAGCCCGTTTTTCATGCGCATATTGGGGGAGTATGAGTCATGGCACCGCGTTCATTCTGGAAAGGCTATTTGAAGCTCTCGCTCGTCACTTGCCCGGTCGCGATGGTGCCCGCGACGACGGACAATGAAAAGGTCAAGTTTCACACGCTCAACCGGAAAACCGGCAACCGCGTTGTCAGTCACTATGTGGATTCCGTCAGTGGCAAGGCGGTGGAGGAGGACGACGAGGTCAAAGGCTATCAGCGGAGCGAAGACGAATATGTCATGCTCGAGGATGACGAGATCGAGGCGGTGGGGCTCGAGAGCACGCGAACGATCGATATTTCGATGTTTGTGCCGCGCGATAGCATTGATTGGGTCTGGTATGACAAGCCACACTATCTGACGCCGGACGATCCGGTCGGTGAGGAGGCTTTTTCGGTCATCCGCGATGCGATGGAGGCGACCGGTCAGGTCGGGATTTCGCGGCTGGTTATGTACAGGCGGGAGCGCGCGGTAATGCTGGAACCGCGAGATCGGGGCATCGTCTTATGGACGTTGCGCTATGGCGATGAGGTGCGTGATCGCGATGCGTATTTCGGGGACATCAAAAACGACAAGGTCGACAGCAACCTCATGCCTTTAGTGAAGACGCTGATCGACGAGCGGATGAAGCCTTGGGATCCCAAGATGGTCGATGATCCAGTTCAGGATCGCCTTCTGGAAATTATCGCGGCCAAGAAGAAGGGCAAGAAGCGTCCGGCAAAGCCAAAGGAAAGCACCTCGGAACCTCCGAGCAATGTCGTCAATATCATGGACGCCTTGAAGAAGAGTATCGCCAGCGAAAGCAAATCGAAAAAACGCTAACTCTTCCTCTTGGTTTTTGGCTTTTCAATGGGAGCGGCTGCTGCGCGGAAATCGGCCCAGGGATCGCGTTTTATCGCGGCAAGACGCGTCGCCGTGTTCAAAACCGTGAAATAGGCCGGACCAATGCCGGGAGTAAGTTCATCCCATTCGAGTGGCATTGAAACGGCGGCGCCTGGACGCGCCCGGGTAGAGTAGGGTGCCACTGCTGTCGTACCGCGCTGGTTGCGCAGGTAATCGATGAGAATCTTGCCCGTACGTTTCGACTTGGTGATCGTCGAGACATAGGCGTCAGGACTGTCGGACGCCATCGAATCGGCAAGTGCCTTGGTGAAAGCCTTGACTTCCGGCCAGGCAGCTTTGGGTTTGACCGGGGCCACGACGTGGAGACCCTTGCCCCCGGACGTCTTGACGAAGGCGGCCAGACCCGCCTGTTCAAGCCGTTCCCGGGTTTCGAATGCGCCTGCTATGACCTGTTCCCAGGAAACATTCTCACCGGGATCGAGATCCATGATGATCATGTCCGGGCGCTCCCAATCTGCGATTGTCGAACCCCAAGGGTGAATTTCGAGGACCGCCGACTGCACCAGGCCGATGAGTCCATCCAGGTCGTTGATACTGATCAATGGTTCGTCGTCTTTGTCTTTTGGATCATTGACGAGGGCAATATTGGAATTGAGGCCCTTCCACGCGTGTTTCTGAAAGAAGGTTTGGCCACTGATGCCTTCCGGACCCCGGAGCAGGGCCAACGGGCGTGCAACGACGAAGGGAGCGATATACTTCCAGACCTCCGTATAATAGTCCGCCAAACCTTGCTTGGTGACGCCTTCCTCCGGCCAATAGATCCGATCTGGATGGGTAAGTTTCACTGTGGGCCTCTCCGGTTGTGGTGATGCCTTCGATTTCGGTGTCTCGCGCACGACTTCACTTGGAGGCTTGTCCTCGCGCAGACCGCGAAACGCTGCATGACGCAGATTGTTGTCTGCCGTCCAGGAGCGGAATTCCACTTCAGCGACAAGTTGCGGTTTCACGTACCGCACCTGGCGTGCCGCATCGGCACTCAGTCGTTCCGCAAAGGGGCTTTCCGGCGCGCGAATGCGTTCGAGCCTGCGAAACAGATCTTCTGCTACTGAAGCGCTGTATCCTGTTCCGACGCGACCGACATGTTCAAGCTTCTTGCCGTCGTAAACGCCCATGACCAGCGAACCGATCGCTCTGCGCGATGTGGTGGATGGTACGTAGCCGCCGATGACGAATTCCTGCCTTTGTGAGCACTTGGCCTTGATCCAATCCTTGACGCGGCCGGAGCGGTATGGCGCGTCGCGAAGCTTCGACACGATACCTTCGAGGCTGAGCCGGCAGGCGTGATCGAGAATAAGGGGCCCGTTTTCTTCAAAATGGCCACTATAGCGGATCAATCCGGGCGCATCGGCGGTCAGTTTTTCAAGCATGGCCTTGCGCTCGACCAAGGGCACGTCCTGCAGGTTAAAGCCATCAAGATAGAGAAGATCGAAAACGTAGAAGACGAAACGATCCGTGCGATTGTCGCTGAGATCGGCTTGCAGGGCGGAAAAGTTGGAGGCGCCTCCAGCTGTTTCGACCACCAGCTCGCCATCGATCAGCGCCGTGCCAATCGGCAAACTTTGAAATGCGCCAACGATTTCTTTGCCGAACTTCTTGGTCCAGTCGAGGCCGTTGCGAGTGAATAGCTTGACCCGGCCGGCCTCGATCCGGACCTGCAGTCGATAGCCGTCAAACTTTATCTCGTGAATCCAGCGCTCGCCCGAAGGCGGCTTTGGTGCAAGCGTGGCCAGCGTTGGCTCGACAAAAGAGGGGAGGGGTGCCTTCCTGGCTCCGTCGATTTTTGAGGGATCAGGGCCATTCGCCGCCTGGAGGTCAGAAGACTGTGCTCTGGCGGCTTTGCTGGCAGTTTTGCCATTGGCCGTCTTTTTTTTATCGATCTTGCCGGTTTTTGAAGACCAGCCGGGGTCTTCGCCAGCGACATCGGCGATTTCCCGTCCGGTCTTTACGGATTCGGGGCGCTCTTCAAGGATATCAGGATCGCTTTCAGTACGCGCTGCATCATCTTCCGCTTTTATGAGCAACCAGTTCTCGCGCTTTTCGCGCGGTTTGCCATGCATGCGAACCAGATGCCACCGCCCTGAAAGCTTTTCGCCGTGAAGTTCGAACTCCAGATGGCCCTTGGCATAACCATACTTCTGGTCAAAGACCGGGGTCCAGGTGCCGCGGTCCCAGACAATGACAGTACCACCGCCATACTCGCCCTTGGGTATCGTGCCCTCGAAGCCGCCATACTCCAAAGGATGGTCTTCCACGTGGACCGCGAGCCGCTTCTCACCCGGTACCAGGCTTGGGCCGCGCGTAACGGCCCAGCTCTTCAAAACGCCATCCATTTCAAGGCGTAAATCATAATGAAGTCGCGTCGCATCATGTTTCTGGATGACGAAACTATTACCGGCCTTGCGCGACTTGCGTCCCTTTGGCTCTGACGTTGTCTTGAAATCGCGTTTTTTCCGGTATGTTTCAAGCGCAACCATGAATCAGCTCGCCTTCCTCCGTGCGGGTTCCGCCTTGGGTTTGCGGGCTGGCGTCTTTTTGGGCTTCGCTTCTTTCTTGCCCGCCCCCGCGCTCTGCCGCAGCGCCTCCATAAGGTCGACGACCTTCTCGGACTTGGCGGGTTGCTTCTTGGGGAGTGGCTTGCCTTCGAGTTTAGCCCGGACCAGTTCGGCAAGAGCAGCCTCGTATCGATCCTTATACTCGGCTGGGTCAAAGGTGCCGCGTTTCGTTTCGATAATATGCTTGGCCAGGTCCAGCATTTCGCCCGTGATTTTTATCTCGGGGATGTCGCTAAACGCATCCTTGGCCGAGCGGATCTCGTAATCGAAGTGCAACGTGTTGGCGATTAGTCCACCGCCTGCCGCGCGGATCAGAAGCGTGCGGGCGCGGCGGAAAAGCACCGTTTGGGCAAGCGCCGCCACCTTCTTGTCTTTCATGCCCTCGCGGATAAGGGCAAAGGCTTCCTGGCCGTGTTTGTCACTGGGTGCGAGATAATATGGCTTGTCGAAATATATGTCGTCTACATCGTCCGTCGCGACGAATGCTTCGACTGATAGCGTCTTGTCGCTCTCGGGAACTGCGGCAGCAACCTCTTCGGGCTCGAGTACGATATAATCGTTGTCGCCAACCTCGTAGCCCTTGACCTGATCTTCCTTCTCGACTGGCTTGCCGCTGTCGGAATCAATGAACTGCCGCTGAACCCGATGGCCGGTGGCGCGGTTCAACGTATGAAAGGCGATGCGGTCGGAAGTCGAGGCAGCCGTATATAGCGCCACAGGGCACGAAAGCTCTGCGACCTTCAGAAAGCCTTTCCAATTTGCTCTTGGCGCCAACGCTCAACTCCCATGGCTCGTATTGCGAAATGCACTTGAGGTGGATTAGTTCCGAAACCCTGTAAGTCCGTACGTTCGACGGCTTTACGATTGGACGGGACGGTAACAATCTTGGAAGAAGAATACAACTTGAACGGGAAATGGCAGGGTGGCAAACAACGGCGGGCGGTATGATTGAGAACCGCCGGATGCTTAAACCATTTTCACATACTTGATGAAGGGTGTTACTTTCGCGATCCTGTCATAGAGTTGGCGTGCCGTCCTGTTATCCTGGTTCGTTGTCCAATAGACCGAGTGGGCACCAGCCTTGGCGGCCTCGGCGTGGACGGCTTCGATCAATGCGCGACCAACGCCCTTGCCGCGTGCCTCCGGGTCGGCGTACAGATCCTGAAGGTAGCAGACGTCCTCGATGCTCCAGTTGTGCCGATGAAACAGATAGTGCGTTAGCCCGACAGATTTGCCTTCAAACTCGGCGATGAAACCGCGATACTCATGACTAGCACCGGAAGTCAGCCTCGCGAACGTCGTTTGGTAAACCTCTTCAGGCACTGTGGTCTCGTAAAAGGCCAAATAAGCAGTCCAAAGCCGCCGCCACTCGGATTCGTCGGATTTTTGCAAAGGGCGGATTCGAACGCTCATTTATTTGTCTCCTGATCTGCGAGGCGCCAGACTAGAGCCTATCATCCAGGCATGAAAGGCTCTAGGGTCGCGAACTAACGAGCGCTACAGGTTGAAATTAGCCGACAACCCTACTGGTGCAATCCAACCAACCGTCCTATATTTGGGTTGGCGTTCTGCGCTTCTCGACAGGAGAGACATATTCCCCGGGGCCTTAATGATCCCTTAGGGAGCTGTCCCTGAGGAGGCCCGTGGGCTTCTTCACACGGCACCCACCTACTTTGTAGGTTCCCGGGATCGACTTCTCCATCGGTTGTGTGGACGCCGCTTTGAATTTTTGTGCTCATCCGAGCTGGACTCCAGCTTCCAGCCCCTCATGAAGTCACCCGCTTGACGCACCATTCCTCCATCAAAGACCTGAAGAAGAATTTGAGGCTCGAAGCCCTGGACCGCCGCGACACGCTTTCCACGGAGTATCGGATCGAAGCGTCGATGCGCATCGCCGACGCCGGCATCTCGACCCTTGTCGTGGATCCAGGGACCAATGTCTCGGGGTTCTGGCCGATCCGGTCGGAAGTGGATCTGCGCCCCCTGCTTTTCCATTTGCGTGAAAAAGGAGCGCGGCTATGCCTTCCGGTCATTATCGACAAGCAGACGATTCTTTTTCGCGAACTCGTGCGCGGTGCGCCAATGGTTGCCACGGGTTTCGGCACGGCCGGACCGCCCGAGGATGCGGCGGTTCTCGATCCTTCGTTCATGCTGGTCCCTCTTGCCGCTTTCGATGAGCGCGGTCATCGTATCGGCTATGGTGCTGGCTATTATGACCGGGCAATCGCGCGACTGAAGGAGATTGGCGTCAATCCACGGTTGATCGGCGTGGCTTTTGACTGTCAACAAGTAGAAATCGTACCTGATGAACCGCATGATGTGCCGCTGGAGGCCGTCCTGACGGAAAGCGGGTTGCGCAGCTTTGGCTAGATCGATAAAGCCAATCAACAATTACGAGCCCGGAAGAGCGGGCTCTCACTCAGGATGTGCGCGTGAGATTACTTTTTCTTGGTGATATGGTGGGCCGCTCTGGCCGTACAGCCGTTTATGAACAATTGCCGGGCCTCATCTCCGATCTGAAACTCGACTTTACAATCGTCAACGGTGAAAACGCGGCCGGCGGCTTTGGCATCACCGAAGAGATTTTCCACGATACGATCAATGCCGGCGCTGACGTCGTCACCACCGGCAATCATGTTTGGGATCAGCGTGAGGCGCTGGTCTTCGCCGCCCGGGAGCAGCGCTTCCTGCGACCTGCGAATTTCCCGCTGGGGACGGCCGGAAAAGGTTCGGGCATATTTCTTGCCAAAAATGGCGCCCGCGTGCTCGTCGCCAACATTATGGGGCGGGTTTTCATGCATCCGGATTTGCATGATCCCTTCACGATAGCCGAAGAAATCCTGGCTGCATGTCCGCTCGGTGAACAGGCGGATGCGGTGGTCTTTGATTTTCATGCGGAGGCGACCAGCGAGAAACAGTGTTTTGGCCATTTTGTCGATGGCCGGGCCAGTTTCGTGGTGGGCACTCATACACATGTGCCGACGGCAGACGCGCAGATACTCAACGGCGGAACCGCCTATATGTCCGATGCCGGAATGTGCGGGGACTATGACTCCTCGCTCGGAATGGACAAGGAAGAACCGCTCAACAGATTCCTCTCCAAAGTGCCGAAAGGCCGGTTTGAAGCCGCCAGCGGCAAGGCGACAATCTGCGGCGTCGGGGTCGAGATTTCCGACCGCACGGGCCTCGCCGAAAAGATCGCTCCCTTGCGTCTCGGCCCAAGGCTTGAAGAAACGATCCCCTCATTTTGGAAATGAGTTGACCGAACGGCGCACCCTCACCTAGTTAGGACCTATTAATATGATTGAAATGGCGCCTGAACGGCAAGAAGATGCGAGGAGAAGCGTGAAGGGCGGGGTTTTCCCCCGGCCGAACGATTCGACACTGCAGCTTGCAGCCGTTTCGGCGTCCGGAGGATATGGCCTTTTCGCCCGGCTACTGTGTCGCAAAGGCTCGAAAATGGATAAACATTTCCATCGCCTTCGCTCCTCTCCTCGTATCCAAACAAAAAGCCTCCTACCATTTCCATCAGATTAACAGGTCCTGACCATAAGTCGTGTCGTCAAATTTGCACCATCCGGGCCACAGCAACACAGGAACGACCCCCATGGAAGCACTACTCTCCTATTTCGATTTCATCTACACGCCGTCAGGCCTTATAGCCCTCGTCACACTTGTCGTGATGGAGGTGGTGCTCGGTATCGACAATCTCATCTTCATTTCAATTCTCACCAACAAGCTGCCGAAGGAACAGCAGGCGCGCGCGCGCCGGCTCGGTATAAGCGCGGCACTGGTCCTGAGACTGGTTTTGCTTTTCACAATTTCGATCATCGTACAGCTGACAGAACCAGTCTTCGAGGCTTTCGGCCACGGCTTCTCCTGGCGCGACCTTATCCTTATCGCAGGTGGTCTGTTTCTGGTGTGGAAGGCCACGAAGGAAATCCATCACACGGTCGACCACGAGGATGCCAAGGAAGATGTCATCGGAAAGACAGTCACGCTGTCCATGGGTGCCGCCATCGTGCAGATACTGGTGCTCGATCTGGTGTTCTCGGTGGATTCCATCATTACCGCTGTCGGCATGACTGATGAAATCGCAATCATGGTTATCGCCGTGCTCGCTGCCGTGACTGTTATGATGCTGGCAGCCGAGCCGTTGTCAAAATTTATCGCCAACAATCCGACCATAGTCATGCTTGCGCTTGGCTTCCTTTTGATGATTGGTATGACGCTGATCGCCGACGGGTTTGGTTACCATGTTCCCAAAGGCTACATCTATGCGGCGATGGGCTTTTCCGCTCTTGTCGAGGCGCTCAACATGCTGGCGCGCCGCAAAAAAAAGAAGGACTGATCACAGTTCGACTACGTTCAACGCGTCCTAGAGGATTTGTATCAATGACCCAGACCACTTTTGCCGAGGCTTTCGTTCCACTTAAATTCGCTAACCGATCGCTCGCCTTCAAGGCGCTGGCAGTGGTGATCGGCACCGCGTTTCTTGCGGTCAGTTCGTGGATTTCGGTTCCGATGGTGCCGGTGCCAATCACCATGCAGACCTTCGCGGTCACCATGGTAGGCGCGCTCTATGGCTGGCGGCTCGGCGGTATCACCGTCATTGCATGGCTTCTCCAATCTTTCCTCGGATTGCCTGTTTTGGCCGAGGGCATGCCGGGCCAGATTGCCTTTGCAGGTCCAACAGCTGGATATCTGTTTTCCTTTCCTGTCGTTGCAGCATTCGTTGGTCTTCTCGCGGAACGTGGCCTGACGCGCAATCCATTCGCGGCTTTCGGCATCATGCTTCTTGGCAATGCGCTCTGCCTTCTGCTCGGCGGGGCGTGGCTGGCAAACATGATCGGCCTCGAAAAGGCATGGATTTTTGGTGTTGCGCCATTCATCATCGGTGGTGTCCTCAAATCGGCGCTGGCTGCGGCAACAATCGAGATGTTTCGCCGCTCGGGTATTCGCCTCTCTTGACCGTCAAGCTCCGCGCGCACCATCTGCTCTGCGTGCTAACCTATATCGGTAAAGGCTATGGTCCCGCCTTTACCGCAAACTACGACGGCATCGTTGCGAGATTGGTGGCGGGCGAGAATATCCTGATTGAGGAGGGGCCGGACGATATCTGTCAGCCCCTTCTTGCGACGACCGAGCCGCATTGCTTGCGCGACAGCGTCATTGAGCGGGATATCAAGGCAATGCATGACGTTGCCAATCTGCTTGGCAGGCCGCTTCAGATTGGCGATACTGTGGATCTTGACGCCATGACGGTCGGAAAATTCCGCGACGCCTTCACGAAAGGCCAAACCCGACGCGCTTGCATCGGTTGTGAGTGGTTTGACCTTTGCTCAGCGATATCGAAATCCGGCTACCAGGACACCAGACTGAAGTTTGAGTGAACGCCTGAAGCGACTGGTGCTGGACGAGGCGTCGCTTTTTACCTATAAGGGCGCCATTCCAGAAGCATGTTTCCGCTCGGTGCAGCCCGCAACTTCATTGCAGGGCCCTGAAGTGAAACATCAACAACCGCAAGAAAGCACGCAGGGGTGCCATGGCAGGCCATTCACAATTCAAGAACATCATGCACCGCAAAGGGCGCCAGGATGCCGTTCGGTCAAAGATATTTTCCAAGCTCGGGCGCGAAATCACGGTCGCTGCCAAGCAGGGTCTGCCCGACCCGTTGATGAACCCGCGCTTGCGCCTGGCCGTACAGAACGCCAGGGCGCAGTCGATGCCGAAGGATAATATCGAGCGCGCCATCAAGAAGGCGTCCGGTGGCGATGCCGACAACTACGAGGAAGTCCGTTACGAGGGTTATGGCCCGGGCGGCGTTGCTGTCATCGTCGAGGCATTGACGGACAATCGAAACCGCACGGCCTCCAATGTGCGTGCGGCCTTCACCAAGGCTGGTGGCGCATTGGGTGAAACCGGCTCCGTCGGCTTCATGTTCAATCGTGTCGGCGAAATCACTTACAAGCCCGACGCAGGTAGCGCCGACAAGATCATGGAAGCTGCAATCGAGGCTGGAGCCGATGATGTGGCGAGCGATGAAGAGGGCCACGTAATTCTGTGTGCTTTCGAAGACATCGGCGACGTTTCGAAGGCGCTGGAGGCCGCGCTTGGCGAAGCGGAATCAATCAAGGCAATCTGGAAGCCTGCGACGACCGCGCCGGTTGATGAGGAAAAGGCGCAGTCGGTTCTTCGTTTGATCTCAACGCTGGACGATGATGACGACGTGCAGAACGTTTATGCGAACTTTGAAGTGAGCGACGAAGTTCTGGCCAAGCTCAGCGCAGCCTGACCCTATCTAGGAATAATGACCCGCCAGAATTGTCCTGGCGGGTTTTTGTTTGAGCTTAGTTGACCGGTCCGTCACCACCCAGAGCTTCCATATCCGCATCAGTCGGCCTCACTCCGGTGGCGCGATTGACCAGAATGGTAACAAGCCATAGCACCACACCGATGCCGATGAGGATTCCGGCGATCTTGTATTGCACTGGATCGCGGCCCGTCCAGGGACCCGCGAAGAAGGCGCAGCAGATGGCACCGACGATCGGCAGAAACGTCGGCGTGCGGAAGTGATCGTGATCCACGCTTTCTTTTCGCAAGACCAGAACTGCGATGTTCACGATCGTGAAAACGAAAAGAAGCAATAGCGCCGTCGTGCCTCCGAGAGCCGGTACCTCACCCACAAACAGGATGAGGGCAAATGCCAGCAATGTCGTGAAGGCGATCGCAAGATATGGCGTGCGGCGGGTGGCGTGTACCTTGCCGAAGATTGGCGGCAACACATGTTCGCGGCTCATGCCATAGACGAGGCGGCTTGCCATCAACATGTTGATCAGCGCGCTGTTAGCAACGGCGAACATCGTGATGAAGCCGAAAATCCAGAGCGGGAAATTCGGCGCCCCGGCCTGGACGACCTTGAGCAGCGGGGTTTCGCCCTCGCCGAGATCGGCAGGTGTAACGAGGGTGATGGCGGAAATAGAGACCAGCACATAGATGGCGCCGGTAATGAACAGACCCGCCAGCAGCACTTTTGGAAATATTCCCGACGGATTCTTGCATTCCTCGGCCATGTTGACCGAGTCCTCGAAGCCGACCATGGCGAAAAAGGCGAGGGTGGTTGCGGCCATAACCGACCAGAAGACGCTGGTATCGGGAGATGTCGCAAATTGCGTGATGCGTGAGACATCGCCCTGACCGGCGGCGATGGCCCACAAGCCGATGAAAATGATGATCAGAAGGCCTGTCAGCTCCACCATGGTCAGAACCACATTGGCCTTGACGCTTTCTCCAACACCCCGGAAATTCACGGCCGCAACAATAGCCATGAAGGCAAGCGCGACGAGCGAGATACCGATGCCGGTCTCCAGATTGAGCTGAAACGCCCCCGAAAGGTTAGCGGCGAACGCACGCGATGCTGTCGATGCGGAGGTGATGCCCGAACACATGACAGTGAAAGCGACGATGAAGGTGATGAAGTGGATGCCGAAGGCCTTGTGCGTATAAAGCGCGGCACCCGCTGCTTTCGGATATTTCGTCACGAGCTCGAGATAGCTGAAGGCGGTGACGACGGCGACGATGAAGGCCACGAGGAACGGCAGCCAGACGACACCACCGACCTGCTTGGCGACTTGTCCGGTGAGCGCATAGATGCCGGTGCCTAAAATATCGCCGACGATAAAGAGGAGGAGGAGCCAAGGGCCCATGACCCGATGAAGACTTGGCTCGATCGTCGCTCCTGAAGCGGCGTTGCTACCTGACGTCATGTCGGTCATCGGGTATTCCCTCCGTTGCACATGCAGATACGCGTTCGCAAAAAAACTATTGGCGAAACAGTAGCTTGTCAAACGGGAGGGATCTGAATAACAAAAACGGCCCCGAATATCGGAGCCGTTTTAAAATCCGGTATGCCGGAAAACTTATATGCCGAGATTGGCGAAACGGCTCTTGAACTTCGATACGCGACCGCCGCGGTCCGTCAGCTGCTGCGAACCACCGGTCCATGCTGGATGCGTGGAGGGGTCGATATCGAGGTTCATCGTATCGCCTTCCTTGCCCCAGGTGGAGCGGGTCAGGTATTCTGTGCCATCGGTCATGACGACCTTGATGGTGTGGTAATCTGGATGAATCTTGGCTTGCATCTGTATCGTCCTAAACTAGAGGGCACAAAACCAGCGCCACTGTCTAAGTGGGGATCCGGTCGGAGCCGATTGGTAGAGATGAAGCCAAACGTCACAGGGGCGTGGGCTTCCAAAACTGTTGGCGAGCCTATACATCAGCCTTTAAGCAATAACAAGGCCGTCTGGCCGCAAAGTCGCAAAGCGATGTGAGGAAGACCTGGGACATGGCCGATAGGGATCCATCTCACCTTCAGGAGACGGAAAAAAAGCGTCGCTCCTTGAAACCGTTGCGGCGTATCTACCCTTATATGTCTCGCTATCGGGGCATGATAGCCGGTGCTCTGGTCTCCCTGGTACTGGCGGCGGTAACGACGTTGACGCTTCCATTGGCTGTGCGCCGCATGATCGACCACGGCTTTACCGCCGCAAACGGTGCTTTTATCAATAACTATTTCGGTATGCTGGTGGTGCTTGCAGCGCTGCTGGCACTCGCTTCTGGCGGGCGATACTATTTCGTCATAACACTTGGCGAGCGCATTGTTTCCGATTTGCGCCGCGATGTATTCGATCATCTGACGCGGCTTTCTCCGGCTTTCTTTGACGGTACGCAATCGGGAGAGATTGTCTCGCGCCTTACGGCAGACACGACGCAGATCAAATCGGCTGTCGGTGCGACAGCATCGGTCGCGCTCCGCAACCTCATCCTTGCCTTGGGCGCAATAGTAATGATGGTGATTACGAGCGCCAAGCTATCGGGACTTGTTATCGCGGCAATTCCGCTGATCATCATTCCATTGGTCGCTTTCGGGCGATCCGTGCGCCGCCGTTCACGCGCTGCCCAGGACACGCTGGCCAATGCCACGGCCTATGCCAGCGAATCCATTATCTCAGTTCGCACGTTGCAGGCATTCACGAACGAAAAGCTGGCAACCGCTCGCTTTGGAGCCTCCGTTGAAGACGCGTTCTCAGCAGCGCGTTCATCGGTCAAGGCCAGGGCGATCCTGACTGCCTTTGCAATCTTCATGATCTTTTCCAGCGTCGTCGCGGTGCTTTGGTTCGGCTCGCGTGATGTCCTTTCCGGCGCAATGACGCCAGGAACGCTTGGCCAGTTTCTGCTCTACGCAGTCTTTGCCGCGGGGGCGCTGGGTGCACTTTCCGAGGTTTGGGGCGAACTGTCACAAGCATCGGGTGCCGCCGAAAGACTGATGGAAATCCTGGCAGAAAAACCGGCAATAGAAGCGCCGGCCAATCCTGCCCCTCTGCCGCAGCCGGCCATAGGTTCGGTGAGCTTTGACGATGTCTACTTCAACTACCCCTCGCGTCCGGATGCTCCGGCCCTGAAAGGTCTCGAATTCAAGATCGAGCCCGGCGAGACGGTCGCTATCGTGGGCCCGTCGGGTGCCGGCAAGAGTACCGTGTTTTCACTCTTGCTTCGCTACTACGATCCGGTTTCGGGGCGTGTCCGCGTCGATGGGCTCGATCTGCGCGAAGTCGATCCTGCGGATTTGCGTTCACGTATCGCTATCGTCCCACAGGATACAACAATTTTTGCCGCGACCGCGCGTGAGAACATCGGCTTTGGCCGACCTGGCGCCACGAACGCAGAAATCGAGGCTGCGGCCAAGGCAGCTTTGGCGCACGACTTCATCGAAGCGTTCGACGATGGTTACGATACGCAGGTTGGCGAGCGCGGCATCACACTGTCCGGCGGCCAGCGCCAGCGCATGGCCATCGCGCGCGCCATCCTGCGCGACGCGCCTATCCTCCTGCTCGACGAAGCAACGTCCGCACTCGATGCGGAAAGCGAAATGCTGGTGCAGAGGGCTCTCGACCATTTGATGCAAGGCCGCACGACGCTGGTTATCGCGCATCGGCTCGCGACCGTGCTGAAGGCCGACCGTATTCTCGTCATGGAGAACGGACGCATAGTCGAGGAAGGCACACATCGGACGCTGGTCAAGAAGAACGGCATTTATGCCAGCCTTGCCAAGCTGCAATTCGAAGCGGGCGCCGACGCCTTCAAGGGGGCCGCGGAGTAATGGCGTGATGCCCGTTTCGTGGATAAAGTAAACGCGGGACGTTTTGACGGGGTACTGTAATCGCAACCGGCACGGCAGCATTGCCATCGGCAAATCGGCAGCCTCTAACAAGAATAATCGTGGCCATTTATCCACGCCCGGAAAACCTGAGCTATCCTGTTCCGGTCCTTTCCATGGGGAGCTGCTTCCGGAGCCGTTCGAAAGTGGGGAAGGACGGCGTGTCAGCGCGCGGGAAACGGACCCAAGCGCTGGCCGACCTGTTCGTCTTCGGAGGTCAATCTGCGCATTCTAGGCAGATATTGCCTCCATTGTTGACGCCAAACGCCAATCGTGCGGACACTGCACCGACGGCGACGATGGGCCCGGACTCCAGGGTTCATCCACTCGCCCCGCGGAAGAAGCAGAAGCTGGCCGGCAGGGGGACAACGTTAGCGGGCGGTCTTCGGATCGCATTACCAACTACAAAGACGCGCTTCGACGACCGCCCGTCTTCCCGCAATGCAAACAATGGCCAGACGCGAAAGCGGGCGTGGCAACGGGGCAAGCACACCCGGTTCTTTGACATGACAAAGCTTGCTCTAGCGTTCGGTCAATTTCAGCTCGATACGGCGGTTACGAGCTCGTACTTCCGGTGTGCCGCCCTGCTCAAGCGGTTGAAACTCGCCGAAGCCCGCGGCTACGAGACGGTTTGCTGGAACACCGTTGGCAATCAGGAACTTCACGACGGAAATGGCGCGCGCCGATGACAGTTCCCAATTGTCCTTGAACTGACCAGTCCCGGAAAGAGCGACGTCGTCTGTATGGCCATCGACGCGCAGAACCCAATTGATATCGTCCGGGATTTCCTTCTGCAGGTCGATCAAGGCAGCCGCAAGCTTCTTCATCTCTTCGGAACCGGCCGGATTGAGGATTGCCATTCCTGACGGAAACAACACTTCAGATTGGAAGACGAAACGGTCGCCGACTATGCGGATGTTCTCCCTGTCGGAAAGAATTTCGCGCAGACGGCCGAAAAAGTCCGAGCGGTAGCGATTAAGCTCCTGCACGCGTTGCGCGAGAGCGACGTTAAGCCGCTTGCCGAGGTCGGCAATCTTGGCGTTCGATTCCTTGTCACGCGACTCCGATGCATTGAGCGCGTCCTCGAGGGCACCGATCTGTTTGCGCAACGCCATGATCTGTTGATTAAGAATTTCGACTTGGGAAAGTGCGCGAGCGCTGATTTGTTTTTCGTTCTCAAGCCCGGTCGACAGCTCGGTGATCTTGCCCTCCGCCGCCGCCCCGGCCCCAGCACCTTGGGAAAGCAGTGACTGAAGCCGCGACTGCTCGTTCTGCGCGCTCGTCAGTGAAGCTTGCAAATTGGCGATTGTATCCTCGAGATCCTGCTTGTTGCCCTGTTCCAGAGACAAGAGCTGTGTGAGCTCGTTGATCTGCGAGTTAAGCCGATTGAGCACCGCATCCTTGCCGGTGATTTCCTGGCTCAAGAGAAACTGTGCGAGAACGAAAACCGAAAGCAAAAACATGATCGACAGGAGCAGCGTCGACAGCGCGTCGACGAAACCCGGCCAATAATCAACATGGCGAATGGCTTTGCGGTTACGACCGAGGGCCATCAGTTTGCCTTGTCGCGAGCGATGGCATCGCCCAATTTAGCAAGCGTCTGACGAATGGCCTTTTGTTCGTCAGACTGTTTTTCCACCCAGTCGCGCATCATCTGCTGCTCGGACCGCATGTTCTTCACAAGCCCCTGGATGCCTTCGGCAAGGCTTGCCAGAGCGGCCGTTGTGCGCTGGCTCGATCCGCCGGTCTCCTGAATGTTTTGCAGACGTTCCGACAATGCGCGCAGTTCATCGGAGGCGCCACTGCTGGCGGCATCGAATGCGTGCAGGTCGGAACCAAGATCCGTGACGCTTGATAGCCAGTTTTCCAACTCGGTGTAGAAGCGGTTTTGGGCCCGACCAGCCTGCAAATCAAGAAAACCAAGTATGAGCGATCCGGAAAGGCCGAAGAGCGAGGAGGAAAACGCCGTGCCCATACCGCGGAGCGGGGACTGGAGACCGGCCTTCAGCGAGTCGAGGACACTATTGGCATCGCCGGCCCGAGGGTCGAGCGACTGGATGGTCTGACCGATGGAGCCGATTGTTTCGAGAAGTCCCCAAAAGGTTCCCAAAAGACCGAGAAATACCAGGAGGCCGATGAGATAACGGGAGATATCGCGGGTTTCATCAAGCCGTGCCGCGATGGAATCAAGCATGGAGCGCATCGCGCTGGTTGAAAGCGCCATGGATTGGCGTCGCCCGATGAGGGCGCGCATCGGCGCGAGCATGATTGGCTTGGCATTTGGATCATTGTTGCCTTTGCGGAAGGAATTGACCCAGCGAACCTCAGGAAACAACCGGATGACCTGGCCAAACCCAAGGAGGATGCCCACGATAAGAACGCCGACAATCAAGCCATTGAGACCGGGATTGGTGGTGAAGAAGACCGATATCTGGCGAAATAGAATGGCGGCAAGGAAGGCAACGATTGCCAGAAAGATCGCCATCGATAAAAGCACGAACCGTGGGCTGGAGAGCCGGTAAGGATCAAAATCATCGCCGTCCATACCCTGGCGGGTCGAACTGAAATCAGCCATCGTGTCGTCTCCGCATCGCAATCCGGTGCACCTAACAGATGCACAATGAACATAAAATCATTTTGCCTGCACGCTTTTCGCGCACGTCAAATCGATTTCTGCGACCCTAGCCGAAATTATGGTGAAATTGAAAGGTGCCCGAACGGCTGAATTTGCTCCCGTCTGAGCAAAACTCCTTGGTTGTTCCGGACATGCAACAATTGCAGCGGCTAGACGGGCTTTTTCAGGGTCTTGAGAAGGGCGCGCTGGATTGCTTCATTGCCCGCGATGATAGCTTTGCTTTCAACCACATCTTGCTCGCCAGCGAGATTTGTGACGAAGCCTCCGGCCTCGCGGACCATGATGATACCGGCGCCGATATCCCAAGGTGAAAGACCTTCTTCCCAGAAGCCGTCAAGGCGGCCTGCCGCCACATAGGCCAGATCGAGCGCCGCCGCGCCCATGCGCCGGATACCGGATACTTCCCCCATGACATTGCGCATCTGCACGAGGTAATTACCGTGATCGCCGCGACCGAGGTGGGGAACGCCAGTACCTATGACGGAGTCAACCAGCTTGCTGCGTCCTGAAACGCGCAGCCGGCGGTCGTTGAGAAATGCCCCACCGCCGCGCTCCGCTGTGTAGAGCTCGTCCATGGCCGGATTGAAAATGACGCCGGCTACAATCTGGCCCTGGCGCTCAAGCGCAATCGAAACGGCAAAAATCGGAATGCCATGCAGGAAATTGGTGGTGCCGTCGAGCGGATCGACCAGCCATCTGTGCTGGCTGTCGCTGCCCTCGACAACGCCCGATTCCTCCATCAGGAAGCTGTAATCAGGGCGCGCCCGCCGCAGTTCGGTGTAGACGATTTCTTCGGCTTTCTTGTCGGCCTGGCTGACATAGTCGCCAGGTCCTTTCAGCGAAACCTGCAGGTTTTGTACTTCGCCAAAATCGCGAGCGAGCGAGCGGCCGGCTTTCATAGCAGCCTGCACCATTACGTTAAGAATCGCTGAACGCGCCATTTCGGGTTACTTCTCCGTCAAAATCAAAATTAGCTTAATCGGCGCGGCGAACATAAGTCAGTTCGTTTGTATCAACGACGATGCGTTCGCCAGACGAGATAAACGGCGGCACGAGAACGCGAATGCCGTTTTCCAGAACTGCGGGTTTATAAGAAGACGCCGCTGTCTGACCCTTGACGACCGGATCGGCCTCGGTGATTGCGAGCGTTACATAGTCCGGAAGCGAAATGCCGATCGGGCGCTCGTCGTAGAGCTCCACTGTGACCATCATGCCATCCTGAAGGAAGGCGGCACGATCACCGACAAAATCCTTTTGCAGTTCAAGCTGTTCGTAACTGTCGGTGTCCATGAAAATCAACGCTTCGCCCTGCTCGTAGAGGAAGGAAAAATCCTTCTGCTCAAGGCGGACCTTCTCAACGGTCTCGGCAGAGCGGAAACGCTCATTCAGCTTCGTACCATTGATGAGGTTTTTCAGTTCGACCTGGTTGTAAGCACCACCCTTGCCGGGTTTGACATGATTGGTCCTGACAGCAACCCAGAGGCCGCCATCATGTTCGATCACGTTGCCGGTGCGGATTTCATTGCCGTTGATTTTCATTTGTCTACTCGGATTTGTGTTGGATACCCGCGCCAGTCATGCGGCAGCGGTCAAGAATGGCGCTCCAAGACCACAAATTCGTCAAATAGGCAAGAGTAGGCACAAAAACAGCATCAGGCGTTCTTCCGATTTTAATCCGCGAGCTCAGGCAGCCAACGCCGTTTCCGCCAGGGAGACCCAGTAACTGATGCCATAAGGAATTGCATCATCATTAAAGTCATACGCCGAGTTGTGCAGGCTTGCGGTATCGCCATTGCCGATAAAAACAAAGGCGCCTGGCCGTTTCTCCAGCATATAGGAAAAATCCTCGGCGCCCATCACGGGCGGCATGTCCGTCGTCACGGCAGCGTTGCCGACAATCGTCTGGGCGACGCTGGCCGCGAACTCGGTTTCCCGCTCATGGTTGAACGCTACCGGATAACCTTGATGATATTTGACTTCTGCCTTGCCACCAAAGGCCGCAGCAGTCGATTCAGCGACTTCGGTCAGCCGTTGTTGCGCGAACGCCCGCACCTCCGACGAGAGGGTCCTCACTGTACCGCCAAGCTTGATGATATCCGGGATGACATTGGATGCGTCACCACCGTTAAGCTGTGTCACGGATATGACAAGCGAATTCAGGGGATCAGTCTCACGAGAGATGATTGACTGCAAGGCGAGAATGATATGGGCGGAAATAACGACAGGGTCGATCGCCGATTGAGGCTTTGCCGCGTGACCGCCCCGCCCTGTTACCGTTATCTCGAACTCGTTAGTCGCCGCCATGATCGAACCCTTGCGCGTAGCGAATTGGCCAATCGGCAGGCCGGGTGCGTTATGCATGCCATAAACTTCGCTGATCCCGAAGCGCTCCATCAAACCATCGTCGATCATGGCAAGCGCACCGGCGCCGCCTTCTTCGGCGGGCTGAAAGATGACGGCGATCGTACCTTTGAAGTTACGCGTTTCGGCAAGATACTGTGCTGCACCAAGTAGCATTGCGGTGTGGCCATCATGGCCGCAGGCGTGCATCTTTCCGGGTATATTGGAGGTCCAGGATTTTCCGCTAGCTTCGGCTATAGGCAATGCGTCCATGTCCGCGCGAAACCCGATCACTGGGCCATCACCGTGCCGCCCACGAATAATACCGACCAGGCCGGTCTTGCCAATGCCGGTCTCGACGCTGTCGCAGCCGAAGTCGCGCAGTTTCTCGGCGGCAAACCGCGCCGTTTCATGCACGTCATACATGAGCTCCGGATTTTGGTGCAGATGCCGGCGCCATTCGGCGACGTGTTGCTGCATCTCGTGAGCGCGGTTGATCAACGGCATTTTTGGATTCCCATCGAATGGTTGCAGTACCGGTACGTTCCGAAATCTATTGCGCCGATGATCAGCGCGTCAACGTTCTGGATCAAGACGAGTTCATTGCAATTTATTCGCTTCCGTGATTGCGGCTTGGGTCTGACTATCATCAAGACCGGCCATGAATGATTCAAGCTCGGGATCATTCAGCCCTGCACGTTTGGCCACGATGTACCATGCAGCAGCCTTGATGAAATCGCCCTCGACCCCGATACCGTCGCGGTAAAGTTTGGCAAGACGCGCTTGCGCTGCGACATTGCCGCCCGTTGCCGCACGCAACATCCAGCCGAACCCGGCTTTATAATTTTTTGCTCCGCCACGGCCCGTAACGAGCCAACTCCCCAGATCGAGTTGAGCCGTGTCGTATCCCTTCACAGCGGCTTTCGCCAGATATTGCCGCGCCTTGGCGTCATCGCGCGGAATAGTCAGTGTGCCGTTGGCGAGAATTTGGCTCAGTGCATATTCCCCATCGGGCAGCCCCTTGTCCGCAGCTTTCTGAAACCAGGGATAAGCGTTTTCGACGCCTGTGGCGCCCGGTCGCTCTTGCAGCAGGATTTGACCGAAATTGAACTCCGCCGGAGCATTTCCTGCGTCTGCAGCGGCCTTCATCAACTCCTTGGCCCTTTTGGGGTTCTTTGGGGCATATTTCCCCTGGAGCAGAATTACCGCGTAGCGGAATTGCGCTTCTGGCAATCCCTGATCTGCGGCTTTGCCATACCAGTCTGCGGATTCCTGCATGTTAATCGGGACACCAAGACCACGAGCCAGAATTTCCGCAAGCAAGACCTGGGCGTTTGGATCGCCGGCCTCCGCCCGCGGCAAAGCCAGATTGTAAGCCGTTTTGTACAGGCCGCGTTGGTAGGCGCCGAAAGCGTCATCCTCCGGACCTTTGCCAAATCGCGTCGGGTTGATCGTATCGAGAGCGGGATCATTGGGTGATTTGGGCTTGGCTTGCTTGGGAGTCGTTTCCGGCGAGGCCGGCATGGCGGGTGCAGGAGTCGTCGTCGGTTCCGCCGCAGGTGTTTGAGCGGTTTGGGCAAGCCCTCTCGCTGAAAACACCGGCATGGCCATCAGTGCGGCCATAACAGAACAGACGAGTTTTCCTGATCTTGCTCCCATGGAATTATTCCTCAAATCTAGGCGCATGCTCGTCAAGAAGCCGGTTGGCCTCCCGGACAGCCCCTGCCGGATCCGCTCCATCAAAAACCGCCGAACCAAGAGCGATGAATTCCGCACCTGTTGCTACGGCCTCGGGGATGCTGTCGAGGGTGTTGCCCGCCTGAATAATACAGGGAATCTCAACCATGGAAGCCCACCAGTCGGCAAGATCCATGTTGCGGGGGTGCGCTTCCGGCTTGTTGTCAGCGCCAATTTTGCCGAACAGAACATAATCAGGTTGCGCTTCACCGATTTCCAGCGCGGTGTGACGATTCTTGATATTGCCAGTCCCAACGATCATTTTGGGTGAAAAGCGCGTCACATTGGCTGCAATGTCAGCTGCCGAACCCTCGATGTGCAGACCATCTGCCTTAACCCGGCCAGCGATCTGGGTGTTGCCGACGATAATTGCTGCTACACCGGCGTTCTGGATGATCGGAACGGCAATTTCAGCGAGGGTCTGGAACAGAGCCTCATCCGCATCATAAGGGGGCAACAATACCGAAGCAACATCTCCGCCGGCAAGTGCAGCATGAAGTACCGTGGCAAGTTCGTCCCCGCTTGCAGCCGGAGGGGCGATCAAAACGATACGGCAGCGTTGAGGTGTCGGTTCGATGTTCATGGGTTGCTACCTTACAATCGTTCTTCATAGACCGGGCAATCGTGATGGAATTCGGGCATAGAGGATGGCGGACGGTTTGAACAGACCCACAGGTTTCGATTTAGCTTGTTGCAAATTCAACATCTTATGTACCAAATCGGAGCATATTTCCAAAAAAGCATTTTTCAATCGTGATGAGCAGCGTTAAAGGGAGAAACACTTCCTGCCGGATTCCCCGCCATGCCCGATCTCCTGATGAACCCATGGTTCTATGCTGCCGCTGTCCCGGCCACGGTTCTGATTGGGCTTTCCAAAGGCGGGCTTGGTGGCGCTATGGGACAGGTCGGTGTCCCGCTCATGGCGTTGGTTATGCCGCCAGTTCAGGCGGCGGCGATCATGCTACCCATTCTGATCATCATGGATGTTGCAAGCCTTTGGTCGTGGCGCGGCTATCGTGACATGACGACATTGAAACTGATGTTGCCCGGCGGTCTGCTTGGTGTCGGCATTGGCTGGCTTACCGCTTCTGCGGTAACTGACGACATGGTGAAACTGATCGTTGGTCTGGTTGCGATCATTTTCTTTGCGCGTTACGTCTTCGCAAGCGCGGCGAAGCGTGCGACAGCGCAATCCCATAACGGCGCCGCGGCCACGCTTTGGTCGACGATTGCCGGATTCACAAGTTTTGTCGCCCATGCAGGTGGCCCACCCTACCAAGTCTATACTCTTCCGCTGCGACAGGATCCGAAGATTTATAATGGCACCAGCGTTATTTTCTTTGCCATTATCAATGCGATCAAGGTCATACCCTACTTTGCTCTCGGACAATTTGACGCGACGAATTTGAAAGCTTCCGCTGTGTTGGCGCCCCTTGCGCCCCTTGCGACATTTGCCGGCGCCTGGATCGTCAAACGGATGCGCCCAGAGGTATTTTATCCATTCATGTACGCAATGATTTTGCTGATGGGCCTGAAGCTCACCTATGACGGGGTTGTGAGCTTGTCATATTTTTGAACGAAAGTTGATCGGCGCAATCGCAACTTTTGCCGTATGTCAACATTATTGATCACAGCCGCCCAAGCGAGTCGCTTCCATCGAGGCCGGAAGCGGAATGACCGTGCATGACAGGAATTGGTGGAACGCTATGACACAGAACCAGCTCAAACAGCGGGACACCCGTATTGACGTTTTCAGGGCTTTGGCTCTTCTGACGATCTTCATCAATCATATTCCCGGAACGGTCTATGAGAACCTGACCCATAAAAATTTTGGGTTTTCGGATTCAGCCGAGGCCTTTGTGTTGATCTCCGGTATTGCGGTCGGTCTTGCCTATGGTTCCAAGTTCGAATCGGGCGGTCGTCTTCTGACGACGCTCAAAGCCTGGCGGCGGGCGACAACCCTCTACTGCGCCCACATTCTTACCACAATCGCTACTCTGGCGATTTTCTGCGCCGCAGGCATTTACCTGAAACGCCCCGACTTCATGTCGTTCATCAATATAGGGCCGCTGATGGATCAGCCGGCAAAGGCCCTCATCGGCATTGCGACGATGGGCCATCAGATTGGTTACAACAATATCCTGTCAATGTACGGCGTACTGCTGCTGATGCTGCCAATATTCCTGATGATCGCAAGAATCAGCATTTCAGCCATGGTTGTGCTTTCGGGGGGTCTATGGCTGCTTTCCGGGGTGTACCAGATCGCCCCGCCAAACTATCCAACCGATGGTGTGTGGTTTCTCAATCCGCTGTCGTGGCAGTTCCTGTTCGTTATCGGGATGGCGGGAATCATGCATGTGCGCCGGGGCGGTAGCATTGCGTTCAACAAATATTTGTTCGGGCTTTGCATGGCTTATATCCTGATTGCACTGGTCTGGGTGCGTTGGCCATTATGGGGTGTCGATACGTCGTTGGGCCTGCCGGCGGTCCTGACGGGCTTCGACAAAACATTCCTGTCGCTGACCCGATTGGCGCACGTCCTGTCACTCGCTTATGTGATCGTCTCCGTGCCCGCTATCTCCAATCTGGCCCGCCGCGCCCCAGATCATCCGCTGGCTATTCTCGGTAAACATTCGCTGCCGGTTTTTGTTGCCGGTACGATCCTTGCTATGGTGGCACAGGTCGTCAAGGTCCTGAATCCAGGCGGTTTGCTCGACGATACACTCCTGATCGCGAGCGGGATCATGGCGCAATTTGCCTTGGCCTATTATCTCGAATGGCTGCCGCGCATCGGTTGGGGCGGCGGCCAGGTGCAAAAGCCGGTCAAGCCCCAAATTGCGGTTGCCGGCAAAGTGAGGGATGGGGCAATGAAGCCGGCGACGACAGCAGTCGCCTCGCGATAAACCCAACTTTCGTGTTGCTGTTAACCAGTCGTTAAGCATTACAATCTATAAATTGATCATCCAGTTTTCTGGATTCTTACCAAGTGGTTTGGCCACTTTGTTTGACGCCTCCCTGTTAGACTCCTGAGAGCCGCCTCGTTTTGCGGCTCTTTTTTTATGTTCATATCCAAAGTTTAACCCTGCCGTTAACCCTTTATTAAGGATAAACTTGCGCTCCTGTGAGGATGCAGGCAGGTTGCTGGGGACTACTGCTAGCTGACCGTTGTGATACCTCGCTTGCTGCTCCAGTAAGGGAGCACTGCTTTGGAAAAATGGCGGATCGTGGCAGCGCATTTTAGGTAACAGGGCATATGATGACCGAACAGGAATTCCACGTAGACAACACGATTAGACTTGCGGAGCGCATGGTCCGCTCGGGGAGTTTCAATCATCTCTACGATGAAGGCATGAGCCTTGTGGAAGAAGCGGCTTTTTATCTTGATGGCGAGGGTCGCGAGGAGGCGAAACGCCTGTCGCGCACGGCGGCGACGCTTTATGCCGCTGAATCAATGCGGTTGACGACACGTCTGATGCAGGTGGCATCGTGGCTGCTTTTGCAACGCGCATCGCGTAGCGGTGAGATGACGTTAGAACAAGTGCTTTCAGAAAAAGCCAAAGTTCGGCTCGATACGGACTCGGCGCCTGAAACGGTTGTCGGCTGGGATGAAATCCCGCTGTCCTATTGCGATATCGTGCACCGCTCGTTGCGCTTGCAGGCGCGCGTTCGCCAAATGGACAATGAAATTTACAATGATGGTGCGGGTACCGAGCAAAAGCGGGTCCTCTCGATCAATCCCGTATCCGATCAGATCAGTTTGCTGGCGACAGCGTTTGGCCATCGCTAACAACGCACAGATTTGTTTCTCTTTTGTTCACCTTTCTGCTGTCAACATGGGCGACACGTGGATAAGGTTCGAGCATGAAAGAAGCGATTCGTATTATAGGAATTGACCCAGGTCTTCGGCGGACTGGCTGGGGTATCATCGAGACGCTGGGAAATTCACTGCGGTTTATCGCGGCAGGGACCGTTCTTTCAGACGCCAAACTCGACCTTGCCTCGCGGCTTCGTCAACTACACGATGGACTTGCCGGTGTTATTCACGAGATGGTGCCGCATGAATCGGCCGTCGAACATACCTTCGTCAACAAGGATGCCACAGCGACGCTCAAACTCGGTCAAGCTCGCGGAATCGCATTGCTGGTACCCGCGCTGGCCGGGCTCCACGTTGCCGAGTATGCCCCAAATGCCGTCAAGAAAGCCGTCATAGGTGTCGGGCACGGGGAGAAAAAACAGATTCATATGATGGTGAAAGTACTGATGCCGAAGGCTATATTCGACACCGACGATGCCGCAGATGCACTGGCAGTTGCGATTTGCCACGCACATCACCGGCAAAGCGCAATCGGGCGTATTGCCATCGAACAGAAACTGGCAGCACTCGGATGATCGGAAAACTCAAAGGTACTGTCGACGAAATCGGCGAGGACCATGTGCTCGTCGATGTGCACGGAGTCTGTTACGTCGCCTTTTGCTCGGCTCGGACACTTTCCAACATGCCTGGACCAGGCGAGGCGGTCGTCTTGCTCATTGAAACCTATGTGCGCGAAGATTTGATACGCCTGTTCGGGTTTGGCACTGCGCTTGAGCGCGAGTGGTTCCGCTTGCTGCAAAGCGTCCAGGGCATTGGCGCCAAGGTCGCGTTGAGCGTTCTCGGAACATTGACACCTTCTGATCTGGCCAATGCCATAGCGCTGCGCGATATCGCCATGGTCAGCCGGGCACCAGGGGTTGGCAAGCGTGTCGCGGAACGGATCGTAACGGAATTGAAAAACAAGGCGCCAGCCTTTGCTGGTGAGGCGATGGGAACGATCGGGCTAAAGCAGGAACTGGGCGAGGGCGTTGCTCCGGCTCCAGTGACGGATGCAGTCTCGGCTTTGACCAATCTCGGTTATTCGCGCGATCAGGCGGCCAATGCCATTGCCGCTGCGATGAAGGATGCCGGAGAGGGGGCCGATTCCACCAAGTTGATCCGACTTGGCCTGAAGGAGTTGTCACGCTGATGCGGTTGTTTGAACAAGCGTCTTATGCCAAGACACGCGAATGAGCGATGCCAGCCGCCTGATTTCGCCGGACAAGCGTGGTGAGGATCTCGATACCTCTCTGCGGCCGCAGACCCTTGCCGATTTTGTTGGTCAGGCGGCGGCACGCGCCAATTTGAAGGTCTTCATTGAAGCAGCAAAGTCGCGTGGTGAAGCACTCGATCATGTTTTGTTCGTCGGGCCGCCCGGACTTGGCAAAACCACCTTGGCCCAAATCATGGCCAAGGAACTAGGCGTCAACTTTCGCTCGACCTCGGGACCGGTTATCGCAAAGGCTGGGGATCTCGCCGCGCTTTTGACCAATCTCGAAGAGAACGATGTTCTGTTTATCGATGAAATCCACCGTCTCAATCCGGCAATCGAAGAGATTCTCTATCCGGCGATGGAGGACTACCAGCTCGATCTGATCATCGGTGAAGGACCTGCGGCTCGTTCGGTAAAAATCGACCTCGCCAAATTTACACTGGTTGCCGCGACAACAAGGCTGGGGCTGTTGACCACGCCATTGCGGGATCGCTTCGGTATCCCTATCCGGCTCAATTTCTATACGGTCGAAGAATTGGAACATATCGTGCGGCGCGGGGCGCGGATCATGGGTATTGGCGTCACCGATGACGGAGCGCTGGAAGTCGCTCGCCGTGCACGCGGCACACCCCGTATCGCCGGACGTCTTCTACGCCGGGTACGGGATTTCGCCATTGTCGACGGCAAGGACAAGATCGACCGGGAAACGGCGGATTCCGCATTGTTGCGCCTTGAGGTCGATTCGCTTGGGCTGGACCAGCTCGACCGGCGTTATCTTGCGATGATAGCGCACAATTTTGGCGGCGGTCCGGTTGGCATCGAGACGATTGCCGCGGGGCTTTCGGAACCTCGTGATGCGATCGAAGACATCATCGAGCCGTATCTGATCCAGCAGGGATTTATCCAGCGTACTCCACGCGGACGGGTTTTGACCGCCAATGCCTGGAAACACCTTGGCCTGAACGCTCCGGCAGATATTCTCCAGCAGCAGATCAACCTTTTCCAGGAAGACAGCTGATTACTGGGCCTTTAGTCCGAGGCCTTTCAGAATCACTGGATCGAGCACTCGCTGCTTGTCATCGAGTGTAATGCCGAAAGCACCGCCCCATGACCACACTGCCCAGGGGAAGCCGCGCTTCTGCGCAGCTTCGGTCATATCTTTCATATAGGAAGCGCGCCATTCCGACGGCATCCGAAACTTTTTCTGATACTCCCTGCGTATCATGCCGAACTCACCCAGGAAAATGCGCTCGGGGGGGATGTTGTTGTTCTTTCCCCACGCTGCCGCCTTGTCGAATGGTTCATCCAACGCGGCGAGAACTTCTTTATAGGTAGTCACGCCGCCCGCCATTTCATTGAACCCGACGAGCAGTTCCTCCCGGCGCTCCTTGGGGGCTTTGGTCTCTATTGTTTTCCGAATCGCTGCAAGGCGGTCTTCAAATGCTTTTTCGCCCATCAGATCCGGCGGATAAGGCAGACCTTCCACATAGCTCATGGAATCTCCTGTCCAGTCGGCACCCTGATGCGTCAGGACATAAGGTTCATAGGAATGAAAGGTCCAGATGACATTGTCATCGCCGATGGGAGCGGGATCGATCTTTTCTAGTCCGTAAGCACTCGACCAGCAACCGCCAGACAAAATCAGCGTGTGGTTTGGCGCTGCGCTACGAGCGGCCCGATGCAATTGCATCAACATCGCGGGCCATTTAGGGAAAAGTGTCGGGTCGCAGTCGATAACCGGCTCGTTGAATGGTTCAAACGCAGTGGTTGCCGCATCCGTATCAGCCAGCGCTCTGCCGAGCAGGCCGACCATCTGCAGATATCGCGTGAAGAGTGTTTCGTCGGCCAAGATCGAGTTTGTATCGACCTTGCGATCGTCGCTTGGAATCGAATGAAAGTCGACTATCACCTTCAGTCCTGCCTTGTGCAGAATGTCGACTGTCTCGAGCGTTTCCGCGATCAGTTTTTTAATGCGGGTTTCCGACGCGCCCTCCAGGAAAATCGCTGGATCGATTGGCATGCGGACAAAATTAAAACCCGCCGTCCGAATATGTTCCAGATCGCTGATGGTGGTACCCTGTCGCCATTCGGGGAAATTATCGAGGACAGCCGGTTCGTCCCAGCGATCGGGTTTGGGCCATGTGGTCCATAGCTCGAGATTGAGGCCGCGTTCCATGGTGAAGGTGGTGGCTGACCCTGCCGGCGAACTCGCAACCAAACAGAAGAGACAGAGAAGGACGCGCAATGTGAAAATCAATTCTTCGCATCCTATTTCGTGGGGGCTATGGACAAAATGCCTACCAACCCTGCAAAAGGGAAGGGCCATGGTCGAAAACAATTCTTCATCATTAATAGTCACAGGACTCGCCGGGGAAATTACCGATACCGGCCACCGCTTGCTGGCGCGCGTTTACTACGCTGACACGGATTTTTCCGGCGTTGTGTACCACGCACGTTACCTTGAATTTCTGGAACGCGGCCGTACCGATTACCTGCGCCTTCTTGGCGTTCACCACTCAGAACTTGTTGACGGGAAACTCGGCGAAAGCATCGTCTGGGTGGTCCGGCGCATGGAAATAGACTTCAAATCTGCGGCAAGGATCGATGATGTGCTGACCATCGAGACGCAAACAGCGGAAATATCCGGCGCAAGGGTGCGAATGGCGCAGGCCATAAAACGGGGAGACGATCTTCTTATTTCGGCGACGGTAGAGGCGGCGATGATAAACGGTGCCGGCCGGCCACGACGATTCCCACCGGAGTGGATCGAACTTTTTCAGCCAGCTTCGAAAAAATAAGCGCTGATAATTGCCCGCTGCCCTCAAAACATAAACTCATCCTTAACCATAACAAATCATGAATAAGACGTGCAGACGACAGGTTTCACGTTAACGCCTTCGTTTTACCAAAATTAACGTAAAGAAGCCGCGTTATGGTTACTGGAAAATTCCGGTTTTAAGCGTGGCTCATCTGGATTGAGACGATTGCGCCCCGGTCGACACGCCGGGTTTTCGGATTCGAGGATTGTAGATATGGAAAATTTAGCGGTTGCCGTTCAGACATCGGACATGTCCTTGTGGGGGCTGTTCTGGCAAGCTGGATTTGTCGTCAAGCTTGTGATGGTGGGTCTGCTCGGCGCATCGATCTGGACCTGGGCGATCATCATCGACAAGATTCTCGGGTTTGGCCGGGCAAAGCGCGCCTTCGACCGTTTTGAGCAGATATTCTGGTCAGGGCAATCCCTCGAAGAGCTCTACCGCAACCTTGGTGATAAACGCACCACCGGCATGGGCTCAATTTTCATTGCTGCGATGCGGGAATGGAAGAAATCGTTCGAAAAGGGCGCGCGTTCGCCAATCGCGCTGCAAATGCGCATCGACAAGGCGATGGATGTGGCACTGGCCCGAGAAAGCGACTACCTCGCAGCGCGACTGACGTTCCTTGCAACGATCGGCTCGGCTGGACCATTTATCGGTCTGTTCGGCACTGTCATCGGTATCATGACTTCATTCATGGGCATTGCCGGTTCCAAGTCAACCAGTCTCGCCGTCGTCGCGCCGGGTATCGCCGAGGCACTGCTGGCCACCGCTATCGGCCTCGTCGCCGCCATTCCGGCGGTTATCGCCTACAACAAGCTTTCGAGCGACGCGGGAAAACTGACCGCGCGCATGGAAGGCTTTGCCGACGAGTTCTCCGCCATACTCTCGCGGCAAATCGATGAGAAGCTGCCGCGGGCTTGAGGACGCATCTAAGAAACCGATACGTTAATTGCAGGATTTAATGCCATGGGCATGTCGATAGGTAACAACGGTTCTTCGGGTGGCCGGCGACGACGCGGACGCTCCAGCAAGGGCGTGATGAGCGAGATCAATGTCACGCCTCTGGTTGATGTGATGCTCGTGCTTCTGATCATCTTCATGGTGACTGCGCCAATGATGACGGTCGGAGTTCCAATCGATATGCCGGAAACATCGGCACAGACCTTGAACAGCGAATCTGACCCGATCTACGTCACAATCAATCAGCAGGGGCAGATCTACCTGCAGGAAACCGAGATTCCGCTGGAGGAAATCGTTCCCAAGCTTCAGGCAATTGCCAAGACCGGCTATAACGAGCGCATTTTCGTGAAGGGCGATAAATCCGCCGACTATGGCACGATCATGAAGGTCATGGCACAGATTTCTGGTTCAGGTTTCAAAAATATCGGTCTCGTCAGTCTGCCGGAGGTTAACTGATAAACCATGCGGGCTAGCGTCACATCCTCCGCAATTATCCACGCTGTGGTCATCGGCTGGGGGCTCCTGTCGTTCTCCTCGCCGACGCCTATGGATATGGCAAATTCGGAGTCGATGCCGATCGATATCGTTTCAGATATAAGCCAGCTGCAGAAGGGCGACAAAAAAGCACCCAAGGCCGAGAAGCCGGCGCCCAAGCCTACGCAGAAGCCCCAGACGATACCTGACGCACAAAATGTTGGTGACAGCGAAACGGATGTGGAAACCAAGCCTACTCCCGAGACCAAGCCGAAGCCGGTCGAGGCTGCCGAAGTGCCGAAGCCTTCGGAGACGCCTGTCGCCAAGCCCGATCCACAGCCGGAACCGAAGCCGGTAGCCCAACCCGAGCCGAAGCCGATCCCTGTGCCTGCGACGGAAGTAAAGACGGAGCCCGTTCCGAAGGAAGAGGTAAAGCCAGATCCCGTGGCTGAAGCGATCAACGAGACCAAGTCGGAACCTGCGCCGAAAGAGGAAGCGAAGCCTACGCCGACACCCCCGGTAGACCGGCCCGCGGAGGAAACCTTCAAGCTTCCCGATACGGTTGCCAAGCCTGAAGCGAAACCGACACCGCCGGCGCAGACCGCGAAAACGCCGGATCGCAAGGAGGTTCAGGAGAAACCGAAGCCGACGCAGACAGCGTCCACTCCTTCGAAGGACAAAGACGGCATCGCAGATCAAGTGGCTGAGCTTTTGAACAAACAGAAGCCCTCAGCTGGAGGCGCCAAGCGATCAAGTGATCAGGCATCGCTTGGGGCGAACAAGGCTCCTGGTGGATCCAAGCTGAGCCAGAGCGAAATGGATGCGTTGCGAGGGCTCATCGAAGGAAACTGGAACAAACCGGTTGGCGCCGAGGAGACACCTGAAATGACAATTGTCGTCAAGTTCAGGCTGACGAAAGACGGCGAAATTGATGGCAGGCCCGAGGTTAGTGGCAGTGGCGGCGACTCCGGGTTATTGGATGCCGTAAAGAGCAGCGCCTTACGGGCTGTTATGAAATCAGCGCCGTTTAACCTGCCTCAAGATAAATACGACACCTGGTCGAGCGTTGAACTGACGTTCCATCCCGGTGCTACCTGATGTCGATTATAGGCCAGCCAAAAGAGGGCCCTGAACTAATGCTAAAAATATTCCGGACTTTATGTGCAGCTTTCGCGATGGTCATGGCAAGTTTGATCGTGGCGACGCTACCTGCGAAAGCCCAGTTGAAACTCGATATCACCAAGGGTGTTGTCGAGCCTATGCCAATAGCAATCACGGATTTTCTTTCCGGCGATCAATTGGGTACGAATATTTCTAATGTGATTGCTGCGGATCTCGAGCGATCCGGGTTGTTTGCACCTGTCGATAAAGGCGCGTTCATCGAGAAGATCTCGAATCCCGATGCAGCACCGCGCTTTGAAGATTGGAAGGTGATCAACGCTCAGGCCCTTGTAACGGGTCGTGTTACCAAGCAGGGAGATGGCCGTCTGAAGGCAGAATTCCGCCTTTGGGATACATTCGCCGGACAGCAGCTTGATGGCCAGCAGTTTTTTACTTCACCCGAGAGCTGGCGCCGTGTCGCCCATATTATTGCAGATGCAATCTATGAGAAGCTCACCGGCGAGAAAGGCTATTTCGATACGCGCGTCGTCTTTGTCGACGAATCCGGTACCAAGGAAAAGCGTATCAAACGCCTCGCGATCATGGATCAGGATGGTGCCAATGTGCGCTATCTGACCAATGGCAAGGACCTTGTCCTGACACCGCGGTTTTCGCCGAGCCGTCAGGAAATCACTTACATGTCTTTCGAGGGTGGCAAGCCGCAGATCTACCTTTTACAGCTTGAGACCGGTCAGCGCGAGCTTGTCGGCAATTTCCCTGGTATGACCATTGCGCCGCGCTTTTCGCCAGACGGTCAGAAGGTCGTCATGAGCCTGTTGCAGGAAGATGGGAGCGCGAACGTCTATACGATGGACTTGCGCAGCCGGACCACGACGCGCCTCACGAGCACATCAGCTATCGACACAGGCGCATCCTATTCTCCCGATGGGAGCCAGGTTGTGTTCGAGTCGGATCGCGGCGGCCGTCCGCAGATTTACAAGATGGGTGCCGACGGCTCGAACCCGCAACGTATTTCCTTTGGAGATGGTTCTTACTCGACGCCGGTATGGTCTCCGCGCGGGGATCTGATCGCCTTCACCAAACAATCTGGTGGCGAGTTCTCCATCGGCGTGATGAAGACCGATGGATCGGGAGAGCGAATCCTGACCAGCGGCTATCATGACGAGGGTCCGACCTGGGCTCCGAACGGCCGTGTGCTGATGTTCTTCCGCCTGCCGCCCGGCTCCAACAGCCCCAAGCTGTCCACGGTCGATCTGACTGGTCGAAATCTGCGCCAGATTCAAACGCCAAACCTCGCTTCGGATCCTGCTTGGTCTCCGCTGCTTGAATGACCGGTGGATAAACCAGCAATAATTGACAATCGCGGCCGTGTTTCAAGACATTGCCGCGAATGTCGTCTTTCCGCCTCAATTTGTGCCTTTAGGGTGCACAACACATTCTGAAATTCGCTGTTAATCCTGGTGTTAAGAGTGGATTAACCCTGTTTTTGAACCGCGCCTTAACCTCGATATGGTTACTGCTTGTTCACCGAAACAATTCAATTCTTAAGGAGTCCAGGCTATGCGCCGCTTCGAAATGATCGCCCGCAGTCCAGTTTTCGTTGCACTCTTCCTGTCTCTCGCCATTGCGGGTTGTGCTTCGAAGAAAAACATGCCCAACAGTGCCGGTGATCTCGGTCTTGCCGGCAGCGCAAAACCTGGTTCTACTCAAGATTTCACAGTCAATGTTGGCGACCGCATCTTCTTTGACGTTGACTCTTCGGTCATTCGCGCCGATGCACAGCAGACTTTGGCCAAGCAGGCACAGTGGCTCCAGCGCTATCCAAGCTATGCGATCACGGTCGAAGGCCATGCGGACGAGCGCGGCACGCGTGAATATAATCTGGCTCTTGGCCAACGGCGTGCAGCAGCGACGCGCAACTACCTAGCGTCGCAGGGTGTACCCGCAGCACGCATCAAGACACTTTCCTACGGTAATGAGCGTCCGGTCGCCGTTTGCGACAGCGAATCGTGCTGGTCGCAGAATCGTCGCGCCATCACAGTACTTGGCGGCGCTGGTAGCTAATAACCTGTTGGCTCTTTCAGAGAAAGCGGCTTTCGGGCCGCTTTTTTTGTTTGGTCTCCGGTCAAAACAAAATTTGGCCGAAGTCACGTTGCTCGTGTTAGATAAGCTGCCGCAAATCCTAGCGGTGTTTCTATTTCCCACATCAGGGCGGTAAAAGGAATGAACAAGCGACTGAAGAGAATGGTGCTGGCAATGATGGTGCTGCCATTTCTGGCGACCGGCGTGGGCCATGCTTCAAGCGTTGAGGATGGTTTCCCCTCGCTGAGGCCAAAGGCAACCATTATGACGAACGATGCGCCCGTGCTGATGGCTCAGGCAGGCGACCCACGTGTCAGCCAGCTGGAGGAGCAAATCAGGCAGCTTACCGGCAAGATCGAGGAACTGAACTTCCAGATTCTGCAAATGCAGGAGCAAATGCGGAAGGTACAGGAAGACAATGAGTTCCGGTTCCAGGAACTGGAAAAGGGCAAGCGTTCCGATGCCGGCGGCAAAGGCGACCGCAGTGTTGCCTCCGTAACGCCCTCGCGAAAAACCGGGGAGGCATCGACCGATGCCTCCACCAACCCAAGGGTGCCCACAATAAACTCGTTGCCCGAGGCCACTGATTCCGCTGCCATTGACCCACAAACCGATGCTTCCGGCTCACCACAGCTTGGCGAGCCGCCACGTTCGCTTGGACAGATCGAGTTTGATGCCAATGGCAACGTAATTGGTGGTTCCAGAAATAATACCCCGGCTGGTCCGTCTGCGGATAACACGACGGTAGCAGCGCTACCGGACACCGATGATCCGAAGATACTCTATAGCCAAGCCTATCAGCTATTCCTGTCTGGAGACTACAAAAGCGCTGAAGCGGCGTTTCGCAGCCACGTGGATCGTTTCCCGAAAGATCCGGCGGATCCTGATGCGCGATATTGGCTCGGTGAATCGCTATACAGCCAAGGGCGTTTCCAAGAGGCTGCCTCAGTCTTCCTCGATAATCACAAGCAATTTCCTGACGCCAAGAAAAGCCCAGAAAATCTTCTGAAGCTCGGCATGACTCTGGCAAAAATGCAGGACCATGAGGTCGCGTGCGCAACGTTTGCCTCGGTCAATTCCCGTTATCCAAATATTTCTGCAGCGATCAAAGAGCGCGTGAAAAATGAACGTGCCGCCAACAAATGCTGACCAGGATATCGATCCTGCCAGCGTTTTCGATGCGATCGATTTCAAGGAGCTGGTATCTGTCATAGTTGCCGTGTCAGGTGGAAGCGACTCCTTGGCCTTGTTGTACCTTCTGATCAGCTATCGCGCGGCACAAGCCACCTTTCCAAAAATCATTGCCGTTACGGTCAACCATGGACTTCGGCCGGAATCTGCTGATGAAGCGCATTTTGTCGCAGGACTGTGCAAAACGGCTGGAATCGAACACCGGATCTTGAACTGGGACGGTCCCAAACCGGATACGGGACTGTCCGCCAAGGCGCGCGATGTCCGCTATAAACTCCTGTGTCGCGCAGCGCGCGATGCAGATACCGACATGATTCTTGCTGGTCATACGCTTGACGATCAGATCGAGACCTTTGTCATGCGCCTGGCACGAGCGAGTGAAGGAGGGAGCGAACGGGGATTGGCCGGCATGGCATCGGCGACATTACTCGATCGCGAGGTTTGGCTCGTGCGACCTTTACTTGATGTGTCGCGCGAAACGTTACGCAACTATCTCCGCAGCAGGGGGATTGCCTGGCGCGACGACCCTTCCAATGACAATCCAAAGTATGAGCGCGTTAGAATTCGCAAGGCGCTGCGGCTCGTGGATTCCCGTGAAATGGTCTGCGAGATCGTTGAAAAAGCGAGCAAAAGACGCGCGCTGAACGATAAGGTTGCTGGTTTTCTATCGGATTGTGTGACTATTCACCATGGAATCCGCGCCGAGGTCAGCCGCGCAGACTTGGTTTTGCAGGAGCAGGGCGTCCGACAACTTGTCGTGGCCACACTAATGGCAACGATGGGCGGGCAATCCTATCTACCGCCGGTTGAAAATTGCGAGCGAGCTCTCGAGCATATTTGTTCGCAACGGTTATCGGGGCGCATCACAATGAACCGTTGCGTTATTCAACTCTGCAAGAACAAAGCTGTCATCTATCGTGAAATGCGCTCTATGCCGGAGATCGCTATTGAACCAGACGGCATTGCCATCTGGGATGGTCGCTACCGGATCGGCAATCGTACCAACAGATTAATCAGGATCAGCGCCACCGGTATGTTGGGGCTAAAGTTCCTGGGTGATACCCACCCAGCCAATTTTCACCGGCCATCGGCTTTGTCGGGCCTTGCTGTCTTTCTCGACGGCGACATTGTTGGCGCGCCGGCGTTCGGCAATCACGCGAATTTGGCTGAAGGAATTTCTGTGACGCGGCACCTTGCCCTGTTCGACCATATTCTTTCGGGCTATGATGAAACCCTTGCTCAAGCCGTTGCAAAAGCCTTTCAACTAGAGGGGTACAAGCGTTCTCCTGTAAACCAGATTAATAAGAATTGACGTGAGTTTGAACGCCAGCCTTGGCAAGGACATGCTTCGAACCTATGTTACATATAAATTCCGCGTCCTTGCGGTTATGTTTTGATGGGACCCGATATGAATCCTAACTACAGGAACTTCGCACTGTGGGCGATTATCGCCTTGCTTCTAATTGCGTTGTTCAACCTTTTCCAAAGTCCAAGCTCTCGCTCGGCGTCGAGCGATGTACCCTATTCGCAGTTCATCAGCGACGTGAACAGCGGCCGAGTAAAATCGGTGACGATCGCGGGCAACCGTATCACGGGTACGTTTTCCGACAATGGCGCAAGCTTCCAAACCTATTCACCCGGCGATGCTGGTCTTGTCGGCCGTCTCGAAAGCAAGGGTGTTCAGATTGCCGCGCGGCCTGAATCCGATGGGTCGACATCGCTCGTTGGCATGCTGATTTCCTGGCTGCCGATGATCCTCATTCTCGGTGTATGGATATTCTTCATGCGTCAGATGCAAGGGGGGTCACGCGGCGCAATGGGCTTCGGCAAGTCCAAAGCCAAGCTTCTCACCGAGGCGCATGGGCGTGTGACGTTTCAGGACGTTGCTGGCGTCGATGAAGCCAAGGAAGATCTTGAGGAAATCGTCGAGTTCCTGCGTGATGCACAGAAATTCCAGCGGCTCGGCGGACGTATTCCACGCGGAGTGCTGTTGGTTGGCCCTCCCGGTACCGGCAAGACGCTGCTCGCGCGTGCTATCGCTGGCGAAGCAAATGTGCCTTTCTTCACCATCTCCGGTTCGGACTTCGTCGAAATGTTCGTAGGCGTAGGCGCGTCGCGTGTTCGCGACATGTTCGAACAGGCGAAGAAGAATGCGCCATGCATCATCTTCATCGATGAAATCGATGCGGTTGGCCGTCATCGCGGCGCCGGCCTTGGCGGCGGCAATGACGAACGCGAACAAACCCTCAACCAGTTGCTGGTGGAGATGGATGGTTTTGAAGCCAACGAGGGTGTGATCCTCATTGCAGCTACCAACCGGCCTGACGTTCTTGATCCTGCGTTACTGCGTCCGGGCCGCTTCGACCGTCAGGTCGTCGTACCGAACCCGGATGTTACCGGTCGCGAAAAAATCCTAAAGGTGCATGCACGCAATGTGCCGCTGGCACCGAACGTCGATCTGAAGGTTCTGGCCCGTGGTACCCCCGGCTTCTCCGGTGCCGACCTTATGAATCTTGTCAACGAGGCTGCCTTGATGGCGGCACGCCGAAACAAGCGCCTGGTCACCATGCTCGAGTTCGAAGACGCCAAAGACAAGATCATGATGGGTGCGGAGCGTCGCTCGACAGCAATGACCCAGGCGGAAAAGGAACTCACTGCCTATCATGAAGCGGGCCACGCCATTGTCGCGCTCAATGTCGAGGTGGCCGATCCGTTGCACAAGGCGACCATCATCCCGCGCGGCCGTGCCCTCGGCATGGTCATGCAATTGCCTGAAGGCGATAGGTACTCGATGAGCTACAAGTGGATGATTTCCCGGTTGGCTATCATGATGGGTGGCCGCATCGCTGAAGAGCTGAAGTTCGGTAAGGAAAACATCACGTCCGGTGCCTCCTCCGACATCGAACAGGCGACTAAGCTTGCGCGCGCCATGGTTACGCGGTGGGGCTTCTCGGACAAGCTTGGCCAGGTCGCCTATGGCGAGAACCAGGAGGAAGTCTTCCTCGGGCACTCCGTTGCACGCACGCAGAATGTTTCGGAAGAGACGGCACAGTTGATCGATGCAGAAGTGCGCAAACTGATCGATGATGCCTACACTCATGCCCGCACGATCCTGACCAAGAAGAAGAAGGAATGGATCGCGATTGCAGAAGGGCTGCTTGAATACGAGACGCTTACTGGCGAAGAGATCAAAGCGTTGATGGCTGGCAAAAAGCCTGCTCGTGATCTCGGCGATGACACACCGCCGTCGCGTGGCTCGGCTGTCCCGAAGGCGGGTGCCAAGAAACCGCGCAAGGGCGATGAACCGGACAAGGGCTTAGAGCCTCAGCCACAGTCCTGAATGGCGTATCCAACTTATACAAACGGCCGGTGAAAACCGGCCGTTTGTACGAATTGTTCATTCCTTTGCGTCAAGTATAATCCCCACACAAATTGTGAGATGCGAAATCGATGGTCTTCTGCAATAAGCGGAGATCGAGCACGAGCAAACGAGGGCTACTCTTGGCCATACGATAGAGCCAAAGTCCCCAACCGTTGGATAATAAAAATGGTTCGCAAATATTTTGGGACAGATGGTATTCGCGGACAGGCAAACGCCTATCCGATGACGCCCGATATCGCAATGAAGGTTGGTATGGCTGTTGGCCTTGCGTTCAAGCGCGGCCAACATCGCAACCGCGTCGTGATCGGAAAGGACACACGGCTTTCCGGCTATATGATCGAGACGGCGCTTGTGGCCGGATTTACCTCGACAGGCATGGATGTATTTCTTCTCGGCCCGATTCCGACGCCGGCTGTCGCCATGCTCTGCAGGTCGTTGCGCGCCGACATTGGCGTGATGATCTCAGCGTCGCACAATCCTTACCATGATAATGGCATCAAGCTGTTTGGCCCGGATGGTTTCAAGCTCTCCGATGAGATTGAGCTCGAAATTGAACGTTTAATGGAAGAGAATTTGACAGATCGGCTGTCCAGTTTCGATGCGCTTGGCCGGGCAAAGCGTGTTGACGGCGACATCTATCGCTATATCGAATTCGCCAAACGGACGATGCCCAAGAACATCTCGCTGGCTGGGTTGCGGATTGTCGTCGATTGCGCCAACGGAGCGGCTTACAAGGTTGCGCCCGCAGCATTGTGGGAGCTTGGGGCCGACGTCGTTACCATCAACAACGAGCCCAATGGTACGAACATCAACGAAGATTGTGGCTCAACTCATCCACTAGGCTTGATCAAGAAAGTGCATGAAGTCAGGGCCGATATCGGCATTGCACTTGATGGTGATGCCGACCGTGTGCTGATAGTCGATGAGAACGGCGCCATCATCGATGGGGACCAGCTCATGGCCGTCATTGCCCAATCCTGGCAGGAGTCAAATCGCCTCGTCGGCGGCGGTGTCGTTGCGACAATCATGTCCAATCTCGGCTTTGAGCGCTTCCTGGTCGATCGTGGTTTGACGCTGGCACGCACGCAGGTGGGTGATCGATATGTAGTCGAGCATATGCGCAGCCATGGTTTCAATATTGGCGGTGAGCAGTCGGGCCATATCGTGCTGTCCGATTTTTCCACGACTGGCGATGGCCTGGTATCGGCGCTGCAGATTCTTGCAGTGGTCCAGGAACAGAACAGGCCGGTTAGCGAAGTGTGCCGCAAGTTCGACGCTGTGCCGCAGTTACTGAAAAACGTTCGAACGACTGGCGGAAAACCGTTGGAGAATAAGAAGGTCAAGAGCGCCATCGACGAGGCTCGAGACCGTCTGGGGCAGGCCGGTCGTCTCGTAATCCGGCCATCTGGCACTGAACCCCTGATACGCGTTATGGCAGAAGGCGACGACCGCAAACTTGTCGAGACCGTCGTCAACGACATCATTTCAGTGATTTCTTCGGCTGCATAGAACAACACGACTACTTGTTAATGCAAATGGGCCTCTGGGGCCCATTTGTTATTTAGACAGTAACCCACGTTGTTTCCAATCCGTTAACGTTAATGGATATGGTGAACAAACACGGTTAAGCGAGATTTAACTTTTCCCCCTCATATTGGCTTCTAACACCTTAGTAGCATTCGCTGCACTTCCAATCATTGGGCTTCGTGAGGGAAACGATATGAGCACTTTCACCAAACATGCTGCCGTGAGCGCAGCACTTCTGTGCCTGGGTGCTGTCCCGGCATATTCGGCCGATATACAGGATCCGCAGGTAGTGGAAGTCCAGCAGTTTGGCGGATGGTACCTGCGCGGCGATATCGGGATGAGCAACCAGCAATTCGACGGCCTGGATTATGTGGGCTTCGCGGATCCCGCCGTGCACGGCTGGCATGATGAGGGTGATTTCGACGCCGGCATAACCGGCCAGATAGGTATTGGATATCAGTTCAACGATTGGTTTCGCGCAGATGTCACGGGCCAGTATCGTGGTAAGACCGAATTTAGCGCCTTGGACTTCTATGACACGGATGGCATTCCGGACAATGGCGATGAGGCAACAAACGAATACCACGCGAAGAAGTCAGAATGGTTGTTTTTGGCCAACGCCTATACAGATCTTGGTACTTACGCCGGCCTCACGCCGTACGTCGGTGCAGGTATTGGTGCATCGCGAAATACAATATCGAATTTTACGGATAACAACGCCATCACCGGGGGCGGCGGGTTTGCAGGTTCGGACTCCCAGTGGGAATTTGCATGGGCGCTGCACGCTGGTGTGGGCATCAAGGCAACTGACCGCATGACAATCGATCTCGGTTACAGCTACCTGGATCTTGGAGACGGACAGACGGCCAATGCATCCAACTTCATCCCCTCGCAAACGCGTCCAAACCCGGAACCGTTCAAATTCAAGGACATTACGTCGCATGATTTCAAGGTCGGTGTGCGCTACGCATTCTAATTGATTTCAAATGGAAATTCGAGCGGCAGGAGGCTTCTCCTGCCGTTGCCGTTTTGTGTTTCGTCTAATTCCTATCCTGGCTCCGCACAATTTTGATGTCGCGCACAAACATATTTCTTGACTGCCAGCGACATTTCTCCTAGTTCCCGGAGTGGGCCACCTCTCCCCAACGAGAGGCGAGCTATCTGTAAGGATAGGAGAAAACATGACGACGCTATCAAAGCCGGCGCAACGCCCGGCTAACCCTAATTTTTCATCAGGTCCCTGTGCAAAACGTCCCGGATGGTCGCTCGACGCGCTTTCCGGCGCGCCGCTTGGTCGCTCGCATCGCGCCAAGGTTGGCAAGACCAAGTTGAAACAGGCGATTGATCTTACCCGTGAAATTCTACAGGTCCCGGCGGACTACCGCATCGGGATTATACCGGCCTCGGACACTGGGGCTGTTGAGATGGCGCTCTGGTCACTGCTTGGCGAGCGCGGTGTTGACATGGTTGCGTGGGAGAGCTTCGGCTCCGGCTGGGTAACTGATGTTATCAAGCAGCTGAAGCTTGGCGATGCCCGCACCATCGAAGCAGGTTACGGCGAGCTACCCGACCTTACCAAGGTCGATTTCGACCGGGACGTTGTCTTCACGTGGAACGGCACGACGTCCGGCGTCCGGGTACCGAATGGTGATTTCATTCCCGCCGACCGTAAAGGACTCACCATCTGCGACGCGACGTCCGCGGCTTTTGCGCAAAGACTGAATTTTGACAAGCTCGACGTTGTGACGTTCTCCTGGCAAAAAGTGCTGGGTGGCGAAGGTGCACATGGCATGTTGATCCTTAGCCCCCGGGCGGTTGAGCGGCTGCTGACTTACAAGCCCGCATGGCCTTTGCCGAAAATCTTCCGGCTCACTTCGGGCGGCAAGCTCATCGAAGGCATCTTTGCTGGCGAGACAATCAATACGCCCTCGATGCTATGCGTTGAAGATTACCTCGATGCCTTGGCCTGGGCGAAGTCCATCGGGGGGCTTGATGGATTGATGGGCCGCGCGGACCAAAATTTTGCTGTTCTAGATGCTTTTGTTGAGCGCACGCCATGGATTGCCAATCTCGCGAGGGTTCCGGCAACACGATCCAACACCTCTGTCTGTCTGACGATCGTCGACCCGGATATCATCGCTCTCGATGCAGAAGCCCAGGCAAATTTTGCCAAGAACCTTGTGGCGGTGCTGGAGAAAGAGGGCGTCGCCTATGACATCGGCGCCTATCGCGATGCGCCGTCGGGCCTGCGTATCTGGGCGGGTGCCACTGTCGAGGCGGCTGACCTTGAAGTTTTGACGCTTTGGCTCGACTGGGCTTTCCAGTCGCAGAAAGCCGCTCTGAAACAGGCGGCCTGAATTCGGGCCCTACGGCTGCAGCACTGCGGCCGTCAATAGCATCATTCAGATTCAACACTACTCATTGAAAGATGGAGGCCATGATGGCACCACGTGTACTCGTATCCGATAAGCTCTCTCCTACAGCGGTCCAAATCTTCAAGGACCGCGGCGTCGATGTCGATTATCTTCCCGACCTTGGTCCGGATAAGGAAAAACTGCTCGAAGTGATCGGCCAATACGACGGGCTGGCTATTCGCTCTGCGACCAAGGTCACGGAGAAGCTGATTGCGGCCGCAACGAATCTGAAGGTTGTCGGGCGGGCGGGCATTGGCGTTGACAACGTCGATATTCCAGCCGCCTCACGGCGCGGCATTATCGTAATGAACACACCGTTCGGCAACTCTATAACGACGGCCGAGCATGCCGTTGCCTTGATGTTCGCAGTCGCGCGCGAATTGCCCGAGGCCGATGCGTCCACCCGCGCCGGCAAATGGGAGAAGAACCGCTTTATGGGTATCGAGATCACGGGCAAGACGCTTGGGATTGTCGGTTGCGGTAATATCGGATCCATCGTCGCCGCACGTGGCGTCGGCCTCAAAATGCATGTGATTGCCTTCGATCCCTTCCTTTCGGAAAGCCGGGCGGAAGAGCTCGGCGTCGAGAAAGTCGAACTGGATGAGCTGCTGGCGCGGGCCGATTTCATAACCTTGCATACGCCGATGACCGACAAGACACGTGGCATCATCAATGCCGAGAATATCGCCAAGATGAAGGATGGCGTGCGCATCATCAACTGCGCCCGCGGCGGCCTCATCGTCGAGAAGGACCTCATTGCCGCATTGAAGTCCGGCAAGGTGGCCGGCGCTGGCATTGATGTATTTGAGGTGGAACCTGCTACCGAGAATGAATTGTTCCATCTTCCCAATGTTGTCTGCACCCCGCATCTTGGTGCTTCGACCAGCGAAGCACAGGAAAATGTCGCGCTGCAGGTCGCCGAGCAGATGTCGGACTATTTGATCAAGGGTGCTGTCTCGAACGCGATCAATATGCCATCCATCACTGCAGAAGAAGCGCCGCGATTGAGGCCATTCGTCAAGCTTGCGGAGGTGCTCGGAGCATTTGTTGGCCAGGTCACCGAAGATCCCATCCAGGAGGTGGAGGTTCTGTTCGATGGCTCCACGGCCGCAATGAATACGCGGGCGCTGGTAAGCGCTGCTCTGGCCGGCCTTATCCGTCCTCAGGTGGCCGATGTGAACATGGTCTCCGCGCCGATCATGGTGAAGGAGCGTGGTATCGTTCTTTCCGAGGTAAGACGCGATAAGTCCGGCGTATTTGATGGTTATATAAAGCTCACCGTGAAGACTGACTCGCTGACGCGTTCAATTGCCGGCACCTGTTTCTCGGATGGCAAGCCACGTTTCATCCAGATCAAGGGTATCAATCTTGATGCCGAAGTCGGTCAACATATGCTCTACACAACCAATAATGATACGCCGGGAATGATTGGCTTGCTTGGTACTATCTGCGGCAACAACAATGTCAATATCGCGAATTTCTCGCTTGGTCGCGACAACCCCGGTGGAAACGCAATTGCCATGCTCTATCTCGACGAACGGATTCCGGACCATGTTCTGGAGGAATTGCGCGTTAACAAGGCGATCGTTTCCGCAAAACCGTTGGAGTTCGACATCGGTTGATTATACGGACACCCGGCCATGAAGTCCGTCGAAAATGTACCGTGCTGGCGTTTGATGGAAGCAAGCGATCTTGCTTCTGTCAGCGCCGTCGCGGCTGAGGTTCATCCTGATTTTCCGGAGGATGATGCGGTTTTTTTCAACCGTCTTTCATTGCACGGGCAAGGTGCTTATGTTTTCGGGAACGGTGCAAACACTCTTGGTTACGCGATCACTCACCCGTGGAAGAGCTTTGATATTCCGCCTTTGAATACGGTGCTCGTGGCGTTGCCGGAACGGCCAGACAATTATTATATCCACGACATAGCTTTGGTGAATGCGGCGCGCGGCAGTGGCGCGGCAAGTGAAATCGTACAAACGGTGATCGACTACGCCAGACAACTCGGCTGCCAAACGATGTCCCTCGTTGCAGTCAATGGATCATCGATTTTCTGGCAAAGACACGGATTTGAGACAGTTGATCGACCGGAACTATTTGAAAAGCTTGCAACCTATTCTGATGACGCCTGTTTCATGGTGCGCCAGCTTCGCTAGTACCGGCATGCTTGCGTCCGCTGAGTTCGGCTATCCAGATTCCGCCCAGGACGAGGACCAGAGCTATAGCGTGATAGATTTGGAAGTCCTCGCCCAACAATGCGACTGCCAGCAGTGTCCCAAAAATTGGAACGGCGTTGATGAATAAGCCCGCGCGGTTCGCACCGATATATTCGACGCCTTTGATGAAGAGTACCTGTGCCGCGAGCGAAGGAAAAAGGGCGGTGTAAAGGACAACCATTGTTCCTGTCCGGTCAGGCGAGGTCATCGTTCCATTCTGCCATTCCCAAATCGTGAACGGAATGGCCGTAACAAAAGCGAAAAAGGTCATTACCGTCATGAGGCTTTGCCAATTGATGCTTGGTCTAAAGCGTAGCGCGACAGTGTAGCCACTATAGAGCAGTACCGCGAGAAGCATCAGCGCGTCGCCAAAATTGACGTCAAGGCTAGCCAAACGTGCGAAACTTCCATGACCGGCAGTCAAGGCGACTCCAACAAGTGAAAGGCTAAACCCAAAAATCTGCCCTGGTTGTACACGTGTGCCAAACAACATCAAATTTGCCACGAAGATTACCATTGGTATGCCGGCTTGCTCGATCGTGACATTGATCGCGGAGGTGTAATTTAGTGCGCTGTAGAGCGCCATGTTGAAAAATGTGAAGCCGAAAGCGCCTAGTGCGGCTAGCATCGGTAGATTTGGCCGCAACTGTTCCCAGTCTCGTCGAACCTGCTTCACACTGAAAGCGCTAATAAAAAGGAAGGCAAGCAGCCAACGCAACAACGTCAGAAGCATTGGAGAAATGTGACCAACAGCGAATTTGCCTGCAACAGCATTGCCGCCCCACAGCAGGGCAGTCGTCAAAAGAAAAACGTAAGCCGTGCGGTTCATAGCTCTGTCGCCTACAGTTGATCATCCCCGCGTGAATCACCGAGACGACAGGTTAATCGCGCGATAAAGCCAAATTGGTCGGTTGGCAATCGAAAGAATTGTCGCGCTTTTATGAACCAGCCTGTATAGAAGCACCGCATTTAGCGCATAACCTCAAACGAGAATCGGTTTTCCGGAGGATTGTGCGCCATAAAGGTGTTGCTGCTGCATCCGAGAGGTAGTCGAGCATAAGCACTACGAGATTGTGACTTGAGGAGTTTTGGATGGCAAATGTTGTTGTGATCGGTTCCCAGTGGGGTGATGAGGGCAAGGGCAAGATTGTCGATTGGCTTTCAGAACGTGCTGACGTCATTGTTCGCTTTCAGGGCGGTCACAATGCGGGGCATACGCTGGTGGTTGATGGCGTGACCTATAAATTGTCGCTCCTGCCATCGGGCGTCGTGCGCCAGGGCAAGCTTTCAATTATCGGCAACGGTGTTGTATTCGATCCACACGCATTCATCGCTGAAAAGAAGAAACTTGAAGCACAGGGCGTTGTCATTACACCCGAAACGCTGAAGATTGCCGAAAACACGACGCTAATTCTTTCAATTCACGGCGAACTCGATCGCAGACGCGAAACCTCCAATTCCGGTACAAAGATCGGAACGACGGGTCGCGGCATCGGACCGGCCTATGAAGACAAGGTGGGCCGCCGCGCGATCCACGTCCTCGATCTTGCTGATCCGGATACGCTGCCTGCCAAGATCGAACGTTTGCTTGCGCATCACAATCCCCTTAGACGCGGTCTCGGCATAGAGGAAGTCGACGGCGCAAGGTTGCTTGCTGAACTCAACGAAGCTGCGCCACATATCTTGCCATTTATGGATAGGGTTTGGTATGTGCTCGACCAGAAGAAACGAGCCGGCGAACGCATCCTCTTTGAAGGCGCGCAAGGTACCCTCCTTGATATCGACCACGGCACCTACCCTTTCGTGACCTCATCGAACACTGTTGCGGGACAGGCCTCGGCCGGTTCCGGAATTGGTCCAGGCTCACTGCACTATGTTCTTGGTATCACCAAGGCTTATACGACGCGCGTTGGCGAGGGTCCTTTCCCGACGGAACAGCAGAATGAAGTCGGCCAATTTCTCGGCGAACGCGGCCATGAATTTGGGACTGTTACGGGGCGCAAGCGCCGCTGCGGTTGGTTCGATGCTGTTCTGGTCCGCCAAGCTGTTGCCAATAACGGCATCAGCGGTATCGCTTTGACCAAGCTTGACGTGCTGGATGGGCTCGACGAGATCAAGGTCTGTACGGGGTACGAGCTCGATGGCGAAGTCATTGACTATCTTCCGGCTGGTCAAGGCCAGCAGGCGAGGGTTACGCCGATCTACGAGACTCTGGAAGGTTGGAAAGGGACCACGGCCGGTGCCCGCAGCTGGAGCGAACTTCCGGCGCAGGCGATCAAGTACGTGCGTTATGTAGAAGAGTTGATCGATGCGCCGATCGCGCTTTTGTCCACCAGCCCTGAACGCGACGATACGATACTTGTTACCGACCCTTTTCATGATTAGAGTCAGGAGCGTCCTGGAGATAATCTCACAACAAAACCATAGGTTTGGGTGAATGGCAGATTTCGTTGCGGTATTGAGAAAGACAATTGACGGGCTGGCAGACCCAACGCCAGCGCTACGGCAGCGTGTGTATGCGAAAGCTCGTGCAACGATTGAGCAGAAGCTCGCAACGCTGAATGCTCCAGAGGCCGTGAGCACACGTCAGATAAAGGCGCTTGAAGACGCCATTGCCGAGGTCGAGTCCGATTTTGCGCCTGCAGTCGAGGATATCATACCCGAGCCCGCTCCGGTTTCGTCGCCTCCACCCATTCCAACACCAGTATCAGTACCGGCATCGGCAACTTTGGCGCCCGCTGCTTCGACCAAATCTCCAGCGCCCTCCTTTACCAAAGTCGAAGCCCAGCCGGATGCACTGGAAGACTTTCTGTCAAGCCACGATACGGGCCGGTCAATACGGGCCGAGAAAGACAATCATGATGCCTTTCCGGTAACCAGGTCGTCTGTGGATTCAGGACGCGGTCCGGAAGAGCAGGATGATGATCTGACCACAGCCACCCAGGATCGCTCTTCAGGCGATTATGGCGTCTATTCGCGCGGTCCCCTTAAACGACCGGCGCAGAGACGTTCGCTGGTGCCTCTGCTTGGCATAGCAGCGTTGCTACTGATCATAGCTGGCGCCGGTTATGCGGGGTGGAACTATCGCGACCGAATTGCTCAAGAGGCGACTGCCTTAAAAACCTATCTGGCCAATCTGACGAACAGGGATACGACGCCGGCCAAGACCGCGACGAACGAGCCAGCCACTCCTGCATCGCCGGCCAAGCCGGCTCAGCCCACGCCTGGTCCATCACCCAAGGCCGAGACCGGGGAGCCAAAGCCTGAACCAAAGCTTACTCAACGTCTCCTCCCGGACGGCCAGGAGATTAATCCCGGCCCTGCGAATGACACTCCTTCATTGGGGGAGGGTACGTCCGTAGCCGCGTCGACGCCGGATCAGCCGGCACAGGCGCCGAAGACGCAGGGTCAGCAGCAAGCCGCTGGCCAAACAACACCGCCTGCCGCTCTGCCTATCGGCCAGAAAGCCTTCTTCTATGAAGAGCGCTCCGGGCAGGATGCCGGGACTGCCGATGCAGGCGGTGTAGTCTGGTCCGTTGTTCAAGAATCTCCTGGCAATGACCTTCCACCAGAGCCTGCCATAAAGGCTGATGTCACTATTCCCGACCGAGGCATCAATTTGCGCATGATCATACGGCGCAATGGGGATAAGTCCCTTCCTGCCAGCCATCTGGTCGAGATGATCTTTACTGTGCCGGAGGGCTTTCCAGGGGGATCGATCGATAACGTCTCACGCATGACCTTCAAGGACACCGAGCAGGCTCCGGGAAGTCCGCTTGTCGCTATTCCGGCCAAGATCGCCGATAATTTTTTCATCATTGCCATGAACGACGCAAAGACAGCTGTCGACACCAACATGTCACTGATACGGCGCCAATCGTGGATCGACATACCCATCGCCTATAAGACGGGTAGGCGCGCCCTGATTACCCTTGAGAAGGGCTTACCCGGGGAGAAAGCGTTTGATGAGGTTTTAAAGTCCTGGGCCGCGAAGGCCGGAGGCTAAGCAGTCGCAAAAAAGGCCGCAGAGGCGGCCTTTTTTTACCGGCAAACCAGTTCAGCGCGCGTCAGAACCCGTCGAAACGAGTGCTTTCTGCTGCCTGATAGCTGCTGCCTTGACGGCGTCCTGCACTTTTTCAAATGCGCGAACTTCGATCTGGCGAACACGTTCGCGGCTGATGCCGAACTCCGTCGAAAGATCCTCCAGAGTTACAGGATCATCGGCAAGGCGCCGTGCCTGAAAGATGCGACGTTCGCGGTCATTTAGTGACGACATCGCCCCCGTGAGCATCTCGCGGCGATTTTCTAACTCGTCCTGCTCGATCAGCATCGTTTCAGCGCTATCATGGTCATCGACAAGCCAATCCTGCCAATCACCACCGGCTTCACCATCGGAAGAACGAATTGGCGCATTCAACGATGCGTCGCCAGACAGGCGGCGGTTCATCGAAACGACTTCTTCTTCGGAAACACTGAGACGTGTGGCAATTTCCTTGACCTGTTCAGGATTCAGATCGCCATCGTCGAGCGCTTGAATCTTGCTCTTCACCTTACGAAGGTTAAAGAAAAGACGCTTCTGGTTTGCGGTCGTGCCCATTTTGACCAGGCTCCACGAACGCAAGACGTATTCCTGGATCGAAGCCTTGATCCACCACATTGCATATGTGGCAAGACGGAAGCCGCGTTCCGGTTCGAAGCGTTTTACAGCCTGCATCAGACCTACGTTTCCTTCGGATATAACTTCGCCGATCGGCAGACCATAGCCACGATAACCCATCGCAATTTTGGCAACGAGACGTAAATGGCTTGTGACAAGCTTGTGCGCCGCTTTCGGATCGGCATGCTCAAGATACCGCTTGGCAAGCATATACTCTTCCTGCGGTTCGAGCATTGGAAAGCGACGAATTTCTTCTAGGTAACGGGTCAATCCACCGTCACCACCTAAGATACTTGGAAGATTTTGGGCCACTGAGCACCCCTCCTCATTTTGGAATAGACCCCCATTATCGGCGGGTCCGCATTAACCGCCCACCCAATAGCTTGGCGTGGGCGGATTAGCGCTATCAATATATAGGTATCATTTTGTCAAAAACACGGTGCATTAAGCAGCGAAACAATCTGTCACATAAATGTGAACAATAGGGTCAGGTTTTGGCTTCGCTAAACCAACTGCGAACCTCGCCAAAGGTTCCTCGCGTCAACTATATCATGTTCTTTCTCGAAAAGCTTTGATCAATTCTGCCATGTCCTGGGGTACTGGTGCTTCAAACCGCAGAAGCTCGGCGGTCGACGGGTGCTCGAAAGCAAGAAGCCTGGCATGCAGTGCCTGCCGGATGAAGCCCTTGACGATGCTTTGCAAGGGCTCGTCGAGCTTGTTGGCCTTGGTCTTGTAAGAACTGCCATACTCCAGATCGCCTACTAGCGGGTGTCCCGTATGAGCCATGTGTACACGGATCTGATGTGTTCTGCCGGTCTCCAGGCGACACTCAACGAGCGATGCGAGAGCGGTGGCATCGTCCTTCGCGGCATATCGCTCCTTGACCTCGAAATGCGTAACCGCATGACGGGCGTCTTCGCGTTCTTCATGGACAACAGCTTGCTTGGTGCGATCGCGATGTGATCTGCCGAGAGGAGCATCGATCGTGCCGGTTGTCCGATCAGGTGTTCCCCAGACGATGGCGAGATATGCGCGTTCGAGATCATTTGACCGTCCGTGATCAGCGAATTGAGCGCTGAGATGACGATGAGCAAGATCGTTCTTGGCGACAACCATGATGCCGCTGGTTTCCTTGTCGAGGCGATGTACGATGCCGGGCCGCCTGACACCGCCGATGCCGGACAGTGTATTGCCACAATGATGGATCAACGCATTGACCAAGGTCCCGGTCCAATTGCCATTGCCGGGATGGACGACAAGGCCGGCAGGTTTGTTGATGACGATGAGGTCGGTGTCCTCGTAGAGGATATCGAGTGCGATATCTTCGCCCTTGGGAGCCGCATCTTCAGGCGCCGGAATTTCGATCGTAACGCGGAGACCCTCGCGCAGCTTGTGTTTGGTTTCGCGGATGGGTCTGCCGTCGATACTAACTTGACCGCCGTTGATGAGTGATTGAATGCGATTGCGCGAAAGATCTGGCGTCAGCTGCGCCGAAAGCCAGGCATCCAGTCTCTTGCCGCTTGAATCAGTATCGGTAATTAGCTCTTTCAAAACCTCGGTCCCTTCGTTACAGGAGGCTTGGTTTGAACCTCGGAGAACAGTATATATGGACAACATGAACCCGGACACCGATGGGGACGAACAGCCCCTTGATCCGGCAATGGAACGGGTCCGGCGCAAGATGATCCGGTTATTGGCTGTTTCCATCGGTATCATGGTGATCGGTCTTATGGCGGTGCTGGCGGCCATTGTCTACAAGATTAGCCAGCCGGTTCCTGAAGTGGCTACGCCGGTTCGGTCCGAGATTCCTGGACAACCACTCGGCACGGCGATGACCGGTGAGGCGATAACACTCGATCCGGGGACGCGGATACTTTCCCACAATCTCGCCAACAACACTCTTTCTTTGGAAACGAGATTGGCCGACGGAACCCGGCAAATCCTTCTCTACGATATTGCAACCAAACGCGTGGTGGCACGAATTTCGGAGGCCGCCGGCAATTGATTGGGCGAGGGATCAGTTGGAAGTTGATGAGAAATCATTATTGCACTTTGCCACACGCTTGATTATACCCCCTCATAGCTACCTGCGACGCGCCCATCGTCTAGCGGTCAGGACGGCGCCCTCTCACGGCGCAAACAGGGGTTCGATTCCCCTTGGGCGTACCAGTATATCCGCATATCATAACCCTTATGCGCGAGGATGTTCAAACCGCATTGTGAAAGGCCGGCTTCATGAGGTTGCCTCGGTTTGAGATCCTGACCAAGATGCGTCGGTCTGTTCTTTACAGGATTTTGCGACCCCGGGCGCCAACGCATCCGGTTGAATTCACGGGACCAGTCGTGGTCGTCGGGTCGGCACCCGTTTCAACGGTTCCAGCCGGCTTCGGCACACAATTTCACGTGATAACAATCAATGGTTCGCAAAGCATTTTGGACAAGTGGGGCGTTGACGCTCCAGATGCGACCTTCATGCAGTTTAATCAGGTCGAGGGACAAACCACCAACGCGTTGCACGTTCGCAAAGTGCTTGACGGAAAACATACACGGCTCCTTTACGTCGTACGCTGGCCTAAAAGCTTGGACCTGCTAAAAAAAGGGCTCGCCGCGTTCAACTACCGTTATGACGACGTGAAGATGATCGACCGCTTCAAGCGTATGGCAATGTACGAGGCGGTGATGGGGAGGCTCAACGTCGAAATCGATGATGATATGAAGTTCTCGAATGGGATTACGGCGGTTTTTTATGCCATTCTGAGCGGAGCCAAAGCTATCATCATCAGTGGAATCAATCCCGATTCGTCAGGACACATTTATAACGATGCCAATCTAAAACGTCTGCACGCAGGTACGGACAAGCAGATACTACAGGTGCTTATCGATCGAGGATATCCGCTCTACACTGCTGACCAAGAGGTCGCTAAAAACTCCGGCCTTCCACTATGGACAGACGAGACTTTCAGCAGATTCTATGCGTTAGATACGGGCGCATCGTTTCGCGCTTGAGGGGGTAAACCGCGTGTCGTTAAAGGCAGCGCGGTTTATTATCTGCAAATCCGGACTATCGGAGATTCAAATCGGTTTCCAATTCGGATCGACAGCGCTGGCGGCCGCGCGCCACTCGTCGGCGTAATCTACATTTTGCCAATCCTTGAACCAAGGTCCGCCATTGGTGAAGTGGACGGCGTTTGGATAGCCGTTCGCCGGCTTTTCGTTCCAGCCTTCCAGCCAGTTCCATTCAACCGGGATCTCGCCGATTTCGTCGTCTTGCGCCCATTGCATCCTGTGCAGATAGGCACCGCTTTCCCGATTGATAACTTCCGGGGTGAGTTGGCGGGTCGAAGGGTGATCACAATTGAACAGCATGAACGAAGACCAGTTTTTGCGCGGATAGCTGATCTGGACTTTGCCGTCCATCTTCGTGCCTGCCTTCGGCGTATAGTCATGCTTGACGCAGACCACTGCTTTCGTTTCATCCCGGTATGCGAGCAATTTTGCTACGTCACCGAAAAACAAGAAGTCACAATCGCAGAAGAGAGCCCAACCCTTATAGTCTGCAAGCCAGGGTGTAAAGAAGCGAGAATAGGTGAATTCAGTCGAGGCGAGAGGATCAACATCACGCGTATACGCGCCTTTTTCCACGAGCTCTTCCAACTTGATCGGAATTACTCGAACGGGGATGGTTGCATGTTTCAATACAGTGCTCTTGGCGACCTCATAGGCGATCGGTTCGCGTGAATCCCATCCCACGTAGATATCAAGTTCATTTTGCATAATGCCTCGCTTTATATTCTGAGAGTCAGGGTAGGGTTTTAAACCAAATGTGGAAAAGAAAAACCCCTTATTGCCGCCAAATTGCGGCGCACATTTCGGCCTTCACCTCGGTAAGGCTGGGCGCCGGTGCTCATCGGGCCGCACTTGACCTTCCACACGCGCAAGTTTAATCGGTCGGCCTCCTAGGGTCATGCTCATCAAAGAACTGACTCTCGTTCAAGGCGGAACCACCTGTTGAAACGACACCAAACTTTCTTGTTTTCAAGACCGGAAATTCCCTTTCCATACCGTCCTGACAGTCCAGCCGCGTTCCCAAGCAGCCGAAGCCGGTCATTGCTCACGCGTTGGCGTAACTTCAATGTACAAAAGCGTCATGACCCGGTTGAAATATTCTCTCTCAGGAAAGACGACACTCGGCCGCTTGGGTCCAAAGACATACCACTCATCTTTCTGACGCATAACAGCATCCAGTTTCTGCCGTCATTCCTCGCACATTACCGCAAATTGGGAATAACGCGTTTTTTGTGCGTGGACGACCAGTCGACCGATGGCACGCGAGAAAAACTGCTCGACGAAAATGACGTCGATCTTTTTGGTTCGAATATCCGATATCGCCAGGCAAACGGCGGCAACCTTTGGCGTGAGGCTCTGGTCCGGATTTATGGGACCAAGCGCTGGTACATGAATGTCGATTGCGACGAGTATTTTATTTATGATGAGTGCGAGACAAGAAAGTTACCTGAGCTAATTGCGGGACTACAGTCAAAGGGAGTGCTGCACTGCCCGGCACCGATGATCGATTGCTATCCATCAGCCTCGCTCAAGTCGGCGGTTTTCGATGGATCCTCGAACGTGATGCCTTGGGAGGTCGCCGATACTTTCGATCGGCGAGGTTATCGCCTATTCCGCACGAACTCGGCCATGTCGATGATGGGAGGGCCGAGAGAAAGATTGTTGAACTACCCCGAGCACTACGACGAATTGATGAAATACCCGCTGCTCTACGTGGAACACGATATCGCGTTTACCATCAGCATCCATAAGCCTTGGCCATTTCACCGCAACTTTTCTCCGATCTACGGCTCACTGCTGCATTTCAAATTCTTCAGTGAAACAGAAGACTTTGTTAAAAAGGCCATAGAAGGCGGGCAATATTTCAAGGGTTCTCGCGCTTACAAGACGATGCTTGAGGCCATAACGGCTGGAAGGCTGGACAACCTTACCTCAGATGTCTCCGTAAAGTTCGAAGACTCGAAGCAGCTGTCCGGTCTTGGTTTCTTCAAGAGCGTTTTCTAGCCTTCACGCGCTGGCTGTTCGGGCGCGCTTCTTCTTCACTTCGGCCATTCGGGGTTTTGTTTCGAGGCCGCTCTTGTAGAGATTGTTTCGGTCGAGAACCGTGACGTCGCGCTCGCCGCAAAGGGCCATCGTAATATCGAGCTCCTTGCGAATGATCTCCAATGCCTCGGTGACGCCTTTTTTTCCGCCGGCACCCAGACCATAAAGAAAGGCTCGACCGATATATGTGCCCTTTGCTCCGATGGCGAGCGCCTTCAACACGTCCTGTCCAGATCTGATGCCGCCGTCGAAGTGCACTTCAATCTTGTCCCCCACGGCGTCGACGATATCTGCAAGAACGGATATGGACGATGGCGCCCCATCAAGCTGGCGGCCACCATGATTGGATACGATGATCGCATCGGCACCAGTCGCCGCCGCCATCTTCGCATCTTCGACATCGAGAATGCCTTTGATGATAAGTTTGCCGCCCCACCGTTCTTTTATCCAGGTGACGTCGCTCCAGGAGAGGCGTGGATCAAACTGCTCCGTTGTCCAGACTGACAGCGAGGACAAATCGCCCACGCCTTTCGCGTGGCCGACGATATTGCCGAATGTACGGCGCTTGGTCCTGAGCATCTCCATACACCATTGTGGACGAGTTGCCATTTGCCAGATGTGTTTCGGTGTAAATTTGGGGGGTGCGGATAGACCGTTGCGCAAATCCTTGTGGCGCTGACCCAGAATCTGAAGATCGAGCGTCAGGACCAAAGCCGAGCACTTGGCAGCTTTGGCACGGTCGATCAAATTATAGATAAAGTCGCGGTCGCGCATGACATAGAGTTGGAACCAGAAAGGCTTGGTTGTAACCGATGCGACATCCTCGATCGAACAGATACTCATTGTTGAGAGCGTGAACGGAACGCCGAATTCTTCGGCCGCTTGGGCCGCCAGCATCTCGCCATTTGCATGCTGCATACCAGTCAAGCCGGTTGGTGCGAGAGCGACAGGCATGGAAACTTTCTGGCCGACCATCGTGCTTTCAAGGGTACGGTCCGTCATGTCGACCGCAACACGCTGGCGCAGCTGGATCTTGCCGAAATCCTCTTCGTTCGCCCGATAGGTACTTTCCGTCCATGCACCGGAATCGGCGTAGTCGAAGAACATTTTCGGTACGCGCCGCCTTGCGATTTCTTTCAGATCGGCGATTTCAACTGTCTTTATCATATTCTGTCCCGCAGCAATTGTGCGATGGTTTTCACACCAATGCGTCTCAAAAGGCAAGCGCCAACTCACAGGATGATTACAGATAAAGGCGTGCTTCATAAGCAAATGGTTTGTCTTTGACACCCGAGTGTAGCTATTGTCTTAACTCGATCTGGAAGCACTCGACAGGATGCAATTTGATGGAAAAACGACCTCTTCTCTTGCTTGGCCCTCTCATGCCCTACTTAACGGAGGAGTTGGAGAAGCGATATGCAGTTGAAAAGCTCTATGAGGAAAAAGATGCTCTAGGCTTTTTGCAGCAAAATGCAGACCGCTTTCGCGCGGCAGTCACGAGTACGTTCACTGGCCTCAAGGCGGATATGATCGATTTGTTGCCTGCACTCGAGATTGTTTCATCGTTCGGTGTCGGCACCGATTCGCTGGATATTGCTTACGCGGCGACCAAAGGCATAAAGATTGCCAATACCCCGGACGTTCTTAATGAAGACACGGCGAATATGGCGATCACACTTCTATTGGCTGCTACCCGCGACATCGTCGCAAATGATCGTTTCGTTCGGGAGGGACGTTGGGCAAGAGGGGAAACACCACCGCTGGCGCTCGGGATAGAAGGCAAGAAGATCGGACTGGTCGGTCTCGGTCGGATTGGCAGCGTCATTGCAAAAAAATTGACCGCTTTTGGTTGCGAGGTCGTCTATCACACGCGCAACAAAAAGCGCGACGTCTCATACGAGCACTTCGATAATTTGGTAGAAATGGCCCGCAGATGCTCTGGCTTGATCGCGATCTTGCCCGGCGGGGATGCAACGAAAGGCGTTATTTCGCGCGAGGTCCTGCAGGCGCTTGGCCCCGAGGGAACCTTTATCAATGTCGCACGCGGCACCGTCGTCGATGAAACCGCCCTGGTCGAGCTGTTGCAGTCGGGAGAACTTGGGCGCGCCGGCCTCGACGTGTTCGTGGACGAACCGAACGTCCCCGAAGCCCTGTTTGCACTCAATAATGTGGTGCTGCAGCCGCATATGGGGAGTGCCACGGTCGAAACGCGCAAGGCGATGGCCGACCGTGTCGTTTCCAATCTGGACAACTACTTTTCCACCAAGTGAAGCCGAAGGCGGCTATCCGAATACAACCGTCTTGTGACCGTTGAGCATGACGCGCGATTCGAGATGCTTCTTGACTGCCCGCGCCAGCACGCGGCTTTCGATGTCGCGGCCAGTGGCAACGAAATCTTCCGCACTCATGGCGTGAGTAACACGTTCGGTCTCCTGCTCGATAATGGGACCCTCATCGAGGTCGGGCGTCACATAATGCGCTGTCGCGCCGATAAGCTTCACGCCGCGTTCGAAAGCTTGGTGATAGGGTTTGGCACCCTTGAAGCTAGGCAGGAAGGAATGGTGGATATTGATGACTTTGCCGAACAATCGTTTCGACAAATTGTCCGACAAGACCTGCATGTAGCGGGCTAGAACAACAAGGTCAGCGCCGGTGTCCTTGACGATCTTGAGCAGCGCCTCTTCCTGCTCGATCTTGTTGTCCTTGGAGACCGGCAGTACGTGATAAGGAATGCTCTCGTGTTCGGCAAAACGGCGGCTGTCCTCATGATTGGAAACGATCGCAGCAACATCGGCATCAAGCCAGCCAACCTTGATCTGGTAGAACAGATGCAACAGCGCATGGTCGAACTTGGATACCATGATGATGATCTTGGGCTTTTTCGATTGGTCAACAAGCGTGGTTTTCATGTCGAAACGCTGAATTGCGGGTTTTAAAGCGCGTTCGACATCATCCTTGGTTGTGCCTTCGGCGGCAGTGAAAGCGATGCGCATGAAGAAGCGATTTGTCTGTCTGTCCCAGAACTGATTGCTCTCGGCTATATTCGCGTCCATGCCGGCCAGCTCCGTCGTTACCGACGCAACGATACCCGGTCGATCTTCACAGGAAAGGGTAAGGACATAATTTTTGTCTGGCATGATAACTCCGGGTGCAGGCGATCTAATCTTGCAGGATCATAGTGAGCAGCGTCGAAATGCGTCGATACAAAAGCGAAGCGCTCAGTCCTTTTTCCGGCATGGACTTTCTGTTCAACCTTCGGGCTTGGTGCCATACCAGCGGGGCGTATAGACCCATTTGCCGCCGTCCCTGCGCTCAAAACTGCGCGTGAGCGACGATCCGACAATCATTACCGTTCGCATATCCACCTGATCGGGGGTTAGCTCGGCAAGCGTGAGGACACGCAACATTTCCGCAGGACGGCCGATATCTCGTCCAAGGACGATAGGGGTATCACCACCCCGGTACTTGCGCAGGATATCGATGGCGCGTGGCAATTGCCAGGGACGATGTTTTGAGATCGGATTGTAGAAAGCCATTGCAAGGTCTGCTTCGGCCGCCAATGAGATGCGTTTTTCAATGATCTCCCATGGCTTTAGATTGTCGGAAAGCGAAAGAACACAGAAATCATGACCGAGTGGTGCTCCACTGCGACTGGCTGCTGCCAGCGCGGCAGAAACCCCGGGCAGGATTTCCAGCTTCACAAGGTGCCAGGAGGCGTCCGCAGATTCGTGCAATGCCTCGACCACTGCAGCAGCCATGGCGAAAACACCGGGATCACCGGAAGAAACCATCACGACAGAGCGGCCCGTTGCGGCAAGCTCGAAAGCGTGCCGCGCGCGCTGCATTTCCTCGCGATTGTCGGTCATATGCAGGGTCTGGTCTGAGCGGAAAGGTCCTGCCATCCGGACGTAGGTCTCATAGCCAAGCACATCGTCGGCGTTGTTCAATTCCCGTTTGACCGCCGGAATCATGAAATCGGGGTTCCCTGGCCCGAGACCGACCACCGCAAGCCGCCCAGGCTTATGGTCGGGTTGAATAGATTTGGGGGAGATACCGCTCTTGGAATCCGTCAGCTTGCGTTGAAAAACCAGATCGCCTTTTTGGGGTGCAACATCCGAAGACGTAACCAGAATGCGTAATTCCGCGTTGTCATCCAGCGGAAGGTTAGCGTCCTCAAGCCAAGGTGCGTCCCCCTCTATCTTAACCGTCTTGCCCCCAAGTAAGTCGGCAATGAATACTTTGGCATCCTCGGGGTTTTTCAATTCAAAGCCTGGCGGAGGGTTGAGCAGACAAGTGCCGAACCGGAGCTCGCCCGATGTCGTGATTGCAGGTGAGACCTCGAGAATAGCTGCTATCTGCCGGGCAAGAACGTTCACGCCCGTTGTACCACCCAGGAGGGGAACAACAGCGCTGCCATCATCAGCGACCGCCAGAACGGGTGGCTCGGCTCCCTTGTCACCAAGAACCGGGGCGAGGGAGCGGATAGTAATGCCGGCGGCGCAGAGAGCGATGACTGCATGACCGTTCCGATAGAGCTGGCGGACTGTTTCGCCGAAGTTCGCGTAGGAGATATCGGCGCCTTCAATACGGGCTTCCAACCCGTAGATAGTTACTCCCGGCATGCTCGCTTTCATTCGCGATGCCGTTTTCATGCCGAGCGCCGACAGGGCCACTATGGCTATCGGGTATATCATTCGGAGCTACCCGCCCATTTCTCTCCCGGAACGAGAATCAATGAGAAATAGGGCGAGGATTCGGGATCGACCTCCGCCAATGGAACGATCCGTTGTGCCTCCATCGTTGCCCTTTCGACATAAAGCGCCCGATCGAGAAGGCCAAGATCGTCGATTACACCACGCACTTTCGCGAGGTTTTTACCAAGCTTCATGATCGCCGCAGCTTCAGTGGTGGCTAGTCGGGTTTTCAAATCCTGTGCAGAAAGCACGCCGGAGAGAACGGTAAGCGTCTGGTTACGATAAACCAGAGGTGCACCAAGCACGGCGGCCCCGCCCAGGATCGAGCAGACACCGGGCACGACTTCGGTTTCGTAGTATTCAGCCAGTCGATCGTGAATGTACATGAAGGATCCGTAGAAGAATGGATCCCCCTCGGCGATAACCGCGACATCAGTTCCCGCGTCCAGATGAGTGCGCAAAAGCGCAGTTATCTCGCCGTAAAAATCACTGACGATGGCGTCGTAGTTCATATGCGCCGGTAGTACCTCGGTCGTGACTGGATAAATCAGCGGGACGAGGAGTTGCCCATCATCAAGATAGCGCTCGACGATGGCCAAGGCGTTACCCTTCTTGCCTTTGGCTGCGTGATACGCGACGACGGGGGCAGACTTGAGCAGACGCAACGCCTTCAATGTAATGAGTTCAGGATCGCCGGGGCCAACGCCCAGTCCAAAAAGCCGCCCGGGCTTTTGCATTACTCTTTCTCCGAAGCGAGGGCATTGATCGCTGCCGCAGCCATGGCACTGCCGCCTCGGCGGCCATGCACGACGACATAGGGAATTCCGCGGCTGTCCTCGGCAAGGGCCGCCTTGGATTCCATCGCGCCCACAAAGCCGACTGGAAAGCCGATAATCAGCGCCGGTTTTGGAGCGCCTTCATCGATCATTTCGAGTAATCGAAACAGGGCGGTGGGCGCATTACCGAAGGCGACAACTGCACCTTTAAGGTGCGGGCGCCATAGTTCCAACGCCGCGGCAGAGCGGGTGTTGCCCATGTCGCGTGCCAATTTGGCGACCGAGGGGTCTCCTAGCATGCACATGACCTGATTTCCGGCCGGTAGACGTGACCGCGTGACACCCTCCGCAACCATACGAGCGTCGCACAAGATCGGCGCGCCGCTCAGCAATGCGTTGCGGCCAGCCGTTGCAGCACCCTCGGAAAACGCCAGATCCTGGATCACGTCGACCATGCCGCACGCATGGGCGACGCGCACGGCCAATTTTTCCAGATCAGCTGGGATGCCCTTCAAATCGGCTTCAGCACGAATGATAGCGAACGAGCGATCATAGATCGCCTGACCGTCGCGGATATAGTCAAGCATATAGTGGCCCCCCAGAGCCGGAATTCTCACCGATCAATTCGGCAGCTTCGTCGATAGTGACATTGGCAGCCAATAGCTTGCCAAAACGCGACGGTCCATTGGTCGTGCACAGAAAGATGTCGTAACGTCCGGCCGCCGTTGCCACGAGCGTTATGGGTTTTGCCGAGGGCGACGCACAGGATTTGCTGCAGCCGCTCATATGGATTTGCGGAACTGCCGGGCTATCCTGCAAAAGTGACGCAAGCTTCAGCCCGTCTGACTGGGTCGCTGCCAGGGCCGAACCGCATCCCGCCGACCCCGAACAGCTGATCATCATCGCAAGAGCATTTTTAGGATTGGTGCCAAGTCGGAGTGCTTGGAGCGCAGCGAGCGTAGCTTTTGCGTCGCCCACAGAAATTTGCGGCAAGAGAACGCTTTGCCACGGTGTCATACGCAATTTTCCGTTGGCATATTGGTCGGCAAGTTCTGCAAGCGAGTGCAAAAGGCTCGGATCAAGGCGGCCAAGTGGAGGCATGGCGCCCACGAAACAATGTGAGCTGTTCAAATCGACCGAGAGGCCAAGATGACCATTTTCGCGGGCAGGGGCTCTGCGCCAATTTGCAATCTGCTCGCTTCGCAGTGGAACCCCTAAGCGCAGTTCGAGCTGTTCTACGAGGTATTCCGTACCCATCTCGCTTATCATATGTCGCAGGCGCGAAGCTTCCGGATGTCCACGGCACCATCCGATGAAGATATCGAGAATGCCGGTGATGAGACCAAATGCTTGCCCGGACGGAACACTACCGAGGGCAGGCTGAGCATCGGCTTTTGTGGGGGGCACGCCTGCAACGCCGAACGCGAAGCGGGGCGCACTGCTTTCCAGATCGATAGGACTGAGCCAAAGATCATGGGGGTGATCAACCATCGCAACGCTTTCGCCTCCATCGATGAGAATGGAAAACTTAGGCGAAAGAGTCTGGTAGAGCAGATTCGTCTGCACGATTGTCAGCACGCTCAACGCGAAAGGCCGCACGTCCGGCAGCGTCTGGTCAAATCCAGCAAACGGACTGATCATAACATTGCGAACGTCATCGCCTCGATCGCTCAATGGTCCGAGTCCTGCTTCCAGCAAAGACGTTATCAGCGATTCTTCCATTTCCGGCCCCACACCGCGAATTTGCAGATTGGCACGATTGGTGATTTCGATCGTGCCGTTGCCACAGCGCTGTGCTGCATCGGCGACGCAGCGCGCCTGAACTGAGCTCAGATCGCCAAAGGTTAGTTTCAAACGGCAGATACCGCCGTCTAGAGCCTTTGTCATGCGGAACAACCCTGGGCAGGCAGAGCGCCGCGCCTCGACGGTTGATCGCTGGAAGGTGGTTGTCAGATGGCTCATGGCGTTGTCGGTTTTACAGGATGCCTCGGGGCGTGCCAACCTTTCTCGTAACACCCGCTTCGTTGACCCATCAAGCGGTTTGGGGCAAGCATGGTCACTGCAATGCAATGGAATCTATGATGATGAGATGGCTGACGATTATCGGTATTGGTGAAGATGGATATGGTGGTCTCGGTCACAATGCCCATGATGCCCTGGCACGTGCCGGAAAGATTTTCGGCGGTAAACGCCATCTGGATCTGTTGCCCGAAGGACTGGCTGCTGAACGCGTTGCATGGCCTAGCCCATTCTCAGATGCTTACCCCATGCTCCTTGCCTCTCGCGGCCAGCCTGTCGCGGTGTTGGCCAGCGGCGATCCGATGCATTTCGGCATAGGCGCGACTTTGACGCGCTATTTTGCGGCCGATGAGCTGCGAATAATTCCAGCTCCTTCATCATTCTCGCTTGCCGCCGCCGCTATGGGCTGGCCGATACAGGACACACAACTGCTGAGTGTTCATGGCAGGCCAATTGAGACTCTGTTCAAGGCGTTCGCGCCTGGAGCACGGTTGCTGATCCTCAGCAATGATGGCGGCACACCTCTACAGGTTGCGCGGATGTTGAGCGAAACCGGGTTCGGCTCAGCGCAATTAACCGTGCTCGAGCATCTGGCCGGCGCGGTGGAGCGGCGAATTGTCGGGACTGCAAATGCCTGGAGCCATCATCGCTGTGCCGATCTCAATGTGCTTGCTGTGGATTGCGGTAAAGCGATCCGGCCAGTCCGGTCTTATCCTACGATTGCCGGTCTGCCCGACGAAGCGTTCGAACATGACGGACAATTGACCAAACGGGACATCCGCGCCGTTACCTTGGCGCATCTTGCGCCGCTCCCGGGCGAACTTCTATGGGATGTTGGGGCAGGTTGCGGCTCGATCGGCATTGAGTGGATGCGCGCGCACAGTTCGTGCCGGACCTTGGCAATTGAAGCCAATGACAAGCGGCAAGATTTGATCCTGCACAACAGCCGGGCGCTGGGTGTACCCGACCTGCAGATTGTGCGCGGTGAAGCACCGGTGGCTTTGCGAGAGCTCCCCGAACCTGATGCCGTCTTCATCGGTGGCGGCGTCACCGATGAGGGGGTAATGGAGGCGTGCTGGAAGGGTCTGAAGCCAGGTGGGCGCCTGGTTGCCAATGCTGTGACCATTCAGAGTGAAATGGCAATCGTTGGCTGGCGCTCCGCCCATGGCGGCGAACTTACAAAGCTTGCTCTTTCGTATGCGCAACCTCTCGGTGGTTTTGATACCTGGCGTTCTGCTCTGCCGGTCACTGTCTATGCGGTTCGCAAGCCGATGTGATTTAACAAAGGAAACATTAACTGGCCTTTTGCCTTCAATAGGGTAACCAACATCGCAGTTTTAGTGTTGGTATTCTCTTGCCGGAAAGGAATCTCTCATGGAACTTGATCCTCAGAACGCGTTTTCCGCAATTCAGACTGGCATTCGTGAAGCAAGCGCCCTTGTCGTTGCTTACGCGTTCTCGGTAATTGGCGCCGTTCTGTTGCTGATCATCGGATTCGTCGTCGCCGGTCTCGTCGAGCGCTGGGTCTATGCCGGGCTTGGGCAAGTCGGCGGCTTTGACCTGACACTGCGCCGGTTTTTTTCCAAGATCGCACGGTATGTGGTGCTCGGCCTTGTTGTGGTAATGGTGCTCGGGCAATTCGGCATCCAGACAGCCTCGGTTATTGCCGCCATCGGTGCCGTTGGCCTGGCCATCGGGCTGGCTTTGCAAGGAACTTTGCAGAATATCGCGGCAGGGATCATGCTTTTGGCACTCCGTCCCCTTCGTATCGGCGAATATGTGGAGGTCGGCAGTGTAAGCGGGACAGTCGAAGAAATTGGACTATTTGCGACGCGATTGCGTGCGGCGGACGGCATATACATCCTTGCCCCCAATTCGACGCTTTGGACCCTGCCCGTGAAAAACTTCACCCGAAACGGTATTCGTCGCAATGACATCACGATTACTGTTTCCAACGAGGATGAGTTGGACCAGGTGCAGAAATCCTTGATTGAGCTCACCGAAGCCGACAAGCGAGTCAAGAAAGACCCCGCTCCTTCAGCCTTTGTGGCCGAACTGGGTGATGCGACCGCAGCAATAACATTACGCTACTGGACTTCAGTCAACGAATATCAATCTGCCAAAGCCGATCTCAACAAGAACGTGCGGGCGGCGATGGCAGCCAAAGCAGAGTCGAATCGCTAGTTTGTGAAAATAACTAGACAAGACCGCCTCATGACCCGGACATCAAAAAAGGCCGCTTCGACTACAGATCGAAGCGGCCAAAACTTGGTATAGGGCATATGATGACGAACATATTGCATTTGCTTTGCAACTGCAAGTAACCCTTTAGCATGAGCAGACCACGGACGAAATCCGTTCTTGATCGAAGAAATGCGGTGGAAGGCAGTATGGTGATCCCGACTGGATTCGAACCAGTGGCCTACAGATTAGGAATCTGTCGCTCTATCCTACTGAGCTACGGGACCAACTGACCTGACATACTGTTTTTCGCGGCGGTCGCCAAGTCTCAAGATGCGTGGAAATTTCCAGCAGTCCGGTTCCGATCAGGATGACGGGGGGAGAGCACTTTCAGCCAATTGCACCCAGTAGCTGATGCCGTGCGGGATTGCATCGTCGTTGAAATCATAGGACGGATTGTGCAGCGAGGCGCTTTCACCATTGCCGATGAAAATAAAGGCGCCTGGACGTGCTTCCAGCATGTAAGAAAAATCCTCGCCGGCCATCATGGGCGCGACTTCCTCGTTGACCGCGTCGTTTCCAGCGACCCTGCGGGCCGTTTTGGCCGCGAAGTCTGTCTCGCGACCATGGTTGAACGTTACCGGATAGTTGCGCGCATAATTGACACTTGCGGTTGCGCCTAAAGCTCCGGCAACGCCTTCAGCGACCTCGATGAGGCGCTTTTCGGCAAAGTCGCGCATTTCTGAGCGCAAGGTGCGAACGGTGCCTGCAAGTTCGGCCCGTTGAGGGATGATGTTGTGAGCATCGCCGGCATGAAACTTGGTGACTGACAGAACTACAGAATCAAGCGGGTCTGTGCCGCGCGAGACGATGGTTTGCAGGGCATTGACCAATTGAGCGCCGATGACGACCGGGTCGATGGTCCGGTGCGGCTGCGCAGCATGGCCGCCGCGACCTTCGACAATGATGGTGAATTCATCCGTTGCTGCCATGATCGGGCCCTTGCGAATGGCGAACTGACCAACGGGAAGTCCGGGAATATTATGCATGCCATAGACCTCCGATATGGCGAAACGCTCCATTACGCCGTCCTTAACCATTTCACGGCCACCGCCACCGCCTTCTTCCGCGGGCTGGAAGATAACCGCGATTGAACCCCCAAAGTTGCGGGTCTCGGCCAGATATTGCGCGGCACCCAAGAGCATTGCGGTGTGGCCGTCATGTCCGCAGGCGTGCATTTTGCCGTCCGTACGGGATGCCCAGGGTTTGCCGGTAACTTCAGTGAGCGGCAGTGCATCCATATCGGCTCGCAAGCCCACAGTCGGACCTTGGCCGTGACGCCCGCGAATAATGCCGACGACACCGGTGCGCCCAATGCCGGTCTCTACCTCGTCGCACCCGAATTGGCGCAGCTTTTCTGCAACGAACCGCGCTGTCTCGTGCACGTCGAACATTATTTCCGGGTTCTGGTGCAGATGGTGCCGCCACGCGGAAACCTCGTCCTGCATTTCGATCGCGCGATTGAGCAAAGGCATTCGAGGGGAACTCCAAATCCAAATCTGACATTTCAGTGAACAGAATAAAGGTGTTTTGCCTTTTGCCCGCCACATAAGATAGATAAGGGCATTGCTGCCCGGTGTGAAGCGCGGCTTAATGCCTTTCCAGGTTGTTTACATAGACAGGTCGGAATTTCAGGAATGCGGAAAACTGTAGCACTCTTTCTTTCGGGTTGCGTGATATCGATGACCGCTGCATCGGCGGCCCTTGCCGGTGCGAACATTACAGTCGACGCCGGAAGCGGCGAAATCCTCTCGCAAGAAGACGCGTTCCAACGCTGGTATCCAGCGTCTTTGACCAAACTGATGACCGTTTACGTGGTATTCCGCATGATCGAGTCAGGCCAGGTTACCCTGGATACGCCAATCAAGATCACGGCGCTTTCCGCCAAACAGCCTCCAAGCAAGATGGGCTACAAAGTTGGTTCCGAGCTGACACTGGACAATGCGCTCAAGATCATGATGGTCAAGTCCGCCAATGATGTCGCCATGGCGGTGGGTGAGACGTTGGGCGGCTCTTCCGACAAATTTGCTGTGCTTATGAATGCCGAAGCCAAGCGTCTCGGTATGACGGGTTCGCATTTCGTTAATCCAAATGGTCTTCACTCGGATGACCATTATACGACTGCGCGAGATCTCGCGATCCTGACATTGCAGCTGCGCCGCGAATTTCCGCAGTACGCGCATTATTTTGATATCGAAGCCATCGACTATGGTGGCAAGAAGCTTCAGCCCAATCTGAATGCGCTTATCGGCCGGTTTCAGGGTGCAGATGGCATGAAGACCGGATTTGTTTGCCCCTCGGGCTATAACCTGATCGGCTCCGCAACTCGCAACGGCAGGACCATCATCACTGTGGTTTTGGGCGAATTGAAGCTGACGACGCGGGCGACGAAGGCAGCGGAACTTCTTGCCAAAGGTTTCGAGACCCATGGCAGTGGCACAACAATTGATACATTGCAGCCTTATGGTGCACCCACACGGGACGTGGCGGTTAACATGCGGCCCAGTGTTTGTTCGAAGGAGGCATCGGGGTCCGATACCTGGGACGGCAAGGACCTCGAAGGGCACATTGTTCAGGGGTCACCTTATATGAAAAGGATGGAACATGAACCGGCAGTGGAAAAAGTTGCACTGCTGCCGGCGAAAATCAATTCATTGGGGATGGAGTTGAGCCGCGTTCCTGTTCCGATGCCGCGACCAGATCGCTCATCGCTGACGGATGCAAGCGAGGCCCTGAAGGCAGTGAACTGATGGCCGACGGTCCCATTCCGGTCTCTGTACTAACAGGCTTTCTAGGGTCGGGAAAGACGACGCTGCTCAACCGGCTGCTGAAGGATCCGGCTCTCGCCGATACGGCGGTGATCATCAATGAATTCGGTGATGTGGGCATTGATCATCTGCTTGTCGAGAAGGCCAGCGACGGCATTATCGAGCTTTCCGATGGTTGCCTCTGCTGCACCGTGCGCGGTGAGCTGATTGATACGCTCTCGGATCTCATCGACCGATTGCAGACCGGCAAATTGCAACGATTGAAACGGATTATCATCGAGACGACCGGGCTTGCCGATCCCGCACCGGTTCTGCATGCTGTCATGGGCCACCCGGTGCTGCTGCAAGCCTTTCGCGTTGATGGCGTGATCACCGCCGTGGACGCGATCAATGGCATGGCAACGCTCGACGCGCACGAGGAAGCGATAAAACAGGCTGCTGTTGCTGATCGCATCGTTATAACCAAGACAGATTTGCCGGAAGCTCAAAGCGAACTCCCGGCGCTGCGCACAAGGCTTGCTGCGTTAAATCCAGGGGCCGACCTGATCGACGCAGCCGACTCGCGCACGGGATACGCGGCATTGTTCGAATGCGGCGTCTATAATCCAGAAACCAAGACCGTCGATGTTCAGCGCTGGCTAAAAGCGGAAGCCTACCGTGAGCGCGAGCATGAACACGATAAAATCGATCATGGGCACCACCATGACCACCGCGGGAACCATCATCACGACGTCAACCGGCACGACACAAATATTCGGTCATTTTCGCTGAAACACGATGCCCCGATATCCTTGCACAGCTTTGATATGTTCCTCGACCTGTTGCGTTCGACCCACGGCGAAAAACTGCTGCGCGTGAAGGGTATCGTACAGTTGGAGGACAATCCGGAGCGGCCGCTCGTCATACATGGGGTGCAGCAGATTTTTCATCCACCAGCGCGGCTGGCAGCGTGGCCGGATGGCGTTCGCGAAACGCGCCTGGTGTTGATCGTCAAGGATTTGCCGGAGAGCTATGTCAGCCAGCTCTTCAACGCATTTCTTGATCGACCACAGATCGATATGCCGGATCGTGCTGCCCTCTTTGACAACCCGCTGGCGATTTCCGGTGTGAAACTAGGCTAGTGAACCGCATTCGATGTGGAATCGGTGGCCACCGTCGATGCTGAGAGTTTCGATCAGCCTATGACCCTCGGTCGTGCAAAAATTCGGCATGTCGATAACAGCTAGCGGGTCGCTTGTTTCGACCCAAATGCGGCTGCCAGGGACCATATCCGCAAGCTTCCTGCGGGTCTTGAGCACCGGCAAGGGACAATTCAAGCCGCGAAGATCATATATCTCAGCACGTATAACTGCTTTTTCCGGCATGATTACTTTTTAGTTGCCGATGATCTTCCACCAGGCCTTCTTCACCGGGGCCGGCTGCTCGACGGCAGCAGCAGGAGCTTCCGATGCGATAGCGGCGGTGGTCTGCGGGGCAGGTGCCGATTGTTGCTGGGCTGCCGGAGATGACGAAGCTGCCGGCGGGGCAAGGGTTATGGGTGCGGCGGCGGCAGAGGCAGAGGCCATGCTCTTTCCCATACGCGTTCTTTTAGAAGCGTCGCGCTCCTCCCGTGCCTTGTCAGCCGCGACCGCGGAAGCCAGGCGAACCATGACCTGTGGCTTGGTCGCGGCGTCCTTGTCCTGCGGCGAAAGAGATGGCGGCTCTTGCGTCACGCGCTCACCGCGAGCACGGCGAGCACTCCAGTCAGCAATGATCTTGGCTTCTGCAATGCCCTGGATCGAGCGGCTGGGCGGGGTTATCTTGCCTTTACCGACCATTGTAGAGAAAGCGGTCTCGTAACTGGTTTGGTACGACTGATATGCCATTTTCAGCGATTCTGGCTGATCGGAGGGCGGACAGGTTGCCGTCGCCGCAATCGGGGCATTAGGATCGGACGTGTGGTTGAAGACATACTTCTTTTCGCAGACATCCACCTTCGGCGGCACCTTGGTGATTTCGAAATGGTCATAACCTTCTTTCAGGTTCTTCCAGAAGGCGTAATTCGGATCATCCTTGTAGCGCGCCATGTTGGCTGCGGTCATGCGGAAAGGATAGGCCTGAAGCTGAATGGATTCCTGACCGCCCTTAAAGGCATCCCGGGCGAAAGCATAAATCTGTGCGACCTGTGCATCGGTCATTGAATAACAACCCGACGACGAGCACGCGCCGTGCACCATCAGATTGGCACCAGTACGGCCAAGGGCGCGGTCCAAGGCATTGGGAAAGCCAGTGTTAAAGGAGAGGTAATAGCTCGATTTCGGATTCATCTGCGCCGGGCGGACTGCATAGAATCCCTCAGGTGCCTGACGATCACCCTCGATGAACTTGGGGCCAAGTTTTCCCGACCATTTGCAGATCTGGTAGTTCGTTACCATCTCGTAACGCCCATTATCTTTGCGCTTCCAGACTTCGAGGACGTTTTCTTCCTTGAATATGCGAAACATGACGGGCGATGTGAGACTCATGCCCTTAGCCTTCATGCTCCGGACGAGCTTCTCCGGTAGCTGCGTGCCAGCGCCATTAGGAGACAGGTCATCGATTGACGAGTTTTGGCAACCCGCTACAAGCAGGGTGAGCATGAATGCCGCAAGGATATGTGCCAATGTCTTCATTATTGCAGCTGCTACCAGTTACTAATTGTTTCGCGAGGGCCCCTGAAACGTGCGGATCTCTGGTCCGCCATATCATAAATGCATCTGGTATAGTTGATAAAGCCTTACTTCACTTGCGCAAAATTGCTCCATTGCACAAACGTCACCTGCAACGAATGCAGGGCGGATTTATGGCAAAGCCCACTGCTCCCAAATTTCGTTACGAGGCCGTGACCGGATTCGAATAAAAAAGGCGGCGCACCTGCACCGCCTTTTTTGAAATTTGCGACGAACGAATTAGCCGTTCAGCGCGTCCTTCAGGGCCTTTGCGGGCTGGAAAGCAACTTTCTTGGACGCTGCGATTTTGATCGTTGCGCCCGTAGCAGGGTTACGGCCTTCGCGAGCGGCGCGCGACTGGACCTTGAACTTGCCAAAGCCTGGCAGCGAAACTTCATCGCCGGCTACGACGGAATCAGTGATACCCTTAAGAACGCTATCAACAATCGCCTTGGACTGAACTTTTGTAAGACCCTGATCAGCGACGAGCTTTTCAATGAGATCGGACGTATTCATTTTGGCGGTTTCCTCAGTATATTCGTTGATCGGAGGCGTCTGTATGGCACGCGATTCCCGCTCTGTCATCAGCAAGAACGCCCAAAAAGCGGGTTTATACCCAGTGTTTACAGGGTTTTTTTAAAAACCGGCTATGAAATTCCCGATTACGCTCTGAAGAGGCTCGCAAACCGCGCCAGTTGATTCGCAGAGTTTGCCCTTCGACTAAGGCTTTTCAGCATGGAAAGGAACCGTCATCTGCCAGATGGGCGGGTCGCCGATATGGCGCACAAGGTGGTCTACAAATGCTCGAACCTTGGCCGAGACATGCCGCGTAGGCGGATACACCGCATATATTTTGTAAGGAACTGGCGTCACATCCGGCAACGCCGGAATGAGCGTACCCGCTCGCAGGGCGTCGGCGGCAATGAACATTGGAAGAAGCACCAGCCCCAGACCGGCGATGGCCATGTCGCGCATGGCTTCGCCATTATTGGCGACGATGCGGCCATGCATGGCCACAGAGACCGGATTATTGGGGGAAGCCGGGTTTTCGAATTGCCATAGCTGGCTGGTATTAACGTTTGAGTAGTCGATGCAGGCGAAAGAGTTCAATTCTTCGAGTCGCTTTGGCAAGCCATTGGCTGCGGCGAAAGCCGGGCTGCAGCAAATAACCCGGGCGTCTGTGCAAAGCTTGCGGGCAATAAGGCTTGAATCCTTGAGGATGCCGATCCGGATGCCAACATCATAACCGCCACGCACGAGATCGACCATGCGGTCTTCAAGTTCCACCGCGACTTCCAGATCAGGATATTGCCTGGCGAAGTCGGCAATCATTCGGCCAAGATAAAGAGTCCCGAACGACATTGGAGCGGCAATTCTCAAATTGCCCCTAATGGCGCTATGTCGCTCACCAACAGTGTCGGTGGCTTCAACGATTTCCCGAACCAGAGGCCTGATACGCTCGACAAAGTCGCGGGCGTGGTCGGAGGCGAGTAACTTGCGTGGCGAACGTTGAAACAATTCTATACCCAGCGCACCTTCAAGATCAGAAATGCGCTTGCTCACTACTGATTTCGAAAGGTTGAGTCGCGCGGCAGTGGTGGTGACGCTCCCGGTTTCCATTACGTCGAGAAAAGTGAGAAGATCGTCAAAGCGCCATTTCATCGTTTGGTTATAATGGACGTTAGGCCGATTTAAAACACCAGAATTTCTCCTTGGTTCGTTTTTGTAGAACACAAGTTGCAGAAATCCCGTCTTTATCGACCGCTACACAACGCAGATATTGACCGTAACGGCGATCATGCCCGAACGAACCAATTCAGGAGGCTTCGATGACCTTACAACTGACAGGCATTCATCATTTGACTGCTATAACGGCGAATGCGCCGGAAAATCTGCGGTTCTATACGCAAACGCTTGGCCTGCGACTGGTCAAGAAAACCGTCAATCAAGACGACACCAGCGCCTATCACCTGTTCTATGCGGATGGAGAGGCGACGCCTGGCACCGATCTCACGTTCTTCGACTGGCCGGTTGGCCCTGAAAGTCGAGGCACGCACAGCATTTCGCGCACAGGATTGCGTGTGGCCAGCAAAGAAAGTCTGGTCTGGTGGAAAGCTCGCTTTACCGAACTCGGCGTGAAGTCCGGTGATATTGCTGAAGTCGGTGGTTACGACTCGCTCGATTTTGAAGATGCCGAAGGACAACGGTTCCGGCTCATCAATGATGGCGGCGCTGGAGCATCGCACCCATGGGACAGGAGCCCTGTCCCGGCTGAGCATCAGATCCGCGGGCTCGGTCCAATCACCCTTAGCGTGCCCGATATTACCAACACGGAGGCGATCCTTCTTCATGTGATGAATATGCGCAAGGTCAACACTTACCCATCTCCTGACGGCGCAGGGCATGTTCATGTGTTTGCGATGGGCGAGGGTGGTCCTGCTGCTGAATTGCACGTGGCCGTTCAACCGGATCTAGCCGCTGCAAGGCAGGGTGCCGGTGCTGTGCATCACGTCGCATTTCGCGCGCCGGACGTGCAGCAATTGCATGAATGGACCGAACGCCTGAACGAATTCCGGATGCCGTCAAGCGGTGAGGTGGAGCGCTACTACTTCCGCTCGCTGTACTTCCGCGAACCTAACGGTATTTTGTTCGAAATCGCCACGGATGGTCCGGGCTTCACGGTCGATGAGCCCTTGGAGACTCTCGGGGAGGGTTTGTCGTTGCCGCCATTCCTTGAAGGCAAGCGCGCTTCGATCGAAGCTGGGCTGAAGCCTCTATCGTGATGAATTGACCAGGCCGGAGAAACTTCGGCCTGTTCCTCTATGAGGTCAGCCATTGCTGGACCGCGTCAATGTCGTGCGGTCCGATTTCATGATCGGCGGACACTGCCTTGACGGTGATATCAGCTCCGGCGCTTCGCAGTTCCGCCGCAAGCGCGAGCGCATGGGCTCCAAACAGATCGTGGTCGCCGGTGATTGCGAGAACTTTCGTCTCGAGAAGATCAGCCTTGGGCGTCTCTTCCAGCACTTTTGTTGCGCGTAACAAAACTGCATTGCGGACAATGCCCGGATGCAGTTGCATCATTGCCGCGAGAATGTTCGCGCCATTGGAATAGCCAAGAAAGGTAGTCCGTTGGAGATCAAGGCCGTAGGCTTCAACCGCGCCCTCTATAAACGCGGCAAGTGCTTCGGACTCTGAACGAATGTCCTTTTGATCAAAGCTCAGTGGTCCATAGCGCCGGAACCAGCGGGCCGAACCCTCTTCCGTGCTGCGTCCGCGCAAACCAATCAAGGTGGCGTGCGGCGCAACCTTCGAGGCAAACGGCATAAGGCTGGCCTCATTGCCTCCCGATCCATGCAGGAGGATCAGTGTTTGTCCAAATGTGATATCCGGCATGTAGACCCGGTGAATGAAGGGAAGCTCGCGATAGATGAAGCGTTCCTCTTTCGGCAAGCCAAATTGCGGCAGCATTACTTTCAGGTTTTCAGCCTCCGCAGCGAAATGCGGCGGGATGAAAAGACGGGTACCGAGCTTTTCGGGTGTTTCGTCGATCAGCATGCCGGGGCCGTCGGTGGCCATTTCGAGCAGGGCGCCGCCGGGCTCGCGAACGTAGATCGAATGGAAATATTTCCTGTCATGCAGCGCCGTTGCGGTCATTCCATGCGCTACCATGCGATCATATGTTTCCGTTAGAACGGGAATGTCCGCAGCGCGAAACGCGATATGGTCAATCGTTCCGGTTCCGGGTGCCGAGCTCCAGAAGCCCGTTGCGTCGCGAACGTCGATGCAATCGCCGGCCGCCGAAACCATTCTTGTAATCGTTTCGGTTTGCTCGCCTGAAATGTAAGAAAAATAATCTGCAAGGAATGTGCAGGTTTCCTGCGGTTTTTCGGTCAATATTGTCGCGCCGCGGACGCGTTTGATCGTATGAGATACAGGAATGTCGCCACCGGCCCAAAGATCGTCGGTTTTCACGGCTTGGGTTCCTACGAGCTTCACGATCACGCCGTCGGGATCATGTAAACGCAGCACCGGTTCGCCGAATTCCTGTGCCGGTCCCGAGGTTGCAATGTTGAATTGCAAGGCGCGTGTCAGCCAGAAGCCAATACTATCAGGGGCAATAGCGAGCGAGACTTCGCTTGACTGCCCGTAACCAACGCGACCCGGCGAACCATCTTCCCATACGAGAAAGGTAATCAGAGAACCTGGATTGCCTGATGCGTCCCCATAAAGGAGATGGAGCTGGGTCGCGTCTTCATAACCGCCCGTGCGCTTGACGAGGCGCAAACCTAGGAAGCCAGCATAAAAATCAACATTTGCCTGAACCTTGCGGGTAATCAGGGTGATGTGGTGGATGCCGCCTGTCATGAGTATCTCCCGGCCTGTCGATATTCGACTGTTACGGGGTAGAAAGCAGAGATGCAACGCGTCGAAGAGTATATCCATAAAACAACACCCACCGCGGGAGGAGCGGTGGGTGCTACTTGTAAAGATCAGCTGGGAGGAGGAGACTGATCTCTAGACCATCCGTGGCTTGGGAGGAGAAAGCCCCGGAGGTTAATCGAATTTGCTTACTGAGCCGAAGCGGCCTTCTTGGCGACGAAAGAGATGTCGCCGCGGGAGATGCCAAGGTCGTTCAGTTCACGTGCGGACAGGCGGTTCAGCTCCGTGACGGTGTCACGATAGCGGCGCCAGTTATTGTAAGAGCGGATCAGGTTCATTTCACTCACCTTGTAAGTTCTTGTTTGTTTGATCATTTTTCGATCATGCTGCTCATATAGTAGACAGCCTGCCAAACTTGCAGTGACAAGTTTGCATAGCTGCCTTGCAACGAAATGATGGATAACCTCCGTGCGAAACGGCAGGCGCGGCAGGTGGATTTGACATTCTCGCCTGCTGATCAGGCTCGGACTTTTGCCTTGGACGTTCTCGCAGGCGAGCGACGCTGAGCGGTATCTTTTGCGGTTTTTTCTGCCAATGCCTTGTCAGCCTTTTTGGCCGCGGCTTCACATTGCTTGCGGAACTTCTCGACCTCTTCTTCGGTGAGATGCTCGATGCCTATAAAGGCGTTCTTGGCCTCGCTCACGCGCACCAATTCATCGAGCTTTGCCTGAATCGCAACGCCATCGCGGTTTTGCGTATTCTGGATAAGAAAGACCATGAGAAATGTAATGATGGTTGTGCCGGTATTGATGATCAATTGCCAAGTGTCGGAAAAGCCAAAAATTGGGCCGGTCACCCCCCAAACGACCACGGTCAAGCAACAGAGTATGAAGGTAAGCGGCTTGCCAGCAGCCAGTGCAACGTTGTTGGCGATCCGCGTAAATAATTTGCCAAACATGGGTGTCGTCCTCTTGCAAACCAGCGAGGAAATAACTTGATGCGGCGCGAAATGTTCCACGGGCGCGCTGCAAGCTATGCAGGTCTTACATCGGGCAGACTTTGGGGAAATGGCGCGCCCGAAAGGATTCGAACCTCTGACCCCCAGATTCGTAGTCTGGTGCTCTATCCAGCTGAGCTACGGGCGCGTGCCACAGATGCGCGTTAGTCTGCGCAGCGGGTTGGTAATCGGTTGAGCTATGAAATGCAAGCAGCTTCGCTCAAAAAACTCAACTATTTTCATATGGATTGCTGGCTGCGGTTTCTTTAGAGGCTAAAGATTACGGCCGATGGCCAGATATTTATCGCGCCGGTCCTGTCTAAGCATGTCCCGATCCATATTGCCCATGGATTTGAGGGCGACATTGATTATGTTGCCCGTCGCCTCGATTGCCGCATCCTTGCCACGGTGCGCGCCGCCCGTTGGTTCGGGAATTATGCCATCGATGATCTTCAATTCGTAAAGATCCTGTGCGGTGATACGCATCGAAGTCGCGGCATCCTTGGCCCGGGTGGAATCGTGCCAGAGAATGGACGCTGCGCCCTCTGGTGAAATCACCGAGTAGATCGAATGTTCAAGCATATAGACGCGGTTGGCCGTGGCGATCGCTATGGCTCCACCGGACCCGCCTTCTCCAATGATAACTGAGACGATGGGCACCTTCAGGTTCAGACAAGTGGCAGTCGAACGGGCAATGGCCTCCGCTTGTCCGCGCTCTTCCGCCGCGATCCCCGGAAAGGCGCCCGCTGTATCAACGAGCGTAATCACCGGCAAGTTGAAGCGGTCGGCCAGATCCATGATGCGCACGGCCTTGCGATAGCCTTCGGGCATGGCCATGCCGAAATTGTGTTTGAGGCGTGTCTTGGTGTCGTTGCCCTTTTCCTGCCCGATAACGGCGACGGCTTGACCATTGAAGCGGGCGAGACCGGCCTGGATGGCATCATCGTCGGCGTAGTTGCGGTCACCTGCAAGCGGCGTGAAATCGGTGAAGAGCTTTGAGATATAATCCACACAGTGTGGGCGGTCGGGATGACGAGCAATCTGCGCCTTCTGCCACGGGGTCAGCTTGCGGTAAAGATCGCGCAACGCCTCGGCGGATCTTTTTTCCAACCGCATGATCTCTTCGTTGGTGTCGAGAGCGTCGCCTTCCTCGGCGAGCTTCTTTAACTCGAGAATTTTGCCATCGAGATCAGCAACCGGCTTTTCAAAGTCAAGGTAGTTGTACATGGACGAGGGGTCTGCCTGCAAAACGGTGGATTTTTCACGACCTAACTGGCTGTTGCCGAGGCGCATGTCAAGGAAGCAAGGCTGAGATCATGCATTGGCGGCGCACGTTATAGTGGGAATTGCGGCAAAGGGATGGTGGTTTATTTGGCGGGATTCTTGCGTTTCACCGGCTTGGCGGAGTTTGAGCGCCTCGCGCGCTTTGGGGGCTTGGTGCGCTGCCAGCCAATCCATCTGCCTTCACCTGCATAGTTGTGAAAGCCGCCAGCTGCTACGATCAGCCCCTGCCGCACTTCGTCCAGATCAAGCCCGGGCAAATTTTGCACGAGAACCGGTGGCAGGTGATCGATGTCGAGCCAGGTCTGGTCAAAATAGATATGTTCCGGACCGCTTTCGCTGGTTACAGCAAAGAACCAGCGGCCTTCCATGACGTCGCCGAACCAAGGATCAGGAAACATGGAAGGCGAGAAGTCAAATCCAAACGCGGTTATTTCATCCCAGCGCCAGCTTTGCCGCCAATTCATCGTGCGCGTCAGATGGCTGGAGCGGCTAAATCCCCTTTCGTCAAAGTGGATCACCTCGCTGTCGGGTTCGACAGACGATGACGCTGGTCTGTAAAACAGTCTCTTTAGCAGCCGCCACATGGCCATCCCGCCAGCTTCCTGGGTCCACTCCATCGGTGAACCAGCATTTAGTCTGCCAGAGGGTGATGCTCCGTGACAAGCTGATGCAGCCGCTCTTCCATCACATGTGTGTAAATTTGCGTGGTCGAAATATCCGAATGGCCGAGTAATTGTTGCACAGCGCGCAAGTCCGCGCCGTTTTGCAAGAGGTGGCTGGCAAAGGCATGACGCAAAACATGGGGCGATATCGCCGATGTTTTGAGGCCTGCCCGCGCAGCAAGCCCTTTCAGTTCCCGTGCGAACACCTGTCGTGCGAGAAAGCCGCTTTCGGATATGGCCGGGAACAACCAGACACTGGCGGAGAGATCGGGCAATGCGTCACGCGCCGCCAAATACTTTGCCATCGCGTCGCGCGCCTTGCCGGATAAGGGAACCACACGGTCTTTCGAGCCCTTGCCTCGGACCATGAGAAATCGATTGTCAGAGCGCGCAACCGTTACGGGAAGACCAACAAGTTCAGAGACACGCAGGCCCGTTGCATAAAGAATTTCGAGCAATGCGTGCAGTCGCAGCGCCTGGAGATGAACGGCACCGGATGATTTTGCGTCAAGGGTCTCTTCCTCAGCCCGGGAAAGCAGCTTTTCCACATCCGGCTCGCTCAGGATTTTTGGCAGGGAGCGGTCCTTTTTCGGCGTATCCAGTGTGCTGGTCGGATCGTCGGTGCGAATATTCTCCATATAAAGAAAGCGAAAGAATTGGCGCAGGGCTGAAAGCCGCCGCGCCTGAGACGTTGCCGCGTAACCCCGTCCGGCGATGTCGTCGAGATATGACCGGATTGTTTCGGGCTCCGCAAAGGTCAACTGAATACCTGTTGCAACGCTGAACCCTGCAGCATCTTCAAGATCCCGGCGATATGAATCCAATGTGTTTTGTGCGGCGCCACGTTCGGCGCTCATCATTTCCAGGAAGGTCTCTATGGCTGCTGCTGCTCGCATCGGCTTATTTCGGGGTACCAGGCTTCGGATTGAGTTTTTCAGATGGAATACGAATGGTCATCTCCGTCTGCGTGGGATGCACGAAAGTTACCAGCGCAACCATGCCGGCATAGACGAGGCCCGCGAGAATCGCGAGGACGAAAATCAATCGTGTGAGCGTTGGCATTTTCTGTCTGAATCGTCTTCGTCGGCTTTGGCACTGGGTTCCATAATCCTGCAGCTGAAACCCTTATGATTTAATGAAGCTTGTGTCTTCTAATGCCATAGTTTGCTTGACGACAGCACGGTTTTCCTGTCGAAACGCAATTATGAATATGACTGAAGACATAGTTGGGGCGCCCGATATCGCGGAGCTTGCCAAATCCATTAGGGAGCGCCTCGGACATAGGTCCATCGTGCTTATCGGATTAATGGGCGCGGGCAAATCCACAGTCGGCAAAAAACTGGCGGCACTAGTCGAGCTGCCATTCTTCGATGCTGACAACGAGATCGAAAAAGTCTCGACCATGACTATTCCAGAACTTTTTGAAGCCTATGGAGAAGCCGAATTTCGTGACCTCGAGCGGCGTGTTATTGCGCGCATGCTTGAAAATGGACCGATCGTGCTGGCGACCGGTGGCGGTGCTTATATGAATGAACTTACCCGCCAAGCTATCGCTTCGGAGGGTATTTCACTCTGGTTGAAGGCCGAACTTGATGTGCTGATGGCGCGTGTTGCGCGCAAACAAAACCGGCCGCTTTTGAAAAACGACAATCCCCGAGGTGTGATGGAGCGGCTTATGACCGAGCGCCACCCTATTTATACGAACGCCGATCTGGTGGTGAACTCTCGCGAGGAAAAGAAGGAAATCATTGCCTTCGAAGCAATGCAGGCAATTGCCGGCCATCTTGACGGCATTGCATCCCGCAGCAATGAGGAAACCGGTTCATGACCGACGCGGTGACCACTACCACTGTACCCGTCAAGCTCGGGGATCGTTCCTATGATATTGTCATCGGGGCTGGAGTGATCGATCGGGCCGGAGATGAAATTGCAAAGCGGGCAAAATCGGCGCGTGTCGCCGTTGTCAGCGACAAGACTGTTGCAGCTTTGCATCTCGATCGGCTGACGCGAAGCCTGACAGCTGCCGGTTTGGATTCTACGCCCATCTTGGTCGCACCCGGGGAGAAATCCAAAGGTTTCGAGACGCTCGAAACCGTAACCAATGCAATTCTTTCCGCGCGTCTTGAGCGCGGCGATATCGTGGTTGCTTTCGGCGGCGGTGTCATTGGCGACCTTGCCGGTTTTGCGGCAGGCATTGCCCGTCGCGGTATGGGATTCATCCAGATACCCACATCGCTGCTGGCGCAAGTCGATTCGTCCGTTGGCGGCAAGACGGGCATCAACACTGCGCACGGCAAGAACCTCGTTGGCGTCTTTAATCAGCCACAACTCGTTCTGGCCGATACGGATGTGCTCGACACATTAACGCCGCGCGAGTTTCGTGCCGGCTATGCTGAAGTTGCAAAATATGGGCTGATCGACCGGCCGGATTTTTTTGCCTGGCTGGAAAAGAATTGGCGCGGAATCTTCGCTGGCGGACCCGAACGCACTGAGGCCATCGCCATATCATGCCAATCCAAAGCCGATGTAGTCGCCAGAGATGAACGCGAAACAGGGGATCGCGCACTGCTTAATCTTGGCCATACCTTTGGCCATGCATTGGAAACCGCGACGAATTACGATTCCGGGCGCTTGGTGCATGGCGAAGGGGTTTCCATCGGGATGGTTCTCGCCCACCAGTTTTCAGCAAAGATGAATCTGGCGAGCCCGGACGATGCGGTTCGTGTCGAAACCCATCTGCGCCAGGTCGGGCTCCCGGTTTCCATCGACGATATCCCCGGAGAACTGCCGTCCGCGGAAAAACTGATGGACTATATCGCCCAGGATAAAAAAGTAGCCCGCGGGGCGCTCACCTTCATTTTGACTCGCGGCATTGGCCAGTCGTTTATCGCAAAAGACGTGCCGCCGTCGGCCGTGCTAAGCTTTTTGCAGGAGAAACATCCGACATGACGCTGGAAATCTGGATCTTCTGCGGAATCATATTCCTTTTGATCCTGATGTCTGCCTTGTTTTCAGGGTCTGAGACTGCTCTGACTGCCGTGTCCCGTGCGCGTATGCATCGCTTGTCCAACCGCGGCGACGAACGCGCGGCCGTGGTGGAAAATCTGATCGAGAAACGGGACCGGCTTATCGGTGTCATGCTCATCGGCAACAACCTCATCAATATTCTGGCCTCATCCTTGACGACGAGTATGCTGCTGACGTTGTTTGGCCAAGCCGGCGTTGCCTACGCCACGGCGATAATGACAGTGTTGCTGGTCATCTTCGCGGAGGTGTTGCCCAAGTCCTGGGCTATTTCGAGTCCCGACAGAAATTCGCTCGCCCTTGTCCGGTTCGCCCAGATAGTGGTGTTTTTGCTTGGCCCGCTCTCCGATCTCGTCAATTGGATTGTTCGCCAGATTCTTGCAGTGTTCGGCATCAATCTTGCGGCAGGCACGTCAATGTTGTCAGCCCAGGAAGAACTGCGCGGCACTGTCGATCTATTACATAAGGAAGGCTCTGTCGTTAAAGGTGACCGGGACCAGATCGGCGGTCTTCTCGACCTGCGCGAACTCGAAGTCTATGACGTGATGATCCATCGGACCGACATGGATTCGGTCAACGCGGACGACCCCATCGAAACCATCATCACAGAAATCCTGGCGAGTCATCATACGCGGATTCCGGTCTGGAAGGGCGCCAACGACAATATTGTCGGCGTTGTTCATGCAAAGGATCTGGTGCGGGCGATCCGCGATGCAAATCGGGACTTTTCCAAGATCAATATCATGAAGGTGGCGACGAAGCCATGGTTCGTTCCGGACACGACAAGCCTGCAAGATCAACTCAATGCCTTTCTGAGACGCAAAGCGCATATCGCCATCGTGGTGGATGAATATGGTGACGTGCAAGGGCTGATTACTCTCGAAGATATTCTCGAAGAGATCGTTGGCGATATCGCCGATGAGCACGATATCGACGTGCAGGGTTGCCGTCCTCAACCGGATGGTTCAGTGCTGGTTGACGGCTCAGTCCCCATTCGCGATCTTAACCGGGCCTTGGACTGGCACTTGCCCGACGCCGAAGCGACGACCATTGCCGGCCTCGTAATCCACGAAACACAGAGCATTCCAAAGGAAAAGCAGGCCTTCACCTTCCATGGCAAGCGTTTCACAGTCCTGAAGCGGGAAAAAAATCGCATCACAAGGCTGCGCATTCGACCAATCGAGGATGACGACAAGCTGGGTTGAGCCGAGCTCTAGGTGCGTGTCGCCTCACCCGGTGCCGCGGGTTCAAGCGCCAGCGCGTGGACGCTGCCATTCAGTTCGTCCTGCAGCACCTCATTGATGGCGCGATGACGCGCAACGCGCGACATGCCGGCGAATGCCTCCGCGACAATCCGCACACGAAAATGCGTTTCGCCTGAACCGTCAAATGTGCCATGATGCTCGCTGTCAGAATGATGGTGGCCGGCGTGCAGATGGCTCTCATTGATGACTGCCAACGAAACAGGGTGAAAAACCTGCATCAGTTTGCTTTCGATCACTGACTGAGTGGACATTTCGTTCTCCTGCGCCCATATGGTAGTTTCACTTGGCAAATCCATCCATGATCACAAATTTACCGCCATTTCAGGCGTTAGGTCTATCCATGGGTAAATGTCAATTCTTGTTCCGCCAACCGATCCGTTGATGATTCTGATTCGATGACCTCAAGTTCGAAATATTTTGACAGCATCCGCATCCGCCCGAAAAAGGTGGACGAGGAGAAATCGCGCACACCTGTCTGCCAATGGGATGGTTGCGACAAACCTGGACCACATCGCGCGCCGGTGGGGCGTGAGAAGGAAGGCGAGTTCTTCCATTTCTGCATCGACCATGTGCGTGAGTACAACAAGGGCTATAATTATTTTTCCGGTCTCTCGGATGCCGAGGTAGCCAGATACCAGAAGGAAGCTTTGACGGGCGACCGTCCTACCTGGACCGTAGCGGGACTGCCTGGAAGCGGAGCGGGCGCAAGTGCCAGTTCGCGCGCTCAAGCGAGCGCCAGCGCCAAGACGTCGCCGGATTTTTCGAAGCTGCGTTCGGGTCGCGCGGCATATCAGAACAGATTCCGTGATCCCAACAGCGTTTTCAATGAGGCGCGGGTTCATATCCGCAAGCTCAAACCATTGGAGTCGAAAGCACTGGATACGCTCGGGCTTGGCGCAAAAGCCACTGGCGAAGACATAAAGTCGCGCTATAAAGAGCTTGTGAAGATTCATCACCCCGATGCCAATGGCGGTGACAGGGCTTCCGAGGATCGTTTCCGTGACGTAATCCAGGCCTATCAATTGCTCAAAGCGGCTGGTTTCTGCTAACCCAAGATTGAGCCTAATTCGGGACTTCACAGCGAGGTTCCAAACTATCTTTATGCGTCTGCGCGTGCAGTCGCGCTGGAGGCATGATGAATAAGGTTGATCGCGATATTGCGAATTTGCCGGATACAACGGTTTCTGCTGCAAAATTGTTTGGTTTTGAAACCGATATGATGGTTCCTGCCTATAAGGCAGGTGACGCTTATGTGCCGGAAATCGACACGGATTATCTATTCGACAAACAGACCACGCTGGCCATTCTCGCGGGCTTTGCGTTCAACCGCCGTGTCATGGTCTCTGGCTACCACGGTACGGGCAAATCGACTCATATCGAGCAGGTAGCCGCGCGGCTGAACTGGCCATGCGTGCGTGTCAATCTGGATAGCCACGTCAGCCGTATCGACCTTGTTGGCAAGGATGCGATCGTCGTCAAGGAAAGTATGCAGATCACGGAATTCCGCGACGGCATCCTGCCTTGGGCTTATCAGCATAATGTCGCGCTTGTATTCGACGAGTACGATGCGGGACGTCCGGACGTCATGTTCGTCATCCAGCGCGTGCTTGAATCGTCAGGTCGTCTGACGCTACTCGACCAAAGCCGCGTTATCCGCCCGCATCCCGCTTTTCGGCTGTTTGCCACCGCCAATACGGTTGGCCTCGGTGATACGACGGGTCTTTATCATGGCACGCAGCAGATCAATCAGGCGCAGATGGACCGCTGGTCCATTGTGACGACCCTCAACTATCTGCCGCACGACAATGAGGCGGCTATCGTTGCCGCCAAGGCCAAGCATTATCAGAACAAGGAAGGCAAGGAGATCGTCTCCAAGATGGTGCGCGTTGCTGATATGACGCGCGCAGCGTTCATCAATGGCGACCTGTCGACGGTCATGAGCCCGCGTACCGTGATCACTTGGGCTGAAAATGCAGATATCTTCAAAGATGTGGGTTTTGCTTTCCGTCTGACCTTCCTCAACAAGTGTGATGAACTCGAACGTCCACTGGTTGCCGAGTTCTATCAGCGGGCATTTGGCAAGGAACTGCCTGAATCGACCGCCAATGTGGTCATTGGCTGAGCGTCACGATAAAGATGGCTGGTCCCGGAGACAATTCACGTGCGAATCCGAAAGGTCCGGTTGATTCCGAGCCTTTTAAGCGCGCGCTTACGGGATGCATGCGTGCGATCGCCGGCGACCATGAAATGGAAGTCGGATTCGGTAATGACAAGCCGGCCCTGACTGGTCATCGGGCCCGGCTTCCCGATCTGCCCAAGCGTCCAACTGCCAATGATGTTGCCGTCACACGCGGCCTTGGCGATTCGATGGCGCTGCGCAAAGCCTGTCACAATGACCGTATTCACGCGACGCTGGCGCCCGAAGGCAAGCAGGCGAGGGCGATCTTCGACGCGGTCGAGCAGGCGCGTGTCGAAGCCATCGGCGCGCTGCGTATGGACGGTGTCGCCGAGAATCTGACTTCCATGCTCTCGGATAAATATGCCCGGGCCAATTTTCCGGCAATAACAGATAAAGCCGAGGCGCCGCTGGAAGAAGCCGTGGCGCTGCTGGTCCGTGAAAAGCTTACGGGTCGCAAAGCACCGGAATCGGCTGGCAACGTGCTTGACCTGTGGCGTGACTGGATTGAGGAGAAGGCCGCGGCAGACCTCGATCATCTCGGCGCCAAGATCAACGATCAGAATGCTTTCGCTCGCGTCGTACGAGAGATGCTGGCTTCCATGGAGATGGCGGAAGAGCTGGCGCAGGAGAGCCAGGAAGACGATAGCCAGGACAATAACGAAGACTCGCCTGAACCGGAAGAAAACAATGAAGGCGGTTCGGACGAGAACGAAGGCAGCGATTCGTCCGAGAATGACGATTCCGATACATCCAGCGACGACAGCCAGTCGGGCGAGACCGAAGCCGCCGACGCATCTTCTGACGATATGGACGAGGATTCGGACGCTGACGCCGAGATACCGGGTGAGGCGCGGCGTCCCAACCAGCCGTTCTCGAACCTCGGAAGTGAGAGCGGCTACAAGATTTTCACGCAAGAATTCGACGAAACGACCGATGCGGAAGAGCTTTGTGACGAGGCAGAGCTGGAACGTCTGCGGGCCTTCCTCGACAAGCAACTCGCCAATCTCTCTGCTGTCGTTGGCCGCCTGGCAAACAAGTTGCAACGCCGTCTGATGGCGCAGCAAAACCGCTCGTGGGACTTCGATCTGGAGGAGGGCTACCTCGACAGTGCGCGCCTTGTGCGTATCGTAATCGATCCCACGCAACCACTTTCCTATAAGCAGGAACGCGATACCGATTTCCGCGATACGATCGTGACGCTGCTCATCGACAATTCCGGATCCATGCGCGGGCGGCCTATAACTGTTGCAGCTACCTGCGCGGACATTCTGGCAAGGACGCTGGAGCGCTGCGGCGTGAAGGTGGAAATCCTCGGGTTCACCACCAAGGCCTGGAAAGGCGGTCAGGCGCGTGAAGCCTGGCTGGAGCGCGGCAAACCCGCCAATCCTGGACGTCTGAACGATCTGCGCCACATCGTCTACAAGCGCGCTGACGCTCCGTGGCGGCGCTCACGGCGCAATCTGGGATTGATGATGCGTGAAGGGCTCCTGAAGGAGAACATCGACGGCGAAGCCCTGATATGGGCGCACCAGCGCTTGCTGGGCCGTCCTGAGCAGCGTCGTATCCTGATGATGATCTCGGATGGGGCTCCCGTTGATGATTCTACCCTTTCGGTCAATCCGGGCAACTATCTTGAGCGGCACCTGCGCGCTGTGATCGAGGAGATCGAAACACGTTCGCCGGTTGAGCTGATCGCTATTGGTATCGGTCATGATGTGACCCGGTACTATCGCCGCGCTGTAACTATCGTCGACGCGGAGGAGCTGGCCGGCGCAATGACGGAGCAGCTGGCTTCACTGTTTGAAGAGCCGGAACGACAGAGCGCAAAAAAGTCAGTGCGGCGATAACATGAACCGAACTGCGCTGGCTTTTCGGCGCGCATCGCTTTGCCTCGTGTTCCTCGTTGCAATGCCGGTTTCAGCCGAGGAAAACGCGGTCGTTGCCCCTGCTGTGATCGAGTCCCATGTCATCTCCAATTTTCGCATCGGCTCGTCCGAGAGGCGATTCGGAGAGCTTGAATTCGTTGGCGGCCTGGAAATGACCTCTCCAAGTTCCGACTTTGGCGGCCTATCCGCGTTTCGCTATCTGGATTCAGGAAAGAAATTTCTCGGCGTCACCGATACTGGCTTCTGGTATGCGGGTACGATGCAGCGCGATGAAGAGGGCAGACCCGCATCGATCGGCAATTTTCGCCTGGCACCGATCCAGAGCGAGGAAGGTCTTCCTGTAGAGGGCAAGTGGAACTCCGATGCCGAAGGCATGAGCGTTTATGGCGATACAATAACGGTTTCGTTCGAGCGCATCCACCGGATTGCGGAATATGCGTTGGACCTTGCGAGCTTTGCATCGACGCCAAAGAATGTTCCTCTGCCGATACCGAGGGAAGAGCTGCGCAACAACCGCGGCATAGAGACGATAGCCTACTCGCCGGCCTCGGGTCCATTGCACGGGGCGCGGGTTGCAGTAACCGAAAAAAGCATCAACAAGGCTGGGGATATGTTCGCTGCAGTGCTGGAGGGGCCGCAAAAGGGCATTTTCTTTGTCAAACGCCGCGATGATTTCGACGTCAGCGATGGCGATTTCCTGCCCGATGGTGATTTGTTGCTGCTTGAGCGCCGCTTCACCATAGCCAGCGGCGTGGTCCTGAGAATACGAAGGATACCCGTGGCAAGCATCAAACCTGGGGCGACGGTCGATGGGGAATTCATCCTGCAGGCGGACATGCGAGACCAGATAGACAATATGGAAGGGCTGGACCTCTGGCAGACGGCAGACGGTTCTACCCGACTGTCGCTCGTATCAGATGATAATCATTCCATCCTGCAACGGAATCTCTATCTGGAATTCCGGTTTGCCGAGTAGATAGCGGGGGCGAAGATTGCAAGGATCGCTCCGTAAGGCACCAGCATCGCGACAGCCATGAACATTTTGACCATCAGATCGCCAAAACCCAAGGACATCCACAATGGAATTTCCCGCCCAAGGAACGGCACCAGCATGGCGAGTGACGAATCGGCGTGTCCTGTCGCCGCGTCTATCCAGGCAAAGTTAGCAGCAAAGGCGATCGAGAAAAACAGCAGTGTGTCTAACAGCGAACCGAAGATGGCAGAGGCAAAAGGCGCTTTCCACCAGGTCAGCTGCCGCAATCTGTTGAATACGGTGATGTCCAGAAGCTGGGCTGTCAGGAATGCTGTGCCGGATGCCACAGCGATGCGCGGTGTTGCCAGCCAGATCGACAGGACGACGGCAATCGCAAACCCCACATAGACGACCTTCCGGGCAAAGGCCGGGCCGAATGTGCGATTTGCAAGATCGTTGACCAGAAAGGCTATCGGATAGGTGAAGGCGCCGTAGGTCAGGATTTCTCCCAATCCAAAATGATCGAAAGGATACTGAACAAGGATATTGGACGCGGCAACGACCGCGCACATAGCTGAAACGGGGAGAATAAAGTCCGAAAAGGTGTAGGCGCGTTGCAGCGGCATTTTTTTATCCTGGGTAATGGAACCAGCAATAAGGCCAGCATATGCTGGCCTCGACGACGAGAAAAATGGCAGCGATGCGCGTTAAGCAGCGACCGGAGCTTCAAGAAGCTTCTTGGCAATCTGACGCTTCAGAAGACGAGCACGTTGCGACAGCTCCTTCTCGTCAGCCTTGACCAGGAACGCATCCAGACCACCGCGATGCTCGACGCTGCGCAGGGCATGGGCCGAAACGCGCAGGCGATAGCTCTGACCGAGGGCTTCGGAGATCAGCGTTACGTGGCAAAGATTAGGCAAGAAGCGGCGGCGCGTTCTGTTGTTCGCGTGGCTCACATTGTTACCATACTGCACCGACTTAGCGGTCAATTCACATGTGCGGGACATCTGGTCTCACCTTCAAATTTTTCATTCGCCTTTGTCCGAATATTTCCTGCTACCATCGCACGTTGCCATGCAGCGGCTCGCTTATCGGATGGGCGGCCTATTGGGAAGTCGCGTTTCTATAGTGATATGGGCCGCGCGCGTCAAGTGCACTTATGCCATGTTTGGCGCTGCTTTTATATAATACAGGCCAGCTTCTCGATGTATATCACAACTTTGCCCGCTTTAGGGTCAGGACTCGCTAATATGACCGAACAATCACTGCAGGGATGCTTTTGACAAGAATGACAAGAATGAATGCCCATAGACAGTATGCCAGCCGAACGCGAATGCTGGTGCCGCTCGCTGCAATAGCGCTGATGGGCGCGCATCCGGCGCACGGTGCTCAGTCGTTTCAGACCGATTATCGCGTTTCACTCTTCGGATTGTCGATTGCCAAGGCAAGCTTTTCAACCAGCGTCAGCGATGATCGCGCTTACAAAGTTGTCGGGTCCCTTGCGAGCTCGGGGCTGGGTAGCCTGTTCGATGACACCAACGGCAAACTGGACGTTACCGGTCACTTCGCCGAGACCGGGCCCGTACCGAATTCCTATGTTGTCAAATACCGGCACGGTAACCGGAACAAGAGCACATCGATCGCCTTTACCAACGGCAATGTAACGAGTACCACCAACGATCCGCCGATCAACAAGAAGAAAAACTGGGTGGATCTGAAACCCGCCGACCTCCAGTCGGTGGCCGATCCGATTTCCGGCGTGATGGTGGCAGCAAGCAGTCTTGATCAGGTCTGCAAGCAGACTTTGCATCTCTTCGATGGCCAGACACGCGTGGATTTGAAACTTTCTCCATCGGGTAGGGCGCAGCCCTTTGCCACCGAGGGTTTCAAGGGTGACGCCATCACTTGTTCGGCCAAATTCGTCCCGATCGCCGGCTATCAGTCAGGGCGAAAAGCTATCGAATATCTGAAGAACTCGAGCAAGATCAGTCTCACCTTTGCATCGCTCGGCAAGTCCGCTATCTATTCACCAGTGCAGGCCAAAATCGGCACGCAGATCGGTACGGTGACTGTTTACGCAACCCGTTTCGAAAAGACACAATAGACGCGGCGGGATAGCCGTCTTCGAATCCGGGGTGCTTTTTGGCTACATTCGTTGGTTTCCTCGCGATCATCATGTGGGCGATGCTCGCGCTTTTCACTGATGTGTCGGGTAAGGTTCCGCCATTTCAGTTGACCGCGATGACGTTCGCTATCGGTGCGAGCCTTGGGGTGATCTCTTGGTTGTGGCGGCCGGGTGCTGCACGATATCTGCGCCAGCCCGCAAAGGTCTGGCTGCTCGGCGTCGTCGGGCTCTTCGGCTATCACTTCCTCTATTTTACTGCACTACGCAACGCTCCAGCTGTCGACGCCAGTCTCATCGCCTATCTCTGGCCGCTTTTCATCGTTGTCGGATCCGCCCTGATGCCTGGTGAGCGCCTTCGCTGGTTTCACATTCTAGGCACGCTGCTAGGTTTGGCTGGAACAGTGCTGATCATAACCAAAGGTGGCGGCCTCGGCTTCGATCCGCAATTTGGCTTCGGCTATGCCATGGCGGGTCTCTGCGCACTGACGTGGGCCGCCTATTCGCTGTTGTCGCGACGCTTTTCCAACGTGCCAACGGATGCTGTGACGGGCTTCTGCATCGCAACGTCCATCCTCTCGCTTCTTTCTCACCTCCTGCTCGAGCAGACAGTCTGGCCGGATGGAATGACCCAGTGGCTAGCCGTCCTTGGGCTTGGACTATTCCCGGTCGGTGCGGCGTTCTACGTTTGGGACTATGGCGTCAAGCATGGGAATATCCAGGTGCTTGGCGCGTCAAGCTATGCCGCACCGCTGCTTTCAACGCTTGTTCTGATCACCGCCGGGGTGACGGAGCCTACAGGACGCGTCATGCTCGCCTGCCTCTTGATCACGCTGGGCGCGGTTATCGCAGCGAAGGATATGCTCTTCAAGCGCCGTCACGGCTCCCAGCCGGGCTCCGCCATTTCGAACTGAGCGAAATCAAATCCTGGGGCAACCGTGCACCCGACAAGCGTCCATGCGCCAAGACTCTTGGCCATTTGCCATTGTCCTGCTGGAACAACGGCTTGCGGGCGTTCACCTTTTGCAAGGTCAAGTCCAAGCGTATGGGTTTCTTGCGGGGAGCCTTCAGTCGCCACGGTCAAAAGCAGGGGTGCGCCTCCATACCAGTGCCAGACTTCCGCGGCATCCTTGACGCGGTGCCAGGCCGAAATTTGGCCTTCCTCAAGCAGAAAGTAGATGGCCGTCGAGTGCCCGCGCCCGCCTTCCGGCCGTTCACCTTGGTTGTCGCGGAAAGTTTGGACATAGGAGCCGCCTTCCGGATGCGGCTCAAGTCCGAGGTGCCCGCGAATCTCGTCTGCCGTCAACACCATCAAAAATTATCCTTGCGCTTGCGGATTTCAGCAAAAACCGCCTCATCGGTCGCGCCCTCCATCCCGAGGTTTTTGCGGATTGCTGGATCGTGCCAGCGAAGAAATGGGTTGGTCGCCATCTCGCGCACGAGCGTTGTTGGCAGGGTCGGTAAATCCGCCTCCCGCAAAGTCTTGATTTCCTTGGCTCGCTCCTTGAGCGCCGAGTTTTCGGGGTCGATCGTCAGGGCAAAACGCGCATTGCTCTCGCTGTATTCATGTCCGCAATAGATTTCCGTCTCGCCCGGCAGTCCGATCAACCGCTGCAACGACTTGAACATGGTCGCCGGCGTTCCTTCGAAAAGCCGGCCGCAACCGAGCGAAAACAGGGTGTCGCCGGTAAATGCGACCTTGGCGGCAGGTATATGAAAGGAGATTTCGCCAGCGGTATGCCCCGGTGTGGAAATGACCTCCACCTCGAAACTGCCGAACTTGAAACGGTCACCGTGACGGACGCCGCGGTCAATACCCGGTATTTTCGCCTTTTCGTCCTCCGGACCAATGATTTCCAGGCCGAATCGTTTCTTGAGCGCCAGATTGGCCTCGACATGGTCAGTATGGTGATGCGTGGTGAAAATATGGGTCAATTTCCAGCCACGGCGCTTGAGCGCGTCGAGAATCGGCTGTTCCTCGGGCGCATCGATGGACGCGGTCAGGCCGCTCTCAGGGTCATGGATCAGCACGCCGAAATTATCGCTGCGAGCCGTGAATTGTTCTATCTGCAATTGGGGCATGGTCGTTCTCTTCATTCTTTGCCGGGCAAGATAATCCCGGTTAAGCCAAGCCTGCAACCCATGTCATTTCTTGATGTTCTCATCTTCCATGTTACGTTGCGGCCATGCATCTCGACATCATCGATCTTCGCTCATTTTACGCTTCAACGCTCGGCCATCTGACCGAGCGCTCCATTACGATGGCCTTGGTGCCGCTCTGGCCGAAGCTGCCAGGCGAGCGGCTAGTTGGTCTCGGATACGCCGTACCTTACCTCGACCGGTTCCGCGGCGACACAGAACGCACGTTCGCATTCATGCCGGCCGGGCAGGGGGCAGCCAGCTGGCCGCCCGTCGAACCATCCGCTACCGCATTGATATTCGAAGAGGATTTGCCTCTGCCCGACTCCGCAGTGGACAGAGTTTTAATGATACATGCGCTGGAACATGCCGAAGACCCACGCGAAACACTGAAGGAAATGTGGCGAGTTCTGGCGCCCAACGGCCGGCTGGTCATCGTCGTTCCGAACCGGCGCGGCCTGTGGGCAAGGTTCGAACATACGCCTTTCGGCAGCGGGCGCCCCTACAGCCGGGGTCAATTGACCCGTCTCCTCAGGGAGGCAAACTTCACGCCCGGACCGTGGGGCGAAGCTCTGTTCTTCCCGCCGTCATCGCGAAAAGCGATGATGCGGCCTTCTTCATTGTTTGAACGGGTGGGCCGCCGGTTTTGGCCGATGTTCTCCGGCGTGCTGATCGTCGAGGCGCAAAAACGCATCTATCAAGGACTGCCCGTTGCCAAGCGTGCGTCGCGGCGTGTGTTCGTACCGGTGCTCTCTCCGCAAGGTACGGCAAGCGCCAGTTCGCGTTAGCACAACCAAATTACCCGCATCGATTGAAATTCTTGCGTCAGAATCGATGATTCTTGCATGGGAATCGCGATTCTTTGTGCACGATTCGAGGATCCTTGCGCAAATCCCTACCAGGGTCACTAACGCTTGAGCAAAAACACAGCCTGCTGGCCGAAGAGGTTCCAGAACCCCCATGGCATATTGAATCCAAGGCGTTCTCCCAAGGCATTCAGCGCGACGGCGGACTCGACCTCGGCGCCGACTTCCTTGGTCATGTCGACAAAATCATTGATGGTGCAGAAGTGGATATTCGGTGTGTCGTACCAGCTGTAGGGCAGGTCTTTGGTGACCGGCATGCGACCGTTGATCGCGAGCGAGGTACGGACCCGCCAATGCCCGAAATTGGGAAATGACACGATGGCTTTTTCGCCGATACGCAGAAGTTCGGTGAGGACATTTTTCGGGTTGCGGGTCGCCTGCAAGGTCTGCGACAGGATCACATAGTCGAAGCCGCCATCCGGATAATATTTGAGGTCGCTGTCGGCATCGCCCTGGATGACCGACAGGCCGCGCGCCACCGATTCGTTGACGCCCTTTTGCGAGAGCTCGACGCCGCGTCCATCCACATCCTTGGTGTTCTGCAAAAGCTCCAGCAGTTCACCATCGCCGCAGCCGACGTCGAGCACGCGCGAGCCGGGTTTGACCAGCGAAGCGATGACGGCAAAATCGACGCGCGGGTGAACATTCACGCTCATGACGGCAAAAGCCCCTTGGCCCGCGCAGCAGAGCGGATGAATCCGGTGATCGTGGAAAACATTTCAGGCTCATCGAGCAGGAACGAGTCGTGGCCCCGATCCGATTCGATCTCGACGAAGGACACGGACGCTCCCGCCGCATTCAGCGCATGGGCGACCGTTCGGCTTTCGCTGGTCGGGAATAACCAGTCGCTGGTGAATGAAACAATGCAGAACCGGGTTTTCGATCCGGCGAAGGCATCGGCAAGCCGGCCGCCATGTTCCGCGGCCAAATCGAAATAATCCATCGCCCGGGTCATATAGAGATAGGAATTCGGATCGAAACGCTCGACAAACGTCGTGCCCTGATGGCGCAGATAGCTTTCAATCTGGAAATCCGCGTCGAACCCGAAGGTCACGTTCTGGCGGTCCTGCAGATTGCGCCCGAACTTGTTGTGCAAGGCCGTCTCCGACAGATAGGTGATATGGGCCGCCATGCGGGCGACCGAGAGACCTTTGCGCGGGACAGTGCCTGCCTCGAGGTAGCGGCCTTCCTTCCAGTCGGGGTCGGCCATGACCGCCTGCCGCCCCACTTCATGGAAGGCGATATTCTGGGACGAGTGGCGCGCACCGGTGGCGATCGCTACGGCCGCAAAGACCTTGTCGGAATGGCTCGACGCCCATTCCAGCACCTGCATGCCGCCCATGGATCCCCCGATCACGGCAAAAAGCTGTTTGATGCCCAAGTGCTCTATAAGCATCGCCTGGGCACGCACCATGTCCGCTATCGTGATGATCGGAAGGTCAAGCGCATAGGCCCTGCCGGTTTCGGGATTGATCGAGGCTGGGCCTGTCGAGCCAAGGCAACCCCCGAGTACATTGGAACAGAGGACGAAATAGCGGTCCGTATCGATGGGTTTGCCCGGGCCAATGAGCAACTCCCACCAGCCGGGCTTGCCGGTTACGGGATGAACGTTGGCGACATGCTGATCGCCGGTCAGCGCATGACAGACGAGGATTGCGTTGGATTTATCGGCATTCAGTTCGCCATAGGACTGATAGGCGATACGAAACGGCGAAAGCGATACACCGCTATCGAGATGCAACGGCTTGCCGGCGCCAAAATCTACCACCGGACTGTGGGGATTTGTCGCTTCCTGACTTTGCTGAGCTTTTTTAGCGGATGGTCGGCTGATTTTCGTCATGTCTGGGCAATCGAGGGCGTGATCGCGCGTAGGTATGGTCGCAGTTCGCGCAAAGTCAAGTTGTTCTCGACATCCGGGCTCCATGCAGCTATGTCCGCACGGTGCTTTTGCCCGTTACGGACCCCAACAATTATGACAACGACACGACAAGACATGCGCCCAACTCCGAAAGCCGGTATACTTGACGTAGCAGCCTATGTCCCCGGCAAGGAACATGCTCCGGGTGTCGCGAAGGTCCACAAGCTGTCGGCAAATGAAACGCCGCTCGGCGCCAGCAAGCACGCCATAGATGCTTTTCGCGAGGCCGCTGAGAAGCTTGCGATTTACCCGGATGGACAGGCAACGGTACTGAAAAAGGCGATCGCCGATGTGCACCGTCTAAACCCCGAGAACATTCTTTGCGGCAATGGCTCTGACGAACTGCTTGGCCTGCTTTGCCAGACCTATCTTTCGCCCGGCGACGAGGCGATTTACACGGAACATGGCTTTCTGGTCTACAGAAACTACATCATGGCCGCAGGCGCGGGCCCGGTTGTTGCACGCGAAAACAGCGAACGGGCCGAGGTCGACTCCATACTGAGCGCTGTCACGCCGCGCACGAAGATAATTTTCCTTGCCAACCCAAACAATCCGACCGGCACGTACCTGCCTTTCGAAGAAGTACGCCGTCTGCATGGTGGCCTGCCAAAGCATGTACTGCTGGTGATCGATGCTGCCTACGCAGAATATGTGCGCCGCAATGACTACGAAGCGGGGGTCGAACTCGTATCATCCTTCGAGAACGTCGTGATGACCCGGACCTTTTCCAAGATTTACGGGCTGGCGGCGCTTCGCATCGGCTGGATGTTCGCGCCGGTCCACGTCATCGATGCGGTCAATCGCATTCGCGGCCCCTTCAATATGAACTCGGCGGCCATTCTTGCCGGCAGTGCCGCTGTGCGCGACCGCGCGCATGTCGCGGAGGCTGCCGCGTTTAACGAGACCTGGCTTGTATGGCTCACCGAACAATTGACGGGGCTTGGGCTTCGGGTCACGCCGTCAGTCGGAAATTTCCTTCTCGTCCACTTCCCCGAAGATCCGGCGAAATCGGCGGAGAAGGCGGATGCCTACCTCACGAGCAAAGGCTATATTTTGCGCCGCGTCACGGGATACGGATTTCCGAACGCGTTGCGCCTTTCCATTGGATCCGAAGAAGCCAATCTGGGCGTAGTCGCTGCGCTCTCCGAATTCCTAAAGTAGATTCATACCATGACGGGCTGCAAATGGCGTTTTCCTGTGCTCTAGAGCAAATTTTGTCTATTCAGAGCCGTTCTGCCGGAGGGAATTTGGTTCAAGGTCGAGGGATTTGGCGAGGCCGATGTCTTTCCATCGGACGAAGCCGAAGCCCGACGGAATTGGGCCAAATTCACCCGGCCTTATCGGTTTCCGGCTGGCGGCCACCCACTTTGTCAGGCGGCGTCGTCCGATGGAAACACATCGGCCTCGCCACCTTCCGCGTGGGTTGTCTCGCCATCCGCGAAACAGAACTGGCTTTGAATAAACAAAACTTGCTCTAGTGTTCACGTACCTCAATGTACGCTGGGCTCCGGTGCTCGAAAACCACCATTTTTGCCGCGTCATAGCGCGAATCTCAGCGCAGTTACAGGTCATAGAAACATGTCCGAAGTTCATTTTAATACAATCGCATTGATCGGCATCGGCCTTATCGGTTCGTCGCTGGCGCGCGTCATCAAGCGCGAGGGCCTTGCCGACAAGATCGTCATTTCGTCCCGCAGCCAAGGCACACTGGCTCGGGCCGAAGAGCTTGGCCTCGGCGATAGCTATACACTCGACAGCGCCGAGGCGGTGAAGAACGCCGATCTCGTTATCGTCTCAGTGCCGGTCGGCTCGTCAGGCGAAGTGGCCCGGCAGATCGCTGCTTCGCTGAAGCCCGGCGCGATCGTTACCGATGTCGGTTCGACCAAAGGCTCGGTCATTGCACAGATGCAGCCGGAACTTCCCGCGAATGTGCATTTCATTCCCGGGCATCCGCTGGCAGGAACGGAGTATTCCGGCCCCGATGCCGGGTTTGCTGATCTCTTCATCAACCGGTGGTGTATCCTCACACCATTGGAGGGTACGGACCCCGATGCTATCGCGAAGCTGACAAAGTTCTGGGAAGCCTGCGGTTCGCGCCTCGACACGATGGACCCGCTGCATCACGACCGTGTGCTGGCGATCGTTTCTCACCTGCCGCACCTCATTGCCTACAATATCGTCGGGACGGCGAGCGATCTGGAAGAAGTGACGAATTCCGAGGTCATCAAATATTCAGCTTCGGGTTTTCGCGATTTCACCCGTCTGGCCGCATCAGATCCCACCATGTGGCGCGATGTCTGCCTGCACAACAAGGACGCCATCCTTGAAATGCTGTCGCGGTTTTCCGAGGATCTTGCCTCATTGCAGCGGTCCGTTCGCTGGGGCGATGGCGACGCGCTTTTCGACCTTTTCACCCGGACGCGTGCCGTCCGCCGCGGCATCATCGATGCCGGTCAGGAAGTGGATGCGCCGGACTTTGGACGGCAAAAGGCAGGACAGCCGTCAACGTGATCGACCTCCACCGACATGACGATGTTCAGGGATCTGGAAACAGTACGGATTCGTAGTCCTGAGCGCCATTCAATATGTGGAGAATATTGATGCTCGTTTCGTCGACACGATAAAAGATCAAATATTCGCCGAAGGGACGGCGGCGAATACCGGTATGTTCATAATTCGATACGAGCGGGAATCGGCGGGGCATGTCTGCAAGACGCTCGCATCGTTCCACTAACTCACTGACAAAACTTACGGCCCGTCGGGAGTTATCGCGGGCGATGTAGTCGCCGATACCTTCCAGATCATCTTCAGCCTCTTGGGTGATGGTAACGATCACGAGTTGTTGTCTTGATGCATCCGTTTGTATTTTGCCTTCAGGCGATTGGCGACCTCGCCAAGAGGTTTCACACGACCTGCCTCCACATCAGCAAGGCCCCGGGCAAGTGCGGCATCAAGGGCGGCGAGGCGTTTTTCACGCTCCTCAACCAACCTTATGCCTTCGCGCAACACTTCGCTGCGTGAATTGTAACGCCCGGACTTCACCAGATCATCCACATAGGCTTCGAGCTTTGTTCCGAGGTTCACGCTGCTGGCCATGGTTATTGCTCTCAAGAAATGTATCAGGGCTTGATAACTATTATCAATAGTACTTTCGTCGATGGCCGAGAGCAAGTTTACAGCGCGGGCAACCGTCCTATACCGATAAAGCCAACCGACATCTTGCCGTTCTTCACCGTGATGGGAAGGGTTGGTGCGCCGCTCGCATCTTTCGGAACGAACGCCATCGCTTGAACAACGGTCGAAATCGTATTGCCTGCTTCAGGGAAAATGCCCTGCATGACTTTGGCGACACCCTCCGGATTGCGCATCGTCACCTTGAAATCACCGCTGATGCGCCCATCATCGGCAACGGAAAACGGACCGGAAATCGCAATGCCGCTGCCATCCTCGAAGGACAATTCGACTTTGCGCAGCGTTCCCGTCTGGCCGCGCAGAACCGACAGATCGCGCTCGGGTTTTGCCAGAAGCGCGAAACCATCGGCAAGCTGGACATCGGCAGCTCCCGTCAACTCCGGCAATGGCCTGTCGAGGACGATATTGTCGGCGAGCTTCAACTTGCCGAAAGATAGTGCGATATCCATCTGCGGTTGGGCGGTGTTGAACTCAAGTTTCCCGGATTGCATGACAGCGAGGGGAACAGGATTGCTCGCGTTTCCGCGCTCATTCACCATGACATTGCTGCCTTCAATCGACAGTTGTTTTGGAAGCGGCTTGTCGAGCCGAACGCTCGTGGCGAGATGTTCCCATTTCACGTCAAGGGGCGGAGCGCCGGGCACGTCAACGGTGGCAGGGCCTTCGACGCTGCTGACAATCTGGACCGGGTCGTAGATTTGCGCTGCCGAACGAAAGCTGCCGGCAGTGATGGATATATTTTTGGCCTGGTCGACCCAACCCACTTTCGAGCAGTCGAGACCGACGCGTAAGGGATAACCGCTCGCCTTGGCGTTTTCGCAGGTGGCGTCGATACCCTGCTGTTTGAAGGCTGCAATGTTCGTCGCGACCCGGCTTTCCAACTGATCGGCCAGATAGTACCAGCCGCCGGTGTAGATCACGCCGGCAAGGATAACCAATGCACCGATGATGATCGGAAGTTTCGAAGGCTTGCGGCTCTTTTCGGCAGTGCTTGACGGCATGGGGCGGGTCTCGCTATCGGTCACGGGAAGATATTCAATGAGATCGAGCTATCAGGACGGATATGGGCGATTTTTGGGTCTTTGGCTACGGCTCTCTGATGTGGAAGCCAGGCTTTGCACATGTGGAAACGCTGCACGCCCGCCTTAACGGCTATCGGAGAGCGCTGTGCGTGCGCTCCTATGTGCATCGTGGAACGCCGGAGCGCCCTGGGCTGGTGCTCGGCCTCGATCGCGGCGGATCCTGTCTGGGGATGGCGTTTCGCGTGCCTGGCGATCTCGAGGACGAGGTCGTCGCCTATTTGCGAGCTCGCGAACTGGTCACCCATGTCTATCTCGAACGACGGCTGGCCATACGGCTCGAAGACGGACGCAAGGTCGAGGCGCTGACCTATATCGTCGACCGCAACCATGTTCAGTATGCGGGCAGGCTTTCCGTCAGCGAAGCTGCGACGGCTGTGCGCGGTTCGGTGGGTCAATCGGGCCGCAACGAAGACTATGTGCACAGTACGCTCGAGCACATGCACAAGATGAAAATCCGCGACCACTGGATGGAGGCGGTTGTCGCAGCCGTGGATCGCTAGGTCTCTTAAGGTTCTTGCCATGGCGGACTGCAAATTTCGCCTCGCCCTGCCATGAAATCTGAACGGACCCTGATCCAGACGGTTCCTACAGGCTGGTGGCTGTATCGATAAAACGGGCGGCGTCATCGCTGGACCAGTCCGCCGGACCATTCATCGCCGCAATCTGGCAACCCTCCTTGTCGACAAGCATTGTAACCGGCAGGCCGAAAGCGAGGTTCTTCCGCTTCAGATCGTTGAATACGCCCATCGATGGATCGCGATAGAGCTGTAGCGACTTGACGCCGATCTCGCTGAGAAACGCCTTCGGCTTCTCGTCGTCACCCGTATCGACATTGATGGTCACGACCTGGAAATTGTCGCCACCCTTCTTCGTCTCCAGCGCATCGAGGGCCGGCATTTCCTCTCGGCAAGGCACGCACCAGGTTGCCCACAGATTGACGAGAAGCGTCTTGCCTTTGAAATCGCCGAGGCGCGCGGGCTTTCCATCGGGAGCGGTGAAAGTCAAAGCGGACATGGACTGGGGTGAATCCGCGCCGCGCATGGCCGCGATGGCGCCAACGGCTGCCCCGTCTATCTTCTTGGCATCCGCAGTTTTCAAAGCACATTGATCGGACGCGTTTGTGCCGGCGACAATATTGCCAGAGGGCCGCTCCATCACGTATACCGCAACCGCACCGGCAAGAATGCCTGCGAGTGCTGCAGACAGGATGATCTTCCTGCTATTGTCGCGTGGCGTTTTGTGCGTTTCGTTGCCGTCCGTCATTTTACACTTCTCGCTTCTCACCTAAGGCGCTACCCATGTCCGACAAGAAGAACAGCAATGAAATGTGGGGAGGCCGCTTTGCCTCGGGTCCCGCCGCGATCATGGAAGAAATCAACGCTTCCATCGGCTTCGACCAGAAACTCTACGCCCAGGACATTCAAGGTTCGCTTGCCCATGCTGCCATGCTTGCGAAAACCGGCATAATAGGGGCGGACGATCACGACAAGATCGCAAAGGGCCTGAACACGATATTGTCAGAGATAGAGAGCGGAAAGTTCACGTTTTCGCGCAAGCTCGAAGACATCCACATGAATATCGAGTCAAGGTTGGCCGAACTGATCGGCGCACCGGCGGGCCGATTGCACACGGCGCGCTCGCGCAATGATCAGGTCGCCGTCGATTTCCGCCTCTGGGTCAAGGCGGAATTCGAGAGGACGGCGATTGCGCTGAAGCAGCTCATCGAAGCATTTTTGAAGCGTGCCGAGGAACATGCATCGACGCTGATGCCAGGCTTCACGCATCTGCAGACGGCGCAGCCTGTCACTTTCGGTCACCATTGCATGGCCTATGTCGAGATGTTCGGCCGCGATTTGGGCCGGGTCCGGGACGCCATCGACCGTATGGACGAATCGCCGCTCGGTGCTGCGGCGCTGGCCGGGACCGGTTTCCCGATAGACCGGCACATGACGGCCAAGGCCCTGGGTTTCCGCGAACCGACCCGCAACTCGCTCGACAGTGTTTCGGACCGCGATTATGCGCTGGAATTCCTCTCGACCGCAGCGATCACCGCAACGCATCTGTCGCGCCTTGCCGAAGAGATCGTCATCTGGTCGACGCCGCAGTTCGGGTTCGTGCGCCTGTCAGACGGGTTCTCCACCGGCTCGTCGATCATGCCGCAGAAGAAGAACCCCGACGCCGCCGAACTCGTGCGCGCCAAGACCGGGCGGGTCACCGGCGCGCTGGTCGGTCTCCTGACGGTAATGAAAGGTCTGCCGCTGACCTATTCCAAGGACATGCAGGAAGACAAGGAAGCCGTCTTCGATGCGGCGGAGACGCTGGAATTATGCATTGCCGCGATGACCGGCATGGTTGGTGATATGACGATCAACACTGCCGCAATGAAAAAGGCGGCCGGTTCCGGTTATTCCACTGCGACCGATCTTGCCGATTGGCTCGTGCGTGAACTCGGCCTGCCGTTCCGCGAGGCGCATCATGTGACCGGTCGTGCGGTGGCGCTGGCGGAAGAGAAGAAAGCCGAGCTCGGCAAGCTGTCGCTGGCGGACCTGCAGGCGATACATCCCGGCATCACCGATGCGGTGTTCGGTTATCTAACCGTCGACAAATCGGTGCGCAGCCGCAAATCCTATGGCGGTACGGCGCCAGGCGAGGTACGCCGTCAGATCAAATTCTGGCAAAAGCGCATCGCAAAACGCTAAAACAATATTGGCTGGCGATGGGGGTGCAAAGAGCGCCTTCATACGCTAGACAGAGTAAACGCCATTCGGGATCAAACTTATGACGAGCCGTTCTTTTTTGACGACAATACTGATGTCGATTGCAATTTTAAGCGTTGTTTCAGCCTGTGGCCGAAAGGGCGACCCTGAGCTGCCGCCGGCATCCGTTACGACGATGCCCGGCGAGCCGAAGACCGAAAAACCGCCGGTTCAGGACAAGCGCTTCATCCTCGACCCGCTGATCTAGGCACGTCCGTGAACCATTTCGACTATAGAGACGGCGTTCTTCATGCCGAGGGTGTCAGCATTCCCGACATTGCCAAGGCGGTCGGAACCCCCTTCTATTGCTATTCCACCGCGACGATAGAACGGCATTTCAAGGTCTTCTCGGCGGCATTCGCCGATATGGATACGCTCGTCGCCTACGCGCTCAAGGCGAACTCCAATCAGGCCGTCCTGAAGACACTGGCTCGCCTCGGCTCAGGCGCTGATGTGGTGTCCGAGGGCGAAATGCGCCGCGCTCTCGCTGCAGGCATCCCGGCCAACAAGATCGTTTTTTCCGGCGTCGGCAAGAAGCCCGGCGAAATGGACTATGCGCTGGCCGCCGGAATCCATTGTTTCAACGTCGAATCCGAACCGGAGCTGGAAATACTCTCCGGGCGCGCCATTGCTGCGGGAAAGATTGCGCCGGTATCGTTGCGCATAAATCCGGATGTGGACGCCAAGACCCACAAGAAGATTTCCACGGGCAAATCCGAGAACAAGTTCGGCATTCCTCTTGCGAAGGCCAGCACGATCTATGCGCATGCCGCCAAGCTGCCCGGTCTCAAGGTCACCGGCATCGACATGCATATCGGCAGCCAGATCACCGATCTCGAGCCGTTCGACAATGCCTTCAGGCTGCTGGCCGAACTGGTGGCGCAGTTGCAGGCAGACGGCCACGATATCAAGCATGTCGATCTCGGCGGAGGCTTGGGCATTCCCTATCATTTTGACAATAACCCGCCGCCACTGCCAGATGCCTATGCGCAAATCGTGCAAAAGCATATCAAGCCGCTGGGCCTGAAAACCATTTTCGAGCCGGGCCGTCTCATCGTCGGCAATGCCGGTATTTTGGTCAGCGAGGTGATCTACCTCAAGGAGGGCGATGCGCGGAATTTCATCATCGTCGACGCGGCCATGAACGATCTTATCCGTCCGACGCTTTACGATGCGTTTCATATGATCCGCCCGGTCAAGGAGCCCGCGGCCAACGATCCGCGGATTCGCGGCGATGTCGTCGGTCCCGTTTGCGAAACGGGCGATTATCTTGGCCTCGATCGCGATCTGCCGCGCCCGGCCCCGGGTGATCTCATCGCCATCGGAACGGCAGGCGCTTACGGCGCGGTACAGGCCGGCACCTATAACACGCGTCTGCTCGTGCCGGAGGTTCTGGTCAATGGCGACCGGTTCCATGTGGTGCGCCCCAGAACGACCTATGACGAACTGATCGGCCTGGATTCCATCCCCGAGTGGCTGTAGCGATCCCAAGATTACCCCCCCTGCTGCGCAGCTTCCTCCCCTTGTGGGGAGGGGCGGAGGCGAGCGGCGGGGAGAGGTCTTGAACACCCGCTCTACACAAAACTATGATCGCATTTTTACCCCAAGGCCTCGCCTTTGCCATGATGAATGGTATTGTTCTATGATGCCGGCACTGTCGATGCCGGCGAGATGGAGTGCGAATGACCGATCAACAACCCGACAAACGGGACGCGATCAGGTACAGGTTCGATATTTTCAAAAGTATCGATCGCCTCCGTTTGTCTACATGGTTGACCGTTGTGTTCGAACGCCTGTGGCCGCTTGTTTTGCCGCTGCTGCTTTCCATTGCCGTTTTCCTGTGTCTGTCCTGGTTCGGTATTTTCCGGATAATTCCCGATGCGTTGCGCTTGGCGCTGCTCGGGCTTTTCGTTCTCTCCCTGCCCCTCTGTCTCTATCTCCTGTTGAGATTTCGTCTGCCCGATCACTCGGAAATCAGCCAGCGGCTGGAAAGCGTCAACACGCTCGATCACCAGCCGATCACCATCCAGTCGGAAGAGCTCGTCAACAAGAGCATTGATCCGTTTGCTCAGGCGCTGTGGGACGAACACCGCAAGCGCATGGCCGAGCGCATCCAGAACCTGAAGAGCGGCCTGCCGCAAACGCGTATTCCGGAACATGATCCCTGGGCGTTGCGCGGCATTGTCGGCCTGCTTCTCGTCATCGCTTTTGCCTTTTCCGGTGGCCCGCTCGGCGGCCGCGTCAACGATGCGTTCCGCAGTCATAGCAAGAGCGAAGCCATCCCGCCCCGTATCGATGCCTGGGTAACGCCTCCGCGCTATACGGGACGCGCACCGCTGTTCCTGACAGCGGCCGCCAATGACGAGGAAAAGCAGTTCACCATTCCGCAGGACAGCACGCTTATCGTCCGCATTATCAGCGGCAGCGGATCGGAGAAGGTCACCCAGACGCCCATGGATGGTGAGGCAACTGATATTGCGGCGAAGGATGAAGGCAAGCCGGAAGACACTCCAACCACCGCCAAAGCCCGGCCGCGTAATTTCGAACTGCCGATCGGTGCCAACGGCACGGTCAGCCTGTCAGATGATGGCAACCCGCTTGCCGAATGGGCGTTTTCGGTAACGCCCGACCAGCCGCCTTCGGTCCGTTTCACCAAGGATCCTTCCAGTGCTGCCAACGGCACGATGGAGCTTTCCTACGAAATCAAGGATGATTACGGCGCATCGAGCGCGGTGGCCCAAATCGAGCAGGCATTGCCTGCCGACAAGGATGCGCGGCCGCTCTACAAAGCGCCTGACCTGCCTCTGGCACTGCCGCGGCGCGGCGACCAACCCAAGGAAACCACAACCACCAAGGATCTCACCGAGCACCCATGGGCTGGTTCGGAAATTCGTATGACCCTGGTCGCAACCGATGACGCGAAGCAGGAAGCCAGAAGCGAGACCAAGACGTTCGTCATGCCCGAACGCCCCTTCGCCAACCCGCTGGCCAAGGCTGTCGTGGAACAGCGCCGCATCCTGGCGCTCAACGCCAATGCCAAGCCGCAAGTGCTCGATATGCTGGATGCGATCACCATCTGGCCGGAAGAGACGATCAAGAATGCGTCTCATTACCTCGCTTTGCGCAGCGTGCGCTCGCGGCTCAATCTTGCGCGCAGCGACGACCAGCTGCGCGACGTCGTTGCCTATATGTGGCAAGTCGCGCGTGGCATCGAGGACGGCGCTCTTTCGGATGCCGAGCGGCGCCTGCGTCAGGCGCAGGAAGCCTTGAAACAGGCGATCGAACAGGGTGCAAGCCAGGAAGAAATCGAAAAGCGCATGAAAGAATTGCGCAGCGCCATGAACGAATATCTGCGCGAATTTGCCCAGAAAGCCCAGAAAAACCCGAACATGGCCCAGATGCCCAATCCTAACGCGATGGAGCTGCGACAGGAGGATATAAACCGCATGCTCGACCGCATCGAGGACCTGGCCAAACAGGGATCGAAGGACCAGGCGCAGCAACTGCTTTCCGAACTTGAAAACATGATGAACAATCTGCAGATGGGCCAGCAGCAAAACCAGCAGGGCCAGCAAGGCGAGATGCGACAGCAGATGGATAAGCTGGGCGAATTGATGCGGCGCCAGCAGGAGATGATGAATCAGACCAACCGGCTTGAGCAACAGCGTCAGAATGGCATGCAGCAGGATCAGGGCCAGAGCCAGCAGGGTCAAAATGGCCAGGAGGGTCAGCAAGGTCAGATGTCCGAAGAGGATATCGCCAAGGCCCTGCGCGGCTTGCAAGAAGGCCAAGGGAAGCTGCAGTCCGATCTCGAACAAATGATGAAAGATTTGAAGGGGCTCGGCATCAATCCCGGTGAAGGTTTTGGTGATGCCAACAAGTCCATGGGCCAGGCGGGAAAGGCACTGGGCGATGCAGACGGCGGCCAGGCGGTCGACCGGCAGAGCAACGCGCTCGATGCCTTGCGTCGCGGCGGGCAGGACATGATGAAACAAATGCAGCAGGCCATGGGCCAGGAAGGTCAGACCGGCGGACCCAACGGCCAGCAGCAGCAAAATGGCAGGCTCGATCCCTTGGGACGCCAACGGTCCAGGGGTGATTTCTTCGACGACTCCAAGAATATCGTCCCCAAAGACCTGGATATCCAGCGGGCACGCGAAATCCTGGACGAAATCCGCAAGCGCCTCGGCAATGCGCTGAGCCCGCAGATGGAAAAAGACTATCTGGAGAGATTGCTGAAGTTTGATTGAGCTCAGGTCACGGCCTAGCCCGGATGTCGGGCTAATCCACCACCACACCCACATAGGGTAGTTGCCGGAATGAGTGGCCAACGTCCATGCCGTATCCCACAACGAAATAATCCGGGCATTCGAAACCTTTGAAATCGGCTTCGATATCGGTCTTGCGCTTGACGCTCTTGTCGAGCAGCACGGCGATGGAAACGCTGCGCGCGCCCCGTTCCAGCATGAGTTCCCGGGTGAATTTCAGCGTTTTTCCCGATTCGAGAATATCGTCGATCAGGAGCACGTCGCGGCCATGCACATCGCTGTCGATATCGCGGAGCAAACGCACTTCGGTGCTTTCCGTGCCCTTTCCATAGCTCGATACCGTTATGAACTCCACATCCGGTTCTGCCCCCGCATCATGCATGGCGCGAATGAGGTCGGCGGCAAAGATGAAAGATCCTTTGAGGATCGAGATCACCAGCAAGTTCTCGAAATTCCTCGAAACGATCGCCTTGGCAAGTTCGAGGTTCCGCTCCGCGATTGTCTCGGCGCTGAAGAGTACGTCGATATTTTTTCCGCCGACCTTTGGCATGCAGTTTTTTCCGGTTAACTATACTGCAACTGCTATAGCGCGATCACCGCCTGGAAACCTAGAGCAAGTTTTGAATAAACAAATTTTGCTCTAGGGTCCTGACCCTAACGTGCCATGTCGATGTTGCGCGCAACCGAACCTGTGGTCAGCAACGGATCGTCAGCGGGTGAGGCTCCGGACAACAATGTATGGCCGCCCGTTATCCAGAAGACGGAGACGGCAACCAACGCGACCACGAGCCAGTAGCCGAAGCCCGGCGCCCCGCTTTCGACGCCTTCGCGCGCATGCAATATCGTCATCGCTTCATCGCTGGGTAGAAGGCGTTGCCACGTTTCAACCCCGGGCTCCTTCGTCATGGGGCCGCGCGACAGTGTCTCGAAATCGACATCCTGTGCACCGCCCTTGTCGATGGAAGGCGCGACATTCAAACTCAGATTATCTTTGGTTTCCATTGGATCGATCTTTGCAAAATACGGTTTTGGCATCGTCTGCCCTCATGCAGACAATTTTTTCCGAATCATGAGACAGCCTATCCCACAAAAATTAATGTTTTGGCCGATGCCCGGCTGCGTTTGATGGGTGGCCAAATCCGTCCGCACAAAATAGAACACGCATGGACACGAGATTGGAAAGTAACGCTTGATTCGCTTTGAGAATGTCGGTTTGCGATACGGGATGGGTCCGGAGGTTCTGCGGGATGTGAGCCTCCATATTTCACCGCGGTCGTTCCAGTTCCTGACCGGCCCGTCGGGTGCAGGAAAGACGTCACTGCTGCGGCTGTTGTTCATGACGCTGAAGCCGACGCGCGGCCTGATCAACGTCTTTGGCAAGGATATCGCCACGATCTCGTCTAAGGAAATGCCGCTGCTGCGACGCCGCATCGGCGTGGTTTTCCAGGATTTCCGTCTGCTCGACCACATGACCACCTATCAGAATGTAGCGCTGCCGCTGCGTGTGCGCGGCAAGGAGGAGGCGACCTATCGCGCCGAAGTCGAAGAGCTTCTGGACTGGGTTGGCCTTGGCGAGCGCATGCACGTGCTGCCGCCCGTCCTTTCCGGCGGCGAGAAACAGCGCGCGGCAATCGCGCGGGCTTTGATCGACCAACCTGAAATTCTGCTCGCCGATGAGCCGACCGGCAATGTCGATCCGCCGCTGGCGCGGCGCCTGCTCCGGCTTTTCGGCGAGCTGAACCGCTCGGGCACGGCGGTCGTCATTGCGACGCATGATCTGACGCTGATGGACCAGATTAACGCGCGGCGCATGATCCTCGATCAGGGAAGGCTCGACATTTATGATTGACGCCGCCCGCATCAAATATCTGGCGCTCGATCTGTTTGGCCGTGCCATGGAGCGGTTTCGGGCCAAAAGCGGGCAGGCGCCGATCGTGCCCGCCGGCAATGTTGTTGGCCACGCCCTGATGATCGTCATTGCTATCATGACTTTCCTCGCCTGCCTTACCGTTGGCGCCGTCAGTCTCGTCCAGTCGACGGCCGCAACGTGGCAAAGCCAGATTTCGACCGAGGCTACCATTCAGATACGTCCGGTCGAGGGCCAGGACATGGAAGCGCTGCTCAACCAGGCGAGCACCATCGCACAGGGTTTTGCCGGCGTGAAATCGACGCGCATCATCGACCGTGCCGCGACCGAGCGCCTGCTCGAGCCATGGCTTGGAACCGGTCTCGATATTGACGAGCTGCCGGTGCCAAGGCTGGTGATCGTGACGCTCGACGAAGCTTCACCGCCGGATTTCGCGGCAATTCGCGCGGCGCTGGTCAAGGAGGTTCCGGGCGCCAGTTTCGACGATCATCGCAACTGGGTCGACCGGCTCGTTTCCATGGCGCGTTCGACGGTCCTGATCGGCATGGCGGTGCTTGCGCTCGTCGTGGCAGCGACTGTGCTGACGGTTATTTTTGCAACGCGTGGAGCAATGGCCGGCAACGGACATATCATCGAAGTTCTGCATTTTATCGGTGCCGACCAGAATTTCGTGGCGCGTCAGTTCGAGCGGCATTTCTTCTGGACGGCGCTCAAGGGTGCCGCTTGCGGCGGCGCGCTTGCCATCATCATTTTCCTTTGTATCGGCTGGTGGTCGTCGCGTAATCTGGCGACGCCCGAGGCCGACCAGGCGACGGCGCTGTTCGGCAATTTTTCCATCGGATCAGGCGGCTATACGGGCGTCATTCTCATCATATTGGCGGTCAGCATTCTGACCATGATTACAACAAGAATGACGGTCATAGCGCATTTAAGGCGGGTTGACGGGCGTAGCGGTGATAGTCACGAAACCTGATGCCATTTCATTCATTTTAATATCCGGATTGTACAAGAGCTGAGCCCCGGCACTCTCTTTTAAACAGAACAAGAACAAACCTCGAACAAGGCATTTTTAATCCATCATGGGCGGCGCAGACGACGGCAACCAGCAAGATCACATCGCTACGACGCGCAGCGGACGGCTGCTCGCCTTCGTCCGCAGGCGCATCGTGCTGCCGTTGTTCATCGTCTGCATTCTCGGCCTCGTCCTGTTCATCGGCGGGTTCATTCTTTTCGCCGATCGCGTCACGACCATGGAGGCGCCGGACCTTACGCGGCCTGCCGATGGGATAATCGTTCTGACCGGCGGTTATTCGCGGATCGAAGGGGCGCTCGATCTCCTCAAGAACAAGCGCGGCGAGCGCCTGTTCATCAGTGGTGTGCATCCGACGACCAATCGCAATGAACTGCAGCGTGTGACCGGCGGCGACGCCACCCTGTTCGAATGCTGCGTCGATATCGACCGTTCGGCGCAAGACACCGTCGGCAATGCGGCCGAGAGCGTCAAGTGGGCGCATATGAACCAGTACAAGCGGGTGATCGTGGTCACCAACAACTATCATATCCCCCGCACGATGGTGGAACTCCGGCGCGTCTCGCAGGACATCGAATTCATCCCCTATCCTATTATCAACACCAACCTGCGCGACGGCGACTGGATTTCCCGCGGCCTGGTGGTGCGGGTGCTTCTGGTGGAATACATGAAATATCTTGGTGCTGAACTTCGCTCGCATCTCCCCGATAGCCTGTTCGGGTTCAAGCTTGGCGCGAAGACTTTTTGAGAGTTCACGGCAGGGCCGCATTGGTATAGGAAGGCGCAGGCCAATCCTATCCCGAGTCCTAAATGACGATCATCCGATCAATTGTTTTCAACACACTGTTCTATCTGAATTTGATCGTCCGGATGATCATCTTCACGCCCTATTATTTCCTGAGCCCGCGCAAGCAAGCGTGGAGCGTTCCGAAAAACTGGGCGAAGTCAAATCTGTGGCTGCAAAAGGTGATCGTCGGCGCGGACGTCCACATCGACGGGTTGGAGAATATCCCGGACGGTCCGTATATCTGTGCGCCGAAGCACCAATCCTTCTGGGATACCTATGCCTTCCTGCCGCACATCGCCGATCCGGTCTATATCCTGAAGCGGGAACTGACCTGGATCCCGCTGTTCGGCTGGTACATTCAGAAAATGAAAATGGTACCGATCGATCGCGGCAAGCGTTCAGCGGCCATGAAAGTGGCGGTCAGAGGTGCGCGCGAAGCTGTTGCAGGAGGGCGACAGCTAATGATCTACCCCGAGGGCACACGGACCGCGCCAGGGGCGCCGCCGCATTACAAATACGGCGTCGCGCACATCTATGGCGAACTCGGCGTTCCCGTCGTTCCGATCGCGCACAATGCCGGGCTCTATTGGCCGCGCCGAAAGTTCATGCGCTATCCCGGGGTCATCCGCTGCCGCATTCTGCCGCCGATCCAGCCAGGTCTCGACAATGACGCGTTCTTGAAGAAGCTCGAGGAGGTCACGGAAGCTGCCTGCGACGAGCTTTTGATCGAAGCGGCGCAGTCGGACAACCCGCCACCCATGCCGCCAACGGCGGTGAAGCGGCTGGCAGAACTTGGCGTCCAGGGTTGGGCATAAAAAAAGCTCCATCGTGAGATGGAGCTTCTTATAGATTATGCGAACGCGCTGAATTACTCAGCTCCTCCCGCTGCGGCTTTCCGTGCCTTCTTGGCTTTGTACTTGTCAAAGCCATGCAGTTCGCCTGGTTTGCGCTCTTTTGGTGTTTTCTTCGGCTTTTCAGGCTTTTCTGTGGTCCAGCCTTCCGGCTTTGCCTTGGCAGGCTTGGCCGCCCAATCGGTCCTGGGCTTCTCTTCATTGGAGCGCGACTTGCGATTGTCAAATTCGCGCTTCTCGCCGAATTGCTTCCTCGGCTTGAAGTCGCCGCCCTCAGTCCGGCGCGGCGATGAAGGGCCAGGCCCTTCGCTGCGCGTGATGTTCACGCCTTTTTCGCCAGAACCGAACTGCTTTATCCGCGCCATGAAGGCATCGGCCTTGCTGGCGGTGATTTCAAAACGCGTCTCTGTCTCGAGGATCTTGATCGAGCCGACGTCGGTCTTGGTGATATCGCCGGCCTTGCAGATCAGCGGCAGGAGCCAGCGGGGCTCGGCGCGTTGCTTGCGGCCGACGCTCAAGGAAAACCATGCGCCGCTTTCGAACTCAACGAAGCGATCCGAGCGCGACGTGCGCTCACCCCGGCCAGGACGATCCTCGAAGCTGCCCTTGCGGATAGGTTCAAGGACATGCGACGGCGTGTTGGAAAGTTCTTCCGGGGCAGGGCGGGCCGCCATCTGCTGGCGCAGGTAGGCAGCGGCGATCTGTTCGGCAGAATGTAAGCCGAGCAATTCGGCCACATACCCTGCCTCTTCCTCGTTCACGACTTCCGTCAGCGAAGGATCGTTGAGAATGCGGTCGTGGTTGCGCTTGTTGATGGCGTCGGCGTCCGGTGGCGGCACCATGGTCGTCGACAGCTTGGCACCCTGCAACAGGCGCTCGGCGGTGCGGCGGCGAGATGCGGGCACAATCAGAACGCAGATGCCCTTGCGACCCGCGCGTCCGGTACGGCCGCTTCGGTGCAGAAGCGTTTCGGAATTGTTGGGCAGGTCGGCGTGGATTACGAGGTCCAGATTGGGCAGATCGATGCCGCGTGCCGCAACGTCGGTTGCAACGCAAACCCGGGCGCGGCCATCGCGCATCGCCTGCAGCGCGTTGGTGCGCTCGGCCTGGCTGAGTTCACCTGAAAGAGAAACGACGGAAAAGCCGCGATTGGACAGGCGGCTGGTCAGGTGCTTCACAGCTTCGCGGGTCGATCCGAAAATAATGGTGTTCTGTGCGTCGTAGAAAAGCAGTGAATTGATGATGGCGTTTTCACGCTCACGCGGCGCCACCGGCATGATGTGATATTCGATATCTGCATGCTGCTCGCGGTCGCTTGTGGCGGAAATGCGCAGCGCATCCTTCTGGAACTGCTTGGCAAGCAGGGCGATGGGTTTTGGTACCGTTGCCGAGAACATCAGGGTGCGGCGGTCTTTCGGTGCTTCGCCGAGAATGAATTCCAGGTCTTCGCGGAAACCGAGATCGAGCATCTCATCGGCTTCATCGAGCACGACCGCGCGCAGTTCCTTCATGTCGAGCGAACCGCGGGTGATATGGTCGCGCAAACGGCCGGGTGTGCCGACGACGATATGCGCGCCCTGTTGAAGTGCGCGGCGCTCCTTGGTCATGTCCATGCCGCCAACGCAAGAGGCGATGCGCGCTCCGGTGGCCTCGTAGAGCCATTCGAGCTCGCGGCGAACTTGCAATGCCAGTTCGCGCGTCGGGGCAATGACCAGAGCGTAAGGTGCGCCAATCGATGTGAAGCGGTCGTCGCCTTCAAGCAAGGTCGGGGCGATAGCGATACCGAAGGCGACAGTCTTGCCGGAGCCGGTCTGGGCGGAGACCAGAAGGTCGGCGCCCTCGGCTTCCGGGGCCAGCACAGCGGTCTGGACCGGCGTCAGGGTCTCGTAGCCACGGGCTGCCAATGCACCGGACAACGCCGGAGCGATAGAATCAAAAATAGTCATCAATGAACTTTCAGTGCTGGTTTGAGCGTGTTGTTGGCTCGGCGTCAATGGGAGCACGAGCGGCACGCATGTAGCTTTGTTGCGCTCTCGTAGAGCCTGCGACGCGTTCCGTCAATGCCAAGAAACGCATAGCTCCCATCCGCACTCCCGTCAGGAGGTGAAGCCCGCACGTTTCAAACGCACAATAGCGAGGTCGAGAGCGGAAAGAAAGCTCGAACGATCTTTCGGGGAAAATGGGCGCGGCCCGCCGGTGATCTGCCCGGCAGAACGAAGCTCGTCCATGAGATTGCGCGTGGCCAGCGTATCGCCGATCGATGCTTGCGTGAAGGCGCGACCGGTTGGTGAAATGGCATCGGCCCCAGCCTTGACGCAGCGGCTGGCAAGCGGAATATCCGCCGTCACCACAACATCGCCGCGCGAGACACGCTCCGCGATCCAGTCGTCGGCTGCGTCGAAACCATCGCTGACGATGACACGCTCGATCATCGGATCGCGCGGAATTGCCATCATCGAGTTGGAGACAACGAAGGTCTTCACGCCATAACGCTCGGCGACACGGTAGATCTCCGCCTTGACCGGGCAGGCATCGGCGTCGACGTAGATTGTGATCTTTTTATCTTCGTTCATGTTCAACCGAAAATATGCAGGGCCGCGAGGCCGACCGAAGCGCCAAGGCCTATGGCGATGCCCGCGGCAAGCGCAGCCACCAGGAGGCCTGTTCCAAGCCAGACGCCATCCTGTTCGCCAAGGCCGATGGCCAAAAGGACAATGCTGAGCGCCGGCAGCTGATTGATCAGCGGCACCGGCAGGATGACAATCAGCGACATCAGCAGCGCGACGATGCTGACGACCCGCTCGACAAGCATTTGCGGAACGAACCAATAGCGCGGGCGCGCCAATTTTTCAAAGCGAACGAGCATGGGCTCCAGCCTTGCAATGAACCGGCGATACGTTTCGACATGCATCGATTTCCGCCGCATGAAGGCCGGAAACCACGGCTGTTCAAAACCAAGCAGCATCTGGATCGAAAGCAACACCAGCGGAATGCCGAAGATCGTGGACGTGCCCGGTGGAAGCGGCACAAGATTGAGCGCCGCGAATAGGATCATCAGCGCACCGAAACTGCGCTCAGACAAGGCGTCGAGAATGTCGTCGAACGATATTCTCGACGCCGGATCCGCGCCGATCTCGACAAGGACTTTGGACAAGCGCCGTGTGTCCGGACCATACGGTGTGCTGTCGTCGCCGCTCATCGATTTTCAGGCTCTGACGGCTTGCAAATGGCGTTTTTCCGCGCTCCGGTGCTCGAAAACCACGGTTGTCGTCCCGTCATAGCATGAATCTCAACAGTCATGCGTGGAGAACATTCAGCGTGTCGGAACGGGATGTTCGCCGCGATAATCGTAGAAGCCGCGGCCGGCCTTGCGTCCGAGCCAACCGGCTTCAACATATTTTACCAGGAGCGGGCAGGGGCGATATTTGGAGTCCGCCAGCCCGTCATAAAGAACCTGCATGATCGACAGGCAGGTATCGAGGCCGATGAAATCGGCCAGCTGCAACGGCCCCATGGGATGATTGGCGCCGAGTTTCATCGCGGTATCGATGGCATCGACCGAGCCGACGCCCTCATAGAGCACATAGATCGCTTCGTTGATCATCGGCAAAAGGATGCGGTTGACGATGAATGCCGGAAAATCCTCGGATACGGTAATGGTCTTGTCGAGGCTGGCGACAAATTCGCGGGCACTTTCGAATGTAACGTTTTCTGTCGCGATGCCGCGGATAAGCTCGACCAGATGCATCACCGGAACCGGATTCATGAAGTGAATGCCGATGAATCGCTCCGGGCGATCGGTGGTCGCAGCGAGGCGTGTGATCGATATCGATGACGTGTTCGTGGCGAGGATGGCTTCCGGATTGAGGTTGGGACAAAGCTGCGCGAAAATCTTGCGTTTGACGGTCTCATCTTCCGTGGCCGCTTCAATCGCAAGATCGACACCGGAAAGGTCCTCCATCCGCAATGCCGGACGGATACGCGACATTCCCTTGACGCGCTGCGCTTCCTCGAGCTTGCCGTGGGAAACCTGGCGGGCCATGTTGCCGTTGACGGTGGCGAGGGCTTTTTCGATCTGTTCGGCCGACTGGTCATGGATCAAAACATCGTATCCAGCCAAAGCGCAGACATGTGCAATGCCGCTGCCCATTTGGCCCGCGCCAACAATGCCTACGGTTTTGATCGTGCCAGCCATGTTTCCATCCCGTCTTATTATGAATATATCACACAAACTAAATGGCCGGGGTAGCGTTCGTCTACCCCGGCCAAGCAATTTCATTTTAAAGTTCGAATTAAATAGTCAAAGTGCCTTTTCAAGCTCCGGCAGGATGACGAAGAGATCGCCGACGAGACCGTAATCAGCGACCTGGAAGATCGGGGCTTCCTCGTCCTTGTTTATGGCGACGATGACCTTCGAATCCTTCATGCCGGCCAGATGCTGGATCGCGCCGGAGATGCCGACGGCGATGTATAGATCCGGCGCCACCACCTTGCCGGTCTGGCCAACCTGCCAGTCGTTCGGAGCGTAGCCGGCATCCACCGCAGCGCGCGAGGCACCGACAGCCGCACCGAGCTTGTCGGCGACAGGAAGGATGACTTCCTTGAACTTCTCGTTCGAGCCGAGAGCACGGCCACCGGAGATGATGATGCGGGCGGACGTCAACTCTGGACGGTCGCCGCCGGAAAGCTTGGCTTCGACGAACTTCGACAGGCCGGGGTTGGCTGCAGCCGAGATGGTCTCGACGGAAGCCGAGCCACCTTCACCGGCAGCCGCGAAGGTTGCGGTGCGCACGGTGATGACCTTCGTTGCATCGGTTGCCTGTACGGTCTGGATGGCGTTGCCCGCATAGATCGGGCGCTTGAAGGTATCGGGCGAGACCACCTCGATGATGTCCGAGACCTGCATGACGTCCAGGAGGGCAGCAACACGCGGCAGGATGTTCTTGCCGTTGGTGGTCGCGGCCGCAATGATCGTGTCGTAATTGCCGGCGAGCGAAACGATGAGCGCTGCGCTTGCCTCGGCAAGGCGGTTGGCCAGATCGTCACTATCGGCGAGGAGAACCTTTTTGACGCCCGAGAGCTTTGCAGCCTGCTCGGCGACGCCCTTGGCACCTTTGCCCGCGACAAGGACGTGCACATCCGAGCCGATGGCTAGCGCCGCCGTCAGCGCCTTGGCGGTCTGGTCGGAAAGGGTCTCGTTATCGTGTTCGGCAAAAAGAAGAATAGCCATGGTGAAATTCCTTATCCTTTAAATCAGAACGCCGGCTTCGTTCTTCAGCTTGCCGATGAGTTCCGCCACATCCTTGACCTTGACGCCTGCCTTGCGGCCGCCCGGCTCTTCAGTCTTGATGACCTTGAGGCGCGGCTTGGTATCGACGCCATAATCGGCAGCGGACTTTTCATCCAGCGGCTTCTTCTTGGCCTTCATGATGTTCGGCAGCGAGGCATAACGCGGCTGGTTCAAACGGAGGTCGGTGGTGACGATAGCGGGGAGCGTGATTTCGATTGTCTGCAGACCGCCATCGACTTCGCGCGTGACCTTGGCATTGTCGCTACCGAGCTCGACCTTCGAGGCAAAGGTGCCCTGGCTCCAGCCGAGCAGCGCCGCAAGCATCTGACCGGTCTGGTTGGCATCATCGTCGATAGCCTGCTTGCCGAGGATGACCAGCTTCGGCTGTTCGGCATCGACGACGCCTTTCAGGATCTTGGCGACAGCGAGTGGCTCGACGATATCGTCGACCTTGACCAGAATACCGCGGTCGGCACCCATGGCGAGGGCGGTGCGGATGGTTTCCTGCGCCTGCGCCGGTCCGATCGATACGACGACCACTTCCTCTACCTTGCCGGCTTCCTTCAGACGAAGCGCTTCCTCGACTGCGATTTCGTCGAACGGGTTCATCGACATCTTCACATTGGCAAGTTCGACGCCGGAACCGTCGCCTTTTACCCTGATCTTCACGTTGTAATCGACTACCCGCTTTACCGGTACGAGGACTTTCATAGGGATTCCCTCTCAAATAAACGAAGGACAGATTTACCTGTCCGATGGTGCTACCCGCTTGCCGGAAGCCGACATGGAGGTGAAAAAAACGACACTGGCGCGTCTGAGTTGCGCGGGACCGTAAATATGAGCGACCTAAAGGTCAATCTGCTTACGGCAGTTCAAACGATTGAATGAAAACGATCAGCGGCCCCACTTGACCGGTTCTGCCTCGCGGGTGACGGGTTCCGGTTCTTTCTCCACCACGACGGCGCGCGGCGAGACGATAGCCCGGTCAAACAATGGCACGCTTCGGCGCTTCATGAACACGATGAGAACAGCGCCGGCGATGATGCCGCCGACATGGGCCGGCCAGGAAACCTGTTCCTGCCCGCCCCACAAAAGCATCGCGAATTGTGTCACGACCCAGAGCACGAGCGGATAGATCGCCGGGATGCGCAGGGGTATGCGCCCAAAGGCCAGCACCCAGACCCTTACGTGTGGATGCAATAGCAGATAGGCCGAGACAATGCCGGCGATGGCGCCAGAAGCACCGATGAGCGGTGCTTCTGAATCTGGCAGGATCACGCCATGCAGGAACGCTCCGGCGGCGGCGCACAGAAGATAGAAGATCAGAAACTTGATGTGGCCAAGCGCATCTTCGACGTTGTCGCCGAAAACCCAGAGGAACAGCATATTGCCGCCGAGATGGAAGATGTCGGCGTGCAGGAAAGCGTAGGTGATATAGGTGAAATCGGACGGGACGAAGTAATACCTGGCAGGCAGAACTGCCATGTCATGGATGACGGCGGGTATGTAACCGAGGCCGATCGCTGCGGCCTGGGCAGCCTCGCCGTCAACAGCCATGGCCAGATAGACAAGCACGTCGATGACGATCAGCGAAAGCGTCACATATTCCAGCTTGATGTATTTGAGACTGTTGGCGTCATGCAATGGAATGAACATCGGCGCCGGTTCCCTGCCTCAGCGATTGCGACATTTAGCGATTGTGTCCGGGCACCCATAACACGTCGCTCGCGCCATTGTCATTGACCACGCGGGCGGCGACGAAGAGAAAATCCGACACGCGGTTGATGTATTTCAGGCCGGCCGGCGTGACTGTCTCGCCAGGCTTCTGCGCGAGTTCGACCATCTGCCGCTCGGCGCGGCGCGCCACGGTGCGGGCAAGGTGCAGCGCGGCGGATGCCGGCGAGCCGCCGGGCAGCACAAAAGAGCGTAACGGTGCAAGGTTTGCGTTCAAAATGTCGATCTCCGCTTCAAGCCGCAGGACCTGGCTGTCGATAATGCGCAAGGGTTCGTAAGGGAGGGTTTGACCCGTATCGGGCGTTGCAAGATCGGCACCGAGATCGAAGAGATCGTTCTGGATGCGCATGAGCATGGCGTCCAGCTCGGGGAAGTCTTTTTCCGTATGCAGGCGCGCGAGCCCGAGACAAGAGTTTGCTTCGTCCACCGTGCCATAGGCTTCGACGCGCAAATCATGTTTCACGCGCCGTTCGCCGCTGCCGAGGCCGGTCGTGCCGTCATCGCCCGTACGCGTGTAAATCTTGTTCAGCTTGACCATATGATCAGCCTGCCGAGCGGTGGAAATAGATCGCACCGACGATGAGGATGATGGCGATCAGCTGCAGGAAGATGCGCAATTGCATCATCTTGTTGGAGAAGTTGGCGTCGCCACCCTTCATCATGTTGCGCAGTCCAATGAGGAGCACGATGGTCACCGCGGCAATCGCCACGAGGGCCAGAAATTTGAAAATGACATCCATACTCTATTCCTTGATCGTCAGACTTGCCTGCAGTCTGCTCCTGTCATGACTGGCTCGCAAGCACGCGATATAGCGCACGTGCGGATAGAAATCTGCGCGCAAAATTGGCAATTTTCGCTGGTCGCGTCACAAGATAGTGCGGTTTGGGGCGCGGACTCTCCAGCGCATGCTTCAGAACAGCGTAAACAGCCTCAGGACCAAGCTTGAAGCGCGACCTGCGACCTTCCAGCGAGAATTGACCGACGAGCTTGCGATAGACCTCGCGATGCACCGATTTTTCGACATCGATATAGCGCTCGACCTGTTGGAAGGCATGCGAGGTGAAGCGCGATTCAATTGCGCCAGGTTCAATAAGCGAGACTTCGATGCCGGAGCCTTTCAGTTCCATGCGCTGTGTCAGCATGAGACCCTCAAGCGCAAACTTCGCTGCGACATAGGCGCCGCGCCATTTCATCGGCAGGAGCCCGAGAATGGATGAGCAATGTACGATCCTGCCATGACCCTGTGCCCGCATAACCGGGACGATCAGCTGCGTGAGTTCATGCCAGCCGAAGAACGCCGCATCGAACTGTTCCCTGAGTGTTGCAACCGGAATGTCTTCGACAGCGCCGGGCAACGCATAGGCACCATTGTTGTAAAGGGCATCCAGCGTGCCGCCTGTTTCGATGAGCACTGCTTCGACCAGCGCAGAAATCGATGCGGATTTGCTGTAGTCCATGTAAAAGGCGGCCAGGCCGTCGGCCTGAAGCATTTCAATATCGGCGGGACTCCGGGCGGTTGCGAAGACGGTCCAGCCATCCTGCTTCAACGCCCGGGCACAATAGGCACCTATCCCGCTGGAACATCCTGTGATCAAAATCGTTCTAGAACGGGTCATGTTTTCCGGATGTTTTTCAATTGATTGCATGAAAAGACTTCACATATTCCCCGGCGCCTTGCAATCTGCTCAGTTGAAGGGGCGAACAATCATCAATGCGTAGGGCAAAATCTTTTCTTTGGCGTGTTGTCGTTGATACGTGGCGGCATTTCAGCACCGATGATGGGTGGGCACTCGCAAGCCATGTTGCCCTTTCGGGAATTCTCGCGCTTTTTCCATTCCTGATATTTGCGACTTCCCTCGCAAGTTTTCTTGGGGCGAGCGCCTTTACCGATACGGCTGTCCACGTGATTTTCGATACCTGGCCGGAGGTGATCGCCAAGCCGATTGCGCAGGAAGTGCGCAATGTCCTCAATATTCAGCGCGGCGGGCTTTTGACGATCAGCGTGATCGCGGCGGCCTATTTCGCCTCTAACGGTATCGAAGCGCTGCGCGTGGCGCTCAACCGTGCCTATCGCGTGATCGATACGCGCTCGATCATCTATTGCCGCCTGCAAAGCCTCGGTTATGTCATCGTCGCAACGATAGGCATCATGGCTATCAGCTTCCTGCTGATCCTGGCACCGCTCGCCATGCGTATCGCGACCATCTATATCCCGGAGCTCGTTCTCGTGTCAGGAACGATCAGTTTTTGGCGCTATTGTATTGCTTCGGCCGTGCTGATTATCGGCTTGCTGGTGGTGCATTTGTGGCTGCCGGCCGGGCATCGCCGTTTTGTCGAGATATTGCCCGGGGTCCTGTTGACGCTGCTTGCGTGGACCGTTGGTGCCACGATCTTTGCAAGCTATCTCGAAACCTTTGCAACCTATGTGTCGACTTATGCGGGCCTCGCATCGATCATGGCGGCGATCGTTTTCCTTTATATCGTCGCGGCGATCTTCATCATCGGCGCGGAAATCAACGCCGCGATCATCCGTTATTGGGAAATCGAGGAAGCCGCGCGTCTCTGACCCGTCGAGAGCGCAACGCCCAGGCTGGCAATAACCATTCCCACGAGCTGGAACGGTGTCAGTGTTTCGCCGAACAGAGCATAGGCCATCAGCGCCGTAACGCCTGGAACCAGATAGAACAGCGACGCAACCTTGGACACCGCACCCTGATTGATGAGCAGCATCAGCAGAAGCACGGCGCCGATCGACAGGACGAATACCAGCCAGAACATGGCAAATACCAATTCGCCCGACCAGATGATCGTGTGTGTCTCCAGCAACAGCGAGCATAGGCCGGTAAGGACCGCGGCGCCAAGATATTGGAGGGTGGTACCCGCCTTCAGATCGATGGTGCCGACGAAGCGTTTTTGCCAGACGGTGCCGATGCTGATGGCAACAACCGAAAAGACTGCTGCCGAAACAGTCGCCGGGGTGATGCCGCCGGCGGAAATGACGAGCTTCGGCCACAGGACCATGGCGACGCCGATGCAGCCGACGGCAAGTCCGGCCCAATGGCGCGGCTGGATGGTTTCGCCGAGTACCAGCCCCGCGAGCAGTGCCGTGATCAAGGGCTGCAGGCCAACGACGAGTGCCGACATGCCTGCGGGCAATCCATTATGGATGGCCCAGAACGCAGCGCCGAGATAGGCTCCGTGAATGAGACACCCCGCAATGATCGCGTGCATTGCACCGCGTTTACTGGGCCAATGATTACCATCGAGTACCACCCAGAGGCCGAGGATGGCGCCCGCGATCAAAAACCGTACCGTGAGGAAATAGAACGGCTCTATGTAGGGCATGGCATAGCGCGCGCCGATGAAGCCGGTGGCCCAAAGGACGACGAACAGAGCGGGAAAATAGCGGACAGGCATAGTCACGGGACCGGATCGGGAATGCATTGTGATGCTGATCTATACCCGAACGAACATCGGCGATAGATCACAACCCGACCATAGCGTGTATCTCCTGACAGGTGACACCTTCTTGCCGCAGTGAACGCAACGCGGTGTCCTTGCGGCTTTTTGAAAGTTTCTCGCCGTCGTGATCCAGGATAAGTGCATGGTGGTGATAGAGAGGGGGCGCGATATCGAACAATCGCTGCAGCAGGCGATGAACACTCGTCGCCTGGAAAAGGTCCTTGCCGCGCACGACGTGGGTGATGCCTTGCAGCGCATCGTCGATGACGACGGATAGATGATAGCTCGTCGGCATATCTTTTCGTGCAATGATGACGTCCCCCCAATCGCGGGGTGCGGCCTCAATGGTACGTCTTTCACCGGCAAGTTCGGTCCAGAAGAGTGGCTCGCCGATATGTTCGAGTGCACGGTCCATGTTCAGACGCCACGAAAACGCTTGGCCTTCACTCAAACGCCGTTCGCGCTCGACGTTTGACAGCTGCCGGTCCGTTTGCGGATAGAGCAGGGCTCCGTCCGGATCGCGCGGCCAACTCGCATTTCCGCCGAGGTTTTCGATTTCGCGTTTGATCGCGCCGCGGCTTAGAAACGATGGATAGACAAGGTCCATATCGATCAGTTTATCCAGCGCTTCGCGGTAGACAGGGAAGTGTTCCGACTGGCGGCGGACCGGCTTTTCCCAATCGAAGCCGATCCAGCGCAGATCCTCCTGCATGGTCTGTTCGAGTTCCGGGGTGCAGCGCTCCCGGTCGATATCCTCCATGCGCAGGAGCAATCTGCCGCCTGCATCGCGCGCCATCTGCTGGTTGAGCAACGCCGAATAAGCATGGCCGAGATGCAGATGGCCGTTGGGACTTGGGGCAAAACGAAATACCGGAACTGTCATGAGTGATGCGTGGCGTTCTTGCGTGGGTATCGCGGCAATTGATACGGTGTTTCCCAAACGAAGCAAAGTGAACGATTGAAATGCGCAGAATTGATACGCTGGAGGATATCGCGGAAGGACTGGATGCCTTGCTGCAAACCCACCCCGAACTTGTGGCGATAGCCGAACGCGCCGGGCCGCTGCCGCTGCGCCGCTCCGTACCGGGCTTCGAAAGCCTCGCCTCGGTGATCGTTTCGCAGCAGGTCTCCAAGGCCAGCGCCGATTCGATCTGGAAGCGGCTTGTCAGCATCGTCGACCCCCTGACACCGGAAAACTATCTTGCGGCCGGCGAGGCGGCGTGGCGGGTTGCCGGCCTATCCCGCGCCAAACAGGCGACTCTCGCCCGGATCAGCGAAGCGGTCATCGCCGGAAGACTGGACCTGACCGCTTTGGCGGACATGCCGATCGACGAGGCCATGCAGGTCATGACCAGTGTGAAGGGCATCGGTCCCTGGACAGCGGAAGTCTATCTGCTGTTTTCTGCGGGCCATGCGGATGTCTTCCCGTCGGGAGACGTCGCGCTTCAGCACGCCTATGCCCATGCCTACGGCGAATCAGTGCGGCCGGACTCCAAGGCGCTGCGGCTGTTTGCCGAGCGCTGGACGCCGTGGCGCGGTGTTGCCGCCCGACTTTTCTGGGCTTACTATGCCGCAACGCGTGGCCGTGATGGCACACCAGTGCCATGAAGTTGAAATAACGGGGTTTTTCCTCAGCAAACACCGCAATTTGCTTCACATTCCTGTCACGTCCAGCTTACAATAATGCAAGCCTGATGGTTGGATTGGGAGTTGATTCCTTGACAATAGCCGTCTCGCCGGACGGGTTACCGGCTCTGGTACTCAATGCGGACTACCGTCCGCTCAGTTATTATCCCTTGTCGCTCTGGTCCTGGCAGGACGCGATCAAGGCGGTTTTTCTTGACCGTGTGAACATCGTCGCCGAATATGAGCATGAGGTTTCCTCGCCCTCCTTCGCGATGCGGCTGCCGAGCGTGGTATCGCTCAAGACATACATCAAACCCTCCCGCAATCCAGCCTTTACCCGGTTCAACGTCTTCCTGCGCGACCGGTTCGAATGCCAATATTGCGGCTCGGAAGAAGACCTGACTTTCGACCACGTCATCCCGCGCTGCGCCGGCGGCGAAACGATCTGGGAGAATGTCGTGGCAGCCTGTTCGCCCTGCAATCTTCGCAAGGGCGGGCTGATGCCGAACCGTGCCAAAATGTGGCCGCGGCAGAAGCCCTATGAGCCGACGGTGCATGATTTGCACAATAACGGCCGGCTGTTTCCGCCAAACCATCTGCACGAAAGCTGGATGGACTATCTCTACTGGGATGTCGAACTCGAACCCTGAGACCTGTGCCGACCCCCTTCTTGGGGGAAAGACAAGTGCCGCCTACGCCTTCTTTGCGCCCCGGAAAGCAACGATCATCAGGATAAAGCTCGCGATGGCATTCCAGCCGGCAAAGGACAGGCCAAGCACGCGCAGCGCGGCCGTATCGCATGCGGGCGGGTGAATGGCGTTCATATCCTTCAGAAGATTACCCGCATCGGTGGTGATGGACATCGACACTGCGGTACAATCCGTCGGTCCCGCCCAGAATTTCCATTCGACGCCCGCATGGAAGACGGCGAGGCCGAGGCCAATGAGCATGAGGAGCCCTCCCAGTGCCAAAAGCAGGCGCGTAAGGCTCGCTGGCCATTTCAGACTGGACGAAGCAACGGCCAATGCCATCAGCGGAATGCCGGCATAATAGGGAAAGCGCTGTTCCAGGCACAGTTTGCACGGCAGATATCCGCCAACATATTGGAAGCCGAGCGCGGTCCCGACCGTGAAAACCATGGCGAGGAGAAGAAACAGAGCCGTCCTGAAATGGATGGAGGAATTGGTTGCAGTCATCGTATCTCGCGTCCTCGTTCATGGCAATCGCCTTACAATTGTGTGTAGTGGAACACTGCATAGAGCAAAATCAGGACAAGGGCTGCTGCGCCTGCAATCAGGCCAAGTCGCTTTTCGATGAAGCCGCGAATAGGCTCCCCATACCGCCTCAACAGCCAGGCCAGGAAGAAAAAGCGCGCGCCGCGCGCAAGCACCGCCGAGATAATGAACAGCCAGATATTGATGCCAGCCGCTCCGGAAAGGATCGTCACGACCTTGATGGGCGGCAGGTGGGCGAGGCCCGATGTGACGAGCAGGAGCAGGATCGCATCGGCGCTGGTCGAACCGCGCAATTGTTCGAAGGCCTCGAGCTTGCCGTACATTTCAAGGATCGGTTTCGCCAATGTTTCATAGGCGTAGTAGCCGAGCAGCCAGCCCGCTATGCCTCCAAGGACAGACGCGACGGTCGCCACCAGCGCATAACGGTAGGCGCGCTGCGGACGCGCCAGCGCCATCGGGAGGAACAGCACATCGGCGGGGACAAGGAACACCGAGCTTTCGATGAATGCAATGACGGCAAGCCAGACTTCCGCCGATTTGCGCGCAGCCAGAGACATGGTCCAATCGTATAGTCTGCGCAGCATCAAGTCGGTTCCTGTGGGGAGGCTATTTTGAAAGGTCGGGTGATCTTTAGAGCAAACCGAAACCAAATGGAATCGTTTCGCTCAATTTTTGCCAAGGCTGTTTTCCTGGCCATTGGCCTCTATTTGTCTCATGCGGGCAGGGCAACACACGACTGTGTTACATTTAAGAAATCCTCTTATTGCTGTTGACCGAAGGGTGGCTCTGCATGTATTTGGCTTTTCACGGTCGTGGGTCCACCCATGTCCGACGCTCTTGCGGCCCCCTTGGCGGAATTGGTAGACGCGCCTGACTCAAAATCAGGTTCCGAAAGGAGTGCTGGTTCGATTCCGGCAGGGGGCACCAACAGGATGATGTCCTCCAGTGCTTCCGAAAAGGCAATGCCAGCAGTCGGCACGTAGGCGAAATATTTCAGGCCGAGTACCAGAAGCGCAGCGGCAATTCTACCGACGGCAAGGTTGAGCGTCTTGTTCAAAGCGGTCAGATCAAGGTCCGAACCTTCACGGGTACAGGTCTGCGGGCCGTATAAATGCCGTTGGATGGGCGGTTTCGTTTTCCCAAAATTCAAAGTGGCGTGACCTCTTCAGAAGAACATATTCACCATCGGCGGTGAATGGTATGGTGAGAGCCTATCGCTTTGAACAGGAGACAGCACATGACAACGCTAGAACTTGCAAAGGATTTCACGAATATTCTGAAAAACGGTGATCACGAGGGCGCGGGCGCAAAATACAATTCCGACGCCATCGTAAGCTATGAAGCCATGGAAGGCCCAATGGCCGTTTGCCGTGGCAAGGATGCCGTCAAGGCCAAGGGCGAGTGGTGGCAGGCGAACCACGACGTGCATGGTGCTAACGTGGAAGGTCCATATGTCAACGGCGACCAGTTTGTTGTGCGCTTCACCATGGACGTTACACCCAAGGCTACGGGTCAGCGCATGACCATGGATGAAGTTGGAATCTATACGGTCCAGGATGGAAAGATCGTCGAGGAGCGCTTCTGCTATCTAGAAGCCTGACGCTATCCTGGCAACGCCAAATGCACAGCGACGCTCTCTCCGCATGACCTGACAATAACCCGGCCTACTTCCGGCCCGTCAAATTCCGCAGGCGTTCGCGGACGAGACGCGCGATATTCTGCGTGCGCCGGTAAAGGTGAAGCTGGGAAGCCGCCTGACGGGCGGCGCGGTCGGCGGCGGGTGTCAGCCCGATCACCAGCGTGCCAACCGGTTCACGTTCCATGAACAGGCGCGATGCGACAGGATGGTCAGGTACGGCGCAGGAATCCGTCCGATCGATGTTCGGATCGTCCAGATGGTTTTTCAGCATCTCGATCATCAGGAGAACGCCGGGCGAATAGGCTGCGAGACTTTCGTCATAGGCGGTTTTCCACGTCCACGCTTCGCCGGCCTCGACGAAGACCACGAGAACGGCGATGGTCTTGCCGTCGAGTTCGAGTGTGTGGATGCGAGCAAGATCGCGGGTCGCGAGGTTGTTGACCGCCTCGCGGGCAAAGGCAGCCCGGAAACGGTCGACCGCCATGGCGGAGCCGCGCTGGCCTTTCCAGCCGCTGGCTTCGAGCACGAGAAAATCCTCCAGCCGCACGCGGATATCTTCTTCGCTGCGGCTGACGGTATAGGTCAGCTTGCCCTTATCGGCGAGGCGGCGCCACAGCCGGCGATATTCCTTGGCATGTTTGGCACCAATTGCAGCACGCAAATACTCTTCGCCTTCCTTGGTGCTTTCAAGGAAGGGCCGCTCGACCTGGTTGACGGTCACCATCGTAAGATTGCGATCCAGCGCGATGGCGCGGATCAGCTGTGCCGCGGTGCGGTTCAGCAGTATGTCCGGCAGCACCAGAATTTCGGGGAACTTCAGGTGCTTGCGCCCCAGCATGTCGAACAGGTCATTGAGCACGCCGACCGGATCGTCCCGGTCGATCAACGGCGTACCCTGCGGCCCGAAGGGCGTGGCCCAGGCGCGGATGATGGAAGCCGTCACATTGAACCCCGGCCGCTCGATCGTATAGGGCATGAGGAAGCGCAGACGGCTCTTCACATCGTTTTCGTCGCGCATGACCATGAAGCGGACCTGCCGGTCGTCGAGACGTGGCATTGCGGGGGCGAGGAAACGCGGATTGAAGAAGATGTTCGGTTCGACCGTGCGATAGGTCAGATATTCGAGTTCATCGAGCAGTTCGAAACCGGCAGAGGCAGAATAGACGGAAAGCTTGCGTGGAACGGCACGCGTGCCCAGGGTTTCCTCGAGCTGCTTGCTTGCCTCGTGCGACTCGAAGCCCGAGAGCTGGGAGAGAATCTGCGAGGACGGGCCTCCGGCAAGTTCTTCGAGAAGCGGTATGGCTGCCATCAGACTTCTTCCTTGGCAGCGTCTGTCCTGCCCGCAAAAACGAACATCGTAATGTTCAGACGATTGTAAACAGTCAGCGCCAGCGTCACCGCTTCAAACACCATCGAGAATGCAGTCGCAAAAGCGGCACCGGCAAGGCCGTAGGCCGGTATCAATACAATGCTGAGACAGATATTAACAATCAGTGTGACCGCATAGACCATGGCGCAGATTTTCTGCTTGCCGGCCATATTGAGGAGGCTTTCCGCAGGACCGACCGAAGCGCGGGCGACGACACCGATCACCAGAATGAACAACAGCGGATAACCATCGGTAAACTGGGCGCCAAAGAGCAGAAGCAGCGGCTTGCCGAGAACGAGAAGGATGAGCGCCATAGCCAAGGATGGCCAGAAGGTCCAGCGCGCCGTATCGCTGGCAAATTGCGCAAGCTGGTCATGATCATGGGTATGCATCAACTCGGCATAGCGCTGGGCGGCACCCGCCTTGACCGAGAAATAGACGAAATGGACCAATGCGAGCAATTTGACCGTCGCGAAATAGGTCGCGACCTTGTCCGGATCCATAAAGCGGCCGACCATCAGGACGTCGGCATTGGTCAAAAGGAAGAAGAATCCTTCGACCAGAAAGATCGGCAGCGAGACCGCGAACCATTCTCCAAAACGGATCGCTTTTGGACCGGCCGATACAACCTCCTTGAACCTGTGATTGACGACGGATAATTGCACCAAAGAGGTCATATAGGTTGCTATGATGGCCGATATCACCGCTGCGACTGCTGTCGGCGGGAAGCCCGCGATATGGGCGATGGTCATGATGACAAGGGTGAGAATTGGACGGATGATATAGGTCGGCGTCAACGCGACCAATGCCCAGGATCGTGACCGGGCGGTTCCGTCCAGCGTATCGCCGAGCGCTATCATCGGCAGGCAGATGAAGCCGATGATGAAGGGCGCGACGTAGTAGGATTCGATTGCATCGCGCAAGAAATAGACGCCGGCAGCGCCGATGATCGCGATGCAGGTTGTCAGGCCAAGCGCGAATATCTTGCTCGTGAACAAAATGCCGCGCAGGTGATCAAGCTGGCCATGTTCCAGATATTCCGGCACGAAGCGGATGACACTGGTCTGGAAACCCAGGCAGGAGAGATTCCCGAGAATAACGACCGTCACCCAGACAAGGACGAAAATGCCGTATTCGAACTGGCCCATCCAGCGTGCGAAGATGACCTGCGACACGAGTGCGATGGCGGCGCTGATGATACGGATGGAAAAGGCGATGAGTGACACGCGCTGCGCTGCGGCGTGCTCCATTGAACCGTCAAACAGCTGGTCGCAGCGGACGAGCAACGGACGGAGCTGCTTTGACAGTTTCCCCGGCAGATACCGGTCTGCAGCTTTGACCGCAGAAATTCGCAATGGCAGCTCCACTCGTTTCCAATGAAAGACGCTTACTGCGTAAACGTTTAGAAACGGTTCGGAAAGTCAACGGCTTGTGCAGTTGGAGGAAGAGAAAAGGCCGCGTTGGGACGCGGCCTTCGGGTGTGTCAGACGAAAGCGCCGTGGCAATGCTTGTATTTCTTGCCCGAACCGCAAGGGCAGGCCTCATTGCGGCCAACCTTGCCCCACGTCTGCGGATTATTCGGATCGCGATCCTTCGGATCGACGACGCGCAAATCCTGCTGTACCGCAAGAGCACTGCCGCCACCGAAATCGTCCTCACCCGTGAGGCCATCGAGGTGATGTGCTTCCATCACCGGCAATTCCGGCTCAGGCGCGCTTGCGGCTTCGCGCACGAGCTCCACGCGCATCAGCTGGCTCGTGACGTTCTGGCGTAAATTGGCAAGAAGCGTCTGGAAGAGCTCGAACCCCTCGCTCTTGTACTCATTGAGCGGGTCGCGCTGGGCGTAACCGCGGAAGCCGACGACCGAACGAAGATGGTCGAGATTGACCAGGTGTTCGCGCCACAGGGCATCGAGGGTCTGCAAAATGACAGACTTCTCGACATAGGCCATGATTTCCGGACCAAAGCGCTCGGCACGATCGGCGGCTGCCTTCTCAACGGCTTCCGTCAGACGCTCCCGGATATCGTCCGGCGTAATGCCGTCTTCAAGGGCCCATTCGGTGATCGGCAGGTTGAGATTGAGAATATTGCGCACATCCTCGTCGAGTTCGGCGATCTTCCATTGTTCCGCGTAAGCGCCTTCGGGCGTGTAGCGTGCGAGCAGATCGTCCACCACATCCTCGCGCATTTCCCTGGTGGTCTGGCTGAGATCGGTGCTGTCCATCAGTTCGATGCGTTGTTCGAAGATGACCTTGCGCTGATCATTCATCACGTCATCATATTTCAGAAGGTTCTTGCGGATATCGAAGTTGCGCGCCTCGACCTTTTTCTGCGCTTTTTCCAGCGCCTTGTTGATCCAGGGATGGACGATGGCTTCGTCTTCCTTGAGGCCAAGCTTCTGCAGCATGCCATCCATGCGTTCGGAGCCGAAAATCCGCATCAGATCGTCCTGCAGCGACAGAAAGAACTTCGAGCGCCCGGGATCGCCCTGACGGCCTGAACGGCCGCGCAACTGATTGTCGATGCGGCGGCTTTCATGGCGTTCGGTCGCAAGAACGTAAAGCCCGCCAGCCGCAAGTGCCTTTTCCTTGAGCTTGGCGATATCCGCCCGGATCGCCGCTTCTTTTGCCTTGCGCTCTTCGCCCTCGGCCATATCGTCGAGTTCGCGTGCTATGCGCATTTCCAGATTGCCGCCTAGCTGAATGTCGGTACCACGACCTGCCATGTTGGTGGCGATGGTGATTGCACCCGGTACGCCGGCTTGCGCGACGATATGGGCTTCCTGCTCATGATAGCGCGCATTCAAAACCTGGAAGTCCTTGAAACCTTCCTTGCGCAAGCGTTCAGCCAATTGCTCGGATTTTTCGATCGACGTAGTGCCAACGAGAACAGGCTGGCCCTTGGCCGTGGCTTCACGAATATCGCGAACGATCGCCTTGTATTTTTCCTCGACGGTGCGGTAGACCTCGTCGTCCTCGTCGAGACGCTGAACCGGAAGATTGGTCGGAATTTCCGTTACTTCGAGACCATAGATGTTGCCGAATTCTTCCGCTTCGGTGGAAGCTGTACCGGTCATGCCGGCAAGTTTCTTATACATGCGGAAATAGTTCTGGAAGGTGATCGAAGCCAGTGTCTGGTTTTCCGGCTGGATCGTCACATGTTCCTTGGCTTCAAGCGCCTGGTGCAAGCCTTCCGAGAAACGGCGGCCCGGCATCATACGGCCGGTGAACTCATCGATGATAACGATTTCGTCGTTGCGAACGATGTAGTCCTTGTCCTTCTGGAAGAGCTTGTGCGCCCGCAATGCATTGTTGACGTGGTGGACGACGGCAACGTTTTCGATATCGTAAAGGCCTTCGCCCTTGAGATGGCCGGCTTCCTTCAGGAGGTTTTCGAGCTTCTCGGTCCCCTCTTCCGTAAAGATCGCAGTCTTCTGCTTCTCGTCGATCTCATAGTCTTCAGGGTTCAATGGTTTGATAAACGTATCGATGAGATTGTAGAAATCGGACCGGTCGTCGAGCGGTCCGGAAATGATCAGTGGCGTGCGCGCTTCATCGACGAGGATCGAATCCACTTCGTCGACGATCGCGTAGTTGTGCGGACGCTGCACCATCTGGGCGCGCTCATATTTCATATTGTCGCGCAGGTAGTCGAAGCCGAGTTCGTTGTTGGTGGCGTAAGTGATATCGGCGTTATAGGCCTTGGCACGCTCTTCATCGTCGAGACCATGCACGATGATGCCATAGGAGAGGCCGAGGAAATTATAAATCTGGCCCATCCAGTGCGCATCGCGGGTGGCGAGGTAGTCGTTCACGGTGACGACATGAACGCCTTTGCCTTCCAGCGCATTCAGATAGACCGGCAGGGTAGCGACAAGCGTTTTGCCTTCGCCGGTGCGCATTTCGGAAATGCCGCCATTGTGCAGAACCATGCCGCCGATCAACTGGACATCGAACGGGCGCATGCCAAGAACACGCTTGGCAGCCTCACGTGCCACGGCGAATGCCGGAACAAGGAGATCGTCGAGCTTGGTGCCATTGGCGAGCTTTTCGCGAAATTCCGCGGTTTTTGCCTTGAGCTCTTCGTCGGTAAGCGACGAGATTTCTGCCTCAAGCGCATTGATCTGGTCAACGCGGGGTTTGAAGCTGCGGACGCGGCGCTCATTCGAGGAGCCGAAAATCTTGCGGGCGAGGCCGCCGAAACTGACCATCCCTGGTCCTCTCTATAATACGTTTTGCCAGCAACTGTGGCATTTGAGGCATCCAAAACCTGACATTCAAGACGCCTGATACATTACGGACACCAAGCCCAAGGTATAAGTCTATCTGTTGCCAAGCTATCTGGACGCAAAGCCGATGGACAGATAAGAGGGGGCACGAATGATGTCAATGTTGAAGCAACAAGCGATCGATCGCAGCCTCATGGCAAAATTCTGCCGTATTCATACCCCGTACCGGTCCTCCCAAGGAGAAATTGACCCATGAACCAATTGCGTAAAACCCTTTCATTAATGACTGTCGCTGCACTTTTGACCGGTATATCCTCTGTGGCAATGGCCCAGGAAGCCGGTAAAACGGAACCAGCCAAGCCAGATGCCGCACAGGCGGATACTGCCAAGGCCGATCCCGACAAAGTGCTTGCAACGATCAACGGCAGCAAGATCACCAACAAGGATGTAGACCAGATTTCTGCGGACCTCGATCCGCAATTTGCCAAGCTGCCTGACGACCAGCGGCGATTGGCCGCCCTGGCTGCCATTATCGACATCAAGTCGCTTGCGGCCAAGGCTGAGGCCGAAAAGCTTGACCAGACCCCTGAATTCCAGGCTCGTCTCGAGTTCCTCAAGGACCGCGCCCTGCACAATGACTACTTCAAGCAGCAAGTTGTCGACAAAATCACCGACGCTGACATTCGCGCCCGCTACGATAAGGAAATCGCAGCGATGCCGCCACAAAATGAAGTCCGCGCCCGTCACATTCTGGTGAAGACCAAGGAAGAGGCCGAAGCCATCATCAAGCAGCTCGATGGCGGAGCAAAATTCGAAGACGTCGCCAAGGAGAAGTCGACGGACGGCTCCGCTGCCCAGGGCGGCGACCTCGGTTACTTCGGACCAGGACAGATGGTGCCGGAGTTTGACAAGGCAGCCAATGCGCTGGAAGTCGGCCAGTACACCAAAGAACCCGTACAGACCCAGTTCGGCTTCCATGTGATCAAGCTCGAAGACAAGCGCACCCAACAGCCGCCGGCGTTCGATCAGGTCAAGGACCAGGTGAAATCCATCCTCATTCGCGAGAAGTACATGGAGCTGGTCAAGAAGGACCGCGGCGACTTGAAGATCGAATATACCGATCCGGCAACGGAAGCGGCGATCAAGGCTGCAACCGAAGCCCAGCAGTAACACTATAAGACCCGGTGCAAGTCGCCGGGTCTTCCTTCGGTAATTTGTGACCTGTCAAAAAAGCGCTTCTTGAGGTAGCCGATGTCCACATCCGTCTCTCCGCTGGCTCCGAAACATTATCCGACCATGCCGGAAATCCACGGAGTAAAGATCGCCACAGCTGAAGCCGGTATCAAATACAAGAGCCGGACAGATGTTTTGCTCATCGTATTCGATCGGCCAACGGCGGTGGCCGGTGTATTCACACGGTCCAAATGCCCTTCGGCAGCCGTGGATTACTGCCGTACAAGTCTTGAGGGTGGCACGGCGCGGGCCGTCGTTGTCAATTCCGGCAATGCCAATGCATTTACCGGGAAAAAGGGTCGCGAGTCTGCCAAGTTGACCGCTGCAGCGGCCGCCAAGGCTGTGGGATGCAAGCCTCATCAGGTTTTTCTGGCCTCGACCGGCGTGATCGGTGAGCCGCTCGATGCGGGTAAATTCAGCCATCTTTTGACGGACATGACGAAGAATGCCGTTGCCGAGCGCTGGCAAGATGCCGCGAGCGCCATCATGACGACCGACACATTTCCCAAGGTCGCAACCGAAACAGTACTCCTGGGCCGCGTGCCGGTGACAATAAACGGCATCGCCAAAGGTGCTGGCATGATCGCGCCGGATATGGCCACGATGCTGTCTTTCGTAGCCACCGATGCGCCGATCGCGGCCGATGTGCTGCAGAAGCTCCTGTCGAAATCCGTGGGCAAGAGTTTCAATTCCGTGACCGTCGACAGCGATACATCGACATCCGACACACTGCTGCTTTTCGCCACCGGGGCGGCTGCCGAGCGGGGCGCCGCGCCGGTTACGAAGCTCAAGGACAAGCGTCTCAAGCCTTTCGCCAAAGCGCTTGACCGCGTTCTGAAGGATCTCGCGCTGCAAGTGGTGCGCGACGGCGAGGGCGCACGCAAGATGCTCGAAATCAGCGTAACGGGTGCAACCTCCGCGCGATCTGCCAAACGCATTGCGTTGTCCATTGCAAATTCGCCGCTGGTCAAGACAGCTGCTGCTGGCGAGGACGCCAATTGGGGCCGCGTCGTCATGGCCGTCGGCAAGGCGGGCGAACCGGCGGACCGCGACCGGCTGGCGATCTGGTTCGGGGATATCCGCGTGGCCCGCGAAGGCGAGCGCGATCCGGACTATTCGGAAGAAGCGACCTCCGCCTATATGAAGAATGACGATATCAAGATCCGTGTCGACATCGGTCTCGGCAAAGGCAAGGCGATTGTCTGGACCTGTGACCTGACCAAGGAATATGTGGCGATCAATGGCGATTATCGCAGCTGAAAGCCCTCCGAAAATTCGCCATGACGTGCAGCAAATGGCGCTTTTTTCCGCTCCGATGCCCACGTACCCAATTTGCGCTGCGCTTGGGTGCTCGAAAAAAACATTTATGCCACGCCCTGACGAATTTTCGCTTCGGCTTTAGTAGGGATCATGCATGCAGTTAGCCCAAATCAGACAGTTTGAGGCAGTCGGCTTCCGGTCCTGGCCCGCATCGTCGGTGCATTACGATGGAAGCTGGGCAATTCGCATGACGGCCAGCCACCCATCGAAGCGGTTGAATTCGGTCAATCCGCTTGATCCCGGTGATACCGGCAATCTCGAACAGCGGGTGGCACGTGCAGCACAACGGTTTCGCGCCTATGGCAGACCGCCGATTTTCCGCCAGTCACCACTCGCGCCGGAAGCGCTCGACGAATACCTCGAGGAGCTCGGCTGGGTACGTTTCGACGAATCCATGGTCATGGTCGTCGATCTGGCGAATGTCGATCTTGCGGACGCAATCGATCAAATTCCGCTCAAAGACATAGGTCGATTTATCGACGCCGCCTTGCAGGTACAGGGAGACGATGCGACGCTAAAACCTGGCCTTTTTGAAGTTATCAATGCTATTCGTCCATCCAAGGGCTTGTTCGTTATCGAAGAGGGTGCAGTACCGGTGTCAACGGCGATCTGTGTGCAGGATGGCGCACTTGCAGGTCTTTTCAATATAGGAACGGCGGCTAACCGGCGTCGCGTGGGCCTCGGCCGCACGATTATCAAATCGGCATTGAAATGGGCCGTGCAGCACGGCGCGAAGAAAGCGTGGTTGCAGGTCGAAGTAGCCAACACCGGCGCCGTCGCGCTCTACGAGCAGATGGGCTTTAATGAAGCTTATCGCTATTCTTACAGGCAGGCGCCGGGGACATGAGCGAACGACCGATCCTTCTCGTGACGGCCTGCGCGCTGGTCGATGCGGATGGACGGGTGTTGCTGACGCAGCGTCCGGAAGGTAAATCGCTCGCCGGTCTCTGGGAGTTTCCGGGCGGCAAGGTCGATCCGGGCGAAACGCCGGAAGAATGCCTGATCCGCGAACTGCACGAAGAACTCGGCATCATTGTCAAACCGGCTTGCCTCGCGCCGCTGACTTTTGCCAGCCACACCTATGAAACCTTCCATCTGCTGATGCCGTTGTTTATCTGCCGGCGCTATGAGGGGATACCCCGCGGGATTGAGGGCCAGGTTCTCAAATGGGTACGGCCAAAGGATATGCGCGACTATCCAATGCCGCCGGCAGATATCCCGCTCATCCCGTTCCTCGTCGATCTCCTATAATTTTTTCGCAACCCCAGACTGTATTCTTGCCGCGTTAACTCTGATGCTTAATTGATCCTTCACCTGATTGAGCGACTTTTAGTTAATCTTGACGCGTATTTCAGGTGGGGCATGGGGCGTAAGAACGACTATCTCGATGATGAACTGTTGCAACCGAGCGCTCTTTCGGGTGCAGCCGGAGGTATCTTGCGGATCACATTGCTTTTCGGCTCCGCAGCCGTTGCGCTGGCTTTGATCATTGCGCCGCTTGCCGACCGCGGTTCGCAGGCTGTCGTCGATTATTCGACCAGCCGCTCCATAGATGAGATCCAGACCGGGTCGATCAAGAAGCCCGAACCGGTAACGACGTCCACCTATACGATTCGCCGGAGCGTCCTGCAGTCTTCGCCCAAGGCGGTCTGTATATTGAACAGCGATGGCTCAAAGATCGGCGACTGCTGAGAAAACTCTACCGTGGCGGGATATATGGGCACACGATTATTTCTTCTCGAGTGTTTCCGCATCCTTCAGAAAATCGGCAAGCGATGCCTTGGCGGAGCCGGGCTTCAAAGGCTTCTGCTGCGATTCATGCGCAGCCCAGCCTGACATCCAGATGAACGAGAAAGTTGCCCTTATCCGGCCGTCGGGATCGCTGAACCGCTCCGCATAAATCTCCGCAACCCGCATGAAGTAATGCCGCCTCAATGGCCGCCGCGACCGTCCGATCAGGACGTTCTGCATGCCCATGGCACGCAGGTCACGAATCAGGGCGAAGGCCGAGTCGTAGCGCACCGTATAGGTCTCCATATCGGTGACCGGCAAGGTAAAACCCGCGCGCTGCAACAGGCCGCCGGCATCGCGGACATCGGCAAACGGTACGACCCGCGGGGAGGCACCACCATAAAACTCGCTCTCTGCCGCCAACAGGCATTCGCGCAATTCCGCCAACGTATTCTCGCCGGCCATCGCACCGAGGAACAGACCGTCGGGTTTCAGCGCTCGACGGATTTGCAAGAGGGTGCCTGGCGTGTCGTTGGTGAGATGCAAGGATAATAGTGACACAATAAGGTCGATGCTGGACGGTTTAAGCGGCAGGATCTCCTCATCCGCGACGATTGCAGGGAACGCGTTGTCGAGAAACTGCTGTGCTTGCTCCACGCGCACGATTGTCGTGACCTTGCCGGACCGCTGGATTGCCTGCGCGGCGAGAGCCGTGTGGCTTGCCAGATCCACGGCAACGCCGAACTTGCGTTCAACGGCCGACAGGCGCTCCTCCAGATCTTCGCAAGCGCGCGCAAGCAGGAAATCCGCCGAATTTCCATGCTGACGCAAAGCGCGCAAACGCCTCACCAGCAGTAAATTTCGATCGAAGACCTGATGCCGATCCATTCCGGATTTCTCTGATGTCTGTATAGTTGGGGCGTAGATGCGTTGCATTGGAACGAATTGCAATGGAAACCAGCGGGAAAACAATCGGAGCAGCGATAAGTCTCTTCGCACGCAGCGCAACCAATGGGTTGTTTGGACTGCTGTTTCCTCCGGTTTGCGCCGGCTGTGACAAGCATGTGGCCGAGCCGGGCTCACTGTGCGGTCAATGTTGGTCAAGGGTGCGTTTCATCGAGAAGCCCTATTGCCCGGTGCTCGGCATCCCCTTCAGTCATGATCTTGGCGCTGAAATCCTCTCCGCGGAAGCGATTGCCGACCCGCCCCCGTTCCGGCGCGCCCGCTCGGTCGCTGTGCACGAAGGCGTTATCCGCGATTTGGTGCACCGGCTGAAATATAATGATCGCACTGACCTCGGGCCATGGATGGCGCGCTGGATGGTGCGCGCCGGTGGCGAATTGCTGGATGAATGCGATATTATCGTGCCTGTGCCGCTGCACGCACGGCGTTTCTGGTTTCGCCGGTTCAACCAATCCGCCGAACTTGCCCGGCATCTGGCGCGGTCGAGCGGCAAGGCATTCGATCCGGATGCGCTCAAACGCATTAAACAGACGAAACAGCAAGTGGGCCTCGGTCTGAGTGAACGTGTCGCCAATGTGCGCGGAGCGTTCAAGGTGCCCGTGACGCAGGAAATCAAGGTGCGCGGCCGCAATGTCCTCCTGATCGACGACGTCTACACAACCGGTGCGACCGTCCAGGCCGCGGCCCGCGCCTTGCTTCGAGGCGGTGCAGTCAGCGTTGATGTCCTGACTTTCGGCCGGGTGTTATCCAAAGAATTGTCGCTTTGAGTGTACCCTGGCACTACTTATGCGCAAAAAACAGGTCTTTTCGCCTGAAGTTTTGATGCCTATATAGAAAGGCAAACGGAGCTTTCTAATGGTTGATGTAACAATCTATACGCGTAACGGTTGTGGTTATTGCACAGCCGCCAAAAGCCTTCTGTCTAAAAAGGGCGTCGCTTTCACTGAGCACAATGCCTCGATCGAGCCCACCGCTCGTCAGGAAATGCTGGCGCGTGCCAATGGCCGCTCGACATTTCCGCAAATCTTCATCGGCGACGCACATGTCGGTGGTTGCGATGATTTGTATGCGCTGGAAAATCAGGGCCGTCTCGACAGATTGTTGAAGACCGGCGAACTCGCTTGAGGACGATGATATGAGTTCATTTCGCGCTGCCGCCATCCAGATGCGCTCGGGCACAGACCCTCAAGCCAATGCCGCCGATCTCGCGACCTATGTTGCCGAGGCTGCCGGACAAGGTGCTGTCTACGTCCAGACACCGGAAATGACCGGTTCGTTGCAGCGCGATCGCAAGGCTCTTGCCAGTGTTTTGAAAAGCGAGAGCGACGACATCATCGTTCGCACGGCTTCGGAGCTAGCGGCATCGCACGGAATTCATCTTCATATAGGATCGACTGCGATTGCTCGCGACGATGGCAAGATTGCCAACCGGGCGTTTCTCTTCGGGCCGGATGGCAGTATTCTCACACGGTATGACAAGATCCACATGTTCGACGTCGATCTCGACAATGGCGAGAGCTGGCGCGAGTCCGCTGTCTACGCGCCGGGCGCCGATACGGTCGTGATTGATCTGCCTTTTGCTCGGCTCGGTCTCGCCATCTGCTATGACGTGCGCTTTCCGCAATTGTTCCGGGCCCAGGCATTGGCCGGTGCGTCGGTGATTTCGGCACCCGCCGCCTTCACGCGGCAGACCGGTGAAGCGCATTGGCATGTGTTGCAGCGTGCCCGGGCGATCGAGAATGGCGCCTTCATGATTTCGGCGGCTCAGGGCGGCGTGCATGAGGATGGCCGGGAGACCTATGGTCATTCCATCATCGTCGCGCCGTGGGGTGAGGTTTTGGCGGAGGCCAATCATGCGGCACCCGCGGTTATCGTGGCGGATATCGATCCGGCACTGAGTGCAGCGGCGCGCACGAAGGTGCCCAACCTCAAGAACGCCCGACCGTTCGGGGTTGTCGTGGAAAACGATGGACAGGTGACGAGGTTCAACGCCGCATCATGATTCATTTTTCCCTCCATTGCGACGATGACCACGAGTTTGAAGGCTGGTTTCGCAGCAATGACGATTTCGACACGCAAGTGGAGAAACAGCTTCTTTCCTGCCCCGTTTGTGGTTCGCACAAAGTCGACAAGGCCTTGATGGCGCCGTCGGTTGCAGTTGGCCGTCAAAAGGAAAAGATCGCCATCGCAATGAGCAAGATGGCAAGTGAATTACGTGAAATGGCCAGGAAGGTTCGCGAAAATTCCGACTATGTTGGCAATGAATTTGCCGAGGAAGCCCGCAAAATTCACTTTGGCGAGGCAGAAAAGCGCGGCATTTATGGCGAGGCCACGCGCGACGAAGTCGAAGCGCTCGTGGATGACGGTGTCGATGTAATGCCTCTGCCGGTCTTTCCCGACGACCACAATTGAGCTTGATAGGCTGATGGCGATGTCTATGGTGCGGTAGTCGATTCTGACTAACCGGATGAATTCCATGCAATTTCTGAATTCCGCCCCCGCGCTGCTCGTGTTAACGGGCGCTTTTCTGGGGTTGACTCTGCCCTTCGGCAAATTGGCTTTTGCCGCGGGCATTGCTCCATCTCTATGGGCGTTCGTTATCTCGGTCGGTGCCGGAACGGTGCTTCTGGTGGCCTTCCTTCTCATGGGAAAGCGTCCGCGTCTCGATGCGCATATGATCCGGTACTATCTGATCGCCTCACTGATCTCCTATGCCATTCCTAACCTGATGACACTCTCGGCGATTCCGCATCTCGGCTCGGGGTTTACGGGGATCATGTACACGTTGTCACCAGTATTTACTCTGCTGCTTTCCATCCTTTTCAAGATGCGCAGCCCCAATCTCCTTGGACTTCTCGGCATATTTACCGGCTTTGCAGGGGCCGTCCTCGTAGGGTTTACCCGGGGTCAGGTCGGCCAGCCGGCTGAACCTCTCTGGGTGGCGATCGGCTTGCTCATCCCGGTACTGCTCGCCCTCGGCAATGTCTATCGCACGATCGATTGGCCGGACGATGCGGATCCAACCGAGCTTGCTGCTGGCAGCCATTTGACCACAGCGGTGCTGCTGGTTCCGATTATTTTCTGGGTGACAGGTACATTTCCCGCTGAACCGCTCGGCGCTGTGCCTTGGCTGGTCTTTGCCCAGGTTCTGGCGTCAGCTTGCATGTTCGCTTTGTACTTCCGGCTCCAGGCCGTCGGCGGACCGGTCTATCTCAGCCAGATCGGCTATGTCGGCGCGGCAGTTGCATTGCTCGCTGGAACGCTTTTTCTTGGGGAGGTCTATCAGCTCGCAACCTGGATCGGTGCGGCGATCATCACCATTGGCGTGTTGATGACCACGAAGGCCCAGCAGATGCAGCAGACAGCTACTAAGGTCGCGTAGCCAGAACCATATAATTTACATTGGTATCGCGTGAACGGTTCCAGCTGTCTGCCAAGGGATTGTAGGTCACGCCGACTTTTTCCACGACCTCCAGCCCTGCCTGCGACAAGGCAGTTTCCAGTTCTTCCGGGCGGACCAGCTTTTCATATTGGTGCGTTCCGCGCGGCAACCAGCGAAGCACATATTCCGCGCCGAAGATGGCAAGGCCGAGCGCCTTTAGGGTCCGGTTGATGGTGGCGACAAAGGTCATGCCGCCGGGTTTGACCATTTGGGAACAGGCAGTCATGTAGAGCTCGACATCGGCAACATGCTCGACGACTTCCATATTCAGAACGACGTCGAACTGTTCTCCCGCATCGGCGAGGGCTTCGGCTGTCGTTGCGCGATAATCGATCGAGAGTCCGCTCTGCGCCGCGTGAATCTTCGCGACTTCGATATTTGTTTCGCCGGCATCGGCCCCAACAACTGTCGCTCCCAGACGCGCCATGGGTTCGCACAGAAGGCCACCACCGCAACCGATATCAAGAATACGCAAGCCCGCGAAAGGCGCCGGGACATTCGGATCGATGCCGTAGTGGGCGCAGACCTTCTCCTTGATATAGGCAAGGCGCGTCGGATTGAACTTGTGCAACGGACGGAATTTGCCCTGCGGGTTCCACCACTCTGCTGCCATGCGCGAGAAACGCTCGACTTCTGCGTCATCAATTGTGGTGCGCTGTGCTGTTGCCATCGGTTCTGTCCTTGTTGCTCTCTTCGAGTGGACCCTTCCAGCAAAAAATGTCAAGCCGTACTCGGCATTTGACCCTGACGGCCTGGAGCTCTAATCCTCGAAACGCCCTGCGCCTTCACGATCACGGTCGTATCGTTGGATGAGCGGAAAGGGCGGCAGCCACGCCTCGCGACGAATGGTCCAGCTTTCGTAGGTTGGCATCAGTTGGTCTGGGGCGTCCAAAGCTCCCAGATGCACTTCGACTTCGTCGGCTGTGCGGGCGAAAACGGACGAGCCGCAGCGGGGACAGAAAAAACGCCCGGCGTAGTCCCGTGTTTCACCGTCGATCGTCACCGCATCCTGAGGGAATACCGCGGCAGCGTAGAAAAGTGCCCCATGATGCTTGCGGCAGTCGAGACAGTGACAAAGTCCGACCCGGTATGGGCGTCCCGACGCCACAATTCGAACGTTGCCGCACAGGCAGCCGCCGGTGAATCGGTCCATGCTGCGTCTCCTCCAGATCAGCGAACGGAATGTTTACGACGAACGGCACTGTCATTGCAATTGCCCGCTGCGGCTGGGGCGCGTCGTTCTGCCGGAGTGAGCGATAGATCAAACAACCGTCGGGCGTTCTTGCAGTCCGGTGATATTTTCGCTATGGGAGCCGCATTCATTTGGCGGGTGGCTCTTTCGATTCAAGCGGCTCCTCACCAATATATTTCAGGCATTCCAGAACGGTACCTTCCCATGGCACGCATTGTGATGAAATTCGGCGGCACTTCGGTGGCCGATATTGACCGCATCCGTAATGTGGCCCGGCATGTCAAACGCGAAGTCGATGCGGGACATGAGGTCGCTGTTGTGGTTTCCGCCATGGCCGGGAAGACCAATGAGCTCGTGGCCTGGACGCGGCAGACATCGCCAATGCACGACGCGCGCGAGTATGATGCAATTGTCGCATCGGGTGAGCAGGTGACGGCTGGTCTGCTTGCAATCGCCCTGCAGGCGATGGGCGTCCACGCCCGTTCCTGGCAAGGCTGGCAAATTCCGATCAAGACCGACAACGCCCACGGCGCTGCCAGAATTCTCGATATCGACGGTTCATTCCTCATCGAGCGGTTCGCCGAGGGCCAGGTGGCTGTTATCTCCGGATTTCAGGGCATTGGTCCGGACAATCGCATTTCCACCTTGGGACGCGGCGGCTCAGATACCAGTGCGGTTGCAATCGCAGCTTCGGTGAAGGCCGATCGATGTGATATCTATACCGACGTCGATGGTGTCTATACGACCGATCCGCGCGTTGAACCAAAGGCGCGGCGGCTGTCGCGCATATCGTTCGAAGAAATGCTGGAGATGGCATCTCTTGGCGCGAAGGTCCTGCAGGTGCGATCTGTCGAGCTTGCCATGGTGCACAAAGTGCGCACCTTTGTCAGGTCCAGTTTCGAGGACCCCGATGCGCCGGGCATGGGTGATCTCATCAATCCGCCCGGAACACTTATTTGCGACGAGGAAGAAATCGTGGAACAGCAGGTTGTCACAGGAATTGCCTACGCCAAGGACGAAGCCCAGATTTCGCTGCGCCGTGTTGCCGACCGTCCGGGCATATCCGCCGCTATTTTTGGCCCGCTCGCCGAGTCCCACATCAATGTCGACATGATCGTCCAGAATGTGTCAGAAGACGGCACCAAAACTGACATGACCTTTACCGTGCCTTCGGGGGATCTCGACAAAGCTCTCGTCGTCCTCGAAAAAGTCAAGGCGGAGATCGGCTGCGATATCATCCAGTCGGAAGCCGGCATGGTCAAAGTTTCGGTCATAGGTATTGGTATGCGCAGTCACGCGGGTGTTGCAGCGACGGCGTTTCGCGCGCTCGCGGACAAGGGTATCAACATCCGGGCCATCACGACCTCGGAGATCAAGATTTCCATTCTGATTGATGGCCCGTATGCGGAACTTGCCGTACGCACTTTGCATTCTGTGTACGGTCTGGATAAGCATTAGAATCAAGAAAATGTTTGTCGGCCGCGTCGCTGGCTGACATGATCACTCGAATGCGGTGAGGCTATCCGGTCTTGCCGGTATTCTTATGGAGAAAGGCTCCCAGTGCCAACGCGCGAGCAGACAACAGGTCCCCGTGTCATGCTGAAGCGTCTTCGCGAGCTAATGGCGGAGGCGCTTGAGCCGCAGGAGAGGCTTGACCGGATTGTTCGCGATATTGCGCAGAACATGGTTGCGGAAGTGTGTTCGTTCTACGTGCTTCGCTCCGATGGTGTCCTGGAACTTTACGCAACCGAAGGTTTGAATCCGTCCGCCGTGCATCTGGCGCAATTGCGTCTTGGGCAGGGCCTTGTCGGTACCATCGCAGCCAGCGCCCGCCCGCTCAATCTGACCGACGCGCAGACCCACCCGGCCTTCGCCTATCTGCCGGAGACAGGCGAGGAGGTTTATAACTCATTCCTTGGTGTGCCGATCCTCCGGGCGGGTCGCACCTTGGGCGTCCTCGTCGTCCAGAACCGGACAAAACGCGTCTATCGCGAGGATGAGGTCGAAGCACTTGAAACGACGGCCATGGTGCTGGCGGAAATGGTTGCCGCTGGCAGTCTGACGCGGCTTGCGCGGCCAGGGGTCGAACTCGACATGGGCAAGCCCATGAGCTTCAGCGGCAGCGCCTTCAATGATGGCGTGGGCCTCGGGCACGTGGTGCTGCATGAGCCGCGCATTGTCGTCACAAATCTCTTCAACGAGAATATCGACACGGAAATCGACCGGCTCGAAACGTCGCTCGGTTCATTGCGCATTTCGATCGATGACATGTTGTCGCGCCGCGATGTGGCCTTTGAGGGCGAGCATCGCGAGGTGCTCGAAGCCTATCGAATGTTCGCTCACGATACGGGATGGGTGCGGCGTCTCGAAGAGGCAATTCGCAACGGCCTGACCGCGGAAGCCGCCGTCGAGAAGGTGCAGAGCGATACGCGCGCCCGGATGATGCACCTGACAGATCCCTATATGCGCGAGCGGCTGAGCGATTTCGACGACCTTGCCAACCGTTTGCTGCGCCAGCTGATGGGCCGCGACGTCAAGACCATGGCGGGTTCCCTCGCCAAGGACGCCATCATTATCGCACGCTCGATGGGCGCCGCAGAACTCCTCGACTACCCGCGCGAACGCCTGCGAGGTCTTGTGCTCGAAGATGGTGCCGCGACCAGCCACGTGGTGATCGTAGCCCGTGCCATGGGCATCCCGGTTGCCGGGCAGGTCAAGGGCGTCGTCTCCATGGCCGAAAACAACGACGCGGTGATCGTCGATGGTGATGACGGCCGAGTGCATTTGCGCCCGCAGTCGGACGTGGAGGCCGCCTACACGGAAAAGGTCAAGTTCCGTGCCAAGCGTCAGGCGCTTTACCGGGAATTGCGCGACCAGCCTTCGGTGACGAAGGATGGAGTGCATATTTCGCTGTTGATGAATGCCGGTCTGCTCGTCGACCTGCCGCAATTGGTGGAAGCGGGTGCTGCGGGTATCGGCCTGTTCCGTACCGAACTTCAATTCATGGTCGCCTCGACTTTCCCGCGTGCCGAACAGCAGGAGCGGCTCTATCGCTCCGTATTGGATGCCGCGGGTGATAAACCGGTGACATTCCGGACGCTCGATATAGGGGGCGACAAGGTGCTGCCCTATTTCCGCAGCGATGCCAATGAAGAAAACCCTGCCATGGGCTGGCGGGCGATCCGCCTGACGCTCGATCGCCCGGGGCTCTTGCGCACGCAGGTGCGGGCGCTTTTGAAAGCGGCGGGCGGACGCGAATTGCGGCTGATGCTGCCGATGGTCACGGAAGTGGCAGAAGTGCGCAAGGCTAGCGAACTGATAAACCGTGAGGTGCAACACCTGTCGCGCTTCGCCCACAATCTGCCGACGCGGGTCAAGATCGGGGCGATGGTGGAGGTGCCATCGTTGCTGTGGCAACTCGACGAACTCATGTCGGTGGTGGATTTTGTTTCGGTTGGCTCGAACGATCTGTTTCAATTCGTCATGGCGGTCGACCGCGGCAATTCGATCATCACCAACCGGTTCGACAATCTGTCGGTGCCCTTCCTGCGGGTGTTGCGTCAGATCGCCGATGCGGGAAACCGCAACAACACCGACGTGACGCTTTGTGGTGAAATGGCCGGAAAACCGCTTTCTGCCATGGCGCTGATCGGGCTTGGATATCGCTCCATCTCGATGTCGCCTGCATCGATCGGCCCGATCAAGGCCATGCTCGGCACGGTCGACGTGGCAGAACTTACCGCGCAACTCGCCGATGCGATCGACAACCACGGCGAAACCGGTTCGTTGCGCCATGTCCTAACCAAGTTCGCAGAGCGAGCTGGCGTCCCATTGTGAGGTTTGAGTGAGTTCTATTCCGCAGGATCGTATGGATCAACTGCTGAAGCGTTTCTCCATGATGGAGACGCAGATGGCGAGCAATCCTGATTCCGAAACCTATGTGAAGCTGGCATCGGAATATTCCGAGCTTGAGCCCGTGGTCGCCAAGATCCGCGATTTGCTCGCTGCGCGCAGCGAAGCGGAAGGCTTGCAAGTGATGCTCGATGACAATGCTACCGACAGGGACATGCGGGAATTGGCGGAAGCCGAGCTGCCAGACATCGAGGAGCGCATCGCGGAGCTGGAGAAGGACATCCAGGTTCTGCTCTTGCCAAAAGACGTCGCCGACGAGCGCAACGCCATCCTCGAAATCCGCGCCGGCACTGGCGGCTCTGAAGCGGCCCTATTCGGCGGTGATCTGTTTCGCATGTATGAGCGCTATGCAGCTGCAAATGGCTGGCGCGTCGAGTTGATATCGGCCAGCGATGGCGAAGCCGGCGGCTACAAGGAAGTGATTGCCATGGTTTCGGGCAAGGGCGTTTTCGCCAAGCTGAAATTCGAATCGGGAGTCCATCGGGTACAACGCGTGCCGGATACCGAGGCGAGCGGCCGCATCCATACGTCCGCCGCGACTGTTGCCGTACTGCCGGAAGCCGAGGAGATCGACATCGATATCCGGCCCGACGATATTCGTATCGATACAATGCGTGCATCGGGATCGGGCGGCCAGCACGTCAATACAACAGACTCGGCGGTCCGTATCACGCACATTCCTTCCGGCATCGTCGTGGTGCAAGCGGAGAAGTCGCAGCACCAGAACCGTGCCCGGGCCATGCAGGTTCTGCGTTCGCGCCTGTTCGACATGCAGCGCCAGAAGGCCGATAGCGAGCGCTCCGAGGCCCGGCGCAGCCAGGTGGGTTCGGGTGATCGCTCCGAGCGCATCCGCACTTACAATTTTCCGCAAGGGCGTGTGACCGATCATCGCATCAACCTGACGCTCTACAAGCTTGACCGCATCATGGAAGGCGATCTCGACGAACTTATCAGCGCGCTGATCTCCGACTACCAGACAGCGTTACTCGCCCAGATGAACGAAAGCTTTTGAGCGCCATGACAAAGCCTGGGACGCGCCTCGCCGATGTGCATAGAGAGGCCCGCGTTCTTCTAGCAAAAGCGGGACTCGAAACGGCCGATCTCGACGCACGGCTGTTGGTCGAATGGCTAACCGGCTGTGATCAGCTGGAGGCGATCCGCAATCCGGCCCGGTTGATCGACCAGGCGATCGTTGCGCAACTTCACACAGTCCTTATCCGGCGAATCGATGGCGAGTCCGTGCATCGGATCATCGGCAAGCGTGCCTTTTTTGGTATCGAACTTGGGCTTTCCGCAGACACACTCGAGCCAAGGCCCGACACCGAAGCCCTGGTGGAGCTGGCGATCCCCTTTCTGCGCCAGCGTATCGAGGAACAGGGTGTAGCGGACCTAATCGACCTTGGAACCGGGACGGGCGCGATCGCATTGGCGTTGCTCGACCAATTCAGCCTATTGCGTGCAGTGGGCGTCGATATTTCTGCAGGTGCTCTTGATACGGCGCGTGACAATGCCCAAATCAACAACATGTCGGATCGTTTTGCAGGCCTTCATTCGGATTGGTTTTCCGAGATAAGTGGCTCATTCGACCTGATTGTTTCCAATCCGCCATATATACCATCCGCCGATATAAAAGGCTTGCAACGTGAAGTAGCGCTGCATGATCCGGTGAAGGCTCTGGATGGCGGGCAGGATGGCCTCGCGCCCTACCGAATCATTGCCGGGCACTCCCGGCAGCATCTCAGGCAAGGTGGTGCGGTCGCACTGGAAATCGGTTTTGGGCAACGCAGTGATATCGAGGCGATCTTTTCAAAGGAAAAATTCGCTTTGGGTGGTGTCCAGAGAGATATTGGTGGGCGCGAAAGGGCACTTTTATTCACACCAATGTAAAAAGATTGAAAAAAGGCTTGGAATTTGGCCGGAACACGGCTAGTTTCCGGGTACCGCACTAAACCGAAACAAATCTGGTCTGCCTGTCAAGAGATTGATACGGAAATTCCGGGTGTTTGATTTCTCTTCGGAAATAGCTTTGGGGAAATGGTTTTTGCGGCAGCACAAAAGTTTTATGAAACTTTGGATGCGATTGAAGCGCGGGGCGCGCTTCAGGTCGGCACTTGAGAAGCGAAGCTTTTTGACTCAAATGGTGAGCAAATTAGCGCCCCTGATTTTCTGAAAAGAGATAAGTATGAGGCCAGTACAGCAGAATAGGCGCATGCGCGGACGCGGTAACAATAATAACCGCAGCAAAGGTCCCAACCCATTGTCCCGTAACTACGAGAGCAACGGCCCCGATGTCAAAATCCGGGGGAATGCTCAGCACGTCGCCGAAAAATATACCACTCTTGCACGGGATGCACAGAGTGCCGGTGACCGCGTGATGGCTGAAAACTATCTCCAGCACGCCGAGCACTATAATCGAATCATTCTTGCGGCTCAGGCTCAGGCGCCTGTCCAGTATCAGCGCGATGACCAGGATCAGGATCAGGACGATGAGAACGGCTATGATGACGATGGCATGAATAATGGCAACGGTAACGGCAGCGATACCGATCGTCAGGAGGGTCCTGAACGCCAGGAATTCTCGCAGCGTCAGGATCGTCAGCAGCGTCAAGATGGCCAGGACCGGCCTGAGCGCCAAGATCGTCCGGAACGTCAGGATCGCCGCGACCGGCAAGAACGGCATGAGCGTGTTATGCATCAGCCGATCAATGGCAGCGGACCACAGCCAATCATTCAGGGTACGCCCGCCGAAGTCGTTTATGACGACGACACGGTCAGCCAGCGTCAACCTCAGCCTCAGCCACAGGTTCAGCCGATTGAAAACGGCGCCGCAGCGGCACCCGAGGCGGAGGCTGCTGCCGAAGCAAAGCCAGCGCGTCGCGCCCCGCGTGGCCGTAGGCCAGCCCGGCCGCGTGTCGCGGAGGAAAATGGTGCGGAGGCAAGTGCTCCGGACACCGCCAACGATCTTTCGCCTGCCGGCATCGTTGCCGAGGTGAAGAAGCGCCGGACGGCGGTCGAATCCGACATTTGACCTGATTGATCTGATTGGATCGAAAATTACGCCACGCGCGGGGAAACCTGCGGGTGGCGTTTTTATTTCGGTTGTCGATGAGAAGTATCAGACCGAGGGTACAATTTTTGCCGGATGGCAATGTTGATCGCTTCTCTTCCAAGACGCGCTTCGACGACCGCCCCACCTCCCCAGCATGCAGCTATGGCCAGAGTCGGATGAGGGCGTGGCAATGGTGGGGCTTTTTGTGCTAGAACAACCAGTCGCAGGCAGTACTAAAGCTGGAATTTCGATCTTGCAGGCAGCGGACAATATTCCCATATCTGCTTCGAGCGAATGGGTCTGCCTCTTGCAGGAGGCCCGTCACCAACACACCGTGCGATGCCGCTTGAAGGGTCGTTCGGGAAAAGGAGACACACCATATGAACATTGAAAAATATACTGAGCGCGTCCGGGGGTTCATCCAGTCAGCACAGACCTTTGCCCTCTCATCCAACCACCAGCAATTTGCACCCGAACATTTGTTGAAGGTCCTGGTCGATGACGAGGAGGGCCTTGCCGCATCCCTGATCGAGCGGGCAGGCGGCCGCATAGCTGATGTACGCCTTGGCTTGCAGGCGGCGCTTGACGCCCTGCCCAAAGTGACCGGCGGTAACGGCCAGCTTTATCTTGCTCAGCCCTTGGCCAAGGTTTTCACGACTGCGGAGGAACTGGCGCAGAAAGCGGGCGACAGTTTTGTTACTGTCGAAAGGCTTTTGACCGCGATGGCCATCGAAAAGTCGGCCAAGACAGCGGACATATTGAGCCGTGCCGGGGTGACCGCTGCGGGGCTCAATGCCGTCATCAACGATATTCGCAAGGGGCGGACCGCAGATTCGGCTTCAGCCGAAAACACCTACGATGCCTTGAAGAAATATGCACGCGACCTCACTGCGGATGCACGGGCCGGGAAGCTCGATCCGGTAATTGGACGCGACGATGAAATCCGCCGCACTATTCAGGTCTTGTCGCGTCGTACCAAGAATAATCCGGTGCTGATTGGCGAGCCGGGCGTCGGCAAGACGGCAATTGCCGAAGGCCTTGCGCTGCGCATCGTCAATGGCGATGTGCCCGAATCACTGAAAGACAAGCAGTTGATGGCGCTCGACATGGGCGCTCTGATTGCCGGAGCGAAATATCGTGGTGAGTTCGAGGAGCGGCTGAAAGGTGTCCTGTCCGAAGTCACTTCGGCAAACGGCGAGATCATCCTGTTCATCGACGAGATGCACACGCTTGTGGGCGCGGGTAAGGCCGAGGGCGCAATGGACGCTTCCAACCTCCTGAAGCCGGCACTGGCTCGCGGCGAACTGCACTGTGTTGGCGCGACGACGCTCGAGGAATATCGCAAGCATGTCGAAAAGGACGCGGCGCTTGCCCGCCGGTTTCAGCCGGTGTTTGTCGACGAGCCGACGGTGGAAGATACCATCTCGATCCTGCGTGGCCTGAAGGAGAAATACGAGCAGCATCATAAAGTTCGAATTTCCGATTCGGCGCTTGTTGCTGCGGCGACACTGTCCAACCGCTACATCACTGACCGGTTCTTGCCCGACAAGGCGATCGATCTGATCGATGAAGGCGCAGCACGGCTTCGCATGCAAGTCGATTCCAAACCGGAAGAACTGGACGAGATCGACCGGCGTATCATGCAGTTGAAGATCGAGCGCGAGGCGCTGAAGGTGGAAAAGGATGACGCATCCCGCGATCGTCTTGAGCGGCTGGAAAAGGAACTCGCCGATCTGGAAGAACAGTCAACCGCGATAACCAACACATGGCAGGCTGAAAAGCAGAAACTCGGTCATGCGGCGGACTTGAAGCGGCAGCTTGACGATGCGCGCAATGCACTTGCGTCTGCTCAGCGCAACGGTGAATTCCAGAAGGCCGGCGAGCTTGCCTACGGGACGATCCCTCAGTTGGAAAAGCAGCTGGCGGAGGCTGAACAGCATGACGGTTCAACCTCGATGGTCGAAGAAATCGTGACACCGGATCATATCGCGCAGGTTGTCTCGCGCTGGACTGGCATACCGGTCGACCGGATGCTGGAAGGCGAACGTGAGAAGCTGTTGCGTATGGAGGATGAGCTGGCCAAGCGGGTCGTCGGTCAGGGCGAAGCAGTCCAGGCCGTGTCGAAAGCCATTCGCCGTGCGCGTGCAGGATTGCAGGATCCCAACCGGCCTATCGGCTCGTTCATCTTTCTTGGGCCAACAGGTGTCGGCAAAACGGAGTTGACGAAAACTCTGGCTTCATTCCTGTTCTCCGACGAGACGGCCATGGTCCGGCTCGACATGTCCGAATACATGGAAAAGCATTCGGTCTCGCGGCTGATCGGCGCGCCCCCCGGCTATGTCGGTTATGAAGAGGGTGGTGCTCTTACCGAGGCTGTCCGGCGCAGGCCTTATCAGGTGGTTCTCTTCGATGAGATCGAAAAGGCTCATCCGGATGTGTTCAACGTGCTTCTCCAGGTTCTCGACGATGGCCGCTTGACCGACGGTCAGGGGCGCACTGTCGATTTCCGCAACACGCTGATCATCATGACATCGAACCTTGGGGCCGAGTACCTCGTCGGGCTCTCAGAAGGCCAGGATGTCGAGGAGGTTCGTGAAGAGGTGATGAACGTCGTCAAGGCATCGTTCAGACCGGAGTTCCTCAACCGTGTGGATGAGATCATTCTGTTCCATAGGTTGCAGCGCAAGGAGATGGGCAAGATCGTGGCAATCCAGCTGCAGCATCTGCAGTCGCTTCTGGCGGATCGCAAGATCGTTTTGAAGATCGATGAGGATGCAACGAACTGGCTGGCCGAGAAAGGTTACGATCCTGCCTATGGTGCGCGACCGTTGAAGCGCGTGATCCAGAAGGAAGTACAAGACCCGCTGGCTGAAAGGATACTGCTCGGCGATATATTGGATGGCTCCACGGTCAAGATCACCGCGGGGTCGGACAGGCTGAACTTCAAGTCTGTTAAATCCACTCCCGAACGGGAAAAGAGCGAGGCCGCGTAAGTCCGCGCTGCACAAAACAGCAAACAAAGGAGATGGCCGCCATATAGCGGCCATTTTCACGTCCCGTTCATTCGATAAATGCAACGATAAACGCCTATCGTCATTAACCATAAAGACAGGAAAATCGGTCATTTATGCTTAACGACAAGTGAGTGGCAGAAAACCGGAAGCTAAAGGCATGACGTCTTATCGTTATTCATTATTTGGTATGTTGTTGATTGCTTCAATTGGTGCTGCCGCTCCGTTCGCCGCGCAAGCCGCAGGAAGCGCTGTGCCCGTCGTTGACGATCAGCCTTCCTACACCGTTGCGCAATGGTTCGAACCGCGTGAGCGGCGGCAAGCTTATCGATCCTATTTCGACGAGTATGGCCGTAAAATTACCGTGGATCGTCGTGGGCGGATCGTTTCGGTCGAAGAGGCGCAAACCAATCAATCGAATGAGGGGACGGATTATTTTCCCGATGCGCCACAAGATCCTTATGACACGGGTGCGATTTCGAATGATCCTTACGGCACGGCACTGCCTTCCGAGAGCGACTATGGCAGCGTCAACCGCGAACCTTTGCCTCCCGCAAACGGCGAATCGGGTTTGCAGCCCACCGATCCGAACTTTGTAGAGCCGGGTTCGCCTGGCGATGGCTTGACAGACGTTCCGCAGCAGGAGCAGATACCGGTTCATCCAAACCCGGCACCGGCGATAGAATTGCCGAAGGGGCAGGGCGCGAAAGCCAAGATCGCCGCCATCCAGGTTCTGCTTGACCGGATAGGTGTGTCGCCAGGCGTTATCGATGGTCACAAGGGCGGGAACGTCGACAAGGCTGTTGCCGCATTCGAGGAAATGACCGGGCAGCAGTTCGATCCTCTCAACGAAGAAGGCATCAACGCATCGCTGGAACAGACCGGCGGTCCGGCGTTCATGTCCTATACGATCACATCCGAAGATGCCGCTTACCCATTCGTTGCATCCATTCCGGAAGATTACAGCCACAAGGCGCAACTGGAGCGCATGGCCTTCACCTCAGTGACGGAAATGCTGGCCGAGCGGTTTCACATGGACGAGAACTATCTGAAAGAGCTCAATCCGGGTATGGATTTCAACACGCCGGGCGTTGCCATTCAGGTTGCAAATATCGGGCAAAATGCCGGCGGTGCCGTAACGCGCATCATCGCCGACAAGGGACGCAAGCAAGTTCGCGGATATAATGCCGAAGGGCGCCTGGTCGTTGCCTATCCGGCAACGATCGGGTCGACGGATACTCCATCGCCTTCAGGTACGGTGCAGGTCGAGCGCGTCGCTCTCAATCCGAACTATACCTACAACCCGAAAATCAATTTCAAGCAAGGTGAGAACAATTCGGTTTTGACGATACCGCCGGGACCGAACGGACCTGTCGGGACCGTGTGGATCGCCTTGTCGAAGCCGACCTACGGGATCCACGGCACACCTGAACCGTCAAAGATCGGCAAGACGAACAGCCACGGTTGTGTGCGTCTGACCAACTGGGATGCGACGGAACTGTCGAAGCTCGTGCAGAAGGGCGTGACGGTCGAATTCCAGGAATAAGTTCAGCCGCTGGCAGCGACCTTGGTGCCCTTCGCTTCGTCGTCCTTAAGAAGCTGATCGATGCGCTCACGTTCACGCTTGAATGCGACTAGATCATCGCCGCCAAGTTCACCGCCGCTTGGAAGGCGGATGCGCATCGGATCGACTTTGGAGCCGTTGACGATCACTTCGTAATGCAAATGAGGGCCGGTCGAAAGCCCTGTCGATCCGAGGTAGCCGATAACCTGGCCCTGCCGCACCTTTGCACCCGGGGTCACACCACTGGCGATAGCGTTCTGGTGCGAATAGCTGCTTTCATAGCCGTTGGAATGGCGAATGAGCGTCTGGTTGCCATAGCCGTTGGTCCACCCCGCACGTTCGACGACACCATTGCCTGCAGCGATGATTGGTGTTCCACGCGGAGCTGACCAGTCCACCCCCGTATGCATGCGGGAATAACCAAGGATAGGATGACGCCGCATGCCGAAGGGAGAACGGAAGATGCCGTTCGGTACGGGTTTCCGCAGCAGGAACTGCTTGGAGCTCTTGCCATCCTCGTCATAATAATCGGTGTTGCCGTCCTTGCTGTGGAACCGGTAGAATTTCTTCAGGTCGCCGCCAAAATTGGCAGCAACATAGAGAATTTCCGAATCGTCGCCAGCCTTCTCCGAATCTGCCGGGAGCGAGAACAAGGCTTCCAGTTCATCGGTGGGGGAAAGCTGCGACTGGAAATCGACATCGGAAGCAAGCATCCTGATGAGCTGCTTGATCATGGAATCCGTCATGCCGTAGGCAACGCCGGCGCGATAGATGCCGTCATAGATCGTGGGCAAATCCTCGGTCCGGCGCGAGACGGGGGGATTGTCGTCGAATGCAACCTGAAGGCCAGGTGTCATCTCCGGTTCGTCTGCCGGGACATATTGGTCGCGGTCGTTGAGGGCGATGGTCAGGACATGCGTGCTTCCATTGTAGACGCTGGCACGCATGATCCTGTCGGTATTGCTCCGGGACTCGATTCCTAGCCGCAATACGCTGCCGCTCTTCAAACGCGGCGAGTTCAACAGCTTGGCGATGGCCTCCGACATGCCCGTCGCGTCGCCGTCCTCATAGCCGGCATCGTTGAGCGCCGCCAGAATATCCTTGTCACTGCGGAACGGAATAAGTTCTTCCGAATAGCCTGCGCTCTCGGCGTCTTCGGACAACCGGGGAGAGACGCTGACGTTTTCCTGAATGATTTTGACGGCAAGGGGACTGCGAAGATTGTAAGGATCCTCGTCTGTACCAAATCGCAGCGGGTCCACGTAATGGAGAGAGGCGACCTGGATTGCGCCGTCGGTCAGAAGCGAGCCAGTGTTGCGGACAACCTCTTCCACATCATCCACACTCAGATCATCGGCGGGATCGTATTGCGCCGTGGCCAGGGGGAAGTCCACGGTACGGAGGCTGACTTCGCTCTCGACCTTGGCACCGTAGATCAGGCCGGTTTTCGGTGTGGGGTCCGTGCCCTCATTGGCTTCCGCAAAGACATCGAGGGGATTGAACGCGGGATATCGGCGATTGGTATTATGGACGTCGGCGAGCGCGATGTGGACGAATTCGAACGGCATTGAGCGAATAACGTCACGCTCGCCATCCTTGAACATCGTCGAAACATCGAGCCGCCTGCGGTCGCGGTTCTTCTGGATGGGTGTCGTTGCGGCAACGCGAGCGCCTTTGGTGACATCGGAATTGCCGCCCGGCGCGGGCATCGCGTTGCGGGCCATCAATTCCGGCGGCGTTGCCAGCTGTTCGCGGCCGTCAAGCGCCGCAAACAGGGCCACACCCATCAATATGCTGGAAGTGATCCCGGTAAGAAAGGTGCCGGCAAGCCATCGTGCCGAGATCTCTCGACGATCCGGCGGGCCACGGCGGCCGTCCGTAATCAACGGCGGCTCGTTGCCCGGATCGATTGATGAGTGCCCCTCGTACTCGTTCATACTGTTAAGTGTTGATCCTGTCGCCGTTACGGACTGCGGGCTTATGAGGTTTTTCGGCGCTTGCCGACCAGCCTTGTACTGGTATGAAATCGATTGGGACGCAGTTTTGCCCTCCCAGCTTGCCTATGTCAACGCGCGGTCCCGCAAGCCTGTGCAAATGCTGCATGGTGCAGAATGATAAGCGGGACTGGTCGTGTGGCATGGGAGCGAGCGCTATGTCGGGATTTGGGCATGTTTGTGGCCGGTCCAATCACATTTCAATTCGCCGGCTATGTCCACGAGGCGCAGCTTTTGCGTGCGAAAGCCGCGCCGCAAAAGTCTCTGTCATATTTTTCATAATTTCTTCAAAATCGATGTTGACAGGTTTGTTGGGTGGGGTCTATATACCGGCACAACGAGGGCGGGGCGCCGCTGGCGGTTGCCGAATGCGCCCTATAGTCTGGTTGACT